>NZ_CP200033.1:0-1122500 GCF_053793815.1 Bartonella sp. B23
ATGGTGGATAAATTGAACTCTAAAGCTGGTTCTTGTAAAGGGATTTTAGTGAATGTTCTGTCGGCAGATAAAATAATAAAGAGTAAGATGACGGATAGTAATGGGGCTATCAGTGAAAATGCTTCTGTGGAGCACCCTGTTATTTCAGAAGAGGAAGGTGCGGCGGCTTTCGCGCGTGTGATGGCGCAGTTAAAAGCGCAGGTTGGTATTGAGGCTTATACGAGTTGGTTTGGTCGTGTGAAGCTTGCTGAGTATAGTCGTAATCTTGTAAAACTTTCTGTTCCTACAGCATTTTTGCGCTCATGGATTAATAATCACTATGGTTCTCTTTTGATAAATTTATGGAAACAAGAAAATTCAATGATTCTTCGCGTTGAAGTCATCGTTCGCGGTATGAAGCGCGTCTCAGGAGGTGTAGTCTGTAAGACGGGGACAGCTCCTGCTGTTCTAGAGGAGCGAACACCTTCGTCTCTTGTTGAGAGTTACACAGAGCATTCCGTAAAGAATGTTCAAACGGGTGTTTTTGGTTCACCACTTGATTCTCGTTATACTTTTGAAAGTTTTGTAGAGGGTTCTTCTAACCGTGTTGCTTTAGCTGCTGCACGTTCGATTGCAGAAGGACATAAAAGTGCTTTAAGATTTAATCCTCTTTTTATTCACGCATCTGTAGGTTTAGGGAAAACACATCTGCTTCAAGCAATTGCAGCTGCAGCACTGAAGCGTTTTACGCCTGCACGGGTTATTTATTTGACCGCTGAATATTTTATGTGGCGTTTTGCGACGGCTATTCGTGATAATGACGCTCTTTCTTTTAAAGAGCAGCTCCGTGATATTGATCTTCTCATCATTGATGATATGCAATTTTTGCAGGGAAAATCGATACAGCATGAATTTTGTCATTTACTTAATATGCTGCTTGATAGTGCAAAACAGGTTGTTGTAGCCGCGGATCGTCCACCGGCGGAATTGGAGTCGCTTGATCTTCGTGTTCGGTCTCGTCTTCAAGGAGGAGTGGCTCTTGAAATTGAAGCACCAGATTATGAAATGCGTTTGAAAATGCTACATCAACGGTTGAAGGTGGCGCAACAAGATGACAATATGATTTCGATTTCCGATGATGTTTTGGAGTATATTGCGAAAATAGTTTTAGGTTCGGGACGTGATATTGAAGGAGCGTTTAATCAGTTATTATTTCGTCAATCTTTCGAGTCTGATTTGTCGTTAGAACGGATTGATGAGTTATTGGGTCATTTGACACGTTCTGGTGAACCTAAACGTATTCGGATTGAAGAAATTCAGCGCACGGTTGCGCGTCATTATCATGTTTCCAAGCAGGATTTATTGTCTAATCGTCGGACTCGTACGGTTGTGAAGCCACGGCAAGTTGCGATGTATTTGGCAAAAATGTTGACTCCTCGCTCGTTGCCAGAAATTGGACGCCGATTTGGAGGGCGTGATCATACAACAGTTTTACATGCTGTACGTAAAATTGAAGATTTGGTTTGTGGTGATCAGACTTTAGCCAAAGAGCTTGAATTGCTTAAGCGGCTGATTGGGGAGCAAGCTGCATAGTGTTTATAGTTTTGCCTCTTTTGGGAAAACTCTCGCAGAGAATTTCACGAGGGGGGCTATTTTTTCTTATAGAGGAGTTACTTGCCATTTTAAGAGAGGTTGAATAGGATCTGGTGAGTGATTCTTAGGGGGATGGGTTATTTTCTAGAGAATTTCTATAGTTTTGATAAATTATAATGGAGATTTTATGCGTATTACAGTTGATCGCAGTCAATTTCTCAAATCTCTTGGTCGCGTTCACCGCGTGGTGGAGCGCCGTAATACTGTTCCTATTTTGTCAAATGTGTTGATTGACGCCGAGAATGGGATTGTGCAACTAAAGGCAACAGATCTTGATTTAGAAGTTACAGAATCTTTTATTGCCAGAGTTGAACAAACCGGGGCAATAACTGTTCCAGCACATTTATTGTATGACATAATTCGGAAATTTCCTGATGGCAACGAGATTATATTATCAGTTGATGAGAATCAAGCAAGTATGATGTCTGTTGTTTCTGGTTGTGCGAACTTTCAGCTTCAGTGTCTTCCGAAGACAGATTTTCCAGAATCTCTTCCGGGGCAGTTTGGTTATCGTTTTTCTCTATCGGCATCGGGGTTTAAGCGTTCGCTTGATTGTACGCAGTTTGCTATTTCAACTGAAGAAACCCGTTATTATCTTAATGGTGTTTATTTTCACGTTATTAATGATGATATTCTGAAGTTGCGTTTGGTTGCTACCGATGGTCATCGCTTGGCACAAGTTGACATAGAGGCTCCTTCAGGCATTGATGGAATGCCAGGCGTCATTATCCCCCGTAAAACCGTAGGAGAATTGCAAAAGCTTCTTTCCGAAGAAATTGATGGCGATATACGTGTAGAGCTTTCAGAAACAAAGATTCGTTTTTCTTTAGGTTCTGTAGTTTTTACATCAAAGTTAATTGATGGAACATTTCCAGACTACCAACGCGTTATTCCTACTGAAAATGATAAAAAGCTAATTGTCAACAGGCAGGATTTTTCTTCTGCGGTTGATCGTGTTTCAACAATTTCGAATGATCGTGGGCGTGCGGTGAAGTTAACGATTGATCGTGGGCAATTGAGACTTGTCGTTAAAAATCCTGATTCTGGGAGTGCGGAAGATCAATTAGCAGCAACTTACACGTCTGATCCGCTTGAGATAGGATTTAATTCACGTTATCTATTGGATATTGCTGGGCAGCTTTCAAGCGATGAGATGGTTTTCATGTTAGCTGAGTCTGGGGCGCCAGCTTTGATTCGTGATAATGATAATGCGGATGCACTTTATGTGCTGATGCCTATTCGTGTTTAGGGACGATAGTTTTGAATGCATGGCTGATCGTGTGCACAAAGTAGCAGTTAGACAACTAAAGCTTATGCGTTATCGCAATTATCCTTCCTTTAATATTCATTTTTCAGGTCAGCATGTAGTTTTTATTGGCCATAACGGTGCTGGTAAGACTAACCTTTTAGAGGCACTATCTTTTCTTTCTCCTGGTCGTGGCTTACGGCGTGCAGCTTATTCTGATGTTAGTTTTGCAGATGGTGGAGGTGGAGGATTTGTTGTATTTGCGCGTCTTCAATGTGCGCTTTATGGTGAAGTAAATATTGGTACAGCTTTGGAAATTGGTGATAACAGTCGAAAAGTACATATTAATGGTGTGAATGAAACAGGAGATTGTCTAACAGATTATTGTCATATTATTATCCTAACTCCTTCCATGGATGGGATTTTTACAGGTTCTTCACTTGAACGCCGCCGCTTTTTAGATCGTATGGTTTTGGCTATTGATCCTTTGCATGGTCGCCGCATAGCAGATTATGATAGAGCTATGCGCGCACGTAATCGTTTGTTTTTGGATGGAAGTGAAGATTGTGCTTGGTTTGATGCTTTAGAAAAGCAGATGGCAGCATTGGCGACGGCTATTGCTGCGGCGCGTGTCGACATTATTCGGCTTTTAAATGACATGTTTGCACAAACACCATCTCAGATACCTTTTCCACGGGCTTTTTTGCAAATTGATGGTTTTTTAGAAACGGCTCTCAGTAAGATATCAGCGGTTGAGGTCGAAGAAAAATTTTGTGATCAATTACAGCATAACCGCGCAATAGATCGTGCCGCTGGGCGGACATTAGAAGGACCACATCGCACAGATTTACAGGTTTTTTATGCTGATAAAAATATAGCCGCAACATCTTGTTCAACAGGTGAACAAAAAGCCCTTCTGACAGGTTTGGTTTTGTGTCATGCACGTTTAACAGGTGTGATGTCGGATAGGGCTCCTATTCTTCTTCTTGATGAAATGGCTGCTCATCTTGATTCTTATCGTCGTGCTGCTTTATTTGATATTATTGATGATTTAGGTGGGCAAACATTTATGACAGGAACAGATCGCATTTTATTTGATTCTTTAAAAGGACGAGCAGAGTTTTTCGAGATTAAAGATGGAGCTTTATTACAATAAAAAGCAGCAAAAACATGCTAAAATTTTTTATAAGGTGATGGTTGAGGCGAAGAGGCTTACTATGTCTACAATTATAACGGTTTTAAATGGTCCTAATCTAAATTTTCTAGGTCAACGTGAGCCAGAAATTTACGGAACCGAAACTCTAGAAGATATTGAAAAATTGTGCATGGAATGGGCAACAAGAGCTAATATGATAATACACTTTCATCAAAGTAACTGTGAGGGTCAATTGCTAGAATGGATACAGGCAGCGATTGGGGTGAGTGCTGGATTGATTATTAATCCAGCTGCTTACAGCCATACATCTGTTGCAATTCTTGATGCATTAAAAATGTTTACAGGTCCCGTAGTAGAAGTTCACTTATCCAATATTTATCAGCGTGAGGGCTTTCGTCATCAGTCCTATGTTTCTTCAGCTGCGAATGCAGTTATTGTTGGGTGTGGTAGTGAAGGATATTTGTTTGCTCTTGAATATATCGCTAAGAGGCTTAAGTCTGCTATAAAAGTGGCAAAGGTTGTATAATCTCAATGAGGTTGTTTGAATTTACTTGATAATTATTTTTAAATAGGTAAGCATGTCCGTAAGGTGTCATCGGTTTCTTGGCAACAATTTACGATGTGTATGATGGGGCAGGTGAAATGAGAAACTTTGTTAAACAAATAAAGATGCTCGTGATTCTAGGGGTGGCGTTGCTTTTATCTGGTTGTAAGTTTGACGTTATTCACCCAGCGGGGTATGTTGCGCGGCAACAGCTTTTTTTGATTGTTATTTGTGTCGCTGTTATGCTTTGCGTTGTGATTCCAGTTATGGTCAGTGTGGTTTTTTTGGCCATTAAGTATCGTGCGTCGAACAGTGCAGGAGAGTATTTACCTGATTGGGGGCATTCTAATAAAATTGAGACATTTATGTGGGGTATTCCAGTTGTAATTGTAATGGTTCTAGGTTCATTAACAGCTTATTATACCTATAAGCTTGAACCAGAGAATCCTCTTCCGGTGGAAATCGTTGGTGAAGAGAAGCCATTACAAGTAGATGTTGTTGCGCTTGATTGGAAATGGCTTTTTATTTATCCTGAATACAATATTGCATCGATCAATGAAATTTACGCGCCTAAAGGTCGTCAGGTTTTTTTGCAGTTAACATCAGAAAATTCTGTAAATGCCTTTTGGGTACCAAAACTAGGTACAGTTCTTTACACTATGCCACAGATGAATTCTAAATTGCATCTGGTAGCAGATAAGCAAGGAATATTCAAAGGAACTTCTGCAAATTACAGCGGTGATGGTTTTGCAAATATGCGATTTAAATGGCATTCTGTATCTTCGCAAGACTTTGATAATTGGATTGCTAAAGCGCGGTCTCATGGGAAAGTTCTTGATCGTACATCTTATCGTCAGCTTTCCATTGCGCCTCGTATGGGTGATGTTGCTGCGAAAGAAAAAGATGCTGAAGTGCGTTATTTTGCACCTGTTGAGGAGCGGCTTTACTATCGGATTGTTAATCGATGTGTCGATGAAAATACGGTGTGTAATGAAGATTTAATGAAGCGTGCTGCGGCTCAGACGCTTTGGGGTGCGCTTTGTTCTGTTTTTGATCCTGGTGTTATTTAGAGCATCAATCGAGAAAGAAACCCTTTTAAAATAAGGTTTCTTTTAAATGAAATTCATTTGATATGGGTTGAGAAATGTTTGGAAGACTTACAGATCCTACAGCTGGTGCTTTTCATGCACTTGCACATGAGCCGATTGTTTTATACACATGTATTGCGATTATTTTTGGTGGTTTAGCTGCTGTTATTGCTTTAACAGTGCTTGGGTGGTGGGGAGTTTTATGGCGCAATTGGATTACAACAGTTGATCATAAACGCATCGGTATTATGTATATCGTTCTTGGTGTTATCATGCTTGTTCGTGGTTTTGCTGATGCAATTATGATGCGGACACATCAGGCTATGGCGCTTGGGGGTGAAACGGCGGGGTATTTGCCTCCTGATCATTTTGATCAGATTTTTTCGGCCCATGGTACTATTATGATTTTCTTCATGGCTACGCCGATTTTGTTTGGTCTTTTCAATTATCTCATACCACTTCAGATTGGCGCTCGTGATGTTGCCTTTCCTTTTGCCAATAATTTGGGATTTTGGATTACAGCTGCAGGAGCGGTATTGATTAACATATCTCTAGGTGTTGGGAATTTTGGTCGTGGTGGTTGGTTGATGTATCCACCTTTCTCTGAGTTACAAGGCAGTCCAGACACGGGAGTAGATTATTATTTATGGTCGCTTCAACTTTCTGGTATCGCGACAACGATGGGTGCAATCAATTTTGTCGCGACCATTATTAAAATGCGTGCTCCCGGGATGACAATGATGAGAATGCCTGTTTTTTGTTGGAGCGCTTTTGTTAGCAATGTTCTTATTTTAGTTATTTATCCTGTTTTGGCTGTAGCATTTGCGCTCTTGGCATGTGATCGTTATTTGAGCATGAATTTCTTTACCAATGTTGGTGGCGGAAATCCGATGGTGTGGATTAACTATGTTTGGATTTTTGGTCATCCTGAAGTTTATGTTTTGGTTGTTCCTGCTTTTGGGATTGTTTCTGAAGTTGTGTCGACCTTCTCTTCAAAACGCCTCTTTGGTTATACTTCAATGGTATGGGCAATGTTGGTTATCTTGATTCTTTCGCTTGTTGTTTGGGGACACCATTTTTTCACAATGGGTGGCGGTGAGGCTGTGAATACTTTCTTTGGTATTGCAACGATGGTCATATCAGTTCCAACAGGTGTTAAAGTTTTTAATTGGTTGTTGACTATGTATAAAGGCCGAATTCGTTTTGAGCCTCCGATGCTTTGGTGTATGGGAATGATCTTTACGTTCGTTGGTGGTGGATTAACGGGCGTTTTGATGTCTATCGTGCCTGCTGATTGGCAGTTTCATAATTCGCTCTTTTTAGTAGCACATTTTCACCATACAATTATTGGAGGTGTCGTTTTTGCATATTTAGCTGGGCTTGCTTTTTGGTTTCCAAAAGTTTTTGGCTATAAACCGAATCGTGCATTGGGTATTGCATCTTTCTGGTGTTGGTTCATTGGTTTTTACCTTGCTTTTTTTCCAGTCTATGCACTTGGTTTAATGGGTGCGACACGTCGTCTCCAGCATTATATGGAACCTAGTTGGCAGCCGATGTTTATAATTGCTGCGTTAGGTGCTTTTATTATTTTGCTTGGTATCCTTTGTTTTGTGCTGCAAGTTGTGTTGGCGATTTGGTATGGTATCAAGCATAAAGGACGTTTGCCGGTAACGTTAAATGATTCTTGGGGTGATGCACGTACGCTTGAGTGGTCTATTTCTTCACCTCCTCCTGCTTACAATTTTGCAATAATTCCAGAAGTACAGGCTGATGATGCTTACTGGAACATGAAGAAAAATGGTTATCAGCGTCCAACAAGTGGATTTTCAAAAATCCATATGCCTTCCAATACATCAGCAGGGATTATTGCAGGGTTCTTTTCATTAGTTGTTGGTTTTGCGCTTGTGTGGCATATTTGGTGGCTTGTTGCGATTGGGTTGATTGGTTTTATTGCAACGATTGTGTGTCATTCATTAACGGGTGATCATCATGGTTACTATATTTCAGCTGAAGAAGTGCAAAAAACTGAGGATGTTTTTACAGCTGTTCTTAAAAAACAAGGAGCAACAGTATGAGTACGATGACAATGAATGATGTTCACATCGATGAACATCATCACGATAGCAGCTCAATAATGACATTTGGTTTTTGGGTCTATATTCTTTCGGATTTGATTCTATTCTCAACGCTTTTTTCAAGTTTTGCTGTTTTTTCTGCTTCTTATGGTGGTGGAAAAGCGGGCAATGAATTTATTAATTTAAAGTTTGTTTTGGTTGAAACTACTATTTTGTTATTGTCATCAATCACTTATGGGTTTGCAATGGTACAAGTGCATAAAGGCAGTCTCAGTGCTGTACGTTTATGGATGGCTATTACCTTTATGCTTGGATGTTGCTTTATTGGAATGGAAACTTATGAATTTCATGAACTTTTGGGTGAGGTGTTCTACTACGATCCTGGTGCTTATGCTGGTATTGATCCTGCGACGGGCTTACAGCTTTTTGGGCGAGAGGTATTATCTGCCTATTGGTCAGCGTTTTTCGCTTTGGTAGGCACCCATGGTCTTCATGTGAGTGCTGGTCTTCTTTGGATGGTGGTTATGTTTTTTCATCTTCGTCGTCATGGTTTGGATCAGGATAATAAGACACGTTTAGCATGCCTTTCAATTTTTTGGCATTTACTTGATATTGTTTGGGTTGGTGTTTTCACTATGGTTTATTTGTTAGGAGCACTGTAATGAGCATGCATAACGAAGCACATGGTCCCAGCACTGGTTCCTATTTAATTGGTTTTATTTTGGCCGTATTTTTCACTTTAGGCTCTTTTATTCCTGTGATGTATGGAATGATGGAAAGTTGGGCAATTAGCACGAAGGTTGCATACCTTATTGGGATGGCGATTATTCAAATTATCGTGCAAATTGTTTTCTTTTTGCATTTAAATTCTGGTCCAGATGCTAAATGGAATTTAAGTGCTTTATGGTTTGCGGTCATTTGCGTTTTTGTTATTATTGGAGGTACTTGGTGGGCTATTTCCCATCTGAATTATAATATGATGGGTGGTTCAGGACGTATTATTGAGTCGGAGATATCAGAAAGAGGCAGTTCTGTATCGACGGAGAAATTATCAGACACACAAGAGATTTTAGGAGATTTATTAAGTAATGGGGTGCTTAAGGAGCAATCACCAAATACACAAACTCCTGTAGGGCAATCACCAAATATGCAAACTCCTGTAGGGCAGGCACCAGGCGTAGAAATGCCCGTAGGGCAAGCGCCAAATATGCAAACTCCTGTAGGGCAGGCACCAGGCGTAGAAATGCCCGTAGGGCAAGCGCCAAATATGCAAACTCCTGTAGGGCAGGCACCAGGCGCAGAAATGCCTGTGGGGCAAGCGCCAAATACACAAACTCCTGTAGGGCAGGCACCAGGCGCAGAAATGCCTGTGGGGCAAGCGCCAAATACACAAACTCCTGTAGGGCAGGCACCAGGCGTAGAAATGCCCGTAGGGCAATCACCAAATATGCAAATTCCTGTAGAGCAGGCACCAGGCGTAGAAATGCCTGTGGGGCAATCACCAAATATGCAAACTCCTGTAGAGCAGGCACCAGGCGTAGAAATTCCTACGGAATAAGTCTAAATGGGTTGGCTTCTGTAAAACTAGTTGCTAAGGATGAAAACAATTCATAGAGCCAATGCATTTAGCATTGGCTCTTTTTAACGTATGAGTTACAAAAAATTTTGTAGAATGTAAGGTGAGTGATAGATATAGGAGCTATGGAGTTATCACCACGATTTTGAATGTGTTTTTATGGCAGAGTTTATGGACAGTTTAGTGAAGCTTTAATTTTGATTTGAGATCAGCATCCATTTATAGAATATATGAAAATGACTGCACAATTCAGTTCAAAAAGCATGAGAGTTTTGAAAAGGTTTTATATTATGTTAGAATAAGATTATGAAAGAATAGTATTTTCAAAGTTAGTGAACTTGTATTAAAAGTATTTACGGCAAAAACCTGTAATTAGAATTATAAACTAAAATTTATAAAATAATTAGAAAATTTAATGAAAGCTATTTCAACGACAATTATTGGTGCTGGTTCTTTTGGCACTGCCTTGGCTATTGCTCTTACTCGCAATGGCCGTCGTGTTTTACTTTGGGGATATAATCCTCAACACATCAAAGAATTACAGAAAGACCGCTGCAATCAGGCATTTTTGCCTGATATTCTATTTCCTGAAAATCTATTGCTTGAAGCTTCACTTGAAACTGCAATAACAGCAAGTCACAATATATTAATTGCTGTTCCAAGTCATGTATTTCATCAGGTATTACACAATATTAGGCCTTATTTGGATCAACATTCACGTATTATTTGGGTAACGAAAGGTTTGGAGCATGGTACAGGACGCCTTTTACAAGAAGCTGCCCGTGAGATTTTAGGTGATAAAATCCCTTTAGCTATTTTTTCTGGACCAACTTTTGCTAGAGAACTTGCTATTGGCTTGCCTACTGCAATTACGGTAGCAGCTTCTGATGATGAATTTAGTGAAGAACTACAGCAACTTTTTCATTGTAGCAAAAGTTTTAGAATTTATAAAAATTCAGATATGATCGGTGTTCAATTGGGTGGAGCAGTCAAAAATGTCATTGCTATTGGTGCAGGAATATCAGATGGCATGGGATTTGGAGCGAATGCTCGAATAGCTCTCATCACACGAGGGTTAGCTGAAATCAGTCGTTTAGGTGTTGCTATGGGCGCTGAGCTTTCCACATTTATGGGCATGACAGGCTTAGGTGATCTAGTTTTAACATGTACTGATAACCAGTCTCGCAATCGGCGTTTTGGAATGTTGCTTGGCAAAGGAGCAAGTATAAAAGAAGCGGAGAAAAAAGTTGGCCAAGTTGTTGAAGGTTATTTAAATACTAAAGAAGTGCGTACATTAGCACAACGTATAGGGATAGAAATGCCAATTACAGAGCAAATTTATCAAGTTCTATTTTGTAATAAAAGTGTTTTTGAAGCAGCTAATACATTATTGAGCCGGTCACTTAAAGACGAAACGCATAATGCAGTACGCTTTTAGATTATTCAAACACATAAAGAAATACGGTTATAATTAACGAAACTTTGAGATATGTTACGCTAACTATAGGTAAAACGGTGAAATTTTAGTGAATTATGGTTATACAAGCTAGTTTTTTCTGCGGCATAATTTAAACGTGAAAAATTTTCTCATTGCTTGGGTTGCATCTTCGAAAATAAGTTATCTTTTTCAATTGTAAGTATTATATACCCTAGAGAAAATGGCAACACGCTTTTAAAATGATCAGCACATAATCATTTTTGTACTTTTTAAAGTACCGTGAATAGTTATTCTCCACGAGTTTCTTCACTTTGTTTTAATTCTTCGAGTGTTGGCATAGACATAATGTTATAACCTGAGTCAACATAATGAATTTCACCAGTAACACCTGATGATAAATCAGAGAGTAGGTAAAGAGCAGATCTTCCTATTTCATTAATATTTACAGTGCGGCGCAATGGTGCATTACGGCGTTGATATGAAAAGATTGCACGTGCAGCTGCAATACCATTGCCAGCCAAAGTTCTGACAGGTCCTGCTGAAATTGCATTAACGCGGATATTTTGTGGACCAAAATCTGCGGCTAAATAACGTACCATAGCTTCTAAAGCAGCTTTAGCCACACCCATGATATTGTAATTAGGAACAACTTGCTGTGAAGCTCCATAAGTGAGTGTTAAAAGCGCACCTCCATTGGGCATAAGCTTACCAGCACGTTGTGCAATCTCAGTAAAGGAATAAGCCGAAATAACCATTGTACGCTTAAAGTTTTCGCGTGTTGTAACATCAACGTAACGTCCCTTTAATTGAGCTTTATCTGAAAAGCCAATTGCGTGAACAACAAAATCAATAGTTTTCCATTCTTTTTCAAGATGTTCAAAGAGGCGATCGACATTTTCAATTTTTTCAACGTCACATTCAAGCAACAATTTGCAGCCAAGTTTTTCTGCTAATGGTTGAACTCGTTTTCCAAAAGCATCTCCTTGATAGGTAAATGCTAATTCAGCTCCTGCTTTTGCTAATTGACATGCAATGCCCCATGCAATTGAGTGATCATTTGCAACCCCCATAATAAGACCACGTTTGCCCTCCATCAAACCTTTCATATTACTCTCCGTAAGACCGTGCTTGTTTCAACCAGCTAAAAAATCCTGCTTATGCATAGCGTTGGAAAACGAGCGTTGCATTGGTACCACCAAAACCAAATGTATTTGATAATACAGTATTAAGTTGTTGATGATCACGACGTTTACGAACAATTGGCATATCTGCAAAAGCAGGATCCAGTTCTTCAATATGTGCGCTCTCGCAAATAAAATTATGATTCATCATTAACAATGTATAGATTGCTTCTTGAACACCTGCTGCCCCCAAGGAATGACCAGTCAGAGATTTTGTGGCGGAAATTGGTGGACATAGATCACCTTGTCCAAAAACACGGCGGATCGCTTCTATTTCAGGAGGATCACCAACAGGCGTTGCTGTTGCATGGGGATTGATATAATCAATTTTATTATTTACCGTTGCAAGTGCCATGCGCATGCATCGCTCTGCTCCTTCACCCGATGGAGAAACCATATCGTGTCCATCAGATGTGGCACCATAACCAACAATTTCTCCATAGATTTTTGCACCACGTGCTTTAGCAACCTCTAGCTCTTCAAGAACCAAAACGCCAGCTCCACCAGCAATAACAAATCCATCACGATTGGCGTCATAAGCACGTGAAGATTTTTCTGGTACATCATTATATTTACTGGACATAGCACCCATAGCATCGAATAAAACAGATAATGTCCAATCCAGATCTTCACAACCGCCAGCAAAGATGCGATTTTGCTTGCCATATTGTATCAATTCGTAAGCATTGCCAATACAATGGTTAGAGGTAGCACAGGCCGAAGATATTGAATAGTTCACGCCTTTAATTTTGAAAAAAGTCGCAAGCGTTGCGGATGCTGTAGAACTCATTGCTTTAGGAACAACAAAAGGACCAATGCGCTTTGGACCTTTCTGACGCGTGACGTCAGCGGCTTCAACGATTGATTGAGTCGAAGGACCTCCAGAGCCCATAATGATGCCCGTATGTTCATTTGATACTTCATGAGGTTCTAGACCCGCATCAGCGATCGCTTGATTCATGGCGATATGATTCCAAGCTGTTCCGCGTCCGTGAAAACGCAGAGCACGCCGATCAACCAATTCTTCTACATTAATATCAGGTTTTCCATAAACTCTGCTACGGAATCCTAATTCGGCATACTGGGGTGCGTAAGAAATTCCAGACTTTGCTTCACGCAAACTAGTTAAAACGACTTGAGGGCTATTTCCAATCGCGGAGACAATTCCCATTCCAGTTACAACAACTCGACGCATTCATACCTCCTTGTTTCATAAAGAATAACAAAATGTCCCTTCTAATGGAAATAATTTCAATCTTCTTTAAATAAAGCAACGCGTAAATCACTAGCTTTATAGATGGTTTCTCCATCTGCTTTTACCCATCCATCAGCTATTCCTAAAACCAAATTTCCACGTCGGATACGTTTAAAATCTATTCCATATTCAAGCAGTTGAGTTTGCGGGGTCACCATACCTGATAGTTTCACCTCACCTGTTGATATAGCTCTTCCTTTTCCAAGTTCACCTAACCAACCGAGAAAAAAACCTGTTAATTGCCACATACCATCTAAACCGAGACATCCTGGCATGACTGGATCACCTATAAAGTGACAGTCAAAAAACCATAGTTCCGGAGTAATGTCAAATTCAGCACGAACCATTCCTTTATTATATTCACCACCAGTTTCATTGATTTGATTGATTCGATGAATCATTAACATTGGCGGTGCTGGTAATTGCGCATTACCCTTACCAAACATTTCGCCGCGAGCGCAGCTTAGAAGTTCTTCATAAGTGTAGCGAGACTTTTGTTCAGCCATTGTTACTCCATTTATTTTGTGTATATTTTGACTTCTGCGCTTTTCCTTAACTTACTTTTAGAGCAAATTTTAAGGAGAGGGAAATGATTTTATATCATTTTTAATGACAAAATCCCTTTTTTATGTATCCTACACCAATCAATGGTATTTAGAAATGGAACATAGGAATTATATTGTACCATTTTCATTTTTTATATTTTAATCTTATTTGAACAGAAACATATTGTGGTTTTTAACATGTCAGTGAGCGCAGACGATTTAGGTTTAAATGAAGAACAACAAACCGCGAAAGATTGTGAGAAGGTTGTGGGTTATTATTCTGCCTCTATGTTAGAAAAATGTTTGCGTCAAAATGGTTTGCGGCCAACACGCCAGCGGTTAGAACTTGCCAATATGATTTTTTCTCAAGGAAATCGTCATATTGCTGCTGAAGAGCTTTATGAAGAGGCAAGTAAATTGGGTGTACCTGTGTCTTTGGCAACGGTTTACAATACACTTCATCAATTTACTGAAGCGGGATTATTACGGATTATTGCTGTAGAAGGTTCGAAAACTTGGTTTGATACCAATACGTCTGATCACTGTCATTTTTATATAGAAGGTGAAAATCGTATTCTTGATATTCCTTGTAATTCAGGAGAAGCTCCCATCATTGGCAATTTGCCTCAACCGCCAGAGGGCATGGAAATTTCACATGTTGATTTGATAGTTCGGTTAAAACCAAAGAACTGATTTGATGGTAGAACAGGAAAATTTCAATAAGGAATAAAGATTGAATTTGATTGATTAGAAGTTTCATCAACTTTTTATTTTTTCATCAGGATAGATTCCCCATAATTGGGACTGAGGAAGCCATCCTCGAGTATTACTAAGATTTAGTTCGCACCAGTATCCGTCGCATTGGCGGATATAACCGGTAACATTAGGTTCTACTTCTGCCACAACTTCTGCGTTGTCAGTGGGGCTTTTGCGCAACATCAGCCTTTTTGTTTTATCTTTTTGCCATGGAACAGTTATAGCGGTTCGTTTTCCTGATAAAAGAGATTGATATACCCACCCCTCATCACCTTCAGAATCACGAATTTTACGCCATTGATCGTATTCCTGGATAATTTCAATAGGCAAACCCTGCTTTTTGTAAGTAAAAATGATAGAATAATTGCTTCCTGGTCCGATACGCACGTTAACACGCGTGGGCTTAATTGAAGCAAATCGCGGGAGCGGTAAACCACTTGGTCCTAAATTTTGATTGAGTGTTTGTGCATGCAAAAAATAGGATGCACTAAATACAAAAACTTCTGCTATTAGAATAGATAATGCAAGTACTGAGAATCGAAACCAACTAAGATATTGCACACTTAAACCTTTTTATCCCTTCATTTCACACACTAGTAATCCAGGAATTGGAATATAGGATCGAAAATTGATTAAAGCTATGGCATACTGCTGGTTAAAGAGATCTAAACAACAAAGAAATTATTATAAAAATAATGGAATAAGTAAGGTAAAAATTTGCATATTTTAAATGTAGCTTTGTTTACAAAGATACCTTTAAATAAATTTCCAGTTCTCATGTAGTTGTATGATTGAGATGAATATTGAGTATTAAAACAGTTAAATATTTTGTAAGCTGTATAAGCTTTTGTGTGACAGATAAAAATATTATCTCACGCTTTTAGTTTTTAAGTTCTTTAACGACGTCATCTCCTTCATGAAGCAAGCAATATCATTATGCTATCATTTACGTACCTATTTTAAAAAAGCATTTCTTATTGTTCACAGCACAATCTCACAACGGCATCTATGAATGCCATAATATAAAATTGATTGGGTACTAGCATCCTTACTTATATAAAGTATAAACTACGATTATCATTTTATTTATCAGCTCAAAATATAGCTAATTCTATTGTATTAAGATAGTTTCATAAGAGAGATACTAATTTCTTTTCTTAAATAGTTTTTATTTCATCACGGGAAAGCGTAAAGTGAAGAATCCTACCATCTTTGAAATTCTTAATTCAACTATAAAACGATAAATTATTATAAATCAGTATATTATACATTAACGTAAAGATAATGGTTATTAATGTTAATTTTTCTTACAAATTTTGCAGTTTTGTTATGGGGTGCTACGATCTGATTAATGGCTAATGCTGTATGTAATACCCTAAAAAATAAATCGGATTACATGGATATATATCAATTTTGGATTATTATCTTTAGCACTGTAAAAAATTGTTTTAGAGGGCACTGATATCAGGCACATTCGTGTATGTTAAAAATATAATTGTTATTAATGTCTAATTTAATTTATGCATAAACTAAATATGGAAGTGTATAATTGAACGGAAGACTCAGAACAGGACGCACTCGTAGAGTATACAGAGTGAATCATATAAGTGGTAAGTAGGGAACAAACCAAAAGAAACTAATTTATAATCAGATTATTTGTGATTAAGAATATTTGTTCTTTAGAGTGGGGATGATGTCAATGGATATCAAGAATTACAAAATTTTATTGCTTTACTGAATAATAAGGAAGAGAATTGTGTATCTGATATTTTGCCCTTTGCATACACAATTACACATCATAACAGTAATCTATATTTCACGATCCAGGCTAATTGAGAGAATTTAAAATATGCTAAACATAAATAGCAGGTAAAAAATCTTTACGGAACTTTTATACAATAAAAACTATACTGATAAACGGGCAAATGACATCCAACAACTTCTGTATGCTTCATATAGAGACAATCAATCTTAACACTTTACACATGATAATTCTTTTCCTTCTGAAACAGCAAAGAGTAAAGTAAATCCCACAACACTAACACAAAAAATCACAACCCTTGCGTTTATAGAAAAATTACAGTGAACAAAAACAAGGCAAAAAAAACACCCAACTATGCACACGCCCTTAGCAACATAGCCCTTTACATCAGATTAACAGAGGTTCAATTACACACTATTTCGACGTAGCAATTCGACCGTGACTAACAAAACCTTCTCTCTGTGCACGTTTACGAGCAAGCTTACGTGTACGGCGAATAGCCTCAGCTTTCTCACGAGCACGTTTTTCTGATGGTTTTTCATAATAACCACGCATTTTCATTTCACGAAAGATACCTTCACGTTGCATCTTTTTTTTCAACGCGCGTATCGCCTGATCAACATTATTATCACGAACAAGTACTTGCACTATTTATCCTGCTTTATTTTAGTGTCATAAATGATAGAAAAAAAATCACTTCCTTTTGAAAAAATATCTAAAAGGAAACACAATGGGGAAGCATATCATATAAAGAAGGTACTTGTCTATACGCTTTTAAAAATTCTATTCTTTTTACTATAAGAATTTTTTATAATGAACGATTGAGTTTATAGGCACAAGCTTATGAGAGTCCTTGTATCTGTTCATTTTTGTCAAGGTAAATTTTTTTAGCAATGGGATCACGTGGTAAGCCAGGCATAGTCATGACATCTCCGCAAATGACGACAATAAAGCCAGCACCTGCCAAGAGGCGAACTTCACGCACAGGGATTTCAAAATCAACAGGAGCACCATATTGGGTGGGATCGGAAGAAAATGAATAAGGTGTTTTCGCTATACAAATAGGGTATGTATTATAACCCTCTTTTTCCCAGGATTCTAGCTGTCTGACAATAGGATCTGCGATCACAGCTCCACGACCACCGTAAATATTTTTTATAATAGAATTAATTTTCTGGATGAGTGGTAGATCATCTTGATACAGAAATTTAAAACCGGTATTTTTTTCTTCAATTAAGGTCACGAGTTCTTGTGCAAGTTCTATGGCGCCTTTTCCACCCTGTTTCCAATGTGTGCAGACAACAGCTTTGTGTCCAGTTTTTGCAACTATTTTTTGTAACGTGCTTATTTCGGCGTCGCTATCGGTATCAAAATGATTGATAGCGATAACACAGGGGATAGCATAATGATTCATATTCTGGATATGTCGTAAAAGATTGGAAGCACCCTTTTGTAAAGCGGAGATATTCTCTTCTTTTAGGTTGTTTTTACTCACACCGCCATTCATTTTTAATGCGCGAATTGTGGCGACAACAACTGTAGCATCTGGTACAATACCCGCTTGCCGACATTTAATGTTAAAGAATTTTTCTGCTCCAAGATCGGCTCCAAATCCTGCTTCTGTGATAACATAATCGGCGAGTTTTAAGGCAGTTTTTGTTGCTATAACTGAATTACAGCCATGAGCAATGTTGGCAAAAGGTCCTCCGTGGATCAGAACAGGGTTATTTTCAATTGTTTGTACAAGATTGGGTTGCATGGCATCTTTGAGAAGAACTGTCATTGCACCTTCTGCTTTAAGATCAGCAGCTGTTACGGGTGTTTTATCATACCGGTAGGCAACAATAATTTTTTTAAGTCTTTGCGTAAGATTTTCTAGATTTTTAGCAAGACAAAAAATGGCCATAATTTCTGATGCAACAGTAATATCAAAACCTGTTTGATGTGGAAAACCGTTGGTTACGCCGCCTAATGAAATAACGATATCACGCAATGCACGGTCATTCATGTCAAGGACTCGTTTCCAAACAACACGGCGTGGATCAATATTCAGGGTGTTTCCCCAGTAAATATGATTATCAATCATTGCGGCAAGAAGATTATGAGCAGCTGTAATGGCATGAAAATCACCGGTAAAATGCAAATTAATATCATCCATTGGTACGACTTGGGCATAACCACCTCCAGCAGCACCACCTTTTATACCAAAACAGGGGCCTAAAGATGGTTCCCTTAGGGCAGCTATGGTTTTTTTTCCAACGAGATTGAGAGCATCACACAGTCCAACAGTTGTTGTTGTTTTTCCTTCTCCAGCAGGCGTTGGGTTGATCGCAGTGACGAGGATAAGTTTACCATCCGGATTTTGATTGAGTGATTTTATGTACGTAGAAGAAATTTTAGCTTTGTCATGTCCGTAAGGAATGAGATTTTCATGCGCAATACCAATTTTTTGCGCAATTTCAGTAATGTGTTGTTTTCGAGCAGAGCGAGCAATTTCAATGTCTGCGTTATGCATAGAAAAATTCTCTAAACTTAGTTTCTTTTTAACATTTAAGGTATGCACTATAATCGAACAATAGAATTTATAGTACATGGCAATAAGATAAGGCATCATAAATGTCGATTACGCACTGTGCAAGAGAGAAATGGAACAAGAAAAATTTATTATTATAGATTTTTTAGAAAAAAGAATCGCTACATTTTTAATTTTTATAAGCTTTCAAAAAGAATGGGTTGTTCAGGAAAAAAACCTTGATATCAATTTTAAACTTTTTATGGGAATGTACTGTTACGCTTTTGATTCTCCCAACAGTTTATTCTATTTTGTCTTTCTATATCTTACAAAGAAAGAACATTATCATTCTGGAAATTTCATAAAAGAGGATTTTTAAAAGTGGTGAAAATTCTTCAGAAGAGGACAGGGTATTTTGTTTTGAGTGTTAAGAAATGAAAAGAAGAGAGATCTTAAAAGACTTTCATTTTTGAGCAGTGAAAACATATTAGACATCTGGTGTGTCCAAAAATATTTCGGAAAGAAATCCTAATTTGCAATCACAAAGGACAGCTACAGAATTTCCTTGTAATGCTCAAGTGCATGATGGCAAGCGACCCAACATAGAAGTTATTGGCAATAACGGATTGAAGAAAAGTAAAATTTTTACATGATGGCGCACCCGAAGAGATTCGAACTCCTGACCCCCAGATTCGTAGTCTGGTGCTCTATCCAGCTGAGCTACGGGTGCGTATATTCCCAATTTTTTAATCTTATTAGGACAAGGGGTTCCTAATCGTTTCATTGAGGAATTGCAAGTAAAACTTGATGGAAATAAAAATTTTATCTTTTTGTTGAGGATATATTTAAAAAGACTATCGTATATTTTGGGTTTTGGTTGGATTTTGATACAATTATTCGTTTTTCTGTAAGCGCTATAAATCGAGATGAACGATAGTTAACTTGACATTTTAATTCAGGAAGGATAGTTAGGCAGGGAATAAAGTGTGTTTGTGCGGTGGGGGTGATGCATACCACCTGCGTTGGGTTTTTAATGTAGGATTCGCACATTATTATTAAGGACTGTTTCAGACAAATTTATGTGTTCATAACACAGCAGGGGTAGATGTATGGAGCTGTTAAAAAGAACCTTCCCACTAGTGTTTTTCGTCGTCATTTTGATGGTTGCTTATTGGGTAGGGAAACAAAGTTCAGAGCGCAACATTTCTGAATTGAATAAAACAACAAGTGCGTCGCATAAAGCATCAAAGGCATCAGGGGGGCGTCCGCCGGTAAATGTTGTTGTTGATCTTGTTAAAGTCCAAGATTTTTATGAAAATCTGAATACGCTTGGTAATGGAAGAGCGTTGGCTTCGGTAGAGTTGACACCTTGGTCATCTGGTGTTGTTAGTGAGCTTTTTGTATCAGCTGGCACAAAAGTACAGGCTGGTGATGCGATTGCAAAGCTTGATTCTAAAAAGGAAGAAATAACGGCTGAAAAGGCAAAAGTTCAACGTGATAATAGTGCATTAACACTTTCGCGTATTCTTAAATTGCGTCTCAGTAATACAGCAACAGAAGTCCAAGAAATTGCCGCACGTTTGGAGTTAGATAGCGCGAATTTGATTTTGCGTAATGCTGAGTTAGATCTTGAACGCCAGACAATTCGTGCGCCGATTAGCGGAGTTGTTGGCATTTTACCCATTGATGTAGGCAATGCTGTTGCTATTAATACTGTAATAGGACGTATTGAAAATAGAGAACGCATTTTAGTTGATATATGGATTCCTGAACGCTACACATCGCATATCCATAAAGGAGATAAGGTGACTGCAACGTTAACGATGCAGCCAGAGAGGACTTTTGTTGGTAATATTTATGCGATTGACAATATCGTTGATCCAGAAAACCGCACACTTCATGTTCAGGTTGAAATTAAGAATGAAAAAGAGGCCATTATGTCTGGTATGGCTTTTTCTGTTGCATTGCAATTTTATGGCGGCTCTTTTCCTGTTGTTAACCCTCTTGCAGTCCAATGGAACAGCAAAGGGTCATTTGTTTGGCGTGTAAGAGAGGGAAAGGTAGAGCCCATAGCAGTGTCGATTATTCAGCATAACGAAGATCATGTGTTTGTGAGAGCACCTCTTGAAAATGGTGATCAAGTTGTTATTCAAGGTGTGCAAATGCTCCATCCAGGAAGTCAGGTGATTATTGATGATCCAAAGTCCCATCAACAACAGTTATCAGCACCTCGTGGGCGGAACGTATAATGAGTCAGGAATTTAACACGAAGCAGCCTATAGCACAGGCTGAGCAAGGTGGTGTAATCGCCTTGTTTATTCGCAGGCCGGTTTTTACTTTTGTTTTGAATGCCATGATTGTAATTGCAGGGATTTCTGCGTGGCTAAACGTTGATGTCCGCGAATTACCGGATGTTGATACTCCAGTGACGACAATTGTAACAACGTTTACCGGAGCATCAGCGGAAACAATTGATCGAGAAATTACAAGAATTGTAGAAGATTCTGTTTCTCGTGTTTCAGGTGTAAAAACAATTTCTTCAACTTCTTCTTTTGGTCGTTCTCGTGTGGAAGTTAATTTTAATGTTGGCGTTGATTTGAACATTGCAGCATCTGATATTCGTGATGCTCTTTCTCGCATTGCTGATTCTTTACCAAAAGATGCCGATGCACCTCTGATCATTAAAGCAGATTCAAATGCTGCTCCAATGATGTATTTGGTTGTGACTTCACCAACGATGAGCATTGATGATTTGACAAGGATTGTAGATGATCAAATCATTGATGCGATCTCTGCTGTTGATGGTGTTGGTGATGTGCAGATTGACAGTGCTCGCACGAAAATTTTTCAGATTGATGTTGATCAAGCAAAACTTGCAAGCTACGGATTGACTGTGGCGGATATTTCACGTGTTCTAGCTGATATGACAATGGATGTGCCGGTAGGGTCATTACAAAATTCTAAGCAAGCCTTAATTGTACGTGCTACCGCGCGTTTAACAACACCGGAAGCTTTTGAACAAGTTGTCTTAAAGCCTCGTGTGCATCTTGGCGATGTCGCACAGGTTACCTTATCACCTGATGCAGAAACTGCTATTCTTCGTATTAACGGAAAGACTGGAATTGGATTGGGGATTGTGCGTAAGGCACAATCAAATGCTCTTAATATTTCTCGAGATGTTCGAGAGGTTATTGGTCATCTAAAAAGTGTTGTTCCTTCTTCAGTGCATATAAGCGTTGTTAATGATGATGCACTTTTCATTAAGGGCGCACTTCATGAGGTTGAGGCTGCATTGGTTATTGCTATTCTCAGCGTTATCTTGGTTATTTTTCTTTTTCTGAAAGATATTCGTGTAACGCTTATTCCTGCTTTATCTATTCCTGTTGCTTTAGTTGGTACAATTGCTGCCATTTATCTTGTAGGGTTTTCATTGAATATTCTCACCTTTTTAGGACTTGTTTTGGCAACAGGACTTGTGGTGGATGATGCGATTGTTGTTCTTGAGAATATTGTTCGGTGGCGTAATATGGGGTTAGGTCCTCGATCGGCGGCGGTGATCGGAACAAGGGAAGTCTTTTTTGCTGTTTTAGCAACTACATTGACTCTCGTTGCTGTTTTTGTGCCGATTTCTTTTCTTCCTGGACAAGTTGGATCACTTTTTAGAGAATTTGGTTTTGTATTGGCAATTTCTATTTTGCTTTCTTCGATTGTTGCTTTAACGCTTTGTCCTATGTTGGCCTCACGCTTTCTCAAGGAACATATTGAAGACAATGAGAGAGAGGATCGTCGTTTTACGTTTTTGAATAAATTAGGTTCTTTCTTAAGTGATTGGTATGCTTATAGTTTGCATAAATGTTTGGAAAGACCTTGGACTGTCGTCTTTTCTTCTCTTATTTTCGCGGGTCTTTGTGTTGGAGGCTATATGAAATTACAACAAGAATTGACGCCAGCAGAAGACAGAGCTCTTATTTTTTTAGTCATTAATGGACCACAGGGTATTTCAACACAATATCTAAATGAGCAGGTAGAGCAAATTGAAGCGAGTTTACAGCCCCTACGTGATTCTGGAGAAATTGCAAACAGTTATTCTATTGCTGGTGTCGGCGGTTCATCCAATACCGCTTTTTTGATTTTGCTACTTTCCCCTTGGGAAAAGCGTTTGCGCAGTCAACAAGAGATCGTGCAAGATATTAATGCGAAGGTAAAACAGTTCCCAGCAGTTTTTGTGTTTGCTGCGCAAGGAAACTCTTTAGGTGTTAAAGGAACTGGTCAAGGGTTACAATTTGCAATTATTGGAAATGATTACACAAAATTACAGCAAATTGCTGATAAGCTTATTAATGCTTTACAAGATGATCCGCGTTTCATTCGCCCACGTCTTACTGTTGATGCAACACAACCACAATTTTTTATTGAAATTGATCGAGACAAAGCCTCTGATTTGGGAATTGATATAACCAATTTGGGTAATACATTACAAGCAATGTTAGATGGGAAAAAAATTGGTTCCGTTTATGTAGATGACCATTCTTATGATGTTAAGTTAACCTCGCGTAAGAATCCTATTAATAATCCCCGTGATTTGGAAAATATTTTTTTAAAAACCAAAGACAATCAATACGTTCCTTTATCTGTTATTGCAAACTTGCATGAAAAAGCCATTGCACCTCAGTTAAAACGAGAGAGACGTATGAGTGCTGTTGTTTTAAGCGCAAATCTTGCTCCAGGTGTTGTTTTAGGAAGTGCTTATCAGACCGTGCAGAAAATTGCCGCTCCTTTGTTGTTAGAAGGAAATTATATTGTTCCTTTAGGGGAAGCTGCTACACTTGATGAAACATCTTCCAGTTTTATGATTGTTTTTGGAATTGCCTTTGTCATTATTTTATTGGTTTTGGCTGCACAGTTTGAAAGTTTTGTTTCAGGATTTATTATCATGGCGGCTGTACCATTAGGAATTGGTTGTGCTGTAATTGCTATGCTTTTAAGTGGAGTTAGTCTTAATATTTACAGTCAAATTGGTTTAATTTTGTTGGTTGGGGTTATGGCTAAAAATGGTATTCTTATTGTTGAATTTGCAGATCAGTTACGTGATCAGGGGAAAGGCGTGCGTGAAGCCATAGAAGAAGCGGCGAATATCCGTCTTCGTCCAGTTTGCATGACAATGATTTGTGCTATTTTGGGGGGTATTCCTTTGGTTTTAGCCAAAGGTGCTGGTGCAGAGGCACGTATAGCTTTAGGTTGGGTTATTGTTGGCGGTTTAGGTTTAGCAGTTATTTTTACTCTTTATCTCACGCCGGTTGTTTATCTCTTTCTTGGACGTTTTGTGAAACCAAAATCAGAAGAAGCACTACATTTAACGAGAGAGCTCAGCCAAGTTGAGTGATCCATCTGACAGGGAAGATTTAATAATTTTTTTATTTTCGTTTTAAATATGTTTTTTTCAGGTTTTATCTTTCTGCTTGTTACACCACTCCATTATGTACATGAATGGCAAAGGTTGATTGAGATAAAGAAAATTTGGCTGTTTTATTATTGTTTTTGCGCAGATTTTATTGTCAATAACTATGAGAGATCAGACCATGGGAGATAGTCCATCAATTCGAAATGAAAAAGCTTTTGAGGCGGCTTTAAAAGCTTTGAGAAAACATGCCACGAAGGATGGGGTGAGTGATATCCGTAGGCATTTCCAGGAAGATGAGCAACGTTTTTCCCATTTTTCTTTAAGACTTGATGATCTCCTTTTCGATTTTTCGAAATGTGGCGTAACATTTAAGACATTGCAACTCTTAGACGATTTGGCTGCTGCAGCAGATGTATTAGGCAGGCGTGAGGCAATGTTTTCCGGTAAAGCCATTAATACAACTGAAAAGCGCTCGGTTCTTCATATTGCATTACGTTTGCCTGCTGACGAAGTTTTCATTTTGGATGGTCATAATGTTGTTCAAGATATTCAGGATGTTTTTGCTCGTATGGAACGATTTTCTGAAATGGTACGCGATGGCAGCTATAAGGGAGGTAGTGGTGAAAGGATAACTGATATTGTGAATATTGGTATTGGTGGTTCTGATCTTGGACCAGCAATGGTCACACATGCTTTAAAACCGTATCATGATGGTCCGCATTGTCATTTTGTTTCTAATGCTGATAGTGCACATATTTTTGATACTCTTGCTGTTTTGAATCCGGCAACAACGCTGTTTGTCATTGCCTCGAAAACTTTTACAACAGCTGAAACAATTGCAAATGCTCAAGTTGCACGTCAATGGATTTGTTCACATTTAGGGGAAGAGGCTGTTGACGCGCATTTTGTTGCTGTTTCCAGCGCGCTTGATAAAGTTGCAGAATTTGGCATAGATTCTTCAAGAGTTTTTAGATTTTGGGATTGGGTTGGAGGACGTTATTCGATTTGGTCAGCTATTGGTCTTGTTGTTATGTTAGCAATAGGCAGTCGAAATTTTCGCCAATTTCTCAATGGTGCTCAGCATATGGATCAACATTTCAAAATGGCACCCTTACATAAAAACATGCCTATTCGATTTGCCCTTTTAGGGTTTTGGCATCGAGTTATTTGTGGGTACTCATCACGTGCGGTCATTCCTTATGCACAGCGTTTAGCGCGCTTACCTGCTTATTTACAACAACTTGATATGGAATCAAATGGTAAGCAGGTTTCTTTAGATGGCAAAGCGTTAACTTTTTCAAGTGGTCCTATCGTTTGGGGTGATTCAGGAACAAATGGGCAACATGCTTTTTTTCAGATTTTGCATCAAGGAACAGATGTTGTTCCTGTGGAATTTATTTTATTTATAAAAGGACATGAGCAGAATTTATATCCTATGTATGACATGTTGGTAGCAAACTGTTTGGCGCAGTCAAAGGCTCTGATGAAAGGGCGTAGTGTCGAAGACGCTCGACGTATTCTTATAAAAAATGGAATTGATGAGCGTGAAACAGACAATTTAGCGCTTCACAAAAGTTTTCAGGGAAACCGTCCCAGTATTATGTTGGTTCAAGATTTATTGACACCTTTTGCACTCGGTCGTCTCATTGCACTTTATGAGCATCGTATTTTTGTCGAAGGTATTTTGATGAATATTAATTCATTTGATCAATGGGGTGTTGAGCTTGGAAAAGAATTAGCAAATGAACTATTACCAATACTCTACGGAGAAAACAGAACAAAAAAACGTGACAGTTCGACATTAGGGTTGTTAGCACATATTCAGGCAAGACGTGCGGATATAGCGTGACAATTGTTTTTGTATTCAGTGGGAAGAGATGGGATTGATTAGGAATATGTGTTAATTTGTTGTTTTTATGTACGATTTTTACTATTAAATGCATGTTTTATCAAATTGGATTTTGATATCTAAAATTTCCAAAAAGAGCGAAAAATCATAAAAATCGGAATTTTGTGCTAAAAATGAAAAAAGGCTTTGAAAGGTTTTTGAAAGCCTGGAAGATCGAATTTGAAAGATCTTTGAAAAAAATCACCTAAAAAGTCAGGTTAGCCTCAAAATCAGCTAAAATTACTAAAAAAGCAAAATAGAAATGCGCCTGCATCTTTGTATTTTAGAGGGACATTAAGCCGTATTTTGTGTGATTTCTAGATGTGCCTTTTCAGTTTCAATCTACCGTTTTAAGTGTGGTTTTAGAAGAGGAAAAGTTGCTTCGATTTTTTCCATATCGTTGATGTTTTGAACAAGCTCTTGCAACTTTCTATAGAGTTCCGCCGCGATTTCCGCTATATCTTCAGGGAGGAGTTTTATTTTCATACCACGATAGGTCATATAAGCTATACGACCAAGCTTTTTTATGAGTTCATCAAGGATAGTTTGTGGTTTAAAACCAGCGGCTTTCGCTTTATCTACGTCACGAAACATTTCTCCTTCACCCGTAACGAGCCAATGGGGGTTAATGTTATAGACCCTACGATGGGCGTTAGTTGTTGAGGATGCTGGTTCGTGTGCTCCGATTTCATAATTGACAAGAGTAGTGCGTTGTAAACTAATGCGTTGCACAAAATTCCACGTTCTTCGTTTCCGAGGATTCGTTGTACTTCACATGATTGCTTTGCTGGTTCTGTTTTAGGTTATTTTTCAAGGCGTGCCAAAAAATGTTTCTAATTCACAAAGTAGAATTATACTTTTTATTACCGCTCGATATTGAGGGTGATTATTACACATATAATCAAAAAAAAACGGATATTTGAGTATCCGTTTAAAGTAGGAGCAAAAGTTATGACCATCACACAAACATGAGATCGCCATAGTATTCCAGCCGAGCTACGCCGTCGTAATATAACCTTGGCGGAGCTTGCTAAATCCCATCAAATACCGTCTTCCAGTGTTCAGCACATTTTGACACGGTCAAATGAGAAAACCGAACGAGCCATTACCGATTTTATTGGCTTGCCCGTTGAGCAAATTTTTGCTGACCGCTATCCAAAAAGTCGCAGTCGCATGTTCAAAGCAGCAAAACATGCCGATGTGGATTCACATACACATTCCCCACTGCGCGGTAGTGCCGCTTGAACTTGTTACACAGCTTTGCATGTTAAACGCATTTGCCGTGAATTTGGACACCATAAGATAAAAAAGTTTATCAATTTCTAAACATCAACACAAAATAGAAAAGATAAATCCTACACAGTTGTATCGTCAGTCAGATGATTGAATGGTTTTGTTTTTTAGATCAGCTGGTGCTTCCATTCTCCTTATAGGGGGGATTATGGTTGCTGCTTGTAATTTATGGACCCCAGATGTTGAAGCGATATCGTTAATTCTTATTCAGAAATTGAATGTTTACAGGTGATGCTTTCCTATTCTTTAAAAGCAGTGAGTAGCGATTTTAAGCATGTACAGATCCGATATAATTATTGATCCTCCGCATGGCTTATTTGATGCGGCATTAGCACGACAGATTGTTGATTCATATTCTATATTATCAGTTTGAGGTGCCGCGGCGACGTGTTGTTGCCATACAAGCACGACAGCGGACTTCTATTTATCTGTCTTTGCAGGTGATTAATCGACGTTTGGAAGAACCTGTTTTTGCGAAGGCTTATTGAAGGTGGGAGGGGTGTGCGATGGATTTGTTTTTTTAAGAAATGGAAAAGGCAGAGGCATGATGGCTCGATTTCAAGGGATTATTTTAGATTTGATTGCTGTCCCTGATCGTATTCGCCCTGTTTATGATGAGCATGCCAAGGCGCTTGCACAATCCATAGTGCGAGAGGGATCGATAAATCCGATTACGGTGTGTCACGTCCCCAATGCTAAAGAGGGCAATGATACGCTCATTGCTGGTGCGCACCGTTTACGTGTTGCTGAGCTTTTTGGCTATAGCGAAATTGATGCCGTTGTGATGCAGGCTGATAAGGACAATGCCGCATTTTTAGAGGTTGTGGAAAATCTTTTTCGCAATGAGTTATCGGTGATAGATCATGCATTGTTTGTTCAGACTTACCACGAATTATGGGAAAAGAAGTATGGGGAAATTAAGATTGGTGAAAATAAAAAACAAAAGGTTATGTTTATTCTTTGATTGGTGGTGATACGCAGTTAGAGAAATTTGTGCAAATTGTACTTATTTCTCAAATCAGGGATGATTTTTCTTCAGATCACAATGAAATCGCGTGCGAAGGGAATAAAAAATCAAAAGGACAACTTGCTCTTTTGATTGGTAATGAAATACATGCAAATCAAAGCGTAAACATTGCATTGTAGTTTGCTGATGAGAAATTGGATCAACTTGATAAAATTGGTTTAAACGTTTCTCCTCTTGATAACGTACTTGGGATACGTAAAAACTCTCATCCAATTCATGCTAAAAAAAGTTATACATCTTATATATGCTATTTCTTAAATAATTCGACTCCGTCTCAAAAATTTATCGTCTTAAATTGCAATTTTTAGAAGAAGAAACAAAGACTCACGAAAGAGAGCTTTAAATACCCCTTGAAAGGCTATTGAAGACCTTTTGAGAGCCTATTTAAAAAAATGAAAATCCTTTGAAAAGAAAATAATTTTTACAAAATATGATACAAATTACACAAAATTTTGTAGAGTTCTTTATTCATAATCTTACACATTTTAGGCATCAAACCATGCGATTGTAGCAAAAAAACGAATCATTATAAATCGTGGCTTTAGCAAAGGAAAATAAGACACACGAAAGCGGACATAAACAATCCTCAAACTATTTTGATAAAAATAAATTGGTACAAAACCCACTGGCAAGCTGCAAAAGCTACATTTTGGCGGAGAGAGAGGGATTCGAACCCTCGATACGGTTTCCCATATACACGCGTTCCAGGCGTGCGCCTTCAACCACTCGGCCACCTCTCCAGAGGCCTGCACACTATACCCAGAAAGAAATGACGTGCAAGCTTAAAACTATATGCTCAAAATTCAAAAAACAACTTCATTTACTAGAATAAGATGTGATATTTATTAAATAACAAGCACATCCTCTCCTTTCAAGAAGTAAATTTTTTCCGTGGATATTATACATCTAAAATGCAATGACTAAATTATCATAAATAAAACATTTTTGCTTATACATGCACTTTCCTACTCATGAACAATATTATCTTCAAATTGATTATGCTGCTCATGTTTTTTCAAAAATCAAATGATTAAACACTATCATCAACCCATTAACATTCATTTTATCCATTAACCAGTAGAATAATCTATTGTATTAACCTCTTGATCCTCAGAATGAAAATGTACTTCATGAAGATAATGAAATTGATTTTAACAAAAATGATTTACAATGTACCTGCCTTACAAAACTGCAAATTGGCACACTCTTCTTTTTCTTAACGGTTCTTTGTTACTTTATATCATTGCTAAGGGTACGCACAGCTCGTGCAGTTTCACACTGTAATGCTTTTTTTGCTAAAATTTTCATATCTTCAATACTATGTGCCTGCAAATATGCTTTTACTGAAGAAATATCACGGGATATCATAGAAAGTTCATTAATCCCTAGTCCAGCCAAAATCATTGCTGCGAAAGGATCTCCAGCCATCCCGCCACATACGCTAACCCAGCATTTATGTTTTTCTGCACCCTGAATAGTCTTATGAATCATACGCAAAACCGCTGGATCAAGACTGTCAGCTTCAGAGACAAGATAAGGATTTTGTCGATCAACAGCCATGGTATATTGTGTTAAATCATTTGTCCCAATCGAAAAAAAATCAACATAGGCACTCAAAACATCTGCCATAATGGCAGCTGCTGGAACTTCAATCATAACACCAAGCTTCAATTTTGGCGCCCCAATATCGTTGCGAATCTCTTCTGCGATCTTTTTTACAGCAAAAATCTCTGAAACAGATATAATCATTGGAAATAGAATCCATAAATCTCCACCCTCTTTTGCTACCCGATACAAAGCACGCAACTGAGGGACTAAAAGGTCACGTCGATGTAACAAAAGCCGTGTTCCCCGAACACCTAAAAAGGGATTATCTTCTTTAGATAAATTTAAATGGTTAACTTGTTTATCTCCACCAATATCGAGCGCACGAATAATTAATGGCTTACCATCTGCTGCTGCAATCACTGCGCGGTACACGTCAAATTGTGCGTCCTCATCTGGAATATGTGGATCATCTAAAAACAAAAATTCTGTACGCATGAGTCCAATACCTTCAGCCCCTACATTTAGTGCAACAGGAATTTGATTTGCACAATTGACATTAGCCATGATACGGATCCTTTGGCCGTCTGTCGTTTGTACTGGCAATCTGCATACACGTATCCCGCTGTTACGCTTTTGCAAAATTATACTCATATGACTTTGAGCGTCTTCAACATCTTCAGGAGTAGGATCAAGATAAATGAATCCATTATCACCATCAATAATAGCCTGAACATTACACTCAACTGCTAACACATCCACACCCGTAGCAACAACCATTGGAATACCAAGAGTGCGTGCCAAAATAGCTGTATGAGATAATGGCCCTCCCCATGCAGTTGCTAACCCCCGCACTTTTGTACAATCAAGCTGAGCTATATCGGAAGGAGAGAGATCATCTGTAACAAGAATAACACCGTGCGGAATATCATTAAAAAAGAATGATCTATACGATGGATTGATTTCGCCTAGAACACGACGACCAACATCAATTAAACTAACAGTACGCGCTGCCAATAAAGGATTATCTACTTTAGAAAACATATCGGCAAATTTCTGGATAGCTCTATCCCAAGACCAGGCAACGCCATGACCTTCTGCCATAAAATGATAAGTTTGAGCTATCAGATCTTCATCTTCAAGCAAAATCATTTGCGCAGAAAAAATCGCAGCAAAATCCGCTCCCATACGTGCCGTGATATCAGCAATAACAGATGCCATTTTATGTTTTGTTCTTGTGAGAGCGTTTTCAAAACATGCTGTGCCAACTACAAAATCTATTGGTTGGTCTACTATGGAAACAGTATTTTGCTTTAAAATAAAAATCTTGCCAAAAGCTAGCCCTGAACTTGCCCCAACACCAGAAATACTTTTTTGTTTAAAGCGCGGATACCAACCATGAAAAGTCTTCGTTTGAGATTCCATTTCTCTCGTCATATACTTTTCACTTACACCTACTTTCTTCACAACAGAAATCGCATCCTCAAGAAGTCGTGCACCTTCTGCAGCATCCGTCGAAAAAATCAGAACATCACCGTTTTTTGCCCCTAATTGCAATAAACCAACCAAATTTTTCATTTCAGTGGCGTACTGACCATGTCGAACTCTGATAGAGCTTTGAGCTTTTTTTGCGAAGTCAACCCAAAGAGAAGCTGGTCGCGCATGAAGGCCACTTGGATAATCTAAAATCCATTCCTGACACACTGTAAGGTCACCTATAAAAGCCTTCCTCATTTTCATATCCTGACCAAAAAGAGTTGTAACAATCTGTTGTTTGTCGGCAGTCGTCAAAAGTGTTTCAAGCTGTTCCTTATCAAATAAAAGACGTGTTAATTGTTTGCAAATCTCTCTATAGCGATCTGGACAAGCTGCAATAGCAACAACTAAACGTGCTTTATTCCCTTTCTTCCACTCAACACCGGCAGGAATCTGTATAACAGCAGCAGCATCTCTGATAATTAAATCACGACTTTCATCCATTCCGTGGGGAATTGCTATGCCATTCCCAAGCCAAGTATTCATTATTGTCTCACGCTTAAGCATGCTTGCCAGATAACATTCATCAACTGCACCAATCTGCACAAGTAATTTAGCAGCTGCATGAATTGCATCATTTTTATGATCAAAAGCAGCTGCAAGTTGTACAGATCTTACAGACAAGACTTCACTCTCATTAAAATCTGTATTCATTGCCTCTACTTCCTCATATCTCATAATGAATTTAAACTACTTCGCATTTGAATATGTCTGATAAATTTCATTTCAAAGCAGTATTTCAAAAAATACAAACTATAAATAACACTACGATTTTTCTTTTTTACACGGAATATAATTAAGCAGGGCGTCTATGCACCTCCCAACATGAACTATCAAAAATTGGATATCGCTGTTTTCAAAGTGGCGTAAAAATACTGTAGGCAAATTTGTTTCCCACTTTATTTACTACACGAAGACAAATAGCCTATTCTTTCATATACCAAAGTAATTGAAAAGCTATTTTTAAAACGCTCCCATTATTTTAAGTTATCCTATATAATCTGCTACTATTCCTAGTATAAGAAGGAAACTGTACAATCATCCACAACTTCAATTAATATTTTAATTGATACCCCTAAATTGAACAACCAACCTTTCCCTCTTTCTGATTCATTACAAGAGCACAAATTTCTACATGCAGTCCTATCTTCTTAAAATTCCACGTGGCTAAAAATATTCCATAACGTAAAAGCTTTAGAACATAACTTTAACGATATTATAGGGCTTTTCTTTTTCAAAAAATATGGCAACAGCAGGGTATTCTTTGTCTGTATACCCAAAAAACATATGCTAAACAGCTAAAATCGAGCAAGATACTATACATACCCTTAGATTCTAGGTGTTTTGATAAATAAAAATCAATAAATTTACAGAATAAAAAACGCTTTTATCTTAATTCAACATTTTATTTTAAATACTGATGTAGATTATATTAATAATTCTCCATAGCAGATAGATCAAAATACTATTGATATTACTAATTGCACGTCTGACATTTCGATTGCTTAAAACCAAAACTTCCTCAATGTCACTTTACTATAGATTTATTTCCCTTCTAAACGTATATTATTTGCAAAACAGCTTTGATCAATACTCTTATAGTCTCTCTTACATATTTGTTTTCTTCTAAATAGTATCCATAACCGTTAAAAAACTATTATGAACACAATTAACGCCCACAAATTAGCTCTTCTGTATCAAAACGATTGTGCAAAATACTTCTGTTAAATTTTTCTCAAATTCTCTGAAAAGAAATCGCTTAATAGCTTTTTCGTGCATAAAGAAAAAATTTCTCTCATTACCATCATATACCAATTTATGGATAAATTCTGTTACCGCGTTAATGTTCTCAGTACAAACTAAGCAAAACACTAATCTATTGGTTATTTTAGAAAAATAATTGCCCTACTTTTTATTTTTCAGTTTTCTATACACCATTATATTCTATTGTGGCATAAACGTAAAAAAAGGAAAGATAATATTCCATCTTTCCTTTCTAAAATTTATAATCTCACAATCGAAATTCAATAAAGCACCGGCTTATGAAAAGGACATTACAGCCTATTTTTCTGCTCCTACCATAGGAATGACCGAGACATACGAACGGTTGTTCGCTTTTCTTTGAAAATAAACCTTTCCATTTAACAGCGCAAAAAGAGTGTGGTCTTTCCCGACACCGACATTATCACCAGGATGCCAGCGTGTACCACGCTGGCGAACAATAATATTTCCAGCGATAACGGCTTCACCACCAAACTTTTTAACGCCAAGACGTTTTGATTCTGAATCGCGACCATTACGCGAGGAACCACCAGCTTTTTTATGTGCCATGGACGTTGTTCTCCTTTAATTTTCTTTACTATTTGACGCTACAGCCACTCTCTTCTGTGATGTGGGATTGTTTTCAACATTTTTCTTGGCTGTTTCTTTAGCAAAAGCAGTTGCTTTTGTTTCCTTTATCGTTTCTTTCAATTCAACAGCTTCTTTTTTCATTGGTTTTTCAGCTGCTTTTTTAGGCTTCAAACCACCCATTAAAATTTCTAAAATACGAAGTGTCGTCACTTCTTGTCGATGACCACGCGTGCGTTTTGAATTTTGACGACGGCGTTTCTTAAATGCGATAACCTTACGCGCACGTGCTTGCTCTACAATCTCAGCTGTAACCAAAGCATCGGCAACAACAGGCGCACCAATAATGGTATTATCCTCTTGCCTAACAATCAATACGTCATTGAATTCAACAATATTACCGATATTTCCAATAATTTTTTCAACTTTGATCATTTGATTAGCAATAACACGGTATTGCTTACCACCGGTTTTAATGACTGCGAACATTTTTTATCCTTTCGTTCACTCCAGCTCTCATTTGATTTCTGCCTTATCAATTAAGGGAAAACAGGCTGCTTTTTATCAGTCGTAATAGATTTAAGAAGAGAGATAAAAACACTCTACAAAACACAAACATGCGCAGATTTCCCACGCTCATATTTTGAGCACATATGACGGAATTTCTGTTCTCTGTCAATAAAGTCTCACAAAAAAACAAAAAAGGGTTGTGCTAAAAGCAATTGAAGGTTATCTACCCGACATATACTCAAACAGTGCAAATTTTACTGCATTTTCATTGGAGAGATGGCTGAGTGGTTGAAAGCACCGCACTCGAAATGCGGCATAGGGGCAGCTCTATCGAGGGTTCGAATCCCTCTCTCTCCGCCATCAAATTTACTAATGTATAATTTATTGACTCTATACAGTATTTTTTTAATGGACAGGATGCTAACAAAAGTTCGGAAATTTTATTCTTGTGACTCGTTCTTGTGTCTATCCTGAACCTTTTTGTAGCTTTTTGATTACTTCTTGTGTAAGATCTTTTTCATCGAATGTTTTAGCGCAGAGCGATGCTACTTGATCTCTCATACATTCAAAAGCGCTGCCATTTACGGAATCTTAGCACCTTTATTTAGCTGCACGTACTACTTCTAATTTTCCCAATCCACGTGCTGATCGTAGAATGCAGTGCCTGTCCACGCCTCTACATCCACAATGGACAAATGTCTTTTATCCTTAAAAGGAAGGAGCATAGTTTTAAATAAGGTGAGAGGATAGCACAGATACGATAGCGATCATAACCATTGGGCTAATCGGTTAAATTTTTTACTTTGTGGCTGAACGCTTTGTATCATAGTGTATTGTCATTCTTATAATTGCTGGCATACATAATTGAACAGTCCTACTTTAACTATGATGTTAAGAATAAATTTCGAAGGAGAGCGGAATAGGACTACCCTTTGATACCTTTTATTTCTTTTTGCAAGATTGATGTTTATATTCCTTCCTTTTTCAAATGATGTATTTTGGAGCTCAACTACAATGAGATTGAAATTCCACGGATTTCGATTGAAAATTCCTTAAAATTTTGGTGCGATAACCGCTTCTATACCATGATAAATTTATGATCTTCTCGTAAAAATTATAGATTTCGACCACTTCATTGCAAAAGATAAGATCTTCGATTTGCTTTTTAGATGTTATTCTTTTGTATAGCCACAATAACTGTTTTCAATACCACTAAATTGTACTCTACAACGTAAACAGAAACATTCAATGAGAATACTAATCTCTATGAAATGTCAGTATTGTAAAATTATTCTCCATTATTCTTATTTTATAGAAAGGCTAGTTATACTATGAAAGAATAAATGTTTTAAAAGCATTAAAGTGAGTGATTTTACTTTTTCAAACTTAATTAGTTAAAATATACACTGAATGATATTTGTATTAGGGAAATAATTTATGATCGTATTAAATTTGAAGGAACACGTTTCTTTTATTTGAGAATAAAATTTTTTTCTATTTTACGCTGAGCAGCTTGTTTGTTACATTTGGAAATGAGTTAAATTTACCTTCTTGTCATGGTTTGTTTACATTTACAGCCAGAAAAATTCAATTGGTAATGCAGCGCTGTTGATGTTTTTTTTGGATGCCGAGCATTATTTTTTCATCCATTTGCGGTGTATTGGTGGATAAATACAATCGTAAAATACAGATTATCATTTAAAACTTTGTCAGAGGTTCGGTAATTGTGGGCTATGTAATACTTTGGCGGTTTGGCATAGAAACTGATTTAATATTTCTATCTGCTTTTTTGGGTATTGTGATCTCCTTTTGTATGCCATAAGCTGTTCCTTCAATCTAAAATATTGTTTCAAAATAACAGCTTATTAGTGCAAATGCGACCATCGATATGGCTTATAAACTTAGCACTATCGTAGGTATGGGATTAAGCAGATTTATACTCGCTTATACAGGAACAAAAGGAATTTTCCTGATAAGTGGTATATCCTTTATTATTGTTAGTTTGTTTAACTTTGCAATGAGAACATCTAAAACCTAAGTACATAAAAGTGAAAACCAGCAAAGCTGGTGGAAAATTACATATCCTTACTTGGTTATTTTAAGCACAATCCAGCTCTTTTTATGCATTATGTAGGTCAGATGATTATTCTTGTTATTCTGGTTCTTTATACACAAGAGATTTTGAAGGCCGATAGCAGGACTTTTGCAATGTTTGAAGCGCTTTATTCAGCGGGCATTTTACTGGTGCATTTCTTCCGCTACTTTTTTGTAAAGTTTTATCCATCAGAAAAATATAAGTACTTTTATTAGCTGTTATGGCTATCGATCTTGTCATTTTATTATCTGTCATAAATATACTTTTATTGTGTTTTTGCTTATTTCATAATTGGATTTGGACTTTCCAGTAGAATTTTCTCAATTTTTTTATTAAAACTTTATTGTCATCCTCAATATCAGGGAAGATTACAGCCCAATTTAATGGTATCTCTGATACCTGATCATCGGACTTTACTTACTTATAGCAAGAGATTCCAAGGGCATTTCGTCTCAGGTTCTATGCTTTTTCAAAGTATCATTGCGGCTACTGGAAAGCTCATCGTTCTATTTTACGAAAATGAAGAATAGTAAATTGTATTCAAGTGCCGTAAGGACATGCTATTCTGCGAGCATTTATGATGCTTCATATTTAACAGGTGATTTTAAAGCGCAGAACAATTGATATCAAGGTTAGAGATTTTAGCAAATAAAGCATAAACCTGGTGCGTATTACAAAATGCGCATCGTTTTTTTATGAAATACCAAAAATCGCTAACACATTCCCTCATTTAACCTCATTATTATAATTGTTTAATAATACAAATGCCTTGAAATTCTAAAAAGTCTTTAGTTTCATGCTTAAGCAAAATAATAAGACAATTCCCCACTTTATAGAAGTTATATTTTATTATTTGCGTTCTTCAAAATCCATATGAACTGCTATGTCAGGCTCATCCTCATTGGAATGAAATCTTCTGCAACGGCACAATGTTTGTACAACTTCCTTTTTAAAAACCGCATCTGCTTCGCTTAAACGATGAATACTTAATTCCAGTTCAAGGGATAAAGCTAAATCCACACACAATTTAAGCTCTGCTCCAATGTCAAAACCGCGTCGATAGTCATCACAAAGACCAACAAGTGTATCGGATAATTCCTTATCGCATAAAGAGGCCATACCAATTCCTCAAAGTTGCGTATTTCTGTGCGGCTTTGATATGTTTAGGTCTTACCTCATTGTCATCACCAACATCTACCATGTATACTAACACCATGATTTTGTCAATTTGGTGCAAGGTGCTATCTTCAAACCAATACCTATCAAGAACCTTATCGCTCCAGAATTTTTAATTTTTTCATCATGAAAATGCGTGGTAATGTTTCTGCTATAGAGTTTGCAGTATTTAAGATGAATTGCCAAATGTTTTTTTAATTTGCATGCAAGATGGACCATTTTGATGATGAGCCAAATGCCTGAAGATTTTATAATTATCAACGAAAGCCAAGGCCATTGCTATTGATATCAATAAATTGTGCAACCTAGTAAGCGCTTTAGGGATAAGGTTTTTGGTCTTATCAGCAATCAATAACGTACCGCTTCTCACACGCTTCAATTTTTTACCAATGGCGTGGGTTAAAAAGCGTAATATTCTAACGATTTGGTTTCTTCAGTATTGGTATCGTTTTTGTAAAATTTGTAATTTTTCAACATATACCATCGCATTAGAAGAGAAAGCCGTGGATATCTTATATTTGATAAATAAGGAAAATACTTCATTGAAATATGTATTTTTGCAAATTATATGATGTACCTCTAAATGTATTAATGTCTCAAATATCATTTCAGATTGTAAAAATATCAAAAATTGTATTTTGCACAACAATTCAGACTAATTTTTACGCATTTTCTATAATATTTGCCTGGCCAAAAATCTATAATATATGCATTTTCAGGCAACATCTTATTTTGTTTGTGTAAAATGTTCTAAAGCGTGTTGCATATAATTTCCTTTAAGTAATTTTGACGGAAAAAGCTCTGTTTTATGAAGATAAAGTTTCTCATAAAAGAGTTAAAATGACGTACAGCTTGATACAATAGAAAACTTTAAAAAAAGGAAATACTCATTATGGAATAACGTATACAATATTCTTTAGTAATAAAATAATATGTATAACAATGAAAATAGAAATTATTATTTTGGGAAATAATAGCTAAAAAATATCTAATTTTTATTTATATATTTTTTATAAAAAACATATAGCAATGAAAAATAATAGTTATAACAATAATTTTATTGAAATATAGAAAATACAAAAGACAATATTAATAAATTCATATAACAATAAAAGAAATTTTATATTTTTCATGAAAACTACAAAATTAAACATGTAAATTCTGCCATAGAAATCACTTAATTATATGGTAAAATATTTTTATAAAAGACACATATCATGTTATTTAATAATAAATACTACAGCTATCATGATAATGATAATCTATTACATTATATGATAAATATAAAAAATTATAATATAATTATTACAAAAATATCTTTTTGTATTTAATAACAAGTATTTTTACAAATTAATGAAATTTTTTTTTCATGCTCTTGCCATTCTTATTGTGCGCTTTATTTTAGTGACAGAATTGCTCTTTTAGAAGATATTTTTGAATGGAGATTGTGTTATATTTTCAAAGTTTGTGTTTTATTTATTTTTAGCTTGAACCTTTCTAGCTAAAAAAGTTGGGGGATTTTCTAGATTCAATGCTGTTGCAGAGGTTTTAGGATGATGACGTAAGAAATGCCGGCATCATGAGGGGAGGAGTCTGTTTTTTAATTTATTTGTTCTTTATGCGCGCAGACAAGGTTTTGCCGTGGGGTTTTTCACGCTGTATTGATATTAGACTCTGTTGGAGGAGGTTCTTATGAAAAAATTATATTCAAAATCAAAGGTTAAAGCGGTTTCTTTGGGAACCGCAGTGACTGTGCTTTTATCCAGTGTTTCGCCTGTTTTCGCTGCGAATCTCGCAATAACAGGACAGAGTAATTTAAGCACAAATAACGTCAATGTTGTTTACTCGCATGGTAGTCATGGTAGTATTGTTCTTGCTGGTGATGATGATTACTGCGGTGCAGATAATGTTATTGGTCGTGGAGGTAAGCAACAGCAGGCAATAGGGGATACTTCTCGAATAACTGCAGCAGAACAATATGATAGATTTATTAATAATAAACCTTTTGGAAATTATAATCCTTATGGCACAACGACTGATAAGGTAAATTGGACTGGTGACGGTATGACGTCCTCAAACAGTGGTTATATGGGAGCTACTACGGGTGGTAGTACAAACGCGATGCCCGAGGCTTATGGTGTTTATTCTTTTGCTACCGGTTGTGGATCTGCTGCGACAGGTAATTATTCAACCGCATTTGGTGCAGGTGCAACGGCGAAAGCTGGAGGAGCGCAAGCTTTTGGTGTTTCTGCACTTGCAAGTGGTATAGCAAGCATTGCTTTTGGTATTGATTCAGAGGCGTCCGGGCAGTCTGCAATTGCTATTGGAGGGCTTGCAACTGCATCTGGTAAAAATAGTATTGTTCTGGGTGAGAGTTCTAAAGCTACGCAGGACGATGCGATTGCGATTGGTTCAAATACAGAAGGAAACGGTATCAATAGTGTTGCCATTGGTAAGATTACAATTGCATCTGGTTACAATAGTATTGCGTTAGGGTTAAAGAGCGAAGCAACTCAAGATTATGCGATTGCTATAGGCTCGAAGGCTGAAGCCCAAGCTCTTGGTTCTATTGCAATAGGTGGTGGGGAGCCTGGAGATAACGGGGAGGAAAGAAAGGTAATAGCAAAAGGCAAAAATTCGATTGCCATAGGGTCTCATACTTTTGCTGAAACAGCCCATTCAGTTGCAATTGGTATAAATGCACAGGTACTTGTTACAGATGGTGTTGCTATAGGTGGAGGGTCTGTCTCTCGTACTGAGAGTAAAGTTTTGGGTTATGATCCTACAACAAACGGGGAGACAACGAGGCAGGATCTTGCATGGAAAAGCACTGGAGGTGCTTTTAGTGTTGGTAATACCAACCAGAATCTAACGCGACAGATTACAAACGTTGCAGCAGGCACGAATGATACCGATGCTGTCAATGTTGCGCAGTTGAAAGCATTAAGAGAAGTGATGGCTGCAGAGTGGAAAATTTCTGTTGACGGAGAAAATGGGAGTCCTGTTCAAGGAGGCGATGTTGTAGATTTTTCAGTGGCAAATACAGGAACAGGACAAGGCAACTTAAAGATTGAAAAAGAAATTGAAGGTAATACGCATAAAGTCAAATTTTCTTTGAGTGATAATCTTGAGTTGACGAGTGTTACGACAGGGGACGCCTACATGGACAATGACGGTTTCGCAATTAATGGTGGTCCAGGCATGTTTGCTGATGGCATTCACGCTGGTAATACAAAGATTACAGGAGTTCTGGCAGGAACTGAAGATACCGATGCAGTTAATGTTGCACAGTTGAATGAAGTAAAAAATCAAATAACCGGCAATAATCTTGTTAAATGGGATGAAGAACAGAAACTTATCACTGTTGGTAATGAAAAAGATGGTACCAAAATCAATGTTGCAAACAGTGAAAACAACAATCGAGTTATTTCCGGTATTGCTGATGGGAAAATCAGTTCAGATTCAACAGATGCTATAAATGGTTCGCAGCTTCATTCTATGGGTAGCCAAATTGCAAGCATTCTTGGTGATAGTGCTGAATATGATGACGATGGAGTATTGCATAATCCCCTTTTCAGTGTCTATCATGTCGACAAGGATGGTATTCGCTCTAAGATACCCTATTCGGATATTGCTGGCGCTTTTGAATCTTTGAATGGTGTTTTCGATGATGTTTACAGTCGAATAAATAATATAACAGGCGATGGTATTGTAAAATGGGATGAAGAACAGAAACTTATCACTATTGGTGCGGAAAAGGGTGGCACGAAAATTGATATTACTGGCGATGCTGGAGATCGGACTATTGCAGGTGTGAAAGACGCAGTAAACAATAATGAAGCGGTTAATAAAGGTCAACTTGATAAAAGCATAGCTCAGATTTCTAAAGATGCTCTGTTGTGGAATGAAGATGAACAGGCATTTGTTGCAAATCGCGGAAAAGAAGGAGAGAAAACAGACTATAGGATTACTCACGTTTTGAATGGTGACATTAATGAAACATCAACAGATGCTATAAATGGTTCGCAGCTTCATTCTATGGGTAGCCAAATTGCAGAAATTTTTGGTGGTGGTGCTTCATTCGAGAGTGGCGTTTTTACAGCCCCCAAATATAGGTTAATTACCATTAATGATGATGGTACAACTGGTATAGTGACACCTAATAATGTTGGTAAAGCCTTGGATGTAGTTAATAAAAATGTCTTTGCAGTTGATCATAGAATAACCGTTGGGTTTCTTGACATTGCTGATTATTTTGGTGGTGGTGCCAAATATGAGAAAGGTGAATGGCAGTCTCCTACTTTCTATGTCTATGACGGCAACAACTCTAAGAAGTCTTATGATAATGTCGCTGATGCTTTTGAAGGTGTGAACAATGCTTTCACTAGTATGAATAATTCTATAACAGATATTTACAGTCGAATAGATAATATAACAGGTGATAGTATCGTAAAATGGGATGAAGAACAGAAACTTATCACTATTGGTGCGGAAAAGGGTGGCACGAAAATTGATATTACTGGCGGTGCTGGAGATCGGATTATTGCAGGTGTGAAAGACGCAGTGAACGATAATGAAGCGGTTAATAAAGGTCAACTTGATAAAAGCATAGCGCAGATTTCTCAAGATGCTCTGTTGTGGAATGAAGATGAACAGGCATTTGTTGCAAATCGCGGAAAAGAAGGAGAGAAAACAGACCATAAGATTACTCACATTCTTAACGGTGACATTAATAAAGATTCAACAGATGCTATAAATGGTTCGCAGCTTCATTTTATGGGTAGCCAAATTGCAGAAATTTTTGGTGGTGGTGTTAAATATGAGCAAGGTAAATGGCAGAATCCAGGTTTCTATGTTACGACATTAAATGCTGATGGTACAAAAAATGAAAATGAGAAATTTGATAATGTTGCTGATGCACTTAGTGGTATTGGTGAGAGTATGGTCAACATAAATAATCGTATTGATAGTGTCATAGAAAATGCAGATAATACGGATGCTTTAAAGTGGAATGAGGATGAAAAAGCCTATGATGCTAGCCATAACGGTGTACCAAGTAAAATTACCAATGTAGCAGATGGTAACATTGCACAAGGTTCGAAAGAAGCAGTAAATGGTGGGCAGCTTTGGGAGACTAATGAGCGTATTACTGGCGTTGAACAAGATATTAAGCATATTGGAGACAGAGTCGATAATATTTCTGCTACAGTTACGGATATTAGTGAAATTGTTGTCAATGTTGAAAACAAAGTCGAGAACATTGAAAATAAGGTTGACAGTCTTGCTGATGGGGTTGTTTTTTACGACAAAGATGAAAATGGCAAAAAAACCAACAAAGTCACTCTAAAAGGGGGTGACGAAGATGAGCCTGTATTACTTGACAATGTCGCTGATGGTCTTATTGAGAATGGTTCAAAAGAGGCGGTTAATGGTGGTCAGTTGCATGATTACACCCAAGAACAGATGCAGATCATTCTTGATCAATCAAAGAATTATACAGATCAACGTGTAAACAATATTGTTGTCGATGCTATTGATGATGCTGTTGAACGTGCTAACAACTACACCAATATAAAGTTTGAAGCTTTGAATTATAGCATAGAAAATGTACGGAAAGAGGCAAGACAGGCCGCAGCTATTGGTTTGGCAGTGTCTAATTTGCGTTATAATGATGCATCTGGAAAGCTAAGTCTTGCATTTGGTAGTGGTTTATGGCGTAGCCAATCGGCATTTGCTTTTGGTGCTGGTTATACTTCTGAAGATGGAAAAATCCGCTCTAACCTCTCCGCAACGACTTCTGGTGGTCATTGGGGTGTAGGTGTTGGGCTTAATTTTACACTGAATTGATAAGCAAAAAACTTTTCTTAAATATGTTCTTTGCCCCTGTTTCATAAAAGCAGGGGCATTTTATCAAAAAGCTTTGATAAATTCTCTATTGGAATAGAAATCTTATCCACGAAAAACAAACAGGTACCTAAACGGATGATCAATAAGCACAAAAATTATCTTTTTTTCAAAGAGGCCAAAGCTAAAAACCATGCACAACCTTTGATAGAAAAACGAAATCGATTACAATATTAAGTATTTTTTACTTTTCTTAAATTGGCTTTTATGAACCTTCTTTGCATTACCCTTTAAAGTTATTTTAGAAACAACAGGTTACGCTTTAATTTTATTCATATTCCAAAAACTGCCGTGAAAGCATGAACACACAAGGGAGATAAGAAGGCTTTAGAGCTCTAGAGCGTAGTTTTTTTGTATTTTTAATCTATTATTATGAGGGGGGTGAGTATTATGAATATGAAAAAGTTATATACCACAGCAACGGCGGATGGTTTAAGTTGTCCTCCTTTTTTATTCGTTAGCTGTAGTAATTGCATTTTTATCGAATGTTTTTCCTGTAACTGCTGATATGATTGTAAACACTAAAGATGTGCACTCCAATAATGTCATGGTGAATAAGAAAGATAAATTGGTTAAAGTTTTTAAGCTTGATGGTAAGAAAAACCGCACCTGATAATTCTTCAAAGACGTCGAGTATTTGTGTGATGAGTGTGGATGTGACTGCAAATATTGAGGGTTTACAAGCTGGAGATGTGAATAAGAAATCAGAATTTTTATTGAATTTTTTGCGTCCACAATTTTACAAGTAGTGGCAGCAATTAATTATTCAATGATATGAGTGGCAAGAGCAATTTCAGTTGCCAGTGAATATACAACGAGATCAGTAGGATGGGGGGAAGAATCATAAAAAATTTTTAGCTGGTCAGCTTTATTACATCGGGTTATCAGGTGCAGACAGATGACAATAATGTCGTTGCCTATAGGTTATGAATTTAATAGTAGTTCGCTGGACAAATTAGATATGGATAATCGTACAATGGCAACGGGTAATTATGCGACAGCTGTAGGTGCGGTTTCTAAGGTTTCAGGCAGTGGCGCGGCTGTTTTAGTTTTTTTCAAAAGCAAAGAAAAAGCATTCTATTATTTTTGGTGCTTTTGCTAGAGTGTTAGCAGAGAGTGGTGTTGCGATTGGGAGTTGGCCTGTGGCTTATATTGTTGTTTGCGCCATTGGTTATGATCCTTACACCAAAGGTTTTTCATAGTCTGACAATTTTGCATGGAAAAGTACGTGAGGTGCAGTGAGTGTTTGTGTGTTTGTTCAGAAAAAACACGCCAGATTTGTAGGAGTGGCAGCTGGGGAAAGATCTGAGGATGCAGTGAATTTTGCGCAGACGCAGATAAGATACAAGAGATAAAAATTCAAATAGCGGGAAATAAGTCTTGTTAAACAAGATGGTGGATAAGCGGGTTGTATCATCACCGATAAAGAAACAGAAGGAACGGGGATGAACGCTGCAAACAAATCAGGTGATTCTTGTACAATTTCTGGTGTGAAGGAAGCGACACAAGATAATGAAGCTATTAACAAAGGACAGCTTTATAAAGGCTTGAAAGATTTTTCGAACAGTTTGCAGTCTGATGAATCGGTTATTGTTCATTATGACAAAACAGGTGATGAAAACGGTAGCATTAATCACACAAGTGTGACTTTAGGAAAAGATTAAGGATTCCACAGCTGTAGGTCTCCATAATGTTGCCGATGGTTAGATTGCTGAGGATTTACGTGGTGCAATCACGGGTGGACATATTAACAAAATCGGTTAGGATGTTGCAAAGTCCTTAGGTGGTGATGCTACATTTAAAGATGGAGATTTGACACAGCCAAGCTATAAATTATTGCATATTTTCACGGATGGAGTTGTAACAGATAAACCGTGTGAAGGCGTTGAAAAAGCCTTTAAAGAACTCGGTAAGAATATCAAGACTGTTAACGATCGCATTAAGGAAGTCTCAGAAGGAGTTGCACAAGATTCTTTATCATGGAGTAATGAGAGTAATGTCTTTGTAGTGCAGCACGGTAAAGAGAAGACAAACAGCAAGATTACGCACCTTGCCAATGGTGATATCACTAAAAACTCAATCGATGCAATCAATGGCTCTTAGCTTTATTCTCTGAATCGGATTCTTGCCATGTATTTTGGTGGTGGTGCTAAATATGAGAATGGTAAATAGACAAGTTCAGCATTCAATATTGTATTTTTCAAGGAAGATGGTACAGCGGATGACAAGAAGATGGGCTACGACAGTGTAGCAGAAGCATTTGATGATGTTGGTAGAAGTATGTTGAATATCAACGAGCACGTTAACGAGATTGCCAAGAATGTTGCGTCGAACGGTTAAAATTGGGATGAGGCTGATGGTGCGTATGATGCACGTCATAATGAGAAAGATAGTAAGATTACGCATGTTGCAGATGGTAAGGTAGCAGAAGATTTGAAAGATGCGATTAACGGAAGACAATTTTGGTTCATAAATGATAAAGTTAGCAATATTGAGAACAAGGCAGGCACAACAAACCAACATGTTAAAGATATTGAAATTTCAGTAGCGAATGGAGCAGTTAGCCACGACAAAGATGATGATGGTAAAAAGACCTAATGGCATCACGTTAATAAGTGGTAATGAAACGAATCAGTATTGATAGATCGTGCGATGGATGGCCAAATTGAAGGAGGCTCTAAATAAGCAGTTAATGGTGGCCATTTGCACAATATATACTGAACAGCAGATGAAGATAGTTCTTGATGATATGAAGAAATATACGGATGAAGGTTTTCATGAAGTCATAGATAATGCAATAGGTAATGTTATTAATGAGGTTAAATTCCACACGAATATAAAATTTGAAGCATTAAGATTATGATACCAAGTCAGTCCAGAAAAAAGCAAGATAGTAGTGGTCGTAGGTTTGGCAGTATCCAATTTGAATTATTTTGATACAGCTGGATCTTTTAAGTGTTTCATTTGATACGGGTCCACGGCGCAGCAAATCGGTTTTTGCTGTTGGTGCTGATTGTATATCAGAAGATGGAAAGATGCGTTCTAATTTATCTGTAACAAGTGTTGAAGAACGCTGGGGTATGGATGTAGGAATAAGCTTAACGCCAAATTAACAATAAAAACAAAATATTTTAACGAACTCTTCCACTTGTCCTTACTCTAAATTAAGCAGATGCAAAACATCTCTTGGTCAAAACCATAAATATACGGCTGCATTAAAAATATCCCCCCTGATAAACTTAAAGATTTACGAAAGCCTTTTGGTGTAAGTGTAGCAAAATTGCACCACGACCTACATCAAGCAGTCTTCAAATACCAAAAAATTTCATTTTCTCTTGCTATTTTACTCAATAAGTCATAAGAACACGGAAAGTATATTAGTAAGACTCATATTGAAAGAAAATATCTCATTGATAGGGGGGCGTGCCCGTGCGTACAAAACAAGATGAAAACATAAAAGCATATCTATGCTATTACATCGCAGTGCATAAAACAAAAACACGCTTAAAAAGTCTAAAACTTCTAAAAAACTCAAAGTTTTATTAAGAATTTCGACTCTGCAATCTGCTCATTATTGAGAAAAAACACTCCTTACTAAATATTGCACACCGTTTTCTTAGGAATCTTAAAAAAATTTTCCTCAAGTAAAAAGCTTTTAGCATCTAAAACACAGGAAACATCTTACCTAAAGTTTACAATAACTAACCACCATAAGAATCAAAATATGTTCTTTCTATGTCAACAAAACACATTTCCTAATTTTCCTACTCAGGATCTTACTACGGAAAGTATATGCAAAATGAAAATAAAAGACTCAAAATCTCCTCGCTCTAAGCATTCATCTCCAGCCTTAAATGCCGCTGGGAAGGACCAATAGCGCTGAAATGTGGTTTTTTTATGTTTTGTATGCGTTTTTAAATTTTTTTCATTGGAGAGTTTGTCATGAAAAAATTGTATGCCACACGAATAGCGAGTAATTTGAAATATTTTCGTTTTTCTCTCGTTAATGTTTTTTTGTCTGCTGCAGTGATTGTGCTGTTATCAAGTGTTTTTCCTGTTTTTGCGGGAAATTTTGATTTAGTAGAGCAATTTCTTCAGAGCATGAAAAATGCGACGGCTGTTTATTCTCAAGCAAACGATAGGAGTATTGTTTCTGCTTATGATAATCATGACAGCGATGTGGATCTCTATGACAATCCTAGTTCGTCAAAAGCAAGATATTTAACGGCGCTGAATAGGCTGGGAGCGTCTTTTGCTAATGACAGCGACTATGTAAATTTTTTAGTTAAGATGTTTTTCGAAAAAAGTGAGAAGAGTAAGTCTAATACGGATATTTTGACAGCAGATAGTAATCTTGTACGAAATGGCATGTACGATATTGGGCAAACAATAAATGAACTACCTATTGCTTTTCAGAGGAGTGTGGGTCTGAATCTTGTAAACCGAGACCTTGAAAAGGGGCAGGACAGTTTAAAAGCTATAGACATTAACGTCAATTACAGCGGATTTAGGGCCCCTGAGGCTCAATTCGGAGGTGCAATTGCTATTGGTTCTGGTGCCAAAGTTAGAAAAGTTGGTGGCGAAGGCGAATTTAGTTCTGCAGTTGTTGCAATTGCTATTGGTGTTAACGCCACAGTTGAAAATGGGGGTTCTATTGCTTTTGGTGAGAAGGCCAGGGCTTTAAATAATGGTGCGATTGCTGTTGGTTCTAATGCCGTGAGTAGTGGTATGTCCGCGGTTACTATTGGTGTGTCTTCCAGTGTTAGTGGTATCCACTCGGTTGCTATTGGTAACGGGGTCCAGGTTAGTGGTGACGATGCGTTTGCTTTGGGTCCTTTTTCCGAAGCTAAAGCTAACAATGCGACTGCTATTGGTTATAAAGCCAGCGCTTCAGCTTTAAATGCGTTTGCTTTTGGTCGTGACGCCGAAGCTACAGGTAACAGTGCGACTGCTATTGGTTATAAAGCCAGCGCTTCAGCTTTAAATGCGTTTGCTTTTGGTAATAGAGCCGAAGCTTCAGCTGAGGGTGCGTTTGCTTTTGGTGCTGGTGCCAAAGCTGTAGATCCCAATTCGATTGTTTTTGGTACTGGTGCCGGAGCTTCAGGTAGCAGTTCGATCGCTGTTGGTCATGAAGCCAACGCTAAAGGTGAAGATGCGATTTCTATTGGTCATGGTGCCAGCATTGTTGAGCAATCTAAACAAGCTATTGCTATTGGTGCTAATGCTACCGTATCACAAGGTAACCTTGGTGATGGTAGCAATGGTCTCGGTGCGATTGCTATTGGTGCTAATGCCAGCACTGATGGTCGTGGTGCGTTTGCTCTTGGTTTTGATGCATATAGCAGCATTAATGGTATTGCTGTTGGTTCATCTTCATACTCTATGTCGGGGTCGGTTGCTATTGGTCATAAAGCGAAAGTTACAGGTTCAGGCTCGGTTGCTATTGGTTCTGAAGCAAGCACTCAGAGCATTAACGTGGTTGTTGTTGGTGAGAGGGCGCATGCCTCGGATAGAGATGCGGTTGTTATTGGTTCTCAAGCGAAGGCAGAGAGCAAATCTGCGGTTGCTGTTGGTTTTGGTGCATCAGTGACGGTCGAAGATGGTATTGCTATAGGATACCGTTCTAATTCTGTAACTGCATCTGGTGTTGTGGGTTATGGTTATATCGAGCCGGACGATCTGGGTTTAGGTCGCACGGAAAAAGATGTATCAATTAGTCCCGTGTGGCAGTCCACTAAGGGTGCATTCAGCGTTGGTCAATTTAAGAAAGATGGAACTCTTATAGCGTCACGCCAGATTACAGGAGTGGCAGCTGGCACACAGGACTATGATGCGGTAAATGTTGCGCAGCTAAAAGCTCTGGAAAAAACAGGTTGGAAACTCTCTGTTGATGGTTCCGATAAGGGGGATGTTGGCCTTGGCTTGCAGTCCGGTGTGGATTTTTCAAGCGAAGATGGTAATGTAAAAATTAACCATTCAGGCGGTGGCGAAGACGCAAAAAATAAGCTAGACTTTACTTTATCTGATGACCTTAAGCTTAAGGATATGTCAGCCGAAAGTATATCAGCCAAACTTATAACATCTGACGGTTTCAAATCTGGTGATGTTGTTTTTAACGCAACAGGTCTTGCAATTGGTCAGAACGGCCCAAAAGTAACGGCTGCTGGTTTTGATGCTGCAAATAAAAAGATTACAAATGTAGAGGCTGGCACTGAAGCTACCGATGCGGTGAACTTTGCACAATTGCAGGAAGTAAAACAGCAAGTAGCATCCAACGGTTTTGTTAAGCAAGATTCCAGTACCAAGATCATCACGATTGGTGCGGATACAGATGGCGATAAAATTGATATTACCAACAAGAGTGAAGGCCTTCGTATCCTCTCTGGTATAAATGGTGGTAAAATCTCTGAAAATTCCACAGAAGCAATCACTGGTGGTCAGGTTTATTCTATGCAGAGCACGCTTGCGACCTATTTTGGTGGTGGTGCTGGCTATAATGAAGAAGGCGAATGGACTGCTCCAACATTCAAGGTTAAAATAGTTAAGAATGATGGTAGTTCTGAAGAGAAAAGTTATGATAATGTAGCTGAAGCTTTCACAGAGGTTGGCAATTCTTTGACGAATGTTAACAATGATATAACCACCATTAAAAATGACATAACCACTGTTAAAAATGATATAACTAGCGTTAAAAATGACATAACCACTCAGATCAATAATGAGATTAACAATGTGAAAGGTGATTTTCTTGTTAGGCAAGATGAAGAAACGCATGTTATCACCATTGGTAAGGGAGTAGAAGGTGATGAGATCAGCATTGCAAATAGCGGTGATGAAGATCGGACTCTTTCTGGCGTAAAGGCAGCCACACAGGGTAATGAAGCTGTTAATAAAGATCAGCTTGATAAAGGTTTAGCGGATCTTTCCGACAGTCTTCAGTCTGGTAATTCTGCAGTTGTTCTTTATGATAAGAAAAAAGATGATGAAAATGGCGCTATTGATTACACGAGTGTAACTTTTGGTGGTCAAGATAATGAAGCCGTTGGTTTGCACAATGTAGCCAATGGTGAGATTGCTAAGGATTCGCGTGATGCAATCACCGGTGATCAGATTAACACCATCTCTCAAGATGTTGCCAAATTTTTAGGTGGTAGTGCGTCATTTGAGAACGGCACTTTTACAGCTCCGACCTATAAAATATCTCAGATTAATGCAGATGGTTCTTCTAAAAAGAATACTCATCACGATGTTGGGTCTGCTTTTGAAGATCTTGATACAAGTGTCAGTAATGTGAATAGTCATCTCACGGAAACTATTGAGGAATTTAATCAAAAAATCACCAATATAAATCAAGAGGTTAAAGGTGATGCCCTTTTGTGGAGCGAGTCTGAGAATGCCTTTGTTGCGCAGCATATGGTAGGAAATGAAATGATAGACCGCAAGATTACGCATCTTGCAGATGGTGATATCGGTGAAAACTCAACCGATGCAATCAACGGTGGTCAGGTTTATTCTATGCAGAGCACGCTTGCGACCTATTTTGGTGGTGGTGCTGGCTATAATGAAGAAGGCGAATGGACTGCTCCAACATTCAAGGTTAAAATAGTTAAGAATGATGGTAGTTCTGAAGAGAAAAGTTATGATAATGTAGCTGAAGCTTTCACAGAGGTTGGCAATTCTTTGACGAATGTTAACAATGATATAACCACTGTTAAAAATGATATAACTAGCGTTAAAAATGACATAACCACTCAGATCAATAATGAGATTAACAATGTGAAAGGTGATTTTCTTGTTAGGCAAGATGAAACTACGCATGTTATCACCATTGGTAAGGAAGTAGAAGGTGGCGAGATCAGCATTGCAAATAGCAGTGATGGAGATCGGACTCTTTCCGGCGTAAAGGCAGCTGAGAAAGGTAATGAAGCTGTTAATAAAGATCAGTTTGATCAAGGTTTGAAAGATCTTTCCAGCAGTCTTCAGTCTGGTGATTCTGCAGTTGTTCTTTATGATAAGAAAAAAGGTGGCGCTATTGATTACACGAGTGTAACTTTTGGCGGTAAAAATAAGGAAGCTGTGGGTTTACACAATGTAGCCGATGGTAAAATTGCTGAGGGTTCACGTGATGCAATCACCGGTGGTCAGATCAATACCATCTCTCAGGAAGTTGCTCAATTTTTAGGTGGTAATACATTATTTGAGAACGGCACTTTTACAGCTCCGACCTATAACTTATCTCAGATTAATGCAGATGGTTCTTCCGAAGAGAAGACTCATAACGATGTTGGGTCTGCTTTTGAGGATCTTGATACGAGTATCAAGAATGTAAATCAGCGTATTGAAAATATTTCTCAGGGTGTTGCTCAGGATTCTTTGTTATGGAGCGAGTCTGACAGTGCCTTTATTGCGCAGCATATGGTAGGAGATGAAAAGACAGACAGCAAGATTACGCATCTTGCAGATGGTGATATCGGTGAAAACTCAACCGATGCAATCAACGGTGGTCAGGTTTATTCTATGCAGAGCACGCTTGCGACCTATTTTGGTGGTGGTGCTGGCTATAATGAAGAAGGCGAATGGACTGCTCCAACATTCAAGGTTAAAATAGTTAAGAATGATGGTAGTTCTGAAGAGAAAAGTTATGATAATGTAGCTGAAGCTTTCACAGAGGTTGGCAATTCTTTGACGAATGTTAACAATGATATAACCACTGTTAAAAATGATATAACTAGCGTTAAAAATGACATAACCACTCAGATCAATAATGAGATTAACAATGTGAAAGGTGATTTTCTTGTTAAGCAAGATGAAGAAACGCATGCTATCACCATTGGTAAGGAAGTAGAAGGTGATGGGATCAACATTGCAAATAGCAGCAATGGAGATCGGACTATTTCCGGCGTAAAGGCAGCCACACAGGATAATGAAGCTGTTAACAAAGGTCAGTTTGATCAAGGTTTGAAAGATCTTTCCGACAGTCTTCAGTCTGGTAATTCTGCAGTTGTTCTTTATGATAAGAAAAAAGATGATGAAAATGGCGCTATTGATTACACGAGTGTAACTTTTGGTGGTCAAGATAATGAAGCCGTTGGTTTGCACAATGTAGCCAATGGTGAGATTGCTAAGGATTCGCGTGATGCAATCACCGGTGATCAGATTAACACCATCTCTCAAGATGTTGCCAAATTTTTAGGTGGTAGTGCGTCATTTGAGAACGGCACTTTTACAGCTCCGACCTATAAAATATCTCAGATTAATGCAGATGGTTCTTCTAAAAAGAATACTCATCACGATGTTGGGTCTGCTTTTGAAGATCTTGATACAAGTGTCAGTAATGTGAATAGTCATCTCACGGAAACTATTGAGGAATTTAATCAAAAAATCACCAATATAAATCAAGAGATTAAAGGTGATGCCCTTTTGTGGAACGAGTCTGAGAATGCCTTTGTTGCGCAGCATATGGTAGGAAATGAAATGATAGACCGCAAGATTACGCATCTTGCAGATGGTGATATCGGTGAAAACTCAACCGATGCAATCAACGGTGGTCAGGTTTATTCTATGCAGAGCACGCTTGCGACCTATTTTGGTGGGGATGCCGGTTATAATGAAGAAGGCGAATGGACTGCTCCAACATTCAAGGTTAAAATAGTTAAGAATGATGGTACTTCTGAAGAAACAAGTTATGATAATGTAGCTGAAGCTTTCACAGAGGTTGGCAATTCTATCACGAATGTTAACGATAATATAACCACTGTTAAAAATGAGCTAACCAGTCAGATTAATAGTGAGATTAGCAATATGAAAGGTGATCTTCTTGTTAAGCAAGATGAAACTACGCATGTTATCACCATTGGTAAGGAAGTAGAAGGTGGCGAGATCAGCATTGCAAATAGCAGTGATGGAGATCGGACTCTTTCCGGCGTAAAGGCAGCTGAGAAAGGTAATGAAGCTGTTAATAAAGATCAGTTTGATCAAGGTTTGAAAGATCTTTCCAGCAGTCTTCAGTCTGGTGATTCTGCAGTTGTTCTTTATGATAAGAAAAAAGGTGGCGCTATTGATTACACGAGTGTAACTTTTGGCGGTAAAAATAAGGAAGCTGTGGGTTTACACAATGTAGCCGATGGTAAAATTGCTGAGGGTTCACGTGATGCAATCACCGGTGGTCAGATCAATACCATCTCTCAGGAAGTTGCTCAATTTTTAGGTGGTAATACATTATTTGAGAACGGCACTTTTACAGCTCCGACCTATAACTTATCTCAGATTAATGCAGATGGTTCTTCCGAAGAGAAGACTCATAACGATGTTGGGTCTGCTTTTGAGGATCTTGATACGAGTATCAAGAATGTAAATCAGCGTATTGAAAATATTTCTCAGGGTGTTGCTCAGGATTCTTTGTTATGGAGCGAGTCTGACAGTGCCTTTACTGCGCAGCATATGGTAGGAGATGAAAAGACAGACAGCAAGATTACGCACCTTGCAGATGGTGATATCGGTGAAAACTCAACCGATGCAATCAACGGTGGTCAGGTTTATTCTATGCAGAGCACGCTTGCGACCTATTTTGGTGGTGGTGCTGGCTATAATGAAGAAGGCGAATGGACTGCTCCAACATTCAAGGTTAAAGTAGTTAAGAATGATGGTAGTTCTGAAGAGAAAAGTTATGATAATGTAGCTGAAGCTTTCACAGAGGTTGGCAATTCTATCACGAACGTTAATGATAATATAAGCACTGTTAAAAATGAGCTAACCACTCAGATCAATAATGAGATTAACAATGTGAAAGGTGATTTTCTTGTTAAGCAAGATGAAGAAACGCATGTTATCACCATTGGTAAGGAAGTAGAAGGTGATGGGATCAACATTGCAAATAGCAGTAATGAAGATCGGACTATTTCCGGCGTAAAGGCAGCCACACAGGGTAATGAAGCTGTTAATAAAGATCAGCTTGATAAAGGTTTAGCGGATCTTTCCGACAGTCTTCAGTCTGGTAATTCTGCAGTTGTTCTTTATGATAAGAAAAAAGATGATGAAAATGGCGCTATTGATTACACGAGTGTAACTTTTGGTGGTCAAGATAATGAAGCCGTTGGTTTGCACAATGTAGCCAATGGTGAGATTGCTAAGGATTCGCGTGATGCAATCACCGGTGATCAGATTAACACCATCTCTCAAGATGTTGCCAAATTTTTAGGTGGTAGTGCGTCATTTGAGAACGGCACTTTTACAGCTCCGACCTATAAAATATCTCAGATTAATGCAGATGGTTCTTCTAAAAAGAATACTCATCACGATGTTGGGTCTGCTTTTGAAGATCTTGATACAAGTGTCAGTAATGTGAATAGTCATCTCACGGAAACTATTGAGGAATTTAATCAAAAAATCACCAATATAAATCAAGAGATTAAAGGTGATGCCCTTTTGTGGAACGAGTCTGAGAATGCCTTTGTTGCGCAGCATATGGTAGGAAATGAAATGATAGACCGCAAGATTACGCATCTTGCAGATGGTGATATCGGTGAAAACTCAACCGATGCAATCAACGGTGGTCAGGTTTATTCTATGCAGAGCACGCTTGCGACCTATTTTGGTGGGGATGCCGGTTATAATGAAGAAGGCGAATGGACTGCTCCAACATTCAAGGTTAAAATAGTTAAGAATGATGGTACTTCTGAAGAAACAAGTTATGATAATGTAGCTGAAGCTTTCACAGAGGTTGGCAATTCTATCACGAATGTTAACGATAATATAACCACTGTTAAAAATGAGCTAACCAGCCAGATTAATAGTGAGATTAGCAATATGAAAGGTGATCTTCTTGTTAAGCAAGATGAAACTACGCATGCTATCACGATTGGTAAGGAAGTAGAAGGTGATGAGATCAGCATTGCAAATAGCAGTAATGCGGATCGGACTATTTCCGGCGTAAAGGCAGCCACACAGGATAATGAAGCTGTTAACAAAGGTCAGTTTGATCAAGGTTTGAAAGATCTTTCCGACAGTCTTCAGTCTGGTGATTCTGCAGTTGTTCTTTATGATAAGAAAAGAGGTGGCGCTATTGATTACACGAGTGTAACTTTTGGCGGTAAAAATAAGGAAGCTGTGGGTTTACACAATGTAGCCGATGGTAAAATTGCTGAGGGTTCACGTGATGCAATCACCGGTGGTCAGATCAATACCATCTCTCAGGAAGTTGCTCAATTTTTAGGTGGTAATACATTATTTGAGAACGGCACTTTTACAGCTCCGACCTATAACTTATCTCAGATTAATGCAGATGGTTCTTCCGAAGAGAAGACTCATAACGATGTTGGGTCTGCTTTTGAGGATCTTGATACGAGTATCAAGAATGTAAATCAGCGTATTGAAAATATTTCTCAGGGTGTTGCTCAGGATTCTTTGTTATGGAGCGAGTCTGACAGTGCCTTTATTGCGCAGCATATGGTAGGAGATGAAAAGACAGACAGCAAGATTACGCATCTTGCAGATGGTGATATCGGTGAAAACTCAACCGATGCAATCAACGGTGGTCAGGTTTATTCTATGCAGAGCACGCTTGCGACCTATTTTGGTGGTGGTGCTGGCTATAATGAAGAAGGCGAATGGACTGCTCCAACATTCAAGGTTAAAGTAGTTAAGAATGATGGTAGTTCTGAAGAGAAAAGTTATGATAATGTAGCTGAAGCTTTCACAGAGGTTGGCAATTCTATCACGAACGTTAATGATAATATAAGCACTGTTAAAAATGAGCTAACCACTCAGATCAATAATGAGATTAACAATGTGAAAGGTGATTTTCTTGTTAAGCAAGATGAAGAAACGCATGTTATCACCATTGGTAAGGAAGTAGAAGGTGATGGGATCAACATTGCAAATAGCAGTAATGAAGATCGGACTATTTCCGGCGTAAAGGCAGCCACACAGGGTAATGAAGCTGTTAATAAAGATCAGCTTGATAAAGGTTTAGCGGATCTTTCCGACAGTCTTCAGTCTGGTAATTCTGCAGTTGTTCTTTATGATAAGAAAAAAGATGATGAAAATGGCGCTATTGATTACACGAGTGTAACTTTTGGTGGTCAAGATAATGAAGCCGTTGGTTTGCACAATGTAGCCAATGGTGAGATTGCTAAGGATTCGCGTGATGCAATCACCGGTGATCAGATTAACACCATCTCTCAAGATGTTGCCAAATTTTTAGGTGGTAGTGCGTCATTTGAGAACGGCACTTTTACAGCTCCGACCTATAAAATATCTCAGATTAATGCAGATGGTTCTTCTAAAGAGAATACTCATAACGATGTTGGGTCTGCTTTTGAAGATCTTGATACAAGTGTCAGTAATGTGAATAATCATCTCACGGAAACTATTGAGGAATTTAATCAAAAAATCACCAATATAAATCAAGAGATTAAAGGTGATGCCCTTTTGTGGAGCAAGTCTGAGAATGCTTTTGTTGCAAAACATGGTGATGATGGTGAAAAAACAGATAGCAAGATTACGCATCTTGCAGATGGTGATATCATTAAAAACTCAACCGATGCAATCAACGGTGGTCAGGTTTATTCTATGCAGAGCACGCTTGCGACCTATTTTGGTGGTGGTGCCGGTTATGACGCGGAAGGAAAGTGGAATGCTCCAACATTCAAGGTTAAAATAGTTAAGAATGATGGTACTTCTGAAGAAACAAGTTATGATGATGTAGCTGAAGCTTTCGCAGGGGTTGGCAATTCTATCACGAATGTTAACAATGATATAAACACTGTTAAAAATGAGCTAACTAATCAGATTAATAGTGAGATTAGCAATATGAAAGGTGAGAGCCTTGTTAAGCAAGATGAAACTACGCATGTTATCGCAATTGGAGGTGAAAAAAACGGAACTGAAATTACTCTTACAAACATTGATGGAGCTGCACGGACTCTCTCTGGTGTAAAAGCAGGAGCGCTTTCAGAAAGCTCAACGGATGCAGTGAATGGTTCACAGCTTTATTCGATGAGCAACACGTTTGCGACCTATTTTGGTGGTGGTGCCGGTTATGATGCGGAAGGAAAGTGGAATGCTCCAACATTCAAGGTTAAAATAGTTAAGAATGATGGTACTTCTGAAGAAACAAGTTATGATGATGTAGCTGAGGCTTTCGCAGGGGTTGGCAATTCCATCACGAATGTTAACAATGATATAAACACTGTTAAAAATGAGCTAACTAATCAGATTAATAGTGAGATTAGCAATATGAAAGGTGAGAGCCTTGTTAAGCAAGATGAAACTACGCATGTTATCGCAATTGGAGGTGAAAAAAACGGAACTGAAATTACTCTTACAAACATTGATGGAGCTGCACGGACTCTCTCTGGTGTAAAAGCAGGAGCGCTTTCAGAAAGCTCAACGGATGCAGTGAATGGTTCACAGCTTTATTCGATGAGCAACACGTTTGCGACCTATTTTGGTGGTGATGCTGGTTATGATGCGGAAGGAAAGTGGAATGCTCCAACATTCAAGGTTGAGACAGTTAAGAGTGATGGCACTTCCGAAGAGATAAGTTATGATAATGTAGCTGAGGCTTTCGCAGGGGTTGGTAGCTCTATCACGAATGTTAAAAATGAGCTCACTAACCAGATTAATAGTGAGATTAGCAATATGAAAGATGAGAGCCTTGTTAAGCAAGATGAAACTACGCATGTTATCGCAATTGGGGGTGAAAAAAACGGAACTGAAATTACTCTTGCAAACATTGATGGAGCTGCACGGACTCTCTCTGGTGTAAAAGCAGGAGCGCTTTCAGAAAGCTCAACGGATGCAGTGAATGGTTCACAGCTTTATTCGATGAGCAACACGTTTGCGACCTATTTTGGTGGTGATGCTGGTTATGATGCGGAAGGAAAGTGGAATGCTCCAACATTCAAGGTTGAGACAGTTAAGAGTGATGGCACTTCCGAAGAGATAAGTTATGATAATGTAGCTGAGGCTTTCGCAGGGGTTGGCAATTCCATCACGAATGTTAAAAATGAGCTAACTAACCAGATTAATAGTGAGATTAGCAATGTGAAAGATGAGAGCCTTGTTAAGCAAGATGAAACTACGCATGTTATCGCAATTGGGGGTGAAAAAAACGGAACTGAAATTACTCTTGCAAACATTGATGGAGCTGCACGGACTCTCTCTGGTGTAAAAGCAGGAGCGCTTTCAGAAAGCTCAACGGATGCAGTGAATGGTTCACAGCTTTATTTTATGAGTAATCAGCTTGCTGCTTATTTTGGTGGTGGTGCTGGCTATAAGAACGGGGAATGGGTGTCTCCTACCTTTACAGTTATGGCTTTCAATACTGATGGCACAGCTACTGAGGTAAGCCATGGTAATGTTTCAGCTGCTTTTGATGGCGTCAATGGAAGTATGTCGAGTATCAACGACCGCATTGGTGATGTTGAAAAAAATGTTGCCTCAAATGGTTTAAATTGGAATGAGGCAGAAGGAGCTTATGACGGTCGTCATGATGGGGTAGACGGCAAGATTACGCATGTAGCGGATGGTAAAGTAGAAGAAGGCTCGAAAGATGCTGTAAATGGGGGTCAGCTTTGGGAGACGAATCAGAAAGTTACAGAAGTTGAAAACAAGGTTACAGCAGTTGAAGACAAGGTAAATGCTATTGATCAACAGGTACAAGGTATAGCCGTTACCGCAGATGGTGCTGTTCAGTATGATAAAGATGATGATGGAAACAGAAAGAACAGCATCACGTTAATTGGTGGAGATGAAAGTGCTCCAGTATTGATGGATAATGTTGCGGATGGCAAAATTGAGACAGGTTCTAAGGAAGCAGTTAATGGAGGCCAGTTGCATGATTATACTGAACAGCAGATGCAGATAGTTCTTGATGATGCGAAAAAGTATACGGATGAACATTTAACGAGTGCTATGGAGAATGTTTTGAATGATGCGCAAGCCTACACCGATATGAAGTTTGAAGTGTTGAGTCAGGGTATTCAAGATGTTCGTAAGGAAGCGAGACAGGCAGCGGCTATAGGTTTGGCTGTGTCTAATTTGCGTTACCACGATACACCTGGATCTTTAAGTCTTTCATTTGGTACGGGTATCTGGCGTAGTCAGTCGGCTTTTGCTATTGGAGCGGGTTATACTTCTGAAGATGGACGTATTCGTTCTAATATATCCGCAACAAGTGCTGGAGGTCACTGGGGAATTGGCGCAGGAATTACTCTGAGGATGAGATAGTATAATAATGAAAAAAAAGGATATCATTATAAAAAAGCAAAATATTTTGGTAAATATTCTGTTCGTCCTTGCCTTAATGGGTAAGGACGAAAGTCTTGCCAACGAGAACAATAGCATTTATACGGTGCATCCACCGCACCTATCTGTTCCTAAGGGGGAGCCTGGTGAAATACGCCGAATCATTATGCAGTTTCATCATTGGACTTTGATTTGCGATGAAAAACAAAATCTTAAACAGGGTATATGTAATGTGACGCAGACCGTTCATGATCAGGAAGATAATACTATTTTTAGCTGGTCTCTTGTTTCTACGAAAAACGGTCAACCAATAATGCTCTTTAGAACATTACCAAATGCTGATACAAATGTCCCTATCCGAATGTTTATGGAAGGTGTTAAAAATCCTATCCTTATTCATTATACGCAATGTAGTAAAACAGTTTGTTTGGCACAATCGCCTGTAGAATCAATTTTTAGTAAACAAATAGAGCAGAACAAGAAAGTACGTATTTCCTATAAGGTTAAAGAAGGAAAAATATTTTCTTTCACCGTGCCATTTAAAGGGCTGAGTGCAGCACTTTATTCTTTACAATGATAGACTGTATAGAGTCCTTTTAGCGGGTGTTATTTTTTTATAAATCATTACATTGTATTTTCAGATTTGAATGAAGAGTACAATGCAGTAAGAGGCTTTACACAACCATTATGTAGAGATATTTTATTCAAATTATGGTGCATTTTACAGATGTGAAATCGCAATGAGTTATTTGTATGTAATAGAAAATCAAGATAAAATTTTTCCACAGGGCTTATAGAGTGAATTACGTTAGTGTTTAACAGTGAAAATTGCTGAGAGTAAGCAGTTTAAAATAGCAGAAATACCCATCTCTTGGATAAGGGATGAGTTGATTTATTTCTGTAAAAGCTTATTGTAGATTTTTAGAGAGATTTTATTTGATATCAACAACTCTCAATTGAAGTATTATAGTAGTTTTGAGGCTAATAGTCTAAAGAGTTTAGTCATTCTGTACAATACAATTACAATGCTGCCATTGTATGAATACGGATGAGAGTTATAGTTCAAAAACTCTCGAGGAGTATGAATTTATCTTTTTACAATAGAGATACACTCCATTTGAGTTATATGAAAAGAGGTTAGCAAATTACAAAAACAGATGTAAATCTAAACAATTAATTTATAATTTCAAGTACATAAAGAGAGATACGACTTTACAGGAATAACCAAAAGATTATTCAAAAAGCTGGATAATATTAGATCAGAAAATCTTGATGAAAAACAGATAATTTTCTTGATATTGGTGATTGGATGCCGCATTGTTGCGTTTAGCTTTAATGTTAACAGAATAGTTCTCGCGTTTAATTATTTGGGGGAAGAGCGCTCAAAGGATAAAGAAAAATGACTCCGTTAGATTATGGTGTAAAAAGGCCAAAGCGAGGGAGAACGTACAATACTAAAACAAAACAATTGTACAGTCACTATGGTGGCAATCGAAGTAATCATTCTGCATTATTACAGACAGAGACGTGCTCTACTTCTGTCGGTATAAAGGAACAACAGCGAAAAAAACATTGTAAACAGAAACGGGTATTTCTTCAATCGGATACAGCTTTTGAATTTCACGATCGAGCAATTGTAGATGTCAAAAAAAACAAAAGTTTTAACAAGCCTTTTTTTTCACAGTTTTCTCAATTAGAATCTCTGCCTCTTTATGCGGCACTTGATTTAGGAACGAATAATTGCCGTCTCCTTATCGCATCTCCCAGTAAATTAGGGTATTTTAAGGTTGTTGATGCTTTTTCACGTATCGTACGATTGGGAGAAGGTTTAGTAAACAACGGTTTTCTTAATGCAAAAGCAATGAATAGGGCGATTGAAGCGTTAAAAATTTGTCGTTTAAAGCTACAACAAAGGCGTATTAAGCGTTATCGTTTGGTTGCAACGGAAGCTTGTCGTTCGGCAAAAAATGGCAGATATTTTATTCAACGCGTTTTGGAGGAGACAGGCCTTGAATTAGAAATTGTTGATCGGAAAACAGAAGCGCGCCTTGCTGTTTCGGGTTGCGGTACACTTGTTGAGCCGAATACTGACGCAATCGTGCTTTTTGATATTGGTGGGGGATCATCAGAAATTGTGCTCCTTGATGTTTCCAAAAAGCGTTCTTTACGTTTAACTGAACAAATTACGGCATGGACTTCACTTCCTGTTGGTGTTGTCACCCTTGCTGAGCGTTTTGGAGGAAACGATGTTAATTTAGATGATTTTGAAAAGATGAAAAGTTATGTGCGAAGTTTGTTAAATAATTTTTCAGGACGTTATAAATTGGGGACTCTAGCTCAAGGATCAAAGTTTCATCTTTTGGGAACTTCTGGAACAATTACGACTTTAGCAGGAATGCACCTTAATTTAGAACGCTATGATCGAAGGCAAGTTGATGGCATTTGGATGAATGATGCAGATATTACTTTGATAATGGAGCGCTTATTGTCATGGGACATCACAAAACGTGCAAATAATCCTTGCATTGGGCGAAAAAGAGCAGATTTAATTTTAGCTGGCTGTGCAATTTTAGATGTTATTCGAGAAGTTTGGCCCAGTCAACGATTAAGAGTTGCTGATCGTGGATTGAGAGAAGGAATTTTGATAGAGTTGATGTTACGCGATGGTGTATGGTGTCAAGATAGGAAAGAAAAAAGCTTCAAACGCTAGCAGTTAGCGGAATACGGAGACAATAAATAGCTATGAAAAAAATGATAAAAACACCGACTGGCGGATATGGTGGTTCAGGATCGCGTGAATTATATCAACGTGTAAAGAAAAAAGCAGGAACCATTAAAGCATCGTCGCGACGATGGTTAGAGAGGCATCTCAATGATCCTTATGTTCATCAGTCAAAAGTGAATGGTTATCGTTCGCGCGCGGCTTATAAATTAGTCGAAATTAATGAACGCTATAAGTTTCTCAAAAAAAATCAAAAGATTATTGATCTGGGAGCGGCACCGGGTGGTTGGTGTCAAGTGGCTGGGCATATAGTAGGATCAAATGATGAAAAGCCTAGCGTTGTTGGTATTGATTATTTGCATGTTGATCCATTGCCTGGAGTTGTGATGCTGGAAATGGATTTTTTGCATGCAGATGCACCGCAGAAACTAATTAACGCTTTAGGGACAAAGCCGGATGTAGTACTTTCTGATATGGCTGCACCAACGACAGGTCATCGCCAAACGGATCATTTAAGGACGATTTATTTATGTGAAGTTGCTGCCGATTTTGCTCTTTCAGTTCTTAGACCTGGAGGACATTTTCTATCAAAGACTTTTCAAGGTGGAGCAGAAAATACCCTTCTCACTACATTAAAGCAGAACTTTAAAACAGTCCATCATGTCAAACCACCTGCGAGCCGAACAGAATCAGTTGAGTTATATCTTTTAGCACTCGAATTTAAGGAAGAAACAGTAAACAAACAGTAATTTCTTTTTCAGAAGGTTTAGGCCAACTTCTTTATCTAAATGTAATGATATTTTCAACCAGTGTTCAGCGAGCCTACTTATTGGTTTTTCTTTTGTCAATAATGAAAAACTGGTAAAACTGATGTATTGCTTGTAGAGGTAGGAGGATTGATTCCTCAGTGAGCGTTTCCAATGAAATTTCTTGATCAAGCTAAAGTCTATATTCGTTCTGGTAATGGAGGAGCAGGGGCAGTATCATTTCGTCGTGAAAAATTCGTAGAATTTGGAGGGCCTGATGGAGGAAATGGAGGACGGGGTGGTGATGTTTGGGCTCTCGTTGTTGATGGACTTAACACCTTAGTTGACTATCGCTACCAGCAGCATTTTAGAGCAAAAACAGGGGGGCATGGTAAAGGGCGTAACATGACGGGTAAAAAGGGTGATGATATTATCCTTAAAGTGCCAGTTGGGACGCAAATTTTTGAAGAAGATAATACGACATTAATTTGTGATTTAATGGAAGTTGGACAACGTTACCGTCTTGCAAAAGGTGGGAATGGTGGTTTTGGGAATCTTCATTTTACGACATCTACGAATCTGGCACCTCGCCATGCAAATCCAGGTTTGGCTGGAGAAGAGCGCATACTTTGGCTTCGCTTGAAGTTAATTGCTGATGCGGGACTGATTGGGTTGCCAAATGCTGGAAAATCAACTTTTTTAGCTTCCGTGACAGCTGCAAAGCCAAAAATTGCAGACTATCCTTTTACCACTCTCTATCCTCATCTTGGTGTTGCACGCGTTGATACTCGTGAATTTGTTTTGGCTGATATTCCCGGTCTAATTGAAGGGGCACATGAAGGTGTGGGGATCGGATATCGTTTTTTAGGGCATGTAGAACGTTGTCGTGTTTTATTTCATTTGATTTCTGCTCAAGAAGAAGATGTAGCAAGAGCATATCAGATTGTGCGTAATGAACTCGAAGTATATGGCAATAATCTAAGCAATAAGGCTGAGGTTATAGCTTTAAGCCAGATAGATACTCTCTCCGTTGAAGAGCGTAAAGCTAAACAAGAGATTTTGCAAAGAGAAACGGGTAAATCTGTGATGATGTTTTCTGCGGTTAGTCGCGAAGGTTTAGAAAATGTGCTACGTGCAGGCGCGCATACTATTGAAATGGCATGCAAAGAGGATGTTGATAAGGATAGCAGGATTGAGTAAAATGGCAGTTGGGTTGCAAAAGCTTTCAAACTATAAACGCATTGTGGTCAAGGTGGGATCTGCACTTTTAGTTGATCCTCAGATGGGTTTACGGGCTGAATGGCTTAAAAGTTTAATAAGTGATATTGTTAAATTGCATCAAAATGGCGTTGAGATCTTATTGGTATCTTCAGGAGCTATTGCTTTAGGGAGAACGTTACTCCATCTTCCTAAGGGGGCTTTGAAATTAGAAGAGAGTCAGGCATGTGCTGCTTTGGGGCAAATTGAATTGGCTAAAACATATGGCGATGCACTTTCTCAATATGGATTAAAAACGGGTCAAATTTTACTTACTCTGTTTGATACGGAAGAGCGACGACGGTATCTTAATGCACGTGCTACGATTAATGTGCTTTTGCGCTTTGGAGTAGTGCCTGTTATTAATGAGAATGATACTGTCGCAACAAGTGAAATTCGCTATGGTGATAATGATCGTTTAGCGGCACGAGTAGCAACAATGATGGGGGCAGATCTTTTGATACTTTTATCAGATATTGATGGCCTTTATACGAAGTCTCCACATCTTGATCCAACGGCTGAATTTATACCTTTTATTGCTTCAATTACGGGTGATATCGAGAAAATGGCAGATGTTGCTGCTTCAGAATTTTCTCGAGGAGGAATGAAGACAAAACTTGATGCTGGAAAAATAGCAAATTCCGCTGGAACGGCTATGATTATTACTTCAGGTAAGCGTATAAACCCTCTTGCAGCGATTGATAGAGGAGAGCGCGGAAGTTTTTTTGCTGCTAGTGAAAAGCCTATAAATGCTTGGAAAACTTGGATTTCTGGTCATTTAGAACCCTCTGGCATTTTGACGATTGATCAAGGAGCCGTTCAAGCCCTTGAATTTGGAAAATCTTTATTGGCTGCAGGAGTTATAGCGGTTGACGGGGTATTCCATCGTGGAGATACCGTTGCGATTATTGATACAAATGGAGTTGAGATTGCGCGTGGGCTTGTGAGTTATGGCAAAGATGAGGTTGCGCGCATTATGGGGCGTAAAAGCGAAGAAATTGAATCTATTCTCGGATATGAAGCGCGTTCTGCTATAGTGCATCGCAATGATATGGTCTTACGCTGCTCGGCTCATTCTGCTTAAGAAAGTTATCTTTTACCTTATTTATTGTTTTGGCAGAGTGGATGATGATATGACTTTAGAAGAACAAATGAAGGACATGGGGCGAAAAGCACGTCGTGCTGCTGTAGCATTAGCGGTTATGTCTTCTGAACAAAAGAACAAAGCCTTGGAAATTATAGCTTCGCATTTAGAGGCTCGGTCAGATGAAATTTTAAGAGCTAATTATCAAGATTTAGAGAATGCTGCTCAAAATAATTTAAAAGCAGCGATGATTGATCGATTAAAGTTAGATGAAGGGCGTTTGCATGCAATCATAGATTGTGTCCGCCAAGTTGCTTGTTTGCCTGATCCTGTTGGACAAGTGATAAGTGAATGGACACGTCCAAATGGGCTTCATATCAGTCGTATTCGTACATCTCTTGGTGTGATTGGTATTATTTATGAGAGTCGGCCAAATGTTACCATTGATGCAAGTGTTTTGTGCTTAAAAGCTGGAAATGCTGCAATTTTACGTGGTGGTTCGGACAGTTTTCATTCTGCTCAGGCACTTCATTCTGCGTTGGTAAAAGGATTGGAGGAGGCTGGTTTATCTAAAGATGCTATTCAAATGGTTGGAACGAAAGATCGCAATGCCGTTGGAGAAATGCTAAAAGGATTGAATGGAGCGATTGACGTGATTGTGCCTCGTGGAGGAAAAAGTCTTGTTGCACGTGTTCAATCTGATGCACGTGTTCCAATTTTTGCACATTTAGAAGGACTTTGTCATATTTATATTGATAAATCAGCAGATTTAAATATGTCTCGTGATATTGTACTGAATGCAAAATTGCGGCGTACAGGCATATGTGGAGCTGTTGAAACAGTCTTAATTGACAGCCAAGCATTACAAAAGTTTTTTCCTGTTCTTTTAGCTTTACAGGAGAAGGGATGTGAAATTCGTGCAACAGAAGACGTTGTTTTGTTAATGCCAGAGGCTAAATTAGCCTCTGAAGAAGATTGGTCGCAGGAATATCTTGATGCAATTCTTTCTGTTAAAACGGTTGAGGGTGTTGAGGGAGCTATTGCTCATATCAAACGTTATTCATCAGGACATACTGAATCTATTATTGCTGAGGATATGGTTGTGGTGGAGAAATTTTTTAATCATTTGGATTCTGCCATTTTATTGCACAATGCATCTACGCAATTTGCTGATGGAGGAGAATTTGGTTTTGGAATGGAAATTGGTATCGCGACAGGAAAAATGCATGCGCGTGGTCCCATAGGTGTTGAACAATTAACATCATTTCAATATCATATTAGAGGAAATGGGCAAATTAGACCTTGAAACAGCTATTTTTTCCATGGAAGGATCGTATGCCACATGTGGAAAGATCCAACGTTATTGGTCTTTTTGGTGGGTCCTTTAATCCACCGCATGCTGGACATCTTCTTGTTGCAAAAATTGCAATTCGGCGTTTACGTCTTGATCAATTATGGTGGATGGTAACGCCAAGTAATCCTTTAAAAGATAATACACATTTACCATCTTTAGAGGAAAGAATGCGATTAAGTATTGAACTGATTGATCATCCAAAGATTCGTGTAACAGGTTTTGAGAAAACTATAGGTAGCACAGTATCGGTAGATACGATTTCTCATATTCTTGCGTATTGCCGTGGGGTGCGTTTTGTTTGGATTATGGGAGCAGATAGTTTGGCAACATTTCATCACTGGTATCGGTGGCGTGATATCATATCTATGCTTCCTGTTGCGATTATCGATCGCCCTTTTGTGCATATGGCGGCACTATCTTCTCCTATGGCACACATTTACCGTTTTTTTCGTTTAGACGAGAGAGAGAGTATACGATTACCTTTTATGAAACCACCGTCCTGGACTTATTTGCATGGACCTTTGTCTTTTCAGTCTTCGATGAATCTTCGTCTAAAGAAGAATAATTTTTCTTGAAAATTTTATAAGATTCTGCTTCTCTATTCCAAATAATAAGAAAGGATATTAGTCTGGAAAACGTTTCACAAAAATATGCTTGCAGTATTGTACCTTCTGCAGAGAAAAAAGTCTTTTCTGCCAGTCATGGTCTTAAAATTATTCTCAAAAGTTTAGAGGATACAAAAGCAGAAGATATAGTCTCCATTAATATTCAGGGGAGGTCGTCTTTAGCTGATTATATGGTCATAGCTTCAGGAAATTCGCAGCGTCATGTATCTTCTGTTGCTGATCATTTGTTATGTGCTTGGAAAGACAGTGGATACGGCCGAGAAAGCGTGGAAGGGCTTTCTGGAGGTGATTGGGTATTAATTGATACAGGCGATATTATCGTTCATCTTTTTCGTCCAGAAGTTCGCCTCTTTTATAATTTAGAAAAGATGTGGCTCGCTCCTGACTTAGACAATACAAAATCGGTTCTCTTCGGAGATCGTTGATATGCAAATTTCTATTTTTGCTGTTGGTCGTATGAAGAAAGGGATGGAGCACAAATTGGTTGGCCATTATTTGGATCGTTTTTCTAAAAGTTCTGGCGCAGTGGGGTTTCATTTTAAAACACTCCATGAGATATCGGAAAGTCGTGCTCAGACAGTTTATCAACGCATGGAAGAAGAGGGGAGGAGACTCATTGGATTTTTGCCTGAAAGGTGTCGATTAATTGTATTAGATGAGCGTGGAAAATCAATTTCATCATCTGCTTTTTCTGAAAAATTAGAGTCTTATCGTGATGAAGGTGTTCGTGATGTCATCATTGCTTTGGGAGGGCCTGATGGGCATAATGAGCAGATAAGAAATCGTGCTGATTTCCTTTTATCTTTTGGTTTTATGACGTGGCCCCATCAGATTGCACGTATACTTCTTACAGAACAGCTTTACCGTGCTGTAACAATTGCAAGCAATCATCCTTATCATCGTGTTTAACATTTTTATGCAATTTTTTGTATCTATTAATACATTTATTAATATTGTTTTAGCTGACACTATTTAAAGCATCATTACCGATTTATACGATGATGTCTAATGGTTGGGTAAATGAAGAAGCTTCTTCATAGAAAGATGCAACGTTTATATGAGGAATGTGTGATATTTATCGTGCTGTTCTTGAGTGTAGTCTTTTGCTTTTCTATATCGCATGCTGAAGATACAATAAGCAGTGTGGAGGAAGCGCATAAAGCATTGGTGAAAATTCACCAAAATATTTCGCTCTCGCGTGAGCGGGTTGCTCTTCTTACGCGTCAAGTTGAAGGTTTAAAAAAAGATCAGCGTGCTCTGAGCGATGCACTAATAAAAGCTGCTAAAACAGAACGTATGATAACAAATGATATTGTCGAAAGAGAAAAAAAGCTAAAAAAAATGATAGAAAAGCGGGCACAAGTTCATAAAAATTTAACAAGTCGTCGTGCTGAATTTGCAGAAGTTCTTGCCATCTTAGAGCGTATGGGGTTGAATCCTCCTCCTGCTCTCATGGTACGGCCTGAGAATGTGTTAAATTCTGTACGCAGTTTTGTCTTATTAGGAGCTTTCGTACCTCAGATGCAAGAGAAAACACAGGCCTTAAAAGAAAGCCTTAAGGAGTTGACCAATTTGAGCAATTCAATAGCCATGGACTATGCAGCACTAAAGACTAAAATGCAAAATCAAGTAGAGGAGCGAAAGCATTTAGAGCTTTTATTAGATAAAAAAGCAAAATTGCAAAAAAAATCAGAGAAAGAACTTACAGAGCAGCAACACAAAAACATTGTTCTTGCTAAGAAAGCGCAGTCTTTAGAAGAATTAATTTTAGAGCTTGATCGCCAATCAAAATTTAGTTTTGATACATCGATACAGGTACAGAAAAATTTGCAGTTATTAGAGCAGTCCAATTTTGAAAGTCGAAAAGGTTCTTTGCTTTTGCCTGTTTTGGGAAAAAGAGTGCAGCATACTTATAATAGTTCGCAGATTACACGCTTTGGTGAAATGATTGAAACAGAAGCAGCTGCTGTTGTTATATCTCCTGTGGATGCTCTTGTTGCTTTTGCTGGGCCATTTCGTTCTTATGGGCAGTTAGTTATTCTCAATGTTGGAAATGGTTATCATATTGTTCTTATTGGGATGTCGAAAATCAACGTAAGTCAGGGGCAGTTTGTTCTTGCTGGCGAACCTCTTGGAGCGATGGGGATGCAATTTATTGCGAACAGTGTTTCATTGGATATAGGCAAAACTGCTCCAATGCTTTACATTGAGTTTAGAAAGCAGGGGAAGCCTGTGAATCCAACTCCTTGGTGGCGGACTGAAAAAACGAGAAGGAACCAAAATGATTCGTAAAGTTATTCTTTTGGTCGCTGGGGTATTGCTCGGCGCCAGTTCAATGATAATGGTGCAGTCTGTTGCTGCCAATAATGAAAATGATGCGTATAAAGAGCTGGTTCTATTTGGCGATATTTTTGAGCGCGTACGTATGCAATACGTAACGGTTCCAGATGATAAAAAGCTTATTGAAAATGCTGTCAATGGGATGCTCACCTCACTTGATCCCCATTCATCTTATATGAACGCACAAGAAGCTAAGGAGATGCGAGATTCTACGAAGGGAGAATTCGGAGGTCTTGGTATTGAAGTCACTATGGAGAAAGGCTTAATTAAAGTTGTTTCCCCAATGGATGATACACCTGCCTCAAAAGCAGGGATTTTTGCAGGGGATCTCATTTCAAAAATTGATGGTGTACAGACGAGTGGTCATACATTGAATGAAGCTGTTAATAAGATGCGAGGCGCTCCTGGAACACCGATTACGTTATCAATTATCCGTTCTGGTATTGATAAACCGCTTGAAATTAAGGTTGTCCGTGATATCATCAAGATAAAGGCGGTGAAATACCGCGTTGAGGGTGATATTGGCTATTTAAGACTTATTCAGTTCTCGGAGCAGACTTTTGGCAATCTTCGGGCTGCAATTGAAGATATTCAGTCTAAAATTCCTCAAGATAAGTTAAAGGGTTATGTTCTTGATTTGCGACTTAATCCTGGTGGGCTTTTAGATCAGGCTGTGAGTGTTTCGAGTGCCTTTCTTAATCAAGGTGAGATTGTGTCGACTCGTGGGCGCAAAAAGAGTGATGTGACAAGATTCGATGCTAAGCCAGGGGATATCATCAATGGAAAACCTCTCATTGTTCTCATTAATGGTGGTTCGGCAAGTGCTTCTGAAATTGTTGCAGGTGCACTACAAGACCATCGTCGTGCAACAATTTTAGGTACGCAATCTTTTGGCAAGGGATCTGTTCAAACGATTATTCCTCTGGGTGAAAGTGGCGCTTTACGCTTAACAACAGCACTTTATTATACGCCATCTGGTACTTCAATTCAAGGAACTGGAATTACACCTGATATTATTGTAGAGCAACCACTCCCTGAAAAATATAAAGGTTATGATGTAAAGATTGGTGAATCTGCATTAAAAGGGCACATCAAAGGGAAGCGAGAAAACAATAAAGGATCTGGCTCAGCTGCTTTTGTTCCACAAGATCCTAAGGATGATGTTCAATTGCATGAGGCTTATAAGTTGTTGCGGGGTGAAATGGCAAATGCAGCATTTCCACCAGATCCCAATAAGGGTATTTTAAAGTGAGAAGAAGTGTGTACAGTTTATGCTTTTTTTGGGGAATTGAATGAATGCAGTTGTTAATTTGATGGCTCTTCCTTATCGGAAATGTGTTGGAATCCTTGTCTTTAATTATGAGGGTAAAGTTTGGGTTGGGCGTCGTTTAATGGCGTGCGTTCATACAGAGACTGAGATATCTCATCGTTGGCAACTTCCTCAAGGGGGGATCGATGAAGGTGAAGAGCCGTTGGATGCAGCGCGTCGTGAACTTTATGAAGAAACGAGTATTCGATCTGTAAAGCTGATTAAGGAAGCAAAAGATTGGTTCTATTATGATTTTCCACAAGAACTTGTTGGGTGCACGTTAAGCAATAAATATCGTGGGCAAATACAAAAATGGTTTGCCTTTCAATTTACGGGCGATCTTTCTGAAATCGCGATAAATCCTCCGCCAGATGGTAATAAAGCAGAATTCGACCAGTGGAAATGGATTGATCTGGAAACTCTTCCTTCGATTGTTATTTCCTTTAAAAAGCATGTCTATAGAAAAGTTGTCAATGAATTTCGAGGTAGCCTTAAGCAATTATAAAAGCTATATAGCTGTATAAGGGTCTTTTTTTATCGAGATGCTTTATAATATATTTAATCATTAAAAGATAATAAAGATGTTTTTCTTTTGTGTAAAAAATTGGAATATAAGATGAAAAAGTTATTTAATTTACTTATGGTTTTTACTCTTTTGAGTGTTTCTTCTGTGGCATTTGCATCGGATTCAAAGCCAACTACAACAAAACCTGCAGCATCCACGTTACCTAATGGTGCTTCTTCTTTGACTGAAACATATAGTTTATGGAGTATTAACTGCGGTATACAAGAAGGAAAAAAGGTTTGTTTTATGCACCGTCAAGAGGTGAATGATCAGGGTCGTGTTGTCGTGGCTATGAATGTTATTCTCAAAGATGATGGTGTTGTCTCTGGTAATTTAACGGTGCCCTTTGGTATTTTAGTCTCCAAGCCTGTTCGTTTACAAGTTGATGAGGGCAAGGCTGCTATCGAAACCGGTATTCGGACGTGTGTACCAGCAGGTTGTATTGTTCCAATAGTGTTTGATAAAAATCACGTAGCAGCTCTACGTTCTGGAAAGCATTTGAAGTTGGCTATGACAATTGCCGCTCCAGGCGAACCACCTTTGAATGATTTATTCGTTCAGTTAAATGGTTTTAGCAATGCCCTTAATCGTTTGATTGCTTTGCAGAAATAATCTTAAAAAATATGACAGAAACGGCCTTGAAAGGCCGTTTTTGGTTGAGCGCTCATCATAACATGCTTATGATGAAAAAGGTAGAGCTGTTGTATGAAGGATATTCAGAGTTTTTTTTGAATGTTCTCAGATTGTTTGCAGTTGTTTTGTTTGACGAGCTATTTTTTGTTTTTCATATTTGTTTATTAGGTTCATCATCATTATAAGATAGAATAGAGACAAATAGTGAGAATGTTTTGATTTTTCTATTTATGGAAAAAGGACGATGGAGTATAAAGCCACTTTTGCGTAAACAGGCTTATTTTAATGAAAGCTCCATATACGATCTTTTGTTTCTTTTATTAAAAGAGGAATAAAACATGGTTTATGCATTGCTTCAAGTGATTGATCTTATTTTCAATATTTATACAGATATTTTAATCGCAAGTGTTATTTTTTCTTGGCTTTATGCGTTTAATATTATAAATGCACGCAGCCGCTTTGTTATTTTGGTAAGGAGCTTTTTGTATCAGCTGACGGAGCCAATTCTAAGTCGTATCCGACGAATTCTACCAAATTTTGGAACAATTGATATTTCGCCTATTGTAGTATTTATAACTATTTATTTTATTCGTATTTTCATGTGGCGCGCTTATGCGGGCATGTATCTGTAAATACTGCATGAGATACATGAAGATGTTTTATCAAGACAATGATACAAATGGCTTAAGCTTGTTTGTGCACCTCACCCCAAAGGCTTCCATCAATCGAATAATGGGGGTTGAGTGTAGGGATGACGGAAAGCAGTATTTAGTTATACGCCTTCGTGCTATTCCTGAAGATGGAAAAGCAAATAAAGCGCTCATTCAATTTTTAGCGAAGCAATGGAAAATTCCATCTTCTTGTATTACCCTTAAGAGTGGTGTAAAATCACGCTACAAACAACTTTATTTTTCAGAATATCTAAAAGAGTTAAGGGGTATATTACAATTTTTAGAAGGTACACCTCTCCAAAAAAATAAATAAAAGCCTATTCAAAAAAACAGGCTTTGTTTTTTAGATATGGTTATATTTTGTTACTGCGCTCGATAGCTTTTTTAATTAAGTCGCATGCACAGTCCTTATTCCGCCACCCCTCAATTTTAACCCATTTTCCAGGTTCAAGATCTTTATAATGTTCGAAAAAATGCTCAATTTGTTTTAGTACAATTTTGGGAAGATCTGTGTAATCATGAATATTTGTATATCTTTGCGTTATTTTCTGTGTAGGAACAGCAATGATTTTTTCATCTTTACCTCCATCATCTTCCATAATAAGGACGCCGATTGGACAAACATTGATGACACAACCGGGAATAAGGGGACGAGTATTACAAATGAGCACATCAATTGGGTCTCCATCGTCTGAAAGTGTATGTGGAACAAAACCATAGTTTCCAGGATAAACCATTGATGTTTGAAGAACGCGATCAACAAACAACGCTCCGGACTTTTTGTCCATCTCATATTTTATTGGCTGACCACCAACAGAGACCTCAACAATAACATTGATATCTTCTGGCGGATTTTTACCAATGGGTATTTCCTGGATATTCATACAGGCATCCTTTCTAGAGTATAATTAAACGTGATACAAGAAAATATTTCATTGAAAAATTCACAAAATTAGGTTGAAATTGATGAACGTGTTTTTTCAAAACGTTTGCGTTCATTAGGATCTAGATAGAGTTTGCGTAGACGAATATTTTTAGGGGTTACCTCTACAAGTTCATCATCTTGTATCCACGATAGAGCACGTTCAAGTGTCATTTTGATAGGAGGAGTTAATTTTACGGCTTCGTCTTTTCCAGAAGCACGCATATTGGTTAGCTTTTTTCCTTTTAAAACATTTACTTCCAAATCGTTATCACGTGAGTGTATACCAATAATCATCCCTTGATAAACTTTAACGCCAGCATCAATCATCATAGGCCCACGGCCTTCAAGATTAAAAAGAGCATAAGCGACAGATTCACCATTATCATTTGAAATCATAACACCATTGACGCGGCCACTAATGTCTCCTTTATAAGATTCATAGGCATGGAAAAGGCGATTCATAATTGCTGTACCACGTGTGTCAGTTAAAAGCTCTGATTGGTAACCTATGAGCCCTCGAGTTGGTGCGTAAAAGACAATACGGACACGATTTCCTCCAGATGGGCGCAATTCAACCATTTCACCTTTACGTTCAGACATTTTTTGAACGACAACTCCGGAATACTCCTCATCAACATCGATGACAACTTCTTCGATTGGTTCGAGAGTTGCTCCATTTTCATCCTTTTTCATCACGACACGTGGACGAGAAACACTAAGCTCAAATCCTTCACGGCGCATATTTTCAATAAGAACTGCAAGTTGGAGTTCGCCTCGTCCTGAAACGTAGAAAGAATCTTTATCAGTTGATTCTTCAATTTTAAGAGCTATATTACCTTCTGCTTCTTTCAACAAACGGTCACGGATGACACGGCTTGTTACTTTGTCGCCCTCAGTTCCCGCAAGAGGGCTATCATTGACGAGAAAGCTCATAGTAACGGTGGGAGGATCAATTGGTTGAGCGGTAAGAGGTTCGTTGACCGTAGGATCACAAAAAGTATCAGCAACAGTACCTTTTTGCAGTCCAGCAATTGCTACGATATCACCGGCAATACTTTCTTCAAGAGGTTGCCGCTCTAACCCACGAAATGCCAAAATTTTTGAAATACGCCCAGTTTCTAAAAGTTTTCCATCTTGTCCAAGGACTTTGACACTTTGATTGGATTTTATAGATCCTGAATGAATACGGCCTGTAATAACTCGCCCAAGAAAAGGATCTGCTTCAAGAATAGTTCCAATCATACGAAACGGTCCTTCCGCCACAATCGGAGAAGGGACATGGCGCGTTACAAGATCAAACAAAGGCCTAAGTCCTTGATCTTTTGGTCCTTCAGGAGATTCAGCCATCCATCCATCGCGTCCTGATCCATAAAGAATCGGAAAATCAAGCTGTTCATCGGTTGCATCAAGAGCAGAAAAAAGATCAAAAACCTCATTAATAACTTCGTCAGCACGTGCATCAGCTCGGTCAATTTTATTAACAGCAACAATAGGGTGCAAACCCACTTTCAATGCTTTGCCAACAACAAATTTTGTTTGTGGCATAGGACCTTCAGCGGCATCAACAAGCACAATCGCTCCATCTACCATATTGAGGATACGTTCAACCTCACCACCAAAATCAGCGTGGCCAGGAGTGTCAACAATATTAATTCTGGTATCTTTCCAAACAACGGATGTTACCTTCGCTAGGATTGTAATTCCACGTTCTTTTTCAATATCATTTGAATCCATCATACGTTCGCTGGTACGCTGATTATCACGGAAGTTTCCTGATTGCTTGAGTAGTTCGTCTACAAGCGTTGTTTTCCCATGGTCAACATGAGCAATAATGGCAACGTTACGCAATTGCATAAATTTTCTTCTTTTCGCTTAATGAGATTTCACTTGGGGCAACGCTTTTGCGTTCTTTACTTTACTATTACGGAATCTTTTACATGTTTTTTTATAATTTTGGAAGAGGGGTAAGAAAAACAATTCAATCAATTATCGTTTCTCAAAAGTAAGTTATTTAGTGATTATTGATTCCATTACATTTTTTGAAGTACTATTCTCAAATTTTGGGAGTTTTTCAGCGATTCAAAAGCGAGTTCGTATGATTTATGTTTTGTATAAAAGGTTTTTGGTGTTTTGTTTGCTTGAGGAAGTTTGTCCAAAAACCTTTAAATGTGTGGGCATTTCATATAAGGTATGCGCTAGAAAACAAATAGTGCAATTTGCTCGTTTATAATATCCTTATCGTTTTCTTACTGTGTTTGGGGTATTAAATACAGAGAATATCTCCTCTTTTATACGCATTTTATTATGAATTAAAAAATCACTTATTTGTACATTCTTAAGAGATGGTTATGTGTGGATAAAATGCATTCGAGAAAGGATTGTATATTCTTCTCATGAACTTTCTTAATGCAAGAGTATTTGCAATATTGGTATCTGATAAATAGAATGATGATGCTATCTTATATTTATTTCTTGTCATGTTACATTTTCTCTCTATTTAAGCAGTGTGTTAACATACATTAGATTTTTTCTAAAATTACTTTTCCATTTTGACTCATTACTGAATAGTTTACGCTTATTCATAATAAAAGTATTTTAAATAATAAATGATGACAGTATTAAAAGATTTTATTTAAAATGTATAATGCTGTTTTATGATTTTAAAAAATCAATGTGTTGCTTACAGAGCAGAAATTTTAAGTTTCTCGAGATGTATTTTTGCTTTCCATATTAGAGTAAAGTTCCAGACAAAACAAAGGAGGCAACAGAAAAATAGATCACGATTCCCATGACATCCACTAAAGTTGCTACAAGAGGAGCTGAAGCACTTGCTGGATCAAATCCAAAACGTTTAAGGATAAAAGGAAGCATGGAGCCGGATAAAGAACCGAAGGTAACAATTCCAACTAAAGCTACGCCCACTGTTATGGCAATAAAAATCCAATGTTCACCATAGTCATAAATACCAAGTTCTTGCCAAAGAACAATACGCACCATTCCAATAATTCCGAGCAAAAGGCCAAGAGATATCCCTGCTGGAATTTCACGAAGTATAATTTTCCACCAGTCTTTAAGTGTGAGTTCACGTAAAGCTAAAGCGCGAATAATAAGTGATGTTGCTTGAGAACCAGAGTTTCCTCCCGAACTCATAATAAGGGGAATGAATAGTGTGAGAGCGATGGCTTTTTCAAGCTCTGTTTCGAAATATTGCATAGCGCTTGCTGTTAACATTTCGCCAAGAAAAAGTGATGCAAGCCAACCACCACGTTTTTTCATCATCCCTAGAAAGTTGATTTGCATATAGGGTTTATCAAGAGCTTCCATACCACCAAATTTATATGCATCTTCATTCATTTCCTCAACCATTGTATCGAGTACGTCGTCGACTGTTACAATACCAATGACATGATTACCTTCATCAATAACTGGTACGGAGAGAAGATCATGGCGCTGAAAAAGGCGAGCGATGTCTTCATGATGTGCGAAGGGGGATATTGTAATGGGTGTGTCATGTGTAGAGACATTTAAAATTTGATCATCAGGTGAAGCAAGGATAAGGTTACGCAGCGAAACAGCCTTGAGAAGGGTTCCCGTTTTAGGATCAATGACATAGCTTGTGTAAACTGTTTCACGTGTACGTTCAACATCACGAATATGATCAAGAGTTTTTTTTACGTTCCAGTTTGCTGGGACAGCTATAAACTCTGTTGTCATCAGTGCACCTGCTGTATGATCAGGGTAACTTGTAAGTTTTTTTAATTCAGTGCGTGTTAAGGGTTTGAGCAATGCATAAAGCTTTTTGCGGGTTTCTTTATCCATTTCCTGAAAAACATCGGCAGCAGCGTCAGCAGACATGCCATCAAGAATTTCAACTGAACGATTCACAGGGAGAAGTTCAAGAATAGCTGCTGGTTGTTCAAGTTCTGGTTTGTCAAAGAGTTCAATGGCATAATCAAGAGGTAAAAGGCTAAGAATGGCAACGCGTTCCATGATATCGAGATCATTGATGATATCAATCGAATCAGCAAAGTGATGATTTTTTAATTCCTCGGCGAGAACTTCAGGTAAAGAATTTTTGAAATCGAAGGTCGTTTTAATTTCAGTCATAATAAAGTACCTTCCGAAGGATTGGAGAATATAAATTTATATCATGGATAGGATAAAACAAAAGCTATGGAAGATTTTAGAAAATCTTCCCCAATTGTAATCCTCCAATTGTTAATATTTGCAATAAAGTCAAGGACAGATTACAGGTTATAAACAATTTCATAAATTAGACATATAGAAATTTTTATTTTTATTCATTTTTAAATGGCAAAGATATCCTTGACGTTTACCTTTAAGAGAGAGGTTTTAGAGGAATTTTTAAAGTTCACACAATAGTTTTAGCGTATTATCAATTTGTATCGTAAGGTAGTTATTATACATTGAATTTGTAATGGAGATAGAGATTCTTATGACAAAAGCAGCAGTGCTGGACTGGAAGGGATTTTCAGGGCTTCCTGATTTTTCTTCAATAAGTGATGAAGATTTTAAACCCGCTTTTGAACAGGCTCTTCAAGAAGCAGAAGAAGAACTGGAGACGATTGCGACGGTGCAAGATCCCCCAACACTTGAGAATTTTTTGCAACCTTTTGAGCTTTCTGGCAAGGCACTCGATCGTGTGTGTTCAATATTTTTCTTGCGTTCAGGGGCGCATAGTAATGCATTGATTCAGCAGTTAGAACAAGAATTTGTTGTAAAGCTTTCTCGTTATTCTTCGAAAATTATGATGGATGCACGGATATTTGCGAAAACAGATGTACTTTATAAAAATTCGCAGCAAGGCATGTATGATAGTGAAACAACGCGTGTTCTTAAATTATGGTGGAAAAAATTTGTTTGTAATGGTGCAAAACTTGATGAAGAAGGCAAAAAACGGCTCGTTGAAATCAATGAAAAGCTTGCCTTTTTAAATGCTACTTTTGGCCAGCATGTTTTAAAAGATGAAGCTGAGTGGATTTTATTTTTAGAACAAACAGATTTATCTGGTTTGCCTGATGATCTTATTGCTTTAATGAAGGAGATCGCACGCGAAAGAGGTAATGAGGGAGCTTATGCTTTAATATTGGCGCGCTCAATTATTGATCCTTTTTTGAAATTTTCTCATCGCCGTGATTTACGTGAGAGTGCATTTCAAGCTTGGTCAAAACGCGGTGAAAATAATAATGACAATGATAATCGAGCGATTATTTTAGAGATTCTTGCACTTCGTGATGAGAAGGCTAAATTGCTAGGATATAAATCCTTCGCAGATTTAAAACTTGATAATACTATGGCCAAAAATACTGATGTGGTTATGGGTTTGCTCACACCTGTGTGGGAACGGGCAAGAACTAAAGCTTTTAGCGAACAAATTGAATTACAAAATTTTGCACGCAATCAAGGAAGCAATGAAACTTTAGAAGCTTGGGATTGGCGTTATTACGCTGAAAAGCTTCGTGCTGAAAAATTTTCTTTCGATGAATCTGAAATTAAATATTATTTTCAACTTGATCGTATGATTAAAGCAGCTTTTGGGGTAGCAGAAAAACTCTTTGGAATTACATTTGAAGAAAAAAATGCTGTTACACTTTGGCATTCTGATGCACGTTTGTGGGAAGTAAAAGAGTCTGATGGGAGTCTACTTGGGTATTTTATTGGTGATTATTTTGCGCGTCCTTCAAAACGTTCCGGTGCGTGGATGAGCAGTTTACAATCACAGCATAAATTGAATGGAGAACAAAAGCCTATTATCTATAATGTTTGTAATTTTGCTAAACCACCCAAAGGGGAGGTTGCTCTTTTATCACTTGATGATGCGCGTACACTTTTCCACGAATTTGGGCATGCATTGCATGGTTTGCTCTCTGATGTAACATGGCCATCTGTATCGGGAACATCGGTTTCACGTGATTTTGTTGAGCTGCCTTCTCAACTTTACGAACATTGGTTAACCGTACCAGAGATTTTACGGACTTATGCTACGCATGCAAAAACAGGACATCCTATGCCGCAAGCATTAATGGATAAGGTTTTATCAGCACAGACATTTAATGCTGGATTTGCTGCAGTTGAATTTATTTCATCAGCTCTTGTAGATATGGCTTTTCATAAAGGACAAAAGATAACTGATCCAACAGTGTTTGAACGCCAAGAATTAGAAAAGCTGCAAATGCCTAATACAATTATTATGCGCCATCGTCCTCCACATTTTACGCATATATTTTCAGGTGATGGTTATGCTGCTGGCTACTATTCTTATATGTGGTCGGAAGTCCTTGATGCCGATGTTTTTCAGGCTTTTGAAAAAACGGGAGATGTTTTTAATTCAGAGCTTGCTGATAAGTTGAAGCGTTTTATTTACTCTGCTGGGGGAAGTCATGATCCAGAAGAGCTTTATAAAGCTTTTCTGGGACGGTTGCCTTCATCAGAGGCAATGATTAAAAAACGAGGACTGTAAATGATAACGGTATGGTCTAAACCATACCGTTATTTCCTTTTGTCTTTTTTCTGTAGAGCATTATACAGACCCCTATCATGATCATATAAAAAAGAAAGCTTTTTGTTTTATTCGGTTTTTGTTTTGTGAAAAATGAGACTCTCTGTTTTTAACAGATTATGGGAAAGAAAAATCATCAGCTCTCTCTTTTTGGTGGCCGTTTGGGGATGACCATGATTTTTTTATAAGACTCTGATCGATTTTATTGAGTAAATGTGTATTTTGTTGCACCATCTCATCGAGGTTTATAGGTGGTTGGCGTTCGATATTGTGTAAGCCTTGTACAGGCCGCAGAGTATTTGCGTTGGTAAGGTGTGTGTCTTCATGAAAAAAGACAGAAAGATTTAAAATAGTTTCTAATGATTTTCTTAAATAAGAGACAATTTTTTGCTTTCCTTCAAAAGTCAAATTAATGCCATCGTCGGTGCGAAGCTTTTTTATTTTTCCATTGATATCATAACCTGAAAAAGAAAATTGACCCTGTGCGTTAATAAAATCATCCCAAATATTGATAAAATATCCTCCTGCGGCTTCTGTTGCATTTTTATAAAGCTCATTAAGAGTTTGTATTTTTTGTGTTAAATTATTATCTGCAAAAGCTGGCTGTCCCATCCATATCCATGGTTTTCCGGAGTTATGTAGGATTTCAGTAATTTCGGCAATTCTCTGCTTATAGATATTCATCCATTCTGGTTGGAGAGGACTAAATACGCCATGAGAGTTTACGATTGGCTGGTTATCATTTGCACCTATTATCATAATAATGGCATCAGGTTTATTTTTATCAATAAGTTCAGGAATATTATTTTTCCAAGAAGTATGATCAGTTCGAACTAAGCCGGAAGATGGTACCGCATTGTTTATGATGATAATATTGGCATCATCAGTAAAAAGTTTTTTGAGTTCATTAGCAGCAGTAGAAGCTACAAAGTCCCCTATAACAAGAATTCGTTTTGCATTTGTATCTTTCAATGTTTGTACGGGTTTTTGTATGACAGCTTTTTTCTTTGGTTGATATATTTTTTGTTCCGTAGTTTGCGGTTGTTGTTGTGCCTGCTCTTGTTTATTATGCTCTAACAACCATTTGAAAAAGTTCGTTGCCTTACTTGGAGATGGTTGTACAACACTTGCAGTGAAGAGAGAGAAAAACAGGAAGATTAAGTGTATCGAACGAAAATAAGACAAACACTTTACTCCAGATTATTGTTTTCGCAGAACAGAAAGAACTGCAGGGGTAGGGTATCCATTTACCTTTAAACCATGGCGCGACTGAAAAGCTTTAAGTGCTTTTTGAGAGGCTGTACCAATCTTGCCATCAACTTTCCCTTTATAGTAGCCAAGCGCCATCAAGCGAGACTGCAGTTCTTTGCGCTCATGGAAAGTAAGAGGTTTGAATGGTCGTTGCCAATCTTGAATTAATCCATGATGTCCAGCAATGCGGTTAGCGAGAAGAGCAACAGCAAAAGCATAACGATCTGCATTATTATAACGTTTAAGAACAAAGAAATTTTTTGTTACCAAGAATATAGGCCCTTTTATTCCATCTGGATATTTTAATATTGCTCGTTCAGATGATGAGGGTAAAGGCTGTCCGTTCGCCTGTTTTATGCCTAGCTTTGCCCATTGCTCAAAGGAATACCAATTTTCAGGGAAATTTTTCCCTTGTGGTAATTTAACTTCTACTCCCCAAAGGAGGTTACGTTGCCAACCATTCATGTGAAGAAGATTAGCGGCAGTTGCGAGGGCATCTGGAACAGAGGTCCAGATATCACGCCGTCCATCCCCATCCATATCAATGGCATAAGCGAGATAACTGCTTGGAATAAATTGTGTGTGTCCCATTGCTCCGGCCCAAGATCCAGTAAGTTGCGCGCGTGTGATTTCACCACGTTGGAGAATTATCATGGCTGCAATGAGCTGTTTGTATGCGTATTTTTCACGTTTTTTATCAGCATAGGCTAGGGTTGCAAGTGAACGAATGGTATCACGCATTACACCTTTATTTGCTAAAATTTTTCCATAACTGCTTTCCATTGACCAAATAGCTAAGAGAATATTACGGTCTACACCAAAACGTTTTTCAATTTGAAGAAGCCAGTTTTTCCATTTTTGAGCTTGGCGCTGTCCCTCTAAAATTGCAAAATCATGAACACGATCATCGAAATATCTCCATGGATGATCGACAAATTCTGGTTGGTATGCAGCTCTTTCTAAAACTTCTGGATCAATTTCATTAATGTTTTTAAAAGCCATGTTAAATGTATAAGGTGAAATATTGTTGGCGAGAGCTATTTTTTTAAACTCTTTAATCCAGTGTTTAAAGCCACTATCGGCATGTAAAAATGGTGTAAAGAACATTAAAAAAGCATAAAAAAGAATGGCTAAACTTATGGTAAAAATCTTCCGATCTATTAATTTATCTAAAGAAAAGAAAGTTTCAGATTCTATTTTTTGCATTTTTAAACTCCCCTCAATATTCAAATATTCTTATATGTGGTGTTGTCAATAATATTATCAAATGAATAAGAAAGGTTAGGACGGATTATTTGTTTTTAAGGAACACTCTCAATGAATTATCATCTCTTGCATCTTTTTCTTGTCCATTATAATGGCAATTAAAACAATAAGATGTCTTTTTTACCGTTTGGTAAAAACATATGTTAAATGAAATCAAGAAATTATACGATTAATGAGGAGCAATAGGATGAAAATGCGCAAAATCCGGAAAGCAGTATTTCCCGTGGCTGGTCTTGGTACACGTTTTCTTCCTGCAACAAAAACAATTCCTAAAGAAATGCTTACAGTTGTTGACAGGCCTGTTATTCAATATGTTGTAGATGAAGCACGTGAAGCTGGTATTGAGCATTTTATTTTTGTCACTGGACGCAATAAAGCAGTCATTGAAGATTATTTTGATGCGCAAGTTGAATTATATACAACACTTGCTGAACGTGGCAAAAGAGAAGAGCTTGAGCATTTACAAGATTTACAACCTTCACCGGGGATGACTTCTTTTACAAGACAACAGCAACCCTTGGGGCTGGGGCACGCTCTCTGGTGTGCGCATGAATTAGTTGGGAATGAGCCTTTTGCTTTATTACTACCGGATATGCTTATACACGCTAAAAAGAGCTGCCTTTCTGAGATGATCAACCTTTATGAGGAAACCGGTGGAGGAAATATTATCGCGGTTCAAGAATGTGATCTTGAGGAAGCACACAAATACGGTGTAGTTGGCAAAGGTGAACAAGTTGCAAATGGTTTTAAAATCACAAAAATGGTAGAAAAACCAACAAAAGGGACAGCGCCGTCGAATCTATACATCAATGGGCGTTATATTTTGCAACCAGAAATTTTTAATATTCTCTCTAATCAAGAACGAGGGGCAGGAAATGAAATTCAATTAACAGATGCGATGGTAAAGCTTTCAAATGAACAGAATTTTTTTGGTTACAAGTTAGAAGCACGCACCTTTGATTGTGGCTCTAAAGCTGGTTTTATTGAGGCAAACGTTGCATTTTCTTTGGCGCGTGCAGATATACACAACCAAGTTTCCGCTGCATTAAAAAATTTACTAGAAACCATTAAAATTGAAAAATGATATAGATCTCTCATCCAATTTCATTTATCGAATTTGATCATGACAATACAATCTTCTCTTATACCGAGTTCGCAGGGTGCTGTTATGTCAGCGCTTAAAACACTTGCGAGTGAAAAACAGGGGCTTGAAGCCCTTGAAACTGCTTTTCTTGGGGGGCTTTCTTCTTCTTTCGAAGCTGCGGTTCAAGCCATTGGATGCGCCAGGGGTCATGTGGTGATTACGGGTCTTGGTAAAAGTGGTCATATAGGGACAAAAATTGCTGCAACCTTAGCTTCAACGGGGACACCTGCTTTTTTCGTCCATGCTGCAGAAGCCAATCATGGTGATCTTGGTATGATTGGCTCTGATAATGTTATTCTTGCCTTATCATGGTCAGGTGAAACCTTGGAATTAAGCGGTATTATAAACCATGCTGCACGTTTTCACACACCACTTATTGCGATGACATCGGGTAAGGGCTCTACATTAGGGCGACGAGCTGATATTGTACTCTTGTTGCCAAAGATAGAAGAAGCTTGTCCTTATGGGCTTGCTCCTACAACTTCAACAGTTATGCAATTAGCAATGGGAGATGCATTGGCTGTTGCTCTTTTAGAAATGCGTGGTTTTACTGCAACAGATTTTAAAATTTATCATCCTGGTGGTTCTCTTGGTGCAAGCCTTAAATACGTGCGTGATATCATGCATAAAGGTGATCGTATTCCTTTGGTTGTGCAGGGTACAACCATGACAGAAGCTATGAATATTTTGGTTGAAAAGCATTTTGGTTGTGTTGGTGTTGTAAATCAAAAAGGTGAATTAATTGGAATTGTGACCGATGGTGATCTTGCACGCAACATTCACTTTGATTTATCACAATTTAATGTTGATGAGGTTATGACAAAAAAACCTAAGGTTGTGGAGCCAAGTACATTGGTTGGTGCGGCAATAGCTTTTATTAACGATCATCACATCGGTGCTTTTTTTGTGGTTGAGAACAAGAAACCGGTAGGAATTGTTCATTTTCACGATCTTTTGCGCATTGGTGCAGCGTAAGTTGGAGAGTTCATATAAGATAAAGTTTTTATTTTAGGGTAAGATTAGATTCAAAAATAAAAAAATAAGATTTTTTTATGCAGTCGCTTTATTAATGTTTCTTGGCAAGGACGGTTGTTTATATATTCCACGGTGTTTGTGAATTTTACTGGTAGGGGATTGTATTAGTGTCTTTTTTTATCATTCCCCTCAGTAAGAGGGGAGGATATCGTCTCTTAACATGTCTATATTCATTATATTTTAACAGCAACAGTAGCATTCATTTTATCTAAATGTTTTCCTAAGAGAAAATTGTGATCCTATATGTGATGTGCAGAGAAGGTGTGTCGCATCGCGTGATATCATACAACTGACTTTAGACATTGTTCCACGAAGAATGGAGCGTATTTCGATTTCTATACGTTGGGAATTAACATAATTATATGTACCTTCTGATAGTTTTTCTCCTGTATCTGCTGCACGTGTTTCAAAAACACCATTGTGGAAAGAAGAAATGATACCGTTCTCATCAACCCATTTACCATTAATTCCAGCTGGTGTATTCTGGCCATAATGTTGAAAAAAGCCACAGGCACTTAATGCCAAAGCGATGATTGTAAGACATATAATACGGCAGGTATGTTTCATTTGTTATACTCTATTTATGTTACTTTGCTCTTTAGCCTCTATAAAATTATTAAATTATTCTATGAGTCAATATGAAAAATTTGATAAAAATCAATGAAAAAGCAAAAAAATGGAAAAAAATGCCTTAATGTTGTATTTAATTAATAGCTTGATGAAATATCGTAGACAAGACACAAGAGGCTAAATATTTCTTATGGTTTACAAGAATTTTTACATTAAGCTGTTTAGTAGTCTCAGAGGAGATTATTAAAATTATGGTTGGTCCCATTCTTGTTGCGAGTGAAGATTATGGAAGACGTATAGAGCTTTCTGCTATGCTCCGAGGTTTTGGTCACCGTGTCATTGAAGCAGAAAATGGTCTCCGTACGATTGATCTTTTGCACAGACGTAGAAATATTGTACTCGCACTCCTTGATGTTGCCATGAGTGATCTGAGTGTGGGGGATTTGATTAAAATGATTAGAGTTGCTGGTGTTTCTGTTCCTATTGTTGTGATAGCACAACAGGAGAATCAAAATTTACTCCAGAAAGCTTTAACAGCTGGAGCTATTGATTATTGGATTCATCCAGTTACATCATTACGATTAAGAGTTACTTTTGATACTCTTGCCCTTATTTCTGCGTTAGAACGTGAAGTTCGTTATATTCGGCGAAAGAATGAGAATCATTTGCGATTTTCTGATCTCTGCATAAAAAGTAGGGCAATGCAGACAGTTCTGGAACAATCGAGGAATGCGGCGGTTTCTTTACAGAATCTTTTGATAGAAGGTGAAGGTGGAACTGGTCGTGAAACATTAGCACGCATTATTCATCATGAGGGTTTATTATCGGATGGAGCCTTTGTTCGCTTTCAATGTTCAGCTATCGTTGACTCAAAAGAAGAAGAGCGTCAGTGGTTTAAAGAATTTCTACCTTTGGTTTCTTCTCTTGAAAAAGGGACACTTTGCCTTTGTGGTGTTGATCGGCTAGAACCTATACAGCAGAAGCGTTTTGCTGGTTATCTTGAAGAGAGGGAAAAAGCAACAAAGAACAATCCTCCTCCTTTTCGAATCATAGCTATTTCAACATCGAGGCTTTCAGATTTGGTTAAAGAGGATTATTTTTCGTGCAGTTTATTTGAACAGCTTTCCTCATTATCGATCACTGTTCCTGCTTTACGGGAATTGAGGGATGATTTTCCAGAACTTACGCAACGTTTGATTGACCGTATTATTGCCGAAACGGGACGATCGCATGTACATGGTTTAGCAGGATCAGCTCTTTCATTGCTTATGCAGTATGATTGGCCTGGTAATCGGGATGAACTTGAGAATTTTCTATTTCGTGCGGTTTTACTCAGTGATGGGCCACTGTTAACTGTTCGGGATTTTCCTCAATTAATGGGGAATCCATTAGTAAGTGTTCCAAATATCATTGAGAGTGATATTCAAAAAAATCATGAGCAAGAATCGATACAATTTTTAAATGCTGATGGGCATGTTCGTACTTTTATAGAGATGGAACATGATATTATTGAGAAAGCGGTTAAACATTATAATGGACATATGAGTGAGATTGCTCGCCGTCTTCATATTGGTCGCTCTACGCTTTATCGAAAAATGGAAGAATTGAAGGCAATAAAGAGACAAGAACGGAAGTAAAATCCACAATAAATTCTCATTTATAAAAGGCATGTTTTTTAAAAAATTATAGTGGCTTTTAGTAAAAGCAGGAGAGGGGTTCTGGCTTTTAAAGAAAATGTTATTTATTGTAGAGTTTAGGTATTGACGATGATTTTGAAAACTCAATAAGTATCAGTTTTATTTGATGGTATCATTTTCAACTCCCTTTTCTTGTTTCTGTTTCTACGATTTTAGCTAATTTTACATTAAAATGAGAAAAAAGCCTTTACGCTTTTTTAGCATTGAAACTAAAATCCTATAATCATTGATATTGGATTTATATTCTCTTAAGCAAGAGGTGGCATTCTGTCTTCTGTGTGATTAAGATATAATTGTTGATTTTAATGTTGTGGTTCGTATCAATGACGGTGCGATGGCTTAAAAATAGAAAGTTTATCTTCTTTGACTTTATTACAGATTGTTCTCGGTTTTATCATGTTTTTTTTTATTGCGTCTATGCTGGCGATCTACACATACGGACGTTTTATGAAAAATGCTAAGGGGGAGTGTTCTTATGCGTTGACTGTTAAGAAAGATGAAACAGAGCTTGACCGTATAGTAGGTCAATTGGCAGAGAAAACAGATGGATTAGGAGTTGATAAAGATGCTCTTTCACTCATCATCAGCAATTTGGATGCTTTTTGTGTTCGTGCGATAGGAGCAGCACAGGCTGGGCGTAGCCTTGATCTGATGTATTATATTTGGGACGATGATGTAACAGGGCGCTTGTTATTAAGTGAGATAGTGGAGGCGGCTGATCGTGGTGTTCGCGTGCGCCTTCTTTTAGACGATATTAACGCTCAAGCACGTGATCCAGCTTATATTGCGCTGGATAAACATCCTCAGATTGAGGTTAGAATGTTTAATCCAGGGCGATCACGTAGGGGTGGTTTACGCCGTGGTTTAGAGATTATATTGCGGGCAATTACTGTAACACGCAGAATGCATAATAAAGCTTTTATTGTGGATGGTCGGGTGGCTTTTGTAGGAGGACGCAATCTTGCAGATTCTTATTTTGATGTTGGTGAGAAATCGCATTTTCGAGATTTAGATCTAATGTTAATTGGCCCCTCTGTTAAAAAGGTAGAGGCTATTTTTGATGACTTTTGGAATAGCGCTGTAGTTTTGCCGATTCATACCTTGGTTGTTCCCAAAAGTGTAAGCGATTTTCGCTATTGGAAAGATAAATTACGAGAATTTCGCGATTCTAAAATTGCAAAAGTTTATTTAGATTATGTCAAAAAGCATATTAGTTTTGATTGTTTTATCGAGACAGGAAAGCGGTTATTTTTGGCAGACAAAGTTGTTGTCCTTTCTGATCCTCCGGAAAAGGCATTGCGCAAAAAAGCGGGAAATTGGCTTATGAAGGCGCTCTCACAGGTTATAGGAGAAGCTAGGAAAACAGTTCAGATTACATCACCTTATTTTGTCCCTGGTAAGGCAGGCACGCAAAATTTTAGCAAACTGGTTTCAAAGGGTATTGATGTCAGAATTCTTACGAATTCTTTAGCTGCTACCGATGTAGCACTGGTACACGGTGGTTATGTACCATATCGTAAGGCGCTATTGAAAAGTGGTGTTAAACTTTATGAATTAAAACCAAACGGAAATACGTATGGATTACGGCTCTTTCGATCAAGTAGGGCAAGTTTACATACCAAAGCTTTTTTAGTCGATCGTAAAACTGCTTTTATTGGGTCTTTAAACTTTGATCCAAGATCAGCTGCGCTGAATACAGAAATGGGCATTCTTTTTGAATGTGCACCGATTACAGCAAGGTTAGATTTGCTTTTTTCTGAAGAAACAACTGGTGAAATGAGTTATCATCTCCGCCTTGGTGATAATAATCGTATTTATTGGGATTTTATAGAAAATGAAAAGCAGTGTAGTGTCGATTATGAGCCGGACAGCAATTTTTGGCGTCGCGCATTTGCTAAAATAATAAGCTGGTTACCTATTGAATCGCAATTGTAGATTTTATAAACCATAATTAGAAAATTATTTTAATTTTTCTTTTCATTTTTTTGTAAAATGGCATAATTCTGTACCAATCCACGACTTATGAGAACCGCAGTTGTATTAAAATCATTTGCGGTGCTTTTTATTAAAGGAATTTGGCTATGGCAAAAATTGTTGAAACAGGGACGGGTGCATTGGCATTGACTTTTGATGATGTGCTTTTACAGCCGGGTCATTCTTTTGTTATGCCTAACCAAGTGGATCTTAAAACGCGCATAGCAGTTGATATTGAACTGAATTTGCCATTGCTTTCTGCTGCAATGGATACTGTGACAGAGTCGCGTTTGGCTATTGCTATGGCTCAAGCTGGTGGTCTTGGCGTTATCCATCGCAATATGTCTCCCACAGAGCAAGCTGAAGAAGTTCGTCAGGTAAAAAAATTTGAATCTGGGATGGTGGTTAATCCGGTAACAATTGGGCCAAATGCAACACTTGAAGAGGCGAAAGCTTTGATGCGCTCTTATGGTATTTCCGGTATTCCGGTTGTTGAAAATAGTGCTAAAGGTGAGATTGTTGGACGGCTTGTTGGAATCTTAACCAACAGAGATGTGCGTTTTGCATCAGATCCCAAACAAAAAATTTATGAATTAATGACGCATGAAAATTTAATCACAGTTCGTGAAAATGTTCAACTCAATGAAGCGAAGTACCTTTTACATCATCACCGTATTGAAAAATTATTGGTTGTAGATGAACAAAATCGCTGTGTTGGTTTAATAACAGTTAAGGATATTGAAAAAGCACAATTAAATCCAAATGCTGCCAAAGATTCGCAAGGTCGCTTGCGTGTTGCAGCTGCCAGTAGTGTGGGGAATGATGGAATTGAGCGGGCTGAAAGATTAATTGACGCAGGCGTTGATATTCTAGTGATTGATACAGCTCATGGACATTCTCAGCGTGTACTAGATACGGTTGAGCGTATTAAAAAAATGGTACCCTCTACAGCTATCATTGCTGGTAATGTCGCAACTCCGCAAGCAACACAGGCTTTGATTGATAGTGGTGCAGATGCTGTAAAAGTTGGTATTGGGCCTGGTTCTATTTGTACAACGCGCATTGTTGCAGGTGTTGGTGTGCCTCAACTTGCAGCTATTATGAATGCTGCAGAAGTTGCTGAAAAAGAAGGTATTCCTGTTATTGCTGATGGGGGGATAAAAGCTTCTGGTGATTTCGCTAAAGCTTTGGCAGGTGGGGCTTGTGCTGCTATGATTGGCTCTCTTTTGGCTGGTACAGAAGAAAGCCCTGGTGAGGTTTATCTGTATCAAGGGCGATCGTTTAAAGCTTATCGCGGCATGGGATCAGTTGGTGCTATGGCGAGAGGATCGGCAGATCGTTATTTTCAGGATGAAGTTCGTGATATGCTCAAATTGGTACCTGAAGGGGTTGAGGGGCAAGTTGCTTATAAAGGGCCTATAGCATCAGTTTTACATCAGCTGGCGGGTGGGTTACGTGCTTCGATGGGATATGTTGGGGCGAAGGATTTAACAGAATTTCGTGAAAAAGCAACGTTTGTTCGTATAACCAATGCTGGGCTTCACGAAAGCCACACACATGATGTTGCTATCACGCGGGAAAGTCCAAATTACCGGCGTCCTGTTTGATAATTAAAGTGGCTACAGTCATTTTGTAAGAGTATAAAAAAACCTTTTAGAACATATCTGGAAATTACTATTTGTGCTTTTTGTATTTTTTTACGATAATTTCAAAAACACAAAGGAATGAATTGGAGGTTAGCACTCCAATTCATTCCTTGCGTTATGGGAAATTAAGGGAATTAACTTTTTGTAGTCTTCCGCCCCATCTTTGACGCGCGTTGGCGAGTGTTAATCTGATCACTTTGGATGGATTTCTTTCCATTGTTTGAGGACGTTGTATTGTGATTGCTTTTAGATAAAGTTGCTTTCCCATTATTGTAAGTGTTCATTATTTTCTCCTTTTAAATTATCTGGCTTAGAACCAGTATAGTAAAAACGGCTATGCCAAATAGTGGTTCCAAGCGTTTTTTTAAAAGTTAATATTTTATTGGGAATAAGATGCGTGTGCTGGCTTTAATATATGTTGTTTGCAGAGAGCTATGAAAATTTAATTTACGAATAAAATAAGGAAAGATGACTTTTGCGTATATACATTGGAAGAGATATTTTAAGGATATACTAGCTTGTAATATCAAGCGAGAAACTATGCATTTTAGAATGAGAGGAATGTAAACAGATGGCGTATGAGAGAAAGAGTTTTTGATGCGCTAAAAAGTGTAATCGAAATTATAGAGTATACAATATAAATTTGAGATATTTTTGAGAAGATTCCACTAGCAGTATAAAGAGATAATGTTGTTCTTTACTTCAATTGTTTAGAATTTTATAGAAATTCAATAGGAGAAATAAATGCGCTTAGGTGGGCGTTTGCAGGCGGCGATAGACATTCTAAAAGAGATAGAAACTCGTCATCGCCCGGTAAGCGAATCTTTAAAAGCTTGGGGGCGAGCTCATCGTTTTGCTGGAGCAGGGGATCGTGCAGCAATTGCTACAATCGTTTATGATGTCTTGAGACGGCGTTATTCTCTGCAATGGCGTATGGATAGTGATGATATGAGAGATATCGTTTTCGGCACCTTATTAGATGCTGGAAAAATGACGATTGAACAAATTGACAGTGAATTGGTAGGAGATCAATTTGCACCTCAGTTATTAGGAGCCAGGCAACGTCAATCATGGAAAAAACGAAAATTGGTTGACGCACCAGACTATATCCGTGGTGATGTTCCTCGATGGTGTCGAGCACATTTAAATCCCGATAATTGGGTTGTTGAAGCAGCTGCGTTAGCAACACGCCCTTCTTTGGATTTACGCGTGAATAGCTTGAAAGCAACACCAAAAAAAGTTTTTCAGGAATTAACAAAAACAAAAGTCCAATCATTATCATGGTTTCCGCAAGCCTTAAGGATTGTACCGATTGAAAAGTTTGACCGTCATCCCAATATTCAAGTTGAACAAGCTTTTCAAAAAGGGCATTTTGAAATACAAGATTTGGGATCTCAAATTGTTGCTCACCTTGTAGAAGCAAAAGCCAGCATGCAGGTATTGGATTATTGTGCCGGAGCTGGCGGAAAAACATTGGCCCTAGCTGCTAGCATGAAAAATAAGGGACAAATTTATGCTTATGACTCAGACAAAGCTCGTTTGATTCCTATTTTTGATCGTCTTCGACGCGCTGGTGTTTGTAATGTACAGCCACTGCTGCAGAGAGAAGAATTGAAACCATTAATAGGTCAGATGGATATCATTTTACTAGATGCACCATGCAGTGGTACAGGAATATGGCGGCGGCGTCCAGATACAAAATGGCGTTTGACATTAGAACAGGTAAGAAAGCGCCAAGTAGAACAAAGGGCAATTTTGAATGAGGCTATAGACTATCTTAAATCAAATGGGCGCTTAGTTTATGTTACATGTTCTCTTTTTATGGATGAAAACGAGAAACAAATTTCTCATTTTCTTCAACAGAATTCCAATTTTTACCCAATAAATATGCACGCATTGTGGCAGCAACATTTTAGTTTTTCGCCTGTGCAACCGAATTTTTCAAATTATGGACTTACGTTATCGCCAGCGACAACAAAAACAGATGGTTTCTTTTTATCGGTGTTACAAAAGAAACAATAACATATATTTTTAGCATCTTTTATTTTAAATTATTACAAAAACAACCTTTTTCTTAAACGAATAGGCTTGTGAAAAGTGAAAGATTGATTAATAAATCTCATTGGTTCTCTTTTACAATTACTGATTGGTTTTTTATGAGCACATCACACTTAGACACTGTTCTTATTATTGATTTTGGTTCACAAGTCACGCAACTTATCGCACGGCGGGTACGAGCAATGGGTGTTTATTGTGAAATTGTTCCTTTTCAATTAGCTTTAGAAGGTATCAAACGGATAAAACCTAAAGCGGTTATTTTATCAGGCAGCCCTTATTCGGTTAATGATGATGGTTCTCCGCGTGCTCCAATGGAAATTTTTAAAATTGGTGTTCCAGTTCTTGGGATTTGTTATGGTGAACAAGTCATGTGCGTTCAGCTTGGTGGAAAGGTTGAAGTTGGACATGAGCGTGAATTTGGACGGGTTTTTTTGGAAGTGCAAGAAGAGAGTCCACTGTTTGATGGTGTTTGGGAAAAAGGCTCTTGTTATCAAGTATGGATGAGTCACGGTGATCGCGTAACGGTTTTGCCGACAGGTTTTCGTATAATAGGAACATCAAAAGGTGCTCCTTATGCTGCCATTGCCGATGAAAAAAGGCACTTTTATGCACTGCAGTTTCATCCTGAAGTTGTCCATACACCGGATGGCGAAAAGTTGTTGCAAAATTTTGTGCATAAAATTTCTGGTCTTCAAGGCAGTTGGTCAATGGCTTCTTATCGTGAGCAGGCAATTGCCAAGATACAGCAAAAAGTTGGAAAAAGTCGTGTTATCTGCGGTCTTTCAGGTGGTGTGGACTCATCAGTTGTGGCTGTGCTTCTCCATGAAGCAATAGGAGATCAATTGACATGTGTTTTGGTGGATCATGGATTGATGCGCAAAAATGAGGCTCAAGAAGTTCTTACATTATTCCGAGATCATTATAATGTAGAACTTATTCACGTAGATGCTGCCGATATGTTTCTCAATGCTCTAGAAGGGATGACAGATCCGGAAAAAAAACGCAAAACAATTGGCCGCCTTTTTATTGAAGTTTTTGAAAAAGAAACAAAAAAAATAGGAGGAGCAGAATTTTTAGCGCAGGGCACACTTTATCCAGATGTCATTGAGAGTGTATCAGCGATTGGTACGTCAGTAACAATTAAAAGCCACCATAACGTAGGAGGATTGCCAGACCGGATGAAGATGAAACTTGTAGAGCCGTTGCGTGAGCTTTTTAAAGATGAGGTTCGCTTGCTAGGGCGAGAGCTAGGATTACCAGAGCAATTTATTGGCCGTCATCCTTTTCCAGGTCCCGGTCTTGCAATTCGGTGCCCAGGTGCGGTTACACGTGAAAAGCTAGAAATTTTACGTGAAGCGGATGCTGTTTATCTTGATGAAATTCGTAAAGCCGGTCTTTATGATGAAATTTGGCAGGCTTTTGCTGTTCTTCTTCCTGTTCAGACTGTTGGTGTTATGGGTGATGGACGCACCTATGAATTCGTTTGTGCTCTCCGTGCAGTAACATCTATAGATGGAATGACTGCTGATTTCTATCCGTATAGTATGGAGTTTTTGGGCAAAGCAGCGGTACGTATTATTAATGAAGTTAAGGGTATTAATCGTGTTGTTTATGATGTAACCTCAAAGCCTCCTAGCACTATTGAGTGGGAATAATTCAAATCAAGTACAATCTTTTTAAGCAAGGAATGTTGTTCAGGATTTGATATTTTGAGAAGCGAGCAAAAAGAAACAATTTTTAAAAAATTGTTTTGCACTTTGTGTGATTTTTAAAAAGTCATTACCTTACCTTATAATCAACCAGTATCGTTTAAAATTGAGAAGTGTGAATTTTGCATGTCTGAAAAAAAAATTGTTGCACATCGTGGTGGAGCTCATCTTTATCCCGAAAATACACTTTCGGCGTTTTGCCATGCAGTTGCATTGGGAGTCGATGAAATTGAATGCGATGTTCATTTGCTTAAAAGCGGTGAAGTAGTTGTATTTCATGATTTTCATCTAGAACGATTGGTTGGGAAAACAGGATATATTCATGACATTGATAATGAAACACGCAAACAACTTTGCGTAAAAGGGAGTAGTGAATCTCCTCCTTTATTAGAAGAAGTTCTTGATCTTTTAGAATCAACCAATGTTGCATTGCATCTTGAAATAAAAACATGCGGTGAAGTTGAGCGTGAAACAACTTTATCTCAAAAGGCACTTGCGTTGATAAAAAGCCGAAATTTAGAACAACGGGTTTCTGCTATCAGTTTTGATCCTACAAGTCTTCGTTCCTTCGTTGAGGCAGGAATCATATCTGGTCCATGTATTGATAGTTTTAAAGGAGATATGCATCGTCGTTTTTCTGAATGGAAACAACTAGGGTATTCTGATTTGAGTTTAGATGGCTCTATTGCGTCACAGGACTTTATTGAATCGGCACTTGAAGCTGGTTTTACTGTGGGAGTATGGACAATAAATGGGAGAGCCCGGTTATCGCACTGGCTTGATATGCCTGTACACTACATCACAACAGACCAACCAGACCTGGCTTTACAATTACGTGCACAAAGATAGCATGCACCCATAATACAAAAGGGACTACAAAAATAAGATTAATAGGAAAAAGTAAAAAAGTGCTTACTGGAGATTCCGAGAAGGGCAAAATTTTTTACTTTACTGACTGATTACCCGTGCGCTTTCCAGTGGTTTTATTAAAAGTATGGAAGTTTTTATAAGGGACAGTAAAACTTAATTTTTTACCATAATCACTTGTAAGACGCTCTTTTATTTCAACAGTAAGAATAGCATCATTCCAATACGTTAAAACGTGGCATCCCGTTCCTATAGGCTTGATAAATTCAATTTGTGTATGAAAAACAGGTCCTTTATCTGGATGCTTGCCCAATAAGATTACTTCTGGTCTGAATGCTAAAAGATCAGTTTCTTCGTCATAAGAAAATGAATGATTTAAATGTTGTTCTAAGATTTTTCGATCAAGAAAATTCATAGGTGGAGAACCAATAAAATCAGCAACAAACGTTGTTGCTGGAGTATCGTAAATTTCCATTGGTGTTCCAATTTGCTCGATAGCTCCTTTATTCATAACGACTATTCTATCGGCCAATGTCATGGCTTCTAGTTGATCATGGGTAACATAGAGACTGGTTGTTTCTAATGAACGCTGTAAAGTTTTAATCTCAATACACATTTGAGCACGCAATTTTGCATCAAGATTTGAAAGGGGTTCATCAAAGAGAAAGACACGCGGTTGACGCACAATCACGCGTCCCATTGCAACACGTTGGCGTTGTCCTCCTGATAATTGCCGCGGTTTACGGTCAAGAAATGGCTCTATTTCCAAAAGTTTTGCAGCATGCGCGATACGCTTATTTATTTCATCTTTAGGTGTTTTACGATTTTTAAGACCATATTCTAAGTTTCCACGAACTGTCATATGGGGATAAAGAGCGTAGTTTTGAAAAACCATAGCGATATCGCGATCAGCAGGTTCACGATCATTGATACGCTCATTATCAATATAAAGTTCGCCTGAAGTAACCTGCTCGAGTCCTGCAATAATGCGTAATAAGGTTGATTTGCCACACCCTGAAGGACCGACAAGGACAAGAAGTTCACTATCAGCAACAGTTAGATTTAAATCGTCAATGACAAAAATGCCATTATCATATTGTTTTTTTATATTTGATAGCTGGATTGTGGCCACAGTCATTTCTCCGTTTCAATAAGGCCTTTTATAAAAAGCCGCTGCATGCAAATAACAACAAGAACAGGTGGCACCATGGCAATGACCGATACTGTCATGAGTATATTCCATTTAGGATCATGCTGAAGTGATTCTATGACAAGCTGTTTTAGAATAATAAGAATAGTTTGATGATTTTGATCAGTTGTAACGATAAGAGGCCAAAGATATTGTACCCATCCGTAAATAAACATAATGATAAATAAAGCAGCGATATTACTTTTGCTAAGAGGGAGAAGAATATCTTTAAAAAATTTAAATGGTCCTGCACCATCAACACGAGCAGCTTCCAAAAGTTCATCAGGAACAGTCAAAAAAAACTGGCGAAATAAAAATGTAGCAGTTGCAGATGCAATGAGTGGAATAATCATCCCGCTATAAGTGTTTATCATGCCCAACTGTGCGACCACTGCATATGCTGGGATAATACGAACTTCTACAGGCAGCATCAGAGTAATAAAGATGAGGGCAAAAGCAGTTTTGCGGAAAGGAAAGCGCATGTAAACAATTGCATAAGCAGAAAAGAGCGAAATAATAATTTTTCCAATACTAACACCAAGTGCCATAATGAGTGAATTCATTAAAAGTGGCCAGATGTTAGGTAAGCCGAGCTGCACAAGGCCATCACCAAAGATTATTTTATAGTTTTCTAGAGTATGCGTTCCCGGTAACAGAGGAAGCGTTCCGGAACTAAATGCTGCCGAACTATGAGTTGATGCAATGACAGCAATATAAACCGGAAAGCAAATAATGATAATACCAACAATAAGGATGATATGGGTTAAAAATTTCAGAACAGGACGATTTTCAACCATGATTTTCTTCTTAATATTGTACGCGGCGTTCAAGCCAGCGGAACTGGATAAACGTTAGGATAATAACCATCAACATTAATATCGTCGATTGTGCTGATGATGCACCAATCATTTGGTTTCTAAAACCATCATCATATACTTTGTAGACAAGAGTATTTGTAGCACGTGCAGGGCCTCCAGAAGTTATGTTATCAACAATACCAAATGTATCAAACATAACATATTGAACATTAACGATAAGAAGAAAAAAGGTAGTTGGTGAAATCTGCGGAAAAACCACTGTCCAAAACCGTTTAAAAGGTCCCGCACCATCAATTGCTGCTGCCTCTATTTGAGAACGTGGAATGGATTGAAGACCCGCAAGAAAAAAAAGAAAATTGTAAGAGATTTGTTTCCAACTGGCTGCAATCACAATAAGGATCATTGCTTGAGTGCCATTGATACGATAATTCCATATAATACCTATTTTTTTAAGAAGAAAAGGGATTGTTCCGATTGTTGGATGAAAGATAAACAACCACAGTATACCTGCTAACACAGGAGCAACAGCATAAGGCCAAAGCAAGAGGGTTGTATAAGCTTTTTTTGCGCGCATAACACGATCAACGCAGACAGCCAAAAGAAGCGATATCGTCATTGCAACAACAGTGACAGAGACGGAAAATATCGTAGTCGTGAGCAGTGACTGGATATAAGTAGCATCAGAAAGAATAGTCACATAATTTTCAAAACCTATAAAGGTTGTTGTAAAGCCAAAAGGATCTTCACGCTCGAAAGATGATTTTATTGCTTGGGCAGTAGGCCAAAAGAAAAACAAAAAAGTCACAAGGAGCTGAGGAAAAATCAGCCAGTAAGAAAGGAGACTATTTTTGAAATATGCATGTTTTTCTTGCATTCGGAGGGCTCTTTAAATAGAGAGTCTTTAGAAGGATGAACAAAAAACCTAAAAAACTCAACTAGTTAGTTGAACTTTTACTCTTTAATAGCAATAACGAAATTTTAACGATTGGCTTTCTCAAATTCACGTAAAAGTTTATTTCCACGTTTAACTGTTTCATTTAATCCATTTTCCGGTGTTTTTGACCCGTTAAGAACAGCCTCTAGTTCTTGATCAAGAATAGAACGAATTTGCGGCATATTACCAAATCTTATACCCTTTGAGTTAACAGTTGGTGGGTTGAGAACTATTTGTTTAATAGCAACATCCGCACCGACGTTTTTATCGTAGTAATGTTGCCTTTTGCTCAGTTCATAAGCAGCTTTTGTAGTTGGAAGGTAACCTGTTTTCTGATGCCATTTTGCTTGGTTATCGGCTTTTGATAGAAACTTAAGGAAAGCAGCTGCACCCGCATATTCTTCAGAGGAATGACCTTTTAAAACCCAGATAGAAGCTCCACCAATAATTGAATTTTGTGGTGCTCCTTCTACATCATCATAGTAGGGAAGCATTCCAAAGCCAACATTAAATTGCGCTTCGGAAACGATACCAATACGTGATCCTGAAGATTGCATAAAAATTGCACAATTTTGTGTCATGAACATTGGAGTTGCATCTAATGCACCGGCAGATCCTCCATAGCGAAAAATACCTTGGTCAGACCATTTTTTAAGGTCACTCCACATACGCACTTGCAAAGGCCCATTAAAAGTGAGCTCTGAATCAAGTCCGTTAAACCCATTTTCTTTTGTCCCAAAAGGAATATTGTGCAAAGCTGAAAAATTTTCCATACCAATCCACTGAGATGCATAAGCCATTGTGAAACCACAACTTGCCGATTTAGTTTCGAGAATTTTTTTGGAGTAATTTTCGACATCTTGCCATGTTTTTGGCGGTTTTTCTGGATCAAGTCCCGCTTTTTTAAAAACATCTTTATTATAATAAAGGATTGGTGTTGAAGCATTAAATGGCATAGAGAACATTCGTCCCTGAACATCGGAGTAATAACTGCTGATAGCAGGTAAATAATCTGCAGAATCAAACTCTTGTTTTGTATCATCCATAAGTTGATAAATGGGATAAACTGCACCTTTTGCAGCCATCATGGTTCCAGTGCCAATTTCATAGATTTGGGCGAGAACTGGCTGTTGTTTTCCGCGAAATGCTGAAATGAGTGAGACCATACTTTCTTCATACTCACCACGAAAGGAGGGAACAACTTTGTATTTAGATTGACTAGCATTAAAGTTGTTAATGAGACTTTCTGTTTGCTTTCCTAGCTCCCCACTCATAGAATGCCAAAAGCTGATTTTTGTTTGCGCAAAACTCGCTGTTGCTACATTAATAGCAACTGTAAACGCTGCTATAGAAAGATAAAAACGGCTCATGGTTTACCCTTTCTGAAGTGATGGAATACAGATTCCCCCTGATTTATAGTATTACACATGAACATGCCATGACGATTTTATTACAAAAATATGTTGGTTCATTTAAACGGGAACCACCAAAAGGTCAAACGAATTTGTTTAAACTTATCAGTTTTTCCTTTGTGAGTGCTATCGTGCGTTGATGCGGTCACTGTACACATTTGATAAAGAACGGAGAGGGTGAAAATGAGAGAAGCAAAAGGAGAGCTCAATGGTAAAAACAATAAATGTTATTCAGTTATAGCTATCTCTTTGCTCATTTACTCTTTTTCAAAAGATTTTTTTGTTCTATGATATTTATCTTATAACTTACGAACGATAGTCTTGAGGCAATTTTTTGCATTCTAATTATGATAATGTTTCAGAAAGCGGGTTTTTTAATTTATTGCGAGGTTAGTGTCTTTTCAAATTCTCTGGTTCACTTACCAAAACATGCTTTTGGCTCGTTTTTAAGAACTATCTAACAGACCCTATCCTTAAGGTTAAGGAGATCATTTCGAAGTGTCTAACGTTATTTTTATCTATAACAAAAGTGGCTTGTTTAAGCGTTCTTATACGGTTCAAAGACTATAGTGTAAAGTGTTTTTGCTGGCATCAAACTGAAAAAATTATCAAGTAGATGATATTAATTTTGTGGGTAACAAGCAATTTTAAAATAAAATGTACAGTTGCGCTCTGCAAAAATTTTGCATAAAAAAAATTTTGCATAAAGAAGCTCCTTCTAAGAACAGATAAATGCGCATTTAGAAAATTTCAAAAATGAAAAAGTCAGCTCAAACATACATGGTGCTTTATTTGTGCGAGATCTGTTGATGATTTTGAGAATAGTGTTTTTTAAGATGATGAAAAAACGTTTTGCAATTTGATTGTTGATTTTGTTAATTTCTATGAAATTTTTAAAAATTTGTGTGAGAGTTTTTTCAGTTTTTCTGAGCATTTTTCTATTTACAGCATTGTTGGATGTATTTGAGATGACTAAGGAAGAACTTTTCCCATAAACACAATTTCGGATCTGTATAAAAAGGATAAAACAAACCATTTTTATAGGATAATGTCACCGTACAGTGTTCAAAAGGATCTCTTTGCTCTTAAGGAAAGTTCATTGCTTTCTTTATTAAGCGCGATTCAGTAGCCATACTTTTTATGGGCATGACGGAGATTTTGAGAGCAGATATCTTCTCGAATACCACAAATACTGGTGATTTAGTTATTTCTAGTGCTGAGTATAACTTGATTATTTCCTTGTATAGATACATTCTAGTGTTTTGCTATTGCATTGATAATGGTGTTAACATTATGTTCCATCATATCGAGATAAGTTGCAGCAGAACCGTTTTCGTTTGATAATGCATCAGAATAGAGTGTTCCACCGATTTTTAAACCTGTTTCTTTTGAAATCTGTTTTATGAGGCGGGGATTGGAAATATTTTCAACGAATAGGGCGGTTGCTTTATTGATTTTAATTTGTTGTATAAGTTCGGCCACATCAGCTGCAGTCGCTTCAGTTTCTGTCGAAGCGCTTTGGGGTGCAAGTATGGTGAAGCCATATTCTTGAGCAAAATAGCCAAAAGCGTCATGAGATGTGATAATAATACGCTTATCTTTTGGGATGGTGGCAATCTTTGTTTTAAGTTTTTCTCGTGCTGCTTTAAGCTTTTGGATGTAGATTTGCGAATTTTTTCGGTAGCTTGCACAGAATTGTGTATCGATTTCACAAAAAGCAGCAGTAATATTTTTGACGTAAATTTCAACATTAGGAATTGCTTGCCAAGCATGTGGATCAACACCGCTATGGTGACGATGCTGTTGTCGGACATTGTGTTCTTGAGTTTTAATTTCGAGAGGAGAAATGTTGGTGCTCACTTCGACAATAGGTGCTTTTGTACCGCTTGCTGTGATGAGACGGTTCATAAAATCTTCTAAATGAAGTCCGTTGATGAAAATAATATGAGCATTTCTAAGAGTTTGGACATCACGGGGAGTAGGTTCATAGGTATGGGTATTCGCATTTGGACCGACAAGAGTGGTTATAGAAATATGGTCGCCTCCTACATTTTTTACTAAATCTGCAAGAACAGAAAAGCTTGCAACAACTTTAATTTTATTATGTGCAGAAGCAAAAAATGGAAAAATGATAAGCAATAAAAGAGTTCCAAGTAGAACAAATCGTTGGATAAGTTTAGGCATATTATTTCCTTAAAGTGGGGAGAGACATATAAAAAAGGCGAGGAAACCGCGTCACAATAAAGCCGCGCGGACTTACTAAGCAAGAAAGAAGATAAATAAACCCTGCGACAATAATGACAGCTGGACCGGAGGGAAGGGACAGATGAAAAGAAAGCAGGAGTCCACATGTGCTCGCAACAATTCCTAAGATAATAGAGAGTATGCAGATAGGACCAAGATGTGAAAGCCAAAAACGGGCCGTAATAGCTGGAATCATCATAATGCCGACAGAAAGTAATGTTCCTAGTGATTGGAAACCGCCAACCAAATTCAATACGACAAGTACGAGCAGTGATATATGGACGTATTTGCTTAATGGAGAGAGAGATTTAAAAAAGAGGGGGTCAAAGCTTTCTAGCACGAGTGCGCGCCAGAAAATACAAAGACTGCACATTGTGATTAGCATTATAGTGGTGATTAGCAAGAGAGCCGGTGTATCAAGTGCAAGCACTGAGCCAAATAAGAGATGAAGCAGATCAATTGTTGAATTTTTAAATGATACAATAATGACTCCTGCTGCAAGTGCAATAAGATAAAAGACTGTCATTGATGCATCTTCTTTCTGAACACTATTTCGTGAAATTAAGGCGGTTGCTACTGCAACAATGATGCCAGCTAGGATGCCGCCAAGTGTCATAGATATGAGCGAGAAGCCGCAAAAAAGAAATGCAGCCGCAACACCGGGAAGAATCGCATGGGATATAGCATCTCCTGTGAGACTCATTCCGCGTAACATCAAAAATACGCCCACAGGACAGGCACTAATGGACAGGAGGATTAGACCGATAAGAGCGTTTTGCATAAAATGAAAATCAACAAAAGGGGCAAGAAAAAATGCGTACACGTATTATAGCCTAATAGAGTGAGAACCATTGATGGAAAGATTTTGTTTGAGCGCACCCGATAGTGAAAGAGTTAGATGTGAGAGGTGGCATAACGTGATGGATTTTATCATGGAAAAACCGTGTTGTTTCTCCATAGAAGGTGTTTCCCTTATTAATTTGAATCATATGGGGGAAATATTCTTGCACGATAAAAAGATCATGGAGTGCTGTGAGAACTGTTCGTCCTTGTTGTTGCCATTGTGTTATCAACGCAAGAAGGTCTTTTTGAGTATTGCGATCTACACCATTGAAAGGCTCATCAAGCAGAATAATATCGGCATCTTGTACAATAATACGCGCAAAAAGGGCGCGTTGCAATTGACCACTTGATAGTGTATCAAGCGAACGAGATGCGAGTGCTGTCAAGCCAACCGTTTCAAGTGCATCCTGGATTTTAGAGTAATAAGGGTAATGATTTTTCCATAATCCACAAAAAGACCACAGCCCCGTTTTTATAATTGCTTTTACATCAATAGGAAATGTTTTATCTATATCGCATTGCTGTGCAAGATAAGCAATCCGACTTTTCTTTGGTTTTTTAATTCTACCTTTGAGAGGTTTAATCAATCCGGCCGCTGCTTTTAGCAGTGTAGATTTTCCAGCACCATTATCACCTACAACTGCTATCAAAGAACCAGCTTTTAATTTCGCTGAAAAGCTCTTTATAGCTATTCTATTCATATAGCCTAATGTTGCACTGTCGAAATGCAGATCCATAATTTGTACCATTTTTTATCATTAATCACGGAAAATTATGTAATAATATAACATTTGTCAACAAAATGTTATATTATTACATATATTTTAGCATATTTTGGAAGCTGAAAATTTTAATGGGAAGATCGTGGAAAATTTAAAACAATGGTTGAATTTTTCTTGACGAAAGAGAGAGTGTGTATACTATATATAGTATCAAAATGATTGGTGCTTTTAAATAAGCACAAGTGAGGGTATAGTGTGTTTCATTTGGCGTCTAAGTTATTTCCGTAATGTGATCACGAAGAGTTTATTGATTAAACGGTAGAGTAGTATTTCTACTAGAGCATCTCTCTCAGGGGAATCTTCTTTCGTTTTTGTAAGTTGATTTTTGTCATGAAAGATAACACTAAGGTATTGGGAAGTGGCTGTTGGGGGAGCATTAGTTTCTTGGACAGCAGGAGGGAATTGTAATACAAGCAAAAATTGTTTTATAGCTGAGGAGCCTTGCCATTTAGGCTATAGAATAATCATTTATTTTCGCTGTAATTTTTTTATTATTTGATTAAGCGTATGGGGATTTAAGTTCACGGGGCTATGTATTATCTAAACTAGAAATGTAGCTTATGTGTTCGCGTGCGATTGCTTATTTTTGTTATTCTTGAGTATCTACAAAATTGTCAAAATTAACTCTTTTTAGAGTTGATTTTTTAGAATTATGAAAGTTGAAGAAAATGCCGATCACTATTTATAGCAAGCCATCTTGCGTCCAATGCGATGCTACTCGCCGCGCCTTTGATGCTAAAGGCATTAATTATCGTGTTGTAGACATTTCCCGCGATGAACAAGCATACATTTTCATTCAATCTCTGGGGTATCGTCAGGTTCCTGTAGTTGTTTGTGGTGAAAATCATTGGTCTGGTTTTAGACCAGATATGATTAGTGGTCTTTGTGTTTAATGGGACTTATCGTTTATTATTCGAGTGCAACAGGTAATACTGAACATTTTGTCTCTCAGCTTGGTCAGCGGCTTTTCAAGATTGATAAAAAAAAGACGTCTGTGCTAGTTGATGAGCCTTATGTACTAGTCGTTCCTACATACGCGGATGGTGAAGGGAGAATGGCTGTTCCGAAAGCGGTTATTCGTTTTCTCAACGAAATAGAGAACCGCAAGTTAATTCGTGGTGTTATTGGTGGTGGAAATCGTAATTTTGGTCGTTATTATAATTTGGCGAGCAGAATCATTGCTGAAAAGTGTTTTGTGCCTTGCCTTTATCGTTTTGAATTGCGTGGAACTGAGGAAGACATTATTTGTGTAGAGAAAGGATTGAAAAAATTTTGGAAACAATTGGTATAGAACAACTGCAGAAATCGGATCAGATCACGGATTATCATGCGCTGAATGCAATGCTCAATCTTTATGATGAAAATGGTCATATTCAGTTTGATATGGATCGGCTCGCTGCACGGCAGTATTTTCTTCAGCACGTTAATCAAAACACGGTTTTCTTTCATAATCTTAAAGAAAAAATAGACTATTTGATAGAGGAAGGTTATTATGAAAAAGCTTTGTTTGAACTTTACGATTTTTCTTTTATCAAAAGGCTTTTTAAGCGCGCTTATGCGTTTAAATTTCGCTTTCCCACTTTTTTGGGCGCATTTAAATATTATACCAGCTATACACTGAAGACTTTTGATGGAAAGCGCTATCTTGAGCGTTATGAAGATCGTATTTGCCTTGTGGCTTTGTATTTAGCACAGGGAGATAAAGCTCTTGCAGAGAGTTTCGTAGATGAAATTATTACAGGCCGGTTTCAGCCTGCAACACCGACATTTTTGAATGCAGGGAAAAGGCAGCGTGGCGAATTGGTATCGTGTTTTTTATTGCGTGTTGAAGACAATATGGAATCGATAGGTCGTTCGATTAATTCAGCTTTACAACTTTCGAAACGTGGCGGAGGTGTGGCACTTTGTTTAACGAATTTGCGTGAGGCAGGGGCACCAATTAAGAAAATAGAAAATCAGTCCTCAGGTGTACTACCTGTGATGAAACTCTTGGAGGATGCCTTTTCTTACGCTAATCAACTGGGTGCGCGTCAAGGGGCTGGTGCTGTTTATTTGCACGCACATCATTTAGATATTATGAAGTTTTTGGATACAAAGCGCGAAAATGCTGATGAGAAAGTCAGGATTAAAACGCTTTCGCTTGGTGTAGTTATTCCTGATATTACTTTTGAGCTTGCACGTAATAATGAGGATATGTATCTATTCTCACCCTATGATATTGAGCGCGTCACAGGTAAACCCTTTAGTGATATTTCTTTGACGGAGCATTATCGATCTTTTGTTGACAATGCAAAAATTCGTAAAAAGAAAATAAGTGCACGTGTCTTTTTCCAGACATTAGCGGAAATTCAATTTGAATCAGGTTATCCCTATATTCTGTTTGAGGATACCGCTAACCGAGCTAACCCGATAGCCGGACGTATAAGCATGAGCAATTTATGTTCAGAAATTTTGCAGGTGAGTGAGGCAAGTGAACTAGAGACGGATTTAACCTATCGCACCATTGGAAGTGATATATCCTGTAATCTTGGTTCAATGAATATTGCAAAAGCAATGGAAAGTCATGATTTTGGGCGAACTGTGGAAACGGCTGTTCGTGCTCTTACTGCTGTTTCCGATATGAGCGATATTGCGTGTGTACCTTCCATTGCAAAAGGTAATGCCGAAAGCCATGCGATTGGTTTGGGACAAATGAATTTGCATGGTTTTTTAGCGCGTGAACAGATTTATTATGGATCTCCAGAAGCGATTGATTTCACTAATATCTATTTTTATATTGTGACGTATCATACAATACGTGCTTCCAACTTAATTGCACGCGAACGTCAGAAAGTGTTTGCAGGGTTTGAGAAGTCAGCTTATGCAGATGGTTGTTTTTTTGCAAAATATATTGAAAAAGAATGGAAGCCGCAATTTTCGATTGTACAAGATCTTTTTGCACGCAATAACATCGTTATACCAGACCAAAAAGATTGGCGGGAACTCAAGAATTTAGTTGTTGAGTATGGGCTTTATAATCGCAATCTGCAGGCTGTTCCTCCCACAGGGTCTATTTCTTATATTAATCATGCGACATCTTCTATTCATCCGATTGCTTCAAAGATTGAGATTCGCAAAGAGGGAAAAATTGGACGCGTATATTACCCTGCTCCTTATATGGACAATACAAATTTGCATTTCTATCAGGATGCTTATGAGATTGGCCCTGAAAAAATTATTGACACCTATGCTGCGGCCACACAGCATGTTGATCAAGGTCTTTCGTTAACCTTGTTCTTTCCAGATACAGCCACTACGCGTGATATTAATCGCGCACAGATTTATGCTTGGAAAAAGGGTATAAAGAGTATTTATTATATACGGTTGCGGCAAGTAGCGTTGAGTGGAACAGAAGTGGATGGCTGTGTTTCGTGCAGTCTATAGGAGATAATCATATGACGAAGATTACAACAAAAAACCCTGTTGTGTGCGCTGTCAATTGGAATAGATTGCATGATGAGAAAGATCTTGAAGTATGGAACCGCTTAACTGGAAATTTTTGGTTGCCTGAAAAAGTTCCACTTTCTAATGACATTCCTTCATGGTCGAGTTTGACGGAGGAAGAACGTAAGCTAACAATTCGTGTTTTTACGGGATTAACTCTCCTAGACACGGTTCAAAATACTGTGGGAGCCATTTCACTTATGGCAGATGCAATAACAGAGCATGAGGAGGCGGTATTGACGAATATTGCGTTCATGGAAGCAGTTCATGCACGCTCTTATTCCTCTATTTTTTCAACCTTATGTTTGACGGTAGAAGTTGATGATGCGTTTAGGTGGTCAGAAGAAAATATTCATTTACAGAAAAAAGCAAGATTAGTGCTTGAACGTTATGAAGCAAATGATCCGCTAAAGAAGAAAATTGCTTCGACTTTGCTGGAAAGCTTTTTATTTTATTCTGGATTTTATTTGCCCATGTATTGGGCCAGCCGCGCTAAATTGACTAATACAGCTGATTTAATTCGGCTTATCATCCGTGATGAAGCTGTACATGGTTATTATATAGGATATAAATTTCAATTGGGGTTTGCAAAACTTGATGAGGCCAAAAAGAAAGAAATTAAAGATTTTGCTTTTAACTTGCTCTTCGACCTTTATAATATTGAATGCAAATATACTGAAGATCTTTATGATTCCATTGGATTGACAGAAGATGTTAAAGTTTTTCTCCATTATAATGCAAATAAAGCTTTAATGAATCTGGGTTTTGAAGCTCTTTTCCCACCTGAGGTTTGCCGTGTTAATCCGGCTATTCTAGCGGCTTTATCGCCGAGCTCTGATGAAAATCATGACTTTTTTTCAGGGGCTGGATCTTCTTATGTTATTGGCAAGGCGATTGCCACCACGGATGAGGATTGGGAGTTTTAATGATTGCATACGAAAAGCAGTGCGCGGAGTATACCGCTCAGGTCTTTACGCATTTCTAGACACTGGAATCCATTTTTTTCAAACAGATCGCAGACTTTTTTTTCTTGAGAGTAGCCAATTTCAACAGCGACATAACCTTTTGTTTTTAAGTAGTTGGCTGCTTCACGAGCAAGTTTTCTATAAAAATGAATACCATCTTTTCCACCGATAAGAGCGCGCAGAGGATCATGCAGGCGCACCTCTTTTGCAAGATTTTTGATATCTTTTTTGGGAATATAGGGTGGATTGGAAACAATAAGATCAAATTGACCTGTAACAGAATCAAACCAATCACTAAGAAGAGGTGTAAAGCGGTTTATAACTTCGACATTTTCTGCATTTTTTGTGGCTGTTTTAAGAGCATTTTCAGAAATATCGACAGCCACTGCATAGGACTGGGGAATTTGTTTGAGAATCGCAATAGCAATAGCACCACTTCCTGTTCCCATATCAAGCAGTGTTATTTTTTCTGATTTTTCTGCATGTTTTTGAAGGAGTGGTAAAACAAGATCCACAAGCGTTTCTGTGTCTGGACGTGGTTCTAACGTATCTTGAGATAATGCAAGTGATATTCCGTAAAATTCCCGTTTTCCGATAATACGATAGACTGGTTCACCAGAGATACGTCGTTGTACAGCTTTTTCTAATTGTGTAATTTGCTTAGAAGATAGACGCATATCTGGTTGGCAAATTCTGTCATATGCATTTGTATTTGTTATCCATTCAACGAGTATTTTTGCATCAAGATTGGCTTCAGACACTCCTTGAATATGCAATTTTTCTTGCGTTTTCAATATGATATTATTGAGAGAATGATTTTTCATCTATTATCATCCATTGCGGCAAGGAGGGTAGTTTGATAATCGGATATGAGTGCATGAATAAGCTCATCAAGATTTCCTTCCAGGATGCGGTCAAGTTTATACAGCGTAAGATTAATACGATGATCAGTGACACGACCTTGTGGAAAATTATAGGTACGAATACGTTCTGATCGATCGCCAGAGCCAACTTGGTTTTTACGAGATACTGAGCGTTCACGTTCCACTTTTTGTCTTTCGATGTCGAATAAGCGTGCACGTAAAATTTGGAGCGCACGTGCCCGATTTTGGTGTTGTGATTTTTCTGCCTGCACAACCATAATTCCTGTTGGAATATGCGTAATACGAACAGCTGAATCAGTTGTATTGACATGCTGTCCTCCTGCGCCAGATGCACGCATTGTATCGATGCGAATATCTTCTGGGCGAATTTCAATATCAATTTCTTCAGCCTCTGGAAGGACTGCGACGGTAGCTGCAGATGTATGAATGCGTCCACTTGTTTCTGTTTCAGGGATGCGTTGCACACGATGAACACCTGATTCAAACTTCAATTTAGAGAAGACACCTTTACCTGAAATGGTAGCAATAATTTCTTTATATCCACCAACTTCCCCTTCATTAAGCGAAACAACTTCAATTTTCCAGTTATGAGCATCGGCATAACGTTCATACATGCGAAAAAGATCACCTGCAAAAAGCGCTGCCTCTGATCCGCCTGTTCCTGCTCGAATTTCAACAATGGCACTCTTTTCATCAGCAACATCTTTAGGCAAAAGAAGAATCTGGAGTTCTTGCTCAAGTTTTTCCATTTTCTGAGCTAATGATGGTAGCTCTTCTTGGGCGAGGTTACGCATGTCTATATCTGTTAGTTTATCACTGATTATATTTTCCAGCTCTGTGATCTCTATGTAAAGAGCATTTAATGTTCGTATGGAACTAACAATTGGCTGTAATTCTGCATATTCAGAAGCTAATTTTACATATGTTTCAGCATTTGGGTTTTTAGCCATTTTGCTTTCAATTATTTCAAAGCGCTTTTCAAGCTGTCTCATACGATCTTTTGGCAAAGAAACCATGATAATATTAGCCTAATTTGTTTATAATACTTTTTTTATAATACTGGCAATTGATTGCTTCATAGTACCGGATAAAAAGAGGTAATAAAGAAGAAAAACTTTCTTGCCAATGAACACTATAGGTTTTTAAGATGAACTTATATAAAATTCGATTTGCATGAGGAGCTGTTTTTATAATACGTACAAAACCAGCTGTTTAAGAGTTGTGTTTTCTCCCATAAATCTCAAGACGATGGTGAATAATGTCATAACCAAGGGATTTGGCGATTTCCTCTTGCATCTTTTCAATGATATCGGATTGAAATTCGATAACTTGTCCTGTTTCCACATCAATGAGATGATCATGGTGTTTTCCATCTGCTTGCTCAAAACGAGACGGTCCACCACTAAAGGTATGGCGATGAATTGTTCCATTTCCTTCTAATGTTTTCATAGTTCGGTAAACAGTTGATAGCGAAATACTGGAATCTATTTTGTGGGCGCGCTGAAAAATTTCAAACGCGTTTGGATGATCGTTTGTATCAGTCAAAATATCCAGAATAATACGCCTCTGACGTGTTACTCTTAAACCCGCAGTGCGTAATTCTTGTTCATAATTTCGTTCTTTATTCATTTGAACTCTTTGCTTTTTAGGCAAAGGACCCATGACAGTGTTTGTATTTTTTTTCTGAACCACAAGGGCAACGCTCATTACGACCAACTTTTCCCCATGTAGTTACATCATTTGGATTACGATCTTTTGAGTTAATAAACTTATTTTCTTGTGTTTGTGCCCATAATTTTGGGGTATTTTCTCCCCCTTGATCATTAAAGTTAGAGCTATCATCATCGGAGACAGATGTCAGTAATTCTGTAGGCTGTTGAATGATCTCGAAACGCATAAGCTTAGAAGTAACGTTTCTGCGTAGATTTTTGAGCATGGACTGAAAGAGTTCGAATGATTCTGTCTTGTATTCATTGAGTGGATCTCGTTGCGCATAACCACGAAAACCAACAACAGAACGCAAATGGTCTAAGCTTACCAAGTGTTCACGCCATAAAGCGTCAATAGTTTCAAGCAATATGGCTTTGTGAAAATAAGCCATAATTTCTGGAGAATAGCGTTCGGTTCGTTCATTTTCAAGTTTGGCAACAGCATCTGATATGCGTTCCAAGATTTGTTCTTCTGCAATTCCATCTTCTTTTGCCCATTCTTCTATCGGAAGTTCGAGATTGAAGAGTTGTTGAAGCTCCTTTTGGAGAGCTCTCACATTCCATTTTTCAGAATATGTTCCAGCCGGAATATATGTTTCCACAAGATCTTCAATCACTTCGTTACGCATTTCAAGGATCGTTTCAGTGAGGTCATCTGCGTTCATTATCTCCATACGCTGCTCAAAAATAACTTTACGCTGATCATTCATTACATCATCATATTTTAATAAATTTTTACGAATTTCGAAATTTCGTTCTTCAACTTTCTTTTGCGCTTTTTCGAGGGCTTTATTAATCCATGGATGGATAATAGCTTCATCCTCCTTCAATCCAAGCTTTTGTAGCATACTATCCATACGATTGGAGCCGAAGATACGCATAAGATCATCTTGAAGAGAGAGAAAGAATTTTGAGCGACCAGGATCACCTTGGCGACCAGAACGGCCTCGGAGCTGGTTATCAATACGACGGCTTTCATGGCGTTCAGTAGCGATGACGTACAGACCACCAGCCGCTAATGCTTTTTCTTTGAGTTTTTTGACATCTTTTTTAATTTCCTTAATTTTAGCAGTTCGCTCTAGACCTTCGGGTATATCCTGTAATTCTTGTCGAATACGCATTTCGACATTACCACCAAGCTGTATATCAGTACCACGACCAGCCATATTTGTTGCGATGGTTAATGCCCCAGGAACCCCTGCTTGCGCAATAATATACGCTTCTTGTTCATGATAACGAGCATTTAGAATTCTAAAATCAGTAATACCCTCTTTTCGCAAACGTTCTGCTAATTGTTCTGACTTTTCAATAGAAGTTGTTCCAACAAGGATAGGTTGCCCTTTTTCGTGCGCTTGACGAATATCACGTACGATAGCACGATATTTTTCTTCTGCTGTCCGATAAATTTCATCGTCTTCATCACGGCGCTGTACTGGTAAATTTGTTGGGACTTCGAAAACATCAAGACCATAAATATCGCTGAATTCTTTTTCTTCTGTTGTAGCAGTACCAGTCATACCAGACAATTTTCTATACATACGAAAATAATTTTGAAAAGTGATAGAAGCTAATGTCTGATTTTCCGGCTGAATAGCAACATGCTCTTTGGCTTCTAATGCTTGATGAAGTCCTTCAGAGTAACGCCGCCCTGGCATCATACGACCTGTAAATTCATCAATGATAACAATTTCACCATCACGAATTATGTAATCCTTATCACGAACAAATAGCTTATGAGCCTTTAGAGCGTTATTGATATGATGGACGATAGCAATGTTTTCTATATCATAAAGGCTTTCACCTCTGAGATGTCCTGCCTGTTCAAGCATTTTCTCAATTTTTTCAGTACCGACTTCAGTAAAGGTTGTTGTTTTTTGTTTTTCATCTATTTCATAATCTTCTGGAGTTAAGTCGGGAATAAATGTATCAATAAGGTTGTAGAAATCTGTACGATCTTCTAAAGAACCTGAGATAATAAGGGGGGTACGTGCTTCATCAATAAGAATCGAATCCACTTCGTCGACAATTGCGTAGTGATGCCCACGCTGAACCATTTGACTATGATCAAAAGTCATATTATCGCGCAAATAATCAAAACCCAATTCATTATTCGTTGCATAAGTGATATCACATGCATAGGCTGCTCGGCGGGCATCATTATCAAGATCATGCAGAATCACACCTGTTGTCAGTCCTAGAAAACCAAAGATTTTCCCCATTGTTTCGGCATCACGACCAGCGAGATAGTCGTTTACCGTAACGACATGAACGCCTTTTCCTTCCAATGCATTGAGATAAATTGGCAGAGTTGCCATTAATGTTTTACCTTCACCTGTACGCATTTCCGCAATGCCGCAATCATGAAGCACCATTCCGCCAATGAGTTGTACATCAAAAGGGCGCATATCATAAACACGTTTTGCTGCTTCACGGACAGTTGCAAAAGCTTCTGGTAAAAGCAAGTCAATGGTTTCACCTTCCATGAGGCGTTTACGAAACTCGTCGGTTTTTTGACAAAGTTGCGCATCGCTTAATTTCACGAATTGTTCTTCTAAAGCGTTAATTTGTATAACTTTTTGGCGAAGAACTTTGAGACGTCTCTCATGAGCAGAACAAAAAAATTTACGTGCAAAGACACCTAAACCGACCATCTCTGGTCCTTTCTTTTAATTGTTATCACTATTTTATTGGGCAGGTTCATATGCTCTGCCCACACTTTGCAACCTCCAAGAAACCCCCAAGGCATTTAATATAATGAGATGCATGATACCATTATACTTGTTGATGTGCAATTTATCACTCTAATTGTAAAATAGAGATAAGAGGCTAAGCGCAATGTGTCAACTTTAGCAATGCTTTTTAGTTGACACAACACAGAGTAATTTGGGATGCAATACGTCATTTTTTTATATTATCATATTTTTCGTTAACATTAGGTAGTATGCAATAAACTGAGATAAAAAGACAAGTTTACACTTTTTAAAATAAAATTATTGATTTATTTATCTATGTTTAGAGATTAAGATGTTACAGTAAAGAAAATGAGAATCTTAAACTGGCTTTCACTTTTAAGGAGTATATTTATGAAATTCAACTTTATCACGCTGTTTTTGACATCAATTTTATTGATGAGCACGAGTTTAGGGGTGATAGCCCAAGAAAGTTTGAATGCACCGTCAAATGATTTAAAGACTTTGGAGAAAGCTTCTGAAAAAACGGTTCCCCCTTCTCATGTGATGGCAGTTATTGATGGGAAGAATATTACGGCAGGGCAATTGGACGAGTTAGCGCTTGAAATAAATCCTAATTTAGTGCGGTTTCCTGATGAACAACGCCGTGTAATGGTTTTAGAAGCTTACCTGGATATGCAGGCACTTGCTAAAGCAGCAATGAGTAAAGGCATTGATAAGAGTGAAGCTTACGATAAACGTATGGCAGTTATGCGTGATAATGTTCTTCAGCAGCTTTATTTTAAACAGACAGTAGTTGACCAGATTTCGGATACTGATTTAGAAGCTCTTTACAATAAAGAAGTTGCTGCTTTGCCCAAAGAGGATGAAGTTAAAGCGCGCCATATTTTGGTCAAAACAAGAAAAGAAGCAGAAGCTGTAATTAAGCGTTTAAGCAAAGGAGAAAATTTTGAAGAGATTGCAAAAAAGAATTCAACAGATGGTTCTGCTGCTGTTGGGGGCGATCTTGGCTATTTTAGCCATGGTCAAATGGTCAAGCCTTTTGAAGATGCTGCATTTGGCCTAAAAGTTGGTGAATACACTAAAAAGCCCGTTGAAAGCCCTTTTGGTTGGCACGTTATTAAGTTAGAAGATCGTCGTTTGAAAGAACCTCCTGTATTTGATGATGTTAAAGAGGTATTGCGTACACAGTTGATAAAAGAGCGCTACAGAAAACTGATTGTTGATTTGCGTAGCAAGTTAGATGTAAAATATCCTGATCCTAATGTCACAAAACTCATGCAAACACTTAACCAGAATGGGACGTTGCTTCCAGATGGAACATCTGCTGAAGAAGACACGGAATAGTGAAAAAGAAGGAGCAAATAGTATCTTTTCTTGATGATAATGGATTGATTTTGTTCAAAAATCTTGAGGTTATTTGCTAGAGATTTGTTTATCTGTTTTTGTGGAAAGTATGCTGTGGCTTTAAAAATGTCCCCTTTATCTCCCCAAAATATACAAGAGCTTCCGTCGTTGTCTGGTGTGCGATTGGCAACGACTGAAGCTGGGATTAAGTATAAAGATCGTAAAGATCTTCTTTTCATCATATTCGATGATCCAGCGAGTGTGGCGGGTGTTTTTACGCGTTCAAAGTGCCCATCTGCTCCTGTAGAGCATTGTCGCGCGTCACTGCCCCATGGAGTTGCGCGAGGCGTTGTTGTTAATTCTGGGAATGCGAATGCTTTTACAGGGCGCACAGGAAAGCAGACAACTGATGCGATAGCGCGTGCTGCGGCAAGCGCTTTAAAGGTTAAAGAGAATGAGATTTTTATAGCTTCTACCGGTGTTATTGGTGAGCCGATGGATGCTTCTTGTGTTGTGAATCTTTTACCCACTATGGCGGAAACGGCAGAAGAAGGAAATTGGTTGGAGGCTGCAAAAGCCATCATGACGACTGATACATTTCCAAAACTTGCCACACGCAGGTTTGATTGTGGAGGAGAGATTATTACCATCAATGGGATTGCAAAAGGTGCTGGTATGATTGCACCAGATATGGCAACAATGCTATCTTTTGTTGTAAGCGATGCAGGAATTTCTTCGGATATTCTTCAGTCTGTGTTATCAGAGGCCGTTCAGGAGTCTTTCAATTCAATTACCGTTGATAGCGATACCTCAACATCAGACACACTCATGATGTTTGCCACAGGAAAAGCAAAAAGAAATTTACCACCTCTCATGAGTAAATCCGATTCACGTTATGAGGTATTCTCAAAGCAATTGAGTGGGCTTTTGCATGAGCTTGCACTACAAGTTGTTTGTGATGGTGAAGGTGCCCGTCATTTAATTGAGGTTAATGTGATTGGTGCTACAACAGACAATTCTGCGAAGACTATTGCTCTGTCAATTGCAAATTCACCACTTGTAAAAACAGCTATTGCCGGTGAAGATGCTAATTGGGGGCGGGTGGTTATGGCAGTTGGTAAAGCAGGCGTTGAAGTAGACCGTGATCTTCTGACGATTTGGTTTGGTGAACATCGTTTAGCGGTAAATGGCGAACGAGATCCTGAATACTGTGAAGAGACAATGGGCACTTATATGCAAGAAAAACATATCACGATTCGTGTTGATATTGGCCTAGGCAGCGGTAAGGCGACAGTTTGGTCTTGCGATTTGACGAAGGAGTACGTTATGATCAATGGCGATTACAGAAGTTAACTTATGCACTATAAATTTGGCATCGGGTATTTGTTACTTTGGGGAGAGGGATAGGTATTTAAAATTTTTTATATTGGAGATGGGGCCATGATAGAAAAAATAGCTATTTTTACTGTTCCTGGTGGAGAGTGGTATGTGTACGAAAAGTTTACTTCTTCTTGTCGTTGTATGCGCATTGTTAGATCAAGATAATCGTGTTTTGCTTACACAGCGTCCTCAGGGGAAATCACTAGCTGGCTTATGGGAATTTCCTGGTGGAAAGGTTGAGCATGGTGAAACTCCAGAGGCGTCATTGGTTCGTGAATTAGAGGAAGAGCTTGGTATTCACGTGCAGAAAAATAATTTATTACCCTTAACATTTGCAAGCTATGGTTACGAAACATTTCACCTCTTAATGCCATTGTATCTTTGTTACCATTATAAGGGTATTGCGCAAGGACGAGAAGGGCAAAATTTAAAATGGATTTTTATTAGTGATTTTGATAAATATCCTATGCCTGATGCTGATAAGCCATTGGTTCAGGTATTAAAAAATCTCCTTCTTTAACAGTATTTGTGAAGAGAAGGTACTGCTTACAAATAAGAGGTTTCTGTTTCATGAGACGTTAATGATAGATTAGATTTAAGAAGATTTTTTTGCAGAACAGTCCTTCTAGCTTTTCTTTGTTACGTGACCAACTGCTTAATCATTGTTATGACACACATTTATTATAACGCATTGATTTAGAATACATATAAGCATGATGCATATTGAATCAGATCTCTTAATTTGTGTTATATTTCATTATTTCGAACATTATTGCGCTGATCAAAAAATTGTTCAATGACGTGTCATAAGGGGAAGCGTAACTTAAAAAGCAGTGTTAGAATGGACGAAATATACGATTAATGAACTTTTAAAATATGAGAGTAACTGTAATATTGGTGGTAGGATAAAGTATGATGAGGTTAGCGCATGACTTCATAAACATAAAGATACTTGGATATCAATAGATTTTGCGGTATGCATCCATCGGGTTGCACTGAGAGGCGAGATTAGCAGAAAATGCAGTATCTAAGCGATTACGCACATAAGCAATGCAATAGCGTGAAGGTGTTTTCATCAAAATCCTAAATTCCATAAAAGAATGCTAAAAACAAGAATATAAAGTGCGGCGCATTCTTCGTTATTTTAAAATATCGCTCTGAATATTTTCGAAAGACGTGGAGCTGAGTGAAAAATAAACAGTAAGGCCAAGAAGTAATTTTTACCTTTATAATTTTATCTTCGAATAATCTTTCTGATTCAGAATAAGAGTGTCTAAAATAATAAAATATGGCACAAATTAAGAGGTTTGATTCAATGTGTATAATGTTGATATATATTATAAATCAACATGTTACGTTCGGTATTGGGTGTTTTAATAAAAGCTATTCAGTAAACAAGTTACAATTTTTTCCGATATTTCTAAAACGTGTGAATGCTGATGAGGGTTTTTAATGAATGTTAAATGTGATGTTTAAAGAAAATCAAGTGATTTATTCAACATAAATAATTTTGTGAAGGTATTTTTCTTCCATATAAGATCAGAAATTAATCACGATTTACCTCGTTATAAAGATTCAAAGCGAACTCGTGAAAAGATGTAATAATAGAGCCACTTATTTCTCATGCTCATATAAAACGTGTGTACTATATTCCTAGTGTTGGACGACGTTTTTCCATAGGATATTGTTGATATTTTTGAGCAATACGTGCAATTGCTTTCTCCAGTGGTTCGACCATAACATCCATAGAGAAACCATTTGCATGAATAATGTTTTCATGATCGACCATAATAGCGGCATGACCTTTCCAGAAAATCAAATCACCTCGTTGAAGTTTATCGCTGTCTGAGAGTTGTTTGCCTATAGTTTTTTGTTGCATGTCGGTATCGCGTAACACCACATGACCAGCCATTATCATAGAAAGTTGGATCAGTCCTGAACAATCAATTCCAAAACCACTGGTTCCACCCCACAGGTAAGGTGTATGGATCAACATTTCAGCAACCGTAACATAATCTTTATACGCTTGGCCAATCGAGCTGAGATGATTACTAATGATTGCTTTCCTATTTTCAAGTATAGAATACTTTATTTCACGGATTTCAATTTCATCAACAACACTTACTCTGCTTCCTATGGATAAAGGATATTCCACTGGTCCACGCAAATCAGCTTGGAAATATTGAAAAGTACGTGGAGCTGAAACAACATGTGTTTGTTTTACGGTTGGTGTGCAAAGCGCTTTTGTATCAATATAGCCAACATAACCATCCTTTAAAGATTGTCCCCACGACATAAATTCTCCGTATTCAAAGATGAGAAGTTCTTCTCCCAATAAGCATTCTGTTTGCATTTCACTTTTTTTTTTATTTTTTTTAAACAATCCAGCAACAGGTACATTAACGCGTCTTATTTTACCTTGCACAAAACGCCGAGCTGTGACTTCTTTTTCAAGACGTTTATCTGCTAGATCATCTCTGAATGCATGTAGTCTAGGATCTTTAGAGAACATTTTTTTATCTTTTATTTTTTACCTTTAAATGGGCTCATGATAATCAGTATTGGTAGGATTTTTATCTTCAAGTAAATTACAGAACACAATTAAAGGTGAAGAATAATCACCTTTAAATTTCCATAATTATCTATTCGTATGCTTACTTTATCTTTATGTCAAAATTAATTTTTAAAGAGATTATAAAGGGCACGAATGGCTTGTGCAGAACCACCAATGGGGTAGCCTGGTTTTTCCTTTGGAACCCACCCATAAAGGTCAAAATGAGCAAAATGTTCAGCTTTTTCAACAAAAGAGTTCAGAAATAAAGCAGCAACTATAGAGCCAGCAAAGTTATTTCCAGTTACATTGTTAAGGTCAGCGATTGGTGATGACAACATTTCTTGATAGGGTTTCCAAAGAGGCATTTGCCAAAGAGGATCGGAAACAGAATAAGCAGATCGAGAAATTTGCTGCGCCCATATTGAATCATTACAGTAAAATGCTGGAAGATCTGGTCCTAATGCTATACGTGCTGCTCCTGTTAAAGTCGCCATACAAAGCATGAATTGCGGACTTTCTTCATCACCATAGGCAAGTGCATCAGCAAGGATAAGTCGACCCTCCGCATCTGTATTACCAATTTCAACACTTAATCCCTTACGACTTTGGAGAACGTCACCTGGTCGGTAAGCATTAGCAGAAATTGCATTTTCAACGGCTGGAATCAAAACACGTAGACGAAAGGGTAATTTGGCATCCATGATAAGTTTAGCTAACCCCAAAACGTGAGCTCCACCCCCCATGTCTTTTTTCATAAGTGACATATTATTGGCTGATTTAATATCGAGACCTCCAGTATCAAAACTTACACCTTTGCCAACCAACGTTATTTTAGGATGGTTTTCTTGGCCCCAGTGCATCTCAATGAGTCGTGGTGCAGTGCTGCTGGCTCGTCCTACGGCATGGATCATCGGAAAATTATGTGTTAGGAGCTCATCTCCACAAATGCTTTCAACACGAGCACTATAGGTTTCTCCAAGTTGGCGGGTTTCTTTCTCGAGAGTGTCAGGATTCATATCATTGGCTGGAATATTAATGAGATCACGGATAAAAAAGACAGCTTTATAAAGACGTTGAAGTTCATCGAGATCAATTGTGTCGTTGACATGAATTGAAAGTGATTTGAGGGGAAAGTTTTGACGATAACGGTTGAACCGGTAGCTTCCGAATGCCAACCCAAGATAGATATTCATTTCATGGGAAGATGCTCCTTCTAAATGCCACTGACCAGCGGGAAGGTTTTTAGCAAGAAGCCCTGTAATAAAAGGTTCTTCACCATTGCCAAGTCCAAAGAACACCTTTTTTAAATGCCCTGTTTCATGAGGAACGAAGAGTATTTGTCCCGCTTTTCCAGTGAAGTCATTCACATTCATCCATGCTCTTGTTGACGCATCAAGCGATAAATCTGCAAGATTTTTAGGAGTTGCCAAAAAGATCGGACAACTATTATCGGCACGTGTTGAGGTAAAATGAATAGGATATATATGCATATTTAAAGAATCCTTATAATCGTCGAAGTGCGACATATTCGACCAAATGGTTTTTTCCTTTTCGTAAAATGAGATTAGACCGTAGTCGTGTTGGCAATATATTTTCTTGTAAATTTTTGAAATTAATCGTTTGCCAAATATTTTCAGCGATTTTTAAAGCTTCTTCTTCACTCAACAATGCATAGCGGTGAAAATAAGATTCAGGATTTTTAAAAGCTGTTTTGCGTAAACGTTTAAAACGTTCCAAATACCAATAGTGAATCACTTCTGTTTCAGCATCTACATAGATTGAAAAATCAAAAAAATCTGAAACGAAAGGAATCATTTTTCCGTCTTTAGGAAGATCACTAACCTGTAGCACATTAATACCTTCAATAATTAAGATATCGGGACGGTCAATGGTAATTGTCTGATTTTCTAGAACATCATAAGCCATATGAGAATAAAGCGGGGCACTGACATTACCTACACCCGCTTTTATGGCAGAAAGAAAGTTCAGCAATTTTTTGATATCATAGGAGTCAGGAAATCCTTTACGATTCATACGATTTTTTTTCTGTAAGACAGCGTTAGGATAGAGAAAGCCATCGGTGGTAATCAGATCAACTTTAAAACTAGATGTCCAACGTTTCAAAAGTTCTTGAAGAATACGAGCAGTTGTAGATTTTCCTACAGCAACAGAACCAGCAATTCCAATGATAAAGGGAGTCTTTGGAGTCTCTTTTGAGTGTAAAAATTGTTGACGCTTTTGAAAGAGTTCCTGTACTGCTTCAACATGGCATGATAACAGACGCGACAAGGAAAGATAAATGCGCTGCACTTCTTTAAGATCAATCGGATCACCAATTGAGCGTAAACGCTTTATTTCATCAAAGGACAAAGCGAGGGGTGTATCCGCACGAAATTGAGACCATTCCTGTGCAGTAAAGATACTATAGGGTGAATGCCGATCAAAAATGGGTTTGACCAGCTTATCTTTTTGATCAATTTTTGATAAAATCATATCAGTCATTTGTATTTGTTGAAGTTCTTTACAGCTGCAATGATGAGAGACAAAAAAGCAGCTTGTTTTGTGTTCAAACGAATTTTATTTTGCGTGTTCTCTTCTCTTAAAAAATAGATAGTCTTTCGTTAGCTTATCGTCCAGTCATTCCAACGTGTGCTAATTTGTGCCAATGAGCATCCTTGAGCTAAAAAAGCCCATAAGAGTAAACGTGCTTTTACTGCTGATAAATAACCAGACATGAGAACGCCAGAGGCGATCATATCGACTTCTGAACCTTTATAACCATAAGTTGTACGGGTTGTTGAGCCAGCGCAAGTACGGCTGGCGATAACGATTGGCATCTTTTTCGTATATTGTCGCACAATATCGGCCTCTTCAAAACTGCAATGTCCTGATCCAAAACCGGCAATGACAACACCAGTATAATACCCACTTTCAAGGCAGAATTTGATTAACTGTGTATCAGAGGATAAAGAGGAGTATAGGAGTGCAACTTGATGATTATAGTTTTTAGGAAGACCAAATTTTCTCGGAAAAAAATTTCGATCATTAAAATAAACTAGTTTTCCTTCCAAAATAGTGCCTAAAATACCTACCGGACCTGACTGAAACGTTTCAATTTTGACGGTATGGCTCTTCTGAACCCAATAAGGTGAGTGAATGGTATCATTGATTACAACTAATACGCCTCTGTTTCGACTTTGTGGATGAGCCGCGACGCGAGTTGCTGCTAAAACGTTAGCTGGTCCATCAGCACCTGCCTCACAGGGTATACGCATAGCGCCAGTTATAACAAGCGGTTCCACTCTATCCCAATAAAGAGAAAGAAAAAAGGCTGTTTCTTCCATTGTATCAGTACCTTGGGTTAAAACAACACCTTCCGCGCCGGCCTTTATTTGCTGTGTTGCCCATTCCATGATTTCAAAAAGAATTTTAAAAGACAAAGATCCACTTGGTAATTGTGTTAGTGTTTGCGCATGAATATTAGCAACGTTGTTTAAGTCAGGAACACTTTTGATAAGAACATCAGAGGTTAATGTTGGTTGCATTTGACCCCAATTGTCGGCAGTCATTGCAATTGTTCCTCCCAATGTTCCTATTGCTATTCTTTTCATAATTTTTCCCTTGAAAGACGCAAACTGTTTACAAAAACTATTTAGCAACAATTTGCATTGATAACAATGAGATCATTTTTTATTTCAACAAATTGAATTATGCTTAATCATTGTGTTTTGCAGTATATGTTCTTAAATAAAGGCAATAATGATTGGGTTTTGCATTTATTGAAAATAACTTAACATTAAGAATAGAAGTCAATATTAAGGAGTTTCCTTATGGCAGAACATAAGCCAGACACAATATATGGTACAACTATTATTACTGTACGAAAAGGTGGCAAAGTAGTGATTGCTGGTGATGGTCAGGTCTCACTTGGGCAGACAATTATGAAAGGCAATGCACGCAAGGTGCGTCGCCTTGGGAAAGGTGGGGCGGTTATCGCTGGTTTTGCAGGTGCTACAGCAGATGCTTTCACTTTATTGGAAAGATTGGAAACAAAGCTTGAACAATATCCTGATCAGCTCATGCGTGCATGTGTAGAACTTGCGAAAGACTGGCGAACGGATCGCTATTTGCGTCGTCTTGAAGCAATGATGCTTGTGGCTGATAAGAAAGTAACTTTTGCTTTAACAGGGCTTGGTGATGTCTTAGAACCAGAAGACGGGGTTATGGCAATTGGTTCTGGAGGCAATTTTGCTCTTTCGGCTGCTCGGGCACTTATGGATATGGATTTGGATGCAGAAACCATTGCCCGTAAAGCTATGGATATTGCCGCTAAAATTTGTGTTTACACCAATGATCATTTTACGATTGAAACATTGGATGCAGAATTATCTTCTTTAGAGAAAGCTATTTGAATGTGTGTTGTATTTTCCCCTCGTGAGACTGTTTCTGAACTTGACCGTTTTATTATTGGTCAAAATGATGCCAAACGTTCTGTTGCTATTGCACTGCGCAATCGGTGGCGCAGACAGCAGCTTGATGGTTCAATGCGTGAAGAGGTTATGCCAAAAAATATTTTGATGATAGGGCCAACAGGTGTTGGTAAAACAGGTATAGCACGACGATTAGCAAAACTCGCTGGAGCGCCTTTTGTTAAAGTAGAAGCGACCAAATTTACTGAAGTTGGTTACGTAGGACGTGATGTTGAGCAAATTATTCGTGACCTTGTTGAGATTGCCATTTCTCTTGTGCGTGAAAAAAAACGGGATGAAGTTAAAGTAAAGGCTCACGTTAATGCTGAAGAACGTGTTTTAGATGCCCTTGTTGGTAAGACAGCAAGCCCCGCTACTCGTGATAGTTTTCGCAAAAAATTGCGTGAAGGTGAATTGGATGAGAAAGAAATTGAAATTGAAGTAGCCGATAATAACAGTAATAGCACTTCGACTTTTGATATTCCCGGTATGCCTGGTGCTCAAATGGGAATTATGAATTTGTCAGATATTTTTGGCAAAATTGGGAGTCGTACAAAGGTTCGCAAAACGACAGTAAAGGATGCTTTTAAGCCTCTTATTGATGATGAATCTGAAAAGCTTCTTGATCAAGATCAAATTATTCAAGAAGCACTCCGTGTTGCTGAAAATGATGGAATTGTTTTTATCGATGAAATTGATAAAATTGCAACCCGAGATGGTGGGGCAAGTGCTGCTATTTCGCGTGAAGGAGTTCAACGGGATCTCTTGCCTTTGGTTGAAGGAACAACAATTGCCACCAAATATGGTCAAATCAAAACAGATCATATTCTTTTTATTGCATCAGGTGCGTTTCATGTTTCTAAGCCATCTGATCTATTGCCAGAACTTCAAGGGCGTTTGCCCATTCGCGTGGAGCTAAATGCTCTAACAAGGGAAGATTTACGGCGTATTTTGACTGAACCTGAAGCTAGCCTGATTAAGCAATATATTGCTTTAATGGCAACGGAAGAGGTTCATTTAGAGATTACCGATGATGCAATTGATGCTTTAGCGGATATTGCTGTGGACTTAAATGCAAGGATTGAAAATATAGGGGCACGTCGTTTGCAAACAGTGATGGAGCGCGTTTTAGATGAGATTTCTTTTACTGCACCGGATAAAGCTGGGACATCGTTTAAAGTTGACGCTGCTTATGTCAGGCAATCTATAGGTGAGCTTGCTGCTGATGTCGATCTTTCACGTTTCATTCTTTAGAGTTATTGCTTGTTTTCATCTATCGGCGTGCTTCAATAACTTTAAAACCATGAGCTTTTTCATGTATGAATACCATGCGAAAAATGCTTTTTAACAACGTTTCATAAGGCAGGTGGCGATTAGCAACAAGAAGCAAATTGCCACCTTTCTTTAGGTATTTTGCAGAATTTATAATAAAATTCTTCCCTAATGAAATATCTGTAGTTTGTTGCGTGTGAAACGGTAGGTTTGAAATGATTGTATCATACAGATCTGTGATCGGTTCATGCACAAGATCATGCCAATAAAAATGAATCGGACAAGAAGCTGTTATGTATTTGAGATGCTGTTTTGCTGCTTCTAAAGCGTTGTAATCAGCTTCATAGAGGTCGAGAGTTGTTAGTTTTTCACTTCTTTCAAGCGCAGCGTAAGAAAGAAAACCCCAGCCAGCACCAAAATCAGCAGTCTTTCCAGAAATAACTTCACACATATGCGGAGCAAGTGCGGCAGATCCTGGATCAATACGACCGTGTGAGAACATGCCAGAAGTGGTCTGAAATTTATTTTCAAAAGTGAGTGGTTGTGAGCGGAATTGTGCAATATTCTGTCTCTCTATTTGTTGTGGAACTTGAAGCCAAAATACCAATCCATGGTTTTTGGATAATTTATCAGTGATGGGAACAAGCGTTTTGACCCATTTCATCATTGAGGCAGCACCAGCAGTTTTTTTTCCACCAATAACAATCCATCCGCCAGGTTTAACACATTCTAATAAATCAAGAAAACAATTTTGGTTTAAACCACGATACTTGCTTAAACTCAAAAGTGCTCCATCATAGGCAAAAGTTTTATCTATTTGAGGAGAGCAGTGAAACTGAGCATTGACAAATTTTAAAAAATCTGGCCGCCAAGGTGTAATAATTTTTAATTTTTGTGCCCACTCCAGAGCAGGAATTTCTGTTAAACCAAAACCCAACCAAGATTGGTTTGAATTGGGAAGAGGAAGGCTATGATTTTCAAAAGGTAAAAATAGCAACACACGTAGCTCTTTCAAAGAAAAAATGCCATTCTGATATTAGGATGGCATTTTATTTCATGACAAGAGAAAAGATTACACTTCTTTTTTCTTACGATGACACCTGTTTTCGAATTTATTTTTTTCATCCATGTATTTTTCCTGTTCTTCTTTTATGAGTTATCACTTGTAATTTCTTCACCAGTCTGTTGGTCAACGATTTTCATTGATAACCGAACTTTGCCACGTTCATCAAAGCCCATTAATTTAACCCAAACTTTATCACCCTCTTTAACAACATCTGTTGTTTTTGTGACGCGTTCTGATGCGAGTTGAGAGATATGAACGAGCCCATCACGTGAGCCAAAAAAGTTTACAAATGCGCCAAATTCTGCCGTTTTTACAACTGTTCCTTGGTATATAGCACCAACTTCAGGTTCATCAACAATGGAATGTATCCAGCGTTTTGCTGCTTCAATGGTTTTAGCATCGGCAGAAGCAATTTTAATTGTTCCATTATCTTCAATATTGATTTTTGCTCCAGTTTGTTCAACGATTTCTCGAATAACTTTACCGCCAGAGCCGATAACATCGCGAATTTTATCAACCGAAATGTTCATGATTTCGATACGTGGAGAAAACTCGCTAAGTTCAGCACGTGCACTGGTCAAAGCTTTGGCCATTTCGTTAAGAATATGAATTCGGCCATCCTTGGCCTGTTCAAGTGCGATTTTCATAATTTCTTCGGTAATACCATCAATTTTGATGTCCATCTGCAAGGCAGTAATACCATTTTCTGTTCCCGCTACCTTAAAATCCATATCTCCAAGATGATCTTCATCTCCTAAAATATCAGACAGAACAGCGAAGCGTTCCCCTTCTTTAATCAAGCCCATAGCAATACCTGCAACAGGACGTGCCAGAGGAACACCGGCATCCATGAGAGCAAGTGAAGTGCCGCAAACAGTTGCCATGGAAGAAGATCCATTGGATTCAGTAATTTCTGAGACAGCACGAATGGTATAAGGAAAAGATTCTTTAGTCGGCAACATAGGATGAAGCGCACGCCACGCTAATTTGCCATGCCCAATTTCGCGACGGCCAGGAGAGCCAAGACGTCCTGTTTCACCTACTGAAAAAGGTGGAAAATTGTAATGGAGGAGGAATGTCTCCTTATACATACCTGTTAAGGAGTCAACATATTGTTCATCTTCTCCAGTTCCGAGTGTTGCAACAACAATTGCTTGTGTTTCTCCACGGGTAAAGAGTGCCGATCCATGTGTGCGGGGTAAAATACCAACTTCCGATTGAATGGGGCGTACTGTTGAAAGGTCGCGTCCATCAATACGCTTTTTCGTATCAAGAATGTTCCAGCGAACAATTTTTGCTTGCAACTGTTTGAAAACGGTTGCAATTTGATCTGCACTAAACTTACAATTTTCTTCCGTTTCTGACATAAATTTATTGATAACGTCTGTTTTCAGTGCATCAATTACAGCGTAACGTTCTTGTTTATCGGTAATTGTGTAAGCTTTTCGTATATCCTGTTCGGCCATTTCCATCATAGCTTTTTTGAGATCAGAGAGATCTTCAGGAACAAAATCACGTGGATCTTTTGCAGCAACTTCGGCAAGCTTGATAATGGCATCAAGAACAGGTTGAAGACCTTTATGTCCGAACATAACGGCTCCCAACATGATGTCTTCCGGTAATTCGTGTGCTTCTGATTCAACCATCAACACAGCACTTTCTGTTCCGGCAACAACAAGATCAAGTTTTGATTCAGGTATTTCATCGATATGAGGATTTAAAACATACTGTCCGTTACAGTAACCAACACGGGCACCAGCAATGGGTCCCATGAAAGGAATACCTGACAAAGTCAATGCGGCAGAGGCTGCAATCATTGCAAGGATATCAGGATTATTCTCGAGATCATGTTGTATAACGGAAACAATAACTTGTGTATCATTTTTATAGCCATCGGCGAAGAGGGGACGAATGGGACGATCAATTAAACGTGAAATCAATGTCTCATTTTCGGTTGGCCTGCTTTCACGTTTTAAAAAACCACCGGGAATTCTGCCGACAGCATAGGATTTTTCTTGATAATTAACGGTGAGTGGAAAAAAGTCTTGGTCTGGTTTTGGACTTTTTGCCGATACAACGGTTGCTAAGACAATAGTTTCTCCGTAGGTAGCAATTACTGCACCATCGGCTTGACGCGCTATTTTTCCTGTTTCGATGGTGAGTGGCCGTCCGGCCCATTCAATTTCTATCTTATGCGTTTTGAACATTTTTTATCCTTAATGACTAGCGCTCACATTCTGATTTTGCGTAGCATATTTGAAAGCTACGGACAGGACAACAAGACACTTTTGTTTTTTTTCAAGAAAAAAGGAGTAAATCGCAGTTTAAACGTGAAGCAACCAGCAATCCTGCCCCATGATGATTATTCGTCAATTTTTAAGTTTTTAACGAAAAGCAAAAAGCTGAAAAAATGGATGATTTTTTTTAGAAAAACCATCCACTCATTTTTCTTTTAGCGCCGCAAACCTAATTTTTTGATAAGTATATGATAACGATTTTGGTCAATTCCTTTCAGGTAATCAAGAAGGCGACGACGTTGAGACACCATCTTCAAAAGACCACGACGAGAATGGTTATCCTTTTTATGAGATTTAAAATGGTTAGTTAAATTAGAAATACGCTCAGAAAGTATAGCGACCTGCACTTCTGGTGATCCTGTATCACCGACTTTGTTTGCATATTCTGCGACAAGAGCTTGTTTACGTTCAGCTGTAATCGACATCGCGTTATCCTTTCAAAAAACAAAGAAACAAAAGTCACCCATAGCCGAGATGTCGTTCAGCAAGGGTCTGTGAAGAAAAAAGAAGAGTAAAAACTCTCACCCATTTTAGCACTTATATAGGAAAGAAGGTTAAAATACTAGTCCTTAAAAGAATCTTGAAGAGCTTACTACAGATAAAGGATTTTGTTTTGGAATATTGATTTTAACAGGGGCTTGTGAGAAATTTTTAAAGAATTATGCATCCTTTTGGTACAAAGATTACTACTTTAGAGAGTGTGTATGGTAAAAAGCAATAGATATCGATTGGGAGACAAAAGATGCAAAGCATTTTAACATTAGAACTTTTTCGTAATGCGGTATTTCGAAATTTGTGGTCATCCACTCTCATTTCTAATTTAGGAGGTCTTATACAGGCCATAGGAGCAGGGTGGTTAATGGCGTTGATTAGTTCTTCGCATTCCATGGTCGGTTTTGTTCAAAGTGCTACCACATTACCGCTTGTTATGTTTTCTCTAATGGCAGGAGCATTAGCTGACAATTTTAATCGCCGCCAAATTATGTTGTGCGCGCAGATTATGATGATGATTATATCAATGAGTTTGGCTGCTTTATCCTATATGAACTTTCTAACACCTGGAACTTTATTATGTTTTACATTTTTGATTGGATGTGGAACTGCTTTTTATAATCCTTCTTGGCAAGCAACAATAGGAGATATTGTGAGCCGAGAAAATATTCCTACTGCTGTTAGTTTAAACAGTGTTGGCTTCAATTTGATGCGTAGTGTAGGTCCTGCTATTGGTGGTGCTATCATTGCTACTCTGGGTGCATCCGCAGCTTTTTTATTCAATGCGATAAGTCACATTCCTTTAATTGGTGCTTTGTTTTTATGGAAACCAAGCTATGAAAACAACAGGTTACCACGAGAAAGACTTTTAGGAGCTGTCTCAGACGGTGTACGTTATGTTGCAATGTCACCCAATCTTTTGAGCATTATGGTCAGAGCGTTCCTGTTTGGTATTGGAGCGATTTCGATCTTGGCACTTTTGCCAGTTGTTGTGCATAAAATTCTTGGAGGAAGCGCTCTTCTTTATGGGACATTGCTTGGTTGTTTTGGTCTTGGAGCCATGACAGCAGGTCTTATTAATTCATCTGTACGGCATTATTTTCGTTCAGAAACGATTATCACAAGTGCATTTATTGGTTTTGCCTCTTCTTGCTTTTTTTTAGCAATAAGTTGTTCATTGATTGTAATCCATATTGCTTTGTTTCCTGCAGGATTGTGTTGGGTTTTAGCGTTATCACTGTTTAATACATCCGTACAACTTTCTACACCGCGCTGGGTTGTTGCACGTGCCTTAGCACTTTACCAAACAGCATCTTATGGAGGAATGGCAGTTGGAAGCGTAATTTGGGGCGTTTTGGCTGATGGTTATTCTCCAACGGTTGCTTTGAGTCTTTGTTCTCTGTTCTTGATTTTTGGGGCTCTTACAGGGATAAAATTTAGAATTCAGGAAATTCCCCAGATAGATCTAGATCCCCTTGATCATTTTAGAGAACCAGAGCTTTTGCTCGATTTAAAAGCACAAAGCGGTCCAATCATGATTATGATCAGTTATCAAATTTATGAAAGCGATCTCGAAGAATTTCTCAAAGTGATGACACGTCGTCGCCATATTCGTTTACGTGATGGTGCTCGTCAATGGGTTCTTTTACGTGATCTTGAAAGGCCTGAATATTGGACAGAAGCGTATCATATGCCAACGTGGGTAGATTATTTGCGCCATAATCGCCGTCGCATAAAAGCAGATGCAGAGGTAAACAAGCTGTTGCATAACTTAAATCGTGCCCCTAACGGCATAAAAGTACGCCGGATGATTGAGCGGCAAACAATACCAAATGTTAGTGAAATGCACCTGAAGCCCTCTACTGACCAATTACCTTAACGATACGAGGATCAAAACAGTTTTTTATAAACTGTTAAATGTGCACAATTTATCTTTATGGAATAAATTTGTTTGCATGAATAAAATAACAGAAAATAAGATATTACAACGAGCACTTTATTCTATCTGTGAGTTGAGGATAAATTTTTGCCAAACAGGCAGTTAGAAGTCATGAATATTACTATTTTATTTAAGCTAAATCCTGCGTTTCTTATTCTACAAAATCTTCTTAATATTATAGATATGCACGTGTATCCAGAATGATCAAAGAAGACAATCTAAAACAATAAAAAAGATACTTATTCTGTATCATGCAAGCTAGAATTAGACTTATGAACATATTACTGATTTAGATTATGAGATGCATTATCGTAAAAAATTGAGTGTAGAGCGATATTGATATAAAAAACTCTCTTTTTCTGAGAGATAGTTTTAAGAAAGAGTAGATTAAACTGTGAAAATACGCTTTGGCTTGAATAAATTTTTTTCAAGAGTTCCTATAGCAAGAAGTTGGCCTTTGTAGATAACACAAACTTCATCTTCATCAATAGGTGCATTTTGATCACAGAGGAGCGCTGAATTACCCATCATGACTCGCTGTGCTTGGTCCTCGTTAAGGGTATAATGAGAGAGGCAATCCAGCGCGGCACCTGTTTCAATTAAAAGTGCATCAAGTGTTGAAAAATTTCTTTTGGGGAGAGTGTCGTTTTCATTTATTACACTTGTATCAAGTCCTACCATTTTTAGCGTGTCCCATGTGATGAGATCATCTTCACAAAAAGGTGCTACTGCAGTACGTCTTAAATCAGCAATATGCCCATAACAACCGAGAGCACGTCCCATATCGCGTGCTAAAGAGCGCACATAAGTTCCTTTTCCACAGGTTATTTCAAAGATAGAACGTTCCTTGCTAGCAGTTTCTATTAATTTGAAAGTTTTTATTTCCACTTGGCGCGGCGGGATTTCAACACTTTCACCTTCACGTGCCAGATTATAGGCACGGTTACCAGAAATTTTAATTGCTGAAAATTGTGGAGGCACTTGCAAAATAACGCCTGTATAGTGAGGGAGAAGGGCAAGTATCTCTTTTTTCGTTGGACGTTTGAGAGACGTCTTTGTTACTTCTCCTTCTAGATCGTCTGTTGATCGTTCTTCTCCCCAAACGATGTGAAAACGGTAAGTTTTTGTGCCTTGCATAACGTATGGAACAGTTTTTGTTGCTTCGCCCAATGCAATTGGAAAGAGGCCAGAAGCAAGAGGATCAAGCGTACCCGCATGTCCTGCTTTTTGTGCATGAAAGAGCCATTTGATCTGAGAGACAGCTTCTGTTGACTTCATCCCTTTTGGTTTATCAAGTATTACCCATCCAGAAACAGAACGGCCTTTTTTTTTGCGTTGCCGTGCCATACTTTTAATCCTCAGTCTCATCATTGCGGTGCAGATCGCGTGCCACCTCAGGTGAGCGAAGCAGAGCATCAATTTTTGAAAAATTATCAAAACTGCTATCAAGCCGAAAACGCAGTTCAGGCATATATTTCATTTGTCGCAATGCATGACTGATTTCTTTACGGATAAAACGGCTATGTTTATTGAGGATATCAATAACATCAATACAAGATGTATTCTTTAGAGTGCTGAGAGGAGAGACAAAGCAGATAGCAATTTTTAAATCTGCTGACATACGTACTTCAGAGACAGAAATTACCATATTTTTCAAGACATCATCGAGTAAAACACCACGCTGTAGCATATGAGCTATCGCGTGGCGCACTTGTTCTCCTACTCTTAGCTGTCGTTGTGATGGCTCTGCATTTTTCATCAAAGTGCTATCCTTGTTACAACTGCTCTTTTTTTTACCGACTTAAAAAATTAAGAAAGAATAGAGGCATCGTGCATAAAATCGAATAACTGTTCTCATTTTACGAAAGAGTAAAGGCGTTGGATTATTTTATAATGTACGATCAATATGTTCAATACGGAAGGTTTCAATGGTATCTCCTGCACGGATATCTTCATAGCTTTCAAATGCCATTCCACATTCTTGACCGCTTTGTACTTCATTGACTTCATCCTTAAAGCGCTTAAGTGTTTTAAGTTTTCCTTCGTGAATGACAATATTATCGCGAATAAGGCGGACACCAGCTCCCCGTTCTATTTTACCTTCTGTAACGCGACATCCAGCGACTTTTCCAATTTTTGTAATGTTAAAGATTTCCAAAATTGCAGCATTACCAAGGAAAGTCTCACGCTGCTCTGGTGAGAGTAATCCTGACATGGCAGCTTTTATATCATCAACAAGATCATAAATAATGTTATAATAGCGAATTTCAATTCCTTGTGTTTTTGCTAAATCACGTGTTTGTTTATTGGCTCGAACATTAAAGCCGATCACAGCAGAGTTGGAAGCCTCAGCAAGAGAAATATCACTTTCAGTGATACCTCCAGCACCAGAATGCACAATGCGCGCACGTACTTCTTCATTCCCTAGCTTCTCTAATGCTGAAGCGATTGCTTCAATTGACCCTTGTACATCCCCTTTAATAATAAGAGGAAATTCTTTGACACCAGTGGTTTGTAATTTAGTCATCATCTGTTCAAGAGAACCGCGAGAACCTGTTTGCCGAGCTACAGCTTTGTCACGTGCTAATCTCTGACGATATTCAGCAATTTCCCGTGCTTTTGCTTCATGGGTGACAACAGCAAAACGGTCACCAGCTTGTGGTGTTCCTTGCATGCCCAAAATTTCAATGGGTGTAGAGGGAACTGCTTCTTTTATATGGCGGCCATGGTCATCAATCAAAGCACGTACACGACCCCATTCATTGCCAGCAACAATAACATCAGAAGGATGCAATGTGCCTTTTTGAACAAGAACTGTTGCAACAGAACCGCGACCCCGATCCAATTTGGCTTCAATAACAACACCTTCTGCTGTTCGTTTTGGATCTGCTTTGAGATCAAGAATTTCAGCTTGCAGGAGAATAGCTTCGAGAAGTTTATCAAGATTTTGCCCGGTTTTAGCAGAAACTTCAACTTCCAAAGTTTCCCCACCCATGCTTTCAACGAAAACTTCGTGTTGTAAAAGTTCTGTACGTACTTTTTGAGTATCAACAGCTGGCTTATCAATTTTATTGATAGCAACAATAATTGGCACACCAGCAGCTTTGGCATGATTGATTGATTCAATCGTTTGCGGCATAACGCTATCATCAGCGGCTACAACCAGAACGGCGATATCCGTAACACGAGCTCCGCGAGCACGCATGGCAGTGAAGGCAGCATGTCCAGGTGTATCAATAAAGGTAATTTTTTGACCGTTCTGCTCCACTTGATAAGCGCCAATATGTTGCGTAATACCACCTGCCTCACCAGAAACAACATTTGCTTTTCGAATAGCATCTAGAAGGGAGGTTTTTCCGTGGTCGACATGACCCATAATTGTTACAACAGGTGGACGCTGTTGCATTTTTTGAGGATTATCGGCTATATTAAAGATACCTTCTTCTACATCAGATTCTAAAACACGTTTAACAGTGTGACCGAATTCAACGGCAATGAGCTCAGCAACATCTGCATCAATAACATCGCCCGGTTTCATCATTTGTCCCTGTTTCATAAGAAACTTAATCACATCAACGGAGCGCTCAGTCATACGCTGCGCAAGTTCTTGAATAGTAATGGTTTCAGGAAGAACAACCTCGCGAGAAATTTTTTCCCTTGGCTCTTGGTTTTGTGCACGTTTAAATTTCTCCTGCCTGCGGCGCATTGCAGCCATTGAACGCCCACGTGCGTTACCTTCTTCGTCCAGAGCGCTACTGAGGGTTAGCTTTCCACGGCGCCGCTCATCAGCACCTTTTACAGCTTTTGGTGCACGCACTTCTGATTTTGCAGGATTAGAGCGTCGGCTATGTCTATCGTCCTCTTTATTTTCATCTGCCTTGCGTTTTTCAATTACAGTTGTATTTTTAGGCATGATAGGGATATCTATCGGTTCCATGAGGGAGGGAGAAGAGGGAAGAAGGGGAGTCTGCACCTGTGGATTTCCTTCTTCTTGATGTACTTCTGTTTCTTGAATTGCCTGCCGCAAACTTTCTTCACGTTCTTTTGCATGCTTTGCTTCTTCTTCAGCTTTTTCACGCGTTATTTTTTCTTGGATATGCGCCTCTTTTAACGCGCGAAGCCTTGCTTCCATTTCAGCTGACGAGAGATTGCTTTCAGCAACAGGTTCGCTCTGCTTGGTCTCTTCGAATCGTGGTTTAGAACGTTGGCGAGCTACATGTGGTTTCGTAATTGGCTGTTGTATTTCAGCTTTTTCATCAGGTCGCGCAATTTTGCGCCGTTTAGTTTCGACAACTACAGCCTTCGTACGGCCATGGCTGAAATTTTGTTTGACCGTGCTTGTTTCTAGGACTGACCGTTTTAGTGTTAAAGTCCTTTTGACTGTCATTTTGTCGTTGTTATTTTCACTCATTGTATTTCCTTCACGGCTTGAGCCGTCATCTCACCAGGCTTGTTGTGCTTTTCATCACGATAGGCGAGTAGTTTACATGCTGTTCTAAGAAATCCTCCGGCAGCTTTTGTGTCTAATAAGGCTGCATGCATTATAGGACTAGCACCAAAAGCCACTCGCATTTCATCACTTGTAAATAAAGATATGATTTTTATATTCCGGTTTGTTTGTTGTCGTATTGTATGGATAGCTTGTGCAATTTTTCGTTTTCCATCTTCCGTAGTTTCCTTGGCATGAAGTACAAGAATAACTTGACCAGAGCGGATAGCTGCATCAACTTTTGTTGCCCCCATCACAATGGCACCAGCTTTTCGTGCCATAGAAAGGCTTGAAAGAGCAGCTTTTAGTAAAAGTGTATCAACAATACCTGCAAGATTTGGTGCAACTTCAACATCTGTTTTAAGACTTCTCTTAAAAGCTTTTTGTTTGATTGCTGCTTCAATGGCGGAATGACGAGCAGAAACCCAAACGCCACGCCCAGGCAAATTGGATTTAAGATCAGGAACAATTTGATTATTTGGACCAACAACAAAACGGATCAGCGTTTCGGCTGAAGCATTTTTTCTTGTCACAATACAGGTCCGTTCGTTCATTTAAAGTGTATCCACATTCAAATTATCTGTTTCATTTTCTGCAGGAAGTTCTGCAACAAGATCAGCTTGATCTATCCAACCAGCTTGCACACGTGCGGATAAAACCATAGCTTCTGCATCAGCACGTGTAATATCAAATGGGGTCAAGATACCAGAAAAACTCTGTATTTGACCGTCTTTGCGTTCTTTCCAGCCAACCAAATCATCGACTGCATAACCAGCAAAGTCTTCCATTGTTTTTACACCATCTTCACCAACAGCAACCATCATAGCACTTGTCATTCCAGGAAGTGTTCGCAATTCGTCACAAACACCAAGTTTCTTACGCTTCTCATCAAGCTCTTCTTCTTTATGTTCGAGATATTCGCGCGCACGGTTTTGGATTTCAGCAGCAGTTTCATGATCAAAACCATCAATGGAGGCGATTTCTTCGAGATTAATATAGGCGATTTCCTCAATGGAGGAAAAGCCTTCTGATGCCATAACTTGTCCGATCATTTCATCAACATCTAAGGATTCCATAAACAATCTACTGCGTTCAGTAAATTCTTTTTGGCGATTTTCAGATTCTTCTTGTTCCGTTAAGATATCAATACTCCACCCCGTTAATTGTGAGGCTAAACGAACATTTTGGCCACGTCGACCAATAGCAAGACTGAGCTGGTCATCAGGTACGACGACTTCAATACGTTCTGCGTCTTCATCGAGGACAACTTTGGAAACTTCAGCGGGTTGCAACGCATTGACGATAAATGTTGCAGCATCAGGGGACCAAGGAATAATGTCAATTTTTTCGCCCTGTAACTCCGCAACAACAGCTTGTACGCGGCTTCCTCGCATTCCAACACACGCCCCAACTGGATCAATGGAACCATCACGTGAGACAACAGCAATTTTAGCACGTGAACCCGGATCACGGGCAACAGACTTAACTTCTATGATACCATCATAAATTTCTGGTACTTCTGTGGTAAAAAGCTTTACCATAAACTGAGGATGTGTGCGTGAAAGAAAAATTTGTGGGCCGCGCGATTCACGGTGAACATCATTGACAAAGGCACGAATGCGATCTCCATAGCGAAAAGATTCACGTGGAATTAATTCATCACGGCGCACGATAGCTTCACCGCGTCCCAGATCAACGATAACATTGCCATATTCCACACGTTTTACTGTACCAGAAATAATTTCACCAATTTTATTTTTGAATTCTTCGTATTGCTGGTCACGCTCTGCGTCGCGTACCTTTTGTACAATAACCTGTTTAGCAGATTGCGCTGCGATACGCCCAAAATCCATAGGAGGTAAAAGATCAAAGAAAAAATCACCAATTTTTGCGTCCGCTTGGCGTTTAAGTGCATCAGACAAAGTAATTTCAGTTGTATAATCTTCAACGACATCTACAATTTTAAGCAAACGTTGTAATTTAATTTCACCTGTTTTGGAATTAATTTCGGCACGGATATTGGTTTCTTGACCATAACGAGAACGCGCCGCTTTCTGAATAGCATCGGCCATTGCAGAAATGACAATTTCACGGCCAATTGACTTCTCACGCGCAACAGCCTCTGCAATTTGTAAAATTTCAAGCCTGTTAGTGCTTGTAGCCATCAACTTTCTCCTTTTTTATGCCACACAATAAGGCATTTCCCAGTGATATTAATTCTTGTAATTTAGCGTCTATTGTGAGGTGTTAGAATTACTTTCGGGAATTAATTGTTGACTTAAATCTTTATTTTTTTTCAATGCATCACGAATAAGGTCATCGGTGAGCACTAAATGTGCATTTATGATATCACAAAAAGGAATAAAGGTATACATGGCTTCTCCATAAGCAGCTTTATCAGTGTTTAAAGTAAACCCATCTTGCGTGATATTTCTGAGTGTTCCACGAAATTTTCTGCGCCCATCAATTGCTATTTTGGTTTCAATTTTTGCAATATGCCCTTGCCAATGAAGAAAATCAGATTTTCTTACCAGTGGACGATCAATTCCAGGAGACGAGATTTCTAAATGGTATTTGCGTTCAATAATATTCTGTACATCAAGAAGAGGGGAAACAGTTCGACTAACAGTCTCACAATCTTCTACGGTCATAGAGCCATCAGCGCGTTCAACCATAATTTGAAGAGTTAAACCATTCAAACCAAGAAGTTTTACGCGAACTAAACGAAAACCTAGAGGTTTAAGCAATGGTATTACAAGAGCAGCAACACGTGCTTCGATGCCATCTTCTTCAAACAGAAGCAGTTCGTCAAAATCACTTATTTTTTCAGCTTCATTCATACATTTGATCCAAGTCGTTTTCATCAGTTTGATGGCATTAAAAAAGAGCGGATCTGAAGACCCACTCCTCATCACAAGACCAAGAATTTAATTGTTGATACTATTAAATTCAAAATTTTTCAAGCTATTTATAAGAAAAGCATTTCACCGTTTATTTTTTTATAAAGGTAAGATAGGTGGGGGTTCGTCCTTCGTGTAGAGCTTTTGCTTCATAGCGGGTACTTATCCACAGCGGATAAGGGGTTTTCCAATCTTGAGGACTTCCTGCTTTCCACTCAAAGCTACTATGTTGTGCACAATGGTAGAGGGTCCAGTTTACATAACTATCTATATCGCTAGCAAAACGGAATTTTTTTCCTGTTTTAAGAATGCGAGCAAAACGGTTAAGATTTTTTATGTTTATAAAACGCCGTTTCCAATGTTTCTTTTTAGGCCATGGATCAGGATAAAGGAGGTCTACTCCATCAAGCGATGCATCTGGAAGCCAATCAAGGAGGTGTGTGGCATCATCATCATAAAGGCGAATATTGTTTTTATGCTGTTGATGCTGTTCAAGGGACATCAATATTTTTGCCATGCCATTGACAAAGGGTTCTACACCAATAAAACCAGTTTGTGGAAAATGTTCCATTTCATGAAGTAAATGCTCACCTCCACCAAAACCAATTTCAAGGCGGACTTCTTTTACTTTGCTTGGAAATAAGGATGCTAAATCTAAGGGTGGAAGAGTATTTAAATCAATTTTAAGAGTTGGGAGAAGCATTTCTATACGCGCAAGCTGACTGTTTCGCAGCCGCTTTCCTTGTCGGCGACCAAAAAAAGTTTTACATATACGCGCATCATGGTCAATCATGGCACTTTAATCATTGTTTGAAGTATTTTAATCAGATCAGTTTTTTCCCATGAAAACGAACCATCACGTTTTGGCTTTCGTCCAAAATGACCATAGGCAGCTGTTTTTGTATAAATAGGTTTATTGAGATCAAGATGTTTTCGAATGCCCGTTGGTGAAAGATCCATTATTTTACGGATAGCTGCTTCGAGAATTTTTTCATCGACTTTTCCTGTTCCGTGGAGATTAAGATAAATGGATAAAGGTTGTGCAATGCCAATTGCATAAGAAAGTTGAATGGTGCACCGTTCCGCTAAATCAGCTGCAACAATATTCTTAGCGAGATAGCGTGCAGCATAAGCTGCAGAACGATCAACTTTTGTTGTATCTTTTCCTGAAAAAGCACCACCACCGTGGGGTGCTGCACCTCCATAAGTGTCAACAATAATTTTGCGTCCTGTCAATCCTGCATCACTTTGAGGACCACCAATAACAAATTTTCCTGTCGGGTTAATGTACCAACGGCATTGATCCGAAATAGAAATATCCTGCAAAGCTTGACGAATATATGGTTCAACTACTGTACGTACTTTATTGGAATCCCAACTTTTATCCAAATGTTGTGTTGAAAGAACGATGGATGTTACCTCTATAGGCTTTCCATTTTCATATCGTATTGTTATTTGGCTTTTAGCGTCTGGTCCTAATTTTCCGGTTTCTCCTTCATTCTTATGGCGGGCTGCAGAAAGAAGTTTAAGAATTTTATGCGCATAATAAATTGGTGCAGGCATGAGTGCAGGTGTTTCACGACAAGCATATCCAAACATGATACCTTGATCACCTGCTCCTTCTTCACCATGTCGATCTGTAGCGTTATCAACTCCGCGTGCGATATCAGTTGATTGTGGGCGCAAAAGGACATCAATTTTAACAGTTTTCCAATGGAATCCTGCTTGTTCATAACCAATTGCACGAATAGCACGGCGTGCTACTGCACGAAAACGGGCAGGATTAATGAGTGGAAATCCCATTTCATCGTAGATAAATTTTTTATTTTTATCTCTTTTCAAGAGTGTATCAGGAACACGCACTTCCCCAGCGATAACGACACGGTTTACACTGACAAGGGTTTCACAAGCGATCCGCACCAGCCATGGATCAGTACTGGTTTTTTGAGCTTCTTTATAAATCATATCAACGATTTCATCGGAAATACGATCGCAAATTTTATCAGGGTGCCCTTCCGATACCGATTCACTCGTAAAAAGATAATCTTGATGCGGCATGGGAACTCCTTCAAAAAGAAAACCAATAGTTTATCAATTGTTTATTAAAGCTGCTCTTATTTGCCAATCCCACGACAAATCGTCAATGCTGATTTATAAAATGAGTGAGAAAAGATGTAACTTTTATTTTATAACTTGTTTGTCATATCTTCTTCAGAAAGTGCTTTTGCCAGGTCAATAATTTTTCGACGCACCTTAGCATCGGATATATTAGTAAAAGCACGCATGAGCTGGATTCCTTCACTACTGGAGCAAAAATCCATGAACTCGTTGTCACTTTCAGCAAAGCCTTCTACATGTTGCGTACTAATGCCTTTATCAAAAAAATAAGAAACAGGAACATCCATAATTTCTGCAATTGCTTGAAGACGACTCGCACCAATACGATTTGTACCTTTTTCATATTTTTGAATTTGCTGAAAAGTGATACCTAACTTTTCACCCAATTTCTCTTGAGTCAGTCCTAAAATATTACGACGCAAACGTATACGGGTTCCAACATAGATATCTATAGGATCAGGTTTTTTTCTAGTCTCGGTCATAATACAACTCTTTATTTCCAGCACCCCACTCTTAAACCAACATCAGATCTACATGAGGTTAGTTTACCATATAATTAGAATAACACGTAACATTTTTCCCAACATTATACCAGTGTACGCAACATAGTACCGTGGTATACGAGCATCTGATTATTTAAGCTGTTTTGTAGAACCAAAACCGAAGCGACACAATAGCATAAGAATAAATAAGATGAAAGTAGAGAATGTTCTGCATCTGTTACTTCCTATGGGGGTAATGGGTGATGGAATCGGCGAATCAATAACACCAACAACATTTTGTTGGAGGGCTACAATGATTCGTCCATAAGAATCAATAACAGCTGATATCCCATTATTGGCTGCTCGTATGAGGGGGATTCCTAATTCAATAGCACGAAGCTGTGCTTGTTGAAGATGTTGGTATGGACCGGGTGTTACACCAAACCATGCATCATTAGTAACATTAATGATTGCTTGAGGAGGTGGTCCTTTAAAAGCCATTTCATTGGGAAAGATTACTTCATAACAAATCAGTGGAAGATAAGAAAACCCATTTGGCATTATGACAGTTTTGCGCACACTCGCAGCACTGTATCCACCAATACTATCCGCAAGGATATGCAATCCAATTTTTTCTAATAAACTTTGATAGGGAAGATATTCACCAAAAGGAACCAAGTGAAGTTTATCAGAAATGCTTAAAATATTACCTTTATTGTTAATAACTGCAATTGTATTAAAATATTGCATTTGTTGTGCATTGAGGGGATCATTATTAGCGCGTATAGCACCAATGATAGCCCATTGTTTGGGTTTTAGAAGAGAAGCAATGTGCATTGTGGTTGCAGAGTTATCAGAGATAAGATAAGGAATGGACGCTTCTGGCCATACAATAAAGTCGGGTTCTGGATTGTGGTTGGCTGTTGGTGTTTCACTTAAGCGCATATGAGCTGCAAATATAGCTTCTCGTGTTGTATTACTTAATTTTATGTTTTGCTGGATAGAAGGCTGAACAATGCGCACCCAGTAACTATTTTTTGAGGCATCTGCTGTGTTGGCCACAGCATTGAGACGATAAAATCCAAAACTACTGTGAAGGAATATAAGTGCTAAACAAAGAAAAAGAGCGAATTTATTTTTTTCATTTGTTAATAAAACAGTGGGCAAACTGTAGACCAAGACAGCAAGAATATTCATTCCGTAAAGTCCAACAATCGCATCGGATTGCATAAACATAGGGGTTGGCATAGCTGTATAACCAAGAGCATTCCAAGGAAAGCCCGTAAATAGGAATGCGCGCAACCACTCTGCCAATCCTAGTGCAAAGGCTAAGACAAAAAAGCGTGCTATTCCTTTTGTCCATAATAAACCGACAATGAAACCAGCAAAAAACCAATAAAGAGAAAGGTAAAGAGGAGGACCAAAAATAGCAAATGGCACCGCCCAACCAAAAGCAACAGGGTCTGTTAACAAAGCATTACACATCCACCAAAGGCTGCAAATAAAATAGCTAAAGCCAAATATTCCACAACTCAGGGCGTAAGTGAGAAAGCGTTTGCTATTGTTTTTGATGGTATGGATTGAGTCAAGGAGAACAATAAAAAGAGGAAAAGCTAAGAAGCAGAGGGGGGTTAAATAAAAGGGTGGAAGTGCAAGAGATGTTAATGCACCACACAGAAATATCCACATCTGCCGTTTCCAACCAGTTATGGAAAATAAAAAAGATGTGAAATTATTTAAAAACGCTTGATTATTTTTCAAAGGAGGCATTTTTTTTAAAATTCTCATTTTCTGGAATGCGAAAAATACGTAATCTCTTAATCCGACGTTTATCAGCTTCTAAAATACGGAATCGATAACCAGGTACGGCTTCAACAACCTCACCTTTTGCAGGAATGCGGTCAAGAATGGAGACAATTAGACCACCAATAGTATCCACTTCATCACCATGTTCTCCTACAATGAAATCAGGACCAAGAGCTTTTTCTACATCTTCTAATTCGGTTTTTGCATCCACGAGCCATTTATTATTAGGCTCGCGCACGATTGCATTGTCTACATCGTCGTGTTCGTCTTCGATATCACCAACGACCAATTCGACAATGTCTTCCATTGAAACTAAACCGTCCGTACCCCCATGTTCATCAATAACCAAAGCCATCTGTGTTCGTGTTGTTTGCATACGTGTTAATAATTTGCTTGCTAGCATGGAACTTGGAACAAAAAGAACTGTTCTAATCAGATCTAATTCACCAATTGGGGTGTGCAAATGCGTATGATTTAACTGAATTGAATCGGATTTTTGCTCAATCTGGACTGAGTTAATAATAAAGCAATTCACATAATTAAGAATATCGCGGATATGGATCATTCCTCGTGGATCATCTAAAGTTTCAGCATAAACAGGTATACGAGAATGGCCAATTTTTGCAAAACATTGAAGAGCTTCTCCAAGTGGGGTATTTATTTCTAATGCTTTGATTTCAGAACGCGGAATCATAACATCATCAACACGTGCTTCACGCAAGTGTAAGATATTATGCAACATAGTGCGTTCTTCAGGTGAGAAGAAAGTAGTGTCTTTTTCATTGTTAGTAGTAAGTGCAACGGTAAGATTATCGCGCAGTGATGTAGAGTTGCGTCCACGTAAAAACGAAAATAAATGATTCATCAGGGAGTATTTTTGATTTTCCTGGGAAAATGAGGAAACTTCGATATTAGAAGATGTTTGATTGTCATTTGGTACATTTATTTTGTTTGCCATGATTTTGAAATCTTCAAACTTTCTTTTTGTAATAGAGGCATAAGAATTTTTAAATTGTATGACGGTGCTATTAATTTCAAAAGCTAATTTTTATCATTTTTAAGACATTTCAGTATAGGGGTCGTTTATGGAAAGCTTTCGAAGAATTTCTCTTTCAAGCTTTTCCATTTGATGAGCTTCATCATCTGTTTCATGACTATAGCCAAGCAGATGCAGAACACCATGTACAATCATATGTGTTAAATGATCTTGAAATAACTTTCCCTCATTTTTTGCTTCAAGTAAAATAGTTTCTCGCGCAATAATAATGTCACCGAGCATGAGTCCGGGAGTTTGTCCAATTTTAAGTGGAAAAGCAGGAAAGGACAATACATTGGTGGGTTTATTTTTGCCACGCCATTGCGCACTAATCTGTGCCATGTGTTTATCATTCGTAAAAAGCAGGCTTACTTCGCTTACGACATTTTCTAATGAAAGATGATGCATTGTTGTTGTTAATGCTTTTTCAGTGATATTATAAAGCGTTTCTTTGTCATTCCACCCAGAACTTTCAACAGCTATATCAATGGTAATCATGAAAAATTGAACCCACTTTTTGATGAAGCGCTTGAAGATGGCATTTCTTGAATTTGTATACTAGAATCATGATTATAGGCACGAACAATAGCGGTAACAAGAGGATGGCGCACAATATCCTTTTCATTAAAACGAACGATTATAATATTTTCTATCTGTGATAAAATGCGTATTGCTTCAATTAAACCTGATTTTTGTCCGGTAGGCAAATCAATTTGGCTTACATCACCGGTGACGATCATACGCGTTCCTTCTCCAAGACGTGTGAGGAACATTTTCATTTGCATGGGTGTGGTGTTTTGCGCTTCATCAAGAATAACAGCTGCATGGTTAAGTGTTCTCCCGCGCATAAAAGCAAGCGGGGCAATTTCTATGACACCAGAAGCCAAAATGCGTTCTACTTTTTCGACTGGCATCATATCATAAATGGCATCATAAAGTGGACGTAAGTATGGGTCGACTTTTTCTTTGAGGTCACCGGGAAGAAAGCCAAGATGCTCTCCAGCTTCAACGGCTGGACGTGAGAGGATAATTCGTTCAATGATACCACGCTCCAAAAGCGTTGCAGCGTGAGCAACAGCAAGATATGTTTTTCCTGTTCCTGCCGGTCCAACACCAAAAACAAGTTCACTACGCTCCATTGCACGTATATAAGCATCCTGTGTTGGGGTTCTAGCATGGACTGTTTTTTTATGAGTGCTTAATCGTGCAGGGATGCGTTTTTTTGCAGGTTGGGTTATTGTTGAGGCTTCTTGCTGTTTTTGTAGAAAATTTGCCATAGCAATCGCTCCTTCTGTATCTGATAAAGTGAGCTCTTGATGTGTTTTTGCACGTTCATAAAGCTGCTGTAGTACATATTGTGCACGTTTTATAGCAGCAACATTTCCATGGATAAGAACTTCATTACCACGTGGATAAATGCTCAGTCCGAGTTTTCGTTCGATATAAGCAAGATTTTCGTCGAGTTTACCAAAAACCGCTTTCGCATATTTGTTATTTTTAAAAATTAAAACAATATGGTTAGTATCCAATGTGCTTGCTTTTTCTAAGATACCCGTACTTTCAGGATCAGCATTTATTTTCTCTTTAACGCGCTTGATCTTTTCGGTTGAATTTTTCAACCTATTCTCCCATATTTATATAAGCGTTGCACACGTTTTTAAATAAACTTCATAAAAAAATCTATCTTCCATAGAGCATAGGCTTTAGATGTAATCATTTTCTTGAAAAATAAAAGGGTCTTCTAAAATTTTTATTATGAATAAGGTATTGGTAATATACTTATACATTTGCTATTTCACCGACAAAACTGTTTGAACTTACATTTTTAATATGGGTTGTCACTACGGTGCCTGCAGAGGCTTCTATGTCCACGACAACAGGTAAAAGCCAAGGTGAACGACCTACCATTTGTCCCGAGTGACGTCCAGCCTTTTCGATTAGAACATCGGTTGTTTGACCAATTTTAGAACGCAAAAATGCGTTTTGCTGTTCAAGAAGAAGCACTTGTAAATGTTGGAGACGGTTATCTTTTACAGTTTCGTCAACATGGTTCTTCATTGTTGCACCGACTGTTCCAGGTCGTGGTGAATACTTAAAAGAATAAGCGGAAGTGTACTGTACTTGTTGAATAAGTTTAATGGTTTCTTCAAAGTCTTTATCTGTCTCTCCTGGAAATCCTACAATAAAATCGCCTGAAAAAGCAATATCGGGTCGCGCGGTACGAATTTTTTCGATAAGCCGAAGATAATGAATGCTTTTATGTTGACGGTTCATTGCTTTTAAGATGCGATCTGAACCTGATTGAACAGGGAGATGCAAGTAAGGCATTAATATGTCAAGATCTCGGTGTGCTGCAATAAGGCTATCATCCATATCTCGTGGGTGGCTGGTTGTGTAACGTAGGCGCTTTAAACCATCTAATTTGGCAAGATGATGGAGAAGGTCGCCAAGGCGCCAAGCCTTACCATTAGTGCCTTGTCCATGCCAACCATTCACATTTTGGCCAAGAAGTGTAATTTCTTTAACGCCCGCCTCAATGAGTTGGTGCGCTTCATCGGTAATTTGCTCGACAGATCGCGATATTTCGACACCACGTGTGTAAGGAACAACACAAAAAGTGCAAAATTTGTCGCAACCTTCCTGCACTGTTAAAAATGCACTAACGCCTCGGTTTCTTACAGCGCGTTTATTATGAGGTGGTAAATGCGCAAATTTATCTTCAACAGCATAGTCTGTTTCGATAATTTTTTTCCCCTTTTGGGCTTTTTCTAATAAATCTGGCAAGCGATGATACATTTGTGGACCAATAATGAGATCCACTGTCGGAGCACGGCGCAAAATTTCACTTCCCTCAGCTTGTGCCACACAACCGGTTACACCAATCATCAAAGGTTTATCAGGTGTTCGTTCTTGACGCATCACACGCAAACGTCCAAGATCAGAATAGAGTTTTTCTGCTGCTTTTTCACGAATATGACAAGTATTAACAAGAATAAGGTCGGCATCGTTTGGTGTTTGTGTCGTAACATAACCTTGTGAACTAAGACTGTCAGTCATTCGTTGGCTATCATAAACATTCATTTGACATCCATAGGTTTTGATAAAAACCTTTTTAGGAGAAATGGGAGGTATATTTTTAGGATTTACTTTATTCATAGCGCATGTCTAAATGTTTTTTACATAAATCTCAATCTATTTGCTTAAAAGTTTTTTGCATAACGATCGCATCTGTGCGACTGTCTTTTGATTGGTAATAGGCGAGACGTTTAGCAATCTTTTCAAACTTGAAATGTTGATAAAGATTCAAAGCAGAAAGATTCGTTTCTTCTACCTCTAGGAAGAGTTTTATAGTTCCTTCGTGGTGAAGATGGCGAAGTATACTATCAAGAAGCAAGGTGCCAATTCCTTTTCGATGGAAATGAGGTTGGACAGCAATTGTAATGATTTCCGCTTCATCAAGAATAAGACGGCATAGGCAAAAGCCCAAAATTTGATTTGGTTCACCAATGAGAGAGGCTTTATATCCAAAGATGGAGTGATCTTGTAAAAAATTATCAAAAGCTTGTTTTTCCCAAGCAGGGATAAAACAATTCTGATAAATTTCATGAAGGGGAGCGCTGTCATCAATTTGTAGCGGAGCAATCTCAAAATATTTATTTGTCAACGAAAATTGAGACATCATTTTTTTCGTGGTAAAGTAAAACCTGTTTGTTTTTTTGCATCGGCACTGCGTAAATAGAGTGGACAGGGCGAATCTTGAGGTTTTTTATTTGCAGCAAGGTGGGCATAACTTACAACATCAGCTGCTTCGCGAAAGATTTGATCTTGTACGATTTTTCTGTTTAATTTACCGTTTCTAATATGCAGTCCAACGATATCAGCTGCTGGACCGGTTAATATCGTTTGCTGTGGTAAATCGTCGAGGATATTCTCTATTGTTTTTAGTTCTGGAGCCCCAAAAGGGGTGAGATCTTCTTTGAAATTTTGATGATAGAACATATCTCTTCCTGCTTCGATAACAACAGTGATTGCTGATCTAGTGTTTTGATTATTTGTTTGTGCTGCTAATGCCTCAAGTGCACTTACTCCAATAGCTGGTATTTTGAGCGCTAATGCCAAAGCTCTTGCTGTTGAAACACCTACACGCACACCAGTGAATGATCCAGGTCCAATATTGACAGCAATGCGATCAACTTGATTAAGAGTAATGTTAGTTTGGTCAGTTACTTGTGCAATGTGCCCAATGAGTCTTTCAGCGTGTCCTGTATTTATGCGTTCACTGATATGGGCAATAACAGATTTATGCCGAACAAGCGCAACAGCACAATAGATTGAAGCAGTGTCTATAGCAAGGATAAGCATAAAAATATTCTCGTTGAACGATGTGATACACAAAATATTGCTGTATTGTTTGTTTTGTAATATTTTTAAAAGATGCAGTTTTAAAATATTATGCAGTGCAAACTAACTGATTCTATCATAATAAGACTGCAAGCAGCAAGAATTATTATGGAACAGGTTGAAGTTAAAATAATCCGCCGTCCTGCTTTTTTAATGAATAAATGTCAACATCTAATCCCAATGCTGCCATTGAGATAACGGTGAACAATTGAGCAATAAGTTTGATCGGGTTAACAACTGTTTCAGGAATAATCCTGCTTGAACGAATGAGCATCATGATAACAAAGTCAATGGTAAATCATGGGACGAGAGTGTGTAAACGAAAATGTGTTTGTGCTGATCGACGGTAGATGATGCATAGGATAAAAATAGCAGGACCTAGCATTAAAACTTTCACTAACTTGACAATTGTTGCGATTTGAACGCTCACGAATGATATTGGTGCTGTTGTTGTCAAAATTTGTGGTACAGCATAAACAACCATGCCTGCAAGCACGCCGTATTGACTAAATGATAAATTCAAAACCAGTTGTAAAAATGGTAAAAGCAAAATGATAACAACGCTTAAAAGAGCGGTAAAGGCAATTGACGCGACTACATCTTCGTGTTTTGCATTAATGACAGGTGCAGTCGTAATAATAGTTGAATTATCACAGATAGCATTATCATATGCAACTAGCATTGCTAAATGTGGGGAAAGTCTAAAAAGTTGCTCAATGGCAAAACCGATGAAAATAGTTACAAATACAATGAATACGATGCCAGTAAGCAAATTCCATTCGGCTGAAAGAACGGCATGGATGCTAGTGCCTGCACCTAGAAGAACAATAGCAATTTCGAGAAACGTTTTTGCGCAAAAATTTATACCTTTTTGAAAATATTCTGGAAAAGTAAAATAACTACGGATAATAGACCCTAGAAGATTGCTAAAACAAGGCTTTCAATCCATGTTTTTACGAAAAACTGTTTTTCGATAATTTCTAAACCATAAGCTAAGGCAGATATGAGCAGGTATGCTAGAACACCAGGTTCAAAATAGTTCAGAAAGGAGTGGCTTTTCTTGCGCATTTCGGGTGTTTTCCTACAGAATAAAATAATGATGGATAAAAAGAACAACAGACAGGTGAGGGTAGTTTTAAAGATTGGTTCTTGCTTGTAAGGCAGCAGCTAATGTTCCATCATCAAGATAATCCAATTCACCTCCTACAGGCACTCCATGGGCAAGTCGCGTAATTTTAACTGAGAAATGAGAGAGCTGATCAGTAATGTAGTGAGCTGTTGTTTGTCCTTCAACTGTGGCATTCACAGCGAGAATAATCTCTGTAATTGGATTTTGTACAACACGTTGTATCAAAGAAGTGATATTGAGTTCATCAGGCCCTATTCCATCTAAGGGAGATAGCCGGCCACCTAAGACATGATAACGTGCGGCTAAAATTCTTGCGCGCTCAAGAGCCCAAAGATCAGCAATATCCTCAACAACAATAATCATTGTAGTATCTCGGCGGGGATCTGTACAAATTGAACAGGGGTCAGTTGTGTCTACATTTCCACAAACAGAACAAATACCGACTTTGTCTACAGCTACTTGTATTGCCGCTCCTAAAGGTTCCAGTAATGCTTCTTTTTTTTTTATGAGATGAAGTGCAGCACGACGTGCCGAACGTGGACCAAGACCTGGTATTCGCGCTAAAAGCTGAATAAGACGCTCAATTTCAGGTCCTGCGATGTGTTTAGACATACTCTTATTCCAAATGATTAGGTAAAATTCAGTTCATTAGAACGGAAGTTTGAAGCTTGGTGGGAGAGGTATCCCTGCTGTTATGCTTTTGGTTTTTTCTTCTATAGCTACTTCAATTTTCGCTCTGGCTTCATTATAGGCTGCCATAATCAAGTCTTCAAGGATTTCAGCTTCTTCAGGTTTGAGCAATGAAGGATCAATTTGCACTGCTGTTATGACATTTTGGCCATTTAAGGTAATGCTAACAAGGCTACCGCCTGCAGAGCCAATGGCCTGCATATTCGCTATTTCCTCTCGGATTTTTTGCATTTTTTCTTGCACTTCTTTGGCTTTTTTCATCATGTTCATCATTTCACGCATAGGAATGGGTATCCTTATTCATCATTAATATCGCTTTCATTTTTACAAATATCAGCATTTTTAAAGTTATTGGGAATTAAATCAAAATCGTTTTCCTGTTTATTCAAACGAATATCGACAATTTTTGCTTCTGGAAAATAGTCAAGTATTTTTGCGATATCAGGATCTGCTTGTGCATTGGAAAAAAGAGTTTTCTGGATGGCCAAACTTTCTTCTTGTAGAGTTTGTCCCCCTCCTTCATTAACAAAGGTTACAGTCCAGCGTTTTTTTGTCCATTGGAAAAGCTTTTTTTCTATATCACGTGCAAGTGAATGTGGAGCATTTTCAGCAAGTCTTAAGGTAATATGCCCTGGTTTAAAAGATACAGGGTGAACAAATTCTTTAACAAGGAGTTTGAAAGAAATCTCATTATAGTGTTCAGCTAATTTAACAATATCGTGCAAGGAATTAATAACTGCGGGCTGTGGTTCAGTAATCTCTTTTGTTGTTTTCTGAGAAGAATGCGGTAAATTTGCAATATGTTTAGACGGGACAACAAACGGAGAAATTTCAAGAGTTTCTGTTAGTTGAGGGGTGCTACTGTTTTTGAGAGTGTCAATTTTGACTGAATCTTTTGATTTTAAGGTTTGGTTCAATTGATTTTTCAAGGGTAAATCTGGTTGATTTGTTGACGTATTTGAAACGTTTGGAAAAGAATGAGCATCTACAGTTGCCGTTTTTGTTGTACTATCCGCACTTGTGGATTTTTGATGAGAAGAATTTTCGACGACTGTAAGAGAAGTTTTTTCTTGCTCAAGCTTTTTTAAAGCCTCATCAAGAGTCGGAAGATCTGAAGCATAAGCAAGACGAATCAGGAGCATTTCAGCTGTTTGAAGTGGACGCGCGGTTTGACTAACTTCCTGTAAGCCTTTGAGCAACATTTGCCAATTTCTGGACAAAACAGGGATGGAAAGTTTTTGTGAAAAATCTAAGCTTCTTAAACGTTCCTCTTCAGTAAGCGAGAGATTTTCAGCTATTTCTGGAGTAAAATGCAAACGTGTAACCAGATGATTGAAATCGGCCAGTTCTGTCAATATAGTAAGGGGATTAGCACCTGCATCATATTGGTTGCGTAATTCATGCAATGCATTTACCACATCGCCCTTCATGATGAACTCAAAGAGATCAATAATACGCGCTTGATCAGCTAAACCTAGCATTGCACGCACTGCAACAGCACTAACGTTGCCATTGCTATGAGCAATCGCTTGATCAAAAATGGACAGTGCATCACGTACAGATCCTTCTGCAGCACGTGCGATCATAAAGAGTGCTTTATTTTCTGCTGCCACGCTCTCCTGTTGGGCAATTTGGTGTAAATGAGCGACCAAAACTGCTGATTCAATACGCCGCAGATCAAAACGTTGGCAACGAGAAAGGATTGTAATCGGAACTTTGCGAATTTCCGTTGTTGCAAAAATAAACTTTACATGGGAAGGTGGTTCTTCGAGTGTTTTCAATAAACCGTTAAATGCCTGTGTTGAAAGCATATGCACTTCATCAATAATATAAACCTTATAGCGAGCCGAAACAGGACGGTAACGTATTTGTTCAATAATTTCACGAATATCATCAATACCTGTATGTGAAGCTGCATCCATTTCTATAACATCGATATGGCGTCCTTCAATGATTTCTGTGCAATGCTCACCAATTGTATTCAATACGATTGTTGGTTGGTCAATATCTTTCGTTTTGTAGTTAAGTGCACGTGCCAAAATACGTGCTGTTGTAGTTTTACCCACTCCACGAATCCCTGTTAGCATCCACGCTTGTGCAATGCGTCCTTTTTCAAAAGCATTCGCGAGGGTGCGTACCATCGCTTCTTGACCAATGAGGTCAGAAAAATTTTGAGGTCGATATTTGCGAGCAAGAACACGATAGGTTGCTTCTACCGGCATATTTTCCATCAACGATTCCAACTTTGAAGCTCTTTATGCGTATATTTCAGTAATATAAAAGCACAGGTTAACACTGTAGTCTAATATAAAAGGATCTTTTCTCAATCAATTTATTTTTTGAAAGAATTATGACAATCTTTTCAAAGACAGCTCATCTTCTTTATTTGCTGCGTGCGCAACGCAACTCTAAAAATCCGAAACGTTTCACTGAAAAACAGCAAAAACATGACTTATTCAACAAAATAGGAGGCCAGTACGATGACCCGTACCATAACTCGTTGGGGCTGCTTCCTTCCAGACCTGACCCAGTTGGCGAGCAGTTCGTCCACCACCAACCTCCCACGTTCATATTGTCGATTTAAAATGAAAAATCAAGCCAAGAAACAAAAAATATGAAGAGAACAACTGAATTTTTTCTGTTGTGCCTAATTTTTGCATTACGGGTGACAAAGAGGATGGAGATTTATCAATTTTATTGAAGTAGTTCATTGTATTAATTTGATATGAAAAAACAGTTTTTCGTTCAACATTAAGGAGATGCTCATTGACCAATGTTTGTTTAAAGGTTTTAGTGCGGAGTATTTTCTTAATTTTTTCAATGAATTATGGAAAGTTTATTGCAAAAAAACTATATGAAGTATACAGGTTATTCAATTGATTGAAATTGATAACCAAAGAACAAATATCATTGCGGAATATTGGGCGTAGTCTGTACGATATCGATTTAAATGGTTAATGAATTCTCGAATAGTGAGAGAAAAAGTGAAGTTAGTGCCTCGCACATGTACGTTGCGATATGTATCGTATTGTTAACAGAATATATTTACCATTTTACATCGTTACTCTATATGGCGACAAGATGTGAAACACACATACGGATTCAAGGCAGGATTTTTATTTTTTTTGTTTATATATGATATAGTTTTTAAGAATTTTTATATGATTTCGCGGCAAAAATGGATGCGATAACATTATTAAAAAGTTGCTTTTATAATGAAAATACAAACAAATTAATTGGCTACAAAAATCATTTATATTTAGTTTTAGATACAAACACTAGGAGTTTAAAAAAACAAAAAACCGGGCATCAACAATCCACCACATAGCACGCCCGATTTTGAAAAAAGTTTTATCTCAGCGATTGCATAATTCTATGTGAACCTAAATGCTATCGGAGATGCTATCAATCGTAATCTCCTGTACTGCAATTCGTTCCAATAATCTTCTTCTTAGCAATATTTTTAAAAACATAATTTCCTGATGAAGGGAAGCTTATATCGAGAGATTTTATACTTTTAAGTGTAAAGATCTTATGCTCTTTATCATGTGTTATTTTCTTCTCATCGTCAGCAACAATTTTTAATTTGTCCAAGTCAGAGGGGGAAGAGTATGATAAAGTAAATGATGCTTTCTTGGGTTTAAATGCTTTGCAAGAGTATTCAACACCTTGATGTATTGTATCAGATACACCAATTGTGACACTTTCACCCGGCGCAAAATCCCACTTTTTCTCGCCAAATCCAGCAAATGCGACACTGGAGAAAACGAAAATGTTAGCGGCCAATAGTCCTTGAGTGAAGATTTTTTTCATTACTTTTCCCCTTTATATCCGAAAACACGAGCATCATAAATTAGTTTTCGTAAATATAAAAGATTAAATTTGATGCAAAAACCACGGTGAAATTGTATTTTGCAGCTTTATAAAAATCATCTTGAATATTTCTTTGATCTAATATACAATCGAATCGCTGCTGTTTAATGTATGATGAGGGAAATTTAGATTATTTTATAATCTAAACAGCAGTATTTATAGTCATACCTATGCGATAAATTATCGTAAAACATGATATGTGTTTTCAACCTATATGAGAGAAATAGGATAACAAAATGAAGTTGTGTTTTGATACTTGTCTTTCTTATTTTTTCTGAACGCGTATCCTTTATTATCTAACTCATAGAAGAATGTTATTAGGATAATTTAAATATTCCACTCACAGGTGCTGTTGCTCATTTTCTTCCTCGATGCCATTACGAAGGTGTTTTAGTAAAAAAGAGACATGTTTTTCCAAAGAGAGTTGTATTGCAGCATTTTGATGATGTCTTGTGCGATTCACGAAAAATTATACACTTTAATTATTCTTCACGCATCTAGCGTTCGATCATTTTTAGCAGGATAAATACCGATAATGCGTAATTCAGCAGAAAAGAAAGCGAGTTCTTCTAGAGCGAGCTTCATCATGGGATCTTCAGGATGCCCCTCAATATCAACGAAAAACTGTGTTGCATTGAAATTTCCATCAATTTGGTAGCTCTCTAATTTTGTCATATTAATACCATTTGTAGCAAATCCTCCCAATGTTTTATAAAGGGCTGCAGGGACATTGCGTACGCGAAAAAGAAGACTTGTGATAATTTTTTCGCCATTTTTTGGTTTTGGTACAGGTTTTTGAGAACGTGAAAGAATGACAAAACGGGTAATATTATGAGGACTATCTTCAACATTTTTTTCAATAACATCAAGTCCGTAGAGTTCTGCTGCAATCAGAGGCGCTAAGGCTGCTTGTGAACGCTTTGCATCTTTTTTAATAAATTTTGCAGCTCCAGCTGTGTCTGCAGAAGCGACAGGTACCCAGCCATTTTCACGTATGATTTTTCGGCATTGTGCCAGAGCATGTGTATGGCTATGAACGGTTTTAATTTCGTCATGTGTAACACCTGGTAAAACCATTAGTTGAAAATGGATAGGAAAAAAATATTCCCCAATGATATAAAGGGAAGATTGCGGTAAGAGGTGATGAATATCCGCAACACGGCCAGCAAGAGTATTTTCAATAGGAATCATAGCAAGATCAGCTTGCTCATTTTCTACTAAGTTGAGCGCATCTTCAAAAGTAGCAGAGGGTACAGCATCCATATTTGGAAACATATTAAGGCATGCTGTATGAGAATTGGCGCCGTATTCTCCTTGGAAAGAAATTTTATTGGTTTTTTTAAGTATTTTCATGCTAAAATTTTTCGTGCCCTTTCAAGATCGCGTTGTGTATCGACGCTTAAGGGGATTGTATCCACTATTTCTACATCAATACGCATGTTATGCTCTAATGCGCGTAATTGTTCAAGTTTTTCACATTTCTCAAGCGGCGATGGCTTGAGGGCTACAAATTGCTCAAGCGCTTCACGGCGGTAGGCATAGATTCCAATATGGTGGTAAAGAGGACCATCTCCATAAGGTGCTGTTGCACGGGTAAAATAAAGAGCACGAAGGCGATTTTGAGAAAGCGGTGTGCCAATGATTTTGACGACATTTGGATTTATTTTTTCATCTTCCTCAACAATTTTAGCGCCCAAGGTTGCAATATCAGTGAGGCTATTTTCTAAGGGGCGCAAGGCATTGATGATTTCATGAGGCGTTATCGTTGGCAGGTCACCTTGTAGGTTCAAAATGACATTATAGCGTTTTTTAGGATCAATACGCGCTAAAGCTTCATAAATGCGATCAGAGCCAGATTCATGATCACAAGATGTCATGATACATTCATGTCCATAAGCCGTAACGGTCTTAGCGATATCATGATGATCTGTGGCAACAATGGTTCGACTCAATGTAGCTTTTTTTGCTCGTTCTGCAACATGAACAATCATCGGCTTTCCAGCAATTTCAGCGAGAGCTTTTTGAGGTAGACGAGTTGAGCCTATCCGGGCGGGAATAAGAATAATCGGTTCAAGTGCCATTGCAAAGTTCCAAATGCCGTGTGTGCTGCGTTTATAATGTTGAGTATTATATGGAAAAAGCTTAAATTAAAAGCGGTGATAAAAATATAAATATTTGGAATTTTTATGAATCGATCCACAGTCGTCTATTTTATTTTTGCTTTCCTCTTTGTGTTGGCTATTTTGGTAGGAATTTCCACGCTTAGTTATATGATTTACGATAATTCTACATCGGTTCAACCGTCTCATACAGCGACAAAAAATGATGCATTCTCAGAAAAAAAGAAGGTACCTGATAATTCTTCGTCACTAAAAGATCGTCTTCAACAAGGCAATCTTGAAAATGGGCGTAAAATTTTTCACCAATGCGCTATATGCCATACCTCTGGACGCAATGAATCTAGTCGTGTTGGGCCACCACTTTGGGAGATAGTTAACCGCCCCTTGGCGTCCGGAAAAGGTTTTGCCTATTCAAGGGTTTTGCGTGCCAACTCTGATAAAAAATGGGATTTTATGACTTTGGATCGTTATTTGCGATCACCGCGTGAAGCATTTCCAGGAACAATTATGTCTTTTCGTGGGATCAAAAATGATCAAGATCGTGCCGATCTTTTACTTTATTTACGCAATTTATCCGATCATCCTGTTCCTTTACCAATGGACAATAAAGAAAGTAAATCAAGTCAGACCAAAGATAAGTTATTTAAGAAATAAAGCCTTCTAGGAAGAGATGTAATTAGGGTTTCAATGTGTTTTTAATGTACCCAATCAATTTGCCGGTTGCTGCATGGTAAAATCCACTACATAATACAAAACTATGTAGGTATTTGCTTTTAGCGCGTTGGTTTATCATTGGCACACGTTATTTTTATATAAAGTGCAAAAGCTTGTTATCCAAAATTTATGAGATAAAGAGGTGAGGGAATGCGTTGAGTTCAATAATCATTTAAAATTGTGTATTAGTGACAGAGATTCTGTCTTTATTCCTTTTTTCTCCCTCGTTGGCAATAAAACAAAATATGCCTATGGTTGATTGAGTCAAAACAATCCAATCGAAGTTGGAAAATACAAGCATTAGATAAAATTCCATTGAGAATTTTACTTGAAAATAAAATTGTTACTATTTCCAACAGGCGCTCTATCAAAGAAAGTGAATAAATAGTTGTGTGGTACGCCATTTGAATTTTATTGAGATGAACCAACTAAGTGCCATAGAAGATAAAGATCGATAAAACTAAGCTTCGCTTATCTTCCGAATACAAGAGAGAGTTTTAATATGTATTAGGGTATTTTCTGTTTTTTAAGCAGCGACATGAGTGTTTGTGTGAGAATATTCATGAGCGATGAATAACGGAGATACATAAGTATGAGGAGAGGATGTTATGGATCATATATGTTGTAATTGATAAGAAGAATTTTTTCCCTTGGAATGATTTTCCAGGGAAAAGTTTGTTATAATGAATAAGTGGGGGATAATGAGACAGCAGTATATTTTAGGAAAATATACCCGTGTTCTTATCCGTAAAGAGGGCGCAATTTTTAGCACTGGTTCAAAGCAGTTTGTTATTAACAAGAAAAAAGATTGGGAGAACTTTGCATTTTTTGCCGCGCGATGGATTGAGAAAAAGGTGGCAGAAGCAACTTATAATTTGCTATCGTCAATTATGTTAAGGGAAGACTTTAGCCACGCATTTAACTTTCTTTTTTCTAACCATTTTCTTATTTTAGCAGAGACATCAGACAATATCTCCAATATCTGTATTCCAGAAATTATTTCCATTATCAAAGTTACGGTATGGATCCAGAGTTTGTTCAACACACCCTTTCATAAAAAGTGTTGGTCATTTTAGGATGTGGCGGAATCGGTAATCATGTATCGGCAATATTTGCATTTTCTGGTGTAGAAAAATTCATTCTTGTTGACAATGATGTGATCGAGATAACCAGCCTTACCAGACAAATTCCTTTCACTGAGCAAGAGAAATTCCTAAGATAATTGTTCTTCGACGTGAGCTGACACGAAGAAACGGTCAAATATAGGTTAGTGAATTACATCGATTACTGCGAAAGAAGATATCAAAAAATTGCCCAGAGCCAATTTGTGGATCATTTTTGCTGATGAACCTAGCCATCTAGCACCATGGATAAATGAATAGTGTGTAAAAAATCAACAAGCTTATATAAATTTCGGTTATGTCAATGACATTGCTGTGTTTGAACTTTTTTAAACACCTAGAAAAACAGGCTACTATGCATGCAGCTCATTTACAAGAAATCTCCTTCCAAAAAGAGATGATTTAATTTATGAGGTTTGCACTGCTATTAATGATGATTTTAAGGCTTCGACGTTTCATCCCGTAAATGCTTTTTCAGCTGCTGTGTGTGTGATGATGCTCTTAAATTTTGGGTGATTATAGCGATCCACTTGCAGCGAATCGCTATGTGGGAACATAAAGTAGCAAACTTTTCACAGAAGAGCATTCTCTAAAAAAGAACTCCCACTGTAAAGTTTGCGGAACAAAAAATGAACAAACCTCGAACATTTGCTGTAACCCATAGATCTTACTATGCGATACGTCGGTGTTTATCACGCTATTTTTCTAATATCTATGAGGTTACCATATTCCAAATAGGCTTTGTTTAAGTTGCCTTTTCGGTAATTGTTTTTTCTTGATTTTCCTTATACCGTTTTAGTTGACAGATATTGACGTAGATACTCTGTCACAGCTGGAGTTTTTATGATAGGAGCGTTTTATCTTCTCTGTCTTCCAGCTCCAATATGATAGTGCTCGTGATTGCACAAATTCTCTATGCACAGCGGTCTTGTCTCATTGTTAGCGCCATTGACGGCTGAATTTACTATTCTCTGGGCAACAGACAAGATCGCTTTTCGCATTATGCGCACTTCCCTCACTAAACAAACTCTTTTGATGGCATTATCAGCGGGATCATAGGAATTGCAACGATATATTATACCAAGCAATATTTCATGGGATATGTTATCATCATGCATGATGATGGGAACAATTTTCTTTGTATTTTTTATTGTTCCTGAAGCAAAAAATCTGTGAATAAAGGGATAAAAACAGAGATGATCTTGCAAAATGCTAAGGAAACGCTCTGGATATTTCAGAACCCCGTGGGGGAAGCATGATCCACTTTTCTAATGTGTTTTTTTAGCGCCAGTATTTAGGTTATTTACCACTTTTGGCAACTAATAATACTCTCTGGTAGAAAGATTAATTACTTCAACAGTTCACAGATGCTGGTTCTCATGTTTTGTCACACCGGATCCTCCTCAGCGCAATGTTTTTCTAATTTACTGATGTCTAAGTATCACGTATTTGATAAAAATATTAAGAATTCTATAAATATTTTTTTTGCCCTTATGTGTATTGCTCTTTATTTTTTTCAGAATTTAACCAAAAACAAACCCAAAATATTTCTGGCATCATTGGTGCTGTATCTTTTAGCGGAAGAATGTTTTCAATAGCGGTGTTAAGCATTATCTATTTTATCCCTGAAAAATTTCACTATCCTCTTACCTTGTATTACCAACTTTAACTTTTTTTCCTGTGTTGGTTAGTCACAATCAGGTAGATGTTGCTCTCTGGCCAATCTGTTTTGAAAAAACTATGTGCTAAATACAATTAACGTGATTGTTTTTGAAGTTCTATAGATTAAGAAAACGATCAGGATGTTCTCCTGAAAAACAGGCCAATCTGTGACCAGAAACGTTGTATATTGTAAATTACTGAAGAAGTACACTGAAATTATACAGAGTGTTGTTCTGTTAAATCTGATTTATTGCACCGAACACAGTTTCTGATTTTTTTGAAAAAATGCAATTTTGCTTTTATTCAATAGTGTAGAGGAAAAAACTTTCTCAGAAGTTGTAAGGATACGGAAAAGAGAAGACTATTAACATATTGAAGATTTGCATGAGGTTTGCCTTGTGTCTTTTCTCCGCTACGTTATTCGTAGGCGTTTTTCCATGGTAGACAAAGGCAGAATATTGTTCTCCTACATGCAATCATTTTCTCTACACAGCGCTCTATTATGTGCGATAAGCTAACCTTTTTTCTTTGTGTAGGTGTGCAGGAATAGAGTACGGATTTTTTATGTCATCTACAGCAAGGATATCATTTAGGTTGTCTGTTCATCGGTCATAATTTGAAGGTTGTTAAAGCACTGATATATGAAATGCTTGTTAAGCATGGGGAAGAGATAGTTGAATATGGTTTTGCTTGTCGTATTTTTCCCGTCTTCAAAAATTTTTATACGCAAACCTTTATGGTTTCTGCATTTGCATTAGAACCTGACCGCTTATAGGTAACAATACGAAATTGCGCTAGTAATCCATTGTAGAGAAGAATTTTTCCCACTAAGGGTTTACCAATATTTGTGATGATTTTAATGACTTCCATTGCTTGCAGTGTTCCGATGACCCCAGGCAAAGCACCTATGATTCCGATTTCAGCACATGTTGGGATAGTCTCGGCAGCTGGCAGGTTAGGGAATAAATCGCGATAGTGAGGATTATTGTCTTTGTAAGGCATGAGCACTGTCAGTGAGCCATTGAAACGTTCTACAGCACCGCTTATTAAAGGTTTTTCACATTGATCAGCATGATCAGCAAGCAGATAGCGTGTGGTAAAATTATCACTGCCATCAACAATGATGTCGTAGGCATTTAACAATTTATCCACATTGCTTTTATCCAATCGTAGATTATATTTTTCAACCGTAATATAAGGATTTATTTCCTTTATAGCGGCTTTAGCGCTATCAATTTTGAATTGATTAATTGTGCTTGTTTTATGAATAACTTGACGTTGTAAATTGGAAAGCGAAACAATATCATCGTCAACAATTCCAAGGGTTCCAATACCTGCAGCAGCTAAATAGGTTAAGACAGGGGTGCCAAGACCACCTGCACCAACGACAAGGATGCGTGCAGCTTTCAGTTTTTGTTGACCCGCGCCACCAATTTCAGGTAGAATAATTTGCCGTGCGTAGCGTTCGATTTCTTTATCACTTAATTTTTTATCAGCTTCTTGTATCATGAGTTTTCTCTTGTCATAGTTCTTTTACTGTTTACTAAGTTTATAGCTTGTAGACTAGTCTTCTTTTGATATAGGGAGGTTTCATTCGTGAAAATTGCTGTTCAGATGGATCATATTTCAACGCTTCGGATTCAAGGAGATACAACATTTGCACTTGCTTTAGCAGCACAAGAACGTGGACACACACTTTTTCATTATACACCAGGTTGCTTATCGATGCGCGATGGTTGTGTGATTACACGATTAGAGCCGCTGATTGTACGCGACGAAGAGGGACATCATTATCAATTAGGGAAGTCTTTCCGTACACAGTTGATGGATATGGATGTGGTTCTTTTACGCCAAGATCCACCTTTTGATCTTAATTATATTACCACAACGCATTTGTTAGAACGTATTCATCCTAAGACATTGGTTGTGAATGATCCGGCATGGGTGCGCAATAGCCCAGAAAAAATTTTTGTTACTGAATTTCCTGATTTGATGCCAGAAACATTGATTACAAAAGATATTGAAGAAATAGCGGAGTTTAGAACTACGTTTGGCGATATCATTATTAAACCACTTTATGGCAACGGAGGAGTTGGTGTTTTTCATCTAAAAAAGGATGATCACAATTTAGCATCGCTCTTGGAAATGTTTGCACAAATTTATCATGAACCTTTTATTGTTCAGCGCTATTTAGATGCAGTACGAAAAGGGGATAAACGGATTATTTTGCTTGACGGTACGCCTGTTGGAGCGATTAATCGTGTTCCGGTAGAAATGGATGTACGCTCTAACATGCATGTTGGAGGGCAGGCGGAAAATATTGATTTAACCGAACGTGATCATGAAATTTGCGAACGCATTGCTCCCGCTTTACGCGAACGTGGTCTTCTTCTCGTGGGAATTGATGTTATTGGAGATTATATAACGGAGATTAATGTGACATCTCCTACCGGGATTCGTGAAATTAAACGTTTTGGTGGTACAGATGTTGCTCACCTTTTCTGGGATGTTGTTGAGTTCAAACGTTCAAATTAAATTTATTTGAGCCGAAAGCTAAGACGTGGTTTTGTCAGAAAAAAATTTCAATGCTGCTTTATTTTATATTTGTTATGCTGCAAATGTAGACTAGAATTATCATATGATACAAACAGAAGGTATTGATTCACATTCTAGGGAGTCTACGGATGAGCAAATTGTTATTGATTGGAATGGGACTGGTTTTTACCATATTGTTGTCCGTTAATGTTGTCGGCGCACGCGATCAAATTCAAATTGCGGGTTCATCCACAGTTTTGCCTTATCAAAAGATCGTTGCTGAGATATTTGGAGAAATTTATCCCCATTTTAAGGTTCCCGTTATCGAATCGGGTGGTTCAGGTGCTGGGATTAAGGAATTTTGCCGTGGTATTGGGGAGAACACAATAGATATAGTTAATGCTTCACGGGCAATAAGGCCAAGTGAATTGCAGTCTTGTTTTGATGCTGGTATAAAAGATGTTGAAGAAATACGCATCGGGTACGATGGCATTGTTTTTGCAACAAATATTAATGGTCCTGATTGGAATTTGCAGCCAATAGATGTTTATAAGGCACTTGCTGCTCAGGTTATTATAGACGGAAGATTACAGTCCAATAACGTTTCAAAATGGAATGCTGTCAATGGTATTTTTCCTGATTGGACGATAGCGGCTTATATTCCTGGAGAAAAGCATGGAACACGTGAAGTTTTTGAGGAAAAATTGCTAGCTGAAGGCTGTAAAGCTAGTGGAGCGGTTGATGTAATGAAAACCTTAGGGATGGATGATAAAGCGATTCACGCTGCTTGTGTTGCTGTACGTAGAGATGGAAAAGTCATTGATGTTGATGGAGATTATTCTGAAACTTTTGCGCGGTTGATTTCTAATAAAACAGGGGTTGGAGTTTTTGGTTTATCTTTTTATGAAAATAACGCTGATAAGCTAAAGGTTGCATATATTAATGGTTTTGCGCCAACAGTTGAAACAATTTCTCGTGGTGAATATCCAGTTTCTCGTCCACTTTTTTTCTATGTTAAGAAAGCGCATTTAGATATTATTCCAGGTTTGCGGGAATATGTTAACTTTTTTCTTTCTGACCAAATGATTGGCTCAGATGGTCCATTGGCTGAATATGGTTTAGTTGTTGCTTCTGAAAAAGAACGACAAGCACAGCGTTCTGCTTTTTCTTCTGGCAGAGTAATGAGTTTGGAATAATTCTCTGAATTTGCGATATAGGAGTTTTCTGTGTTGCTTTTTTGTAAAAATTGAAAGACAATATGCGTATTTCCTTCATTATTTTTCTCCTGTTTTCTCTTGGTCTTATTGGTTTTTGTATTTCTTGTATGCGGGCTCGCACTCTTGAATATGCACAATGTAAAATGCACTCTCGTGCGTATTATTACGGCTGGTGGACATTTTTAATGGCTGTTATTCCAGCTCTTATTTTTTTAATTTTTTGGGATTGTGGGAGTGCAATTTATTTGGAATACAGCGCTTCTCGAGAAATTGGGGCATACAGTGCGCGGGTTATAGAGGTTATTAATCATGACCTTATTTTGGAGACTATTCGAAGTTTGGTCAAAATGCTTCATCTCTTTGAGGTGGATCTTGCTTCCGCTTCGTATGAAAAAGTTCGAGTACAGTTATTCGCAAAAGGGTTTGCTTTGCCTTATGGAGCACCGGATGATGTGTTAAGGATAGCGCAGTCATGGGTCTCTTCTTCTCAAAAGTTACAGTTAATTGGTCATAGTTGCCTTTTTGTCATTGCGTCCTTTGGTTTTATTTTTGGAATTATACAAACTGCTCCGCATCAGCGTGCACGCAATAAGGTGGAGTATCTGATTGTTATTGGGTTGATTTGCGCATCTATAGTTGCGGTCATAACAACGGCAGCTATAGCACTTTCCATGTTTTTTCAAACAATGAGTTTTTTTAAATCTGTGCCCTTGTCAAATTTTTTTTTAGGAACAGTTTGGGATCCACGTTTTTCAGCTGTTGGTTCAAGCAATGAAGTGGGGCAATTTGGTCTCATACCACTTCTTGCTGGCACACTTTATATTGCATTTGTAGCAATGTTTTTTTCTGTTCCTATAGGATTATTTTCTGCCATTTATATGGCTGAATATGCTTCTACTCGATTGCGGTCAATTGTAAAGCCCTTGTTAGAAGTGCTTGCTGGTGTTCCAACCATTGTTTACGGTTTTTTTGCTTTGAAAGTTGTAGGACCATTTTTACGTGATCTCTCTGTTTCTCTCTCTGGTGGTTTTGGTTTTGTTATGTCTCAAAGTGTTTTAACAGCTGGATCTGTTATGGGAATTATGTTAATTCCCTTTGTTTCTTCCTTGTCTGATGATGTTATTACGGCTGTTCCACGTTTTTTGCGCGAAGGCTCTTATGGGTTGGGAGCAACGCAATCTGAAACAATTAAAAAAGTTGTTTTACCAGCAGCGTTTCCGGGGATTATGGGAGCCATTTTGTTGACAGCATCACGTGCAATTGGAGAAACAATGATTGTGGTTTTGGCGGCAGGTGTTGCAGCGAATTTAACGTTTAATCCATTTGAAGCAATGACTACGATGACAGTTAAGATTGTTAATCAATTGACAGGTGATTTTGAATTTAATTCTCCACAAACTCTTGTTGCCTTTGCTTTAGGGATGACACTTTTTATGATGACTCTTTTGATGAATATTTTTGCTCTTTACATTGTGCGCAAATATCGGGAACAATATGAATGAATAAAGATTTTCTTTTTCCTCGTCGCAATATTGGTCTTAAACGACGATATTGGGCTGAGCATCGTTTCCGAGCGTATGGTCTTATTGCTATTTTTATTGGTTTGTTTTTTTTATTTGCACTTTTATGGTCTATCATTAGCCAAGGTTATACAGCTTTTTTTCAAAGTGAAATGGCGTTATCGGTTTACTTAGATGAAAAGGTAATCGATCCAAGTGGTCAGCGTGAGACAAGCCCGCAGGTACTCATAACTGCTAATTATCCTCTTCTTGTACGCAATGCTTTGGCAAAAAAGCTTGATATAGACCAAAATGATCGCGCATCTCTGCGGGATATTAACCGCATGTTTTCAAAAAGTGTACGTGTTCAACTGCGTGAAATGGTTACAGAGAATCCAAAGCTTATTGGAACAACGCAAAAAATCAAAGTCTTAGCAGCAGCGGATATTGATTCCGCTTATAAAGGGCAGATTAACTTGCATGCAGCAGAAAAAAACCGCAAAATTTCTAATCGCCAAGTAGAGTGGATGAGACGCTTAACTCACGATGGTACGCTTCGTAAAACATTTAATTTTGGTTTTTTTACATTTGGTGCTTCAAGTCGTGCTGAGACTGCGGGACTAGGGGTTGCGATAATCGGCTCCCTTTATATGATAGCCATAGTTTTAGCATTTTCACTCCCAATAGGGATAGCAACGGCTCTTTATCTTGAAGAGTATGCACGAAAAAATAAATTTACAGATTTTATTGAGGTTAATATCAATAATCTTGCAGCTGTTCCTTCGATCGTTTTTGGTCTTTTAGGACTTGCTGTTTTTATTAATTTTTTTGGGTTACCCCGTTCGGCCTCTTTTGTTGGTGGGCTTGTTTTGGCTCTTATGACTCTCCCAACAATTATTATTGCAACGCGTTCTGCTCTGCGTGCAGTTCCTTTGTCTATTCGCGCAGCAGCTTTAGGATTAGGAGCATCGAAAACACAAATGGTTTTTCATCATGTTGTACCTTTAGCAGCGCCTGGTATTTTGACTGGTACGATTATTGGTGTAGCTCAGGCTCTAGGTGAAACGGCACCTTTGCTTTTGATTGGAATGGTTGCTTTTGTTGTCAATATTCCTGCTACCCCCATGGATCCAGCAACAGCTTTGCCGGTTCAAATTTTTATGTGGGCAGGTGAAGCAGAGCGCGCCTTTGTTGAAAAGACGTCGGGTGCTATTATTGTATTAATGATGTTTCTCGCTGTCATGAACATTTTTGCAGTTTTTTTACGTCGACGATTTGAACGGCGCCAGTAGTCTGATTAGGCGTTTCGATAAAGTTTGTATTCTAAAGTAGGGTAAAGTCTGTAATGAAGATTAAAATGCGTGGTCAGGATGTGAAGGTATTTTATGGGGACAAAGAAGCTCTTCATGGTATTACTCTCGACATTCCTGAACATAAGGTTACAGCTTTGATCGGTCCTTCAGGTTGCGGAAAATCGACTTTTTTGCGTTGCTTCAATCGTATGAATGATACGATTGAAGAGGCTAAGATAACGGGTCTTATTACCTTAGATGGAGAAAATATTTATGACTCGCGGATTGATGTTGTGGAATTGCGCGCCCGTGTTGGAATGGTTTTTCAAAAGCCAAGTCCTTTTCCAAAATCTATATTTGAGAATGTAGCCTATGGTCCACGCATTCACGGTTTAGTAAAATCGCGTGCAGAATTGCATGATGTTGTTGAAAAGAGTTTGAGGCAGGCAGGTTTATTTGAAGAAGTAAAAGATCGTCTTCATGAGGCAGGTACAAGTTTATCAGGGGGACAACAACAGCGTTTGTGTATTGCGCGCGCCATTGCAGTGAGCCCTGAAGTTATTTTGATGGATGAGCCATGTTCAGCTCTTGATCCAATTGCGACGGCGCGTATTGAAGAGCTTATCGATGCATTACGACAAAATTATACAATTGTTATTGTGACGCACTCCATGCAACAGGCAGCACGTGTTTCTCAATATACAGCTATGTTTCATCTAGGACATTTGGTAGAAGTTGGTGCAACTGAAATGATCTTCACCTCACCAAAAGAACAACGTACGCAAGATTATATTACTGGGCGTTTTGGATAGGCGAATTGAGGAGTATAAGGTATGTCTACGAACCATACTGTCCGTTCTTATGATGCAGAACTAAAATATTTGAAAGCAAGAATTACAGAAATGGGCAGTCATGCAGAAAGAATGATCGAACGTTCTGTTGCATCAATTGTGTGCAGTGATCTTCAACTTGCAACAGAAGTTATTGCCGATGATTTGTTTTTAGATGAAGCAGAACGTGATATTGATGAGAAAGCGATTACTATTATTTGCAAACGCCAACCAATGGCTGTTGATCTACGTGAAATTATTGGTGCTATTCGTATTTCTTCCGATCTTGAGCGGATTGGGGATATGGCCAAAAACATTGCTAAGCGAACGGTAGCACTTTCAGAAATACGTCAATCTGCTGCTTTTTACCATGGACTTGAAACGATTACAGCTTTAGCACTCAATCAATTAAAGGAAGTATTGAGTGCTTACACGAGCCGTTTATTGGAACGTGTTGACGCAGTACGTGAGCGTGATGGTAAAATTGATGCTTTATATACTTCTCTTTTTCGTGAGCTTCTGACTTATATGATGGAAGATGCGCGCAATATTACGGTTTGTACGCACTTGCTTTTTTGTTTAAAAAATATTGAACGAATTGGTGATCATGTTACCAATATCGCGGAAATGCTGCATTATATCATAACTGGCGATCATATGTCCTCTGATCGTCCTCGTGATGATCTTACCTATAAAGTTGGGGTAAGTGAGAAGAAAATAGATTAAAATTTTTCTCTCCGATGTATAAAGTGAGCTTGTTATTTAAGATAACAACCATTCTGGAACTTTTGGCAGTATAGCTATCGGCGGAACACTGTATACAGATTATAAGTGAGTGCAAAGAAGCAGTATAGAAGTTATCTTATCTATAGATAATATTGCGAATTTTTAACTCCTCATTTTATAGCCTGATTCAGAAAGAGAGTATCATCCGTTTAGTTTTTGGCGAAGGAAAAACTTTCTTTTTGGTCATTTTTTCAAATTTGTATTGAAGGGGATATTCGTACCAGTTTTTTTGATGAAGACAGTTTTGGTATCACAATCTTTTTGTATGTGAAATCGTTGGAGGATTTTCGGAGGATAATATTTTATCGCTATTAAAGCATGAGGATTGATACTGTGTGGCTTCATTATTTCATAATAATGACAATATTGATTTATATATTAATACTTTTTTATTTTTTATTTTGCATAAATAGCTTTCAATTACCACTTGTATTAAAATTTTACTAATCGGTGGCAATTAACCATATACTTTTTTTAAAGATACATTTAAAACCCATTTAAATTTTGAATACTTCGAAGATGTGGGAATGTGTTGTGTAAGATGAAAAAAAACTATTGGACTGTTTTTGTGATCTGTTTTTTGGCACCGTTTTTCGTTGTGGGGTGTTCTTCGAAACATTTTGGTGCTGGTAGAGTGAATGAAAATAAGAAGACAAAAACAGTAATGTATCCATTAACTGAACGCCAATGCCTTGTGCGTGCAATGTATTTTGAATCGAATCGGACAAGTTTTGAAGGAATGATTGCTGTTGGAACAGTTGTTATGAATCGTGTTAATTCAAGCGCTTATCCAAAAACGATTTGTGGTGTTGTTGGTCAATATAAACAATTTGCCCCTGGTGTTTTAACGCGTCCTATGACGGAGCCTGCATCTATTGCCCGTGCTGAAGAGGCAGCTGATGCTGTTTTACGTGGCAGAAGGGATAAAAAACTTAAAAACGCTAAGTTTTTTCATACAGCAGGTTTGTCTTTTCCTTATAAAAATATGCATTACGTTCTTGTTTCTGGAGGGAATGCCTTTTATGAAAAGCGCTCACGTGATGGATCACTTCAGGTTCCTACTAATGATCGTCCTTATGATGTTTCTTATGCTTTTGCTCAAGAACGTTTTGGCACTTCATCGAGTTTTATGGATGCAAGTGCAGCAAGTAAAGAAATAAAAGCAGAGGAAAAACAAAATGCATCTTCTTCACAAAATGCATCTTCTTCAATAGAAGTAGCGCAGGCAAACAAGGTACGTAGCACGCCTTTTGTTACAGTACAACTTGATAAAGTTCCCATTCCCGCATATGCACCTCATCGTGCAGATAGGGAAGAGGAAAGAAAGTCGATAGTGGCCTATGCTATGCCTTCACCATATCAGTTAAATGCGATTGTTACCGTGTTAGAAAAACAGTACAGAAGCCGGTAATTTTTTCACAATCAAAGAAAGACATTAGTAATGTACTTTGATATTTATGAGACAATTTCGCCTGAAATGCTTAATCGTCTTGCAGAAATTGCAGTAAAAGTTGGGCTAAATTTACAAGAAGGACAGGATCTTGTTTTGACTGCTCCAGTTTCCGCATTACCTTTTGTTCGGCGTATTGCATACCATGCCTATAAAGTTGGTGCTTGTGTAATTACACCATTTTTTAGCGATGATATGTTATCGCTTACACGTTTTGAAAATGCGCATGCTGCTAGTTTTGATCATGCGCCTTCTTGGCTGTATGAAGGAATGGCGAAGGCTTTTGAAAATGGGGCTGCGCGTTTAGCTGTTGTTGGTGATAACCCTTTGCTGCTTTCCAACCAGGATTTTGATAAGGTTGCACGCTTAAATAAGGCTACTTCGATAGCTTACAAGCCTGCTCTTAAAGAAATATCGGATTTTTCTATAAATTGGTCAATTGTTGCTTATCCAACCATAGGGTGGGCTGAGGCGATGTTTCCTTCTCTGCCGCTTAATGAAGCGATTAAGAAGTTAGCTGATGCAATTTTTTCTGCTTCACGTGTTACAGAAGAGGATCCAGTATATGCGTGGACTGTGCATAATGCGACTTTGAAGCAACGGTCATCTTGGCTTAATGAACAGCGTTTTTCTGCTTTGCATTTTAGAGGGCCAGGAACTGATTTAATGGTTGGTTTGGCAGACAATCATGAATGGCATGGTGGTGCATCAGCTGCTAAGAATGGTGTTGTCTGCAATCCTAATATTCCGACAGAAGAAGTATTCACCACTCCTCATGCGCATAAGGTTGAAGGTTTTGTTCGTTCGACTAGACCTCTTTCTTATCAAGGAGCGCTCATTGATAATATTGAGGTACAGTTTGAAGCTGGGCGTATTGTTAATGCACGTGCTTCAACGGGTCAGGAAATTTTACGGCAGGTTTTGCAAAGTGATGAAGGTGCAAATCGATTGGGCGAAGTTGCTCTCGTTCCACATTCTTCACCGATTTCTAAGAGTAATCTTCTTTTTTATAATACACTATTTGATGAAAATGCTGCATGTCATATTGCTTTAGGGCAGTGTTATTCGAAGTGTTTTTTAGATGGGTCATCATTGACGGCAGAGGAAATTGCGGCACGTGGTGGTAATAAGAGTGTAATTCATATTGACTGGATGATTGGATCAGGTGATCTTGACATAGATGGCATTACGCAGGACGGTATGAGAGTTCCAGTATTTCGTAAGGGTGAGTGGGCTTAATATTGCTATTTTTTTCGATGTTATTGTTGGAAAGTGCATGATTATTAGGAAGATAGATGCCTGAGCTTCCTGAAGTAGAGACAGTTCGTCGTGGACTTGAGCCTGTTGCCACTGGTGCAAAGATTATATCTGTCACGCTTAATCGTAGAAATTTGCGATTTCCTTTTCCTGAGGCGTTTTCTCAGCGGCTTATGGGCAGGACGGTTGTAGAACTTGGTCGGCGTGCGAAATATTTGTTGTTTCATCTTTCGCAGAATGAAACGATTTTGAGTCATTTAGGAATGTCAGGATCATGGCGCATAGAGGATGATCTTTTAAGAGAAACATCTTTTGCCGAAAGTAAATTTGTTAAGCATGATCACTTTATCATGGATGTTCTAGCACAAGACGGCAAAGTTTATCGTCTCATTTATAATGATTCTCGTCGTTTTGGTTTTATGCTTTTAGCAGATACAAGCAGCCTTTATGAGCATCCGCTTTTAAAGAAGCTAGGGCTTGAGCCTATGAGTAATGCGTTTTCTGGCAACTATTTACAGGAGGTTTTTGCTAATAAAAGAATATCCCTTAAGGGAGTTTTGCTTGATCAGTCTGTCGTTGCGGGTCTCGGGAATATTTATGTTTGCGAAGCTCTTTGGCGTAGTCGCTTATCTCCACAGCGTGGTGCATTTACATTAGCATTGAAAACCACGCGTGCACGTAAATTTGCAGATTGTTTAGCACAAAATATACGCGATGTGATTGCTGAAGCAATTCTGTCTGGTGGATCTTCTTTACGTGATTATATGCATGTAGATGGCTCGCTTGGTTATTTTCAACACACTTTTTCAGTCTATGGACGAGAAGGCAAGGAATGCTTGCAGTGTGGAACGCCTATTGTACGTATTTTACAGTCTGGGCGTTCGAGTTTTTACTGTTCACAGTGTCAAAAATGAATAAGGTGTCTTGCAAAATCCTACAAGAGGCTTAAAGTCATATTTACAATTACACAAGGCTTGAGAGTTTTTTTATGCTGAATAAAGTGCTAACACATCTTGATAAGAATATAGAAAAGAGCCTTGAACGCCTTTTTTCTCTTTTGCGTTTTCAATCGATTTCTACAGACTCTGTTTATAAGGATGCATGTCGTAAAGCTGCTGATTGGTTGGTAGATGATTTAAAAAGCATAGGTTTTGAGGCTTCACGGCGTGATACACCAGGTCATCCAATGGTTGTCGGGCATCATCCAGGGCCTTCAGATGATTGTCTGCATGTTTTGTTTTACGGACATTATGATGTTCAACCTGTTGATCCGCTGAATTTATGGGAAGATGATCCATTTATACCTTCTTTAAAAGAGAGAGGTGGGGAGAAAGTGATTTGTGCTCGTGGGGCTTCAGACGACAAAGGTCAGCTCATGACGTTTATTGAAGCGTGCCGTGCATTTAAGGAAGAAATAGGGCATCTCCCTGTTAAAGTTACTATTTTATGTGAAGGTGAAGAAGAAAGTGGTTCTCCTTCACTTGCTCCTTTTTTGAAAGCAAATAGCGATGAGCTTAAGGCTGATTGTGCATTGGTTTGTGATACGTCGATGTGGGATTCGGATACACCATCTGTTTCTGTTGCTCTCCGCGGGATTCTAGGAGAAGAGGTCATTATCACAGCGGCTAATCACGATTTGCATTCTGGTTATTTTGGGGGAGCAGCAGCCAATCCCATTCGTATTTTAGCCAAAATTTTGGCAGGACTTCATGACGAAAATAATAGGGTGACGTTGCCTAATTTTTATGATGGAGTAGAAGAAACACCGCCACATATTTTGCAATCATGGAATGATCTTAATTGCAATGCTGAAAATTTTCTTGGTCCTATAGGGCTTTCCATCCCTGCTGGTGAAAAAGGACGGAGCATTTTAGAGCTGGTATGGGCGCGTCCTACAGCAGAAATTAATGGTATTAGTGGTGGTTATGAGGGAGAAGGAATCAAAACGGTTATTGCTTCTCAAGCAAATGCAAAGGTATCTTTTCGTTTAGTGCATAAGCAAGATCCAAAGAAAATACGCCAAGCTTTTCGTGATTATGTGCGCAGTCTTATTCCTGCTGACTGTACAGTTGCATTTAAGGAGCATGGTTCTTCTCCAGCAATTCAGCTTTCCTATGATTCTCCCTTTATCGAGGCAGCGAAAGATGCTTTGTCACAAGAGTGGGGCAAACCGGCTTTGTTAACAGCCATGGGTGGCTCGATACCTATTGTTGGAGACTTTCAGTCAATCCTTGATATGGAAACTATTTTGGTTGGTTTTGCACTGGCTGACGACCGTATTCATTCGCCTAATGAAAAATATAATCTAAAATCATTTCACAAAGGACAGCGATCTTGGGCACGTATTCTTGCGACTTTAGCAAATAGGAGGGTGAATGACTGAGATTCGCGTTCATCAAGGTGATTTACCAAACTTAGATAACTATCAAATTGATTCCGTTGCAATTGATACTGAAACTTTGGGATTACAACCGCATCGTGATCGTTTATGTGTTGTTCAGCTTTCTCCTGGAAATGGTACTGCTGACGTTATACAGATTGCTAAAGGACAAAAGAGTGCACCAAATTTGGTCAAATTGCTTGAAGATAAGGAAATCACCAAAATATTTCATTTTGGGCGTTTTGATCTTTCTGTTTTAGCGCATACATTTGGCGTTATGCCGGATGTGGTTTTTTGTACAAAAATTGCTTCAAAACTCACGCGTACCTATACGGATCGTCATGGACTGAAAGAAATTTGTAGTGAATTGCTAAATGTGAATATCTCAAAACAACAGCAATCTTCAGATTGGGCTGCTGAAACTTTGTCACGCGCGCAAATTGAATATGCTGCGTCGGATGTTTTGTATTTGCATCGTTTAAGAGATGTATTTGAAGAGCGCCTAAGACGTGAAGAGCGAGGAAATGTTGCAAAGGCATGTTTTCAATTTTTACCTATGAGAGCAAAACTCGACCTTTTGGGATGGCCGGAGGTTGATATTTTTGCGCATAGCTGAATTTTAAAATGAGCTTTTAAAATCGGAGTCATAAGAAGTACAATGCAAAAGAACGAAATGTCCGTAATATACGGGTATTTCGTTCTTTTGTCGTCTTTTTGTGAGAGTATTTTATGACATAATTTTTAGTTTAATAAGTGTTGTTAAATTTAAAGATTATAGGATAAAAATAAAATTATAAGGATTTGCTTTTTTGTATTTCAAACAGCCGTTAGTTAAAAAATCGACAGTATTATGGTGAGACTACAGGTAACACATTGACTGAAGACTTAATATATTAACACTACCACGATGCATTGAGCAATATAAGAATAAGATGAAAAAAATCTCTCCGAAAGAAGTGCGTTAGTGAATACGTGTATAATTGGTTTTACATTTAAACGGCACATTGTATTCTTAACTTGTTGCAAAATTAGTGATTTTTGTGTTGGCATTGAAAGTGCATAGGGTCTAGTTTTTTAATTTCATTTTTTATCGATCAGTATATTGTTTTTTATGGAAGCTTAAAGTAAAGGTACTATGTAAAGCACATTATGATATTTTAAATGGAGGAAGATTTGTGAATCTAAGATATTTTACTGCAGCTTTTGCTATTTTTATCTAAGTTTTTGTCGCTCAATGGAGGGCAATTCCGTTCTTTCTTCAAAGCTGATATGAGAAATGACCTCTGTTATTTTTTTAAAGTTCTCTGTTGAATGAACAGAGCAGTGGTGTGTTACCTAAAATTTTTCAAAAATAGTTTTTTGTGTTTGTAATAGTAAATGCGAAGCAGTTGTTCCTTTGGCAGCTGTATCATATCCGGTTTAGGTAAAGAGTCCTAAGATGTAGGAAAAACTCAAAGATCTCAAAATGATCATGGGGTAAGGTGGGATTTAAATAAGCGCAACAATGGTATTAGGATATGCGATTTTGTGTAACCAGTGGATTTTGGAGAAGAAGGGTGCTTTTTCGAGCTTAATAAAGTGGGAAAGGAATTCTGTTTATTTGTGTTTTTCGCCATAATGCCGGTTTTGTGATGCCAAAAAATATAACAAGTCAAGCTGTTATGTGTGTGGTGATGCATGATTAAAGCTGGATGTGTTTTTTGTATAATTTTGGTGGGGATTGCACTTTACAATAGCTGCCAGTGTGTATTTTTCATGAAGAATGTTGTTTTCAGATTTTGGAGCGCGCGCATAAGATAGTATTGAATTTCATCGAGAGAATAATAATTTCCGCGTTGGTATAGTTTACAGATTCCCATTGATAGATCTAAACGGTTAAAGGAGGGGAATTTGTGGTTTTTTTGTTTTTTTTATGAGTGTATCATTTTTGCTACAGATATCTGTAGAGGGGGCTCTATATGGAATTGCGTGTTCAGATATTCAGCTATGGAGGAAAATTATGAATATGAAATGGTTAATAACAGCTTCTGCTTTCGCTTTTGTATCAGCTTCAGCAGTACATGCGGCAGATGTTATTGTGCCGCAAAATCCTACACCCGTTGCGCCGGTTATTGTTGCTCCTACTTTTTCCTGGACAGGTTTTTATGTTGGTGGGCAGATTGGTAGTTTTTCAAGCAAAACTAAAATGGATATTCTTTCTGCAGGAAAAAGAATTCCTGTTAGTGAAAATTTCGTACCTAAACCATCTGGTTTCATAGCTGGTCTTTATGCAGGTTCTAATATTGATATCGGCAATGGCCTTGTTTTAGGTGTTGATACAGATATTATGTGGTCTGACAAAGATGACACTAAGACACTAACAACATACGAGATTGCTCAAAATCACATAGCATATGTTAATAAGATGCTGCAAGATGCTGGTATTGATCTTGGGGGTAAAGTACTCAAAGCTGGTGATAAACGAGTGAATAGTTTCACTTATAAAGAAAAGTGGGCTGGCGCTACGCGAGTGCGGATTGGTTTTGCTGCTGAACGTATTATGCCTTATGTTGCCGGTGGTATTGCTTATGCACGTCTTCAAGACATTTCGTCGATATCAATAACAGAAAAAGATACAGGTCAAGTAATAGCTTCCGGTAAGTTGTTTGATGAAAGCAAGACGTTTACTGGTTACACCCTTGGTGCTGGTGTTGATTTTGCAATGACCAATAATTTTATCGTTCGTGCAGAATATCGTTATTCGGATTTTGGTAAAAAGAAATTCTCAAATGAGAAATATGAAACTTCTTACAAAACCAATGATTTTCGTGTTGGTGTAGCTTACAAATTTTAACATATTGTGAGTTAAATTATTTTTAACGCATTGTAAGTTAAATATTAGGAAGTTTATTTTGGCAGCATTTTTGGTGTTTTTTGTGGTTATTATATCACATAATGCATATTATTACATACATAGAATGCTGTCATGTATTGATTTTAGTTAAAGGAAGTGTGTAAACAACAGATAGAAATTTTACTGTAAAACCAATGATTTATTAATTTTATGTAATTTACAAGCTTTCGTATAAAACGAAATTGCTGAGGGGCTCCGTTTTTGAGCGGAGCCTTTATTTTATGGCTGTGCCATTTTTGCTACAGATTTTTTTTGCGCTATTATATAATATCACCTGCACAAACTAAATTAGGAGCAAAAATTTATGAATATAAAATCTCTAATAACAACTTCTGTTATCGCTTTGGTTTCGGTTTCTGCTGCACAAGCTGCTGATGTTATTGTTTCTAATGAAGCTGTGCCAGCAGTTGTTACTGCCCCTGCATTTTCTTGGACAGGTTTTTATCTTGGTGCTCAAGTTGGGAATTTTTCAAGCAAGTCTGAGATAAAGGTTCCAGGTGCAAATGGTAGTCCTTTCGCTAAAGATGATACACCTAAACTTTCTGGTTTCATCGGTGGCGTCTATGCAGGTTCCAACATAGAACTTGGCAATGGTTTCATTTTCGGGGTTGAAACGGATGCTGTTTGGTCTGGACGTGAAGAAACAAAAACGAGAAATAAAAGAGTCCTTTTAAGTCCGCTAGATGCTCACGACCTGAACGGTTTATTCGCAAGTTCTAGCACCACCGCCTCAAATGCAGAATTTAGACCCGATGACATCGTTGAAGATCATAACACTTACAAAGAAAAGTGGTCCGGTGCTACACGGGTACGTGTTGGTTTTGCAACTGATCGCTTTATGCCTTATGTTTCTGGTGGTATTTCTTATGCGCAGCTACAGGGCATTCATTCGGTTATAGGGTCGAGAAATGTGGATGGTAAAGCTGAAACTGTGAGTCGTGGTAATTTGTACGACGAAACAAAGATGATGGTTGGTTACACCCTTGGTGGTGGTCTTGATTTCGCAATGTCCAATAATGTTATGTTGCGTGCGGAATACCGTCATTCAGATTTTGGTAAAAAGAAATTTGCAAATGACACACAGGAATTTAACTACAAGACCAATGATTTCCGCGTTGGTGTAGCTTACAAATTCTAATTTAGTATTCTAAATTTAGTGCAAAACTAAATTATTATTATTGCAAAACTAAATTTCTAAAGAGGTTCCATCTTTGATGGAACCTCTATTTTTTGTGAGTGTGATATTTTTGCTACAGATATTTTAAAGCGGATGTACTATATATGTTACGTTTTGGATATTTGGAGATACTTTATGAACACGAAACGTTTAATAACGGCATCTATTTTTGCTTTAATTTCATCATCTGCAACACAGGCAGCAGATGTGATGGTTCCGCATCAGCCAACACCAGTTACTTCATCGGTTTTTGTTGCTCCTGCTTTTACTTGGACCGGTGCTTACATTGGTGGTCAAGTTGTTGGTTTTTCAGGTAAAACGGATATCAATGTTATTGATAAAGGTAAGAATGCGCCACTGACTAAAGATTTACTACCTAAACTTTCTGGTTTTGAGGGTGCTGGCCTTTACGCAGGTTCTAATATTGATCTTGGCGATAACTTTATTTTTGGTATCGATACAGATTTAATGTGGTCTGGACAAAAATACACGAAGGATGTTATCCTAAATATATCTGGTAATGCTACAGTAGATAGTGTAGTGGCAAGATCTGGTGGATCAGTACGGTCGGCATCAGCATCACCGGCTTTGAATCAACCAAGACCAGTAGCATCAGGAGCACCAGGAGCACCAGGAGCACCAGGAGCACCAGCAGCACCAGGAGCACCAGCAGCACCAGGAGCATCAGGAGCATCAGGAGCATCAGGAGCATTAGGAGCATCAGCAGCATCAGGAGCACCAGCAGCACCGATGGAACATGCTGCAAATGGGGCGGATGCTGGTCGCGGTCGTCATGGTGGTTCTCCACATGCTGCTCATCCGTATGGCGCTGGTTATGGTCATCACAGCGCAGAGAGGATGGTTGGAAATGGTGCGAGAGCTCTTGGTAAGGACAACAACAGTGGGAGTCTGTATGATTTAGAGCGGTTGAGAAGAGAGTTCTCTGAGCTTAGTCCTGAGCCAGGTAGCAGAATTGAGGCTTTAAGTCATACTTTAAAGCAAAGTTGGGCTGGTGCTACACGGTTGCGTATTGGTTTTGCTGCTGATCGTTTTATGACTTATATTTCTGGTGGTGTCGCTTATACGAAACTTCAGGATATTGTGTCAGTATCATTTAAGAAAGAAAGTGAAAGAGATTTAGAATCCAATAACTTAATTGATGAAACCAAGACAATGATTGGTTATACTCTTGGTGGTGGTATTGACTTTGCAGTTCTAGATAATGTTGTTTTGCGTGCAGAGTATCGTTACTCTGATTTTGGCAAAAAGAAATTTGCAAAAGAAAAATTTGAAGTTGGCCTTAGAACCAATGATTTTCGTGTTGGTGTAGCTTACAAATTCTAATTTTTTGAAAATAAATTGCAAAGAGGCTCCACCTTGGTGGGGCCTGTATTTTTTTAAGAAAATCATTTTTTGGTTTCCTTTCTTGATGGTTTCGTGATAAAGCCCATAAAATATAATGATATATCTTCTTGATCGCTGCTTAATACGAACGATGAGCTCGGCTTTCCCTATAGATTAAAAAACCAGAGTTGCAGGGTCCAGGGAAGTTATGCAAAAATGAAATCGTAAAAGTGGACAGGAATACTTCACAATGGTTGTGAAAAATGAAACAGTAGATTATTCAAAAACTCTTTATTTACCACAAACAAATTTTCCCATGCGTGCAGGGTTGCCACAAAAAGAGCTTGAATTAATAGAGCGGTGGGAGGATATGGAGCTTTATGCGCGATTGCGTCAACAAGCGAAAGAGCGTCCATTTTACATTCTTCATGATGGTCCACCTTATGCAAATGGGCATATTCATATTGGCCATGCTTTAAACAAAGTTCTAAAAGATGTGATTGTTCGTTCATTCCAAATGCGCGGTTTTAATGCAAATTATGTTCCTGGTTGGGATTGCCATGGACTTCCAATCGAATGGAAAATTGAAGAAAAATATCGTGCACAAGGGAAAAATAAGGACGATGTACCCCTTAACGAATTTCGTCAAGAATGCCGTGAATTTGCACAACATTGGATAGCTATTCAAAGTGAAGAATTCAAACGTCTTGGTGTTGTTGGAGATTTTAAGACGCCATATACTACAATGGCTTTTCATGCGGAAGCGCGCATCGCCGGTGAATTGATGAAAATTGTCATGTCAGATCAGATTTATCGTGGCTCAAAACCTGTGATGTGGTCTGTTGTGGAGCGTACAGCTTTGGCTGAGGCAGAGATTGAATATCACGATCATGAATCAGAGGTTATTTGGGTTAAGTTCCCTGTTATTAAAGCCGATTCTGATGACTTATGTGGTGCTTATGTTGTGATTTGGACAACGACTCCGTGGACAATTCCTGGTAATCGTGCGGTTAGTTATTCGTCAAAGATTTCTTACGGTATTTATAAAGTTGAAAGCGCGGAAAATGATTTTGGTCCTCAAGCTGGGGAAAAATTTCTCTTTGCTGATGTGTTAGCTACGAGCTGTGCAGAAAAAGCAAAACTTGTTTTGAAACGTTTACGCGTTGTTTCTCCTGATGAACTTAAAACGCTTATTCTTTCTCATCCACTCAAAGGTTTTGCTGGGGGATATAATTTTAAAATTCCGCTGCTTGACGGTTCGCACGTAACAGAGGGTGCTGGTACAGGTTTTGTTCATACAGCGCCAAGCCATGGGCGTGAAGATTTTGAAATTTGGAATGCTTATAAGTCTTTATTGGAGAAGGTAGGTATCGATTCCTCTATACCTTTCCCCGTTGATGATGCTGGTTTTTATACGAAGGATGTTCCAGGTTTTGGACCAGACCGTAAAGAAGGGGCTGTGCGCGTCATTGATGATAATGGAAAAATTGGTGATGCTAATAAAGAGGTTATTAACGCTTTAATTAAAGCAGATCGGTTGTTTGCACGCGGTCGTTTAAAACATTCCTATCCTCATAGTTGGCGTTCGAAAAAACCTGTTATTTTCCGCAATACACCACAATGGTTTATTTCAATGGATAAGGATCTTGGCGATGGTTCAACCCTACGCAGTCGTGCTTTAGAGGCTGTTGCGAAGACGCGTTTTGTCCCTTCTTCGGGTCAAAATCGTTTAGCTTCTATGATAGCAGATCGTCCTGATTGGGTTCTTTCTCGCCAGCGGTCTTGGGGTGTTCCAATTTGTATTTTTGCCAATGAAAATGGTGTTGTTCTAAAAGATGAGCGCGTGAATGAGCGTATTTTGCGTGCTTTTGAAGCAGAAGGGGCGGATGCGTGGTTTGCTGAGGGGGCACGTGAGCGTTTTTTAGGTGATCGTGCGCATGAGCCTTGGGTTCAGGTTCATGATATTCTTGATGTTTGGTTTGATTCTGGAGCAAGTCATAGTTTTGTATTAGAAGATCGGGCTGATTTGAAATGGCCTGCCGATGTTTATTTTGAAGGGTCTGATCAACATCGTGGGTGGTTTCAGTCTTCTCTTTTGGAAAGCTGTGCTACGCGCGCCTGTTCTCCTTACAAGACGGTAATTACACACGGATTTACTTTGGATGAGAATGGCAAAAAAATGTCTAAATCTTTGGGAAACACGGTTGTTCCGCAAGAGATCATTAAAACATCTGGTGCTGATATTTTTCGTCTTTGGGTCATGACAACGGATTATTGGGAAGATCAGCGTTTAGGTAAAAAAATTCTTCAGACAAATGTGGATTCATATCGTAAATTGCGTAATGCGATCCGTTGGATGCTTGGGACGTTGGCGCACGATGAAGGAGAAGAAATATCTTATTGCGCATTACCAGATCTTGAAAAGCTTATATTGCATAGGCTTTTTGAATTCGATCAGTTGATTAATCAAGCTTATGATGAGTTTGATTTCAAAAAGATTATGCGCGCATTGTTAGATTTTTCAATCATTGATTTATCGGCATTTTACTTTGATATCCGTAAAGATTCTCTTTATTGTGATGCACCTTCATCACAAAAACGTAAAGCTTCTTTACAGGTTATTCGTGAAGTTTTTAAACGAATGGTAACATGGCTTGCTCCAATGTTGCCTTTTACAATGGAAGAGGCTTGGTTGGAGCGTTATCCAGAAAGTCATTCAGTGCATTTGGAGCAATTCTGTTCTGTTCCAAGGGAATGGCAAAACAAGTCTTTGGCTGAACGTTGGAAAAAAGTCCGACAGGTTCGTAAAGTTGTAACGGGTGCTTTAGAGCTTGAACGGGCTAACAAGCGTATTGGATCATCTTTAGAAGCTGCGCCTATTGTTTTTATTTCTAATCCAGCTTTACTTAAGGTGTTAGAGAATTTGGATATGGCGGAAATTTGTATCACGAGTACTTTAACAATTAGTCAGGATGTAGCTCCTGCGGATGCTTTTACTCTAAGTGATGTTGAAGGTGTTAGTGTGTATCCGGGGAAGGCGTTGGGAAGAAAATGTGCTCGATCATGGCGTTATACACAAGATGTTGGAAGCGATCCAGCTTATCCTGATGTATCTGCTCGCGATGCGGCTGCTTTGCGGGAATTGCAAATGCTCGGCAAGATTTAAGATTTTAAGATCAAGAGGCAGAAGTACAGAGTTACAAAGAGCGCCATTACGGTTTAGATTCTGTCATTGATGCATGTGGTCTTTTATGATAATGACGGTACCTATTATTTTTCTGTAGGTGATAATGTGTTGACAAGATCTCTGATAGATCGTGGGAAGATCGATCGGCCATATACTTAGGAAAATTGGATAAGCAGTGAAAAAACGTGAAGTAAAAATATTGCCAGCGAGCATTTTGGGCATGTGTTTTGTTTTAACAGGATGCGGTCTATCTGCTCCTACCTATGGTACAGATAAGGCAGTTTCATTACAGTTTTTTGAAGATGTTGCTAATCTTGCTTCACTAACATCGAAAAATGACAACAGTCAGCTTGTTATGAAGTCTCGTCCAAAACTTGTGATGCCGAATCCTGGTTCGCACGGTGTTTTACCGTTGCCACAGCAGGATAACTCTTTTAGTGGAGTATCAACATCGGAGCAGCGTTTTGATGGAAATAGGGGTTCTGTTGTTACAAAAAAAGTATCATCAGTTGATGAAAATGCTGATACTGTTGACTCAAAAAGTATTTCACGGTTGAATGCGAAACAACGGCAGAAGTATTTACGTCGTCAAAGAGCACAAGTCGGAAGTGCAAAATATCGTCTACATCTCACTGAGCCACCTTTAAGCTATCGTCAATCGGCAAAGATTGCGCCTGTTGGAGAATAAGAGTTCAGGCGTTAAATGAGTAAAGAAAAAGTTCTCTAGAGATTTGTTCTGATGAAAAGAAGGGCTATAGCCGCAGATTTCTCATGTTTTTAGGTATGATTGATGGTAAGAAAAGGAATTGTTTTTAACGCCGCTTTTGTGCAAAAAAATCTTGAAGAAGCTGAGCGGCTTCTTTTTCTTTAAAACCAGAATAGATCTCAGGTCTATGATGACAGGTTGGTTGTTGATAAAAGCGTGGACCATGTTCAATAGCACCTCCTTTAGGGTCGCTTGTTGCGTAATAGAGACGCCGTATGCGTGCAAATGAAATGGCTGCGGTACACATAGCACAAGGTTCAAGTGTTACATACAAGTCGCAATCAGGAAGTCTTTCGCTTTGGAATGTTTCACAAGCCATACGAATTACCCGCATTTCTGCGTGTCCTGTAGGATCATGCGGGAATTTTATGGAGTTACCAGCGCGTGCAATAATTGTTTTTCCATGCGTGATAACGGCACCTACAGGGACTTCGTCTTTTTTTTTTGCCTCTTGCGCTTCTAAGAGAGCCATTTCCATTGGTGTTAGAGTCATCATGTTCTTCCTTCTGAAGTGTAGGGGGATTGAAAAGTGTTCTCTATAGAGAGAAGAGTACTGTAAAATAAATAAGCTATAATCTTTTTTAACAAAGGAATATTGCTTTTTAAACATTTAAAATCAACCTGCAAGTAAACAGGTGCATTATTGCCGCTAAAGGATAGAAAATGATAAATGATTGTGTTACTTCCCATTTTCAGGATAAGCAGTATAGTGCAGGAAGGCGATTTTTTGAACATACTGGAAAAGATTGGTGTGAAGAGCAAATGAATGAAAATGAAAGTGAACGGATTGCCAAGAGGCTAGCACGTGCTGGCGTTGCCTCGCGTCGTGATGCAGAAATGATGATTTCTGCAGGTCGTATTGTTGTTAATGGTAAAGTTGTGACGACGCCTGCTTTTAATGTTACCCACTCTGATATTATTAAAGTTGACGGCAAACCTTTGTCTCCTATAGAACGAACACGTTTATGGCTTTACCACAAGCCAACGGGTCTTGTCACAACGAACCGTGATCCTGAAGGTAGACCAACAGTATTTAGCCACTTGCCGAAAGGAATGCCTCGTGTTCTTTCTGTGGGCAGGCTTGACATTAACACGGAAGGGCTTTTGCTGTTAACCAATGATGGTGGTTTAGCACGTGTATTAGAGCTTCCTTTAACGGGATGGGTGCGCAAATATCGAGTTCGTGCTCATGGAAGAGTAAAACAGAGTGCACTTGATAATCTTAAAAATGGCATCGCAGTTAATGGTATTTTCTATGGTTCGATTGAAGCATCGATTGAACGTGAACAAGGGTCAAATCTATGGCTTTCTGTGGCTTTACGTGAAGGAAAAAATCGTGAAATAAAAAATGTTCTGGGTGCATTAGGATTATCAGTTAACCGTTTAATTCGTATATCTTATGGTCCATTTCAGCTCTCCGACTTGGAAGAGGGAGCAGTTCGTGAAATAAAAGGTCGGATGTTACGTGAGCAGTTAGGCGAGCGTTTAATTATGCAGGCCAATGCAGATTTTGATTCTCCTATCCTTAAGCCATTTTCGAATTCTGCTGTTGTTTTAGAAAAACAAAGTGATAAAAATCTTTCTGTCACCAATGACAGTTGGATTTTCTCGAGTGGAAGAGATGTGCAACGCAGGCAGCGAAGTGGTTCTGTTAAGCATGATCAATCAAGATTGGGTACAAAATCTGATGAGAAATTTACGCGTAAGGATAAGATTGAAGAAGAAAAAGCAGAGCGTATTTTGCCTCGTTCGCGCCGTTCTAATGTTTGGATGGCTCCTGGTGCACGTCCACAAAGTGCGCGTAAAAAATCTCCCTTTAGTGAGAAGCTCTCTCATGAACATAAAAGCAATTTAGCTGGTCAAGGATTTTCCCATAAAGATAAGGAAAAGCTATCAAAAATTCAGCTGCAAGAAGAAAAGGGCGCATGTTTTGATCAAAAACGTGGTAAAAAATCTTACGGTGAGGCGCGTGTTTCCGGCAATAATGGTCGTTTTTCTAGTAAAGAAGAGAAATTTACGAAAGGCTGTCATGATGAGCGTTCTTTTGAGAATAAGCGAAAAACGAAATCATTTTATGGTGTGATGAAAAAATCTAAATCATGTGTTGGTGATGCAAAAACATCGAAGCTATTTGGAGGGTCGCGTGCGGGTCGTTGGCGGTAAGTTTGCAGGACGTGTTTTGTTTGCGCCTGTGGGGCAGTCAATTCGCCCAACGAGTGATCGTACGCGTGAAAGTCTTTTTAATATTCTTGCGAGCCGAGAAGAACAATTTTTGACCAATAAACGCATTCTTGATCTTTTTGCTGGGACTGGTGCTTTAGGCATAGAGGCTTTATCGCGTGGCGCAAAAGCAGCAGTTTTTGTTGAAAATTCAGTTGATGGGCGTGGATTGCTTCAAAAAAATATTGAATCTTTTAAATTGCAGTCGATTGGACGTATCTTGCGTCGTGATGCAACAAAATTAGGAAATATTGGAACAATTCTTCCGTTTGATGTTATTTTCGCAGATCCTCCCTATGGCCATTATTTAGGTGAGCGTGCTTTTGTAGAAGCTCTGAGAGGAGGATGGGCAAAAGCTGATACACTCTTTGTGCTTGAAGAAAAGAAAGATGCAGTTATTCATTTACCTGATATTTTTTGCTTAGATGATGAACGTTTTTACGGTGAGACAGCAATACGTTTTTATAAACTACGTTCGTAACTTCAGGCTTAAAAAGGTTTTCATTTTTATCTGATAGGATGAGAGAGGTTGTTCTGTGTATCTTTTTTCATAGCACTTTTTTTATGAAGAGATTGCTTCATTAATTAGCGGCTGTTTTTAAAACAATGCAAAGATTTGGAAAGCTTTTATTTGCTTATTTTTCATTAGTAGCACACAATTTCTTATTTTGAACACGGTACATTTAAAGATATATAGCGTGGTTTGAGTGATTTTCTCCTGATCATCACAATATGCCAATTTCAGGCAGGAAGTATAAGCAATATTAAATACGGTGAAGCGCTTATGTGATTGAGATATGCACGCTTTTTCATTATGGTAAAAGTAGGGGACAAGCCTGTTCATGAGTTTTTTTACCAACGTCTTTTAACAACAACTATTATAGATCATGCAGGAAATGAATCCGATAATTTTGCAGCATGGTTTGATGATAGCGGCAATGATTTAGAGGTTCCTCAAAGGAAGAGTGATATGCAGGTTACTTTTGGTATGAGGGCAACATCAGCGCTTTTATAGGGTATTTTGTTGTTGAATCTGTTATGAATATCAGCGGTCATGATGGAGAAATCTTGCGTATCTGTGGCAAAAGCGCTTCCATGCGTTAAGAAATCAAAGCACAAAGCAGTAAGTATTTTGATAATCAAACCGTTGGTGAGGTTGTTGAAACATTAGCCAAGCATCATGGTTATCAAGCAAAAGTTAGCTCAAAATTTTACCAATATCCTTTGTCTTATGTTGTGTGCACGGATTAATCGGCACTCGATTTTTTGACACGCTTTGCTGATCGAGTGCAGGCACGTTTCTTAATCAAAGATCATAAGTTCTTGTTTTTAAGTGATGACAATTTACCGCCGATCGAAATCCATAAGCATCACCGTTTTCATTAGGAATTCAGAGTAGAGCCACGAACATAATATGGTGTGGTTGAAGCCAGTTATTTTGATCGAACCAAAGGGCAACAGTTACAGATTCAACATCAGACAAGTTACAAAGGTTCCACACGGTATTTGTGCGGTTGTTATAGCTGTAGGAAGAGGCTCTAGTCGCCGCCACCTCAGAAGGAGAGAGGCTTTGTCGTGCTGTTGGAAGTTGTTTGTTTCTGTTAGAGGTTCACCCAGAAATCATGGCCAATCAACCTTTTTTCTCTGTGGGTTTCGTGGGGAAATGAATGGACAATGGAAAGCCTCTACGGTGCCCCATCGCCATGAAAAAGCCAGCAACTATACCACAGAAATTATCCTAGAAGCACCAAAAAAGGAAAGAGGAAATAGTAAACAATAGAGGCTTGTCTTGTTATCCAGCCAACGGGAACAGTTTATCGATAAAATTGTCCGATGCCAAAAGACATAACATTGCAGCCATTTTTTATCACTCAAAGCAATGAGAAGAAGGCACTTATGGATGGAAGAAGTTAAGAAATTATGGACACAATTTATTCAGAAACATCACAATCTGTTTTTGCTGTGACACCAGCAGCTGTTTATGTTTGTGGCAAGGGAATATTGGCCAAAATCCTTGTCAAAATTTTGAATAGATTCCGCACAATGCTTATGCTGAACTTTTATTGGAATGGGAGGAATTTTCTTTAGGAGAACATTGATACCAGTTGTGGAAATCATCCCTGATCGCTCAGGGGAGATGTGATCAATTTTTTCAGAGTTTTGCAACGCCATTATCGGCCTTTTATGGATATGCTAAAGTTCCAAATCAGCAGCCGTTAGGCATTGCTACTGGTCTTGCCTCGTGTGAAAAAAAAGCCATTTATTATCTTGCCAGCCTTGTTTTTTGATAACACGCGCTCTTGAACAAATAAAGGTAAATGTTGCTTATTATGAAAATTCTGTTCAATTGATTGGTATTAGCTATGAACCACTGGGGGCTATACACCATGCCATTTCCGATTTTGCTTCGCTTCGTGCTATTCATAACATACAGCATCATTGCTTCGGCGGATAATAAAGAAACAGAAGCTGCAATTCTCTCGACATTTATCAATTCTGCGCCTGTTTATACATGCTTAAGAAAGTATCTTATTACAAACATTCATGAAGATGCTTCAAAAACCGATATTAGAAAAGTTTATGCTATAAAAAAAGGAAAAGATACTTTTTTGCTTGCTACTGGAGAGACCGTTCGAGATTTATCTCGATTCTGCTGAAGAATTCGAAAAATATGAAGTTATAACAACAGTTGTAAGTATACCAACAATTTGATCTTTGGACAATACATCTGCGTGAAAACCACGCAAGCTTCACAGATCTGTTATTGTCTGTGAAGAGCATAGCATAAATGGAGGATTTGGAGATACAATTGCTAGATTACTTATGGAACAAAGTACCGCATACAAATTTGTATCGCTAGAAATACAGAATGAACCAATCTGCAATGAAAGCTAACTAGACATTTTAGTAAATTATGGAGTCAACCAAGATAATATAATGAAAATTATTTTAGCAATGAAATAATATACAAAAACGCTAAATTGCATCCAAATAAACTCCCAACGAAAATACCATAAACCATTAAGAACACGAAAACAAGAAACACAAACACATAAAACCGTGCTTTTCTTACTTTTAGTGAAACAACTTCCTCTATTTTCTGAAGAGGGTATGATGCACCTTTTTCATTTTGCAAAAGCATCTATATTCACTAAACTCTCACCTGTAATTTCCTCAACTGTTTGTGCACCGGTCAATGTCATAGCCACTCGCATCTCATTAGCAAAAAGATCAAGGAGGTGAGCAACACCTCTCTCCCCCGCTGCCGCAAGCGCATAAACAAAAGCACGACCAATCATAACGGCATCCGCACCTTGTGCTATCATGCGTACAACATCAAGCCCAGAACGGATACCAGAATCCACTAAAATGGTCAAATCACTTTTTACAGCTTCTGCAATTGCTGGTAATGCGCGTGCAGTTGATAAGACACCATCAAGTTGACGCCCTCCATGATTGGAAACAACAATACCATCAGCACCAAATTGTACTGCTTCTCGTGCATCCTCTGGATCAAGAATACCTTTCAAAATCATTTTTCCCTTCCAAAAGTCTCGAATCCATTGCAGATCACGCCAACCAATTGATGGATCAAAATTAGCACCAAGCCAACCAACATAATCGTCCAATGCGATCCTCTTTTGTAAGTAGGTAGAAACATTTCCAAGATCATGAGGACGCCCCATAACACCAATATTCCAAGCCCAATGGGGATGAGTAAAAGCTTGTAAAATACGGCGTAACCCAGCATAAGGTCCTGACATCCCTGAATGCGCATCACGATAACGCGCACCAGGAACCGGCATATCAACTGTAAACACCAATGTTTGCACATCAGATGCCCAAGCACGCTCTAATACATCACGCATAAATCCACGATCTTTGAGCACATAAAGTTGAAACCAAAATGAGCTTCCAACTGCTTTCTGGACTTCTGCAATAGAACAAACTGAAACTGAGGATAAGGTAAATGGAATACCTTTTGCAACGGCTGCATGCGCAGCTTGCACCTCGCCGCGGCGTGCATACATGCCCGTTAATCCAACGGGTGCAAGTATAATTGGCAAATTAAGTGTTTGATCAAAAATCTTTATTGAAAGATCAACGTTACCGATTTGTTTCAGAATCCTTTGACGTAGTGCAAGCGCTTGAAGATCAGTACAATTACGTCGTAACGTTTCCTCAGCATAAGCTCCACCATCAATATAGTGAAAAAGGAAAGGAGGAAGTCGACGTTCTGCTGCTTTGCGGTAATCAAATGTTGAGGAAATAATCATGAGTAGCACCAATATTCCTGAATGAAAAGTATAAACACATTCTAAAACTAATAAGGATTAACCCGCACGCCTCCTATTTGACGTTCTCCCAAAACACTTCATTCAGTAGATGCAAGTAATTAAGATTGCAACTCAAAAAATACATAAATGAAAACAAAATTTTTATTGCTCTTCTTTAGATTAAGAATCTGTGGGTGCAAAATCTTAATCAGTAATTTACAAACGCGCACGTTATTAGTATATATCGAAAAATCAATAATTAAGATGCGATATCTTTTTTGTAATCAATGCCCTCTGAGAGATATTTTTTAGTTATCTATTACAATTTTAAAGCGATATCCTCCTTATATAGCTGTAAAGACATCTTACATTATAGCCCATAAAAGCCGTATAGTTAGCTATTGAGTATGTATTACAAAAACTTCCTACAAAGGTAAAAAAACCGTTAACAAAAATAAATCAATCTATTACAAGCATACAGAATGTTTTTATTTTATAAGTTTCTTGCTCATCAAAATTTATTAAAACACATATTCTTTGACTTAATTTAGGGTACTTTAAAGAATTTTAAATATGAGTATGTATAAATGGAAGAATATCATTTAACGATATTTTATATGAAAAAAGACGTGGTATTTTTATTTAAATTTTTTTAAATAGAGCGAGTGCTAATAACCAATTTCACATATTCAATTTGAAAAATGGATACACTAACAGCTATCACATTCATGAAAATGAAGTTTTTCCTTTATTCAAATACGCGCTTCTTGCAAATGCTTTATCAAAGCTCGTGTTTTCAAACTATTTAAAATGCTTGGACAATTTTAATCCTTGAGCTTGATAATGAGATCCGGCATTATGTCCGTATAGTTTAGACGGTCTATTGAGCATATGTTCATACATTAAACGACCAATAATTTGACCGTGCTCCAAGATAAATGGAACCTCACGGCTGCGTACCTCTAAAACCGCTTTTGCTCCTTTCCCTCCTGCCTCCATATGCCCAAAACCTGGATCAAAAAAACCTGCGTAATGCACTCTAAATTCACCAACTAAAGGGTCAAAAGGTGTCATTTCAGCTGCGTAGAGCGGGGGAACATGGATGGCTTCTCGTGAGACTAAAATATAAAACTCATCAGGATCAAGAATTAGTTCCCTTTGACCGCAGTCAAAAAGAAGTTCCCAAAAATCTAGAACGTTTGCAACAGCGTGTGTGTCGACATCAATAACACCTGTGTGATGTTTACCACGATAACCCACAAGCCCATTTTCATTTCCTTTTAAATTAACGGAAATTCCAATACCACCCGCACTAATATTAGGCAAATCATCTGATATCAGTGTTTCATTTGTATGCAAAGCATGCAGCTCAATTTCATTTAAGCAACTGTAACCTTTGCGAAATCGGATTTGAGATAAACGTGAACCATTGCGCACCAAAATTGGAAATGTGCGTGGGCTAATTTCAAGATAGAGTGGGCCATGATAACCGGCATAAATCTTATCGAATTCCTGTGCATTATCAGTAATCACACGCGTAAAAATATCTAATCGTCCAGTAGAGCTTTTAGGATTAGCAATGGCCGATAAAGTTTCTGGCAAAGCCAAACTTTCTAAAAGAGGAACAATATAAACACATCCTGTCTCCAAGACAGCTCCGTCTCGCAAATCAAATTCGTGCAATTTTAATCGTTCGAGTTTATCTAAAACTTTTACATTAATCCCCGGCATAAAGGAAGCGCGTATACGATAGGCTTTGTCCCCTAAGCGAAGATCAAGACTTGCAGGCTGTATTTGATCTGCATCAAAAGGCCAAAGAGCTTTGAGAATGCCATTATCCATCAAAGTTTGTATATCACTATCTGCCAAAATACCGCTTACATGCGCCATACGTTTTGCCTTTCATTTTTACGTCATTTTTTTGGCTCAGATGATTGATTAGCGCAAGCTATTTTAAGGCGATAAAATTATTTCTCTCCGATTTTGCCAATCAATTTGTTGCTACAATTCACATAAGAATTCTACAAACAATAAAATAACACTTAGTACAACATTTTTTGAAAGTAAATTAAGAGTTATTTTGAGAATAATCTCATATGTCTTCCCCATTCTTGAATGTTGTACAAATAATGCTATCATAACTCAAAACTCTTATATAATCTGCAGGAATTTTGTTAGAATTTATTATGATCATACGTCATCTTAGCGAAAATGTTATTAATCAAATTGCTGCCGGTGAAGTTATTGAACGGCCAGCGAGTGTTGTCAAAGAACTCGTTGAAAATGCTGTTGATGCAGGAGCAACTCGAATCGAAATTGTTACGGCAAACGGAGGAAAAAATTTTATAAAGGTGAGCGATAACGGCTATGGTATTCCAGCAGATCAGTTAACTTTAGCAGTTTCTCGTCATTGTACCTCAAAAATTACCAATGACGTACACAATATTTGCTTCCTAGGGTTTAGAGGGGAAGCTTTACCATCAATTGGTTCTGTTGCTAAACTTAAATTAATCTCACGAACACAAGATGCTGATAATGCTTCTGAAATTGTTGTTACAGCAGGAAAAATTGTTGGACCAAAGCCAGCTGCTGCAAATTTTGGTACGATTGTTGAAGTTCGTGACCTTTTTTTTGTCACTCCAGCACGGCTAAAATTTATGAAAACTGATCGTGCTGAAGCAAATGCCATTACTGATATGGTTAAACGAATTGCCATCGCATTTCCATATATCCGCTTTTCTCTTTCAGGGCCAGATAGAACTTCTATAGAACTTCCTGCTACGGAAAATGATACGCAAGGGCAATTACAACGTATTACGCAGATCATGGGAAAAGAATTTTCTCTTAACAGTATTGCACTTAATACTGAACGCGAATTAGTGCGTTTAACGGGGTTTACTTGTTTGCCATCCTTCAATCGTAGCAATAGCCTTTATCAATTTGCTTATGTGAATGGACGCCCAGTGCGCGATAAATTTCTCTGTGGCGCAATTCGAGCAGCCTATGCTGATGTCATGACACGGGATCGTTATCCTGTATCTATTCTTTTTATTGATTTACCGCCCGCTGATGTAGATGTCAATGTTCATCCCGCCAAAGCAGATGTACGATTCCGTGATTTAGGGCTAATTCGCGGTTTAATTATTGGGGCAATTCGTGAAGCATTGTACAAAACTGGTGTTCGTCCTACTTCAACATGTTCTGAAGCAATGTTAGCTGCATTTCAAACACAACAGCCACTACAAACCGTTAAAAATATGCATCAGCCTTCTTCTTATGGTTCACAACATCATCATTTGGCATCCGCATTAATGATTCATAAACCATTAGATATGACCAGCCCCCTTTATTTTAAAGAAGATACCACCCCTCTTATAGAAGGCTTAGATACACCAAGCGGTGATGCCTACATTCCAAGTACCGCGTCATCATCAGAAGAATTGTCTTATCCACTGGGAGCAGCCAGAGCACAAATTCATAAAAACTATATTATTGCTCAGACTCAAGATAGTTTGATCATTGTTGACCAACATGCTGCTCACGAACGATTGATTTATGAAGCACTTAAGAATGCACTTTATTCCAAACCGCTTCCATCACAATTATTGCTCATCCCTGAAATTGTAGAGCTCTCTGAAGAAGATGCAACATGCCTTTTAATGCACAAAGATGCTTTGCAGAAGTTTGGTTTGGGAATAGAATCATTTGGGCCTGGTGCAATCGTTGTGCGCGAAACACCCTCCATGTTAGGAGAGATCAACGTACAAGCACTCATTAAAGATCTTGCAGAGGAGGCCACTGAATATGATACCACAGACAATTTAAAAGCAATGCTTGATTATGTTGCAGCGACTATGGCTTGTCATGGTTCTATACGGTCAGGGCGTCTTTTGCGTCCTGAAGAAATGAATGCATTGTTACGACAAATAGAGGCAACCCCTAATACAGGAACGTGTAATCATGGGCGTCCTACTTATATTGAACTCAAATTGGCTGATATAGAGAGGCTTTTTGGTAGAAAATAAAATTTCTATTCACCACTTTAGCAAGAAAGAAATATTTTTAATTCATTCTAGACTTTATAGACATCTTATGGCACTTTAATTTCTGGAATCTCTCACAAAAATAGAAAGAGAGTATAAGGAATGTTTTCTGGTGATGAACGTGAAGCAAAAATTCGTTATTCTAATAATGGGTATAAAATCATAGAATATGGAACATATACTCTTTGTGCTGTTAGTGGACAAAAAATCCCGATAGATAATTTAAAATATTGGAATCATAATCGCCAAGAAGCATACGCTAGTTGTGAAATTTCTTATCATCGTGAACTTGAATGCAATCCACATCTCAGTCAATTATTAGAAACACAGAAAAAATAACTGGTCGAAAACCATGAATTCAGCTTTTTTTTAGAGATGTAAATTAGAGAAGATACTTGCGCTCTTTAAAACGACTCATGACCTCCTCAAGAAGCATACGGCAGAAGTCTTTTTGAGCAAAGTCGACTTTGACATCAAATATAATAAGATTTTTCAAGTTTTTTTGCGCACTGCTTGTTTGTATGCGTGCGTAATCTTTCGCAGTTGTAGCCAGCCATAGGTCTTGCATTTTAGCCTTTTGTGCAAGATTTTTAAAATCTGTGTCGGTAAAAAAATAGTGATCAGGATAAGAGTAAGTTTGCACCACATGACCAGAAAGTTCTTTAATGGATTTAAAAAATTTATCTGGATTGCCAATACCTGCAAATGCCAAAAATGATTTTCCTGCAACTTCACCAGATGCTAGTGATGTAAGGTGTGCATGATACAAAGGCTTTCTAGTACGTGTGACAAGAAAAGCAATTTTGTCATACACATCTGAATGGCCAATCAACAAAACACTATCCGTTAAAGAAAGCTGTGTTTCTAATGGTACACGCAAAGGTCCTGCTGGAAAAACAGCTCCATTACCAAAACCACGCATCGCATCTACAACAAGCAGCGCGTAGTCCATATAAAGACGGCGGCTTTGGAATCCGTCATCCATTAAAATCAGATTACATCCTTCTTGCTTCAGTCGTTGTGCTGCTGCATAACGATCAACTGATATGGCAACAAAAGCGTGCTGTACGAGTAAAAGTGCTTCATCTCCAACATCGCGCGCATTGTCACATTCCCTATTTACAAGATGTACTTCCTTAATTGTCCCACCATAACCGCGTGATACAATTCCAGGCACAAAACCAAGCTCTTTAGCCACTTGAGCAAAAGCAATAACAACAGGCGTTTTGCCAGCACCACCACATGTAAAATTGCCAATACATAAGGTAGGAAGATCAATAACGGGGAGCTTTTTTGCCATATGACGACGTGAAAAATAACCATATACCCAAGAAACAGGGGTCAGCAGAGTACGCAAAAAACTTTTATCTTTCCACCAAAAATGCGGAGCGCTAATGTGCATAGTTATCCCGATGTTGGCTTAAACCTGTTTGTATCACGAGAGGTTGCAAAAAGGGATCAAGAACCTTTAATGTGTGCTCGAGTGCACCTGCCATACCTGTTGCGATTTCATAGGCTTTATCAACCATTTCTCGTCGCAATGTTTCATTTGTTAAAAGTTTATACACTTGAATAGCAAGCTGTTTTGTATCTTGAATCATATATGCTGCATCATGGTTTAAAAATTGTTCAAACATCTCTTGAAAATTTGAGACATGGGGCCCTGTTAAAATCGCTGAATTCAGTAAGGCCAATTCCAATGGATTGTGTCCACCATTTCCACACAAGGATTTACCAATAAAAGAAACTTTCGATAAGCGAAGGAAAAGTCCCATTTCTCCAATCGTATCGCCCCACAAAATGTCTGTATTTGCATCTGGAACAGCATTGTTGCTTCTACGGGCAAAATGCAAGCCATTATTGTCGCATTTTCTGATAAGATCTTCCAACCGCTTAGGATGACGGGGAACAATAATTGTCAATAAATCTGGCAAATAATTTCTAAGAATTTTATGAACCTCAAAAGCAATTTCTTCTTCCCCTTCATGGGTTGAAATAGCTGCCCAAACTGGGCGATTTCCAATAGCATTGCGATAATGTGTAAGCAAATCTTGATTTTCAACCGGTAAAACATCAGCCTTAAGATTACCAGAAAATGCAACAGATTTTACTCCAAGTGCGCAGTAATAAGCTACATCTTTTTTGTTTTGACAAACAGCCAAATCGATATGCCTAAAAATATGTTTAGCAAGAACAGAGTGCTTTTGCCAAGCTTTAAAGGAATGCTCGGACATATGGGCATTCACCAAAATCTGCGGAATGCGCATTTTGGCAAGTTCTTTAATACGTAGAGGCCAAATTTCCGATTCACAAACAAGTACTAAATCAGGCTTCCAATGATTAATAAAACGATGCATTACCAAACCTAAATCTAATGGAGCATATTGATGAATTAACCGATTACCAAAATGCTTTTTCACAAGGGAAGAGGTTGTCAGTGTTCCTGTTGTCAACAATATATTGATTTTTAATGATAAAATGTGATTAATGAGCGGAACAAGAGCAAGTGTTTCTCCAACACTTGCTGCATGCAACCAAATCAATGGACTTTGAGGCCGTGCTTTATGGCTTTTACCCAAACGCTCTTTTTGACGACCACGTTCTTCTTTTCCACGTACAGCACGAAGAAATAAATAAAAAGGTATAATGGGATGTAAGCAAAAGCCAACCATCCGATAGATTAAAAGAGCCACATATGCTTTTAGTTCCATCATTAAAACCACTTCATTTATCTGTTTTGAGACGTCTATAAGCTTTTTTATTAAACGATTTATTGCTCCTATTTATTGGTTCATTCTTTTAGCGAATAAAAGGATATTTTGCGCATTTTAGTTTACAAAAAATACTGTAGAGTTGTATGAAAATGGAACCATATCTTTAACCCTTATTTTTCAAGAATATTCTCCCATAAAAATGCATATACGCAGAATACGGTGAGACAGGTAAATAATTTGGATAATAAAACAATATATTTTCTTATTTTACGCGCTTTATATCCACAACTATATTGTATTTTGCTAGCTTGAAAAGCATTTTGAGTATTAAAAGTTTCCATACGCATCATTATAAACATAAGACATTTTCTTGTTTTCTTGAATTATACATAAATTTAATCTTTCACTTTTTTGTAAATTGAACGTTGATTTTTGAATGAGTGAAACGAAAAAACATGGCAGCAAATTTTTCATTTTGAAAACGAAGAAAGATATCTCAGATGCGCTGTTCATACAAAAAAATGGTAAGAAGTAAATTATAGACGTTTTCTAATTTTACAATGCTCTCTAGATTTTTTTACCCATCCCGATATTCAATCTTTCTTTATGCAGAAAGTTTAAGAAAACAATAATTGAATACTCAAATTTTATTACGTATCGTTTGTCTCAGTATCAAGAAGTCGATACAAGTCTAAAATGTAATAACGTTGTAATGCATTATCTACACTGCTTTGTGCTTTCGCTTGCCATGCTTTTTGAGCGGATTGGTAATCTGGAAAAATACCAACTACATCTAAATCATCAATATTTTTAAATTGATTACTACTAAGATTTTTTAATTCCCCACCAAATACAAGATGCAAATATTGTTTTTTTTCGTTGGCTTTGGACATATGTACCTCCATATCATTAAGAGATTTTAGTGCGTTTTTTACGTGGTTAAACTAACTTCACGTGACGAACAACATTTATCATATCTTGACAGCAATTATTTTTTCCAGCGATTAAAAGTCCATACTGATAAGGCTCGATTCCATAAGATATAAAAGATGTATCAAGCGATAGAAAACATCCTCCGCATTCTTGTAAAATAAGATCAGCCGCAGCAATATCCCACGCGTGACAATTGGGGCGAACCAATACGATATCGATCTCATTTTGAGCAACAAGAATAATGCGGTATGCAAGTGATGGAATATGACGATAAAAACTGACTTTATTGCAAAAATTATCCGGCAATTTTTGTGCTAGCAATTTATCAAGCGAAACTTTATATTTTCTATTTGTCTGAGATGCTAGAAGAGGAATCTTTGTGCCATTTAATGTTGCCCTTTTACCAGCAGCAGCTGCATAAACATTTCTCTGAGCTGGGCATTGCACAACGCCTACGATAGGGCGTCCGTTCTCAATAATAGCAACTGAGATACACCAATAGGTGCTGCCAGAAAGAAAACTACGCGTTCCATCAATAGGGTCAACCACAAAATAGCGTGCATAAGCTCCTTTCTTTCGATCATCCTTTGTTTCTTCTGAAATCCATCCATAATTTGGGCGCATCCCAAGAAGCCTTTTCTTCAAAAAGCGGTCAACTGCAAAATCTGCTTCACTGACTGGTGAATTGCCTTCTTTCATCCAAACATTCAACGTACATCCAAAATATCTCATCGCCAAATCCCCTGCTTCTCGACAAACATCAAGCAAAAGATTTAAATCAGAAGAATGATGCGTGTTATCTTCCTGCAAGTGTCATCCCTTCAATTAATAATGTGGGAGCTGCTGTACCATAGCGCCGATCAATATCGTTTGCTGGTGTTAAGTGTGCTAACATATGGAGCAAATCAGAACCCAGAGTTACTTCGCTTACCGGAAAAGTGATTTCGCCATTTTCAATCCAAAAACCAGAGGCACCACGACTATACTGACCCGTGACAAAATCAACGCCATGCCCGAATAATTCTGTGACATAAAATCCATTTTTCAGATCCTTTATCATATTGTAAGGCGATATTAAACCCGGTTCAATGGCAAAATTTGTGCTGGATGGTTGAACCAATGACGCTGAACGTACACCGTGTCCGTTGGTTTTAAGCCCCAATTCGCGGGCTGAAGACGATGAAAGAAGCCAGTGCTTTAAAATACCATTTTCAATAATATTCAATGTTTGTCCTTCTACTCCCTCTCCATCGAAAGGACGAGAAGCATTTCCACGCAAGCGCAAAGGTTGATCTGTTACATTAACATCCGGTTTCATTACTGCTTTTCCCAAGAAATTTTGTAAAAGACTCGTTTTGCGCGCTACAGATGCTCCATTCACCATAAATGCTATATGCCCCGCAATTCCACGGGCTGTACGTGGATCAAAAATAACATTTACCGTCCCTGTAGCAGCACGAACTGCTCCCAAGCGTCGAACTGCTCCAACACCTGCATTTCTTCCCACATTTTCTGCAGCTTCCAAATCGGAAAAATGCAAAGCAGTTGTATAATCATAATCGCGCTCCATCATTGTACCATCACCAGCTATGGCACTGCAAGAACGTGAAAAACAACTAGATTGATAGGCTCCACAAAAACCATCGCTGGTCACAAGAACAAATCCGCTACGACCATAAGCTGTTGTGGCTCCACCAGAATTTCTCACTCCTCTAACATCAAGAGCTGCTGCTTCCATTTTCAAGGCATCTTCTGTTAGAAAATGACTGTGTGGAACAAAATCATCAAAAAGATCAAGATCTTTAGGATGTTTAACCAAAGAATCTTTATCTGCTAAACCTGCAAATAAACTGTCAGGAGAAGCTTTCGCCATTGTGACAGCACGTTCTGCAAGTTCTTGCGGATAGGTCGCTAGATTGGCAGAAACACTCGCTACTTTCTTTCCGACAAAAACCCTTAATGTAAAATCATTGCTCTCTGAGGCTTCTATCGACTCGACTTTTCCAAAACGAATCGACACACTTGTAGAATGGGTGTGAACAATAATAGCATCAGCAGCATCGGCTCCAGAACGTCTTGCTGATTCAACAAGTGAAGCAGCCTTATCAATCTGGTTCTTGTCAGTCATCATGGACTCCCTTTAATACTTATGTAGTTAGGCCATTTGGCAAGTTTACACAAACTGTAACTCTTGTATGTTTATCAATAAAAAATTATGCGTCATTAACACACTCTTTTTCCTTTGATGAATTAAGCAATTTCTCTTTTATTATTTTTTCAAAAAGGTGCAATATGTTCTCAATTTTTTTGGTTCTACCATTCCGATACACTTCATATCATAACACAAGCTAAATCCGCATTTATAATTCCCAAAAAATGAAATCACACGATGATACTTGGCTTTTTAAGCCCAAATATTCGAGTGTTTTGATAATTGGCAGATATCATAAACAACAGGTTTCTTGGCTAAAACGATGGGAATTTATGGGTTAAACATTTAGGAGAAGCTAAAAAAGTAGTAGGAACGATGGAACCACATAGAGCAGAAGCTGCAATGGGAACGATAACTACAGCTCTTAGTACACAAATCACAAAAGAATGCTCAACACTTAAATGAGAATTGTTCCTATATGGAATCCGCTTTGAATCGGTAATACTACCAATTGTTGTTGCACCAACATTTACAATTCGAAAAAAAGCTACGCAAATTTTTACTTTGGATGATTATGTTGAAAAAACATTATGACCAAGCAGCAAAAATTGCTTTTAAAAAATGCTGTCAGAGATCACAAAAATATCTTTGTTGTTGGCGGGACAGGAACGGGAAAAACAACCTTAACAAACGCAATATTAAAAGAAATGACTGATATATTGCCAGAAGAGCGTTTTGTGATTATCGAAGATACTGCTGAACTTCAATGTGCAGCACCTAACACTGTAACATTTCGCGCTATCGAATATGTCGATATGACATGACTGTTAAAAGTGACCATGCATATGGCACCAGATCGCATCATTGTTGGTGAAGTAAGAGATGGTGCTGCTTTAGCGTTTTTAAAAAGCTAGAATACTGGGCATCAAGGAGGAAAAGAAATTTCAAAAGCAGTTGTGACGTTAGCGCGTGATGGTGAAGAAAAGGCAAAGAAACTGTATCTTGTCCAACGACGCGATCAGTCAGCCCTCCATGCTCTGCAAGCAGTGAATATGGATGAGCATAAATTAGATGTTTTTGTTCAAGTTCCTTGGGTAGAAAAACCTGTTCGTCTTTATTTAATAGCCATTCAAGATCTTTATTCTGGGAAGATTTTATCGTGGAGTTTGTCGGATGCTGAGGCTTGGGAAATTGTCCGTTTAGTTATTGGTGATATGGTTTCTGCTTATGGAATACCAGAGCGTATGACCTTGGACAATGGTCACGCTTTTACTAGCAAATGGATTTTGAGGGGTGTGCAAAACTGTTTTCACTTTAAAATTAAACCAGATGATCCGCAAGATTTTTTGACGATATTGGGTGTTCAACTGCAATGAACAACGCCTTATAGTGATCAATCTAAGCCAATTGAATGAGCATGGCGTGATTTAGCCGAAGCTATTTCTAAACATCCTTTTTGTACGGGTGCTTATACGGGGAATAAACCTGGTGCAAAGCCTGAAAATTATGGGCGGTGTGCGATAGGGTTTGAGGAATTCAAAGCGCATGTTGAAGCACAAATTATCAGGTATAATGCGCAAAAAGGGTGGAAAGCAGTCTAATTGTCAGGGATGGAGTTTTGATGTCACATTTGAAGAAAGTTTGCAGGCCGAGGGCACGATTATACGTCAAGCGACAGAAGAACAACGTGCTTTATGGCTTCTGACATCAGAGGCACTTCGCACTCAAAAAGGGACGGGTGAGATTCATTTTTATGGCAATCGTTATTGGTTGCAGGTGCTTAATCAGCATGCAAGCCAAAAAATGATTATCCGTTTTGATCCAGATAATTTGCATCAGAATTTGCGGATTTATGACCTGAATAACCGTTTAATTTGTATTGCGTCTTGTCTTTTTGATGTTGGTTTTTACGATCAGCAGGCAGCACGTTTAAATGGATGCTTGCGCAAAGATTATGTGAAGGCTGTTAAAGCAGAAAAACAGCTGGCTGTTAAACTTGCTCTCGATCAGCTTGCAGATGTTTATCGTCAGGTTGAACGACAGGGCGATGATTTAAAGATTTTGCCTAAAATAAAGCTAAAGGTTAGCCGATTGGTTCAAAGCAATGTGGACAATTTAGTGGTTAAAGTGAATGATGAGGCTTTAGAGACAGAAGAATTTAGCCATCACTTATATCAAGCTTTATGGCGGCTTTCATCGCAAAGCGGGAAGCCGGAAGTAATCAAGCTCCCCCGATGGTAGGAAAGGAGAAGAGCAGGGGATTTTAGAGAGAGCTAATGAGTGTTGTGTACAGCTGAAGAGTAACAAGAAAAGGGAAACAAGTTTGCAGCTCTGCCCTTTCAAGTTTAAAATCAATACAGAGGGGATTATAGATGACGTACGCAAAAAATACAACAGTTGAAAAAATATCTTGGGCGCGACACAAAAATCAGCTTAGTGAATCAGCTCAGAACCGCAATAGTAACGATATTGCACTATGGAATGAGCTTGTTGACGCGGTACACGCATTATCCCTTACAAATGATTGGTCAAAAGCGAAAGTTGCACGGCGCATTGGTATGCCCGATGGTACATTTTCGCAATGATATTCGGGTAGCTATGCTGGACAATTGGGCAAGCAAAATGCGAAGGTTCAACAATGGGTGGATGTTTTAAAAGAGACGGCAGGGCTTTTAGAGATGATTCTTGAAAAGCTAACATTTCAGAAAAATCGTATTGCCAATGAAATTATAAACACTTTAACGCTTGCACAAAGCACTGGTGACATGGTGATGATTACACTTGATGTGGGCAATGGTAAAACGGAAATTTGCTGCTATTATCGTGCTACCCGTCCCCATGTTTATTTAGTCACAGAAAGTCTACACATGCGCAGTGTTCATGGTATATTGAATGATATGGCAGTGGAATTGGATATAGTGGAATATAATCCAACACGCTTAACACGCGCTATTGGAAAAAATTAGAGCGCGTTGTGGGAATGGTATGTTACTGATCATCGATGAAGCGCAAAATCTTACTGATGAAGTGATTAATCAGTTGCGTCTTTGGCGTTGAAACGAGCCGTGGTGCACGATTTAATTATTTTAAAGTCGAAGCATTACTAGAGTTTATTTACCGGCGTTTGTCAGGGATTATCATTGAACATTTAAATTGGTCAGATTTTATGTTGCGCCACGATAAATTAAACGTTTTGTTTTACCTTTATCCGCCTTATTGAGGTGTTGAGGATTACTATGAAAAGGACTTGTTTAAACGAGAAGATTATTAGGCGATGGCCACGATTCTCGCGCAATTTAAAGGAAAATTTTCTTCTCTCTTTAAATGATGTGCCGGAGATTTGGAAAACTTTTAGTCAATTCCATATAAAAGAGGTCACTACATTTTATTCATTTGGTGGTTCAAATATTATCAAGGAACTGATCATCACAAATTGTGATTTTTAACAAAAAAAGACCTATTTTAAAGAGTTTTTAAATGACCTTTGAAAGGCTTGTGAAGACCCTTTGAGAACCCCTTGAAAATCCTGTGAAAAAAAATGAATTGGTGCAAAATAAGGTGACAAGCTACAAAAATGTAATCTGAAAATAGTTATCCAAAGAAAAAACTATACACTCTAGTATATTAAAGACATAGATGGTGCCCAGACGCGGATTCGAACCACGGACACGCGGATTTTCAGTCCGCTGCTCTACCAACTGAGCTATCTGGGCACGTTTCACAAAACACGCGAAATGTGTGCGGTTATAACATCAAATTTTTCTCTGTCCAGTCATGAAGAGAAAAATAATTGATTTTTTATAAGTTTGTTTCCGTATTCTGGTAATACAATTACTCTGTTTTATAAAATAAACTTGATAGGTATATTATGACATGTTAGTGTATCGCTATCCGAATGCTGTCTTATCGTGGTGGTGACACGAGGAAATCTCTTCAAAGAAGAGAGCTAGAATCATAGCTTAAGAGAAATATTTTTTACAAAATTTCCACATATTTTAAGTTTACAAAATAAAGAGAAAAAATTTTTGATCTTTGTTTATAAAGGCTATTGGCACAGTTATCTATAATAATTAGCCTTTCTTCAAAGAGAGGCAAGCTATCTAAAAGGGAAGAAATAATGGTAATGTTTCAAAAATCAAGCTGTCGGCCAAATAATCCCAATTTTTTCCAGGTACTTGTAGTAAATGACCTGGCTGGACTATTGAAGTTCTTAAAAATGCATTAGTTGGACGTTCGCATCGATCTAGAGAAGCAGAATTAAGGCTGTCTGAGGTTGTTGATTTAACTCGTGAGATTCTTGAAGTGCCTTCTGATTATCGTATTGGAATTGTACCTGCTTCAGATACTGGTGCTGTTGAGATATCTTTATGGTCTTTATTGGGCGAACGTGGCGTTGATATGGCAGCTTAGGAAAGTTTTTGATCGGGGTGGATTGCAGATGTTGTTGAATAATTAAAGCTTTCTGATGTACGTCTTTTTGAAGCTCCTTATGGCGAACTACCAGACCTAACACAAATTGATTTCGATCGTGATGTTGTTTTTACATGGAATGGAACGACTTCAGGTGTACGTATTCCTAATGCCGATTTTATTCCAGATGAGAGAGCATGGTTGACAATTTATGATGCAACATCAGCAGTTTTTGCGCAAAATTTTAATTTTTCAAAATTAGATGTTGTTACTTTTTTGTGGCCAAAAGTTCTTGGAGGAGAGGCTGCACATGGTATGTTGATTTTAAGTCTTCGTGCTGTTGAGCGGCTTGAGAGTTACGTGTCGTTTTGGCCCACGCCATAAATTTTCTGTATGACAAAAGATGGAAAATTAATCGAGAATATTTTTAGAGAGGTAACAATCAATACACCCTCTCTGCTGTGTGTTGAAGATTTTCTTGATGGGTTGAAGTGGGCAAAGTTTCAGGGTGGTTTGCAGGCATTAATGGTGCGAGTTGAAAAAAATTTTCTGTACTTGATTTTTGTTCGCAAGACACCGTGGTTAGAATATTTGGCAAACGATCCTCAAGTGTGCTCTAATATGTCTGTTTGTTTAGATATTGTTGATCCAGTTATTACTTCTTTTAATACTGAAAAGCGAATATCTTTTATAAAAGCGGTAGTGAATCATCTTGATGAGGAAGGGGTTTATGATATTGGTTCGTACAGAGATGCGCCCCCAGGACTTTGGATTTGGATAGGCATAACAATTGAGGCTTCTGATCTTGAAACTTTAACACAATGGCTTGAATGGGAATTTCAGGCCGAAAAAGCTCGACTTTAGTTAACTGTTGGCAATTTTCATAATACATTTTTTAAAAAAAATACGAAGGATAATAATGATTTTTCGTATTCTTGTATCAGACAAACAACCTTCAAATGCCGCACAGATTGCAAAAATCACGAGAGGAATATGGATAATTTGTCAGATGTTAGTTAAAGCAACAACAAAAAGCTCTAAATGTTTTTACTTTTTACAGCAAAAATGGCAGATTTAAAACGAATATATATTTTATATATCGATATTTTTGCTTTTGTTATCACGAATTTGAAAATTTAATTACAAAGATTAGAAAAAGCTAAAATGAAGAGTCGCACTTGCTCTAAGGTTTCGTTATAAAGAGGCATTTGTTTTAAATGCTAGTTTTATTTGACAAAACACGACGGAGAAAGCTATGGCCAATGTAGTAGTTGTTGGTACACAATGGGGAGATGAAGGCAAAGGTAAAATTGTAGATTGGTTATCTGAGCGCGCAGATATTGTGGTAAGATATCAGGGAGGGCATAATGCGGGTCATACATTGGTTGTTGACGGGATTAATTATAAATTATCACTTCTACCATCTGGTTTAGTTCGTGGGAAGTTATCAATTATCGGTAATGGTGTTGTTGTTGATCCCCACCATTTTGTAGCAGAATTAAAAAAACTACGTGATCAGGGTATAAAAATTACACCGGAAATTTTACGTATTGCTGAAAATGCTCCGTTAATTCTCTCTTTGCACCGCGATCTCGATGCAATTCGCGAAGGCGGCTTATCTGGTTTAAAAATTGGTACGACAAAGCGTGGTATTGGGCCCGCTTATGAAGATAAAGTGGGACGTCGTGCTATTCGCGTGATGGATTTAGCGGAATCTGAAACGCTTATGGCTAAGATCGAACGACTTTTGATACATCATAATGCTTTGCGTCGCGGGATGGATGTAGCAGAGATTGATTCTCAAGTTCTTTATGATGAGTTGATGCAAGTGGCGGATGAAATTCTACCCTTTATGGATTGTACTTGGCGCCTTTTAGATGAAAGCTATCGGATGGGAAAGCATATTCTTTTTGAAGGTGCACAAGGTGCTTTATTAGATAATGATTTTGGGACTTATCCTTATGTAACATCATCCAATACAATTGCTGGGCAGGCATGTACTGGTTCAGGTATGGGATCTAGTTCGATTCATTATGTTTTAGGTATTGCAAAAGCTTATACAACGCGTGTTGGAGAAGGACCATTTCCGACAGAGCAAATAAATGATGTTGGCGAATTTCTCGGAACGCGTGGGTGTGAATTTGGCGTTGTAACTGGTCGAAAACGTCGATGTGGTTGGTTTGATGCAGTCTTAGTACGTCAGATGGTAACGATTTGTGGTGTTCAGGGGATAGCACTGACAAAACTTGATGTTTTGGATGGTTTGAAGGAAATTAAAATCTGTATTGGTTATGAGTTTGATGGTAAGAGGATCGATTATTTGCCTTCTTCCATGGGCATCCAAGCCTGTGTAAAGCCTATTTATGAAACATTAGAAGGTTGGGAGGACGCGACAGCACATGCGTTAAGCTGGGAGGATTTACCGGTGCAGGCTGTTAAGTACATACGCTATATTGAAGAACGGGTTGGTACGCGAATAGCTTTATTATCTACTAGCCCTGAGCGCGAAGATACTATCCTTATTGCTGATCCTTTTGCAAATTAATCATTATTTTAAAATTTCTGTGTAGATCTTTGGCTTTTCTCTATGCTTTTCTACGAAGAGAGACTTAGGAGCGAATGAGAGGAAGATACAAAATAACATTGTTTATTTTTCATATTCATTTTAAACTATTGCAATAGTTGTATCAATATAAATGACAATCGATTTATAAGACTAAAATAAAGGCATGTTTGGCCTTATGGCTGGGATTTCTTTTCTCAGTGTGAGAAAGATTATAGAGGATATGGTAGATTTCATTGGAATCTTAAAAAGGGCAATCAGTGCACAAAGTAATACTACACTGCAAGTGCGTAAGAAGATTTATAAGCGAGCTATCGAAACGTTAGAACATCAGCTTGTAACAGCAAAAGTGCCACAAGCAATAGCAGATGGAAAAAGAAGGATTTTACAAAGTGCTATTGCAACTGTTGAAGAAGAGTATTTAGCTCTTGAAAAGAATTTATTTTCTTCAGTTATTGGATGGAATCCTACAAATATAGTTAAAGATGATAAGCGCATACAAAGTTCTATCTTGCAGCGAGATAATACTTTTTCAGAGGTAGAAACAGAAGAAAGGCGGGGTTCTGTTACAAGCTCAGAGGAACACAGAGTGCATGATAAGCCTTGTGTATCAGTTGTTCCAGATGCAGAGCCTGTCAATATGGGAGCTTATTTAGTTTCTCAGGATACTAACGACAATATATTAAAAGCTTCTCTTTTAGCTTCTTCTTCGAAAGGAGATAATCCTCACATTGTTTCGCATATTTTTTCTCAGGCTGTGCGTCGTGCTAATCGGTCATCGATGCAAAGACGTATTGTGATAAGTGCTGCTGTTGTTACTAGTTTTGTCATCTTAACTATTGGTATTTGTTTCGTTGGTGGCCGTATGTTTGTATTAGATGATCATCAGTTGCCAGAGAGAAATCTTCAAGTTTCTCATGCTTTACCAAAGGCACTTTCGGTTAACAGAAAATTAACGAAACGCTTACTGGAGGATGGGAGAGAAATTGATGTCAGCTTAGATCAAACGGCAGATTCTTTTAACAAAAAAGGAACTGCAACAGTTGTTGCTAGCAATTTACAATCGTTTGAACAATTAGGTGAAGCTGTTTTTTATCAAGCGCGTACAAATTATAATGCAGAAAAAGTGGCAACAGGGAGTGCTCATTGGACACTTATAAAGGAGTCTCGTGTGAAGGGGGCTGTAGAAGAATCGGCTATACAAGGTGATATAACAATTCCAGATGAAGGGTTATCATTACGGTTGATTTTACGTCGTAATACCGATGTATCTCTTCCCGCCGCATATGCTATGGATCTTATTTTCATTCCTTCTGATAAATTTTCAGGCCAAGCTGTAAGCAGTATTCAAGCATTCACTTTTAAAGCAAGTGAACAATCCATTGGACAGGCTTTAACACGAACTACCGCAGCAAAGATTAACGATAATCTCTTTCTTGTTGCTTTGAATGGCAACCAACCATTTCTTGACCGGAATTTACAATTGATGCGGGAATTGGATTGGATGCGTTTAGTGTTAACTGATAAAAATGGACGCATAAACGAATTAATTTTTGCAAAAGGACCAACAGGTAAGTCTATTTTTAATGAAGTTATTGAGCAATGGCTTACGAAACAAGATAAGTGAACAGTTCTCGATCAGAAAAAATAAAGCACCAATATATTGTATATTGGAAGGTAAAAAACACTACACTGAGATCTCTTTCCATCAAAAAGGCTGTGTATCTCAAGTTAAAATATAGATCAAACACACACCAATCCTTTTTCCTTTTAAGAAAGTGCAAGAGATTGGAGCTATACTTAATTTTGAAGATTCTACATTTGACTTTGAGACAAAACAGACGCTTTGATAGAATCTTGTACTTTTTCAAATGCACGCATTTCGATTTGTCTTACACGTTCTCGACTGATGTTAAATTCACTTGAGAGTTCTTCTAATGTCAAAGGCTTATCATTTAAACGACGCGCTTTGAATATACGCTTTTCACGTTCATTCAGATTATCCATAGCATTTATGAGCATAGAACGACGATTTTCCAGTTCACTTTGTTCAATCAAAATCTGTTCTTGATTGTTGGAATCATCCACTAGCCAATCTTGCCACTCACCGCTTTCACCTTCTTTTGTGCGCAGAGGTGCATTGAGCGAAGTGTCACCGCCAAGTCGACGATTCATTAAGATAACTTCATCTTCTGTGACATTCAACCTTGTTGCAATTTCCTTTACGTGTTCTGCATTAAGATCACCACTGTCAAGCGCTTGAAGCCTACTTTTTAATTTACGAAGATTGAAAAATAGACGCTTTTGATTAGCGGTTGTTCCTATCTTCACCAAACTCCAAGATCGCAACACATATTCCTGAATTGATGCTTTAATCCACCATATTGCATAGGTTGCAAGACGGAAACCACGCTCTGGCTCAAAACGCTTAACAGCCTGCATAAGTCCAATATTGCCTTCTGAAATAACCTCCCCAATAGGCAGACCATAACCCCGATAACCCATTGCAATTTTTGCTACGAGACGCAGATGACTGGTTACCAATTTATGTGCGGCTTTTAGATCATTATGTTTACGATAACGCTGAGCCAGCATATATTCTTCTTTTGGCTCAAGCATCGGAAAACGACGTACTTCCTCTAGGTAACGATTCAATCCTCCGTCACCTGTTGTGACTGATAGCAGATTCATATGGGCCATAGAGCACCCTCCTTTTGTACGAATTCCCTGATAAGGCAAATTCTATTTCCAGATATTATAAATATCCCTCTAACTTTATTCTAGCATAATTTTTAATTTTGTTCAAAAAGAGATATTTTATTGTGAAATCCTGAAAAGGCTAAAAGTTTCAATCTATTTTTTTTAAATGCTTAATAAGTTCAGCCATATCTTGAGGGAGTGGTGAAGAAAAAGACATAATTTTACCTGTAACAGGGTGTTCAAAAGTAAGGCTAACTGCATGGAGCGCTTGTCGGTTCAATTGATCGATTGCATTTTTAATTACGGGACTAAGCATATTTGATTTTGTTTTAAAAGCATTTCCATAAACACTATCACCTATGAGTGGGAATCCAATATGAGCCATATGAACACGAATTTGATGTGTACGCCCAGTTTCCAAACGACATTCCAGAAGACTAGCCAAGGAGGTCATATCTGTATGGGTTCCATATTTTTCAAGGAGAGAAAAATGTGTAACAGCGTGGCGCGCATGCGGATTTTGATTATGGATGACAGCTTGTTTTGTTCGGTTATGAGGAGAACGGCCAAGGAATGCATCAATCGTCCAAACATTGCGACTGGGAGATCCCCAAATCAAGGCATGGTAGCGCCGATCTAATGAACTAGTACGTCCATGGTCAGAAAATTGTATACTGAGGCTTTTATGAGCAAGGTCATTTTTGGCAATAATCATGACTCCACTTGTGTTTTTATCGAGACGATGGACAATGCCGGGGCGCTTAACACCACCGATACCAGACAAACTATTACCACAGTGATAAATAAGGGCATTAACCAACGTTCCGGTCCAATTGCCATTTCCGGGATGAACAACAAGACCAGCTGGTTTATTGATGACAATAACATGATCATCTTCAAAGAGGATGTCTAATGCAATGGCTTCACCTTTCGGTTCTGCATCACGAAGGATAGGCATTGTTAATTCGATAATTTGATGGGGTCTTAATTTTGTTTTTGGCTCCTTTATTAACTGACCATCAACTCTAAGACAACCTTCACGGATGAGAGTTTGCAAGCGTGAACGTGACAGCGTATTTTTGTATTCTTTCGTAAGCCATTGATCGAGTCGTTGCCCAAGAGCACTTTCATCTGTTATTCGTTGTGTTACCATAGAATTCCTATTAAGCGATGATATCTTTTTACCAGTATGAGATTGCTTTGGTATCAAGAAATTCTTTAATTCCCCAGAGACCACCTTCACGAGCACGTCCAGAAAATTTTACGCCTCCAAAGTAACTACCACCAGGTAAACTGTGTCCATTAACTTCTACCATACCAGATCGTATTTGCACAGCGATACGGCGACATTTGTCACGATCTTGTGATTGTATATAATTTGTAAGACCATATTCCGTGTCATTGGCCAAAGCGATGGCTTCATCTTCTGTCTTAAAGGGAAGAATCGAGAGAACTGGACCAAAGATTTCTTCTCGAAAAATACGCATATGAGGTTTCACATCGGCGAAGACTGTTGGGCGTACATAATAGCCGCGCTCCAATCCCATCGGTAAACCAGTTCCGCCTGCGACAAGAGTTGCACCCTCATCAATTCCAGATTGAATAAGATTTTGAATTTTATCGTATTGTTGTTTTGAAACTACGGGGCCAATATGATTTCCTGCTTGATGGCTTGGTCCCACTTTTGTTTGTTCAGCAATATCTTTGGCTGTTTGAATGGCTTTATTATAGAGTGCTTGCTCCACAAGCATACGTGTTGGTGCATTACAGCTTTGACCACTGTTATAAAAGCAGTGTCGTACACCGCGTTGAATAGCGTCTGTATCAGCATTGGCAAAGATGATGTTAGCTCCTTTACCTCCAAGTTCCAGACAGACCCGTTTTAAGGTGCTGCTAGCATTTCTAGAAATATCTTTTCCTGCTTTTGTTGATCCGGTAAAGCTGATCATTTCTAGATTTGGGTGAGCAGAGAGGTACGATCCAACGTTGGCACCATCACCGTTAATTAAATTAAAAACGCCGGCTGGGAGTGCAGATTCATCTAAAATTTCAGCAAAGAGCATAGCAGAAAGAGGAGCAATTTCAGAGGGTTTTAATACCATAGTACAGCCAGCTAAGAGAGCAGGAATAACTTTAAGAGTTACTTGATTCATGGGCCAATTCCATGGGGTAATTAATCCTACAACGCCGATAGGATCATAGTGAAGAATCGCCTTCTCATTTCCTTCTATTAAAACGTCTTGGAATGCAAACTTTTTGTAAGCGTTGATAAAATTTCGAATATGAAAACTGCCAGTTGCTGTCTGCGCATTGAGCGCCATATCAATAGGTGCTCCCATTTCCATTGAAATGGTTTTTGCCATATCGCCTGAGCGTTTTTCGTAGATTTTTAAAATTTTTTCAACGAATCCAAGACGCTCGTTAGGCAAGGTTGTTTTCCAACTTTGAAAAGCTATTTTAGCAGCGTTAATTGCTTTGTCGGCATCTTTTCTGCTGCCAAGGCTGATGACAGCACAAGCCTCTTCTGTTGATGGATCAATGACATGCAGATCGTTGGGAGTGCTTGGATCATCCCATAGACCATTGATATAAAATTTCCGCTTACTCAGCATGATTCACTCTCCATTTATTCAATTTTTTCTATTTGAACCTTTTTAAATAAGAATAACAAGGATAATTTTATTAAAGAAAGGAATTGATTTGTTTCATGACAACAAGGCACAGAAAGTTGAAAAAGCGCTTATCATACTAACGCTCGTATTACTGTACGCATGGTTTTTATAAAATAGGCGGGAAGGAGAATAATTGGCAATTCTTTGATCATAAAGTTTTTTCAAAACAAAAGGAATATAGCTCTATGGCATCATGAATTTTACAATTTATCCAATGTTTATCGAGAAAGTCTTGTTGAAGGAAATTACGGCATTATTTTTTTATTTAAAAAAGTGACGGTCAGCAAAGGGTTATTAACCTTCGTACTATAGTCTTTATGTATCTTTTTTGAAGAGGCAACCGTTCTTATTGTTATGGGCTTGTTGGGTATCATGCATAATTCGAAAAAAAAATCGATTCCTACGTCTTCTTTTTCTGATGAGAGTGTACAAAGTGCATCAGAAGGGAGTTTATCTACTAATATTGCGGAGATGTCTCCTTATCCAGAAGTATGGAAAAAGGCATTCACGCTCGGGCAGAATGTGCGTTTCACGCGAACACCAGAAGTTGAGATTTTGCGTCGTCGCATAGAAACAGACCCCATTTTTGCAAAACAGTTTAAAATTTTTACGAAGCAAGAACAAAAAAATTCTGTAAATATTGCACACAGTAATAAGAAAACAACAAAAAGAGTTGTTAATTCTCAGCCGATAGAGGATAAAGCACCAGTTTGTCGTTCAACGATTTTGAAGCAGTTATCATGCCAAGATGTTAGTGCACCACCCAAGGAGGATACAGAGGAGCGTAAATTACAAATAGAAAATATGATTCGAAAAATGAAGCCTGTTTTTCATCTTTCTGATGACGCATTTTTTGAATGTGAATCCTTTATGTTAGAACAGGCTAATGCTAAAATTTCAGATGGATCTTTAACATCAATTGATTGCGCGAGTGATGAGCTTGCATCCGATACGATTTCTACCTTTGATGAGTCAATTATTGCTCTTTATCGTGTTCTTGAATACCGCTTTCCACAATTTTACAATGCAATTACAACAGAAACTTCAGCAGAAGGCATTCCGAAAATTGAGCAAATTTCTGATTTAATGTATGCAAAGAATAATACTGTTAAAGGGAATCAAAAATGTTATTCTGAGCTTATTGTTGAAGATTTTGCTGATGGATTAAGCAAGATTGATGCTCCTATAAAAAAACAAAATACCAGCAATATTTCTGAGTGCGCAACAGGAAGTATCGCGAAAAATTCAACAGATTTTTCTGTAATGAAACCGAAAGGCAAAACATTGCGATCTTCTAATATATCGCCACACAATTATGATTCTGTTTTTACTTCAAATGTTCAATCTTTTAATGATGCCACTTATGAATTTCCTCCGATAAATTTATTGCAGGAACCTATTTTGCATGAAGGCACACTTGTTCCGCAGGAAACATTAGAGCGTGGTGCTGGACTCCTGGAAAGTGTTTTGGAAGATTTTGGCATTAAGGGTGAAATTATCCATGTTCACCCAGGACCAGTAGTGACAATGTACGAATTTGAACCTGCAGCCGGAGTAAAATCATCACGAGTTATTAATCTCTCTGATGATATTGCGCGTTCTATGTCTGCTGTTTCTGCACGCGTTGCCGTTGTTCCTGGACGCAATGTTATAGGGATTGAGTTGCCAAATGCGGTGCGTGAAATTGTTTACTTACGGGAATTAATTCAAACAAGTTCTTTTCGTGAAAGCCAATTTAAACTTGCTCTTGCTTTGGGGAAGGGGATTAATGGTGAGCCTATCATTGCAGAATTAGCAAAAATGCCTCATTTATTGGTTTCAGGGACAACAGGATCGGGAAAATCTGTTGCGATTAATACAATGATTTTATCGATTCTTTATCGCATGACTCCTAAACAATGTCGCTTGATTATGGTTGATCCTAAAATGTTGGAACTCTCTGTTTATGATGGCATTCCACATCTTTTAACACCTGTTGTGACTGATCCAAAAAAAGCTGTAACAGCTTTAAAATGGGCTGTTCGTGAAATGGAAGAGCGTTACCGCAAGATGGCTAAGTTAGGTGTGCGCAGTATTGATGGTTTTAATGCACGCGTTGCCCTTGCAGCACAAAAAGGTGAAACGATCATGTGTACTGTACAGTCTGGTTTTGATAAGGAAAGTGGGGAAATGCTGTATCATGAAGAGGCAATAGATCTAACACAGCTTCCTTATATTGTTGTGATTGTTGATGAGATGGCTGATCTCATGATGGTGGCAGGTAAAGAAATTGAAAATGCCATTCAGCGTTTAGCGCAAATGGCACGTGCAGCAGGTATTCACCTGATTATGGCCACACAGCGTCCTTCTGTTGATGTTATTACTGGTACGATTAAAGCAAATTTTCCTACCCGTATTTCTTTTCAGGTAACATCTAAGATAGACAGCCGTACAATTTTGGGAGAACAAGGTGCTGAAACGCTTCTTGGACAAGGAGATATGCTTCATATGGCAGGTGGTGGGCGTATTGTACGTGTTCATGGGCCTTTTGTTTCTGACGAAGAAGTTGAATCCGTTGTTGCACATCTTAAAATACAAGGAAAGCCTGATTATTTAGCAACGGTAACCGATAGTGAAGACGATAATAAAGATGTGGAGTCTGCTAATTCAGTTACTAGAATTTCTACGACAGGAAATCTTGATGAGGATAGTGAGGAACTTTATGTTCGGGCTGTAAAGATTGTAATGCGTGATAAAAAATGTTCGACATCTTATATTCAGCGCCGGCTTGCAATCGGTTATAATAAAGCGGCTTCTCTTGTTGAGCGCATGGAAGAAAAAGGCATTGTTGGAGCGGCTAATCATGTTGGGAAACGTGAAATTTTGCTCAATGAGTACAATAATAATCAAGATGATTTTAGAGATGTATGACGGCTGTTATTTTAAAGGTTAATGCTTGATTTTGTATTATGAAAGTGGGTACTGTTCTCTTTTCGTTTTTTATTGTGAAGTGTTAAAAAAGTTTAAAGAGAAGTGACAAAACAGAATCGATATTTTGTATTAAGAATCCTGGTGCGTAGAATAGGGTGATACAAAGAAGGATTGAAGGTATCTTTGACATTTTTAGATTATGTGAAATGCAAAGAAATTAAATAAGCTTTCATGCGAGGACAGATGGCTTTCGTTCTTTTTTCTGATTTTAGAAATATTTTTTTGTCAAATGGTACAACGGTACATTTTTGGGGCTTTTCTTCTGTGGTAACTATGGTTAGAGAATAGTTTTTTGAGCAAGTAGAGTAAATCAAGATACCAGTGTGCAATGTGCAAATCCTATTGCGTTGAATAATTTAAAGAATGTGGATAAATTTTCGGTCATTGGCGTAAATAAAGCGTTTTTTCTAGCCTCTAAAGAAGAAGATATTTTTTTTATCTCTGGTTTGGATGATGCAGCAGTATGGAGTCTTCTTCTCATTTTTCTTTATATTTGTGAAACGGTCACAATGCTGCTACAGATGGTTGATAATGATATATCAGTCAAACCATTTTATACAGCAGATATGTTTACATGGGTTGGTACTATTCACTTAGAAATAAACTCAGTCAGTTTTTTGATTTTGCGTATGTCATTGAAAGCAGATCAGTTGAAGAATAAAAAGGGATTTTTCATTTTACGCTGGAATTTTTGCCACAACAGTTTACTTGAAAAATGAATAAAAGTGGTTGGTTTTTGGATGTTTCACAAGAATTATCTGAAATTGTTGGATCTATATGGTCTTCCACTGTAATATCTAGTTTTGTTGAACTTACCAGTAGATTTAATGATGAACGGTATCAAATATTAAGCAGCTTTATCTTGTAGAAAATGGGCTGTTCAGTGGTCTATTGATGATTATTCAGAGTGGCTTGATATTCAATTATTTGTTATGCCAATTTTTGATTAAAAACAGCAACTTGAGGGATATTTTCATGGCTTTGGTGTTTTGAATATGCAAGAAAAAGAACAAGGGAAAAAAGATGAAAATCCTAATGAAAAAACATCAGGTCTTTCGGAAATAGAGCGTTCAGCGTTTCATGAAATTGCACAACGATTGCGCGGAGAATTACATTCATCTTTAGATTGCGAGCATTTTGGTAAAAAAACAATAGAGATGTTACAAAATGCACAGGATCTGCCGGAAAATTCTATAAAACAAACTCTTATAAAAGAACCAGCAGTTATTTTATCATTATTGGATACAGCAACTGATGGCATTTTTTGGCTGGATGGACAAGGTATTATTCAAGCGGTTAGCAGTGCTGCCCTGACATTAACTGGCTATGAAATCAACGAATTATTGGCACAGCCATTGTCATCATTATTTACTTTGCAAAGTCGATCTTTGATTAAAAAGTATTTTAAATTCATTCATATGAAAGGAAAAGATCAGTTTTTAAATCGTTGTGAGACAGTTGAGTTAGTAACGAAAAGTCATAAGAATATAACGGTTTCTATAACGATTGTACCTTTGGCACAGCAAGACAATTATGCTGTTATAGTACATAATATGACAGGAGTAATTCTACCAGCAGATACAAAAGAAGAAGAGAATAAAATGATTGGAATTATTCATGAAATACGAACACCCTTGAATGCTCTCATTGGTTTTGCAGAAATTATGAATGATGGTTGCTTTGGTTCAATAGACAATGAGCGTTATCGTGGGTATTTACGTGATATTATCTTATCTGGAAAACATATATTATCACTGGTTAATCAGTTGCTAGAATGTTCAAAATCAACCTATTCTGGTTTAAATAACCAGATCAAAACGCCTCTTATGGCTAAAGCGTTTGATGTAGTAGCCTGTTTGCGTGCCAGTATCGCTTTTCTTGAAACACAGGCTAATCATAATGGTATTATAATGCGTATTGCTGCTCCAGCTCATGTGCCATTTATTGGTGTACCACAACAGACATTTCGGCAAATTATATGGAATCTTCTTTCCAATGCCATTCGTTTTACACCGTCGGGTGGGCAAATTATTGTTCACGTTTCTTATGGAAAGAAAGAACGCGTGAAGATTTCAGTGAGTGATAACGGTATAGGAATGAGTGATGAAGAGATCGTGCAGGCATTGCAACCTTATGGTCAAGTAGAGCGCAAAGATGGACGATTTGGTGACAGCGTTTTTGTTGGAACTGGTTTAGGACTCCCAATATGCAAGGCAATGGTAGAAGAAAGTGGTGGTCAATTTTTGTTATTTTCAAAACCCAATCATGGAACAACCGTGGAAATGTTTTTCCCTGTATTCCATGAGTAAAGGCATGAATAAATTTATTTTTTCTTGGCCAAAATGTCTCTAATTTCTGATAGAAGTTGTTCTTCTAGAGACATTTTTGTTGAATTTTCCTCTTCTTCTTGTTTTCTGCGTATTTTATTCATGCCTTTAACAAAGAGGAAAAGAACCCAAGCAATAATGAGAAAATTAATAAGTAAGGTTATAAAGTTACCGTAGCTAACAGTTGCTCCCGCTGCTTTAGCAGAACTTAATGTAGCTTGTTTTTCACCTGCAAGTTGAATGAACATGTTAGAAAAATCAATCCCACCTGTAATAAGTCCAATGATTGGCATAAAAATATCATTGACAATTGAATTGACTAAGCTACCAAAAGCACCTCCTATAATTACACCGATAGCAAGGTCAATCATATTCCCTTTTAGGGCAAATTCTTTGAATTCTTTAAGCATTGCGTTTTCCCCTTTATACAAAAGATATACGACAGTTTTAACTACCGCTTTTGATAAAAAAGGAAAGGGCGGTTTTTATTTTCTTGGTACGCATTACATTATATTACAAAGATTAAGATTTTTTTCCAAGAGTATTATGGAATGTTAGAAGATCTAACGCATGATTCTGCTTGGCTTTAAAAATAAGAATATCTTCATGGAGTTCAAAGTGATGGCAAGTTTCTAGCAAAAAAGCCTTATCTCTTTTTCCTGCTAAAAATAGAAAACCGTTCTTAATTTATAAAAACGTTATAAAATTTTTTATGACAATATACTGAAAAAGAAGTTTATTTTGCGGGATTATCGTTTTTGTTTTTTACAGATGATTTCAATTTTTAATGTTTAAACAATTGCGAAAGAGTGAGAAAGATTCTTTTTTTGCTCAGTACACATAAACATGAACGTAAATGGCGAAGCCATTATAAACTTTCTTATGGTTATACTATAAACTTTCTTGTAGTAGAGTAAGCATTCTTGTTGAGATGATATGCTATCTTTATTGAAAATCTTTTGTGTTGAAAGATTTACGTGAGGTGCGGCGGGTCAGTTTTATTTTGGAGAAGGATTGATGGGTTTCTTTCGTTGTATTGGTCGCTCTGCTTTATTTATGTTGGATCCAGAATATGCACATCGTTTGGCCATTGTTGGGTTAAAAAGTGGATTGAACAGTTATCAAAAGATTGTCGATAAGCGTTTATGTGTGACTGTTGCAGGTCTTGAATTTGAAAATTTTATTGGTCTTGCTGCGGGTTTTGATAAAAATGCAGAGGTTGTTGATGCTGTTTTTCGCTTAGGATTTGGTTTTACTGAAATTGGTACAGTTACGCCAAAGCCTCAAGCAGGAAATCTTAAACCACGACTTTTTCGCCTAAGAGAAGATGAAGCGATTATTAATAGAATGGGTTTTAACAATGATGGGCATAAAATTGTTTACGATAGACTTCACACGTATAAAAAGACAGGTATTGTAGGAATCAATATTGGTGCCAATAAGGATACGGTTGACAAGATTAGTGATTATACTGTTGGTATTGCCCATTTTTATGATGTTGCTAGTTATTTCACGATTAATATTTCTTCACCTAACACGCCAGGTTTACGCGATTTTCAGGCTCGTGGCAGTTTGCATTTTTTGATGACTGCGATTTCGAAAGTGCGCAATGAACAAAAAGAAAAGCACGGATTTCTGGTTCCCATTTTTTTAAAAATTGCACCTGATTTATCAGAAAAAGAATTGGATGATATAGCTGAAGAAATGAACCTTTCTGATTTTGATGGTCTCATTATTTCTAATACCACTCTTTCGCGCAAAGGAATTAAAAATAGTCTGCTAAGTAGTGAAAAAGGGGGACTTTCAGGGCGTCCACTTTTTGAACGTTCTACTATTGTGCTTGCAAAAATGCGTCAAAAATTAGGTAAGGAGATCGCAATCATCGGTGTTGGCGGTGTAGGGGATGCACAAACGGCTTTGGAAAAAGTTAAAGCTGGTGCAGATTTGATTCAATTATACAGTGGGATGGTTTATGAAGGGCCTGGTCTTGTTATAACGATTCTAAAAGAGATTTTGCAGCTTATACAGAAAGATGGGGTTGAAAATATAAAAGCTTATCGTGATTATCGTGTTGAGCATTGGGCAAAGCACGATCTTCCTTTGTAAAAACTCTTTTTTTGATAAAAAATGCGAGATTTTTTTAAAGGGGCTTGCAAACTCTTTTGATCTTCCTTATGTCACACAAACAGAGAATTGAGTGTTTGTGAAATAGTGAACAGTTACGATAGGTTTACTTTTTATGCGGTTGTAGCTCAGTTGGTTAGAGCGCTGGTTTGTGGCACCAGAGGTCGTAGGTTCAAATCCCACCAACCGTACCAGTTTTTTCACTATGTTTGATATAATAAGAAGATTGTAATAGTTGCAAGGTCTTCTTGACCTTGATGGAAGTTGTGGCATTCTTTAAAAATTGAGTTGATAAAGTTTTTTCGTAACATTTAGGTATGAGACGATGCTGTAAGAGTGAGGCTTGACTGTTTTTTTTTGAGTTGGTGTATTATGGCTGTGAAAAATGGTAAACAGATGCAAAAGAAAAGTTCTAAACCTGTTTCTGGTTTTCTAAAAAATTTACGTGGTGTAAACAATTGGGAACAGGTTTCGCAGTGGCTTTCTTTCCGGAATGTGGAAGATATTGAATGTATTACGCCGGATCAAGCAGGTGTAGCACGTGGTAAGATGATGCTTTCTAAAAAATTTACATCAGAAACATCATTAGCATTGCCTTCAGCTGTTTTTATGACAACAATTTCAGGAGATTATCCTGAAGATGGTCGCGGTTTTGAATATCCAAAAACAGATGGTGATTTACGGCTTGAGCCTGATCTTTCTACGTTAAGTATTGTGCCATGGGAAGATGCTCCTACAGCACAAGTAATTTGTGATCTTGTGTATCAAAATGGGCAAGTTGTGGATTATACACCACGAAATGTTTTGCGAAAAGTGATTGATTTTTACACGCAAATGGATCTAGAAGCCGTTGTTTCACCAGAAATTGAGTTTTATTTAGTACAAAAAAATCCCGATCCTGATTATCCTTTAGTTCCTCCAGTTGGTCGTTCTGGACGTTCAATTGGTGGGGGGCAGGGCTATTCGATTGCTGGTGTGAATGAATTTGATGATCTGATTGATGATATTTATCATTTTTCAGAAGCGCAGGGGCTAGAGATTGATACACTCATTCATGAGGAAGGAGCAGGCCAGTTTGAAATCAATTTACGCCATGGCGATCCGATCGAGCTAGCTGATCAAGTTTTTATGTTTAAACGAACAATTCGCGAAGCAGCACTTAAGCATAGTATGTATGCAACTTTTATGGCCAAGCCTATTCAAGGGCAGCCTGGTTCTGCTATGCATATTCACCAATCGGTTGTTGATAAGAAGACGGGTATGAACATTTTTACACAGAATAGCGGTGAAGAAAGTATCTGTTTTCGCCATTTTATTGGTGGATTACAAAGACATATGGCGGGGGTTCTTGTAATGCTTGCTCCATATGTGAATTCTTATCGACGTCTCATGCCTGATATTTCAGCACCTGTTAATTTGCGATGGGGATATGATAATCGTACCACAGCTTTTCGTGTACCTCGCTCTGCTCCACAGGGACGGCGTATTGAGAACAGACTCCCTTCGTCAGATGCTAACCCTTATTTAGCTCTCGCAGCCTCTTTAGCTTGCGGCCTTATTGGATTACAGCAAAAGCTTGAACCGGATGAACCAACAACAAGCAATGTGAATGCTGATAGCATTGAGTTACCGCGTGGGCTCATTGAAGCGGTCAACTTATTTGAACAAGATATGGCAATACGTGCTATCCTAGGAGATGCGTTTGTAAGTACTTATGCTGCAATAAAACGACAAGAGTTTGAAACTTTTATGGAAGTGATTAGCCCGTGGGAGCGTGAATATCTCTTGCTTAATGTGTGAGGTTTATCACGATGATAGAGCATAATCGGATTTCTCCAGGAATTTCTTGGTATGAAGATACTTTAGAAGAACGTCCCTCTTATCCATTTTTAGATGAACAAACACAGTGTGATGTTATCATTATTGGAGGTGGATTTACTGGGCTTTCAGCTGCTTATCATTTAGCTAAGGTTGGAGTGAGTGTTGTCTTGTTTGAAGCTTCGCGTTTTGGTGATGGTGCTTCAGGGCGTAATGGTGGACAGATGGGAACGGGGCAACGACAATGGGTAGAAAAGTTAGAAAAGAAATATGGTTTTGAACGAAGTAAGGTACTTTTTGATTTAGCTGAAGAAGCAAAAAGAGATATTCTATCTTGGTGTACAATGCCCGATTGTCAGTGTGACTTTATGGCAGGACATCTTTCTGTTACCCATAAAAAACGTGAATTAGCATCTTATCAACGGCATGTTGAAACGATGCAGCGTTATGGCTATTACAGCCTCACTTTTATGGACAGGGATGAAATAGTTAAACGGCTTGGTTCTTCTTTTTATCATGGTGGTATTTATGATGCGAACACTGGACATATAAATCCTCTGAAGCTAGTTGTTGGATTGGCAAAAAACGCAAAAAATGCTGGAGCTAAACTTTATGAGAAGACGCAAGTAACAAGGATAGAGCGCAATGGTAGCCATTATAGAGTGATAACAGAACAGGGTAGTATAAAGGCTGAGCATGTTTTATTGGCAACTAATGCATATAAACTTGGATTTCAGCATTTTGTTGAGAAAAATATTTTTTCTATTCGCTCTTATATTGGAGCAACGGAATCTTTATCAAAAGATAGTCCTATTCTTCAAGGAAGAGAATCGGTAGATGATTCCCGTTTTATGGTTCGCTATTTTCGCAAAAGCATTGATAATCGTTTATTATTTGGTGGAGTAGAAAGTTATGATAATCAGTATCCTACAAATTTAGATAAACGTATACGACAGAAGATTTTTGAAATTTATCCTCATCTACAGTCTATAAATCTAACTCATCGTTGGGGGGCGACGGTTGCTATCACGGTTGAACGTATGCCGTATATTCGCCAACTTTTCTCCGGTATAACTTATTGTGGTGGTTATTCGGGGCATGGAGTTATGCTTGCTCCTTTCATGGGAAAATTATACGCTGAATGGTTGACTGGAAAGCGTGAGCGTTTTGAGTATTTTCAGGACTTAAAGATTTCATCCTTTCCAGGTGGGAGAGTTTTGCGTTATCCGCTTGTATTTTTGGCAATGCATTGGTTTTCCTTGATGGATCATTTTTAACTGAACACCGTTTAAAATGAAGAAAATTAATGGCTTGTTTAATATCCGTCTGCTTTGATGATAGGAGTTTCTGTAAGTTGTTTAAGCTTTTATAATCGAATGGGAAGATAGACGTTTATGGTGAGTAAAATTATTCTGGTCTCTCCCTTTGATTGTATTGTTTTTGGTGGTAATGGCGATTTGGCATCACGCAAACTTATACCTAATCTCTATCATTGTCAGTGTGTTGGGTAATTCAGCGAGCCAACGCGTATCATTGGGGTTTTACGCTCTTCATTAAGTTGTGAAGAGTATCGAAGTTTTGTTCGTTCTTCTCTAGAAAAATATGTTCAACAAAAAGACATCAACCAAATTGAAATTACGCATTTTCTTGCGCATTTAGCTTATGTCTCTGTTGATATTACATTAAATCGGGAATGGCAAGATTTCACTTTTGCGCTGTTAAAAGATCCAGTCGATATTCTGGATTTTTGTTTAACGGTTAGTTCACAACTTTTTTGTGGCATCGCGATGAGATTAGGGCAAAATGGTTTAGTGACGCAGCAAACACGGATTATCATTGAAAAACCTATTGGCCGCGATGTAAAAACAGCAGTTGAACTCAATGATATATTTGCAAAAGTATTTGACGAAGACCAAATCTTTCGTATTGATCATGTTCAGATAACAGTTTCTGAATCTTTAGGATTGGAGGGGCGTGCAGAATACTATGAAAGTGCAGGTGCGCTACGTGATATGGTACAAAATTATATGCTGCAATTACTCTGTCTGGTTGCCATGTAAGTACCATTTATCAACAGTGCAAATGCCGTGCGTGATGAAAAGTTGAAAATTTTGCATTCTTTAATGCTTCTTGATGTTCATGATGTAGAGCAATATACTGTAAGTGGGCGGTATCTTGCTGGTATCTTGAATGGCACTTTCGTAAGATCTTATTTTGATGATTTTGGAAAAAAAGTTAGTGAGAGTGAAACATTTGTGGCACTTAAGGTTAAGATTGATAACTGGCGTTGGGCGGATATACCTTTTTATTTACGAACCGGCAGGCGCATGTTCACGCGGATGTCCGAGATTGTTATGGTTTTTAAATCCATCCCTCATAATATTTTTGATGCGAGTTCAGATGAAGTTTTTTTTAACCAGCTTGTTATTCGTCTTCAGCATGATGAAGGCGTAAAGCAATGATTGATGATTAAGGATCCAGGTTTTGGTGGTATGCGATTTTGCCATATTCCATTGGATATGAGTTTTGCATCTGCATTTTCTCAGCGTAATCCTGATGCATATGAATGCCTATTGATGGATGTTATTCGCGGAGATCAAACACTGTTTATGAGTCGTGACGAAGTTGAGGTTGTTTGGCATTGGATTGATCATATTCTTGAGGGATGGTAAGCAATAAAGCATCCAGTTTATGGATATAGAGCTGGTTCATGGGGGGGACATCTGCTTCGACATTTTTAATGGAACGTGATGGGCGTATATGGAACAATCTAATTTAGAGCAATAAGTGTGCATGGAATGAATATTGATCGTTTAAATTTTGAAACCCCTACGACCTTAGCTTTAGCATTGGCTGATCATGTTGCAGCAGAACTCAGTGTAGCTGTTCTTGAGCGCAAACGCGCAATTCTAGCAGTTTCTGGTGGTAAAACACCAGAATTGTTTTTTCATTATTTATCAAAAGCTGATATTGATTGGCAAAATATTATCATCACTTTAGTTGATGAATGCTTTGTACCTGCTCATCATGAGCGTTCAAATGAACATATAGTACGCCGTCATTTATTACAAAATTTTGCGGCTAAAGCACATTTTGTAGGACTTTACCATAAAGCAATTACTGCTGAACTTGCTGCTTTTTCGGCTGCTAGCCGCATTAACAGTTTGCCTAGACCATTTGATGTTATTGTTTTAGGAATGGGGAGTGACGGACACACAGCTTCTTTTTTTCCTGATGCTGATCGTTTGAAACAAGCACTTGATTTGCGGACTCAAGCACTTGTTTTACCACTTTATGCGAAGAGTATTCTTGAGCCAAGACTCACGCTGACCTTGCCAGTGATAATACAATCTCGTTGTATTATTTTCCATTTCGAAGGTTTACAAAAACGCGATTGTTTTGAAGCCGTTTGTCGAGATGAGTCTGAAATAGAAATGCCTATTCGCGCGGTTTTACGCAATGCTCATCACCTTGTTCAGGTTTATTGGTCTCCAGGTGAAAGTGAAATAAGTGAAGTAAAAATATGATACAGATGTGGGTGATACGCAATCCCTTTGCTAATGGTGGGAAGCGTAAATGATGGGTTTAAATATGGAACTTTTCAAGACAATTGCTGTGATTACATGAAGGATTTATGAACGTTCTTTACCAACGCGAGAAATTTATTTAGATCGTATTGTTAAGGCACAAAAAATCATCCCAAGATAAGTTTTTTGGGATGTGCCAATTAGGATCATGGTTTTGCAGTTTGTGATCAAATAGAAAAAGAGTGTTTAAAGTATAATATCGTTTGTAGTGTTGATATTATTACGACATATGACGATATCATTTTAACACATCAATTTTTTGAGATTTTTTCTCACTTAACTAAAGAGGCTGCCCGTATTATTGATGATGTTGCACAAGTAGCAGTTGGCGTTCCTGCGATGTGTAATGGTGTAATACAAGAGAATGCAGGGATGGAGCTTTATCTTTTTTAACGTGAAGTGATTTGCAATGGCGATGGCTATAGGTTTATCACACGATATATTTTATGTGGTTCTGTACCATTGGGGTCTGTGATAAAATCGTGCCTGGTTTGGCGATTGGAGCACTAACATTTGTCATTTACCAGGAATTTTTATTTCCTACCGGTTCCATGACAAGCGGTCAAGGCAATGATGAAAAAGCGAAAATACGTCAGCTTTACGCAGAAAGTAAGATAGATCGACAAACTTTCTGGAATCAGAAGCTCGTTCTTATCATGGATCTGGAACATGTACGTTTTATGGAACTACTAATTTCAATCAGATTATACTGGAAATAACGGGGTTACAGATGCTGAAAAGCTCTTTCATTAATGAAAAAACACCGTTGCGTGATGTGTTATCAAAAGAAGCCACTAAGCGTGTACTCGAAATGATAGCACTTGGCGATGATTATAGACCACTTTGTGTGATAGCTGATGAGCATTCTTTCGTGAATGCTATTGCAGGATTAAATGCGACAGGGGGATTTACAAATTATGCGATTTCATTTAGTTGCCATGATTGCTGCTTGTGGTATACGCTTAATACGGCATGATACTGCGAAATTTCATCAGTTGAACCTCTTTTGGTATGGGTTTGTCTTAACGGTTTTGCTGATATAAATTACTTTCATGTTGCTGGTGAGATAGAATTTGTTATTCGTGAACTCATTGAAGCAGGGTTTATGCATGAAGATATCCGCACAGTTTTTGATAAAGATCTTAATACTTGTGCAATTGGAACAAAGCTTTATCCTGATGGTAATGTGGTATGTGATCCTGCTCTCAATAAAAGTGGTAACCATAATGTGTTAACGGGGTGGATGAAATCGTTTCAGCTTAATGATGGTATTTGTGTTTTATCAGGAGATTTAGGCACAGCCATTATCAAATTTTCATTTGTTAAATCTGGCACGTTAAATGACAAAGATTTTGTTGCTGTCATTTATTATCAAGAGCCAAAAGCGAATGGTATGCCATAGCTTCGTAAATTAATGACAATTTTGGGTATCTTGCAAAATTGAGGTCAAAAGGTCGCGTTAGTAATGGACGGGCGTATGTCAGGTATGTTGAAAATTCCTGCTGTAATCCACGTGACACCAGAAGCTTTGAATAACGGTTCCATTGCGCGTTTGCAAGATGGTAGTATTGTTTATCTTTATGCTCATATGGGTAAATTGGCTATTTTGGGAAATTTCTCAAAATTTAATGCGCGGACGACTGTACCTCCTGATCTTTTCAAGAATGAATATGGCGTTGGGCGTGAGTTTTTTCGTGCTTTTCGCCAATTGGTTAATTGTGAAGATCAGGGAGCCTCTGCCTTTATAACGTGAGTAAAATGATATTTATAAAATGCAGATGCATCAAACTTTTTAGAATTTTAGTACAGGAAGATTGTGTGCTCGAGCAGTTGCTTTGAGCGTATTAACCATGAGCATGGCAATTGTCATAGGCCCAACTCCTCCTGGAACAGGGGTGATTGCGGCAACCTTTCCTTTTATCTCTTCAAAATCGACATCACCGACAAGACGCCTCTTGTCCACACCGTTTTCTGGTGCTTCAATGCGATTAATACCAACATCAATAACAATGGCGCCATTTTTAACCCAGTCTTTTTTAACCATTTTTGGGCGGCCCACAGCTGCAACTAAAATATCGGCGCTACGACATACATCATCGAGGTCGCGGGTACGGCTGTGAGCGACTGTCACAGTAGCATTTGCCGCTGTTAAAAGGGCAGCCATAGGTTTTCCGACAATATTAGAACGTCCAACAACAACAGCATCAAGACCAGACAAATCTCGTCCACATTGTTGTTCAATCATCATCATGGCACCAGCTGGTGTACAGGGAATGATAGCATCTTTAAGATCATTAGCAGCAAGTTTTCCCACATTGATATAATGAAAGCCATCAACATCTTTTTGAAAAGCAATGGCTTGTGTTATGCTGTTTGTGTCAATATGTGGAGGCAAGGGAAGTTGCACCAAAATGCCATGGATTTTAGGATCAGAATTTAATACTGCAATGAGTTGAAGGAGTTCTTGTTCTTGTATTTCTTTGGAAACCATATGTTTTATTGAAAAAAAACCACATTCTTCGGCCTTTTTGCTTTTCGATGTGACGTACACCTGACTTGCAGGGTCGTCTCCGACAATAATAACGGCGATACCAGGTTGTATATTATAATTATTCCGGAGTCTTGTTGTTTCAGCCTTCACTTGTACAATAATATCTTCAGCAAGCTTTTTTCCGTCGATAATGTTATTCATTAAGAGAGATCCTTTCGGTAGAGGGCTGTTTATTCTTTTGTAAAGCATTTGCTAACAATACAATAGTTTTTAATAGCAATATTTATATGAGAACGGTAAAAATGGTTTGAATAATGGTGTGTATTTTATAATTTTTGATATCCTCTAAAATAATTGCTTTGTAAAGAAGCAGCAACATTGCTGTTCTAATAAACTTTGGATAAGAACAAGAGTAATTAAGTTATTAAATGGGATGTAGTGAATTTTAGAGCTATAAGAAGTTTTTTAATGTTCATTTAAGTTTTCTTTTAATCTTGTTATAAGAGTGAAAGTATAGAGGAAGATTGTGCGCGTCAGAATAATAAAATTTTTGAGCGGAATTTTTGCGACAATTATTTTTTTGTTTGGGGTTTGTATTCTCATTTTACCGTATCTTGTGTCTACAGATGTGATTCGTATTCGTTTAGCTCAAGATTTGAGCGCGTGGACGGGTTATAATGTGCAATTACGTGATCCACCGCGGTTGAAGCTTTTTCCTTACCCTAAAGCATTTCTTTCTGGTGTTACTTTTATATCAAAAATGAACAATGCTACACCATTGATGGAAGCTGAATCAATAGAAGTTGATCTTTCTCTGATGGATCTTCTTTGGGGGCGTGTTTCTTTTTCAGAGACGCGGATTGTGCACCCCCAATTTGTTATAGAAAAGCCTGTTAAAACAGTAGCGGATTTTTTTGATAGATCTTCGCTGTCACAAGGTGCATTAGGATTAGCGATACGCAATGCTCGTGAAATATTGAAGCATAACCCTGATCAGCCAGATATGGAGCGTCTTTTAAAACAACCTTTTGGACGTATTGTGATCGAAAACGGTACTTTAGTGTATCATGATAATATTTCAAGAAAAGCAGAAAAAATTACGGGGTTAAATGCAACTTTAGATTGGCCAGAATCGACGCAGAAAGTGCAGTTTCGTGCAGATGCTCGTTGGCGCGGAGAGTTTGCAAAATTATCAATTGATGCCGACCAAGCATTATCGCTTTTAGCAGGAGGGAAAAGTCAAGTTAAGGCAAGTCTCAATTCTGTGCGTGGTGGTATCACCTTTATAGGACAGGCACGATTATCTGAATATTATATTTTTGATGGGAAGGTATCGATGCGTTCTCCTGGGTGGAATCAGACATTGGTTTGGATTGGAAGCAATCAGTTTTGGGGGCATAGATTGAAAACTCCCATTGTATGGGAGTCTCATTTTTTAGCGCAGCCAATGCATATAAAAATGAATAATGTGACATTTATGATGGGAAAAACAAGCGCACGTGGAGCTTTAGAGCTTGATTTTCAGGATTATGTCCCAGCCGTAATTGGATCTTTAGCATTTGATAATTTAGACTTTAATCTCTTGGAATCACTATTTTCTTTAATTGAAGAAAAGAAGGCACTCTTTGATATGAAGATTTTTGATCGTATTGGAGTAGATGTACGCCTTTCTTCTCCTCAAGCGAAAGTAGGGAATATTGCATTGACTAATTTAGCTGCTGCGGTACAAATAAGAAATGGACACATCATTTTTGATCTTGGACATGCGAATGTTTTTGGTGGATCACTTCAAAGCAACATTCAAATTGCACCAGTTGATAAGAAAGTATGTATTAAAGGGCGTGCTTCAGGTACCTCTATTGATATACAAAATGCTTCAGAGGCTCTGGGAATTACTCCATTTGTACAGAGCAAAGCGAACTTTACCTTGACGATACGAACGCTTGCTCGTTCTTGGTCAGAAATTTTTGCGAAGACGCAGGGTGAATTAACACTGAATATGTCTTCTGGTTGGCTGTTAGGGTATGATTTGAATGATTTACAGACAATGCTTTCAGAAAATGAACAATTTTTGTTGGCGATTAATGGCTCTTTATCCACAGCTTTTGATCGTTGGGATATGCAGATGAAATTTTCAGACAGCACGATGATGATAGAAGAATCACTGATGCATATGGCGGACTGGGGTTTATCAATTCAAGGGGCAATTACAGCTGCTAATGCCCAGAAGCGGCAGAAAGGATTCACATTGCAAGCACAATTGCGAAAAAGTAATAGCTCAGAAACTCTTTGTAGAGATGTCCAGTGTCTTACCAACAGTCTTGCATGGCCTATTTCTTTTTCTCTTAGTTCTAAAGGATGGGAACGTGGCAATTTTTTAGTAAAAAAAAATATTGATATAGACTGATCGTTGTTCTCCAATATTGATAAGGATCTTAAAAAACTGTTGGAAAATATTATGTTGATATAAAAATTTGAATAATATGTAGTTTAGGCTTATTGAATTTGGGAGGAGATTCCATAGCCGTCTTCAGCGATTGTGTGCTTTCCATCTGCTCCAACGGAACCAATCCCTACCGTAATCAGGATAAAAGCAAGAAGAGTGATTATAGTAATAACTGTGGCTTTTTTAGCGGACATATTTTTCCTCCAATCATGCAATAAATCACAACACACAATGACGAATGATCTGTTACTGTAAGTTTTTATAAGAGCAGAATCACTTAGCGTCCTATTTGTTCCGATCATTATCTCATAAAGCTAAAAAACTCTATATTCCTTTATAAATTACAGTTCCATAGATATAATTTTTTCTTTTTGTTATGTATGCTCTTTCATTTTTTGATGAGTATAGTTAGCTCTGGAACAATTTTTATGCGTATAAATTATAAACTTAAAAGATTGTTTATTCGACAGCCACTTGCTTTGAATAAAGAAATAAAGATAGAGGGGGCACAAGCTTCTTACCTTGTACATGTTTTGCGTATAAAAGAAGGTGCTGAGATTTTACTTTTTAATGGACAGGATGGTGAATGGCTTGCTAAACTCATCACCGTTGGGAAAAAATTTGTTGTAGTTCAGCTTACCCATCAGGAAAGGTTACAAACGACGCATACGAATCTCATTTATTGTTTCGCTCCACTTAAAAACGCGCGTTTGGATTATATGGTGCAGAAAGCTGTTGAAATGGGGGTATCGGTTTTGCAGCCTGTTATGACGCATCACACACAAGTTACGCGTATCAACATGGCACGTATGGAGGCCAATGTTATTGAAGCTTCTGAACAGTGTGGTATTTTATCTTTACCTGAATGTGCCTCTCCTGTTTCGTTAGTAGAATTTTTAGCACGTTGGGATGAAACATGCCCTTTATTCTTTTGCGATGAAGCGTACAAATCACATAATTCATTACATCTTTTAAAAAATTATGAAATTTTTACAACGTTTGGTGTTCTCATTGGACCAGAAGGTGGATTTAGTGAAGGAGAGCGGAACATTTTAAAAAAATACCCTTTTGTAATTCCGATATCTTTGGGACCGCGTATTTTACGTGCTGACACTGCAGCTGTTGCTGCTTTGACTCTTCTTAATGTTACTGTGGGTGATTGGTTAATTAATTGAGAAGTTTGTAAAATCATTCTAAACGATTCATTTAAAATGATGGAACTGATGATAGGATATAATAAGTTATGGCGCTTGATATAACTGATGAAAGTGAAATTTATAACTTAGATTCTTTGGTTAGCTATTTCCAAGGGGGATGTAAAACAGAAAACGATTGGCGTATTGGTACAGAACATGAAAAATTTCCATTCTATAGAGATGGTTTCCGTCCTGTTCCATATGATGGCAAAAGGGGAATTCGTACGCTTCTAGAGAGAATGCAAAAAGTTTTAGGATGGACACCTATTTTAGATGAGGGAAATATTATTGGGCTCGTAGGATCGATTGATCAAGGTGCTATTTCTTTGGAACCTGGGGGACAATTTGAATTATCCGGTGCTCCGCTGGAAACGATTGGTCATACTTATTGCGAGGTGATGAAACATTTAACTCTTCTCAAGAGAGTTTCAGAGCCATTGGGTATTGGTTTTCTCGGTATTGGTGCTAGCCCAAAATGGACATTAGATGAAACTCCACGGATGCCCAAGTCACGTTACCAAATTATGACAGATTATATGCCAAAAGTTGGCACAAGCGGCCTTGATATGATGTACCGAACATCAACCATTCAAGTAAACCTTGATTTTTCTTCTGAAACTGATATGCGGCGAAAAATGCAAGTATCGATGAAGTTGCAGTCCATTGCAACAGCATTATTTGCCAGTTCACCTTTTACTGAAGGGCGTCCAAATGGCTTTTTATCTTGGCGTTCTGAAATTTGGTGCGACACTGATAATCAAAGATCTGGGGTTCTTCCCTTTATATTTTCTGAGAATTTTGGCTTTTTGGATTATGTTGAATGGGCTCTCGATGTACCAATGTATTTCATTGTCCGCAATGGTCATTATCATGATTGTACACATGTAACGTTTCGTCAATTTATGAATGGGGCTTTAAAAGGACAGATTGTAAATTCAACTCCAAATATAGGAGATTGGATTAATCATTTATCGACTTTGTTTCCTGAAGTACGCTTAAAACGATTTTTAGAAATGAGAGGCGCTGATGGAGGATCTTTGCAGCGTATTTGTGCGTTATCTGCTTTTTGGGTTGGTCTTCTTTATGATAGTGAAGCACTAAATGAGGCGGAGGCGTTGACAGAAGATTGGTGTTTTGAAGAAGTTTTAGAGTTACGAAAACGTGTCCCAAAAGAAGGTCTAAAAACACCTTTTCGTCAAACCATTATTTTAGAATTGGCACGCCAAGTTATTGCTATTTCGCGCAAAGGTTTAAAAAATCGCAGGCAATATGATGTAGATGGTTTGGATGAAACACGTTTTCTCGTTCCTTTAGAAGAGGTCATTGCAATAGGCCAAACAGATTCTGATAAATTTTTGTCTCTTTATCATTCTATTTGGAATGGTGCTGTGGAACCTATATTTCTAGAATGTGTTTATTAAATTTTAAAGCAAAAAAGCTGCTTTGCACTTTCGAAAAGGACATATTATTGCTGTTTTTCCTTCACGGTTTTTTTTAGAGATATCTTTCATCTTGTTTTCCGTTCTACTTCTTTGTGTCGTTCATGAAAGGGTATAATGCAGGTGAGAGCGTTCATAAAAGAGGAATTTTTGCTCTTTTCTTTAATGGTTTCTGCCCACACGCTAATCTTGGTTATGACGTGCGAATGGATGATTTCCGTTTATTCAATAAATATGAAGGAGCTTAAAATGAAAAAAAACTAAGATATTTAAACTTCTTATTCGATATGCAAAAAGATCAATTATCATTATAAATTAAATTATTATTCCAAAAAGTGCTGTACGTTGTAAACGAAGCAGTGATAAAAGCTGCTGGTAATGGCGCTCCTACATTGGTAGGGTGATTGAGTACCGTATAAAATAAGGCATGAAATAATTTCATTTGATTTTTTATCTTCTTTAAACAGCTGTTAATAGAGAAAAAATTCTCTTCTAACCGATAAATTAAAAAATAATGATTTTTAAAAAACTTGTAAGCTTTATATTTTATGTAAAGGTATTACTCATCGACTTTGAACTATGCATATTATTCAACATCAAGCATGATAGTAGTGGACATAAACAATGACATTTAACTTTTTCATCAATTTATTTCTATTTGTTATTTTTTTGTTATGGCTTGTTCAAAGTAAGAGAATGAAATGGAGCCTCTCATTGCGTGTTATGCTAGGACTTGTCCTTGGATTGATTTTTGGAAGTTTTTTGCAAATCATTTATGGGGAAGGCGAAACAACTTTGTTGAAATCCGTTGAATGGTTTAACATTGTTGGTGATGGCTATATTTTATTACTGCAAATGATTGTTATGCCATTGGTTTTTGTCTCTATTGTCTCGGCTGTTTCTCATTTGCATTCTGTTTATGCGGTTGGTAAAATGAGTATAATAACAATTTCAATATTGCTCTTTACAACTGCTCTTTCAGCGTTGGTTGGGGTTTTTGTGGTTAATTTCTTTGGATTAACAGCAAATGGTTTGGTACATGAAGGGCAAAATGTTTCCACTATTCTTGATGATCGTATTTCTCAACTTGGAGGTACGAACGTTCCAAAGATGATTTTATCTTTGATTCCTAAAAATCCATTTGCTGAATTAAGCGGAGCTAAGGGCACATCAATTATCAGTGTTGTTATTTTTGCATCCTTTCTAGGAGCTGCAGTTCTCCTTTTAAAGAAAGATGATCGAGAAAAAGGAGAAAAAGCGCTTTTATTTATTCAAGTATCACAATCTTGGATTACGCGATTAGTTCGTATTGTGATTGCTTTGACTCCTTATGGTATTTATGCCCTCATGACAAAGGTAGGAGCAACTTCGCATATTACAGATATTTTAAATTTATTGGTCTTTATTGCTGCTTCCTATGTTGGTATTATCATTATGTTTGGGATTCATGGTATATTGCTCAGTATATCTGGAATTAATCCGTTTCGTTTTTTCAAAAAAGTTTTGCCGGTTTTGATATTTGCTTTTAGCAGTCGTTCAAGTGCTGCAAGTATTCCTTTAAATATTGAGGCTCAAACGCAATGGATTGGTGTTCCGCAATCCATTGCGAGTTTTGCAGCCTCTTTTGGAGCAACAATTGGACAAAATGGTTGTGCAGGTCTTTATCCAGCAATGCTTGCAACTATGGTTGCATCTTCTATAGGTATTTCTCCCCTTGATCCTACTTGGATTGCCACTCTTGTTGGTGTTGTAACACTGAGCTCTATTGGTGTTGCCGGCGTTGGTGGTGGTGCTATTTTTGCAGCTTTGATTGTGTTGCCAATTATGGGGCTTCCTGTTTCTTTGGTTGCTGTACTCATGTCTATTGAACCCTTAATTGATATGGGACGTACAGCTTTAAATGTAAGCGATTCAATGTTGGCTGGAACTATAACCAGTCAGATGTTAAGAACAATAGATAAAAACATCTTTGAAAAGTAGTTTGCATGTTGAGTTTATGATTTTTTTTGCTGTTTTGCTAAAACATTTGCAAGAGATATCTGCGCTGATCCGGGCTTTATAGGTTTTTGCTGATTTGGGTGAGGAGCCCAACCAGAAAGCCAAATGAAAGAAAAATGTGCTCGAATACGGCCATCAGAATCGCTAAATTGTTGTGCATAGATTTCGGCTGCACGGAGAAAAAAGCGCTTAGATACAGGGCGCCGTGAACGATTGATGAGCGCATTTTGCATTCCCATAGCTTTAAGATCATGCATAAGATCAAACATTGTATTGTAGCGTATTGTGATATCTTCAATATCTGCGACAGGTAGAGCAAAACCAGCACGTTGCAAGAGAGCTCCTACTTCACGAATGTCGGCAAAAGGATAGATTCTGGGGCTTGTTCCGCCGTAGATTTCAATTTCAGCTTGCAGCAAACTTTCGCGCAATTCTCTTAAGGTACCAGCTCCAGCCATAACAGCCAAAAATAAGCCATCTGGTTTGAGGGTATTTTTTATCTGACTAAGAACACCAGGGGTATCATTGGTTAATTGTAATGAAAGGAGTGAAACGATAAGATCACAATAATTTTGAGGAAAATCAAGCAATTCTCGATAACGTAAATGAAATTTTTTGTCGTGGCTTTGATAGAGTATGTCAGTTTCAACACGTTCTATAGAATGGACTTTTCCAGATTTTATCAAAGCTTGCGCGGCAAGGTCTGTATGGCTGTGTAAATCGAGAGCTAATGCAAAGAGACGATCAACAGTACAAAGACGCTTATAGAGATCTTCAGCCATATGAGACAGCAAAAAGTCATGTCCCTCTTTTGCTTTTTGGAAAGCGCGTTTACGAAATTGTTCAATGCGGTCATGATCAAAAATTAAAGGATGCGACATATCGTTAAGGTCTTTCGATCTATAATGCATACGTTTTGAGAAGGTTCATTTTATACAAGCTTCGTCAAGTTTATGGTGTGAAAGAAAAAACTGTAAAGAGTAAGAGTTTATAAAGGAATTAAAGTTAAAAGATATAGAAGATTTTTTATGCAGGGAAGCTGTAAGAGCCCGAATTAACGATGCTATGTTTTCAAGAAGTGACTTTAAATGGCGGAAATATATTAAATAAGTTCATTGAGCGCTTGCTGACAATTTTATATCCGCCAGTTTGTCCTGGATGTAGGCAAGGAGTTTCTGCTTGTGGCACGATCTGCTCTGAGTGTTGGAAGGGTCTTCAATTTATCACAAAACCTTATTGTCCTGTTATGGGAATTCCTTTTGTTTGTGATATGGGAGATGGTTTTCTTAGTGGTGAAGCTCTTAAAAATTCCCTTCCTTTTTCGCGTGTTCGCTCGGCTATTGTTCATAAAGGGGTGGCGCAAGCTTTGGTAAAGCGATTGAAATACAGCGATCATATAGAATTAGCATCTTTTATGGCTAGTTGGATGGTATCTGCCGGGCGCGAAATTATTGATGATTGTGATGTTATCATTTCCATTCCTTTGCATTTTCGTCGTTTTTTGAAACGGCGCTACAATCAATCTGCAGAGCTTGCTCGTTATATCGCAGCAATGCAGAACAAAATTTTTAAGCCTGGTTGGCTTGTTCGTTGTCGACATACTCGTCCACAGGTGAGCTTATCTGCTAGGGAACGAAAATTAAATGTGCTGAATGCATTTGAGGTGCCACATAAAGTTAAAAAGCATTTAAAGGGGCGTTCTATTTTATTAATTGATGATGTTTTCACAACAGGTGCGACTGTTACAGCAGCGGCTGCAACATTAAAGCGTGCAGGTGTACGACAGGTGGATGTGCTAACATTTTCGCGTGCACTAAAAGAGGATTCCATATCACCTGATTCTTGAGAAGAGATTGAGGTTGGCACTATTTTGAAAACATTGGAGAATGATACTATGAAAGAAGTAACACTTTATACACGTCCTAACTGTCCTTATTGCGCGAGAGCGCGTGATTTACTTGATAAAAAAGGGATAAAATATACAGATATCGATGCATCAACTTCTTTTCGCCAAGAGATGGTGCAGCGAGCGAATGGGCGTAATACATTTCCACAAATTTTTATAGGGGATTATCATGTCGGTGGTTGTGATGATCTATACGTCTTAGAAGATGAGGGAAAGCTCAATTCTTTGTTGCAAGATGTACAGAAGCTATAAGAGCATGTTCATTTAAGATTTTTTGTTAGAAGAAGATAGTTAACATCCATATCTCTTGAGCGATTCCAGCTATCATTTAATGGATTATAAGTAATACCGATCTCATCAACGACAGTGAGGGCGTTTTTTGATAAGAAATTCTTAAGTTCCTGAGGTTTTAGGAATTTTTTGTAGTTATGGGTTCCTTTCGGAAGCCAACGTAAAATATATTCAGCGCCTATAATAGCCAGTCCCCACGCTTTCCACGTGCGGTTTAGTGTTGAAACAAACATCAGTCCTTGTGGTTTAAGCATTTTTGCTGTTGCTGCTATGAAGAGGTTAACATCAGCTACATGTTCAACAACTTCCATATTGAGGATGATATCAAATTGCTCTCCTTTATTGGCTAGCGCTTCTGCAGTGGTGGCACGGTAGTCAATGGAAAGGCCGTTTTGAGCTGCGTGAATTTTTGCGACTTCAATATTGGTTTGTGCCGCATCAGCTCCTACAACTGTAGCACCAAGGCGTGCCATTGGTTCGCATAACAAACCACCTCCACAACCAATATCAAGAATTCTCAAGTTTTCGAATGGCATAAGTGAAACTGGATCGCGATTAAATTCTGAACAGATTTTTTCTCTGATATAAGCAAGACGTGTTGGATTGAATTGATGAAGTGAGTGAAATTTTCCTTGTGGATTCCACCATTCTTCGGCAATACGGGAAAAATGGTCAATTTCATTTTGATCGATGGTGGTACGCATTTCATTTACCATGTCGTTTTTCTTTTTTATGATCAAGACAGGTAGATTTTATGATAAAGTCAAGAGAAATTAATATAAATATAACTAAACTTGCACAAATTGTAGATATTCGGTATGTGAGAAAACAATTTTTGATACGGCAGTAAGATCTTATCTATATTATCGTTTGAGATAAGAAACGTAAAGGTGAGAGTGTTATTGATGGCACGTATTGTCATGAAATTCGGTGGGACGTCTGTGGCAAACATTGAATGCATCCGTAATGTTGCGCGGCATGTCAAAAGAGAAGTGGAAGAAGGTAATGAGGTTGCTGTTGTGGTATCTGCAATGGCTGGAAAAACCGATGAACTTGTTCAATGGATACGTGATGCTTCACCGATGCATAAAGATGATTACGAATATGATGTGATTGCTGCTTCTGGTGAGCAGGTAACAGCGGGTTTATTAGCTCTTACACTTCAAGCAATGGGGGTGAAAGCGCGTTCATGGCTCGGTTGGCAAATTCCTATCCATACAGATAGTGCACATAGTCGTGCACGTATTACAGATATTGATGGATCTTTTTTAATACAGCGTTTTCAAGAAGGTCAGGTAGCAGTTATTGCTGGTTTTCAAGGAGTAGCGCCGGATAATCGGATTTCTACCTTAGGGCGTGGCGGATCAGATACGAGTGCTGTTGCTATAGCGGCGGCTATACAAGCTGATCGCTGTGATATTTATACAGATGTGGATGGCGTTTATACAACGGATCCTCGTATAGAACCTAAGGCACGTCGTTTACCAAAAGTTGCTTTTGAAGAAATGCTAGAAATGGCTTCTCTTGGAGCAAAAGTTTTACAGGTTCGTTCTGTTGAATTGGCAATGGTTCATAAAGTTCGTACCTTTGTGCGCTCAAGTTTTGAGGATCCTGGTGTTTTAGGCATGAGTGATCCAATGAGTTCTTCTGGAACACTTATTTGCGATGAGGATGAAATTGTGGAACAACGGAATGTTACTGGTATAGCTTTTGCTAAGGATGAAGCGCAAATCTCTCTTCGTAGACTTGCAGATCGCCCAGGGATCTCCGCAGCAATTTTTGGTCCTTTAGCTGAAGAGCGGATTAATGTCGATATGATTGTACAAAATATTTCTGAAGATGGCTCAAAAACCGATATGACTTTTACTGTACCGTCAACAGATGTAGATAAAGCCGTTGCGCTTCTTAAGAAAAATCGTAGAGATATAGGATTTGACGTTATTCAATTTGAAAGCGATCTCGCCAAGGTATCTGTTATTGGCATTGGAATGCGCAGCCATGCAGGTGTTGCAGCTACAGCATTTAAGGCTTTGGCGGAAAAGGGCATTAATATTCAAGCAATTACGACTTCAGAGATTAAGATTTCTATTTTAATTGATAGTGCTTATACTGAGCTTGCGGTCAGAACACTACATGCCGTTTATGGGCTTGATAAAGGCTAAGCATTTTTTATTTCTAAAAAGATTTTCAAATAATATAATACATTCATATATATAAATAAGTTTGGAATTTTTATCTATAAGAGTTTAGAGGAAGAAGAAAAGTTTTCTACGTGTTCAAATATGCCCGTCCGGTAGGAATTTTTGCAAATACTCAGTGAAGTTATACAATCCTTAAATTTTATTTTATCAGATTGTGCATGAAATTACGCAAAATAGAGTTGATGAGATATTTTTCATTGATGTTTTTCTTTTCTCAGATGATTATTAAAAACTTTATGTGTATCGCGTGGAAGAATTTTTTCTTTGCATATGGATTTTTGATTCTAATCTACCTATTTTTGTAGGCTCTGGATATCTCTTTATTTATACCAAGCGAAATAAAAGATTGCTCCATAATTCTCAATGAAGAATATGACAATCCAACCTATTATGAAAACCACAGTTTTCATAATTAGAAGAGTAATAAAGATTGAGACACTCGAAAGCTAGCCATCGACAACTTTAGAAGAAGATATTGATAGACAATTTGTTCCGTATCCCTTGCTTCTTGTTGATTATCTTGCACGTGCAGTTTATCTACATGAATCGATTAAGATCTGAATGATGAAATCAGACGAAGACATATTATTTTACAAGTTATACACTACTATGGTAGACTTTTTTCATATAGCTTCACAATAAAATTGAATAGATCAAAAAGGCAATGCACTTATTCATCTACGAAGAAGCAAAATATATTATGGTACTTTTCCTTGTTCGTTTCTATGATTATGCGAAACTGCAGCTCAATAAATAAACCACATTGCTTTTGAAAAGGTTAACATAGAGGACATTGTCTTTCTGTTTACTAAAAGCTATGAGAATTTTTTTTATTATGCTTAATATAAATAAACCCATATCCAAGGCCGAAAAGAGCAGACAAACCAGATCCGCAGAGGACACCAATTTTTGCAGAATCAAGTAAAATGATATCCTTAAAAGCAAGCATTGAAACAAAGATGGACATTGTAAAGCCAATTCCTGCTAAAAATCCAATGAGCAAAACACCTGTCCAAGTCATTTGAGGAGGCAGGCGGCACAACCCCGATTTTACTGCTAAATAACTAGCAATAACAATACCCAAGGGTTTACCAGCAAAGAGACCAATAACAATACCAAGTACAATGAAGAATGATTCATGAGAAGAAAGGTCGAAATTTGCAAAACTAACACCGGCATTCGCGAAGGCAAAAATTGGCATAACACCGTATGCAACCCATGGATGCAATGCTTTCTGAACACGTGTAACTGGTGCAATCATATCACGTTGTCCTTTGCGCATTTTTTTCAATGCAGTTGAGATGTGATGCAAATCTGTTTTTACATTTTTTTCTTGGAGAACTTGCATCGCATTGCTTAACATGGTGAGCGGCGCTACTAAGGTTCTGGTAGGAAAAACCGGAGTCATCATACCTAAAATTACACCAGCAAGTGATGGATGGACACCTGTTACCATTAAACCCCACCAGATGATTACACCAGGTAAAACATAAATCCACGCTGAAGCGAGACCAATCCATTGAAAAAATAATACTAAGGCAATGCCTGCTGTGGCAATAATTAAACCACTGTGATCAATGTTCGTTGAGTAAAAGAAAGCAATGATGAGAACAGCAATAATATCATCAATAATTGCTAGGGATAAGAGAATGATATGAAGATTAGAGGGAATATTTTTTCCGAGAAGAGCTAGAATTCCTAGTGCAAAGGCAATATCTGTTGCTGTTGGCACAGCCCAACCATTCGTATGCCCCCCGTGAAAGTTAAAACTGAAATAAATAATTGCAGGGAAACAAACCCCGCCTATTGCTGCAACAATTGGCAAAATTGCTTGTTTAAAATCAGCGAGAGCACCTTCATGAATTTCGCGCCGGATTTCCATTCCTGCGACAAGAAAGAAAACAGTCATGAGAGCATCATTAACCCAGAAATGTAAATCCCATGAGAGGTTGAAATGGCCAAAGTTAAAGCCAAAAGGTGTATGCCAGAAAGATTCATAGAGAGAAGCATATCGAGAATTGGCAAAAACAAGTGCAGCAGCAGCAGCTGATAACAGAACAACGCCGCTGAGAGCTTCAATATGGAGAAAACGCTCAATGGCAGAAAGCGCTTGTTTCGTGACACGAGAAGCACGGTTAGGCAAGCGATTCGAAGATAAATCAGACATGAACAACTCCAACCATCAGCAATTCTATTAATATATATTTTTGCATAACCCCCCTATACGATGCTCCCTTGTATCATACAAAAGAAAAAAGAGAAATAAAGTATTCAATTTATAGCTAAGACCATCATATTAAAAGTTGAACACGTCTTTTAAGGTAATGCTTCATTCTTTATAGTGAGATGCACTTTGTTTAAAACTGTGGACAAATCATTTTGTAGAGCTTTTTCGAGATCAGTTATTGTGAGACCTTTGTTGTCTATCGCTTTTATTTTTATGGTCAATGTTTTAGGATTTTTAGCAAAGTCACCCAGAGATTTGGAAATATTTTCAGCTTCATCATGATCTTTTAGAAGTATTTTTGGACTTTGTGTCATAATCAGATAAAAATTATCATAGAGTTCTTTTTTGAGATCATGTTTTGTATCATTAAGATTCAGTGTAAGATAAGAAAAAAGCTTATCAATAAAACCAGCATCCGTATAACGAACACCAACATCCATGACGGAAACGTCTTGAGAAGCAGCAATCATTAAGTCTTTTTGAGCAGAAAATAACTTTTCATCAACATTAACAATCTTTGCTGATATTTCTCCAGATCCAACATTTTTTATGTTAAAAGACATTGTATTAAGAGAAAGCGTATGCTTTTTTTCATCATAAGAAATATCCAATTTTTTTGAAAAATCAAAATGTTCAATACCTATTTTTTTAAAGAGCTCTAGGTCTTTTTCTTTTACTTTTTTAGGTAAAATTGACAAGTTATTGAAAGAGATAAGAAGTTTTTTTGGTATAGGATACTTCCATAAGCTTTGTTTAAATTGAAATGAATCGAGTGTTTCTTTAAATCGTGGTGTATCGACGGTGAGATTATTCACTTCTGCATCATCTAAGGTGATGTCAAACAAGCCATTTATAATAGTATCACGCAGTGTATTTTTTTCTCGTGCACCCAAGTAAGCGTTAAACAATTTTCGGGGTATCTGTTTGGGCGGATTCACTTTAAAACCAGCCGTTTTAAATGCACCAAGAGAAAGAGAAACGTTATTCTCGTTTCCTTTGAAAACGCCGATCACTACATTATTCAGAGAAATGGGACCAGTAATGTTTTTTACTTGATTGACAGAATTAGCCTTTCCCAAAAGAACATTGCAGGCATAGTTTATGTCAATATCATGTGCTTTTATTACATCACTTTTAGCTATCATATGTATCTGTTTGTCACCATCGATGACCGTCGTTTTAAGATCTATATTTTTTATGCCAACAGAACGAATACGACCATTTTTAAAATCAGAAAGCTGAAAATTTTTTATCTCAAATTTCTCGACCAGTCCATTTGTATTGTCTGCAAACAGCTGTATATTTGGAGCGACGATAGAGGAAAGCTCAATACGCATAATTAATTGCAAAAGGCGTGATGTGATCGTGGTATCCTTTTCCTTTAAGGAAACGCGATTGAGAGAGATTCGGGGAATGTTTACATGGATATCATTATGCTTATCGTTGTATTTTAAGTCAACATTATAAAGAGTGAAGGTTCCAGGAATAAAGAAAATAGGAGGACGGGCAGAGATAGCACCAATTTTAAGTGATGTGCCAGAAGGAACTTTTAGCGTAACATTTGTTAAATTGACTTTCCCTAAGATGCTGACTTCGGATGTTTCGGCTTTTATAGAATGGCGAGCTATTTCTCGTCTGATAAAACTGTCAAGATAGGGTTTTGCTACATAAAAGCTACCGACAGCCATGATTGCTAGGACACCAATCAATCCAAGAACAAAAGTCAGCCAGTATTTTAGATTACCTCGATACCCACTATTAAGATTAATCATCATTTCTTCTTTCGCGTTTATTACTCTCCATGAGGATGGAGAGAAATTCCTTTAAAGCAACAACAATGCTTCAGATATTGTGTGCATCAATTTCAATAATCTGCCTTCAGCACCTTTTATGTTATGTAGATTCATTTTTATCTTGTTTGCAACACGTTTATTAACTGCCACCAATTTTATTTAGTTTCAGTATGTTATGATAAGAACGTATAACAGACAGAGGAGAGTACATACTTACCATAATTTTACCACTTTAAAATCGCTCTAAAGTAATATCGTGTTTGCTTTTATCTTGCCGCTGTTTGTAGGAACAGTTAAAACATAAAAGATATGTTGCTCATTGTAATCTAACGGGAAGAGATAGGTATCATGACTGAAAATCAAATAATGGCTTTTTCTATCATTGGTCTTATGATGGTTGTTTTTATTTGGGATCGATTTCGTTATGATCTTGTCGCTATTTGTACATTATTGATTGCCTGCGCCGTTGGTCTTGTTAGTCCGAAGGAGGCATTTAGTGGTTTTAGCAATGATATTGTTATTATTGTAGGGAGTGTGTTTGTTGTCAGTACGGCTGTATCGCGTTCTGGTATAATGGAGTTCATTATCCAACGAATATGGCCAGATGTGAAATCAGTGCGCCTTCAATTGGCTTTTTTGGTTATTTCTGTAGTGTTTTTATCAATGTTTGTTAAAAACATTGGTGCTTTGGCTATTATGCTTCCTATTGCTTTTCAATTTGCTCGTCGTTCTCAGATTTCACCATCTATTTTTTTGATGCCAATGGCATTTGGTTCTTTATTGGGGGGCCTTATGACACAGATAGGAACTTCCCCCAACGTTGTTGTTTCAGCTATGCAAGAACGTTTAACGGGGGTTGCTTTTACCATGTTTGATTTTACGCCGGTTGGTGCAGCTGTTGCTACTGCCGGTGTTCTATATTTGATCTTTTTTTCTTGGCGTTTACCTGTGCGTGTACGTTCAGGTGTTTCGTTTGATGATGCTATTGACATTCGTAATTATGTTTCTGAAGTGCATATTTCAACAAATTCACCAATTGTTGGGAAAACCATCGTTGATCTTGTTAAACCTTCTGGTGGTGATGTCATGGTTGTTCAAATCATCAGAAACGAGGTATCCATTTCGCCACTTCCAGATTTTGTTTTGTCTGAAAGAGATATTGTTTTACTGGAAGGTTCTCACACAGGGTTAGATAGTGTAATGAGTGCTGCTCGTTTAGAATTTTCTACGGATCGCACTGTCTCCACAGGTGATAAGGATAGTGACATTGATATTGTTGAAGCAGTTATTACACATAATTCGCCTCTTATTGGCATCAGTGCGAAAAGTTTTTCACTCTTTGATCGTTATGATGTGAATTTGCTTGCGCTAAGCCGTCAGCATGAAAGGGTGCGGGGAAGGCTTGGTGATATTATCTTCCATCTTGGAGATGTGATTGTTTTGCAGGGGCAAGATGCGATTATTCCAACTTTGTTAAGGGAACTGAAATGTTTGCCTCTGGCAAAACGTAATATTGTGTTTGGCAATTTACGACATGGTTTCGTATCTTTAGCTATCCTCTTTATAGCGGTTATTTTTACGGCTTTCCAGATCATTCCAGTTGCATTTTCTTTCTTTTCTGCTGCCGCTGCAATGGTTATCTTTCGGGTTTTGCCAGCGCGTGACTTGTATCAGGCATTAGATGGCCAAATATTAGTGTTATTAGCAGCTCTTATTCCAGTGAGTGAAGCACTAGAGAAGACAGGATGCACGGATCTCATAGGTCAGTGGCTTAGCCAATTAGCAGTGTTTTTTCCACCATCTGGTGCATTAGCACTTATGTTGATTACATCTATGCTGGTAACGCCATTTTTGAATAATGCAGCAACAGTGATGATGGTAGCACCAATTGCGTCAAGTTTTGCCCATTCTCTCCATTATAAGCCGGAGGCTTTTCTGATGGCTGTTGCAATTGGTGCAGGGTGTGAGTTTCTCACTCCTATTGGACATCAAAGCAATATGCTTGTGATGGCACCAGGGGGGTATCGTTTTAGTGATTACCCACGTTTTGGTGCTCCGTTGGCGGTATTAATAGTCATTACTGCGGTTCCAATGCTTATGTGGATTTGGCCATTACAATAAAGTATTTTAGAAATTGTAGGTATCAACGACAAAAAGTTTGCCAATCAGATAAAGACAGGTTTTAAAAATATATTTTATGTAAAGAGTTTTGCTGAAAGTTTGGATTTTGAATTGTATTCTATCATAGTATTTTAGTATCCTTTTTATGTTGAGAACAAAGTTTATTTATTTTGTTATAGGTATTTTCCATGGGAATTAAACAATATTTTTTTGTAAAGATTTTTTAATAAATTGCTTTCCCACTGTGATGCTACAACTGAGAGTTTTAAAAAGTGAAATACAATTGCTGAGCTTAAGGCTTTTAAGATAGTTTCTTGCATGTGATGATGAGGCTTCAAACAGCTCTTGAGATTATAGGTAAGCATACATGAGAGATATGAAGGTAGTGGTAACTTTTTTTGCAAAATAAAAATATAAAGAGATATAAAACTATAATGTGAACCAAAAGGTGGTTACATCATTTTTTATTGCAGCTGTAAGAGGTTAATCGATTCAAGTATACATTGATTTGAGACTAGTGAGTAAGAAATTTTAAGTTTTTTAGTTAATTAAGACTACCATCTTTGTTCATTTATGCGTAAAAGCACAGAAAAGAATTTTTTTCAGGGTATGATATATGTCGTATGATAGTTTTGTTGCTGAAGTTAATGCTGAATTTCGTCAGGAAAAAGCTCTTGCTTTTTGGAGACGTTACGGTTTTTTGATTATTGGGGCAGCCATAATTTTTATACTGATGATCGTTGCTTATCAGATTTATCATCATGAACAAATAAAGAAAGCCGATTATATTGGTGATACATTTGTAAAAAGCCTTGAGTTTGCAGATGCACATCATTTTGATGAAGCGATAAAGCACTTGGAGAATGTTAAAGCTTCTAATTTTGGGGGGTATCCTTTTCTTGCTCGTTTGCGTGAGGCGTCTTTACTTATGGAGCAAGGTGATGCTGTCAAATCGGTTGAGGTTTTTGACTCTGTTGCAGTTGATGAAGCAGCACCGCAGATTTTACGAAAAGTGGCAAAAATTCGGGCAGCTTATATTTTGGTTGATACAGGAACTTTCGATGATGTTAAAAAGCGTGTTAAAGATATGGCGAATGATATTGATCCTATGCGCATGTCTGCAAGAGAGGCTTTAGGTTTAGCAGCGTATAAAGCATATAAAATGGATGATGCAATTGCTTATTTTCGAAAAATTTCTGAAGAAAATGTTTTAGGATCAAAAGTGGCGGATCGAGCTCGAATTATGCTCGAGCTTATACAAGCTGAGGGAAAGGCAAGTAAGGAATAAATTTATGAGCTTTACCATTGCTATAGTCGGTCGCCCCAATGTTGGAAAGTCCACACTCTTTAACCGTTTGGTTGGGCGGAAATTGGCTTTGGTTGATGATAAGCCAGGCGTTACGCGTGATCGACGTATTCATGCGGCAAAACTTCAAGATCTACGTTTTGATGCGATTGATACAGCTGGGTTGGAAGAAGCGGGCGATCATACACTTGAAGGCCGTATGCGTTCTCATACAAAAGCTGCTATTGAGGAATCTGATCTTATTTTGTTCGTGTTTGATGCGAAAAGCGGAATAACATCGAGTGATTTAAATTTTGCTTCATTGGTTCGCAAATCAGGAAAACCGATTGTGCTTGTTGCCAATAAATCTGAGTCAAAAGCAGCAACAGAGGGAGAGTATGAGGCGTGGTCATTAGGTTTTGGTGAGCCCTGTCAAATATCCGCTGAACATGGTTTTGGTCTTTCAGATCTCCGCGATGCAGTTGTGAATTCTCTTGGTAAAGAGAGAATTTTTGAAAGCAAAAGCGAAGAAAAACATATTGCTGCACAGCCCGCATTTGTTGATGATTATGTGAATGATTTGGAGAAAGAGGACTCTGTTTATGATGAAAATAAACCCCTTCGGATTGCAATCGCTGGTCGCCCAAACACAGGGAAATCTACTCTCATTAATAGGATGTTGGGACAAGATCGTCTGTTGACGGGACCTGAAGCGGGGCTTACACGTGATTCTATTTTTGTGGATTGGGAATGGCGTGGTCGTCATATTAAACTTTTTGATACTGCAGGGTTGCGTCGAAAATCGAAAATTCAAGAAAAATTAGAGAAACTTTCTGTTGCGGATACTTTACGTGCAATCCGTTTTGCAGAAGTGGTTGTGATTGTTTTTGATGCAAACACGCCTTTTGAAAAGCAGGATTTACAAATTGCTGATCTTGTGATTCGTGAAGGGCGTGTTCCAATTATTGCTTTTAACAAATGGGATCTTGTTGAAAATAGCCAGATAACATTGGTTGATTTACATGAAAAATGCGCCCGCCTTCTTCCTCAAGTTCGTGGTTTGAGAGCTGTTCCTTTATCGGGTCAGTATGGTCAAGGGATTGATAAACTGATGAAAAATATCACGATGATGCACCGTGTGTGGAATCGCCGTATTTCTACCGGAAAACTCAACCGATGGCTTGAAACCGTCATTGCACACCATCCCCCACCTGCAATTTCAGGGCGTCGACTTAAAGTTAAATATATAACACAAGTTAAAACACGTCCGCCTGGGTTTGTGATTTCTTGTTCACGGCCAAAGGTAATGCCACAATCCTATTTGCGTTATCTTTCCAGTGGATTACGCGATGCATTTGAGATGCCAGGTATACCAATTCGCATATCGTTACGGGCATCTGAAAATCCTTTTGCACCAAGCTCCAAAAAATAATCCCTCTCTATTATTAAAATTCATGAAGTTTGCGTTGAAAAGAAAGTAAAAAAATAAGCTTTCTCATAAAGTACGGAGTTTTAATATTGAAAAGCAATTGGTCATTATCAAAAGATAATAATTTTTTTGCGAAAGGAATCTTTTACCATCTTATTATTGGTCAGTAAGGATATATTGGTGGACGGAAACACCATGGTTCACAGCTGTGTGTACAGAAAAAAGAGAATGGCAATATTTGCAAAGCTTGTCATTATAAACCAGGAATTAACACATGATTTAAAAGACGAATAATCCTTAAGGTTTATTTTATTTATGAATGAAGGATAAGAATGTACGACAATTAATCTGTTTCAAGAGACGTTTTCTCAATCTGTTCTTAGAGTTGTCATATGAGGATGCGTATAGCTTTACTTAAGGTGAAGCAGTAACATCTTATCACACAGATGAGGGTGATCATTTGAGGGTGCATGAATAGTCAGAGTTCATAAAATTGAAGGACACGTTATTTATGCGATAAATTGTGATAGATTTCTTTTAGTGTCTTGACGAATAAATTTGGGAACAATATGCTAATGACGGTCTTGTAAAATGCATTTTGACTTTGCTTTTTTGTTAGGGAGCCAATTATGGCGAATGGCAACGAACACGTTGTGCAGGGAAAGGAAGCTAAAGAGAAAAGGCAAGAGGACTGTTTTCATTTAGAGGATTTGGAATGTCGTAGTAAGAATTTGGGTTTAGCTTTAATGCGCAAAGAAGCATTAAAGAAGCGGAGATATGAGGATAAGGGAGAAGAGTCGCGGACAGTGGCCCGTGCAATTAAGCTTTCTAGTGAGTTTTTGGCAAGTGTTGTTGTGGGCGTTGTTTTGGGATTGGGGTTTGATAAGTTAATTGGATCATTGCCATGGGGCTTGGTGTTTTTTCTTTTTCTTGGATTCGCTGCAGGTGTATTGAGTGTTCTTCGGTCTGTGGGGTATATTGCTCCCAGCAAATTAGAGCAAAAAGGCGCATTGCGCAAAGATAAAGGGGCCAAGAGGTCCGATAAATGAGGTTGAAGTGACATCGCACGCTCCAGATCCTATCCATCAGTTTGAGATTACGCGGCTAATTAATATTTCTATAGGAAATATAGATTTGTCGTTTACAAATGTATCGTTTTTTATAGTAGCTACGGTTGTTGTGACTTCTACTTTCCTATTCGTTTCATCATCGAGTCGTGGATTAGTTCCGACAAGAATGCAATCTCTTTCAGAGATGGCATATGAATTTGTGGCATCGACTTTGCGGGAATCATCTGGGGTGCAGGGAATGCAATTTTTCCCTCTAGTTTTTTCTTTATTTACTTTTATTTTAGTTGCTAATTTTATTGGGCTTTTTCCCTATTTTTATACGATTACCTCTCAGATTATGATCACATTTTCACTGGCGATGTTGGTGATTTTGACGGTTATTGGTTATGGTTTTTATAAGCATGGGGCTGGTTTTTTGAGACTATTCGTTCCCAGTGGTGTGCCTGTTATGATTTTGCCTTTGGTTACGATGATTGAGGTTATTTCTTTTTTTTCTCGCCCTATTAGTCTTTCACTCCGTCTTTTTGCTAATATGCTTGCTGGTCATATTACCCTCAAAGTATTTTCTGGTTTTATTGTCTCAATGATTGGGGCAGGGATCATGGGCATTGGCGGTTCAATTTTACCTCTTATCATGACCGTAGCAATTACTGCTCTTGAATTTTTGGTTGCATTTCTTCAGGCGTACGTGTTTACGGTTTTAACTTGTATGTATCTCAACGATTCAGTCCATCCGGGACATTAACAAAACTGGCGGGTTTCCGTCGATTGTACAATTTCGCTTTAAAGGAGAATAATATGGAATTGGTGCTTGCAGCAAAATATATTGGTGCTGGTCTTGCTTGCTTTGGTATGGCGGGAACGGCTTTGGGTCTTGGAAACATTTTTGGTAGCTATCTTTCTGGCGCACTGCGTAATCCATCGGCAGCAGATAGTCAGTTTGGTCGTCTCGTTTTTGGTTTTGCTGTAACAGAAGCTTTAGGCATTTTTTCATTGCTCATTGCTTTGTTGCTTCTTTTTGCGGTTTGATCATTTTAAGGGGGGGGTATTCCTGCTTTCTTTATGAAAGGCAGGCATGCTATTTGGATTTTGCATTGAAAAAAACCATTAATCAGCTATCATTTGTTTTCAATTAAAGAGCTTTAGTAAGCTGTTTTAAGGATGAGATAGAATGCTTATTTCTAGCGCTTATGCACAAAACACTGAAACACCAGTAGGGCATATTAAAAATGCGGCAGAGTATGCGGATCGTGTATTTCCACCTTTTGATTTTGTGCATTTTTGGTCACATCTTTTTTGGTTAGCGATTTCTTTTGGGCTTTTTTATCTTTTTATCTCCCGTGTAATTGTACCACGTATTGGTGGTGTTATTGAAACACGTCGAGATCGAATCGCATCTGATTTGGATCAGGCGATGCGTCTGAAGCAAGAAGCAGACAGTGTAGTTGAAACTTACGAGCGGAAATTAGTGGAAGCGCGTTCACAAGCTTATGTTATAGCGCAGGCAGCTAGTGAGGAGATAAAGGCAAAAACTGAGCTCGAACGAAAAGAAATTGAAGCAAGTTTAGAAAAAAAGCTGGTAGATGCTGAAAAAAAAATAGCAAAGATCAGAGATAAGGCTATGCAAAATGTTGGTTCAATTGCTGAAGAAGTAGCTCTTGAGATTGTAAAGAAATTGATTGATGTTGAAGTCAGCCAGGAATCTGTTAGTTCAGCTGTTCACGCTGTAGATTACCAAAGGATACAAAGATGACAGATACTTTTTGGGCTTTTGTTGGGTTAGTTCTTTTTTTGGCTCTTTTGGTCTATTTCAAAATTCCACAGTTGGCTGTGCGCCACCTTGATGCACGGGCAAAGCGTATCAAAGATGAGCTTGATGAGGCTCTTCGTCTTCGTGAAGAAGCACAGGAGGTGTTAGCTGAGTATCAACGCAAACATGCGGAAGCAGAAAAGGATGCGCAAGAGATTATTGCAGCAGCTAAGCGTGAAGTTGAAGCTATTATCTTTGAAGCTCGTACAAAAGCAGAAGAGTATGTAAAAAATTGCAATAAGTTGGCAGAGCAAAAAATTTCTCAAGCAGAAGCTGATGCAATACGAATGGTTTCTTCATCTGCTATCGATTTGGCAGTTTCTGCTGCTCGTACGCTTATTACAAAAGAATTGAATTCTCATAAAGCGAATGAACTCATTAATGATTCTCTTAGTGAAGAATCTCTTACCAAAATTAAAACATGTCTTAATTAACGGCAGTTTGAAGTGTTGCAAAGTAAGTGATTTAATGTTAGGTATATTTAGTATTTTTCAGCGTTGTCTTGCACCAGTATTTTGCGCATTTAATTTAGATAAGCGTCTTTACACTTTTCAAGTCAATTTTTCACTGTTGTCATAAGGTGTAACGTAGGATTCATAGCATACTGCTATCTTTGCGCTTATGCAGGCACAAAATAGTATATTATCAACCTAAAGTGTTGCGACTGCTCTTGAATTAAGATGCTTTATTAGAGTGCCTTTTTTCTAAAATGTTTTTTATGAATATGTTGATTTTTCTTATGATGCACAAGCAAATGATTTTTGCTACACAATGTGATGAGAAAGTTTGAAGTGGGAGATTCTTACTGTAATTGATATTCTAATTTAATATGGAGAATAATGAATTATGATTATCAATCAAATACTTGTTTTTTAATGGTTTACTTAATTTTTATAATCAATGATTATAAAATATCATTTACGCCACAAATTCTACAACATCTTAAAATGGTTTTAAATTTCATACTGAAATTTTTCATAATATTTTTTTACTTTATAAATTTTAGACTACAAGTTTTGAGAAGTCTGCAACTGCTTGTGTAATGCTATGAATACGTTTGAGAAGCGCGAGACGGTTAGTACGAACATCGGGGTTTTTATCATTCACCAATACGTTTTCGAAAAATGTGTCGATAAATTCTCTCAATTGCGCTAGTGTATTGAGTGCGCCTGATACATTTTGAGCACTGATGTTGTCACAAACCCTTTTTTCTATTTCAATGACTGCTTGATACAGCTGTTTTTCTTCTGTTTCAATAAAGAGTTCAGGATTAATTCCATTTGCTATTGTTGAGCCTTTTTGACATTCATTCTCAAGAATGTTTATAGTGCGTTTTACAGCGCCTAAAAAGCTTCCTCCATTACTTGTATTAACAAAAGCGATAAGCGCTTCGACACTTCGCGCAATCCATAAAAAATCATCAGTGTCTTTGTTTAAGACTGCTTCAACAACATCATGCTGGGCGCCTTCTTCTTTTAGATAAATTTTTAAACGCTCATGAAAAAATGACAACAGATTTAACAAAATATATTCTTTTTTTTCCAGAAATTGGTTCAGCGATTGTTCAGATTCTATTTGAAATGTTTCATATTTGGCTTTTTGTTGTAAGAAAAAATCCATTGCCAGATTAAACAGTGACATAAGATTAATTTCCCACTCACGCGAAAGTACAATCCTGATAACTCCCAATGCTGCTCGTCTTAACGCATAGGGATCTTTTGAACTTGTTGGTTTTTCATTAATGAGCCAAAATCCGACGAGCATATCAATTTTATCTGCCAAAGCAACTGCTATAGCAAGAGGTTCTTGTGGAACACGATCTTTTGGTCCTTGAGGTTTATAATGGTCTTCGATTGTCTCAGCGACGCGAGGATCTTCTCCTTGAAGGAGTGCATATTTTCGTCCCATAATTCCTTGCAGTTCAGGAAATTCTCCGACAATTTCTGTTTGTAAATCAGCTTTTGCAAGTATTGCTGCACGTTTAGCTAAAAGAGGCTCTGCTTGCACTAAAGGTGCAATTTTTTGTGCTAGAAAAGCGATTCTCTCCACTCTTGCACCCTGTGTTCCTAGTTTTGCATGAAAAGTAACATTTAAATGATCAAGTCGTGCCATTCTTTGATCGAGAGGTTTCTTTAAATCAAGATCAAATTTTTGACTGGATGGTTTCAAATTTTTAATATCTGGCATATCATGCTGGTCTGTTTGCCAAAAATAAAGTGCATCGGAAAGACGAGCACAGACAACTTTGCTATTGCCCTTAGAAATTTCTTTGCCCTCATCACTTGCTAAAATATTAGAAACAAGAATAAAATGATGAGAAAGTTTTATTTTTTCACCTTGTTTGCGTGTTACAAAACATTTTTGATTGGCTCGAATAGTCAGGCGAATGATTTCCGGAGGAATATCAAGGAAAGATTTGTCAAAATCGCTGATAAGGGTAACTGGCCACTCAACAAGTCCTGCAACTTCTTCTAAGAGATCACTATCCTGCACAAGTTCCAATCCATTTGCAAAGCACAAATTTTGAGCATCGGCCAAAATAATATTCTTTCGTCTTTCCGCGTCCAGAATGACTTTATGTGCTTCAAGTTTGGTGATATAATCCTCAAAGCGACGGATTTTGAGCGGTTTCCCATCACTTAAGAAACGGTGACCATAAGTTAGATTATTGCTTTTGAGAGAACCAATTGTAAATGGAACAACATGCGTTTCACCAATTTCCGGTCCAAAAACGCAAAGAATGTTTTGTAAAGATCGGATCCACTTCAGTGCACCACTTTTTGCTGAATCTTTGCCCCAACGCATAGACTTTGGCCATGGGAAGTTGCGAATAATATTTGGTAAAATATCAGCAATAATTTCTTCTGCACTTCGTCCTTTTTTGATGATTTTAGCGATATAAAAATCACCCTTTTTGTGATCATGTGCAATGTGTGCCTCAGAAATATCATTCAGTCCCGTTGCGCGTAGAAAGCCATCAATTACATGTTGTGGTGATTTTGTATTAGGTCCTTTGCGTTCTTCCTGGATATCTTTTGAGCGCATAGAAAGACCGCGTATATCTAATGTTAGTCGACGGGGTGTCCAATATTCGCGCGCAGCTTTATAGGTTAAGCCTGCATTTACAAGTTGATCTGTAACACATTTTTTAAGGTCAATAGCCGCCTTCCGCTGCATGCGAGCAGGAATTTCTTCGCTAAAAAGTTCAAGAAGAAGATCAGACATTAAACTTCTCCTTTGTATACATTTGACCAGCTTCAGTGAGTAAGAAGGCTTCTCCACAACGGCGTGCAAGATCGCGAACGCGAAGAATATAGCTTTGTCGTTCGGTCACAGAGATAACGCCACGTGCTTGCAGAAGATTAAAGATATGGCTGGCTTTAATGCATTGATCATAAGCTGGAAAAACACACCGGTGTAAAATATTTTCTTTATTTGGTTTTCCAGCTTCAAGGAGTGCGATGCATTCATGTTCTGCATCAATAAAGTGCCGATGCAGCATTTTGGTGTCAGCAAATTCGAAATTATAATATGAATATTCTTGTTCTGTTTGTAAAAAAATACTCCCATAACTTATTTTATTTTCTCCATCCAAACCATTAAAGTTAAGATCATAGACATTATCAACACCTTGAATATACATTGCTAAACGCTCTAATCCATAAGTAAGTTCTCCTGAAACTGGGGCGCATTCAATGCCACAAACCTGTTGAAAATAAGTGAATTGAGAAATTTCCATCCCATCGCACCAACATTCCCATCCAAGACCCCAAGCACCAAGGGTTGGGCTTTCCCAATCATCTTCAACAAAGCGAATATCGTGGAGCTTTGTATCAAGACCGATAGTTTGTAGAGATTTAATATAAATCTCTTGTAAATCGGGGGGAGATGGCTTGAGAAGCACTTGGAATTGATAATAATACTGTAAGCGATTCGGATTTTTACCATATCGGCCATCCGTTGGGCGTCTGGATGGTTGAACATAAGCCACTTTCCAAGGGCGCGGACCCAATGAGCGCAGTGTTGTTGCTGGATGAAAAGTTCCAGCTCCGACTTCCATATCGTAAGGTTGCAAAATTGCACATCCATACTGAGCCCAATAATTTTGTAGAGTTAAAATTAGTCCCTGAAAAGAACGTGTAGGATTAAGATATTCAGGCAGTTTCACGCTTTATACTCTTTAATATTTGATCAATAGATAACGACTAAAGGAATTTCAGCCTTCACGACTGTCTATTGTTTCATAAGATTGTGGTCAAGCATCATTATCTATTGCAAGCCAAATTTCAGCTTTTCTTGGATTTTTTTAGAATTTTTTGCTTCTCCATCAATTGCGTGATTCCATTGAAATATTGCTTCACGTTTACGTCCAACTTGCCAATAGGCATCGCCTAAATGATCATTCAATGTTGGATTTTCAGGTTGTAATTTGACAGCAGATTCCAATATTTGAACAGCTTTGTTATATTGTTTGAGTTTGTAATAGGCCCACCCTAGAGAGTCTAGAATATAACTATTCTTTTCTTGTAAGGTGGAGGCTTTTTGCAGCATATGGAGTGATTCTTCAAGTTTTTGACCACGGTCAACAAGTGAATAGCCTAGATAATTAAGGACTTGCGGTTGATTAGGAAAAAAATCGAGTGCTTTTCGTAAGTCGATCTCGGCTTTTGGCCATTGATCTAAACGTTCGAAAGCAATACCACGCTGATAAAAGAGCTTCCAATCCTCTTGTTGAAAATTTTTGATTTGCGTGATTGCATGATCCAAAGTTTTGATGGCTTTAACAAATTTATTATCTTGCATATAGAAAGCAGCTAATGTTATCAAAATAGGACGATCTTTGGGGAATTTTTTCCTTAATGAGTTAAGTAATTTGATAGCTTTGTTGTAATCATTGTGATCTGCAAGCAGGAATGCAAGTTGAAGCTGTCCATCTCTGTAATAAGGGGATTTAGGTGGTAAAGCTTGGTAAAGTTTAATTGCTTGGTTAGGATCACCTAATTTGGCAGAAATATGTGCCAGTTGAAACAGTATTGCATCATTTTGAGGATATAAAGCAAAAGATAATTGTTTGAAAATGCGAGCAATTCGTCCTGAGTTTTTGTGGTTGAGGGTTGTTCCGAAGTTGTACAATACCTCACCTGCTCCCTGTTGGGGTGTTTTAATCAATCTTTCTAAGGGAGCACCTTTTTCAATTTTTTCTCGGATATTCCTGAGTACTTCTCGGCCTGACAACATTTTTTCGCCGTTTTTAATAGTCTGAAGAGCTTGATTACGCATATTATGGCGCAATTGGAATGAGGCATAAGCTATGATAATACGCTCATAAGCATTAGGGGCTATAAGATTCCCTTGTTTATTATTGAGCGCTTGAATGAAATATTTTTTTGCATCTTCTGTATGTTCTGCAAGGTCGCTCATGAGTGCGATATGATAACTTATAAAAAGGTCATACCAATCAGGTCCTTTGATTTTTTTAAGATCAGCGATTGCTTGAGATTTTTGTCCAGATCCGAATGTCGCCCACGCATCGATGAGTTCAGCTATTGGGTTATTGAGCGCAGGAGGTTCTTTTAATTCTAGAAAAAGCTTTGCATTTTTATAGTCTTTTTTGATAAGACTTTCTACGGATAATGCCAAGGAAGAGAAGGGAGTTATGACACCTTGCTCTTTTAGTTTGTGAGCTTGCTGAATAGCTTCTTTGAAGGTTCCCATGGAGAGCATAGCCTCAAGGAGCTCTTTTTGTGCTTCTATGTTATCAGGTTTATAAACGAGCGCTTGTTTAAAATAATTTATGGCAATATTCGTCTTATTTTCACGATTTGCAATTCTCCCAGCTAGATAGGCGCCTGTAAATGATGTTGTATTAGTAGTGGTATTTATTTTACTGTATGCAACAGTGGGCATCAGCATAATACCCACGACAAAAATAGTAAAAAAGCGGGATATTGTTGCGCTGCACATAAAACTAATCCTCTTCAAGATAATCAGCAAATTGTATGGTTTATAGATCATATCCGATTACTTTATTGAAAAATACGTGATTCTTACAAATAACTCAGCTTATACGCGCGATACAAAAATCAACAGTCTCAATAAGGGCATTGCGAGCAGGGCTTTCGTTTATCGAAGTAAGAGCATCGGTTGCACGCTTACCATAGATGCGTGCTTGTTCTATTGTGTCTGTGAGGCTATCATATTTTTTTATTAAGTGTTGTGCATGTGCGAAGGCTTCATCATTGTTATTGCCGTTTTCAAAAGCTTGTTTCCAAAACGCTTTTTCTATTGAGTCACTGCGTGTATACGCGAGAATAACAGGCATTGTAATTTTTCCTTCTCTAAAATCATCGCCTATATTTTTTCCTAAATGTTGAGCGGTGCCACCATAATCAAGTGCATCATCAATCAATTGGAAAGCCAACCCTAACAATGATCCATATTCGCGCAATGCAGAGCGCTCTTTTTCTTTATAGCCAGCAATAATTGGTCCTACTTCAGCGGCAGCTGAAAAAAGTGCTGCTGTTTTTGCGTCAATGATTTTGAGATAGTTTGAAGTGCTGGTTGCTATATTTTTTGCAGCTGAAAGTTGCATAACTTCTCCCTCAGCAATAATTGCAGCAGCATTTGCTAGGACAGAGAGTGCCTCTATAGAACCAACATCAACCATCATTTTAAAAGCCTGCCCCAAAAGGAAATCACCAACAAGTACGCTTGCTTGATTTCCCCAAATCATTCGTGCAGTAGATTTTCCACGCCGCAAATTACTTTCATCAATTACGTCGTCGTGTAATAAGGTTGCGGTATGCATAAATTCAACGGCTGTTGCAAGTTTTATATGCCCATTATCTTGATAACCAAACATACGAGCGGAAGATAATGTGATCATTGGCCGTAACCGCTTTCCGCCTGATGAAATAAGATGGTTAGAAATTTCAGGGATCATTTCAACTTCCGATTTTGCCATAGAAAGGATGAGTTGATTTACGCATTCCATGTCATGTTTGGTAAGATTGATGAGGGATTGGAGAGACATTTGATTATTTCTTATCTTGTCTGGTTTTGTGGCTACACTCAATGTGTTTACTCCTAGAGTATTGCAATAGACATATATGATTTTATTTCCTCTACTAGCATAAAGGGGGTTTTGTTTTGATACAAGCTTTTGATAACGCTTTAAAACGGAAGTCTTAAATGATAATTGGCAAGGAATGTTTTCTAAGTTTGTGTAATGTTATTGTTCCGAGGTCATAGAAAAGATTTGAAAAAGCTTTGTTTAAAAGGCATTTGACAGGCAAAAGTGCAGTTTATGAAATAGGTTTTCAAATGGATGAAATAACGAATCAGATTAATGAAACAATTGACAGTTTTCATCGCGGAAGGTTTTATTTGGTTCAACCGCGTAAATATGGTCATCGTTCTGGCATGGATGCTATGTTATTAGCCAGTTTGGTTCCCAACAATTTAGAAGGAAAAGTTGTTGATTTAGGTGCTGGTGCTGGTGCAGCAGGATTGGCAGTTGCTTCGCGTTGTCTGAAAGTTCATGTTACATTAGTCGAGCGATCAGCTTTTATGGTGTCTTATGCAAAGAAGACACTTATGCTAAAACGAAATGAGAAGCTTGCTGGGCGAATTTGTTTATTAGAAGCAGACGTTACTTTGAAAGGCAAGAGTCGCTTAACAGCAGGATTGACAGATAATTCTTTTGATTTTGCTATCATGAACCCACCTTTTAATAGTCCTGCAGATCGTAAAACTCCTGATCAACAAAAATCCGAAGCACATGTTATGCCTGAAGCGATGTTTGATAATTGGTTACGGAGTGCAGCAGCAATCGTTAAGCCAGGTGGATTCTTAGGATTAATTGCACGCCCGCAATCACTGTCTGATGTCTTAAATGCTTTAGAGGGACGTTTTGGTAGTATCTGTATAATTCCTGTTCATGCACGTGCAACATCGGTAGCAATTCGTATTTTATTTTATGCAAAACGGGGAAGCAGAGCGGCTTTATCCGTATTACCGGCGTTGGTTATGCATGAGGGTGATGGTCACGCTTTTTCGCCGCAGATTGATGCAATCAATAACGGACGTATAAGTTTGTGGGAACTTTTAAAATGATATCTTGTGTTTTCTGGTTTATTGCTTAAATTTAAAATGAGTCTTTAGTCTCTAGGAAGGCTTTTGATTTGGATGAAGTTTTATTTCTAATTGTAATATGGGGATTGATTGCTGCTTTTGGCTATTATCGTGTTCCCCACTTTTGCTGTCCTTGCTTGAATTTATGAGGAGATTTTGTTTTGATGAACGTTATCAGAAATATTATTCCACATCGTTTTTGTCCTAATAAACTTGAGATTCCTGTTGTGCGCCTTCATGGAGCAATTATGGATTCGACTACATTGATAGCACGGTCTCTTTCACTAGGTAGGTATGCGAATCTTTTAGAGAAGGCTTTTGCGTACAAAAAAGCACCAGCTGTTGCACTTATTGTCAATTCTCCTGGGGGATCGCCTGTACAGTCACGTTTTATTTTCAAGCGTATTCGTGATTTGGCAGAGGAAAAAAACAAGCAGGTTCTTGTATTTGTTGAAGATATAGCAGCATCGGGTGGTTATATGATTGCTTGTGCTGGAGATGAAATTTTTGCTGACCCTTCTTCGATTGTTGGTTCTATAGGAGTTGTTTCAGCTTCCTTTGGTTTTCCTGAACTTTTGAAGAAGATTGGTATCGAGCGGCGTGTTTATACTGCAGGAAAAAATAAGGTTACATTAGATCCATTTCAGCCTGAAAAGAAGGCAGATATTGAGCATTTGAAATCTTTACAACTCGAAGTTCACCAAACTTTCATCGAGTTGGTTAAAGAGCGACGTGCAGCGAAGCTATCAAATGATCCAGATATTTTTACAGGAATGTTTTGGAGTGGAAAGAAAAGCCTTGAACTTGGACTTATTGACGGATTGAATGACGTGCGTTCCGTTATTAAGGAGCGATTTGGGGATGATGCCAAACTTCGCTTAATTACACCTCCAAAAAGCCTTTTAGGCCCTAAAGCTCCTTCAGGAGTCACTGCTCATGCGGTTTATACAGCAGTTGATAGTGCACTGATGGCAGCACAAGAACGTGCGCTTTGGCAACGTTATGGTTTATGATTAAACATACAATTTGATAAATAATACAAGAGGGTAAATAATTTTACCTAAAAACGGCTGTGAGGAAGAAAAAATTTAAATGGTACGTATGGATTCATTCAGTTTATTGTGTATTATGGCTTCTCATGTTTATTGTTTGTTAAGAAAACGATTACAGAGGAGATTACAGGGTTTTTATTGTGCAAAATTTAGGCCAAGTATGGAGAAGAGGGGCACATTTGTGAAAGATCCCTGTGTGGGTGAATATTACGTCAGATGATCTCGGATGTACAAACTTCGTTCAAAGGGTATTCTTATGTATTTACTCCTATTAAGTTGAACTTGGCCTTGCATGTTGTGGGCCAATGTGCTGATGGTTATCATTTATTAGAAAGTTTGGTTTATTTTAGTCTTAGTGGTGATTGTTTAGGCTATAAACCTTTTAAGAACGATCATTTTATTTTAACAGGTCCTTTTGCCAATGGGCTCGATTCTGATACAAGCAATTTAGTTGTTCGTGCACGTAATTTTATGTGTAAGACATTTCCTAAGTTTGCTAAGCCTGCTTTTTTTCGTCTCGTTAAAACATTGCCGGTTGCTTCAGGAATCGGCGGCGGTTCAGGAGATGCTGCTAGTGTTCTGAACGTATTGCGTCAGCAATGGAATCTTGATTGTTCTTGTGAAAAATTAGCAGAAATGAGCTTAGCACTTGGTGCCGATGTACCAATGTGTCTGTTTGCATTGGAATATCAGCAGCCACTTTTTGTTAAGGGAATTGGTCAAGATATAACACGGCTCAAAGAGGCCTGTTCTCTTGCAATGGTATTAGTTAATCACGGTCAACAAATTCCAACGCAAGCTATTTTTAAGGCCTTGGAAAAGTGCGATCATCCCCATTTAACAATTGATCCAAAGGTTTTAAAAAATGTTTATTCATTGGTTGAAACTCTACAAGAAACGCGTAACGATTTTTTTGCTCCTGCATTAAAAATTGCACCTCAATTAGCCGAGGTGTTATCTGCATTAGATGAGTGTGGCTCTCTTTTTTCTCGTATGTCTGGGACGGGAGCAACTTGCTTTGGTATTTTTAAAGATCAGCAAGCAGCCAAAAAGGCAGCTTTTTTTATCAAATCGATGCATCCAAATTGGTTTGTGAAACCGATCATGACTTTAGGAAAGATTTGATAAATAAACATAAAGATAAAAGAGTTTATTTGGCAATGATTCTATCATGTTGAATGGAGCGATTAAGCAGCAAAACGATTATTTTCTATTTTCTAGATCGAATTGGCATATGCTTGGGTAGTATTTTAGCAAAGGAAGTAAATAACAGTGCAGGGAGCTTCATAATCGCGTTCTGTTATTTTTGTGTTTATGCGAGAGTTTATTAGAGTGCTTGGAAAGCTATTTTTACTGTAGAATTTGCAGAAAAGAAGCAATCTGCAAAAATGGATATATGTTTCATTGTATTTGTGATTTATAAAAGATGCTTAATTTACCACTTCAACCAAATTTTTCATGTGAAATGGATTTGCAGAAACAGGGGTTTTTTCATATAGCAGGTGTTGATGAAGTGGGACGTGGTCCTCTTGCTGGACCTGTAGTGACAGCGGCGGTCATTTTGGATAAAGACCATATTCCTGAGGGAATAAATGATTCAAAAAAGCTTTCTATCTCAAAACGTGAGAAATTGTACAATGAAATTTTTGAAAGTGCATTAGCGATTTCAATTGCTGGTTTTTGTGCTCATACGATTGATCAGTTTAATATTAGAAAAGCAACTTTAGAAGCGATGCGCCGCTGTATTACAGGACTAGCAATTCCGGTTCATTATGCACTTGTTGATGGACGTGATATTCCCGCTAAGCTGCTATGTCCAGCAGCTGCTTTGATTAAAGGAGATCAACGTTCGGTTTCAATTGCAGCAGCATCTATTATTGCTAAAGTAACGCGGGATCGAATGATGGAATGTGCGGGACAAGTTTATAAAGATTATGGTTTTGAGAAGCATGTAGGTTATGCAACGCTAGCACATCGCGAAGCGCTTGATAAATATGGGCCAGTTGTGGGATTGCATCGTTATAGTTTTGCACCACTCAAAGATGGTATAAAAAGTGATTAAAATCAATAAATTATTACAAGAGCAAGGGATTTTATAATCATTGATTCTATTATGTTTTTTTGATGTCTATCCCTCATCTTTTTGGAGCTTTTTTATTGCTTTAAGAGCGAGTGTTCTGCGGTTTGCACTCTTTGTATAAAAAGATACCATGATATCATCTGCCCGGCCAAAACTTTCTTTAATAAGCTTATTTCCGATTTTTCCGCAAATGAATGCTTCATCTTCGATAGGATCAGCTTTAAGTGTTTCTGCTAATTTTGGTAAAATAGGAAAAAAGACATTTGTTTGAAATTTACTTTTCTCTACTCTGAGATGAATGATATTGTCTTTTACGTCTTTCCAATTGATACGAACGGTGTCACCTTGTTTCAAGTCCGTGTAGAGAAGAACGTTAATCCAGACGCGTTCATGAGTACCAACAGCTCATTTTTTATAATATTTTTCAATATCTTCTTCTGGCAAAACTGGAAATCCGTCTTTGTTTTGAGAAGTGGTGTTTTAACTCCTAAAGCTGGATTATTTTTCAAAAGTCCCCGTTCCATCTCCCATTTAAAGAGCCTGTTGGTGATTTCAGAAAGTCTCTATCCATTCCAGGTGTTTCTTTACGACTCTCAACACTGGCTATAATATGTTTCTTTTCGATTACTTGATATGGAATATGACCTATATAATCGCACACCTTCATAATGATGATTTATCTTCGTCTTTTTGTGGCTTTAGCGAGATTATCTCAATTTATGCTATTAAAATATTATCTAAGCAGCTATGCAAACAACCATTCAACAAGTTCACTGGTTTTAGATTTTGGGAGCATAAACCCTTATAATGCGGCAAGTGCATTTTAGGAATTATCTACAAACTCTTATGCTTCATAGGTTTCACGCACTCAATGTGTTGACCGCGTCCAATACACATATACCATATAATTTTACCATGGTGTACAATTTCTTTTACAAGATGAGAGGGAGCCCATTAGATATTTTTGATCTTATTTCGCGTAAGATCAGTGTCGTGATCCTCATTCAAGCCAATGGTGATCTGGCAGTTATAGCGGGGCACAACCTTTTGATTATCATAAGCGGAAAGAAACATCGTTTGGCTCTGATGGTAAAGAAGCGGAATTTGCGATTGATTTCAGTAAATTTGGTGGAATGTGTGCGGGTCAAATCCGAGTAATTGCCGACGATAAAGGTATTTGTATGCTTGGGAGCATGGTTGCTAATGTAGACGCCATGAGATTAACAAGCGATGGCAAGTTAGTGATTGCTAAAGCACGTGCAAAAGGAGCTGTGAAGGTTCATTCTTACCACGATAGTGTGAGTGTGTATGTGAAAGATCGATTTTTTAGAAGAAGCAGTTGAATTGAAGACTTTGAAGTGTATTGAGCTAGCTGAGCATGCTCACGTTGCGGCGAACGGTGTTGTTGATGCGCGCGCCGGTGTGATTAGGCTCTAATCTCATGCCCTTTTAGCAAGTGGTATTGGCAATGATGGCACACAGTTAGCCACGGGTTCTTTGCACTTAAAGGTAACAAATTTTGATGTAGGGAATTGGTGGGTAGTATCCGATGATCTTTTAGAGATCCAGGCAGCAACAATTGATCTGATTCGCATGCAAGACAATAATCAAACAGAGGTTTCTTTTCTTGGTGATATGATCATTGAAATCAATCAAATCAGTGCGTTAAACAACCATATTGGTGTCAATGAGAATATTGTACTGAAAGTTGGTGATGTGTCCACTGTAGGTGCTGATCATTGCAGTGTTGGCGGCTTTCTTTTGATGTAAGCTGCAGAGCTTACATTATGCACCAATTTAGTGGCAAAGCAAAAAGTTGACCTTTATGCGCATCATGGTGCTCTGATTCAAGAAGGCGCTGTCTGGTATAATGGGGAAGCAACACTTCAAGTCCATGATATACTTAATCACACGGGTGATGTTGTTAGTGTACAGAATGTTGCGTTGACAGTGGGGAGCATACTCACAACCAGCGCGAACGGTGTGCTCTTTTAGGTAATGGTGTAGTTTTGAGTGCTGACGTTTTAACCCGAGCGGGAACTGTGGAAGTACAAGAAGGAGCATTAATCCTTAAAGTGCGTGATGGGTTCATAAATGACAGCACAATGCGTGGCGATAGCGTCGATATTCATGTCGGTTCACTCATTAATCAAGGCATGCTTATCGCAATCCATGATTTGCATCTGATAATAAGCGCATAAGAGGGTACCGAACTACAACAGGTTTTCTCTCAACAAACCTTTTTGAAGAATACATACGAAGTTATACTTCAAAGTGGCGGCGTTTTTGTTTTGTCAGTAGGACAATCAGATAATACTGGTGCGTTTGGCTCCAGTGATGAGCGTTGCTATCAATGCGGCAGGGGATGTTAACAATAGCGAGCTGATTTACGTCAAAAAATCCACAATGCTCTCTACGAATGGTGATTTTACCAATAAGCATGAACGAGATCATTTCTGAAGACAATTTGACCATGGGTGGGCTTGAGAAAGAACGTGTAGGGCGTGTAATTAATGAAGCGGGTATTTTGAATAGTTTTACAGGCGAGATGAATCTTTTCGCTGCAGCGTTAACCAATAAAGGCGCAGAGGCAACAGATACAGGACAACAAGACACATCGTTGCAGAAGCAACAGGATGCTACCTTCAAGGAAGGGACATCTTACATCTTAGCACGTGGTAATTTGCTAATAGATGTTGACTCTTTCGAGAATCTGGTGTGGTGGAGTGAGAGCGTAAAGGATTGAAGGAGACTATCGAGCATGTAACCATAGATGCTTGTAGCGGCATTAAGATTTATACGGGCAATAGTATTGCTGTTGAATCAGTGATTTTGATCAGTCTCTTAAGCAATTGTTTCGCTCCTAAGGGGAGGAGATGGCATGGATTAAGCAACTGCGTGATGATCCCATGTTATCCAAGAAAGTGGATTGGTAAGCTGTTAAGGCTGAATTTAAATACTGGGATTATAAAGCCAAAAGATTGATAGAAGCTAGTGCGGCTATCAGGATTTGCTGCCACAGGCGGAGCAGCTTTTAAAGCTGCTGGTGCCCTCTATCGACGCTCTAGGGGATGGCTCTAGAACAGCCATGAATTCCGCGATACAGGCAGGTGTTCAAGCACTGATTAATAAAAGCGCTGCAGCTCTTATCAATAATCGTGGTGATATTGCTGCGGTATTGCATGATCTTTGCTCTTCCGAGACTGTTTTTAGCATTATCATCTTCGATGATGATAGCTGACCTTACCAACCAAATAATGGAAAATACTGTTCTTCAAATAACACGATTCTTGCTGAGGAGTTGATCTTCTCAAATTGAGATTTTTATAAGAAAAAAAAGATTCGTAAAAGGGGTTTGAAATACCTTTTGAAGCGTTTTTGAATCTTCTCTTAAAAACTCTTTGAAAAAAATAAATTGGTACAAAACCTAATGCCAAATTAGGCAAAATTTTGTGCGAAGCTACAGAGGTATTGTATCCTATTTCTTAAATTTGATCGGTGATATAGGCTGCCCACTTATTCATAAAAAGATGGCTCTATTCTAGATAGTTAGTACGACGAGATGTTTTTCTTTATGGAATGAAGAGCGTTCTTTACCTTTTGCTTATCCTTGATTTTGCATACCTCATGGATGTGATAGACAATATCTTCGCTCATTTAATACAACAACTCTCAAAGAGCTGAACAACTATTATAAAATAAAAACTTTGAAAAACTCCTTTTATCATGAATTGGAGATTCAGTCATAAGCGTAGTTCAGAATGTGAGCCAAACCGTAAAAGTTCCAGTATTCTGGTATCTTGCTTTCGATAGATCAAAATAAAATCTGGCTTAATATAACAATCATGATAATTGCGCCACTGACCCGTTTGTTCATGATCTCTCCAACGCGTCTTTAGCGGTTCATTCTCCGCTAACGCTTTGCCACAAGCAGCTTAGCATATCTGCTTTTGCTTTCACGTTTAAGGTCACGGCGAAATAAACGCATATAGATAATCTTCTGCATAGCAAGCTTAGGTTTGCTTTTCAGATTTGTGCACTTCTATTCTATCTTTGCGAATCATGGTTCGTAAACCATTTAATGACGTGCGTTTGACATGTCCCATTTCGGCATCCCCGATAGCTTGTGATGTTTCCGGATTTTGTTAGAACAGATCAAGCGGTAATGCTCGATCTCTAGCAATGCGAATCATAAACATGCGTACTGCATCTGATGCAGTTAAACCTGTAGACTTAATAACTGCACTTGCAACTTCTTGAATTTCATCAGGTATACGATTTAATTTTTCCCATTACTAAATCTCCTCTTTAATTGTACTACAAGGTACTACAATTCAAGCTGATTTTAAAGGATTTATCCGTCACGCCGCACAACCTTGTGTATTAATGATGATAGGAAGATAATTTTTAAAAAATGTCAACCAAAACCCGAAAATTTCTGCTAGAATCACGCGAGAGCTTCTTTTTCTAATAGGATCTTTTTAGATGCTAACACCATTTGGTAAAACCTCACGTAAACTTTGTATTGATCATTCTGAACATCTTTTAGATATGGCTAAGAAATTAGATATATCTGTGCCGTTTTTATTTTTTGTGGAGATTAGCAAAAAGTATGTGCTTTGCAGAGGCATGTTGAAAAATTTTATTACCTAACTTTTATTTACGAATTTCGCACCTTGAAAAAAACATATAAAATCAATATGGTACATGAATAAAAAGAGTATAATATTACTCAAAGGAGATAGGAAAGATATCTCATGACGATTTTGCCTCTCAACAGTGCTTCAATAAAAGAGGCCGTTGCACTTTTGGAACAGGGCAAATTAGTAGCACTACCAACAGAAACTGTCTACGGATTGGCTGGTGATGCAACCAATGGGAGGGCAGTAGCTTCTATTTTTTCTGCAAAGAAGCGACCACAATTTAATCCTCTCATTATTCATGTGAGTAGCATCGCTATGGCTGAATGTTCTGTAAAAATCGATTCTCTCTCGCGTCGATTAATGGAAGTGTTTTGGCCGGGGCCTTTAACATTAGTTTTACCTTTAAAGGCATATAATAACATCCATCCCTTAGCGACTTCTGGTCTTGATACATTAGCTGTCCGTTTTCCAACGAACGGTTTTGCGGAAGTTGTACGATGTTTTGGTCGCCCTTTAGCTGCTCCGAGTGCAAATCAATCAGGACGTCTTAGTCCGACTTCAGCTGAAGCTGTTTTTGCATCATTAGGCGCATCTGTTCCTTTAATCATTGACGGGGGATCTTCTAAGATAGGGCTTGAATCAACGATTATTAAGATTTGTGATGAGAAGATTTATCTTTTACGTCCTGGGGGGATTGCTGCTGAAGAAATTGAAGAAGTAGCAGGGAAACCACTAAAACGGCGGGATCAGTGGACAGTGATTGAAGCACCAGGTATGTTAAGGTCGCATTATGCACCCAATACTATGGTTCGTTTAAATGTACAAAAGGTAGAAAGTGGTGAAGCTCTTTTAGCATTTGGACCTAAACGCATTGCAGGTGTTGAAAATGCTGTTACTGTTTTAAATCTTAGCAAAAAAGGGAAATTGGAAGAAGCAGCAGTGCATTTATTTGAATATATGAAACAGTTGGATTCACTCAGAGTGAAATGTATCGCTGTCGAATCTATTCCATCGTACGGATTAGGCGAGGCTATTAATGATCGTTTAATGCGTGCTGCGGCTCCAAAGGAGGCATAAAGATGGAGCAGGATTTAATTGAGTGCTTTAGAAAAATTGTTGGTTCTGCGCACACTATAACAGATCAAGCATTAATTGCACCGTATTTAGTTGAAGAGCGTGGACGGTTTCATGGAAAAACACCGTTGCTTTTACAGCCATCTTCTTGTGCAGAGGTCTCATCAATTATGCAATTAGCTAGCCAAACGCGCATACCAATCGTGCCACAGGGTGGAAATACAGGTCTCGTGGGTGGCCAACAACCAGATGAAAATGGGCGTAGTATCCTTTTATCTATGGAACGATTGAACAAGATTAGATGTATTAATCTTGAGGGCAATTTTGCTGTGGTGGAAGCAGGCGTTATTTTACGAGATTTACAGAAAAAAGCTGATGAATCAGGTCGCCTTTTTCCTCTTTCTTTGGGTTCTGAAGGCTCCTGTCAGATAGGGGGAAACCTTTCATCTAACGCTGGAGGAACAGCTGTTATAGCTTATGGCAATATGCGTGAGCTTTGCCTTGGTTTAGAAGTTGTTTTGCCTGATGGGCGTATTTTAGATGATTTACGTTTTGTGAAGAAAGACAATAGCGGTTATGATTTGAAAAATCTTTTCATTGGTGCGGAGGGTACTTTAGGAATTATAACTGCCGCAGTTTTGAAGCTTTTTCCAAAAGAAAAAGAAATAGCCGTTGCTTTTGTGGGATTGCATAGCCCAGCTAAGGCGCTAGAATTTTTATCTCTTGCTCAATCTCAGGGAGGGGGGATGTTGACTGGTTTTGAGCTTATGTCAAAATTCAGTTTGCAAATTTCTTTAAGCTATAATATGTGCGAGAAATCTCCTTTTGAGCATGAGCATGAATGGTATGTATTGATTAATATTGCATCATTGCATGGTGATGGCGAAGCGTTATCAGTGCTCAATATTATTTTGGAAGAAGCTTTAAATGGTGCTGTGATAGATGATGCGGTTATTGCGCAATCGTTAAAGCAGCAAGGTTTTTTTTGGCAGTTGCGTGAGAGTATATCCTATGCACAAAAATTAGAAGGAAGATCCATTAAGCATGATATTTCAGTGCCCACAGCGTCTATTCCTGATTTTATCGTTGAGGCGGCACATATTGTTGAAGATATTATTCCGGGTGCACGGGTAGTTTGTTTTGGCCACATGGGTGATGGAAATTTACACTATAACATTACACAGCCTGTAGGAGGTGATACTGCTGTATTTTTGCAGCTATGGTCACGAATCAACCATAGCATTTATAGTTTAGTGATGCACTATCAAGGTGCATTTTCTGCTGAGCATGGAATTGGTCAACTTAAGCGTGAGGAGCTTCGCGCTTTTAAATCACCTGTTGCATTGGATATTATGCAAGGAATTAAGAAAATGCTCGATCCTTTAGGGATTATGAATCCTGGAAAAATACTATAATTCAAGAGAGATGAATTTTATCATGTATTTTTGTTTAGATTTTAATAACCAAAAAAGAAACCTGTTGTTTTTTATTCAATCTTTTAATAATCCAATGGGGAAAAGCTGTTAAATGGTGTATATTGTTAAGATAAATTGGGACACTATATATGGCTAATCAATGCTTTAATCGGGCAAAAGCGGTGCTTGAATTTCGGTTAAATCCGTGCCATTTGCCACAAACAGCGGTATATTTTTCATCAAAAACGGGCAATCAAATTATTTGTTCGTTAAGTGAGTGCGGTGTTCTTTTTAAAACGGATACTCCTTCAAGCTTATCACGTTTGGTGCCATCTTATCATTTCAAAGGAATTGTGGCACGCACTGTAAAAATGCGTTCGGGTGAGAAAGCTGTTGCATTGGAATTACTTCATGCAGATGAGGAGGCGTGCATCCCGCTTCTAGTTTCTAGGGATTTAAATAATGTTCTTCTAGATTGGCGATTATGGGCGGATACTTATGGTCTTCCTATGCTTATGACTAATGAGGATAATCGCATCATGGTTGTCGAAGATCGTTCTGACTTACGTCGCTTTTTTTGTACAACACTGCATTCTAAGCAAAAGTGCTTTTCAATTCGTTACGATAATTTGTTGGGTTTACGATTGGTGATCGCGAACCGGGTTGTGCTGCAGAAATTTTGATATGCATTCATTTTTTTCTATTGTGCTGCTATATACATCTATTTTATATTTTATTGGCTATAATAAAAATTTTGATTTGACAAGACAAGTTTGCAGTTAGCATTTGCGTTAGATATTTTTTTCTTTGTGGTTCTCACAACATTAGGACATTGGTACGTTAGAATAGGAGAGATTTTAGGTTTTCTCTGTGCAAAGGCAATGATAAGGTCATAGTATCTGTTCTCACTGCGAAATCTGTTCAATTTTGTTTTATCTGTCGGACATGAACAACCTGTCTATAGTATGTTATTTTTCAAGTAAATTCAGTATTTTTTCAAAATTACGAGCAATACAGAACAATTGGCAAATTTATACAGCATGTTATCACGTCAAGTTATAAAAAAGACTTTTCAAAGAATCTAGCTTTCTAGTGCAGCGGCTCGCCATCCGATATCGCGGCGGACAAAACCTTCTGGCCAATCAATACAATCGACTGCTTCATAGGCACGTTTCTGCGCATGCATGACAGTTTCTCCTATTGCTGTTATATTTAAAACACGTCCTCCATTGGCAATGAGTTCTCCATTGTGTAATACTGTACCGGCTTGAAAAACTTTTACATCAGAAAGAGCATTCACCTTATCAACATTACGAATAACAGTGCCTTTTTGGGGAGAAGCTGGGTAACCTTTAGCGGCCATAACAACAGTTAAAGCAGTTTTTTCAGACCACTGAAGAGATTTCTTTTCAAGATTTCCTTGAGCTGCTGCAAGAAGAAGAGGAAGAATATCATCTTTGAGACGCATCATTAAAACCTGACATTCAGGATCACCGAATCGCACGTTAAATTCGATTAATTCAGGCCCCCTTTGTGTTATCATCAATCCGACGAAGAGAACACCTTTAAAGGGAGATCCCATTGCGTTCATGCTGTATAGAGTTGGTTCAACAATTTCTCTGAGAGTACGATTAATCATTTCTTGTGTCATGATAGGAGCTGGTGAATAAGCGCCCATACCGCCAGTATTAGCTCCTGTATCACCATCACCAACGCGTTTATGATCCTGAGCAGATCCAAAGGGAATGGCGATTTTACCATCACAAAGACAGAAGAAGCTGGCTTCTTCACCTTCAAGAAAAGATTCTACAACAATTTTTTTTTCTGCATCACTAAAGGCACCTTCGAAGCAGATATCAACTGCGTTGAATGCTTCTTCTATTGTTGTTGCAACAACAACACCTTTACCGGCAGCTAGGCCATCGGCTTTAATAACAATGGGAACACCCTGTTGACGGATATAGATTTTAGCTTTTACAGAATCATTAAAGCACTGGTAAGTTCCTGTAGGAATGTTATTTTTGTAGCATAGATCTTTTGTAAATGATTTTGAACCCTCTAACTGAGCAGCTTTTTGAGTAGGTCCAAAGACACAGATGTTAGCATTATTAAGAGAGTCTGTTATACCAGCAACAAGTGGTGCCTCTGGTCCAACAACTACAAGATCAATAAAATGTGTTTTACAAAATTCAATGATGGTAGGATGGTCATCAATGTTCAAATTAATATTTTCCCCAAGTTCCATTGTTGCAGGATTTCCAGGAGCACAATATAATTTTGTTAGCAGTGGAGATGCTGCTATTTTCCATGCTAAAGCGTGTTCTCGTCCGCCTGAGCCGATAAGAAGAATGTTCATTGCTTGCTCCTATCATAGAAGAAGATTAAAAAGATTTTCTTGTCATAAGAATGAAATATCTCTATCGCAAGATCAAAGGTAAAATTATTTGATGAAAAAAAATAAAAATATAGCACATATTCAATCCTGTGAGAGTCAGGGACGAGTGATGGATGCATCTTCCAAACAGTGGGTATACCATTTTCTTCCTTCTTCTTTGTGGTTTTATGCTCAATTGGCACGTTGGGATCGGCCTATAGGATGGCAATTATTGATGTGGCCTTGTTTCTGGTCAACAACAATGGCCTTTCTCTCTTATGAAATGCATCGATCACCTCTTTTATCAGTACTTTTTCATTGGATTTGGTATCTTTTTCTTTTTTTTCTAGGTTCTGTAGCGATGCGGGGTGCTGGGTGTACTTGGAATGATCTTATTGATCATAAAATTGATTTTCAGGTGGAGAGAACACGCTCTCGCCCACTGCCAACAGGGCATGTGAGTCGGTTTCAGGCAAAAATTTTTATATTGGTGCAATGTTTGGTTGGTTTAGGTGTTTTATCGCAATTTAATAGATACAGTTTTTTTCTAGGTATTTCATCACTGATAGCAGTTGCCTTTTATCCTTTTATGAAACGTGTAACCTATTGGCCGCAATTTTTCTTAGGCGTTGCATTTAATTGGGGGGCATTAATGGGATGGGCAGTGGTGTATGGAAGCCTGAGTTGGGCACCAATCTTACTTTATATAGGATCTATCTTATGGACGATAGGGTATGATACAATTTATGCGCATCAGGATAAGAATGATGATGTTACTGTCGGCGTACGTTCCACGGCACTTCTTTTTGGTAAAGCCACCAAACGTGCTTTGGTATTTTTGTATAGTGGTTTTGTGATATTCGTCAGCTTAGCGTTTTATGTGGCACAAGTTCCCTTTCTGAGCTTTTTTGGAATTTTTGTTGCAAGTATCCATATGTTTATTCAAATTAAAGTCCTTGATATAGATGATAATTTACAATGCTTAAAGCTTTTCAAATCGAATTCATTTATTGGTTTTGTGATTTTTTCTGCTTTAGTATGTGGTGGTATATGGATGATATTTCATTCTGCTGTTTAATAACAGGGGGAAGGATATCCTAATGAGCTACCCTTGCTTGAATTCAAATTTTAGCTTCTTATTTATGCCACCAAGATTGAAATGTGCAAGATCGTTTCATCTTTTTTACGCTCTATTTTAACACTGTTGATCACTTTATTAAAGGACTTCTGAAGCAGTTTTTAATTGAATAAATGCGTAACTATAACTTGTTTTCAAGCGATGCAGGGACAACAAATTGTTATCAATTAAGTTTTATATTGAAGATGTAATTTTTTATTTTAAACTAAATTCAATCGGCTTCTTGTTATTTTGTAAAGAGTTGTTTAATCTTCATGAAGAAGGGGTTTTCATGCTTTAAAGCCTGCAGGATTAGGGATAAAGTTGTTGCCTTTGCCAATCATCATGTTTAACAGAATCTCGTGTAAAGAGTAGGCGGTCATGTAAACGCAATGGACGATCGCGCCAGAATTCGATAGAAAGCGGCTTAACACGAAATCCAGACCAATGAGGTGGGCGCGGAATATTCCCTACCGCATAACGCATAGTATATTGAGAAATTGCTTTTTTGAGGGCAAAATGGTTTTCTAATGACTGAGATTGTTTTGAGGCCCATGCACCAATTTGGTTGCCACGTGGTCGCGATTGGAAATACGCATCTGCTTCTTTGGCGCTAACTTTTTCAACGATTCCCCGAATTCTGACTTGACGGCGGAGAGATTTCCAATGAAAACATAAAGATGCCTTCATTGATTTTAAAATTTCTTGCCCTTTGCAACTTTCATAGTTTGTATAGAAGACGAAGCCTTGAGGACTAAAATCTTTAAGAAGGACCATACGAACATTGGGTAAGCCCGTTTCATCAACTGTTGCTAATGCCATAGCATTAGGGTCATTTATTTCGCTCATTGCTGCTTCTTCAAGCCATGTTGCAAAAAGCGTAAAAGGTTCTTGCATTTGCATAAAACCATCGTCTGTTTGTACTTTATTGTTCATAATATCTCCGAATATCAGTGAGTACGAGTGGTTTTTTTCAATTTACTTTCTTATCAAGAAGAAAAGTACAGTTTTCCTTATTTTAAAAAGCCAATGCCATCATGTACTATTATGAAGTATTTAATCATTTTTGTTTTTAGCACGATTGTGATGAGATATATTAAAATAAAATATTTCTTTTATCTGGTATTTTGGTTTCTTTATAGACATATAAAGAGAGGTGATGACATCGTTAGAGATAGCTTGATGAGTCTATAAGGGATGTTGAGCAACATATCAGTTGATATTTTGAAAACGGAAAAATTGAAAAGAGGGCAATATGCGTGATCCGTACGCAATTTTGGGTGTGGCACGTACCGCAAAACCGCAAGAGATAAAATCTGCATTCAGAAGATTAGCAAAGAAGTATCATCCAGATCATAATATGGACGATGCAAGGGCTAAAGAGAAATTTTCTGAAATTAATCAAGCTTATGAAATTATAGGTGATAAAGACAAAAAAGCACAATTTGACCGCGGTGAAATTGATATGGAGGGTAAACCGCTTTATCAAACCTATGGTGCTGGTGAAAATTTTAGCAAGAGTCGCAATCCTTTTTCAGGAGGGACAAAAGGCTTTGATTTTGGTTCTTCGGGCGGTGCAGGTTTTGATGCGAGCGATATTTTTCGCGATTTGTTTGGCAGAGGAGGAAATTTTTCAAATTCTGCACAATATAATCGTCCTCAACAAGGGGCTCATGTTCGTGCAAATCTTGCAATAACATTGGAGCAGATGGTTGGAGCAGAAAAGGTAGAAGCTATTTTTCCTAATGGAAAAAAATTAAAAATTAAACTTCCAGCTTATGTTGAAGATGGCCAGACTATTCGTTTAAAAGGTCAAGGAGAGGAGGTGCCTTTAGGGCAAGCAGGGGATGCATTGATAACTATCCAGATTCAAAAACATCCTCGTTTTCGAGTTGAAGGAAGGGCACTCCATCTTGATTTACCGGTTCCCCTTAAACATGCTGTTCTGGGGACAAAAGAAGAAGTTGAGACTTTGGAAGGGCGTATAGTTTTAACTATTCCTGCTTGGTCAAGTTCTGATCGTGTTTTACGATTGAAAGGAAAAGGGCTTCGTTTAAAAAATGGCACAAGAGACGATCTTTATGTGCACGTTCGCATCATGTTGCCGGAAAGTAGAGATGCTGCGTTAGAACAATTTTTACAAATGCAAAAAGATTAGTTTTTGTTTGATTTTTAACCAATTGCTTGAAGAAAAAGTTGACCTATGCCATAGGCAGATAAGTAATATTGATTTTAAGTAACAATGGGGCAGTGCTAATGGCTAAGAGTAATGGTTTATTGTACGGCAAGCGTGGTTTAATTTTGGGATTAGCCAATAATCGCTCTATCGCTTGGGGAATAGCTAAAGCGGCGAGTAGCGCAGGAGCAGAGCTTGCTTTTACCTATCAGGGTGAGGCGATGAAAAAGCGTGTTGAGCCTTTGGCTGAGGAAGTCAAAGGGTTAGTTTGCGGTCATTGTGATGTTTCTGATGGCGCATCTATTGATGCGGTCTTTAAATTGATAGAGAAGAAATGGGGCAAGCTCGATTTTTTAGTTCATGCTGTTGGTTTTTCTGATAAGGATGAGTTGAGTGGTCGTTATATTGATATTAGCGAATCAAATTTTATGATGACCATGAATATTTCTGTTTATTCCTTAACGGCTCTAGCTAAGCGTGCAGAGAAATTGATGTTAGATGGTGGTTCAATTTTAACACTGAGCTATTATGGTGCAGAAAAGGTTGTTCCAAATTATAATGTGATGGGAGTTGCGAAAGCGGCTCTTGAAGCGAGCGTGAGATATCTAGCAGTAGATTTAGGTCCTAGGCATATTCGTGTTAATGCTATATCTGCTGGGCCAATAAAAACGTTGGCTGCTTCTGGTATTGGTGATTTCCGCTATATTTTAAAATGGAACGAATATAACGCTCCCTTACACCGCACGGTGACAATTGAAGAAGTGGGTGATTCTGCTCTTTATTTTCTGTCTGATTTGTCTCGTTCTGTTACGGGTGAAGTGCATCATGTAGATTCAGGTTATCATGTCATAGGTATGAAAGCTGTTGATGCACCAGACATTTCCGTCGTTAAAGAATAGAATTTGGTTTACAAAGTTTTCTTTGACGGTAGTGATTTGGCCGTATCTAGGATAGCCAGCAGTATTTCATAATAGGGGGCTGTTTGTATACCACTCGACAGAAGTTGTAGTTACGTATATTTTATAAAGAAACGAGTCATTTTTTATGTCACATAACACATTTGGACATTTGTTTCGTGTAACAACGTGGGGAGAAAGTCATGGTGCTGCTCTTGGCTGTGTTATTGATGGTTGTCCCCCAGGTATTACTTTTACTGTTGCAGAAGTTCAAGCCTATCTTGATAAACGTAGACCAGGACAGTCCCGGTATACAACACAGCGCAGAGAATTAGATCAAGTAGAGGTGCTTTCAGGGGTTATTATTCAAAATGATGGGACGACATTGGTGACAACAGGGACACCAATTTCTCTATTGATTCGAAATACAAATCAACGTTCGAAAGATTATAGCTCAATTTCCCATCAGTATCGTCCCAGTCATGCAGATTATACCTATGATATTAAATATGGCGTTCGTGATTTCCGAGGTGGTGGACGTGCTTCAGCGCGTGAGACGGCAGCACGTGTTGCGGCAGGCGCTATTGCGCGTAAAATTGTTCCTGGCTTGATAATACGGGGAGCTGTGATAGCAATTGGCTCTCATATGATTAATCGTGATCGTTGGAATTGGTCAGAGGTTGATAAAAATCCTTTTTTTACGCCTGATGCGGAAATGGTGCAGGTTTTTGGTGATTATATAAATGAAATTCGTAAAGATGGTTCATCTGTTGGCGCTGTTGTTGAGATTGTTGCTCAAAATGTTCCTGCAGGCTTAGGGGCACCTATTTACGCAAAACTTGATCAGGATATTGCATCATTACTCATGTCGATTAATGCGGTGAAGGGGGTTGAAATAGGTGATGGTTTTGCAGCCTCTCGCTTAAGAGGAGAAGAAAATGCAGATGAAATGCGGATGGGAAGTGATGGAAAACCAATTTTTTTATCCAATCATGCAGGCGGTATTTTAGGTGGCATATCAAGTGGGCAGCCAATAGTTGCACGTTTTGCTGTGAAGCCTACTTCATCAATTCCAACGCCTCGTCGTTCAATTGATGTTGATGGTAACGATGTAAACGTTGTAACGAAGGGACGTCATGATCCCTGTGTTGGGATTCGCGCTGTTCCTGTTGGAGAAGCGATGGTTGCTTGTGCTATTGCTGATCATTATCTAAGACATCGCGGTCAGGTTGGGTGATTGAAAAGGTGAATAATGGCGTATGACGAAAAAAAAATTGTTTCTGCAATTCACGCTTTTGAACGTGGTGAAATTGTTGTGGTTACCGACGATGGTGACCGTGAAAATGAGGGTGATTTAACTGTTGCTGCTGTACATTGTACAGAAGAAAAGATGGCGTTTATCATTCGTCATACAACGGGTATTGTTTGTGCCCCTATGCCAAAAAAAGAAGCGCAACGATTTAATCTTGCTCCTATGGTATCAGATAATGACTCTACACACCGTACCCAATTTACTGTTACTGTGGATTCTAAATATGGGATAACGACGGGTATTTCCGCACATGACCGCACATTAGCAGTTCGTAGTCTTGCTAATCCAAATGCTGGTGCGAATGATTTTGTTCGTCCAGGACATGTTTTCCCTTTGATCGCGCATGAAGGGGGAGTTCTTATGCGTTCAGGTCACACGGAGGCAGCTGTTGATTTATGTAAATTAGCTGGTTTGCCGCCAGTTGGTGTTATCGGTGAGTTGGTCAACGATGATGGGAGTGTTAAACATGGAGATGAGATTACAAAATTTGCACAGGATAATCAATTGCATATAATAACGGTTGCAGATTTGATCTCTTATCGCCAACGTAAGGAAATGTTGATCAGACATGTTGAAGAAATGCATATTGAAACATCAATAGGGGCGGCTGTTGCTCAAAGTTATCAATTACCTTGGGGAGCAGTTCAGCATATTGCAATCGTTTTTGGTGATATTTGTGACGGTGAGAATATTCCTGTGTGTTTGTATCGTGAAAATATTATGAACGATGTTTTTGGTAAATCTTCAGATATTACAGCCATCATGCAATGTATGATGGCAAAAGAAAAACGTGGTGTGTTTGTTTATTTACGTGAAGGATCTGTTGTTGTGCAATCATCTATTGGCATTCAGGAGATGGCGAAAAAAGGTTCAGAAAATCACGTGCAAGCAATTGAACGTGAAGAAGAATGGCGCCAAATTGGTTTAGGATCACAAATTTTGAAACATTTAGGAATTCGTTCTGTTATCGTTTATGCTTTTAAAGGACGCCATTGTACGGGTTTAGAAGATTTTGGAATTCGTATATTCAGGACAGATACTTTGTGAGGATTGCATGAAACAAGAGATAAAAAAAGGGGATATTTCAGCGTTAAGTTTTGAGGAGGCGCTTAAGCAACTTGAAGTGATTGTCGAGAATTTAGAACGCGGAGATGTTCCTTTAGAAAAATCAATTGATATTTATGAGCGTGGTGAATCTCTTAAAAAACATTGTGAGAAACTCTTGAAAGTGGCTGAAGCTAAAGTTGAGAAAATTCAACTTTCAGAAGGAGGCTTCCCAGTAGGTACAGAGCTTCTTGATTCTGAATAATATTCAAGTAATTTGAGGGTATGTATTGCAAAGTAGAAGATGCAGGATTTTAGTTTGAAGAAACAAGTTTTATCGGTTTCTTTTTTATGAAATAAGTTAGAAATGAGAGAATCTATAAATCATTACCAATAGGGAGCATTTTTCAGTAAAAATAGGCGAAATTATAAATGGAAGAGGGGGAGAAGACATATTTTTACCGTTTCACTCTCTTGGTAAGATAATATTAAGGAGTTTTTTTGTCTCGGACATTGACGCCACTACTTGATCGTATTTGTTTACCACATGATTTACGGGCATTGCCTGAGTCTGATTTGGTAAGATTAGCTGATGAGTTGCGGCTTGAAACAATTGATGCGGTTTCCGTGACGGGTGGTCATCTTGGTGCAGGGCTTGGTGTTGTTGAACTCACTGTTGCGTTGCATTATGTTTTTAATACACCTGAGGATAGGATTATTTGGGATGTTGGTCATCAGGCCTATCCACACAAAATTTTAACAGGGCGTAGAGATAAAATTCGCACATTGCGTCAAGAAGGCGGGTTGTCAGGTTTTACGAAGCGTTCAGAAAGTGTGTATGATCCATTTGGTGCAGGTCATTCTTCTACTTCTATTTCAGCTGGCCTTGGCATGGCAGTGGCTAGTGCTTTGAAAAAAGAGGAAAGAAGAAACATCGTTGCTGTAATTGGTGATGGTGCTATGTCTGCTGGTATGGCTTATGAAGCGATGAATAATGCTGGTGCTTTGGATGCACGTTTGATTGTTATTCTTAATGATAACGATATGTCTATTGCACCTCCTACAGGTGCTATGAGTGCTCATCTTGCACGATTGGTTTCTCGTCCTGCTTACCGTAGTTTGCGCGAACGAGTAAAGGTACTAGGTAAAAAATTGCCCAAGTTCTTTTTGGATAAAGCACGTCGTTCAGAGGAATTTGCACGCAGTTTTTTGGTTGGGGGAACCTTGTTTGAAGAACTTGGCTTCTATTACGTTGGACCAATAGATGGTCATAATTTAGGACACTTATTGCCCGTTTTTAAAAATGTTCGTGAATATCCTAATGGTCCTGTTTTGGTACATGTGGTTACGCATAAAGGGAAAGGATATGCACCTGCGGAAGCATCATCTGATAAATATCATGGTGTTGATCGTTTTGATATTATAACAGGTAAACAGGTTAAAGCACCCAGCAATGCTCTTCCTTATACTAAGGTATTTTCTAAGGCTTTAATAGAAGAAGCTACGCATGATGATAAGATTGTTAGTATAACGGCGGCAATGCCAACGGGGACAGGTCTTGATGCTTTTGCTGAAAAGTTTCCTGAAAGGATGTTTGATGTTGGTATTGCTGAACAGCATGCTGTAACCTTTGCTGCAGGTATTGCCTGTGAAGGGTATAAACCTTTTGTCGCGATTTATTCTACTTTTTTGCAGCGTGCTTATGATCAGATTATTCATGATGTGTCGATTCAAAAATTACCGGTACGTTTTGCAATTGATCGAGCAGGTTTTGTAGGTGCAGATGGTGCGACTCACGCTGGCAGTTTTGATATTGTTTTTTTGGCAACTCTTCCTGGATTTGTTGTTATGGCACCCTCTGATGAAGTTGAACTGATGCATATGGTGCGTACCGCTGCAGCTTATGATCAAGGACCCATTTCTTTTCGTTATCCGCGTGGTGAAGGTATTGGTATAGATTTACCGCAGCGTGGTGAGTTATTAGAAATTGGAAAAGGACGTGTTCTGTGTGAAGGAAACAGGATAGCTCTAGTTTGTTTTGGAACGCGGATGTCAGAAGTGTTGGTGGCTGCTGGTGAATTGATGGCAGAGGGATTGTCTACGACGGTTGTGGATGCACGATTTGCAAAACCTTTGGATAAGGATTTGATGCGCCGTTTAGCATGTGAGCATGAAGTATTGGTGACAATTGAAGAGGGCGCAATAGGTGGATTTGGAGCGCACTTATTACAATTTTTTGCACAAGAAAGGCTCTTAGAACATGGTTTAAAAGTTCGTACATTAAAACTTCCTGACGAATATTTAAATCATGGTTCACCAGAGAAAGTTCTTTCGCGTGTTGGACTTGATGCTGTTGGTATTGTTAATACCGTTTTTACTGCTTTGGGACGCAAGATTCGGACAGTACAGAAAATTCGAGTGTAAGATGGCTGTTAGGAAAAGGCTTGATGTTCTTTTAGTTGAAAAATTTTTTTTTACAACGCGCTCACGAGCACGTGATGCTATTATACGCCAGACCGTTAAAGTTGACGGCGAAATAATTTTAAAAGCTGGGAAACTCATTTCTGATGACGCACAGATTGTGGTTTGCGATCCAGCGCAGAATTATGTTTCACGTGCAGCATTAAAATTAATCAGTGCACTTGATGCATTTCCGGTTGTAACGAATGAAGTAACGGCTATTGATATTGGCGCATCGAAAGGTGGTTTTACACAGGTTCTCTTAGAACGTGGGGCGGCCTATGTTATTGCTGTTGATGTTGGTCATCATCAGTTTGATAAACGTTTATCTGGAAACGATGCAATAACTTTATTAGAAGGTTTAAATGTTAGAGATTTAAAACAGGAACATTTAGGCGGACGGGAAGTTGATCTCATCGTTTCAGACGTCAGCTTTATTTCTCTTAAGCTTGCATTACCTCCTGTTTTGTCTTTAGCCAAGAAGGGGGCTCAAGCCGTTTTATTGGTAAAGCCTCAATTTGAGGTTGGACGTAAGCACCTTGGTAAGGGTGGGGTATTAAAAGATCCATCAATGGCTAAAGAAACTGCTAAAAGGCTTTTTAATTGGCTGGACACTCAAATAGGGTGGAGTGCAAAAGGTTTTCTTCTCTCGCCCATTGCAGGTAGTGATGGTAATTTGGAATATTTGTTATTCGGAGAAAAAAAAGAGTGAATAATGATGTCATAATCAACCATATTGGAGCGAATGGTAATGGTATAATTAAAACATTGCATGGCTTAGTTTATGTTCCTTTTACTTTACCAGGAGAGTTTGCTGAAATCTCTGTTCGCGGAAAATATGGTACACTCATAGCATTAAAGAAAAAATCACCAGAACGCATTAATGCTCTTTGTCAGCATTTTGGAGAATGTGGAGGGTGTGCACTTCAGCACTGGCATGCCGATGCTTATCGTGTATGGAAACGACAGCTGGTTGTTGATGCCCTTAAAAGGTATGGACTCGATGTTATCCTTTCGCCTTTAATCGAATGCAAGCCTTACAGCCGCCGGCGAATTACTTTAACAGCATCCATGACATCGCAAGGTTATAGAGTCGGTTTTAATCGTTATCTTTCTCATGATATTGTTGTTTTTGAGGAATGTCCAGTGTGCTGTCCAGAGCTTATATCTCGGTTGAGTGATATTAGGATGTTATGTGCTTTTCTAAGCAATCATGTAAAACGGTTTCATGTTACAATAACATCTGTGCAAAATGGTTTAGATGTTGCTTTAAGTGGTTGTTTTGTGCAAGATGAAGTTATTCGTCAAAAAATGATTCATGCAGCTCTTTCATGCGGAGTTACGCGGTTGTCTGTCGAAGGCGAAGTTTTTGTCGAGCGAGAAAAACCATTGGTTTATTTCGGAGATGTCTGTGTTGAATTTCCGGTTGGTGGGTTTCTCCAAGCAACTTACGCAGCTGAAAATACCATAAGCAATATTATTTTGACTCATTTAAAAAAAGCAAAGAATGCTGCTGATTTGTTTTCAGGAATTGGAACCTTCACATTGCGTATGGCCAAAAAGATGAATGTTCATGCAGTTGAAAATAATAAGACAGCCTTAAAAAATCTAAATTTAGCAGCACGTTTTGCGATTGGTTTAAAAACTGTAACCTGTGAAAAACGTGATCTTTTTCGCCATCCACTTTCTGCAAAGGAACTTGAGTGTTTTGATAGTGTCGTTTTTGATCCTCCACGCGCTGGTGCAGAAGAACAAGTGCGTGAATTGGCTAAGACAACAATACCACGCGTAGTGGCTATTTCGTGCAATCCTATTACATTTGCTCGTGATTTATCTCTCCTTGTTGCAGGTGGTTATACAGTGGAAAAAATCATACCGATTGATCAATTTTTATGGTCACCACATGTTGAAATTGTTGCTGTTTTGAGCAAGTGTAGAGCAAAGGCAAGCTGGAAGCTTTAGCTTAAATTGAACAGTTATTCTAAATTCCATTGATGATTTTTTTAATCAAGTTGATTTGGTATATTTTATGAAATTGCTGTTCCACCGATCGTCATATTATTAATTCGCAGATGAGGTTGCCCAACGCCAACAGGAACGTTTTGTCCGGCTTTTCCGCATATACCAACACCATTATCAAGTTTGCTATCATTTCCAATCATCGTAATGCGTTTCATGGCATCTGGTCCGTTTCCGATAAGGGTCGCACCTTTAATTGGTGCTACAATTTTTCCATTTTCTATTCTATAAGCTTCGGTACATTCAAAGACGAATTTTCCAGAAGTGATATCAACTTGTCCTCCGCCAAACGAAACAGCATAGATACCATTTTTTAGTGAGGATAAAATTTCTTCAGGTGTTTTGTCTCCCCCGAGCATGATCGTATTCGTCATTCGCGGCATTGGCGCATATGCATAGGATTCACGCCGTCCATTTCCGGTTGGATTAACCCCCATAAGCCGAGCATTTAGCCTGTCTTGCATAAAACCAATGAGCTTTCCATCTTCAATAAGAACGTTATATCCTGATGGGGTTCCCTCATCATCGACAGTGAGTGAGCCACGACATTGGGGAATTGTGCCATCATCAACGATTGTAACACCCTTTGCGGCAACTTGTTTGCCCAAAAGTCCAGCAAAAGCTGATGTTTTTTTGCGATTGAAGTCACCTTCCAAACCATGACCAACAGCTTCATGAAGCATGACACCAGGCCATCCATTGGCCAAAACGACATCAAATGTTCCTGCTGGTGCTGGTTCTGCTTCTAAGTTTATTAAGGCCATACGCCAGGCTTCATCAGCAGCTTTTTTCCAATTTTCTTCACTAATGAATTGGCTAAATGCTTGCCGTCCACCACATCCATAGAAGCCATTTTCTCGCCGATTACCTTCAGCAGCAACTATAGATATAGAAAGTCGTACAAGAGGACGAATATCACGAACCAGATGTCCATCTGCACGTAGAATTTCAACATGCTGTAGTGAGCCGGAAAGAGAAACAGTAACTTGATGCAATTTATCATTTTTTGCGCGTAAATAGGCATCAATTTTTTGCAAAAGTGCACCTTTTTCTTCAAATGATGGAGTATCAAGGGGATTATGTGGTTGATAGAGTCTTTTGTTTGTTTGTTGAGGTGCTGCGTTATAAGGCCCTGCATGATTGTTATAGGTAATAGCTTTCGCTGCTTCACTGGCACGTTTGAGTGCAGCAGCGGATAATTCACTGGAGTGTGCATATCCAGTGGCCTCTCCAGCAACAACGCGCAAACCAAATCCCATGTCTTGATGAAATGATCCATTTTTAAGCTGTCCATCATCAAATAAAAGGGTTTCGTTTTCTGTATACTCTAGGTAAAGTTCACCATCATCAGCGTGATGAAGCGTTTCTTCTACCAGTGATTGTACTTTAGATGAAGCAATATCAAAATGGTCAATCAGTGATTTCATGGTGGTTATCCTATTTTCATGAGTACTTAAAAAATTTCCACTTGTCTTGTTTAAAAAGCTGTGAAGTGCACTATGAGATTTTAATCATTCAATATGCGTAAGTTTTATTATGTTGGTAATTTTGCATAGGCATCGCTAAGACCATGGAGATCAATAATACTTCCAATTGCTTGCTCAGGAGTTGTAAAAATAAAGTAGGTTGCCATTTTACCTTTAAAAAAAAGTTGCAGCATATCTTCTTTAAGAAAAGCTTCAGCAACACAATTATCACCAAAACAACGGCGATATTCTATTCTTCCCATATTTTTACCGTCAATTTTAAGTCCAACACCAGGGCGCAACTCAACGCGGATCGGAACAAAAACACGCATCAAAGCTCCCTGATTTTTAGGGAGTTTATAAAACATAACACGGAGAGAAATATCATGACGACTTTGTGTGTGTACATTTTGTACAACTTCACATTGTATATTAGGTGTACCTGGTGGTAGAGAACAAACCTTTGTCCACGCACCGTAGGTTTGTGGGGCAGGAACATTTTGCACATGAGACACCGCTGCCAGTGCGTGATGGGCAGAAATACTGTAGAGTGTATAGACAATAATACCAACAAGGAAAGCCTTTTTTATCAATTTACAAAATACCACAGAAAACCCCAACCACCTCAGCACTACATTATTACACATAGCTCTGCATAAAAAATCAATTCTCGGGCTGAAATTATAACATGAGACCATTATCTCCACAAACTATTAATCCATATGCACATGCACAAAATAAAAGCAGAAAAATAGCATGTCATAGAAGATAAGGCTTTTAGCGTTGCTTTATGATGTCTGGTATGATGTATATGGTACGCTTTTCGGGTAAGAAATAACGTGTATTGAAAAAATTTTGTTGCAAATATCTCGGTCTGTTTTTGGGGAAGAGGAGGGGTATTCTATATGTTTTCAAAATGCTGTGCTATTAATTGGTACTTCTCTTATGCTAGACAATATTTGTTTGTGGATGACAGAAATGGAAAAGGTCTTTGAGTGGAATGTCTATTTCAGGAGAATCATCGGCTGCAGGTGATAAGTCAATTTTGTCAAAATCTGGTATTGGTGATTATATCACGCTATTAAAACCACGGGTTATGTCGCTCGTTATATTTACAGCTCTAGTTGGATTGGTTGTATCTCCAGTTTCTATTAGTCTATTTTATGGTTCTTTAGCAATTTTGTGTATTGCTATAGGTGGTGGTGGTGCAGGAGCACTTAATATGTGGTATGATTCTGACATTGATGCAGTGATGAAACGTACCAAAAATCGCCCTATTCCTAGTGGAAGAATCAGCTCTAAGAAGGCATTTATTTTTGGCATGATTCTTTCTGTGCTTTCTGTATCAATTATGGGGAGCTTTATTAATTGGTTTTCAGCCATTTTTCTCGCGTTCACAATCTTTTTTTATGTTGTTATCTATACAATTTGGTTAAAGCGTATAACGCCACAAAATATTGTTATTGGTGGTGCAGCCGGAGCTTTTCCGCCAATGATTGGATGGGCTGCGGCAACGGGTACAGTGAGCATTGATAGCTTCCTATTATTTTTAATCATTTTTATGTGGACCCCACCGCATTTTTGGTCCCTTTCTTTATTTTCATCTCTTGATTATGGTGCAGCAGGTATTCCTATGATGCCTAATGTACGAGGCGAGTACTCAACAAAAAAACAGATATTATTTTATACTGTTCTTATGGCAATATGCGGTGTTGGACCTTATATTGCTGGATTCGCAGGAATTTTTTATGGCATTTTTTCAACGATTTTGAGTATTATTTTTATTTATTTTGCTTATCGTTTGTGGAAAGCTAATACGCACGATGCAACTATTTTAATAGCAAAAAAAACATTTTTCTTTTCGTTATTCTACTTGGCGGCTCTCTTTGGAACCCTTTTAATTGAAACCCTAGTTTGGCATTTTATCGCCCTCTAGCACAGTGAAATGAAAAGAGCCAACTTTAAAAATAATGTTGCGTGAAGAAAATGTGATAAGAGAGCGTTAGACGTTGAATATGTGTGCTGTTACGGGAAAAGGTAGTATTTTCCAGTTTTTTCTTTACACGGATGATGTCATGCATAACAATAATCTGTTTGAAACTGTGGTAAAAATTATAGATATCATTAAGGATGATTTATGATCGTACTTCCTCCTTTAACAATGCGTCTTTGTGGTCCGCGTGGATTTTGCGCAGGGGTTGATCGTGCTATTCAGATTGTCCTTCTTGCGTTAAAAAAATATGGTTCTCCAGTGTATGTTCGTCATGAAATTGTGCATAACCGCTATGTAGTTGAGGGATTGCAGCAGCGTGGAGCTATTTTTGTTGAAGAACTTGATGAGATTCCAGAGGAACACCGTGGTCAGCCAGTTATATTTTCTGCCCATGGTGTGCCAAAATCTGTGTTAGAAGAGGCGCGTCGCTATAACTTATTCTACCTAGATGCAACATGTCCGTTGGTTTCTAAGGTTCATAAACAAGCGATACGACATCAACGCCATGGCCGTCATGTTATATTGATTGGCCATTCTGGTCATCCTGAGGTGATAGGAACAATGGGACAGCTTGAAAAAGGGGCTGTGACATTAATTGAAACGATTGAAGATGCTTTACACTATCAACCAAATAATCCAGATAAATTAGGATTTGTGACGCAAACAACACTTTCTGTTGAAGATACAGCAGGGATTCTTGGTGTATTACAAAAACGCTTCCCTACATTAGAAGCTCCATCTGCAGAATCAATTTGTTATGCTACCACGAATCGACAAGATGCTGTTAAGGCAGCAGCAAAGGGGAGCGATTTATTTTTGATTGTTGGAGCGCCGAATTCTTCCAATTCGCGACGTTTGGTAGAGGTTGCTGAACGGTTTGGTGCACAGCGGGCTGTTTTAGTTCAACGTGCTGATGAAATTGATTTTGATCGTTTAGGAGACCTTTCCATTGTAAGCCTTTCAGCGGGAGCTTCTGCTCCTGAAATTATTGTTGATGAAATCATTTCAGCTTTTCGCGAGTGCTATAATGTTACAATAGAATTAGCTGAAACTGTAGTGGAAACAGAAACATTTTTGGTGAGTCGCGAATTACGTGATGTCATTTTAACTCCTCGAGATACAGCTTTTGTTAGTGGTCGAGCTGAGACGTTGAAAAATAAAAATTAAGATACATAGATGCCTGTAACGAAAGAAAGATAATGGCAGTTTATACAAATATTCATCCTAATGATTTAAGGACATTTTTGACACGTTATTCAATAGGTTCACTTTTGTTTTATCAAGGTATAGAGGAGGGGATAGAGAATTCTAATTTCATACTGCATACGACAGAAGGGAGATTTGTTTTAACACTTTATGAAAAACGTATTTCAAAAGATGATTTGCCTTTTTTTTGCAGCCTCATGCAACATTTAAGGCAGCGTGGAGTTCCTTGCCCTCAGCTGGTCGTGCAAAATGATGAGACAATGATTGGTGAATTAGCAGGACGCCCTGCAGCTATTGTTACTTTTCTGGAAGGAGTGTGGGTTCGTCGACCCAATATATGCCATTGTGGTGAGGTAGGAGCTAGTTTAGCACAATTGCATTTAGCAGGACAGAGTTTTTCACTTAGTCGTAAAAATACTCTTTCTATTATGGATTGGAAATTATTGTGGGAAAAATGTCAAACGAGCAAAGGTAAATTGTTGAAAGAGTTTAAGCAAAAAATTGATACGGAGTTGTCTTTTTTACAAGAAAATTGGCCATCAAATTTACCAACAGGCGTTATTCACGCTGATTTATTTAATGATAATGTGTTTTTTTTAAACTATCGTCTGTCTGGTATTATAGATTTCTATTTTGCTTGTAATGATTTTTTGGCTTATGATTTAGCTATCTGCCTGAATGCTTGGTGTTTTGAACCGGATAATTCTTATAATCTTATCAAAGCACGTAGATTGTTGGAAAATTATCAAAAAATAAGACCATTGATACCTTTGGAAATGAAGGCTATTATTTTATTGGCGCGTGGTGCTTCTTTACGTTTTTTACTCACGCGTCTTTATGATTGGTTCAATACACCGCCAGAGAGCTTTGTCGTTAAGAAAGATCCACGGGAATATTGGCATAAGCTTCGTTTTTTCAGTAATGTAGGTTCACTGAGTGAGTTAGGTTTTTAAATTATATGTTAGATAAGCAAAAGGTCGTTGAAATTTATACAGATGGCGCTTGTTCAGGGAATCCTGGAGTTGGAGGGTGGGGAGCAATTTTACGTTGGAATGGTCATGAACGTGAACTTTATGGTGGAAAAGTGTACACGACCAACAATAAAATGGAGTTGATGGCAGCGATTCATGCATTGAAAACACTAAAAAACCCCTGCATTGTCGATCTTTATACGGACTCAGTTTATGTACGCAATGGCATCTCTATGTGGCTTGAAGGTTGGAAGAAAAATAATTGGCGTACTGCATCAAAAAGTCCTGTGAAAAATAGAGAGTTGTGGCAGGCTCTTGAAGAGGCCTGTTCTCGTCACACCGTCAGATGGCATTGGGTAAAAGGGCACGCAGGACACTCCGATAATGAACGGGCAGACGCTCTTGCTCGGAAAGCAATTACTGAATATCGCGAAAACGGATATTTTAAGAAATAGTCTTTTTTGCAATCCTTTTTCTTCTATCATGGAGCAGTGAGAGGGGGTTGTTGTGTATAGAGTGTAAAGGTGCCACTCAAAGCATGACTTTTAAAAGAAATCGTATAAAACACTATTTGGTTTTCTTCATTTGGTATAAAATAAATCGGAGCGCTAAAGAGTGTATACTCTGCATTCTCATTTACTTTTTTTGCTGGTCCAATTTGCATTTCTCCTCCATCTAAAAAGAGAGAAGAAGGTGTCGCTTCACTGTTATTTTGTATTTTTATGAAAATGTTGTTTGTATCTTTTTCAGCACTGATTTTAAATTCATGATGCGTTGTATCGGGCAGAGAAGCTTGAGCTTCCTTTAACAAAGATAAAGGAAGTTGTTTCTTTTTTTGAACAGATGAAGAAAAATCAAAATTAACAGTGAAGGGAAGACAAAGTTTATGACATAATCCAAGAGTTAAAGTACCGCTTAAATTTTTACTTGAACCGGAAAGACTGAAAGGTAATACTACTCTGTTTTTGTAACCTAGTGACCAGCCATTTTCTGTTTCATAAAGTTGTGGTACGGGATAAAAGATTTCGTAAGAAACCTGTTGGTTGAAGTTAAAAAACGGTGCCATGCCTGAATCACCTGGATTACGCCAATAGGTTTTCCATCCTGGTTTTAGAATAATTTCAATAATACCATCTCTTTTTTCAGAAAGAGAAGGTTCAGTAATAGCTAATCTGACACGGCCACCATCTGATTCATACCAGGATGTTGCAAAAAAGCATGTATTTTGTTCTGTTTGAGCACTGACAGGAATATCAAATAATTCTAAAATTATGAATGTTAAGCTTAAAGTAACCAAAAGCTTTTTATAAAGAGAAATTAGGCTATTCTGTAAATTTGTAAATGTTTGAATTTTTTGCATTGGAGCTTTATTTTCCTGCTGTACTAACTAAAGTGAATTTTATCATGTAAATTACGGAGAATAACAGATTTATGAAGCAGTGTAATGGCTTTTTGGGGGGGCAGTTGCTTATAGCAATGCCAGGTATGAATGACAAACGTTTTATGCGTTCCGTTATCTATGTCTGTGCGCACTCTGATGTTGGTGCCATGGGGATTATTCTCAATCAATTGCATCATATTGATTTTCCAGAGCTTTTGATTCATCTTGGAGTCATAAACAGCGGTCAAAAAAAATGTCTTTCTGAACCAATAAAAAAATTTCCAGTACGCTATGGTGGACCTGTAGACCCTTCACGGGGTTTCGTACTGCATTCTGATGATTATGCTTGTGAAGAAACTGTTTCTATTGCAGATAAAATCTGTTTTACAGCAACGATTGATATATTAAAAGCGATCAGTTGTGAACAAGGCCCACAACATGCATTGATAGCATTAGGTTATGCTGGATGGAAAGCAGGACAACTCGAAGCAGAAATTTCTACGAATGGTTGGTTAATTAGCTCTACGTCGCCTAGTTTTCTTTTTGAGAGCAATCTAAGTCGCAAATATGATGAAAGTTTGATTCGAATGGGGATCAACCCGACCTATCTCGCTTCTGAAATGGGGCACGCGTAGAATTTCGCTCTTTTTCGAATTTTTAATTTTATACAATGTCGTACCCCATCATGTGCTGCTTATCCATTACGTTCTGGCTGTATAAGGGAAATGATTTTGAACGAGAGTAATTAATTCTTCAAGAGCAATTGGCTTAGTCACAAGTGTGCTTTGAACATATTTACAGCCTTCTTGACGTAGGAAGATTGCTTCTTTTTCGTTTTCAACACCTTCTGCGATAATTTGCAAATTAAGATCGGTTGCCATATTAATAATAGACTTTAGAACGAGCTTTTTCTTGAGGGAGTCGATTGAGATAAGTGAACGATCCAATTTAACCATGTCGAATGGATAACGCACGAGATAGGCAAGTGACGAATAACCTGTTCCAAAATTATCGAGTGCAAGATTCATTCCAAGTGCTTTAATTTGTTCAAGAAAGTGTGCTGATTGTTCAGGGTTTTTTCTTAAGACAAACTCGGATATTTCTATCATCAGACCTCCCTTATTGAGTGGGTAGCGAAGTAAAGCGGAGCGCAATTGACTGACGAAACGAGGATGAACCATTTCCGAGCTTGGTAAATTAATTGAAATAAAGAAAGATTGTTGGGAGAATTTTTCCTGCACATTTGTAAGGTCAGTGACGGCATTATCGATAATAAATTGTGATAAATCCATAACGATTTTTTCATTTTCTACGATTTTAATAAAATCAGAGACATTTAAATTTCCATAACTTGGATGATGCCATTCTACAATTGTTTCAAAACCAATAATATGTCCGTCTGATAAATTAAGGATAGGATGGTAGAGGATTTTTATTTCATTACGTTTTATGGCGTAATGAATATCTTTCCCCATAGTGTTATGCTCAATGCTGAAAGTACGAAAATTTGGGCGAAAAGGTTCAATATGGTTGCCACCCATTTGTTTTGCGCGGATCATTGCTAGTTCGCTATCACTTAAAATATCTTTAGCAGTTGATCTACTTTCACTCCATGTAACTAGTCCAATTGATGTTGAAAGTGTTATTTTTTTTTCTGTAAGTGAAATGGGTGCTGAAATTGTTTTGTGCAGATGATCTGCAAATGCTGCAATTTTCTGTGGTTCAGTTTCGCTGAGTAAAATGATTGCAAAACGATCTGCGGAAAGACGTGATAAGGTATCTTGAAAATTAATAAGGCGGCTTAAACGGCGTGCTATTATGAGCAGTACAGTATCACCAACGGCTATGCCTAATTTGCGATTAATTTGACGGAAATTGTCAAAATCGATCATAAAGACAGTTGGTCTAATTTTTATATTTGCTTTTGCCAAAGAAGTATAGTTTTGCAGTCTGTCAAAGAAAATTTGTTGGTTTGGAAGTCCTGTTAAGCTGTCATGAATGGCATCGTGCAACAAACGTTCTTCAGCTTTTTTGTGGTTAGTAATATTGACAATTGTTCCAATGACACGCGTAATTTTTCCATCTTTTTGCATAGCCGGTCGTGCACGAAGGGAGAACCAATGATAATAACCACCACCAGAAGACAATCGAAAAACTTGATCAATACGCCCTTTTTTATTTTTAAGAATAATGTCCAATATGGCTTGAAAGCGTTCACGATCTTCGTGGTGCAAGGCTGAAATCCAGTTGTGCATAGAACCATTGAGTTTGTCGGTTTCAATACCAAAAAGGGTTGCCATATTTGGGTGTACAACAATGCGGTCACGCTCAACATTCCAGTCCCAAATAATATTTCCAGCTCCCTTTGCTGCAAGCACTTGTTGTTCAAGATCGGAAAATATTCCTTCGTGGAAAGCATCATTAGAAAAAGTTTGTTGCATGACAGTAAAACTTATAAGGAGAATAATGAGCACCAATCCTCCTGCTAATGCTGGCTGGATAATATCATTATTTAAATGTCCTGCTATGCAGGCATAAGCTCCAATACACCAGAAGCTAATGAGCAACCATGTTGGGATAAGCATGATCGCACGATCATAGCTTCGGATCGAAAAATAGCCAATTAGAATTATGCCAAGCACGGCAGTCAGTCCAAATGACAGACGGGCAATGCCAGCTGCTCTCGTCGGATCATAAATAGCAAATGCTCCAAGACCACAAAGAGCGATAGTCCATACAATTGCACCATAACTAAAGTGATAGTGCCAACGGTTAAGGCATAGATAGGTAAAAAGGAAAATGAAGAGTGTGGCGGCAAGCGCTACTTCTGTACTAGCACGCCAAATTGGTTGTGTTGTCAATGTTACTGCAAAAAATTTATTTAAAAAGTTAAAGTCGATGCCAATATAAAAAAGTACTGCCCAAGCGATAGCAGCTGTTGCGGGAAAGAGTCCTGTTCCACGAACAACAAAAAGAACGGTTAACAAAAGTGCTAAAAGACCTGATATACCAAGAAGAATACCATGATAAAGTGTATAAGAATTGATTGCATCCTTATAGGCTTCAGGCTGCCATAAATAGATTTTCGGTAGATTTGCAGAGTTAAGCTCAGCAACAAATGTAACAACAGCACCAGGGTTCAGTGTAATACGAAAGATATCAGAGTTTGCGCTAGCTTGACGATCGAGAGAAAAGCCTTCACTTGGAGTAATTGATTGGATCCGTGCCGATCCCAGATCTGGCCAAAGAAATCCTGAATGAGCCATGCGATAATGGGGTGCAACGATGAGACGGTCGATTTGTTCATCTGTTGGATTTGCAAGAGAAAATACTGCCCAGTTTCCAGAAAATTTTTCGCTTTTTGCCTGCACTTCAATGCGCCATACAATACCATCTTGCCCCGGTGCTGTACTTGTTTGAAAGATAGAGTTGTTTGTATGATAAATTTCAATTGCTTTTGAAAGGTCAAGAGCTGCATCATGAGAAGAAATTTTAACTGGCTCAATTGCCTGTGCTGACGTAAAGTGGATAAAAGAACTGACGATTATAATGAAAATTATGTCAATGATTTTACGCAAACTCTTCACAATGTCCCACTCTCAGTATTTTAGGATGTTTAATTTTAATTAGATTTTCGAGAAAAAATATCCACCTTCTGTAAGTTGTTCTACACAATAAGCGGTTATTATTTTCTTTTAAAAAGTTGTAAAATTATACAAAAATAGATCAATCCCTCATTTACTTCAGTGAAGCTTGAATCTGATAGGTTTTTATATTTTTGCAGAGCAAAATCAAATTATGAGTTTTCAGATTTCATAGAGATAATTTCGCCCATTAATCACTCTATCACATCAAGGAGGAATTGGGTAGTTTTGTACACCTCTTTGATAAATATTTCCCAAACTTATTTGGTGAGAAGAATGTTTGTGGTAGATTTTAGCATAAAACTTGTGCACGTTATTATGCTGCTGCTTTTAAAAGCAATTTGTACATCTCCAATATGCGTGAAAGCATTTTGAGAAAACCTTGTTTAATATTACTTTATTTTGTATGAAAGAATTGATGTTAAATCATCAAAATTCATGAGGAAGCCAACAGGTCCGACAGCAGCTAATGTTGGGGTGGAATTGATAAAAAGACGATGAGCTAAGTCGGTTAATCTTGCAGGAGTGATGAGGTCTAAACGTTCAATTGTTTCAGATAGCGGAATTGGTCGACCGTAAAGAAGCATTTGGCGGGCAATTAGATGCGCTTGACTAGATGGATTTTCCTGCGACATTGTAAGATTAGCGCGATATTGCGCTTGTGCTCGTTTAAGTTCATCGTCATGAATATTTTCGCTTATCTCTGAAAGCTCATCAAGAATCATGGGAAGTAGTTCTTTTAGTCCTTTTTGTCCAGTGGCAGCATGGACTCCAAAAAGCCCAGTATCTGAAAATCCCCAATGAAAAGCATAAATAGAATAGCATAATCCACGTTTCTCTCTTATTTCTTGGAAGAGGCGCGATGACATGCCTCCGCCAAGAATAATTGAAAGAATTTGGGTAGCATAAAAGTCACGTGCATGATAAGCACGCCCTTCAAAACCAAGAACAATTTGTGCATCCATTAAATCACGATATTCACGAAAATCTCCGCCGACATAATTTGCAAGATTGGTGAGGGGCGCTGTTGAATGGGAGCGGAAAGTGCTAAGACGGCTTTCAACCTCTTGCAGGAAGTTTTCGTGCTGTACCGCTCCTGCTGCAACCACGATTATACGGTCTGCACTATATTGTTTATTCATAAAATTATGAAGGTCAGCAGATGTAAATGATTGAATTGTTTTCGGTGTTCCTAAAATAGAGCGACCAAGCGACTGATGACGAAAGGCTGTTTCAGTAAAGTGATCAAAAACAATGTCATCAGGAACATCATGGGCAGCACCAATTTCCTGAAGAATTACCTGTTTTTCTCGTTCTAATTCATCTTCGTCAAATTTTGAATGCATCAAAATATCAGCTAGAATGTCAATAGCAAGTGAGATATCGTTTTTAAGTACGCGCGCAAAATAGGCAGTTGTTTCAGTACTGGTTGTGGCATTGATTTCACCGCCAACGTTTTCAATATCAGCTGCAATTTGAAAAGATGTACGGTTTTCTGTTCCTTTGAAAGCCATATGTTCAAGAAGATGGGCGATACCATGTTGTGCGAAAGTTTCATTGCGTGAGCCAACTTTAACCCATATACCGAGCGCTACACTATCAATGTGTTTCATCGTACGCGTGGCGATCGTCAAACCATTACTAAGGCGACTGATATCTACACCCATGTGTTTACGACTCCATTAAAGAGGCCAAATACCCCATTTAAGGGCATTGGAATATTCTTGATTTGAATTAATGCAGCTAAATTTAATAAGATGCACGCGATTTTAAAGAAATATAATCTTTTACTATTTTTTCATCATTAGCAAGACCTATAAAATGTTCTTCTCGTTCCATTAAATCATTGAGATAAGATGGCCATGGGGCATTAATCCCACAGGCACTTTTGATGACATCAGGAAATTTTGCAGGATGAGCGGTGGCAAGGACAATCATTGGAATATGTGGCTGCTTGTTTTCACGCGCTACTTTAAGTGCAACAGCTGTGTGTGGATCAGCGAGATAACCACTTTCCCCATAAACACTCTTAATTGTTTGTGCCGTTTCAGCTATGTTACTCTTTCCGGCAGAAAATAGGGAGCGAATATTCTTGAGCTGTTTTTCATTGAGATTAAAATATCCTGATTTTTTCAGGTTTTCCATCGCACTGCGAATCCACATTGGATCACGATCGCCACTTTCAAATAACAAGCGTTCAAAATTAGAAGAGATTTGAATATCCATAGAGGGTGATGTTGTCTTTGTTATAGGTCTTGTTTCGTAAATACCGTTAGTCAATGTGCGTGCGAGGATATCATTGTCATTCGTTGCAATAACTAGTTGTGCAATGGGCAATCCCATACGGGCAGCAACATAACCTGCAAAAATATCACCGAAATTTCCAGTAGGAACAGTAAATGAAACAGATATATCAGGAGCTCCTAAGGAAAGTGCAGATGAGAAATAGTAAACAATTTGCGCCATGATACGCGCCCAATTTATAGAATTAACTCCAGAAAGCGCTTTTTTTTGACGAAAATTATGGTCATTAAACATTGCTTTGACAAGTGCTTGGCAATCATCAAAATTTCCGTCAATGGCGATGACATGAATATTTGTGTCTTGATTGGTGGTCATTTGACGCTGTTGAACGGATGATACGCGTCCTTTAGGAAATAAAATAAAAACATCTGAGTGCTCTCTTCCTGCAAAGGATTGTATTGCAGCACCACCTGTATCGCCTGATGTTGCAGCAACAATCGTTGCATGTCTATTTTTTTTAGTCAGAATATGATCCATTAGTCTAGAAAGGAGCTGCATTGCAACATCTTTAAATGCTAAAGTAGGGCCGTAAAAAAGCTCAAGGATAAATTCATTCACTCCAGTTTGCAGCAATGGACAGACTGCTGGATGATGAAAGGAAGAATAAGATTCAGTAATCATCTTTTCAAAAGAGTTATATTCGATCTCGTTGTTTACAAAGGGCCAAAGGATGGTTTTAGCGATCGTCGTATAGGATTGACCGCGGAGTGCTCTTAGTGCATCGAATGATAATTGGGGGAATTTTTCTGGAAGATAAAGTCCACCATCACCAGCCAACCCCGTTATAACAGTTTCAGTAAAGTCTAGAGCAGGAGTCTCACCTCTCGTGCTGATATATTTCATAAATCTTTTCTTTCGTTTATTTCCGGCAAGTTGGTGAAGTATTTATTCCATGTTATTTCATAATATTTAAATTATTAAATGAATAGAAGTTTGTTTGCTTGTTTTTATGAATAATAAAAAAATGCTATTAGTTTTTTTTGATTTTGAGATATAATACATTGAATATTAATGAAAATTTGTCATAGTTTAGAGGGTTTTCTCTATTATTTATTCGCTTATTTTATAACTCGTGTCAACTTACACATTTGCCTGATTATTGAGATCAATATACAAGATAGTATTTATCGAAGATATTTTTTGCAAAAACTTATATGACAATTAATGTTTTCGAAATGGTATAGCATGACTCATGTTGGAGAATTTAAGAGGTAATTTCATGGTATTTTGTGCATAACCTTGTGCATATTGAGTAATCTTTGTTTAGTCTGCATTATCCGTTTTCATGCTGATAGGTATTGTATTTATGCTAAGCAGCATTATTGGTGATGAACAAGGTTATCCATAGAAAGCACAAAAACATCCTGCCTAATTGTATTAGGCAGACCGCAATTTAAATATTATATTTTACAAGAAAAAGTAACCAAATAACTTTGGATTATTTGACTTTAACCTTGCTCATTGCCCACCCGGATCACTGCGGTTACAATAATCACAACAGATCCAGTTAATGATCCAAAATTCACAGCCCTTACTATAATAAGAAGCCCCAATGTAATGAACCAAAATATCCCTTAAATTCCTTCCTTAATAGCAGTCCGACTTTTTGCTTTAAAGCTAGGAGATATATAGCAACCATACTGACTATTTTTTCTTTTTTATCCCGCTACGAAAACAGAGATATCGCCTCATTGAGGACTACTTCTCAAACAATCTACATTAATATTCACAACTTGTAAAAGTAAAAAAATAATAATTAAAAAATATCTAACACGTAATTTTAAAATATTCTTGTCATAATTCCACCTAACATATTTTATACTTTTATAACATTAGTGGATGAATGCATCAGTGTAATAAATGAACTTAGAAACTAGAACATATTTCCCATTTTCACTGTTTGAAGCAATGGAAAGTCGATCTGCTATGTATTTCTATAAATAGTATGTTAAAACACACAATATAACTCTAAGAGCTTTATACGGAACGACTTTGTTTAACCATTGATAATATCTCCTTTACCCACCCTATTATTGCGCTTATGAGATTTACTACATGTCCGGCAATCAGAAGCCCCGTTCCTATCGTGATGGGTTCAACTACCCTTTCAACTGTTCCTTCTATGATAGCTCCGTTTTCCATTTCATAATCTAAAGTTGAAGCATAAAGAGCAGTCATATTAATTGCTTGAGATTCCGCATTTCCTGCTTGTTCCATTAAAAAAACAAAAGTATCCTCTTTTTGATGGCCGTTTCTTAAATAATTTGCATTAACATTCACAATTTGTGAAATAAAAAAAGCATATGCTATAAAAATACCTAATACATAATTTTTAAAAATTTTTACCATAACTTCTACCTCAAATATTTTTTACTCAAATAAGTAAACAAAAATACTATAATATAAAAATTGTGACAAAAAATTACCTATTTTCAGAAAAAATATATCATTACGTATTTTTAGTCAACAATAAAAATACGTAATGATATATAATTGTAATTGCCAAAAAATATGTTTTAAGATGATAGCAATATGTATCAAAAATTGTAAGAAAGATATAATTCATCAGGAGAGATGATGGATATTTATAATGCACGTGTAAATATATTTTTAAAATATTTTACTGTATATAATATTCTATATCGATATAAAAATATTAATCATAATAATTTTATTATAAATTATTTAAAAAGTATAATTTATTTTTATAATATAAAATTTTAATGCATCGTTTATTATTCAATATTTATCATATAATAAACATGAAAATTATGATATGATGTTTCTTACCAGATGAAATACTAAGTTCATTGATAATCTTATTTCATAATATTGATTATTATTGGGGTGCATATTCTACCAGACAGTATTGAATCGTTACCTGATTGTCGTATTTATACCGTTAGAATCGAAAGGTGTATCGTGGTTCATAACAAATTTTATGATAAATCGCGCCATACTGCCATTGCCTCTAAAACTTCTAGCAAATGGGCGTGTTTGTCGATAACTGTTTCAGCACCAGCTTCTGCAAGTGCGTGAGAATGTCCAAGATAATTATGCGATCCTCCAGTAAAGCCGATGACGCGCATGCCCGCTGCAGACGCGGCATGTACGCCATGAATTGAATCCTCTATAACAATGGTGTTTGCTGGCTCTGCATATAATTGTTGTGCAGCAAAAAGAAAAACATCAGGAGCTGGTTTAGTTTTTTTCGTTCCAACTTCAGGGGCAGAAAATATCTTATATTTATCATCAAAAAGATCATAAAGATTAACAGCAGAGAGCATATCTTTTATATCTATGCTTTGTGCATTAGAGCAGATACAGTAAGGATAGCGAGTTTGAATGATTTCTATTGCTTCCCTTATACCATCAAGAGCACGTAAATCAGTTGTTATTTGCGCGCGAAAAAGATTTGACATTTTATCTATGAGATGAGCAGAAACTGGTTTTCCTGTTTCTTGTTCAACTTGTTTAAGAATATCGCGAAAAACCAGCCCCGCATAACGTTCACTCAATCCTTTAGGTGATATTTCATATCCTATTTGTTTAAGTAATTGAGATCCAATTTTTGCTGCGAGATATTCAGAGTCTACTAAAACTCCATCACAATCAAAAATAATGAGATCTATTTGATGCATGAGATGTTCCTTTATATACTATCTATTATCTTGAAAGCTTTTATAAAAATATCACTAAGATAACTCTATTTCATAAAAATATGCTTTAAAAGTGATTTCTATTCATCTGACGAAATAAAGGATACGAGAACAGTATATTGAAGGGAAGAGAATAAGGATTTATCAGCATGAAATTTCTTTACTTTTCCCGAAATAGCGAAAATATCCATCAATTTTATAGGATTTTAACTATACATTTACTCTATTTTGTAAATATGGATCAGTAACGCGGGCCTATAAACCATTTTGATTGATTATAGGGCAAATTCAGTTCACTTCGTTGGGTTTTTCATGACAGTTATTCAGCTTAAAAAAGATTTCGTTCACACTCCTTCATGGGTACCATGGCGCAATAAAATTTTTAAAGGAGATTGTGTTGCAGTATTGGAAAAACTTCCAAAACATTCAGTTGATGTAATTTTTGCCGATCCACCTTATAATTTGCAATTAAATGGTGCTTTATATCGTCCAGATCACTCGCTTGTTGATGCAGTTGATGATACATGGGATCAGTTTGAAAGTTTTGCTGCTTATGATGCTTTCACGCGTGCATGGTTGCTTTCTTGTCGTCGTGTGTTGAAACCAAACGGGACGCTTTGGGTTATTGGGTCCTACCATAATATTTTCCGTGTTGGTACGGCATTACAAGATGTAGGTTTTTGGGTGCTTAATGACATTATTTGGCGCAAAAATAATCCCATGCCTAATTTCCGGGGGCGTCGCTTTCAAAATGCTCATGAGACGCTTATTTGGGCTGTTCGAGATCAAAAGGACAGACAGTATACATTTAATTATGATGCCTTAAAAGCTGCAAATGAAGATTTACAAATGCGTTCAGATTGGCTTTTTCCTCTCTGTACTGGTGCTGAACGTTTAAAAGATGAAGCAGGGCGTAAATTGCATCCAACACAAAAACCACAAGCACTATTGGCCCGTATTATTATGGCTTCTAGTAAGCCCGGTGATGTCATTCTTGATCCATTTTTTGGTTCGGGAACGACAGGTGCTGTTGCTAAACTTTTAGGGCGTGATTTTGTAGGTATTGAACGCGAGCAACACTATATTGATGCGGCATGTGAGAGGATTGCTGCGGTTAAACCTTTAGACAAACCAGAATTAGCAATTTTAGATAAGAAAAAAGCAGAACCGCGTGTAGCATTCAACAGTTTACTTGAAGCGGGTTTACTTTATCCAGGAGAAATTTTGTACGATTGCAAGAAGCAAGTATCTGCTATTGTAAGAGCCGATGGTACGATCATGCATGGTGGTGAGGCTGGTTCTATTCATGCAATGGGGAGAAAAGCTCAAGATTCACAAAGCTGTAATGGTTGGACTTTTTGGTATTATGAGGAAAAGGGACAGTTGAAATCTATAGACAACTTAAGAACGATAATACGTTCACAAATGCTAAAAACTGGTGTTCTGTGAAGTACTAAGTTAACAGCATAATTACATGGACCAACTTCCAGTTCTGCATTTTTGTGCTCGAACTGTTGATAAAGGGGGATACTTGCTTTCTTCTAACATTTTTATTTGTATACAAATTCCACTTGTGATGTAAAAGTGAATGCTTTTATGATGATTTATCATAAAATGGGCAAAAATAAGAAATTATCATTGTATTTGAGACTTTCATTTTTGATTGGCAAACAGTGAATGACCATTATAGGTTGGTGTACCTTGTAAAAAATAAAACATGAGATGTTACGTATTAAACCAAAAATTTATTAATGAGGGTTATCGAGATCTAAAAGAATCGGGGATCACTGCAGAAATAGCCTTTTTAATAACAGTAGGCAGTGCTTCCTCAGCAAGATTGTGGATATCGCACCACCAGCCATTTTCATGATTTATTTCATGAACACTGTTAGTATAGTAGACATCGAGTTTTAGAGAGAAGTGAGTAAAAACATGCGTAATTTGTCCTTTAAATTGCCAGTTTGCGATAAAGGGTGCGTTTTGAAGACTGTTTTCGTTATTTATTCCAATATTGTTAGGAATCTGGGTCATTCCACCAAGAAGTTTTTTCCCCTGTCGTTTTTCTAAATAAATTTGTTTATTTTCATTAAGAACAACAAAAGCAACACCACTTTTTGAAGGGCGTTCTTTTTTGGGGGCTTTGATTGGAAAAGATTCTGTCATTTGCATCTTTTTTGCCCTGCACAAACTTTGAAGAGGGCAGAGGTAACAAGATGGTTTACGTGGTGTACAAATGGTTGCTCCCAGATCCATCATTGCTTGAGCAAAGTCTCCAGGACGATTTAAAGCAGTAATTTTTTGTGTTTTTTCTTTGATTTCAGCTTTTGCTTTTGGCAATGTTGAAGTGATAGCAAATAAGCGGGTTACAACGCGTTCCACGTTACCATCAACAACTGCTACAGGATGGTTAAAAGCAATTGCAGCAATAGCAGAAGCAGTATAATCTCCAATACCCGAGAGAGTTCGCAGTGCTTTTACAGACTGTGGAAATTGTCCTCCGTAATTTTCCACAAGCTGTCTAGCACAGTTTTTAAGATTACGTGCACGTGAATAATAGCCAAGTCCGGCCCATGCTTTCATGATATCATCTTGTGAGGCTTTTGCTAAAGAAGAGAGATCAGGCCAAAGTTTCAGAAATTTTTTAAAATAAGGTCTTACAGCTTCGACAGTTGTTTGTTGAAGCATGATTTCAGAAAGCCAAATGCGGTAAGGATCAGGGCGAATGCCTTGTATTTGTTCTTCAGGGGTGATCCGCCATGGCAAAAGTCTGTGCTTCTGATCGTACCAGGAAAGGAGGCGCGAAGAAATTTCATGCATGTTTGTTTTCAACCATAGGATGGTATAAAATGCAAAAAAAAATATTTGTTTTAAAATTCCTACTTTATTTTTATCTTTTTGTTACCAAAACGTTAATTAGATGAGAATTAGGCTTTGTTGGTATTTAGTCAGGTTCAGGGAACAATTTTTTAATAAAATAAATTGCTATAATTGAGTAGATTAATTGAATGATGATCTAGAAAAATGAGCAAACAATTTAAAAAGCACCATTTTTATTCTCTTTCTGAGATGGTATCCAAAATGCTTGATCCAGTTTTACGTAAACGGACAGGGTTTAATATCGCATTGATGGAGCATTGGTCACAGATTGCAGGTTATGATATCGGTGAACATACAATGCCGATTAAGATTATTTGGAAGTCTCGTTCAGTTCAAGATGAAGTGTTCCAACCTGCAACGCTTATTGTAGCATGTGAAGGATTTACTGCCTTGAAATTGATGCACGAAACAGATGCATTGCTCCATAGGATTAACGTTTTTTTTGGGTATATTGCTATTGATCGTATCAAGATTGAGCAAAGATGTATATCCGACCTAAAAAATCACTTACCGATAATACCTGTTCTGAATGAAAAAGATAAAAAACGTATAAAAAAAATGCTTGAGGAAGTTAAAAATGAAAATTTACGCCAATCACTTTATAAACTTGGCTGTTGCATTTTTGCAGAAAAAAATAATAAATAGCAAGATATTTTATGTATTATCCTTTAGTATATGAGAAGGTGTTGAATCCTTATTCGTTTAATAATAACAGAGAAGTATTATTTGTGATAAACAGAAAAGTATTATTTATGATAAAGTTTCGTTCTTTTTTTGCCTGCGCGATTATTTTTCTTTCAGTGGTAACCTTACAAATCAGTGCAATTGTTGTTTGCGCTGGTGAAATTAAACCGGTTGCAACGGTTGATATGGCAGAGGTTCTTCAATCGGGAAAAGTGGAAGATCAGTTTGAAGGAGAGGCGAATGCGCCTGTAACAATTGTTGAGTATGCCTCGTTAACCTGTACTCATTGTGCACATTTTTATAATGATATACTTCCCCAAGTTCGTAAAAGGTATATCAAAACGGGAAAAGTAAAACTTATTTTCCGAGAATATGCCTTTGATCCTAGAGCAACAGCAGGTTTTATGTTGGCGCGATGTGCACCAAAAGATCGTTATTTTCCTTTGATAGAAATTTTATTTCAAAAACAGCATGAGTGGGTTTGGGGACAAGATGCTCTAACGCCGCTGAAGAAAATTGGCTTAATGGCAGATTTTACGGATGAAAGTTTTACTGCTTGCTTGAAAAATCAGACCCTTTTAGATGAGGTAAATGCATCCTTTGAGCGTGGTAAAGAACTTGGTGTTACAGCAACACCTACATTCTTCATTAATGGCAATAAGTATGAAGGTGTTATGTCGGTAGAATCTTTTTTTTCGGTGATTGATAGTTTTCTCAAAAACTAAATTTTCTTTACAGAAGATGTGTATTAATCTTTGTGGTTATCTCCCTATTGAGAAGATTTGTTTTGTGTGTTTACGATGCTATTTTCTTTAGTTTTATCAATTATGAAGCTAAGCATTACTTATGATGGTGAACCTAGAATCAAATGATATCTTGGTGCTGATATGAGAGGACTTGTGCTATGAAAAAGTGGGTTTATAGTTTCGGGGATGGTAGTGCAGAAGGAAGTGCGGGTAAGCGAAATCTTCTTGGTGGCAAAGGGGCTAATTTGGCGGAGATGAGTAATCTTGGCTTGCCTGTACCTCCCGGATTTACCCTTACAACAGAAGTTTGTAATTTTTATTATGCATATGATAAATCATATCCAAAAGAATTAAGGGGAGTTGTTAAGCAGGCACTAGAACGAGTTGGTGAACAAACAGGGCGTGAGTTTGGTGATGAAAAGAGGCCACTTTTACTTTCTGTTCGTTCAGGTGCCAGGGCTTCTATGCCAGGGATGATGGATACAGTACTTAACCTTGGTATGAATGATGAGACCGTAAGAGCAATTGCCTTACAAGCCAACAATGAGCGCTTTGCTTATGACAGTTATCGTCGTTTTATTCAAATGTACTCTAATGTTGTTCTTGGATTAGATCATTCGTATTTTGAAGAAATTCTTGATGACGCAAAAGTATGCAATGGTTATGCTATCGATACAGAAATGACAGCAGCTGATTGGAAAGATGTTATTATTTCTTATAAAGCATATGTTGAAGAAAAATTAGGGAAACCTTTTCCGCAGGATCCTGAGCAACAATTGTGGGGAGCAATTGGAGCAGTTTTTTCAAGTTGGATGACAGCACGCGCAGTCACTTATCGTCGTTTACATGATATTCCTGAAAGTTGGGGAACAGCAGTGAATGTACAAGCGATGGTATTTGGCAATATGGGTGAGGATTCAGCAACGGGTGTTGCTTTTACCCGCAATCCATCGACGGGTGAAAAAGAGCTTTATGGAGAGTTTTTAGTGAATGCGCAAGGTGAAGATGTTGTGGCAGGCATTCGAACCCCCCAAAATATCACAGAAAATGCGCGTATTGTTGCAGGTTCAAATAAACCATCCTTGGAAAAAATCATGCCGGAGGCTTTTTTGAGGTTGTGTCAGATCGCAAAGAAACTTGAACAGCATTATCGTGATATGCAAGACCTCGAATTTACAATTGAAAAGGGTAAATTGTGGATGTTGCAGACTCGTTCGGGAAAACGAACGACACGTGCGGCTCTAAGAATGGCTATTGAAATGGTTGAGGAGGGGTTGATAAGCCGAGAAGAGGCGGTAATGCGAATTGATGCAAAATCGCTAGATCAACTTCTCCATCCCACACTTGATCCCAAGGCAGCTCGTTTTATTATTGCTCGTGGTTTACCTGCCTCGCCGGGAGCAGCAACTGGTGAAATCGTTTTTACTTCGGAAGAGGCAGAAACGGCAGCAACAGAAGGGCGTAAAGTGATTTTGGTACGCATAGAGACAAGTCCAGAAGATATTCATGGTATGCACGCAGCAGAAGGAATTTTAACGACGCGCGGTGGCATGACAAGTCATGCTGCTGTTGTGGCACGTGGTATGGGAAAACCATGTATTTCTGGTGCAGGGAGTATACGGATTGATTATAACACAAACATGATGTTTGTTTCAGGACAAAACTTTAAAAAAGGCGATGTCATTACAATTGATGGTGGTAGTGGAGAAATTTTTAAAGGGAAGGTTGCGATGTTGCAACCTGAGCTTTGTGGAGATTTTGCAAAATTGATGGAGTGGGCTGATGGGATGCGGCGTCTCAAAGTTCGCGCCAATGCTGAGACACCGTCTGATGCACGTATGGGGCGTTCTTTTGGGGCTGAAGGTATTGGTCTATGCCGTACTGAGCACATGTTTTTTTCTGGAGATCGTATTGTCGCCATGCGTGAAATGATTTTAAGCAATGATGAAAGTGGGCGTCGTAAAGCTCTGAATAAGCTTTTTCCAATGCAGCGCTCAGACTTTGCTGAGTTATTTAAAATTATGTCTGGTTTGCCTGTTACTATCCGCTTATTGGATCCTCCACTTCATGAATTTCTACCAAAAACTGATGCAGAAATTCTTGATGTTGCAAAGGTTATGGGAGTTTCTGCTGAAGTGCTTACCGAGCGCGCGCAACAGTTGCGTGAATTTAATCCTATGCTTGGGTTAAGAGGATGCCGTTTGGCTATTACTTATCCTGAAATTGTGGAAATGCAAGCGCGAGCAATTTTTGAAGCAGCAGCAGAAGCTGCTCAAGAATCTGGATCTCCTGTTATGCTTGAAATTATGGTGCCACTTGTTGCACTTAAATCTGAGCTAGATTTTGTAAAAGCACATATTGATAAGATTTCTTGTGAGGTGATGAAGGAAAAGGGAGGCGTTATTCAGTACATGGTTGGGACTATGATTGAGCTTCCAAGAGCGGCTCTTCGAGCGGATGAAATTGCAGAAACTGCAGAATTTTTTTCATTTGGAACAAACGATCTGACGCAAACAACTTTTGGTATTTCACGGGATGATGCAGCTCCTTTTTTAGCAATGTATTTTCAAAAAGGACTTTTAGAACAAGATCCTTTCGTATCTATTGACCGTGATGGAGTAGGGGAGCTCATTGCCGTTGCTACACGGCGTGGACGCTCAAAGCGTGCAAAAATTAAATTGGGAATTTGTGGTGAACACGGAGGGGATCCTGCTTCTATTGCTTTGTGTGAAGAAAATGGTCTGGACTATGTTTCATGTTCTCCTTTTCGGGTGCCAATTGCCCGCTTAGCAGCAGCTCAAGCTGCAATAGTAAAAAAGACATAGAGAGGTCTTGAGATGTTTTCATTGTGTGGATGTATAAGAGGTATTTTATTCATACATTCACTTTTCTTGTTGTATATAAGCGATGCTTCTTTTGATTTATAATAGAGAGATAAGAGGATCTCTACATGAGGCATTTTCTTCCAAATTGCTAAAATAATGCGTTATCTTTATAAGCCAATATATTTATTGCGGTGTACAGAATAATGTACAGAATAAATTGTGTGTACTCTCTATTTTTTCGTAAAAATGAAAAAGAAGTTTCTAGAAGATGCTGTGAATTGTATATATTAGAGAGAGACGACGTGCCCTTTATGTGCTGATAAAAAAAGCATAAGACAGAATAGTACGTTGTCTCCATATTTTCACTGTCTGCTTTGTAAGATAGAGGTTTTTTCTTAATTCAACAAGCCAACTTCATGCATTTTCGTCAAAACTGCGTGATCAACTTTACCTGTTATAGGAAGGTCAAATATTTTTTGAAACTGTTTTAAAGCTTCTCTTGTCTTCTGGTCTTCTATACCCGTGACAATGACATCCTGATTGCCAAAAGTGCGTAAAGCTTTTTGTACTTGTGTAGTGCTTGCAGCAAGAGGTTTCAAAGTAGTGTTTTTTGAGTGCGATACATCTTTTGTCTTTGTTGTCTCATTTGCCATTTCTATTTCACTCTGTTTAATTAATACTGCAACTTCATCGGCTGTGGAGTCAGGTAAAATATCGCTTTGTACCTCTTGAGCAGCTTGTTGTTTCCATAGCACTATGGCCTGACGCATTTTAGGTCCCTCTACTCCATCTAAAGAACCATCGTAAAGCCCCAATTTTGCGAGTTTTTTTTGCATTTTTAGCGTGTTTTTTGATGGAGAATGCGACAATGGGTTTTTATGTAGATGGTTTGAAAAGGGTACGGAAGTAACACGAGAAACTGCGTGAAGTTTTGCTTTTTTTTTGAACAAAGGAGAATTTTGCTCCATATCTGGAGCAAATGTGAATTTCATTTTAGCAAAGACATCCTCATGCATTATCATTTGTAAAAATAAGGCATTAAATGAAACAAATCCAAAACTGATTATGAAAAGAAAAGTTCCCACAAAAAATAAAGTATTTTTGCGTGTATAAAAATAAAGCATTTTTGCTGTCCAAAAGAGAAAACGACCACTCATAAGAAAAAATGTTACAACGAAGCTACTATACTGTTTATGTTTTTTCACGGTTTTTGTTTTGCGTGTTTTTGTTTTTTTTGTCATTATTCTTATTTTTTATTCCAATTGCGATTGTTTAATACACAGAAATGAACAGAAACGATTCTTCTTCTGGTGAGAGGGAGATGCATCCATATTATCGCTTTCTCTTTACAAATTGCTGAACAAATAAGTTGCCATATAGACTATATAAGCTGATAAATGAATGATAGCTCTCATGCAGTTTTTTTAATTTTATATTCTACAGCATTTTAGTATGCATAAAAAAAGCTCCAAACCACGTGATAACCTTTTACACTTATAAATTACATCACCACATATCACCATGTAAACAGAAGGCGCTACATCATTTTCTCATTCTTTTCGCGCACATATTTGGTAGTATTTGAAATCAAATTGAAACACATTCGCTCATCACGCTACACAGTTGAGAGCAGGATGTATTTTTTTCGATACCCCAGATTTACAGAGGATAAAACTCATGCACAATGTGGAGTACTGAGCATAACTATTTCCCAATATCATACATACTTTAGTATAAATACAATCCTATTAATATTTAATAAATTTTATAAATGCTAACAGAAGTGATTTTTAAATATTTTCCAGAAAATAAGCTAGCTACTTAATCCTTATAGTTTTATAAATGTAATTTTTTAAAATATAAAGTTATACTATTGTATTGTACAATATTCTAGTATTTACTCATTGCCATGGTTATTACCTATATTTTTTTCTGTTTAAACAGATTGTCTTTCATTGTATGTAATGAGAGTGTAAGTTTACGTGTCTTCAATATTCTTATTCTTTACTGTGTAATTTTGACGATAATTTTTTAATCGAAAATGATGTATCTCGTTTTGTACAACTCCATCATGTAGAATGTAAATTTGCTAAACAGATGTTCAATTTCATAAAATACCAATTTTATAAATTTTTTATAAAGAAGGAGAATATAGAATGCTGTTTTTGTTTCATCTACAATTGCAGTACGCTGGTCACTTATGATACGCTTTTTGATTAAATCGTCACTATTTTTGTTTTTTGTTTTTGTTATCATTTCATTGTTTTTAGCAAAGCCGAGCGGTGATCATTTCTCTTCTCAAAGAAATAGCGAGGCAACAGTGAGCGATGTGATTACTGCTTTTAAGGAAACTTTAAATGATTTAGGAACATTCTGCGATCGTAATATAGAAGCTTGCAAAGTCGGAAAGTCCTTTTTAAATTCACTTGGTGAACGTGCATATCATGGTGCAAAAGCAGCTTACGAATATTTAGGACGTGTATTGGAAGAGAAGAATACAGTAGCTTCTTCAAGTGTTACTCCTAAAGTAGAAACACAAGAGTCCATACAAAAATAGAAACATATAGCATTATCATAAGATGAAATTTTTTAACGTTCATCATTGGGGTTATGCTAAGAAGAATAGGTGCCTATCTATCAACCAATTGCGCTTAACATAATCATGAAAAAAAGACAGGATTGAGTTTATGGCAGAAACGATTGATAATATTATAGAGAATTTTTCATTTTTAGATAATTGGGAAGATCGTTATCGTTACGTGATTGAACTTGGTCGCGAACTACCACCTTTTCCTGAAAGCGCTCGAAACGATGCTCACAAAGTGTCTGGTTGTGTCAGCCAAGTATGGCTTTTAGTCTCACGTAATAATTCAGAAAATCCAACATTAACGTTTCAAGGTGATTCCGATGCTCATATTGTACGCGGGCTTATCTACATTCTTCTTGCTTTCTATTCAGGTAAAAAAGCCTCTGAAATTCGTAACGCTGATGCTGAAGGACTCTTTAAAACACTTGGTTTAAATGAAAATCTTACACCACAACGATCAAATGGTCTCAAATCAATGATTGAACGGATTCGTAACGAAAGTTATTTATAAAACTAACATGTCATAGCAAAAACTAAACTACAAAAAACCTCTACAGAAAACACGCCTGCTAAAAACACATTTATGTGTCAGAGATATATACTTTTTTGCAAAATGCAATTACTTACTTTTCTTCCGTTTGCTTTTGCGGCCAAGTCCCATTTCTTTTGCCAAAGCCGAGCGTGCTTTTGCATAATTAGGTGCCACCATAGGATAAGAACTGTCCAACTGCCATTTTTCACGATATTCTTCTGGCAACATTCCATAATGTGTCATAAGATGACGCTTTAAAGATTTAAACTTTTTCCCATCTTCAAGGCAGATGAGATAATCCGGAAAGATTGAACGTTTTGGGTTAACGGCTGGCCTTTGCTTTTCAACTTCGACTTCTGTTAATTCTACATTCCCCGCTTTACGAAAAGCGGCATGAACATCAGCAATTAAACTTGGCACTTCAGTCGGTCGGATAGAATTATTACTCACGTAGGCAGCAACAATATCAGCAACCAATGTAATAACTAAATTGCTTTCAGTCTCTAAGACTGGGCGATGTTCCATTCTTGTTTCCTTTAATTTAAAATTGAGTAATTTAAAATCGAGATACGGCATATATACTCATAATACAGAGATCGCATGCACGTAGGTTTCATATTGTACAAAAATCTTTTTTGTCAATTCAATTATTTTATAAAATCGCAAAAACACAAAAAAATCAAATAAACACCCCTTTTTAGTCATAATATTCAATAAGAAGAGCCGATTTCTTACCTGTTATAATGTAGTATTATTATATAAAAACATCATGTATGATATAAAATATTATCATAAATATAAAAAAATATATAGCATAAAGTTATTTATTTTATAGATAAAATATATATAATAAAAAATTTTATATATAAAAAATAGTTTTATTATAATATTTTATTATTTATTTTTAATTAATTTTAATTTTATATAATAATAATTCATTATAAAATAATAATTATATTATAATTTTTTTAATTTAAAAAAGTGTATTTAATGAAATTAAAAAATATATATAATAATATATATAATATAATATCACTAATAAATACATAATAACGTTCCATAATGATACATGAAGTATTTTTTATTTACATTACATAACAACAATATTATAGGTATGTTAATAAAATAAATTTTATTGTATATATCCAAAAGCTATTTCTACTGTTTGAAAAAAAATCAATTTTGCTACAAAATAGCCTTATTTTTTGGCCTATTATCTTTCATAAAGGCAAACATTACACGTCTAGAAGGCAATACCTGTAATACGCAATAAATAGAAATACAGAGTATTATTACAGAAATTGTTGTAGCTGCATTTTTTGTGAGCGAGTAAAACTTGCGGATCGAAGCACCTGTATAAGCAGTATGATTCTAACATATAAACAAAATTGTCAACATATTTTAACATAGGACTGTGTATGACTAGCTCTTCTGTAATTCCCCCAAAAGCATCTAAAATTATTCATAAAGAAACACATCACGGCATTTGTCGTATTGATCCCTATCATTGGCTGCGTGCATCTAACTGGCAAGATGTTTTAAAAAACCCTAATTGTCTTGACGCAAATATTCGACATCATCTCGAGAATGAAAATTCTTATCAAGCTGCCCAAATGGCTGATACAAGGCTATTACAGGATTTCCTTTTTATTGAAATGAAAAGCCGTATTCAAGAGAATGATAGTTCTGTTCCTATAAAACATGGTCCTTTTGCTTACGGATTCTCTTATGTTACCGGAGGTCAACAACCACATTATTTTCGTACACCAAGAAATGGTGGAGAAAAAAATGTTTACCTTGATGGTGATGCTTTGGCTGAAGGTAAAGAATATTTTAATTTTGGTTCAGTTCAAGAATCTCCTGATCATAAACATGTTGTATGGAGTTATGATGACAAGGGATCAGAATTCTACAGAGCGAAAATTCGTAATTTGGAAACATTGTCTGACTATATGGATACAATCGCTGATACATCCGGACAAATTGTATGGGATGCTAAATCTGAAGGTTTTTTCTACACTAAGTTAGATGAAAGTCACCGACCTTCTGAGCTATATTATCACCGATTAAAAACAGACCAATCGCAAGATAAGCTTATTTTTCATGAAGATAATCCAGGATTTTTTTTACACGTAAGTGGTTCTAAGCTTAATGACGTTATTTATGTTAATATTCATGATCATGAAACGTCAGAGATCTGGTTGATTCCTGCTGAGGCACCTTTTACTGCTCCCCAATGTGTGCGGAAGCGACAAAAAGGTATTGAATATTCACTTACAGAAGGCGGTGATGTCTTTTATATCCTGACCAATTTAGATAATGCAAAAGATTTCAAAATTATGGTAGCGCCATACACATCTCCACAATCAGAAAATTGGTCTGAATTTGTTCCACATCAGCTTGGACGTCTGATACTATCCCATGATGCTTATCAAGATTTTCTGATTTGGATTGAGCGTTTTGAAGGGCTTCCTCGTATAAAAGTAATGGAGCGTGCTACCAAGAAAACTCATTCTATTGTTTTTACTGAAGAAGCTTATTCTTTAGGTTTACAAGGTGCTGTAGAATATAGCAGTCAAACTATTCGTTTTTCCTATTCATCTATGATAACACCTGATCAAGTATTTGACTATGAGATGAAAAGTCGCAAACGAACGCTTTTAAAGACGCAAATAATTCCCTCTGGGCATAATAAAGATGAATATGTAACACGGCGTATTACAGCAACAGCAGACGATGGCGAGAAAATCCCTATTTCACTTTTTTATCACAAAACTACCGCTCTTAATGGTGGTGCACCCTGTTTGCTTTACGGTTATGGTGCTTATGGAATCTCCATTCCAGCTAGCTTTAACAGCAATGTACTTTCTTTGGTTAACAGAGGTTTTATTTATGCCATTGCTCATATTCGTGGAGGAAAAGAAAAGGGGGTTGAATGGTATGAAAAAGGAAAACACCTCTTTAAATACAATACTTTTACAGATTTTATTGCTTGTGGGCGTTGTCTTGTAAATAATAAATTCACTTCTTACGACCGACTCATTGCCCATGGTGGCTCAGCAGGAGGGATGTTGATGGGAGCCATTGCCAATATAGCTCCACAGGATTTTGCTGCAATCGTGGCGGACGTGCCCTTTGTTGATGTCTTAACTACTATGTTAGATGATTCATTGCCACTCACACCTCCAGAATGGCCGGAGTGGGGAAATCCTCTTGAATCGGAAGAGGATTATAAGCTTATTACTTCCTATTCACCCTACGATAATGTCAAAGCTCAAAAATACCCCCCTATGCTTGTGATAGCAGGATTAACAGATCCTCGTGTAACTTACTGGGAGCCCGCGAAGTGGGTGGCAAAATTACGAGACTTAAAAACAGACAACAATGCGATTTTATTGCGTATTAATATGGACTCAGGTCATGCAGGTGCAGCTGGACGTTTTTCAAAGCTAGAAGAAGTTGCATATATCTACGCGTATATTCTAAAAATAGCGAAAAAAATTGCTGTTAATTAAAACATCTTTATTCTTTTGAAAGGCTCCAATCGTTTATACGCTTTTGGAGCCTTAATAAAAGATAGAAAACTACGCTTAAAATCCACAGTTTTCATAAAGTTTCAAAACATAGTCCCAATTAATTAAATGATCTACAAAAGATTCAAGATATTTTTGGCGCGCATTACGATAATCAATGTAATAGGAATGTTCCCATACATCGACACCCAAAATAGGTTGAGCATCGCGAATTAAAGGGTTTTCACCATTGGGCGTTTTCATAATTTCAAGCTTCCCATTTTTAACAGCAACCCATGCCCATCCGGAAGCAAATTGTGCGACGGCAGTAGCAATAAAATCAGTGCGGAATTTGTCATAACCACCTAGATCAGAGTCAATAGCTTTTGCTAACTTTTCAGGAAGCTTTTGACCACCACCGTCTTTTTTCATCCAAAGCCAAAAATGACTATGATTGTAATGCTGCGCTGCATTATTAAACAACCCAATATTTTTCCCAAAACTTTTTTTAACAATATCTTCAAGGCTTTCATTTTCTAAGCCTAAATCTTTCACAAAATTATTGGTGTTGGTAAGATAAGCGAGATGATGCTTATCATGATGATATTCAAGTGTTTCGCGTGACATATAAGGCGAAAGGGCATCATAATCATAAGGCAACGGAGCCAATTCAAAAGCCATTTAAAATCTCCTCGATTCTAATTGTTAAGTTTACTTCACAAATTCAATTTGCCATTTACAGAATTTAAAAGCAAATGTTGAATATCCACTTGCATTAAATTAATTTTGATGATCATTCTTTATAAGGATATTTTTAAATATATGTGCTTAATTAACAAATATATCATTGATTTGTATCATACAGCTTTTAAAGAGTTTTTTCCATCTTCGAACTAATAAAAATGTTATTATCTTGTTTAAGAGGTGTATCAATTAATAGCTAGAAAGGTGAATTTGGGCAGCCATAAGTTATTTTTTTGTTTTTTAAAGTATCCCTATAAATATCATAAAAGTATCTTTGATGTTTACATAATTTTTCCTGTTTTGTTTGCGAGTATACACCGCTTTATCACAGTGTTTGTAAAAGAGTGTTAGCGATTATTTTGCAGATATTATTGATTTCTGCATAGACTGTGAAAATTTATATAAGATCAATAGTATCTGATAGTTTGCAGATATTGATCTTAGATGCACTTATTCATGATAAGCTAATTTATGTTTATTATGCGTATTCGTCTAAGCTATAAGTAAGAGGCAGTGCATTGTTGTACATTGAACAGATAAAGGTTGATAATGTGATTAAAAAGACAAAAAATCATCAGCATATAAAGCCTGTTTATTCTCCTACCTTATTTCAATGTTTGGATTTGAGTACATGAAGGAAACATGCGGTTTTATGGCATTCTATAAATACATTACAGTAAGGCATAAAATTTCCATTTTTACTGCCTTGAAATGAATAAATAAAATAGCAAAATACGAAAAATGCAAAATAAATGACGGAGTAAGAGCTGTTACTTATATTAACTTTACAAGCTAATATAAATTTTTGTTGTAAATTTTACGTCAAAGCAATACTAACAAAAAATTTATGATAAAAAAGCAAAAGCTTTTATTTTCAGATATTGCGCATAATCACGGGAATCGCTATAAGGTGCAAAAATAACAGTGAGCGTGTTTTTCTTTTGGGGTATAGCCAAGCGGTAAGGCACCGGTTTTTGGTACCGGCATTCCCTGGTTCGAATCCAGGTACCCCAGCCGGTTCTTAGTGAATTAAATCAATTTTAAATTACAAGTTCAAAGATCTTAGATTCTGGAAATCCTGTATTTTTGAATTTCGTTTGTTTTTCTATTCTAAGTTTTTTCGTTGATTTCATGGTTTGGTGCTTTTTATCACTTGAATAAAAAAGAATAGTAATTACCGTAAGGACAGAAATATCATAAAGCTTTCCTGCGCGATAAAAAAGTAAGATGCAAATTAATAATTTCATTATAACAATTATATTTATTCAATTTTTATGTGTAAAATAGTAACAACAATATTGATCTCAGAAACAATGTAAATGTAATTTTTACAATTATTTAAAACGCATGATAATATATTTAAAATATACCATTACAACATATTTTTTAAATAGATAAAATGTGTAGTTAAAATTTATTTAGTAATTTAATGAATTTTATTCACTATGAAGGTGATAATAAAATTAATTATCTCTATGAAACAAATATAAATGATCTCATAGGAAGAGAATTAAGTGAAGCAACAGCAGATTCTGTTACGGTACAAAGCCCCGTAGGTGCTGTTTTTTGCCGGTTGAATAGTAAGAGGCATAATATTATGATCTAGTGACGCTTTGGTAGATAAATTAGATCAAATACCATGTCGATAAAATGAAGGAATGCTGTTTCTAATTTATTAGAAAATAGCTGGAAAGATGTTTTTAATACCAATAATATTGTAAACATAATTTAAAATATATAGCTGAAAATGATTTCAGGGATATTTATTATTTATGATAAATAGATATTTTATTTTTGATTTTTTGTTATAGGTATTTTCATTGAATTATTAGTGACAATAATTATACTTTTATTTATCTTGTGCATATTATTTTTTACATAGATTTTTCCGTTAAGAGATCATAGATTTTATCAATTTCTCCACTTGCCAGTGGTGCAAAGTGGGCAGGGATCAACCTAAAACATGGATGTAAATGTGCACTCAAATTTCTAATGTAATCCACTTTGGAGGATAACTACACTGAGTGATTCAACCGGTAGAGGTGATGTGCTAATTGCAATTTATAGATAATATTCAGAAAGATATCTCTGAAGTAAATATTGTTATAGTTGTTGGTTAATAAATGTACAAAAATTAAATAATTGTAATTACATACAAGAAAACATCGTATATTTGTAATTATATATAATTTTCATTTTATTATTATACATTTTGTTTACAAAACTGCAATCATCATTGATTGTGACAATTATCTGTGAATTTGTGTGTACTGTATTGTTGTTTTGAAGATTTAATACCTACAGTTTTAAAAAAATTTGTAAAACATTATCATCTATAATTAAGTGTGTTTTTTATTGTTAATTTTTTCTGTAACTATGTGAGTTTACATCATGTTAGATCAATATGTTTCTCTATCTTGATGGAGATACGATTTTCTGCTCTCATTAGAAAAATAAGTCTGTATGGAATGTTTAATTTCTTTATCATAGAAGTCTTATTTCCCATCCTTATGATGATATTTCTGAGCATAAAAAATATGCGTAAATCAAGTATGGCATTGAAATTTAGAATTTGAATTTAGATATTTTATCTGCGTGTGACGCACTAAAAAGAGGCTATAAGTTGTTTTTGAGTAGTCAAGAACACGTCAATTGCTCACAGTCATTGAGAAGTTATAATCGATTTGTTCGTTTTTGTGTGTCTCAAAATTTATTTTTGAAATAAGCTGATTTACTAAATGTAACTTACTATGTTTTAAAATTTTATTCATCATCTTGAGAAAGAGGGAGAGAAGCGACTTCTGTATCAAGTGCGTCCATAAAATCAATAATAAAAGCAGCATTCGTTCCCAAATCTCTTGGCAAATAACGCGAAGCAGAACGCATATCAACAAAAGTTGTATCCCCTTCGTCAGTTAAACGAATAACAATATCTGAAATAAAGCCAAGGTAAAAAGTTTTTGCCATTGTTTCAATATATAGTGCATCCTCTTCACCTTGAAACTTTCGTTGCGCTACAACAGGCCAATCATAGGCTGCTAAAACATTGAGAACGGATTCGCGAATACGCTCAGGTGAACCATCATAGCGACGTCCTGACATTTCCGGCCATGATGCCATCTGTACAGCTGCTTGTTTAGCCAAAATGCTCTTAAGCGGTAAAGCATCGCTAGGGCGTGTCTTTCGAAAAAAAGCTGGTGGATTTTGTGTGTCGGTAGAAATATCATGAAGAGCTGGAAAAGAAAACCAAAATCCAAAAAATAACACCAATGGTGTGGCTGTTATCAACGAATAAATGATACCTCTTAAAGCTTTCATTCCACCTAGAGCGCCATATACCCATAAGCTATGAAGTGCTTTTACAGCAAGAAAAAGAGAAACAGCGACACAACAAGCAGAAACGATTATTAGCGATATGAAGTCAGTTACGTCAATCACAGAAAAGCGCTGTAAAAACATTGAAAATAACAAAATCAAGAATGCCAATCCGCCAAAACGGGGAGACCATACCGCTGCCCTCGAGACTAACCGAACATATATCTTCTTCATGAAGCTCTTTCCCCTCAACCATGAACCATAAGCAAAACTCTCTTGAAATTTCTTATCTCATAGAAAGATTCCAGTCATATGACAAAAGTAAAGCACTTATTTTAAAGGTCAAGGATGGTTTGTGTCTCACCAACTTTCGGTAATTATGCCAGTAATTCGTGTGAGCAATTTTCACCTTTTCTATATGTTGATTGAATTTTATAAGCAATAGTTCTAATCACGTAACCATAAATGCAGAAAACTTTAATGTTGATACGTATATTATTAGTCAAAAATTTTTTACTATTTGTTTTTGTTTAATTGCGTTTTTACTATATTTCAGCCGAATTTGATTTGTTCTGTATACTTGAAGATTTATATCTTAACAGAGAAATGTTAAGCTATATAAATGGCATAGAGGTTATAGCATCATATATTTTGTTATATTTAACGAAAGAAAAAAGAAACGAATTTATTGTTGACAATTATAACAATTATGTAACAAACGCTGAATGTGCATTAATTGATGTTGCTGTATGTATAAAGAAATTAAGTTTTTTCTAAACTATAATTAAGGAGATGGGTGCGTTTTATTGATTCAATGGGGGACTGTCCGTAATGAAAAATATTGTGCTTATGGTAGCTGTTGTTATTACCGCAGTGGTATGTTTTAAATTTCTCAATGAATTTTTAATCCAGACATCAAAGGATTGATTGTTCCTATATACTAATTGGCAGCGAGGCAAATGGATAGGAATGGTTATAAAGATTAGCAAAGTTTGGAAAGGCAACATGATACGATCCCGACATCACTAGCAGTAATAGGAGGGGTTTATTTTACTATAGCGCCCATTTCTCGATTATAATTTTACGAGAGGTAGTTTTTTTCAATTGTTCAAGGGAAATGTGCTATGATAACTACCCGTGCTAGTGCTGCTCATTTTGGTGCCAATTTAACTATACCATGTACATCATTAAAGGTTAAGTTTGTAACTGTTTTTATAGAGATCATTTTTAGTGGTTTTTTATTTTTATCAGAAATCTATGTATTGAAAAATTAAAACAAAGACTATACCTTAATTCTAATATTTAGTTGATTTAGGTTGAAAATAGTCATTTTGATATGCTTTTGTTCACTTTTATAGAAAAAATTTGTACAATTATAATTCGTGGTGCTTTTACCCATTAAATATGCGACAAGTTGCAGATGAAAAGAAGGTTTCGCTTTTTTTCTTTGCAAGCGAAGAAGGAGAAAAAACGCGTAGCAGTGCAAAACCTTCATTCAAATTTTGAGCGATTAAAACTGAATTGGTATTTTTTGTAGACTTTGACTTTTTGAGTTCTATGATTTGTATAGGTTTCCCAATGATAAGATCGAGAGTCGTATCAGGGGCTGTTCTGTCGTTAAGATTGTAGAAAATGATTCCGTCGTGTGTGTAGGCAGCGAGTGACCAAAATTGAGTTGTCTTTAAAGCTTTTAAGTGAACAGGGCCATTTTCGAGATTAAATCTACAGACTTTAATAAGAAAGAAGGGATCGGTAGCCTGCTGGATAGGATTGTGAGCGTTCAAGTTAACAAATTGATAAGGATCTCCGGATTTTTTAAGCTGTATCCATATATTATTTTGTGCCCAATATGGAGTCAGAAACAAAACACAAATATGAACAATGATAGCACCAATGCTTGCAAGAAGTGCGGCGTGAATAAATTTAGTCACAGTTTTTTTGTCCTGTTGGAATTTGTTTTACAGAGGGCATCGTAAGCTTTTGTAATGCCGTTGCAGAGATAATTGAGGTATCGTACAAAGTAAGAATAAGTCCGAATTCTTTTTGGCTGACTGTTGCAAGCCAATTGCCAATTTGTGGTGTGGGTGCGATGTTGATGCGCAAAGAGCCGTCACTTTCATAGATAATATTATCGGTATAAAGTTTGAAAGGTATTTCCTTGGACGAAGTATAAGGTTTGAGGGATTTGTCAGCTGTATAAAGGGTAAAGAGGCGTGTTTTAGGGATATGTCCTTTGAGCAAATAGTGGCAATGGGAGCGTAGTGGATGCCCATGGTCATCCTTCCAAAGTTGAAAAATAAGCCCTTCTGTACGCCCAATCGAAATTTCACCTCTTTTGGCAGTGCGTGCGCGGGTATAGGGATCAGTGTTAGCGGTTCCTGCTTCTGGGTAAGCACTCCATTCACCAATTGTAAAACGCCCTAAATTTTTAAAGGACTTGAGTCCATAACCAACACTGATTGTTCCAAAAAAAATGGAAAAGGTGAAGATGAAAAAGGGAATCGCAATGTTAACAAGCACTTTAGAATATTTTGAATTCAATGTGTTAAATCTCCAAGTGCTTTCAATTTCAAAGAGATTGCAGATGTCTTTTTCAAATCTTTGTTAATCAGTTGCACAATATTTAATGTTTTGCGGGAGAGCGTGTGGGGTATTTGGGGTGTAGGCTCAAAATCACTACGGGAAGGGAATGGTGGTGGTTGATAAGGGAGGAGAGAGTTTTCGACACCGTAGAGCTGTTTGAGCATGATATTTTGGTGTGCAGAGAGCATGATACGGTGCCATATCATGGCAGGAACACCACCACCAAAAGCGCGATTCATTGGTGAAAAATTATCATTACCCATCCATACAGCCCCCGTATAATTACCGGTAAAGCCAACAAACCATGCATCGCGATAGGATTGTGATGTTCCAGTTTTTCCGGCAACAAGAGTCATAGGTAGCGCGGCACGCTTACCAGATCCCCGTGTTGTGACACCAACCATCATTTGGTTCATATAAGCTGCTGATTGTCCGCTGAGAATCCGATGTGGTTTATTCCCGTTATGCTCGAAGTTCCACACTACATGTCCATCTGGTGTGCTGATTTGTGTGAAACCATGGCGATTTCCAGCTATACCCCCATTAGCAAAGACATTAAAACCGGTCGCTTGATCCATGGGTGTCATATTGGATGTGCCTAGAACCATAGTTTTGTGTGATAAAATATGCGCATGAATCCCCATATTTTTGATCAGATCTATGATGGGTTGGGTATCGCGGTTAAGATATTGATAGGTAAGATATACAGGCACTGTATTGATAGAAAAGGCTAAAGCCGTTGCTAAATCGATTTTACCAAGATAACGACCAGAATTATTTTTTGGCGACCAACCTCCCCAATTGATGGGGGCATCTAAGACTGTCGTTGAGGGAGATAGACCACGTTCCATTGCGGTTGCGTAAACATAAGGCTTGAATGAAGAACCAGGTTGTCTTCCCCCTTGTGTTGCTCTGTTGAATTGGCTTTTACTATAATCCAATCCTCCAACAATTGCGCATACAGCTCCGTTATTATCGAGTATGACGGTAGCAGCTTGTGTTACGCGGTATTGTTGGCCGTATTGATGCAAATAATAGGTGACTGATTCTTCTGCAGCTTTTTGAATATCTGGATCAAGGGTAGTTTGAACAATCAAATTATGTCTTGGAAGTTTGTCACTCATTTTTTTGACCTCTTCGAAAACCCAATCAAGAAAATAATCAGGCTGACTATTTTTTATTTTTTTAACAGCACTGGCAGGATGGCGATGGGCATTAATAATTTGGCTTTCAGTTACAAATCCACCATCAACAAGGTTAGAAAGGACTACATTGGCACGTGTTTGAGCGGCAAGAAGGTTATTATGAGGAGCATATTTGCTTGGGGCTTTGAACAATCCTGCTAACATAGCGGATTCGCTAAGAGATACATTGCGTACATTTTTACCAAAATAAAATTTTGCAGCTGCTGCGATACCAAAATTATTTCCTCCCATATATGCGCGATCAAGATAAAGTTGCAAAATCTGTTTTTTGCTAAAATTTGCTTCGAGCCAAAGAGCAAGATAAGCTTCTTTTATTTTGCGTGCTATGGTTCTTTCATTTGTTAAGAACAAATTTTTAGCCAATTGTTGTGTAAGGGTTGAGCCGCCTTGGACTACATTTTTAGCTTGCATGTTTTTTGAGATTGCCCGCGTGAGACCATGCAAGTCAATGCCCCAGTGATTGAAAAAACGGCGATCTTCCGTTGCAATAACAGCTTTAACAAGATAATCGGGCATTTCTTCAACAGAAACAGATGCAGCTGGTGATGCACCACGGTGGCCGATGGGATTTCCATACCGATCTAGAAAAAGGATAGAAAACTTATTAGGAGAAGACCAGTCTTTTTTAGTTAATTCAAAAACAGAGATACCATTTATGGTGAAGAGAGTAAAAGCAATTAATCCTAATGTCATTGTTTCATCAAGAAGTTCAACAATCAATCGTTTCCACCCTTGTATATGAAAACACTGTGAAGCTACTTTTTCCTTGTTCCAGAAGGAACTGTTGGCAGAGCGGATGCGATAAAGTGCTGTGTCTAACCATGCATCTAATTCGATGAGTGCAGGACTACGAAATGGTTTATTGTTTTGTGCTTTCTTTTTTTTAAAAAAATGAAACATTTAAAAGAGAGCCTGTGACAAAATGATAGGACGGAACAAATCTTTCATGACTATATGGAGTGAAGAGAGTTTTTTGCCATAGTGCTAACAAAGAAAGAGTTTATTTTAGAATTATGACAATTTAGTTCTTGTAGATTTTCTCTTCCAATTTTTGATGTAGCCTTTAAGAAGATTTTATTTTAAAATCATTAAAGCTCTAAGGAACATCCACGTGTTATTTTGTTGCATAGAGATCATGTATTTTTCTTGCGTGACTTTTGAATGGATAAAAATATTATTCATTTTATATTCATCTACGGTAGATTATAAAATATTTATGATGAAAAAATCTTTTTTATTTATAATTACAGTGGTTCTTTTGGGAGCAGATTCCGTTCTTGCTGCTGATTGCGCCGAAATGGGTAAGAAAGTAGCTGTCCAGAAGAGTGGGGTATTAGTGCGTTCAATTCCCATTATCCAGGACGGAAAAAATATGTGTGAGGTTGTGGTTATTGTTCCTGCTCGTGGGGGTGAAAAGTTGCGCCGTGTTGAAGTTTCTGTTCCTCTAGATTAGTATTTAGCGGATATTGTAATGCGTATTTTAATTGTTGAAGATGATCGAAATCTCAATCATCAATTAGCAGAAGCTGTGAAAAATGCGGGATATGTTTCAGATAGCGCTTTTGATGGTGAAGAGGCTTACTTTTTAGGAAGCACAGAGTCTTATGATGCGGTGATTCTTGATATTGGTTTGCCACGTCTAGATGGGATTCGTGTTATTGAAAAATGGCGCAAAGAAGGTTATTTAATGCCTGTTTTAGTGCTAACGGCGCGAGATCGCTGGTCTGATAAGGTACTTGGCATTGATGCAGGTGCTGATGATTATGTTGCTAAGCCATTTCATTTAGAGGAAGTGATGGCGCGGTTGCGAGCGTTAATTCGCCGAGCTACAGGCCACGCGACAAGTGCGTTACGTTGTGGAGAGGTTTTATTGGATACTAAAACTTCTCGTGTTTTTGTTGATGGTCAGTTGATTAAATTGACATCATATGAATTCAGACTTCTTTCGTATCTCATGCACCATTGCGACAAGGTGATTTCAAGGATAGAACTTACCGAACATCTTTATGATCAAAACTTTGACAGGGATTCGAATACGGTTGAAGTTTTTGTGGGACGGTTACGTAAAAAACTTGGGGTTGATTTAATTGAGACCGTTCGTGGATTAGGTTATAGAGTGAAAAAGCTAGGTGATTAATGAGAGTTCCAAAAAATAAGGGCTCGCTTAGGGAAATGATTTCTCTAATTGTTAGATCTCTTAGCTTACGCGTTATGATTTTATCAACATTATGGGTTGTTATTTCTCTTTCATTGATTTCTGCAGTCAGTATTTTATTTTATCGGCGTTCAAGTGAAGAAAATCTAGAACGTATCCTTTCTACTCAACTGTACAGTCTTATTGCAACAGTAACTGTAACACCTGATGGAAGCTTGAAAGGAAGTTTTGGAATTGATGATATTCGCTATTTAGATCCAGCATCAGGATGGTATTGGGAGGTCGTTTCTGTATCACCTAATTTACAAGGAAGACTGACATCTCCATCATTAGGAACTGAGAAAATATTTTCACCTGGCGATGTCGATGTACCTTTTGACAATAAATTCTTTCGTTCTTACCGGATAACGGGAAAAAACGGTCAGAAGCTGCAAGTGATTGAGAGTGATGTGGTTCTTGATAATCAAAATCGTGTTGCGCGTTTTCGCCTCGTTGGGAATATCGATGAAGCACATGCACAAGTGCAGAAATTTAAGCGGACTTTACAAATTTTTTTATGGAGTTTTGGTATAGGGAGCGTTCTTATTAACATTGCTATTATGTTCTTTAGTTTTCAACCGTTAAAACTTATCCGACAAGCGTTGAATGATATTCGTGAAGGCAGGGTTAATTATGTGAATACGGATTTAGTAAGCGAAGTTATGCCGTTAGCGCAAGAGATGAATGCTCTCATCAATAATAATCAGCGTATTATTGAACGGTTTCGCACACAGGTTGGTAATCTTGCACATTCATTAAAGACACCTTTGTCAGTGATTGTGAATGAGATTGATAAGATGTCTGGAGAACAGGATCTTTTATTGAAAGAGCAAGTGCAAATAATGCAAAACCAAATAAATCATTATTTACAGCGTGCTCGGATTGCCGCACAATGTGGCAGTGTTGTTTATCACACATCAGTTCGCACAGTGATTGATCGTTTGGTGCGGGTCATGGAAAAGCTTAATCCTGAAAAACAGTTTAAATTTATTATGGATGTTAATGATATTGTTTTTTCTGGAGAAAGAGAAGATTTGGAAGAAATTGTAGGGAATTTGATTGAGAATGCTGCTCAGTGGGCTCTTACAAAAGTTCTAATCTCTTGTTGTCTAGAAGAAAATATTGAAGAAGCAGAATATTTTAGTATCCTTGTAGAAGATGACGGTTCTGGTTTAACAGAAGAACAAATTGATGAAGCATTAAAAAGAGGGCATCGGTTTGATGAAAGTAAGCCGGGGACAGGTTTAGGGTTAGCGATTGTTTCAGATATGGTCAACGAATATGGCGGAAGTCTTTTATTATCGCGTTCTAACTTAGGTGGATTATATGCAAAAATTGTATTACCAAAGAAATGAACGTATTTTACTTCTATGCGGCGTGTATATATTAAAATTTGTAAAAATGAAGTAATATCTGTGCGTATAATGTATAAAGGATGGAATGATTTCAGGATTTTGAATCCGTATCTATCTGTCTGTAATGAGAATAGAGAAATAAGATTTTTAGAAAAATTTATGATAAACCTCATAATTTTACATGTGAAAAAATAGTTTTCTATCATTTTACATCAATGTTCTAACGAATGAGAGAGGTAGGATGATTGATTGTTCTTGTTGGTACCAAAGTGATATGCTTTTTTTAATTTTGGTTGCATTTTTTTTTATTTTATTGACGGTTTTTCTTTTTTTCTCGTTACATTTTAACTGTAAATTTTTCCAAAATAGGAGTATTTCAGCTGATAATATTTACAGAAATTGTACATGTTTTGTTGAATACAATAAGTCTTGCAAGCATTGTAAAACTATACAAACTATTAAAGTTCTTAGTATTTTGTTTGTTTTTCTTATGACATGGAGCATTTACACTTTAACAGGCAATCCAGAAGTTAAAAGTTATTTTTTTAGTGCCTTAATAGATAAGGATCCAAAGACGCTCAGTAAACGTGAACAACTCGTTCGTCTACAAGTCCTTTTCCTTCGTGCACCTCATGATGGCAGGTTAGCGGATGCGTTGGCGGTAGGATACCTCGAGGAAGGTCAATTTCAGGATGCAGTGAACATTTATTTAGACGCAATGCGCCTAAATGGGGAAACAGCTCCAAGGCTTGTTGGATATGGGTTGGCATTGGTTGGTTATGAGGGTGGAATAATTACGCAAGAAGCACAAAAGGCGTTTCAAAAAGCAGCGGATTTAGCGCCAAAAGATTTTTATCCTCGTTTATTACTCGCTGAAGCATTTAGCCAAGAGGGTAAGCATGCACAGGCAGTGCAGTTTTTAGAAAATTTTCTTGATAAAATGCCTAAGGATTTTGTAGGGCGATTGCGCGTTGAAGCGAAGATAATTCAATTACGTGATTTATCCAAATAGAATGCCCAGAAAGTGAGTGTGGACAGTTGAAGAGTATTGAAATCAGAAGATCATCACTTGGGGAAGAGAGGTATTGGATAAAAAGTTGCACTCGTATACAAGATGTGCGAAACTCTTACTAAAGATAGGGCATAATTATAAATGAATGTTTATACAATGCATTTATAAAAGTATTTTTCGTAGAATATCTATGAACAGTCAATCTTTTAAGAATTCTCCTTCATTGAAGGTTATTTTAAAGCAGCGAAAAAAAACACGATTGCTGATGATTTTTTTATACTTTTTCGTCATGGGAATTGCGATAAGTCTCATTATGTATGCAATGCGTAATACAGTCAGTTTTTTCCGAATGCCATCTGAAATCACAAAAGAAGATATGCTAATGGGGCGCCCTTTGCGTTTAGGCGGTTTTGTTGAGAAAGGAACGGTTCAATATCTTGGGGAGATGAAAGTTACTTTTTACGTAACGGATAATGCAAAGCACAAAAAAGTTATTTTTTGTGGTATTTTACCCGATCTTTTTCGTGAAGGACAGGGGGTTATCGTGGAAGGATATTTCGATCAACAGGGGTTGTTTATCGGCAAGCGCGTTTTGGCAAAACATGATGAAACTTATATGTCTAAAGAAACAGCTGCTCGCTTGAATAAACATAAAAGTGTGGAGAAATAATTCGATCGTGCTCGTTGAACTTGGTCATATTTTTTTAGCTTCAGCCTTTGCAGTGAGTTTATTGGGAGCATTTTTGCCTGCTTTGGGTGTTTGGTGGAAGGAGCGTTCGTTGATGCAAACGGCAGTTCCCCTAACATATATTACTTTTGCATTATCGCTTTTATCTTTTTTGATTATTGTTCACGCCTATATCGTATCTGATTTTTCTGTTTTGAATGTTGTTGAGAATTCTCATTCGGAAAAACCTCTGTTGTATAAAATCACTGGTATTTGGGGGAATCACGAGGGGTCCATGTTGTTATGGGTTTTGAGTCTCGCATTTTTTAGTGCATTGATGGCGTTGTTTAGTCAAAATTTGCCAGAACAGTTTAAGGCACTCGTTTTAATATGCCAAAGTTGGATTACAAGCGCTTTTCTTTTGTTTATTCTTTTTATGTCCAACCCGTTTTTACGTGTTAATCCACCGGCATTGCAGGGAAATGATCTCAATCCCCTTTTACAAGATATCGCATTAGCAATTCATCCACCACTTCTTTATTTAGGCTATGTTGGTTTTTCACTTTGTTTTTCTTTTGCAATAGCAGCATTGATTATGGGACATGTTGATGGGGTTTGGGCGCGTTTGGTTCGTCCCTGGCTTCTCCTTTCTTGGTGCTTTTTAACATTGGGTATTATGGTTGGATCCTATTGGGCTTATTATGAATTGGGATGGGGAGGATATTGGTTTTGGGATCCAGTTGAAAATGTTTCGTTGATGCCCTGGCTTTCAGGTACGGCCTTTTTGCATTCTTCTCTTGTTCTTGAAAAGCGGGAGACATTGAAAAGTTGGACTTTATTTTTAGCACTTCTGACTTTTTCCCTTTCCCTTATGGGAACTTTTCTTGTTCGTTCGGGTATTTTAACGTCTGTTCATAGTTTTGCTGTTGATCCAGCACGTGGTTTGGCAATTCTTGCACTTTTATTCTGTTTCACGGGAGGAGCTTTTCTTCTCTTTGGGCTGCGCGTACCTGTTTTCAAAACAGGGAGATTATTTCAGCCAATTTCGCGTGAAGGTTTTATTGTTTTAAATAATCTGTTACTTGCAACAATAACAGCGACAGTATTAATTGGCACACTCTACCCTTACTTTATTGAATCATTGACTGGACAAAGAATTTCTGTAGGTGCTGCTTTTTTTAACCTTACCTGTGGGCCCTTAATGGTGTTACTGTTGTTGTTGGTTCCGTTTGGGTCAATGATGGCATGGAAACGCGGTGATTTTTTCGCAGTTTTTGAGCGGTTGTGGTTCGTTTTTATATTAGTCTGTGCAATCTGTTTTATAATATTTTACGCAGCATCTTTTCGCGATATTTTTGCAGCTTTAGGAGTGGGTCTTTCAGCTTTCGTTGTTGTAGCCAGTTTAGCTGATCTTTGGGGAAAGAGTGGGCATCGAAAGATAGCTTTGTCAGTGAGGGTTAAGAGATTTATTGGATTACCGTGGTCCGCTTTTGGTACTGCAATGGCGCATATGGGATTGGGTGTGACATTACTTGGTATTACTTGTGTTGCAAGTTTTACACAAGAGCGTATTCTAACCATGCACATAGGAGATATGGTAACAATAGCAGGCAAAACTCTTTACTTGGATGAAGTGCTCGATGGCGCTGGACCGAATTATTCTGCAGTGGAGTTCCATTTTACAGTATATGAAAATAAAAATGCTGTGCACAACGTAATAGCTTCAAAACGGTTTTATTCAAGCAAAAATACCTCAACAACGGAAATTGGTATTCAAAATCATGGCTTATCCCAGTTATATATTGTGCCAGGACATATAGATGATCAGGGGCTTGTTGTGCATGTATGGTGGAAGCCTTACGTGATTTGTGTTTGGTTAGGAGCTTTGATGATGGCCATGGGCGGATGTTTTTCTCTTTTGGGGTATTTGTTTCGTATTGAGTTGCATCGACGTATAGCCTCTTGCTTTAAATTTGTTGAAAAGGCATTGAGATGAAAAATAGATTGTTTTTAGCTTTGCTTTTTTTTATCATTTTTTTTTCTCTGTCGTTAGCGATAGCCGTGGAGCCAGATGAAATTTTACAGGATAAAGCTTTGGAATCGCAAGCACGTGAGATTTCATCATATTTGCGTTGTCCAGTCTGCCAAAATCAAACAATTGATGATTCAGATACTTCACTAGCACGTGATTTACGGCTTTTGATCCGCAAAAGACTGAAAATGGGGGAGAGCAATCAGCAGGTAATTGATTTTCTTGTTGAGCGATATGGTGTATTTATTCTCTTGAAACCACCATTTAATAAAACAACGTGGTTTTTATGGTTATCACCTTTTGTCATTATCATCATGGGTGCAAGTGTCATCTTCTTCCGGATAAGACGGTACAGATGCGAAAAAATAAGGTCGTTGAAATGAATCGCTCAGCTTTGTTGATAATTATGCATTGTTGTGATCTAAAATCTTACAAAACTTTAATAATTTAGATAGAAAACAGTAAGGTCTAGTGTTTTATAAGTAATCGAAATCTGGATAAAAAAATATGACTGAATAGGAGTATATGTCAAATGGTTAAAAAAACTTTCTTCACAGCATTAGCGGCAGTAAGTTTTTCTGCTGCTTTAGAAACTTCATTGCTTTTTAGTGGAGGTGGAGCAAGCTTGTGGACGACAGAGGCTCGTGCGAATTCCACATCTACTTCGTTAGTACAACAGCAGGGATTTGCAAATATTGTTTCTCAGGTCAAAGCTGCTGTTGTTTCAGTGCAAGTGAAGAGCAATAAAAAGAGAAAAGATCGGTTTTTTAGTGAATTTTTCAGTGGTCCGGGGCTTGACCAATTGCCAGATCAGCATCCGTTGAAAAGGTTTTTTGAAGAATTTCATGATCGTGATAGGTCTAAAAAAAAGCCTTTGACACGTTCGGATAGACTTCGTCCTATAGCTTTTGGATCGGGTTTTTTTATTTCGTCTGATGGTTATATTGTAACTAATAATCACGTAATTTCTGATGGCACAAGTTACACTGTTGTTCTTGACGATGGTACAGAAGTGAGTGCAAAGCTTATTGGAACGGATAAGCGAACCGACCTTGCAGTCTTGAAAGTAGATGAAAAAAGAAAATTCCCCTATGTTGATTTTGGTGATGATTCAAAGCTGCGCGTTGGTGATTGGGTTGTTGCTATCGGCAATCCATTTGGTCTTGGTGGAACGGTAACAGCAGGTATTGTTTCGGCGCGTGGCCGTGAGATTGGCGCTGATATTTATGATGATTTTATTCAAATTGATGCTGCTGTTAATCGAGGAAATTCTGGCGGTCCGACTTTTGATCTTAATGGACAGGTTGTTGGGGTTAATACAGCAATTTTTTCTCCTTCTGGAGGAAATGTTGGGATTGCTTTTGCTATTCCGGCAGCGACAGCCAAACAGGTTGTGCAACAACTTATCAAAAAAGGTTCAGTTCAGCGTGGTTGGTTAGGGGTTCAGATTCAGCCTGTAACGAAAGAGATTGCTGATTCTGTAGGTTTGAAAGAGGCTAAAGGCGCTTTAGTGGCTGATCCGTCAAAGGGACCAGCAGAAAAAGCTGGTATTAAGGCAGGTGATGTGATTATTTCTGTGAACAGTGAAAAGGTTAATGATGTTCGTGATTTAGCGAAGCGTATTGCAAATATGAGTCCAGGGGAGACAGTGACATTAGGTGTTTGGAGAGCGAGTAAAGAGGAAAATATTAAGGTTAAACTTGCTTCAATGTCTGAAAATGTAGATAAGCAAGAGGGTTCAAAATATTCAGATGAACGCAGTGATTCAGATGAAACATTAGAAGATTATGGTTTGGTTATAGCGCCGTCTGATGATGGTTTGGGATTGGTTGTCACTGATGTAGATTCGGATTCAGATGCTGCAGATAAAGGAATACAACCAGGTGATGTGATTGTGACAGTAAATAATAAACCTATTAAAAAAGTCTCTGATATTACTGATGCAATTAAAAATGCGCAAAAGCTGGGACGGCCAGCTATACTTCTACAAGTGCGAACAAAGGATCAAAATCGTTTTGTTCCTCTGCCAATTTTCAAAAAATAATACCTTATTTAATGGTAGGATAGGGGGTTTGTAGACTTCTATCCTACAACACGATTTAATAAAATAACGGAGATGCGTTTTATGAAGATACTCGTTATCGAAGATGATCATGAGACGGGGAGTTATCTCGAAAAAGCTTTTGGAGAAGCAGGGCACTCAGTTGATGTTGCATATGATGGAGATACGGGATATGTTCTAGCTGAGACGGAAAATTATGATGTTATGGTTGTTGATCGGATGCTTTTGCATCGTGATGGTCTCTCTATCATTACTGAATTACGTTCTAAAGGCAACAAAACACCAGCTCTCATCCTTTCAGCTTTAGGGCAAGTGAATGATCGTGTGATGGGTTTGCGTGCGGGGGGTGATGATTATTTAACAAAGCCTTATGCCTTTTCTGAGCTTCTTGCTCGTGTTGAAGTGTTGCAACGGCGAAAAAATTCTAAAGGAGTAGAAACTGTTTATTACGTAGGCAATCTTGAACTTGATAGGCTAACACACACGGTGAAACGAGGTGATAGAAATATCGTATTGCAACCACGAGAGTTTCGTTTACTTGAATATTTAATGCGGCATGCTGGGCAGGTTGTTACACGCACTATGCTTTTAGAAAATGTTTGGGATTACCATTTTGATCCACAAACAAATATCATTGACGTTCATATATCCCGTTTAAGAGCAAAAATTGAAAAAGATTTTGATGTTCCACTTCTTCATACTGTGCGTGGAGCTGGTTACATGTTGAAAGCGCCAGACAAAAAACGATGAATCGTTTGATCAATATAATGCGCACAACAGCGCTAAGACTTTCAGCACTTTATATTTTATTGTTTGGGTTAGTTGCAACAGGGCTTTCTATTTATATAACGGCATTTTCTATTTCATTGTTAACCGAGCAAACGGAACAGGCTTTGCGTGAAGAGTTGAAACGTATCGAAAATGCTTATAATTACGGTGGATTACCTTTACTGATACGCACGATTGATTATCGCTCACGACAGCCAGGAGCTTTTCTTTATCTTGTTACTGATCCTATGGGACGTATTTTAGCAGGCAATGTTGCGCGCATTGAATTAGGTATTTTGAATCAAAATGGTTTTCATTCGAATTCTTTTTTGTATTCACGTTTGGAAGAACATGGAAAAACAGGTGAACATCACGCTTTGGCAATTATTGTTGATTTACCCAATGCTATGAAGATTCTTGTGGGACGGGATTTGGATGAACCAGAACGTTTTGCAGCGGTTATTCGTAAAGCAGTCATGATTGCTCTTGCAGCAATGGTTGGTGGTGCTTTACTCATATGGTTTTTCGTTGGTAGGCGCGCACTGCAAAGGATTGATCATGTGACGGCTGCGTCACAGCGCTTGATGGATGGTGATTTTAGTGGGCGCTTACCTGTTTCTGGGGTAGGGGATGAATTTGATCGCTTGTCTGCTAATCTTAATGTTATGTTAGATTGCATTGAAGAATTAAATATTGGTCTTCGTCAAGTTTCGGATAACATTGCTCATGATCTCAAAACGCCACTGACACGCCTTAGAAACCGTGCTGAAGCAGCGCTTTCTGGGCAAAAAACTAAGCTTGAATATCGTCAAGCACTTGATTGTGTTATCACTGAATCAGATCAACTTATTCGGACTTTTAATGCTATTTTAATGATTTCGCGTATTGAAGCAAGCAGTACGATTGAGCATCTTGAGACGATGAATGTGAAGCTAATCCTTGAAGATGCCGTTGAGCTTTATGAACCTTTTGCTGAAGAATCAGGTATTCTGCTTCGATTAGGAGATATATTTGATAAAGAGCTCAAGTTGAATCGTGAGCTTATTGCACAATCAATTTTTAATCTTATTGATAATGCGATTAAATATGCGCCCAAAGATGGAAGGAAGGCAGAAGTTTGCTTATCGATGGAATATCGTGGTGAACATTTGTTGGTTGTCGTTAGCGATAATGGTTCAGGAATTGCAGCAGATAAACGTGAAAAAGTGACAGAACGATTTGTTCGCCTTGAAGAAAGTCGTACACGGCCAGGTTTTGGTATTGGGTTAAGTATAGCAAAAGCTGTTATGAAATTGCATGGGGGAGAACTATTGCTTGAAAATGCAAATCCAGGGCTTAGGGCTGTTTTATTATTTCCTTGAATTTGGTCTTGTTTCACTATTTGATTTTAACACCGATAACTATTTTTCTTTGCAGTATAATGCGTAGAAAAAAGGTAAAATGCCTTTTAAGGAAGTGCAGATGAAAAATGCTTTTTTAAAAACACAGCTTCTCCCTTTATGTCCTCTTGATGAGAGTGGCTCTCAATGGTTAAAAGACATGGAAGAACAAGCGAGGAAAGAAAATTTAGAACCACTTGTTTCCTATATTTTAGGCAAGGGAAAGCAGATTGACTTCATAAGTGCGGTCATGACCTTATCGCCTTTTTTACGTGAGGTTTTAATCGCTAATCCATCCTATCTCAGTCCCCTATTGAATGTTGACATAGAAACAAGACTGAGCGAAATTATGGATGATATTGCACTTATAGATAAGAATGAATCCATACATGAAACGTCATTGATGGCGGCTTTAAGACACAAAAAATTGGAAGCACATATTCTCATCGCTTTAGCTGATTTGAGCGGTGTTTTTACTTACGAAATTTCATGCGCTTGGTTGACGCATTTGGGCGAAGTGATATTAGGTGTGGCTCTCCGTTTTCTTTTAAGAGAAGCACATGATCACGGTAAGATAAGTTTATCGAATCGTGATGATCCAGAAAAAGACTGTGGTTTAATCATATTAGGAATGGGAAAATTAGGAGCAGGAGAACTTAATTATTCTTCTGATATTGATCTTATTGTTTTCATTGATGAGACATCGCCGCATATTGGGAATCTTTCTGAAAGTATCGATGTATTCTCTAAAATGGTGCGCCGATTAATCCATATCATTCAAGAACGTACTGCAGAGGGGTATGTTTTCCGTCTTGATTTTCGACTTCGACCAGATCCAAGTTCAACTCCTTTGGCTTTACCGGTAAGGACTGCGTTGCGTTATTATGAGGGGCGTGGACAAAATTGGGAAAGAGCGGCTATGATTAAAGCACGTCCGGTAGCTGGCGATAAAAAGGCAGGCTTTAACTTTCTCAAAGAGCTTTTTCCCTATGTGTGGCGGAAATATTTAGATTATGCTGCAATTGCTGATATTCATTCGATTAAACGTCAAATCCATGCGTATAAAAATTATGGTCAAATTGCCGCTTACGGTCATAATGTAAAGTTAGGACGGGGGGGTATTCGCGAGATTGAGTTTTTCGTTCAGACACAACAACTCATTGCTGGTGGGCGCTTTCCTCAATTGCGTGGACGTCAGACAGCTGCAATGTTAACAGAACTTCACAAGCTTGGTTGGATCAGTGAGAAAACAAGAGATAGTCTTGTAAAAAGTTATGCTTTTTTACGAAATGTGGAACACCGTATTCAGATGCTTGCAGATGAACAAACACATTTTCTCCCAAATGATGTTTTGCAATTTACCAGTGTTGCATATTTGATGGGCTATCAAGAGAACAGCAGTTTTATCCGTGATTTATTAAAAACTTTCCGAGTTGTTGAAAAACATTATGCGGCGCTGTTTGAGAATGAACAAGAACTTGGTTTAGAAATTGGCAATTTAGTTTTTACAGGAGAAGAAGATGATCCAGAGACATTAATAACGTTAAGCCGTTTAGGTTTTGAAAGAGCAAGTGATATTTGTCGTATTATGCGCACACTTCATTGTGGGAGTTATAAAGCAACGCAATCTGCAGAGGCGCGTGAAAGATTAACGGAATTAACCCCAGCGCTTTTGAAAGCTTTTGGTGCGACAAAACGGGCTGATGAAGTGATGTTATGTTTTGATAGTTTCTTACAAGGTTTACCTTCAGGAATTCAGCTTTTTAGTTTGTTACAATCTAATCCCTCTCTTTTGGATATGCTGGTGCTCATCATGGGAGCTGCTCCACGTCTTGCGGAAATTATTACACGTAAACCACACGTTTTTGATGGAATGTTAGATCCAACTATTTTTTCAGAATTACCAACGAAAACTTATCTAGAAAAACGGCTTGAGTGTTTTCTTGAAGGTATAACTTCTTATGAAGAAATTTTGAATCACTTAAGGGTTTTTGCTGATGAGCAACGTTTTTTGATTGGTGTTAGGATTTTAAATGGTGCAATTACGGGAGAAGTAGCAGGTTTTGCGTTTACCGCACTTGCCGATATTATGATTGCAAAAACATTTGCTGCGGTTCAAAAAGAATTTTCAAGTCTTCATGGAAGTATTAAAGGAGGACGTGTTGGAATATTGGGTATGGGAAAGCTTGGAAGCCATGAATTAACGGCTGGTTCAGATGTTGATCTTATTTTTCTTTATGAACATGATGAGGATGCAGAAATATCTGATGGAGAAAAACCTCTCTATATCCCTCAATATTATACCCGTTTGATACAGCGTTTGGTTGCAGCTTTATCTGCTTTTACAAGCAAAGGTATCCTTTATGCTGTTGATTTAAGATTGCGACCATTAGGAAATAAAGGACCTGTTGCTGTTTCTTTTCAATTTTTTAAAAAATATTATCGCAAAGAAGCGTGGATATGGGAACATCTAGCTTTAACACGGGCACGGGGCATTGCAGGGGATCCTGATTTTTTACAAAAGTTAGAGAAAGAAGTGTGTGAAATTATTTCTTTTCCTCGTAATAAGAAGGATGTAGCAAAAGAGGTATGTGAAATGCGTACTTTGATTGCAAAAGAAAAGCCGCCAGAGAATCAATGGGATTTGAAAACAATGCCTGGTGGTATCATGGACTTAGAGTTTATTGCTCAATTTGCTCTTATTACGCATGTGATTGTATTTCAAATTGGAGCGACTACAACGGATATTTTAGCCCAGTTGCCAGACAGTTTTCTTAATCAGTCATTTATTTCTGATTTACATCATGCCTATAGACTCTATACAAATTTGAGCCAAATTATACGACTTTGCTTAAATTCTTCTATTGATTCTCATGATATGCCACCTGGATTAAGTGATCTTTTGTTAAGGTGCGTTGGAGAGCCGGATTTGCTTCGTGTCGAAAAATTACTTGAGGAAACTGAACAATCAGTATGTTCAGCTTTTACACGTGTAATGAAATACTGAATACATTATAATAACTTTTTATCTTTTTTATATTTTATTTAAGCGTGGATTTTAAGAGAATAAACAGCAAAACCTATTTGTATTTCATCTCCTACACTGGTTTTTATGTTTTTTGTACTAAAATCAGTTCATTCTAGGTATTATTGTTCATGAAGAAAGTTTGGAAAATTTTTTTCCGTCTTTTAATGGATAGCACCCTTTATCAGTTTTTCTTAGTTAATGTGTATCCATGACATATCATCCACTTAATTATAGAAAAGCATACTAAATCATATACAGTCATAAGCCCAGAGATGCTACAAAATTTCACACAGATTGTAGTTATGTGTGTTTTTAACAGATGCAGAACGAAAATATATTGAGTGAAGGAGAGCAACAAGCTTTACTGATTGCGTAAGAAAATCTCATTTTTTTCAGTAATTGATATTATGATTATATGCCCACTGCTGCGCAATGATGAAAGATGCAACAAGTACAGTTTATAATACTTTAGAGATTATCATAATTTTTGTTTAAATTTTTATTATATTTTTGAATATAAATTTTATTTATTATGTAACTGTATCATTTTTACTATAGATTTTTTGAAAAAATATGAATAAATTCAATTATTAGTTGTAACATTAGCTTTTAGGGGAGCAATTATGGCTACAAAATACTTAATTACAGCATCTATTCTTTCTTTAATTTTAGTTTCTGAAGTACAAGCAGTGGATGTTAATGTACCAGAATATCCGGTACCTATTGTTACGGTTCCGGCGTTTTCTTGGGCGGGGCTTTACTTTGGGGGTCAAATTGGTGGTTTTTCAAGTAAGGTTAATTCAAGTTATTTAAGAGATCAGAGTGTAGGAAAGTGGATTCCAATTAGAAAGGAGCTTTTTCCTAAACTTTCTGGTTTCGTAGGTGGTGTTTATGCAGGTTACAATGTTGATATCGATGATGGTTTTATTATAGGTATTGATACAGATATAATGTGGTCTGATAAAAAGAGTACAAAAGACATTAAGTCGTCGAGGAAGGACAAAACTACAGTCGTATCAGAAGAGCTCAGAATAACGGGTTCAACAGAAGATCTCGTGGAAGAAAATGAGATGATGTCTGATCAAATTGTGCACCATACTTTAAAACAAAAATGGTTTGGTGCTATGCGCGTGCGAATTGGTCTTTCTGCTGATCGTATAATGCCTTATGTTGCAGGAGGCGTCGCTTATACGCAGCTTCGAAATATTTATGAGATAACAGGTGATACAACAAGTAGAGCAGATGATTCTACAGATTTGTGGCATGATGAGAAAAAGAAGATGATTGGTTATACCCTTGGAGGTGGTATTGATTTTGCAATGATTGATAATTTTATTGTACGTGCAGAATATCGCTATTCAGATTATCGTAAGAAGAAATTAGCACATGAAAGGGTAAAAATTAACTACAGAACGAATGATTTCCGTATTGGCGTAGCGTACAAATTTTAATTTGTTGCAATTTTGAATTTTAAAAGAGCTCCATTTTTGAATGGAGCTTTTATTGTTTCAAGTATATATTGTGAAACATCTCTTTTAAAGAGAGAAGTTATCTTGTTTGAAATACCTTTGGTAAGAATCACTTTTCTGTTTCCTTAGGAATTTGTTTTGTTTTATCTTGTAAAGAGTGCGATGAGGAAATCTCTTTATTTTATTTGTGCTGTTTAAATCTTTTAGAAATATAAGAAAGGCTAAAATACTGAACAGTTCTCAAAAGAAAATATTTTGTTTGAGAAACGTCTCAATAGGGGGGCTTTTGGTAGCAAAGTCTCAAAAGGGGATTTGTAATATAGCGTTTGGAGATACTACAGAACAATTAATACAGGAATTCATGGTACGTTTTGGTGATGCAAAAAAAGTGGATAATGACAATATATTTAAGAGAGAAGTTGCACACATTATAGCAATGATAGAAACTCCCAAGTTGGCAAGGAAATACAATTTTCCCTTAGATATAAATGGCACAGTCTTTCAACAGAAAGTATGGGCGGTGTTATGTAAGATACCGTGTGGAGAGACAATTTCATATGAATCATTAGCACAACATATCGGTATGCCTAAAGCTTTTCGTGCAGTTGCTAATGCTTGTGCGTGTAACGAGTTAGCGTTGGTTATTCCTTGTCACCGGGTGGTACGCAAGAATGGTTTTATTTCCGGTTATCGTTGGGGCATAAGGCGAAAAAAGATTTTACTACAAAGGGAACAAAAAGAGGAATTTAACTTTGTTTAATAGGCATTGTAATGGTTACAGTTGTGCCTTTCATTTCTTTAGAGACAATTTCAAGTTTTCCTTTATGGAGTTCCAGCAAGGAGCGTGAAATAGCCAGGCCAAGACCTGAACCAGTATGGGTTTTAGTGAGTTGATTTTCGACCTGTTCAAAAGGTTGTCCAAGTTTTTTTATCGCTGATTGAGGAATACCAACTCCTGTATCTTTAATTTTACAAATAAGGTTATTCTTTTTCCTAAAAGCGCAAATATCAATACTCCCTCCAGAGGGTGTAAATTTAACAGCATTAGAGATAAGATTAAGGAAGATCTGTTTCATGGCACGAATATCAACTTCTGCGTGCAGTTCTGGAGCAATATTTGTTGTAACAGAAATATTTTTTTCTTGAGCTTGTGGTGTGAGTGTTCGCACCGCTTCGCTGATAATGGGCTCGAGATTTATGTTGTTGTAATTAAGGGAAAATCTACCAGCTTCGATTTTTGACATGTCAAGGATATCATTAATAAGGGTTAGCAGGTGTGTTCCTGAATTGTAAATATCGTGCATATATTCTTTATAGCGTTCTGAACCAAGAGGGCCAAAGGTGGATTGCAACATGATATCCGAAAATCCTAGAATAGCGTTAAGTGGAGTGCGCAATTCATGGGACATATTAGCTAAAAACTCTGATTTAGCTTTATTGGCACTTTCAGCACGCTCTTTTTCTGCCTTGAGACTTTTATTAAGTTTTTCAACTTCTGTTGCACGTTGTTGAGCATTTCCTCGAGCACGTTTGAGTTCTTGAATGAAAGAAAAAAGGCGTCTTTCACTGTCTTCAAATTTTTCCTGTTGTTGTTTAAGCTCAGAAATATCTGTACCAATACAAACAAGTCCTCCATCTTGTGTGCGCCGTTCATTAATTTTTAGCCAACAACCATCTGCAGTTTGGCGAATACTGGTTAAATTACCGGTACCATCGTCTTTGAGGGGATATTCACTAATTGCAGGGCGGGCCATAGCTTCGACGGTTGCACGTTGGATACCTGATTGTAACACTTGTTTAGGGATCGCAGCATATTCGCAAAATTTGCTGTTGGACATGACTAAACGTCCTTCCGAATCCCATAACACAAAAGATTCAGAAATATTTTCAATTGCATCGCGGATACGAAGATCGGCCTGTGCTGTTTCTTCTGCCAATTGGCGTTGTTCACTAATATCGAAGGCAATACCAACTAAATGAGGTTCTTCTTCATCCGTAACTTCAGCACGAATGCGCATCCAAACATAATGACCATCGGCGTGGCGCATAGGGACATTAATATCGATATGCTTTTTTTTACCGCCCATTAATTCCTGAGCAAGATCAAAAAAATTTGCATCATTTGGATTAATAATGGCGGTAATTTGGGAAATTGATAGCAATGCGTCCTGAGGTATATAACCGAGCATTTCATAAATTGCCCGTGACCAGTAAACACGTCCACGTGCCATATTCCAATCCCACAGTCCACAGCGTCCACGCATCATGGCCATATCAATACGGGTTTGAATTTTTTCTGAAATTAAATCTGTATTACGTGCACGTACAATTTGATTGTAATAAGCATAGAAAAGAGCCAAAATAACACCTGTAGTTGCTATAAACAGGGTCATATTTAGCGAGAAAATTTTGTGCCATTCCATATAGATATGTTGCGTTTTTTCGCTGACGAAAACACCATATTGTCCATTTTCTGTTTTGTGCAGTAAAGCAAGTGCAGGGGCATTTTTTCCTATTGTTATTTTCATAATTCCAGCGTGTTGTCCCAGAGCTTGTAAAGCAATGCTCTCAGAGGTAAAATCCTCTAAAGGCTTTCCAAAAGGAATCTCTGAACTTGATGAGGCTAAGACATTTCCTTTTTGATCGACAATAGCAATAATAGTGCTGGTTTTGATAAGACCTTTGTTACGAAGATTGGTAAAGATGTTTTGCAAATGATTATGAGAAAGAGCAGTGGCTTTTCTTTGTTGAGCGGCGGCAAGCAAGTCGCGATCAATTGTATTGGTAATATGAGAAGCTAAGAGAGTGATGGTGGAACGCGTGTTCGTATCAATTGTATTGCGCCAATCATAGATTGATAAGAAACGGATTGCTGCTAGTATAACAAGAAATGCAAGAATTACAAATGGGAGTGAACGTCGCAGCCAAGGTTCAACAAAAAGAAGTTTTTGATAGGCTGAACCGGAAAACAGATTAATATGCTCTTTCTGCGCTTTATGATTTTGAGCGCTTGATTTTGAATCAGTATACACCTCCGTTGGCGCATGATATGCGTCCAATTTAGCCATCTTTAGTTCCTTTAATTATGGAATAATGTAATTTAAAAACTGCTTCAATATTCATAGTAAACCCATAGGGAGCAATGAATCAAAACAGGAGTCTTCTGTCCAGTCTTTTTTTTAAAAAAAGCAATTTTACTTTTATGAGCATGGAGTATGGAAATGAAAAGGAATCTGAATATGCCTCATAAACAGATCTAAATAACCTGTTTATGAGGCTTACCATTGCCGAAGAGCTAAATCATGTGTTTGCATGAAAAATACTATGGCATATTGATTATAATGTTTTTTTAAGCAAGTATACGATTGCTGATATCAGCTACATCGCTTGACAATTGAGGAGCTGCTGCAATTGTTTTTAATGCGGTTTCAAGTTTTTGTTGCCGAATGGGTTCTAATTGTCGCCAATAGCGCATCATTGTTAGCAATCGCGAAGCAAGTTGTGGATTTTTTTTGTCAATTTCTAAAATAATTTGGCAAAGAAAATCATAGGAAGCACCATCAACTCTGTTAAAGCCTGTTAAGTTATGAGACGCGAAGACACCAATTAAGGCATGCACACGATTGGGGTTATTTTTTGCAAAAAGAGGATGTTGCATAAGCTTTTGAACATGGTCAAGTGTTGATGCTCCTGCAACCATTGCTTGAATGGAGAACCATTTATCCATGATCAAAGGATCATGGCGATAACGACGTTCAAAATCATTTAAGGCATTTTGCGCCTGCTCACTTTTATTAAAGCGGTTTACTAACGTAGTTATACTAGCCATACGGTCAGTCATATTATTAGCAGTTGCATATTGTGTAGCAGCACGATTTGGTTGTGCTTCAGCGATGGAGAGATAGTCTAGCATAACATTCCGCAATGCTCGTTTTCCGGCTTGTATAGTGTTTGGTGAATAAGGTTCATGAGTTCCAATTTGCATATAAACTTTTGTGAAGAGTCCTTGATGTGTATGCGCTAGTGAAGCTAAAAACTGATTGCGCACATGGTGAATACGCTCTGGATCAACATTTTTACCAAGTGTATGGGCAAGTTCAACTTCGCTTGGTAAACTTAAACAAAATGCACGAAATTCAGGTTCAAGACTTTCATCTGTAATGATAGTTTCAATCAATTTTATTAAAGCAGAGGACATACCCTCTTTCGCTTTTGTTTCATCTTGAATGGCTTGAATGAGCGTTTGCGTCATTAAATGGTTCAGTGATTGCCAGCGATTAATTTGGTTACTATCATTTTGGGCAAGAAAGGTGAGTTCGCTTTCATTGAATGGAGTGTGTAGATTGATAGGTGCAGAGAAGTTTCTAAGCAGTGATAAAACCGGTTTTTCCCTCACTCCTCTTAATATGAATGTTTGGTTTTCTTTGGAGAGAAGCATAACATCTGATTGAATATCCGCATCAGCTTCATAGGTGAGAGATTCTCCGTTGTGTCCTAAGAGTCCAAAAGCGATAGGGATAAGCATAGGTTTTTTTATATTTTGTTGCGGTGTTGTTGGAATATGTTGCTTTGCATGGATTGTGAGAATGCCGTCACTATAATGATGGTCGATTTCTACATGGGGTGTGCCGGCTTGTTCATACCACAGCATGAATTGTGAGAAGTCTCGACCAGAGACTTCAGCAAAACAAGCAATGAAATCTTCAATTGTGCAAGCTTGTCCATCATGACGCTGAAAGTAGAGATCCATACCTTTACGAAACAGCGTAGAACCTAAAAGAGTATGCACCATGCGAACCACTTCCGCTCCTTTTTCGTAAACGGTTGCAGTGTAAAAATTGTTGATTTGACTGTATTGGCGAGGGCGAACAGGATGAGCAAGTGGTCCAGAATCTTCAGTAAATTGTTGAGATTTCAATGTTTTTATGTTTTTAATTCGCTGCAAACTACGTACATTCTGATCTGAGGAAAATTCCTGATCACGGTATACAGTTAACCCTTCTTTTAAACAGAGTTGAAACCAATCGCGACAGGTAATACGATTACCGGTCCAATTATGAAAATATTCATGTGCAATGACGCGTTCAATATTTCTGTAATCATGATCAGTTGCTGTTTCAGCATCTGCAAGAATATATTTATCATTAAAAATGTTAAGTCCTTTATTTTCCATTGCTCCCATGTTAAAATCGGAGACAGCGACAATATTAAAAACATCAAGATCGTATTCGCGTCCGAAATACTGCTCATCCCAGCGCATGGAACGTTTGAGAGCATCCATTGCATAAGTTGCTCGTTTTGTTTTTCCCTTTTCTACATAGATACCAAGCTTGATACGCCGACCAGATGCGGTGGTGAAATAATCTTCTATTTTATCAAGATCACCACCAACTAAAGCGAAGAGATAAGATGGTTTAGGATAAGGATCTTCCCAAGTGGTAAAATGACGGTTACCTTCAAGAGTTCCTGTTTCTACGAGATTTCCATTGGAAAGCAAAATAGGGATTTTCTGAGAATTTGCTTCAATTGTTACTGTATAGGTAGAAAGAACATCTGGGCGATCGTAAAAATAAGTTATACGACGGAAACCTTCCGATTCACATTGTGTGCAATAAACACCGTTTGAAAGATAAAGTCCCATGAGTTTGTGGTTTCTTTCAGGATTCAGCTCTGTGATCAATTGCAATGTGAAAGGGGTTACTGGTGGGTTTGTAATTTCTAGATATGAAGGTGTGCTTTTATAAGCGTTTGAGGGCAATGCCTCACCATTGATAGCGACAGAAATGAGAGTAAGATCATCACCAGAAAGCGCAAGAGGCATTCCCTCCTTTGTATTGTGGCGCGCTTCAATCAACAATGTTGCTGTCACGGAAGTTTTTTTGGGATCTAAACAGAAGTAAAGCTGTGTTTTGAGGATAGCGTAAGGTGTTGGTTGGTAATCTTCCAAACGATAAATGGGTGTTGTTGGTTGTTCCATAATTTTTTCCTGACTGTATTTTAAGAGTGCGAATGAGAGAAAAGACGTTTCTATTTTAGGGGCAGGTAAGGCTGAAGAATTACGAGAGATTATCTAAGCGGTTTTTTACTTCTAAGAAGTCTATCCATGTAAGCTTTTTTTGACTCGGCGTTCTGAGAAGATAAGCTGGATGAAAAGTTGGCATAACAGGTATTTCAATTTCACCTTCCCCTGCATAAGTATGCCATTTCCCCCTTGTTCGGATAATTCCATTTTGAGTTCCTGTAAGAAATTGCGTAGCAACTCCTCCTAATGCTATCAAAATACGAGGATTAGCCAGCTGAATATGTCGTTCAACGAAAGGACGACATAGTGCGACTTCTCTTGGTGTTGGTGTTCTATTTCCTGGTGGACGCCATGGAATAGTATTGGTTATGTAAACGTTTTGTCTTGTGAGTCCGATTGCTGCGAGGATTTTATTAAGCAATATACCAGCTTTTCCAACGAAAGGAATGCCTTGCATATCTTCTTCGCGTCCTGGCGCTTCTCCGATAAGCATGAGTGCGCTCCCCTCTGTTCCATCTGAAAAACAGGTATTTTTCGCTGTTAGTTTTAAGGAGCAGCCACTAAAAGCGAGAAGAGCAGATTTTAATTCATCAAGTGTATTCGCACTTTTAGCTATTTCTGTAGCAGAAGGTTCACGTTGCACTACACTAGGATTGGGCAGCAGATGATGATGCAACTTGATAGTTGGCGATGTCTGTTGATTATGAGAAATGTTTGCTTTTTGTGTTGATTTTTTCTCTGAAGAAGCAGATTGGCAAAAACGGTTAATAGGTGCATCAGTCAGCACGGCATCAGCACCACTTTCTTTATAGAAGCTTAGAAGTTCTTTATATGAGATTGAATACTGAGTTTGGTGTGACATTATTTTTTCTTACTATCGATCCTCTTATGAATAAAGCAGATAGAATTATTCTTCAAGCTTTATAATATTCTCGTTTCTAATATTATTATAGGGATGCTGACGAAATATAACGTGATGTTAATTTTAGAGCTCTTTTTGACAGTGGTTTAAAAGTAATGTGTGGGTATATGCTTTTGCTTTTTTTACTGCTTCAGTTATAGATTCATTTAACGCCAAATGCGCAGCAATAGCGCTGGAAAGGGTACAACCTGTTCCTCGCATTGTTCCTGTTAAACGTGGTGCAGAAATATGCAGAATTTCAGTTTCATTAATAAAGCTATCCGTTACTAAATGGCCCTCTGCATGTCCACCTTTTATCAATATCGAGAGTGGACCAAAAGATAGAAGTTTTTTTGCTTGTTGTATTGCTTGCTCATTATGAGATGCCAATGGGCTTTGGCTAAGAAGAGCAAGTTCTTCTCTATTTGGTGTTAAAAGATCAACATGAGGAAGTAGTTTATCGATCATAGTGTCGATGATTGTTTCCGTTGTTAGTTTTCCTCCTGATGAAGCGACAAGTACAGGGTCTAGAATAACTGGAACATGGGGATAGTCTTTCAGCACGTTACAGATTTCTGCTATAATTGCTTTTGTTCCCGTCATACCGATTTTTATTGCGCTTATAGGATTTGCTTTTAGGGCAGCACGCATTTGCGCAGCGACGAAGTCTCCACGCATTGGAATGATTTCGGCAACGCAATCATCATCCTGTACGTTAACACAAGTGATTGCTAAATTTGCTTTTATTTGAAAATGTGCAGCGGTTTCTATATCACGAACAATACCAGCACCTCCCGTTGGATCAGTGCCCGCAACAATAAGAATGGAAGGTATCAACGCCATGTTTTTGTCACTTTTATCCACTGCTGTACACGCTCTTCAGGTTTTTCATGAAGGATAACATCAGTTACAACAGCAGCACTATTTGCCCCTGCTTTTAAAATATCAACTGCGCGTTCTGGCGTTAAACCACCAATACCCACCAAAGGTAAAGTGCCAATCCGCTTTCTCCATTGTTTGATTTTTTCTAGTCCTTGCGGTATCCATTTCATTTTTTTTAAGATTGTCGGATAAATAGGACCAAGTGCAATATACTCAGGATTAACAGAGAGTGCGATATCCAATTCATGTTCATCATGTGTACTAAGACCAATTTTTATACCGCTTTTACGAATTGCGTGAAGATCAGCATTGTTTAAATCTTCTTGTCCAAGATGAATAAAATTGCATTTTTCATCAATTGCTATTTCCCAATGATCATTAACAATTAATTGTGCTCCAAATTTACTGCATATGTTTTTTGCGCGCTTGATATGTTGACGGATTGTTTGTTGATTTTCATGTTTTATACGCAACTGTACGAGCTTGATACCAAGAGGGAGCAAACGTTCAACCCAATCAGCATTATTAACGATGAGATAAAATGGATCTAGTTTCATGAAAAGACTGCTTTTCCAATGATTGGTGTTGAAGGGATTGCTACATCACGTGCCTCGATCATGCCAGCTTTATATCCCATACGTCCTGCTTGAACAGCTTTGGAAAATGCTTCAGCCATTAAGACAGGATCACTTGCTTTAGCAACTGCGGTATTGAGCAGCACTGCATCATAACCGAGTTCCATCGCAATGGTGGCATGTGACGGGCGTCCAATTCCGGCATCAATAACAAGAGTAGCATCAGGAAGGTAAGTACGGATAGAACGCAGTCCATCAGTATTATGAGGTCCTTTGGCAGAACCAATAGGAGCACACCAAGGCATAATAACACGGCAACCAATATCGAAAAGTTTTTCAGCAACAATAAGATCATCCGTTGTATAAGCAAAAATTTTGAAATCTTCGTTGTTTAAAATTTTCGCTGCTTCAATTAAGGAAAAAACATTTGGCTGTAAGGTATCTGGATTTCCTATGACTTCGAGTTTAATCCAAGTTGTTTTGAAAAGATCTCTTGCTAATTGCGCTGTGATTACGGCCTCTTTAACAGTATAACAACCAGCAGTATTAGGAAGTACTGTGACTCCAAGTTCTTGAAGAAATTGCCAAAATTGTCCACTTTGTTTTCCACCTGCAGTTTCACGGCGCAAGGAAACAGTCACAATTTCTGTATTTGATTTATGGATAGCATCACGAAGGATTTTTAGTGAAGGATATTGCGCTGTACCTAATAGAAGACGGGAAGAAAATTGCCGTTTATAAAGATTCAGCATAATTTTAGCCCCCTTGCATTGGGCTTAAAATTTCAATTTTATCTCCTTCATGTAAGACAAATTGACTTCGTGCATCTATGGGAACAACTTCAGCGTTAACAGCGGTTGCAAGCCAAATTCCTTCATACCCCAATTCTTCAAGCAAGAGATCGAGAGTCATAACTTCTGTTCGGACTTTTTCACCATTAACAAATATTTGCATACTTTATTCCAATGCTAATTTCATTGCTTGTTTTGCCATTTCTGGAGATAAAAGAAAACCATGTCTATAAAATCCATTAATAAAAATACAGTTACCATCTTTATACACAGAAGGGAAGTTATCAGGATAACATGGACGAACACCAACGCCAGATTCAATAATTTCTGCTTCAGCAAAGGCAGGATGCAAGGTATAAGCTGCATTGAGCAATTCCATCATTGATCTCACCGAGATGGCACCATCAAAGTCACTCTCAATCATTGTTGCACCAATCATAAAAATATTATTTTGTCGTGGTACAATGTAGAGAGGAAACCGTGGATGGAGGAGACGAATTGGACGCGAAATTCTAATATCGGTGCAGTGCACGAGAAGCATTTCGCCACGCACGCCCCGTATATTTTTGTCTTTTCCTAAACGTGCTATTCCTGTCGCATCAATAACAATATCAAAATTTGTTTCAGCCGTCTCTACATCAACAAAGCATGCTCCATTGTTGAGAAGTTTTTCTTTCAAAGCCATAAGTGCTTTGCGAGGATCAAGATGGGCTTCACTTTCATAAAAGAGCGCACAGTTAAAACGTTCTGCAAGATCTGGCTCAAGATGAGCTATCTCTGTATTATCTATGGTTTTGTGATTATGCGTGCGTACAGAAAATTGTTCAAGCTCTCCTCTATCTCGTGTAGGTGCAACCACCAAAGTGCCTTTTTGTATGACAAGGTTTGGGAGCGTTTTATGCCACCACTGTATGGCTTGTATACCAAGATCTTCAACAATCTGTTTCGCATTTTCTCTTTCACAGTAAGGTGCGAGCATCCCTCCTGCATACCAACTAGCACTTCCTATGGGTGAATGAGGGGGGGATGATATAGTAACAGAAGCACCTTTTTTCTGTAACATAAAAGCAACCGTTAATCCTCCTACGCCTGCACCTTTGATAAGAATGTTTTTCAACTGTCTACTTTCTCTTTTTGAGGAGAAATAATTTCCATATAAAGGCTACCATTTTTTTGATATTTCTCAGCCATGGCGGTCATACCTTCCCCTTTTGTTTTTCTTATTGCTGCATCCTCACGAATATCATGAGAAATACGCATAGAACAGAATTTTGGTCCACACATGGAACAAAAATGCACCAATTTATGGGCTTCTTTAGGCATTGTTTCATCGTGAAAAGCACAGGCTGTTTCCGGATCAAGAGAAAGGTTGAATTGATCATGCCATCTAAAATCAAATCGTGCACGCGAAAGAGCATTATCGCGCAATTGTGCTCTAGGCAAACCTTTGGCAAGGTCAGCGGCATGGGCAGCAATTTTATAAGCAATTACACCAATTTTTACATCATTTCTATCGGGGAGTCCTAGATGTTCTTTAGGCGTTACATAACACAACATAGCTGTTCCAAGCCATCCAATCATAGCAGCACCAATTGCTGATGTAATATGGTCATAACCAGGAGCAATGTCGGTTGTAAGAGGTCCCAAAGTATAAAAAGGTGCCTCATGACAAAGATCTAATTGTTGCTCCATATTTTCTTTAATTTTGTGCATTGGGACATGTCCAGGACCTTCAATCATAACCTGTACATCTTTTTCCCAAGCAATTTTTGTCAATTCTCCCAAAGTTTTAAGCTCTGCAAATTGGGCTTCATCATTGGCATCGGCGATAGAGCCAGGACGCAATCCATCCCCCAATGAAAGAGAGATGTCATATGTGCGTGCAATATCACAAATTTCATCAAAATGCTCATAGAGAAAACTTTCTTTGTGATGATGTAGGCACCACTTTGCCATAATAGAGCCACCTCGTGAGACAATACCCGTTACTCGATCAATGGTCAAAGGGATAAAAGGTAATCTTAATCCCGCATGAATGGTAAAATAATCAACACCTTGCTCTGCTTGCTCAATAAGGGTATCACGGAAAATATCCCATGTTAAATTTTCAGCGATACCCTGTACTTTCTCGAGTGCCTGATAAAGTGGAACAGTTCCGATGGGAACAGGGGCATTTCGGATAATCCACTCACGAATATTATGAATATTTCGACCTGTTGAGAGGTCCATAACCGTATCTGCTCCCCAGCGAATGGCCCAAACCATTTTATCAACTTCTTCTTCCATAGATGAAGTTACTGCCGAATTGCCAATATTGGCATTAATTTTAACACGAAAATTACGCCCAATAATCATGGGTTCGCATTCTGGATGATTAATGTTTTGTGGAATAATGGCGCGTCCACAAGCAATTTCATTGCGAACAAATTCGGCAGTATAAATTTCTGGTATTGATCCAGAAAATATTTCATTTGATGACACATCTTGCCGTTCTTTTACTGCTAATCCTTCATTTTCTCGTACAGCCACATATTCCATTTCTTCGGTAATAATGCCTGCGCGTGCATAAGCCATTTGTGTAACTGCTTTGCCATTTTTTGCCCGTAAAATGGGACGTTTTTGTTTAAAGGGCGGTGTAAGGTTTTTACCAGAAGCCAATCCATTATCTTCAGGTTTAATCAATCGTGCAGGATAAGCTTCAGTATCATCTCGCTTAGAAAGCCAAGGCAAGCTAATTGCTGGCAAGCCTTTTGTAATATCAATGATCATATCCTTATCTGTGTAGGGGCCAGAAGTATCGTAAACGTTTAAAGATTTTTCACCACTACCATCAGTCAGTGAAATTTCACGCAATGGTACGCGCACATCAGAAAAGAGAAGGCTCTGTTGATAAATCTTGCGTGAAGCGGGAAAAGGGCTACAACTGATTGATGGAGTATTTTTCTGCACAAACTTTTTCCTTATAGACAAATAGTTCAAAAATAGGCTGCTATGTTAATAGGGATGTATTCAAATTATCAATCACGAGTATGCGGATGAATAAGAACAGTACCACTTTATAGAAAAGCAAACCCAATAAAGCTCAAGAAAATTTATTTTGAAAAATTGATACAATATCTATTTTAATATTTGCATTCCTCCTCCCACGGAAAATACTTTTGTTAATATGAATATGGTTGGCTTAAATATCCATATTGTCAATCATAAAAATATATTTTGAGCGATTTTAGAGAATTTTAGGAAAATAAAAACAGGTATTATGAAGTGAAAAATTAAATGCTAAGGTTTTATGTAAAGAACAGCAATATCAAAAATTTATTATCAAAATAATGGGACTTATATTTGTTGTTTCTATGGTTTTATCCTTTATTCTGTATTTTCGTGTATCTCTTAGGCTGATCCAGTAGCCAGTCTTTAGTAATTAGCATTCTTTATATGATGTTTTCTATTTTACGAAAGGTGCTTTGAATTGTGATATTTTTGCTCCTGAAATCATAGTACGTCTCATTGCTCATTTTTATCTATTCGGTTGCAATTTTTAAAATATGTCATCAGATCTGTGTTAGATGAAAATTTTACCGTTTTTATCACAGATGATTATTTTATCTACAACAGGAACGGTATAAAATCTTACAATTATATTAGGTGAAATAGAGTAACATTTGTTTGAAATTGATCGTTTTTTTAATAGAAAGTATTTTCTATATATTTTTTGAAGAATTCATGATTAAGGTTATTAAGAATCTTGGCAATAAAAATAGCAGTGAGGGTTTGATCTTAGCTATAAGCATGGCAGGGGAAGATCAGATGTATTTGTTTGTATTCTGTTAATTTCAGAAATTATTTCTTAAGATTTTTTGGGAGATAAGGAGATAATTAAACGTGCAACTAAAAATTATGATTGTTGAAAGGACGATTATCAGCTTGAGGAATCGTCGATGAGATTTTACGATAATCAAGTAATTCTTCAATTTTTGGATTATGGTCATAATATCACAAGCTCGATGATGAGAGATATTTTTCTATATTGATTTAATAAGGCAGAATTGGCTATTAAAACAGTTTGCTGAACGTTTATTCCTATGTAATCATGAGAAGAGGGAACTTCTATAATTGTAAGTCTCTGCTCGAAGGGATTTGTTGCTCTTGCAAAAAAATCTATATATAACAAAATACAAAAGCGATTAGTTGTACTAAGTGTGGGAGGGGAATGGACGATTATAGCGAGCTGGTTTTCAAAGATCAGTTACATGTGTTTTTCTGGAAAGTGGGGTGCGAGTTTGCGTTTTTCAATTCACGTCAAGCTGATTGAACGTATTTTTCATATTTTGTGGAAATATGCGGTGCGTCGTTATTATGTTGAGAATATGTTATTCTAAAATTAAGCTGAGGTATGGAAAATTTGTTCTGTTTGGTGCATTTCCACGGAGTGCTAGGCTATGTAAAGGCAGAATCAAAGAGCGCTTATATTTATCTGGTTAAAGCTTTGCAGGAAAAAATAATGAAACAGAATATGTTTTAAGGGGTATCTACATGCAGATAAAAACATGATGGTTAGCTTAAGGAAATCAGAGAAAACTTTTAAAATTTGTTTGATACTGAGAACATATGAAAGTTTTGCAATTACAGATCAAGAAGCTGTAGTTATTCTTTAAAACGTATAGATAGCATAAATGAGACAATTTTAAGATATTGAAAGAGCTATAAAATTTAACATTAAAATTTCGCCTATTTTAGCAGATTTTTATGAATCTGGTAAGTTGTTGCGTTCAGCAACGATTATATGAAATCCACAGCAAGGGATTTTATGAGTGATATTTATAGATTTTGTAATAAGGTAGAAAATTTAAAAACATAATCGCATGGCTACAGCAGAACAATAGTTATAACGTCTGATGAGGCAATTGCATGGCAGATGGATGTATTTGTACTGCTGTTGTAAAAGTTACGGTGTATTTAGTTTATTTAATTGGACAGAGTCAAAGAAAAATAAATAATTAAAAACGGATAGTGCAGCAGTATATGAATTATTAAATGAGTGGTGAAGGGACGGTTATGCTCTAGCGCACAGAAGAGAAATTTTTAGAAGAGTTGTAAAATAATGGGGGATTATGATGTCTAATATTTATGATTTGTCACTAAAGGCTGATGAAAATGTTAATTCAGATAGTGGCGGGTTCTATTAATTCAAGTTTTATGGTGAATGTGGAAGATAAAACAACATTTATCACGTTGAAAACAGCTTCAACTATAGAGAAATACAAAAATGATAATATTATACGTTTTAAGTCTCGTGCTGCGAATGCTGGTACGACAACAATAATTCTTACATAACATAGGGGAGAAGCCACTCTAGAAAGCAACCAGTATGGGTGTTGTACCATTAAAAGGCGAAGAGCTACAAACAGATGGTATTTATGAAGTGGTATATAATGCTGATGTTTCAATGGAAGATTGTGATGGCTGGTATCTCTTAAATCCAACACCTCTTCTACCACCAAAGGTAGAAATTTTTCTTTGCGAGTTTATTGCGACCTTTGCTATGCAAGAAATTCCAAGCGGTTGGTTTTTATGTGATGGAGCTACTTATAAGCGCAAAGATTATCCACAATTATTCAAAGCAACAGGAGATAGGTATGGAAAAGACAATGATAAAACCTTTAAAATTCTCGATCTTAGAGGGGGTGTTGTTACGTGGTTTTGATAACGGTTGTGGTTTAGATCAGGATAGACAGTTTGCAGATGAGCAATAAGATATCATTAAATCGCATACGCATACTTGTACCATGGAGGAATCTGGTGAGCATACGCACAATTTTCAGTATTATGAAGTTGGTATGGAATGCTAGTGACATTGGTAAAAGAAACCCCTTTTATCACTATGAATCCATTACAGTGACAACAGAATTGGCTGGTGCACATGCACAATATGATTCCTACTGAAATAGGTGGGAGAGAAACACGGCCTGTTGATACAACAGTTGTTTATGTCATAAAATCTAAGGACCATAGAGTGATAAATAATCTAGAACCCTTCATGCTTTTTTAATGCGGAGCAAATCCGCTCTTTTTTACGTAAGTAGTGAAGAGATCATGAGCAATAAACTAAGATAACTAAAAATGATAAAAAACACTTTGCAAATGAATAAAAATAAATTTACAATATTTTCAAAATTTAAAATACAAATTATAAAAAAATGTGAGTTATAATACTTTTATTTATACTTACGAAATAACAGATAAACATTATTATTATATTTTTTCCCATATAGCATAACTGTCTTTGCATTGTGGTTGTTCATAAGAGCATTGTTTTGTCCGTGTTCAAAAGGATTTCGTTCAGGCATCAATTTTTCTTACGATTTGTCAATAAATGATTTTTTCATAATAACAAGAAAAAAAGTAAGAAAACACGAATGTATTTGTTTCTTTTAACTCAAAATAGGGGCGATAAATTATGGAGATAAATTAATACCTTTTCTATTTAAAAAAAAACAGATAAAGTACGCGATTTTATGAGAAAAAATAATACTATTAAATGAGAAAAAAGTATGAAGCCTCTATTAAATATTTCAGCAAAACAACAATAATAACATATCTAACTTTACACCGCCTACCATTATAGAGGTATTCACTTGAACTTTTTATATCATTTTCAGAAAGGAGAAGTATGGTAGAAGGAGAGAAGCAATTTCTCTGTGTATTATGAAAATAAGCTGTAACAGCACAACTAAATTCTAAATACTTTTTGCGGAAAGGGAGCACGGATAACTTCCAAAAATAACATGCCACGATACAGGAAAGAGTCCATTAAAACAAAAGGATTCCTCAACGCATCTACATATTTCATTTTTATTATGCACTTTAACATTTTGATTTAAGCAAACAGATTTTCGGAAAACAATACGCTATTTTAAAGGCTAGATGCTGTATGAGGCAGTATAAATGGAGCATCTGTTTTAGGTAATGCTGAAACAATTAAAGCACAGTGATAAACATCACGTAGATTTTGTGTTGTCAAAACGGTAGAAACGCTCCCTTCGCAATAAATTGTTCCTTGTCTTAGCAATATTATTTTATCTGCATAATGTGAGGCAAGATTAAGATCATGGAGAACAGTCAGAACGCCACCACCACAACGGGCAAAATTTTTAGCAATATCCATTACAACAAGCTGATGTTGAATATCAAGGTTAGCAATAGGTTCATCTAATATCATCCAACGAGAAATTCCATGATACACTGGCTCCCATATTTGGCAAAGGACACGAGCAAGTTGCACCCTGGCTTGTTCTCCTCCTGATAACTGGTGGTAGTATCGATCAGCGTAGTCAGCAAGACCAACCCGCTCTAAAGCTTTTTGGATAAGGTTTTGCAATTCGGTTTTAGAAATAGTAAATTTGTTTATAGAGAGACCAAGTGCGACTATTTCATGAACTAAAAAGGGAAATGTTACCATTGTTGATTGCGGTAGCACTGCGCGCATCTCTGCCATTTTACAGTTTTTTGTCTGGTTAATGTCATAACCATTTATGGTCATTTTTCCACTGTAAAAAAGCTCTCCACTCAGCGCTTTAATGAAAGTACTTTTTCCAGATCCATTAGGACCGATAATGACGGTGAGAGCGCCACTTTTAGCTTGAAAGCTAATATTACTAAGAATCTTTTTTTTTCCGCGTTGAACGCCAATATTGATTGCTTCAATCATGAAAAATTTGTTCCTCTTTTGCATATGAGGATCCACAAAAAAAATGGTGCACCAAAAAGTGCTGTGACGATTCCAATCGGCAATTCTGCAGGGGCAACAATTAAACGTGCAAAGGTGTCAGCAAAAATAAGCAATGCTGCTCCTAAGAGAGCAGAACACGGAATCAGATAATAGTGATTGGAACCAATCAGTTGACGCAAAATATGTGGAACAACAATACCAATAAAACCAATGCCACCACTAACAGCAACTGCGCTACCACACATAAGAGCAACAAGAAAAATAGTAATATTTTTAATCCATTGAATCTGAAAACCAACATGGCCAGCCACGGATTCTCCAAGAGCAAGAGCATTAAGTGCCCGCGATAAAAGAGGGGAAAAAAGAAGACCAATGCAGATAAAAGGAAGAATAAGTAAAACTTTCAACCACGTGGCAGCTGCAAGAGAACCAAGATTCCAAAAAGTAATATCGCGGAGTTGTTGGTCATTTGCGATAAAAATGAGTGTTCCCACAACAGCACTGCTTAAAGCACCAAGAGCAATACCTGCAAGAAGCATTGTTGCAATAGAGGTAAAATTATGGTGTGTTGCTATTGTATAAAGAAACATTGTTGAGAGAAGACTACCCAAAAAGGCACCTATGATTACTTTGTAAGGTTCTAGAAAAGGTGCTAATGAAGAAGGAAAGGCAATATCGACAACAATTGCTAAGACTGCTCCAAGTCCAGCACCTGCTGATACACCTACAATTCCAGGATCTGCAAGAGGGTTGCGAAAAAGCCCCTGCATGAGAACACCAGAGATAGCTAAAGATGATCCAACCAATAATCCCAATATAATACGAGGAAGCCTAATATCGATAAGTATAAGGTAATCGCGTGTCCTACTGCTCACCGAAAAATCTTGCGTAAGCATTACGTGAAAGAAATCAAAAAAAGAAATATTTGAAGCACCATTCAAAAGTCCACTAAAAATACTGAATATAAGAAATATGACAAGACTTAATAATACAATCCTTCTCAAATTTGCATGATTTGCTTTTTTATTCTTTTTTGTTTCAGGTTCATACACTATGGATGCATTATTTCCCATGTTTATCAGCTCTTACCATTTTGGTTTGCACCATAAAATGTATTAATAAGTTCCCTCGATGCAGCTGCAGTGCGTGGACCAAATCCTAAAAGATACATGGCATCCATCTGTTTAATGGCATGATTTTTCGCCGCATTCGTTGCTTGAATCGCCGGCATAGCTAAAATCTTTTCAAGGCTGGAGGATTTCCCACCATGTCTCACAAGCAAAATAAAATCAGGGTTTGATTTTAACAACGCCTCACTATTTAGGAGCTTATACCCTTTGTAATCTGTGATGGCATTGATACCACCTGAAAGTTTTATCATACCATCGGCAGCTGTACCCGTCCCAGATGCCATAATGCGTCCATTTTGTACGGATAAAACAAAAAGGATGCGCTTAGGTTTTATTACTTTTGCCAAAAGTGCATCATTATCCACAAAGTCACGGCTTAGTTTTTTAATTAATGCGGCTGCTTGCGCCTCACGATGAATGGCTTTTCCAACGATGCGAATTTTCTCTATAACACTTTCTCGGGAGTAGTTTTCTGGCACAATCACTATAGGGATTGATGTTTTTTTAAGAATGTCAATTGTTGAAGGAGGGCCGCTTCCTTCAACAAGCAATATGCCTTCTGGAGCAAGCGATAAAACACCTTCAGGCGAAAGAGCACGCATATAGCCAAGAACAGGAAGTTTGAGTGCTTCTTGCGGATAAATGCTCGTACTATCGCGTGCGACAAGTTTATCTTGAGCTCCTAGTGCATAAACGATTTCCGTAAGAGATCCGCCAATAGAAACGATCCGTGCATTTTCAGAAAAGCGCGTTGTAGGTTCAGCGATTACTGGTTGAGAAAAGTAGGGAAGAGAAAGAAGTATAAAAATGAGAAAAAGGTTTAATAGTTTACGCAAAAAAAGTATAATCATGTCCTGCTTTACCTTTCTAAGCTACTACTGCTTTTTGACATAAAGGAAGACCGCTTAATAATGAGCGCCAATCTTCACGTTCTTCTTGACCTTCCTTTCGCACACCAAAGAATTGAATAATCATCTCACCACCTTTGTCGAAGGCTTCAAGTGAACTGACACAACCATCATTGGTAGGCTTGCGAACATACCATACACTGTCAATGCCAGAAATAAGCAAATGCATGTCAAACTTGTGATCAAGAATATTAATCCACGGCCCCACCTGCTTAATATTTTTTATTTTTCCATTGAAAATTTGAATACACCCTCTGTTACCAACAAAGCACATAATAGGAATTTCTCGCTCTGCAACTTGGTGAAGCATTATTTTGACAGCTCCTACCCCTAATTCATCAGCGAATTCATCACCAGCGTATTTCACAGCATCACATCGATTAATTTTAAATTCAGAAATAATTTTATGCAGCTGATGTACATCAGTCATATTTCGCCAACAGTTTCGGAATTGCTCAACATTAAACTCCATCGTATCACTTTGAACCGGAAAGGGAACAGGAAGGATATCAAGAAGAGATGACTGGTCTTCATGAAGCAATTTTTCAACAAGTTTATTCCATTCTTCCATATTTGTCTTGTCATTAGAATAGAGCTTGAAGATAGCAACACCATATCGATCAAAAAATTGCAAACTTTTTGTAGACTTTCCAAGGACAATTACATCATACTCAAAACCAAATTTCCATTGTTTTGAAAAAATACGCAAATCAATTTCACCAAGCGTGATAGAGGTATGTTGACTTTGGATAATTTTTTCAAAACATCCTGTTATCTCATGAACGGCATATTCATTACGCGTCAATGCCATAACCTCTCCAAGCTGAGGAGCAACCCCCAAAAAAGTAGCAACATCAGTTTGTAATCTCTTTGCTTTTCCTACTGTACAGTAAGCAGCAACAAGTTCTGCTTCAGATATACCAATAGAGGCTGCAAAATCACGATTCCGCACCTTTTTTTTTTCTTCACGCAAGCGAATAATCATCTCTGCTGGATATGACATGGACTTTCCTTGTGTTACTTTAAAGGATTAACTTTTAAAATTTTACAACCCGAAGGCAATAGATTGAACCATTCTTGACGAATAGCTCAATCCATCATAAACAAACCCCCTTGCTATCAACAGCAGAACAACAAAAAATCGATAAATCAGAAATAATTAAGGCTTTCCTTTTAAGTCTCTGCAATTTAAACAACAATGAGAATACGAATATAACAACATCCCCTTTTATCGATACAATTTCCCACCGGTTTAATAGTTAACAAGAATAACTAAAACTTTTGCACGAACGACACTTTAAAGTTACGGCCGGGCTGGCTGTAATAATCCTTTGGTGATGCACTCTTGCTAGAAGGAAGATCTGATATATCCCAATATTTTTCATTGAAAAGGTTATAAATACCAGCTCTTATAATTGGTCCTTTTTCACCAAACGGTTTCCACCAACCTAACACATCAACAGTGTTATACCCTGGAGTTTTTTGATTATCATCCTCTTCAGCAATTTTATCACGTTTGGCCGCTAAAGTAAGTACAACATCTGTCCCCCAAGTAGCTTTCGCATATCCCAATCCGATAATTGCTTTCAAAGGCAGAATTGAGTTAAGATTTTCATCTTTGTCAAGATCTTTCCCTTGTAAATAAGAAAGAGAAAGATTGCTATGGAATCCACTACAAAGGGCCAAATGCACTTTTGCTGTAGCGCCAGAAATACGCACGCGCGAACGATTTATATAGTGCTGACGCGCAAACATAAACTCTTCTGACGGACCTTTATCCATAGTATCTATAAAGTTCTTATACTGATTAGCAAAGACACTTAATGAACCACCAAAATTTGCACTTCCATACTGTATACCAACATCATATCCATTGCTTGTTTCTGGCTTAAGATCAGGGTTTCCTTTCACATAATAGAAGGGAAATTTGATGTAAGACAGGTAGAGTTCTGAAACACGTGGTGCGCGGAAAGCCTGTGCCCATTGAGCATAGAATGTTACTTGATCACGAACATCCCACTCCATGCGTAGTTTACGAGAAAAACGTGAACCACTTTTTTCAGAAGGGTATTTTTCAGAACCGAGCGCTTTTTCATAAGATGAAGTTTTCTGGGGAGTATATTGGTACCAATCATAACGAATCCCCGGCGTTATACGGAAACGATTATTAGCTAAACCAATCTCATCTTCAAAAACAACACCAAAACTGTAGCCATTCGTATCGGGTGAATCTGATCGATTAGCGGGTAAAAAACCACACGCACGTGCATTTTCCCTTAAATGACAACTGTCTTTACCGAGCATATAATGATGAAATTCGGAAAATAAAATGTTTGTAGCAAGCCTTAATGTATGGCTTCCCGAACCAATATCCACTGTTTTGAGAGCGTGAGTATTTAAACCATAATTGGTATCACGTACTAAATTATCTCTTAAGTAATCTCCTTTTGGCGCCCTAACACGAAATCCGTGCATAGTATGATTATTCGATTGTCTCTGCCAATAAATCTGCCCATGAAATGCATCAAAAAGCGTATCCCCATTGCCATTATAGTTATAAGAAAGAGACAAACGCTCACGGAGCTTATTGTCCCGATCATAAACAGAACCTGGGGCGTACCTAGCAGATGCATTCAATAAATGTGTATTTTTGCTATAGCCAAAACGTTCTGCTGTAAAATCAAATCGGTGGTTGTTATTCAAGTATTGATGAACTTTAAATAGCAGATTATTTCTGTCAAAGTTGGCTGGATTTTTACGTGTACGTTCTTCATAACCATCTACGGTTCCCATATTCTTACGCTCATGACCTTCCACATAAGATCCTTGGAAAAGCAAGAACGTTTTATGGTGACGTGCCGCAAAAGCCTGACTGACGCGCCAACTATTATCAACAGAATGATAACCACTTTTTATGAGGCTACCCCTGTTCTTTCCTTCGGTGATAATGTCTTCAGGATTAAGAGTGCGCAAAGCAACGACTCCTCCCAGGGCACCAGATCCATAAATACTAGAATCTGATCCTTGAATAATGTCGAATGTAGAAAGAGCATCAAAGTCAAACGTTGTGTTTCCGCTGTTTCCCCGTACTATATCCGAAATCCATGGAAGATTAATACCATCCATTGTTGTGAGAATACGCTGTGCATCCAAACCACGAAGCATGAAACTGTTATTGCTTGCGTTGTAAGTTATGGATGGATCAAGACGACCAATTTCATGGGCATCACTTATTTGCTTTTCGCTAATATCCTTAGCGGTTTTACGACTAGTCAGAATGGTTACTGAGCCCGATGTATCCTCTATTTTTTTTTCTTTAATAATGATTGGTTTAAGCTCAGTTACGGCACCTTTACTGCTGTTTTTCGCAAAAACAAACGAAGGTATACAGACTGATAATGCACCTAAAATCACACAACCTTTATGGATATTCTCTCGTCTTATTCGCATAATACATCATAACCTCTTTTAAATAACCCCTCCCTCGATTGAAATTTCACACATATAAAGAGCTCGACTAAAGAGCTCGACACACCAATTACAAACAGCCTACCAAGCAAAAGCGACTTTGGATTGAGAACAAAATCGTGGAGGAACCATATTAAACATGATAAAATCAGTCAAGAAAAAAGTTGCAATTTTAAAACAGCTTGTTTTAATGAGGCTTGACACCAACATTAAGTTTAGAATAGCAGTGGAAAAAACTATGATTTTTGCAAAGGCGAGCCGGTTATTGGTTCTTTGGATTAGTGGGTTCATTTGCGCTTTTTTTTTGCATATAGCACTGGGAGCGCAGTTTTATTTTTATAGTACTGGTGTAAGCAATAACATGCTCTCATCTATAATTACGTTAACTTTTGTACAAGAGCCTCTCTATCCAGATGCCGATGTAGATTTACTAGACATTGATACAGATTTATCGAATATTGGCGCAGAACTAGAAGGGTTTCAGCCTGATCTTTCCGAGCGGGAGTCAAAAATATTAGAAGCAGTGAATGAAATTCAACCAGAAGAGTTTCCGCACATTGTAAAAAAAGATGATTTTGCGATTCTCAAATCTTTGGAGAAAACGTTTCCTCAAAAAGTGGAGTATAAAGCGCTCGACAAAAAAACAATGCCAAAAGCTTTAGTAAAGCGGCCTATGGTAAAGCCAGTGCGTTCGTCTACGACCAGTCAGGGTGGTAATACAGCAGCACTTGAGGATGCGTTGTTAACAGAATGGTTATCAAGAGTACAGGCACAATTAGAAATGCAAAAAGAATATGTTATGAAACAGCGTATCAGTCGTGCAAAAGGAACTGTGAAGTTAGAATTTAGGGTGCATGAGCAGGGGAGTATTTTTTCCAGCCGTATTTTCGCCTCTGCTGGTAATCTAGAACTTGATCGGTTAGCTATGGCAGCACTTCAACGTGTGGGCTCTTTCCCGCCACCTCCTCTATCCAAAGTGAACAAAATTATTAGAGTGTCCCTGATATTTAGCTGATTTTTACGGATTTTTTTGTGAATTTTCATATGCTTTATGTCTATAACTGCTACGATATTATGGTTTACAAGTTGATAAATGAGAATGAGTAGCTTTGGAGCGAATAGAGATTGTATTATTTTTATTGGCCGGAAAGAAGAGCAGCCTTCATGTCTGTTTTTCCAGTCAATCTTGCTTTGTAAACCCCATAATTTTCCATAACACGCATCACATAATTACGTGTTTCTGTATAGGGAATCCGTTCAATCCAATCGATGATTTTATCAAGAGATTGTCTCCGAGGATCACCATAGCGTTTTATCCATTCATCGACACGACGGGATCCTGCATTATAACCAATAAGAGTTAATATATAAGATCCATTAAAACGTTCCAGTTGTTCGTTAAGAAAATAGGCTCCTAATGTAGCATTATAATTGGCATCACTGCTTAATTTTTTTGGTGACCACATGATTGAATATTTCTTGGCAAGTGTTTTTGCTGTTGTCGGCATTAATTGGAGTATGCCTTGTGCGCCTGCTTTTGATATAGCTGTTGGATTAAATTCACTTTCTTGTCGCGCAATGGCATAAACAAGTGCTTGTTCTACGGTAGCAATACGAATAGAGGATGGTATAGCACCTATAGGATGGGAGAGTGCACCAACATTTTTACCTCGAAAAACAGCAGTTTTTCCGATTTTGAGGCTGGTATAATAGTCGCCATTTTTTTCTGCCATTACAGCCAGAAGAGCTAATTCGCCTGGGCTTTCTATTTTTTGGCCGAGTTCTCTATAAAAAAATTTAGCGAAGTTAGTATAGCCAGCTGCTTCAAGACGTTGAATTGCTTGAATGGTTTTTCGTGCACCAAAACGTTGTCGTTCAGAGGTTGTTGGCTTTGGAAAAGAAATTTCGAGCTTTTTTTTGTTAAGACGTGCAGCTGCTAATTGACCATAATAAGTTGCACCAAAATGGGCCGCGTGGTGGAAATAATTCTGGGCATTTTTATGTTCACCCAGAGTTTCTGCCGCTCGTCCCATCCAATAGTATCCACGGGATGCAGAAAGAGGCGCAGAAGATAATTGAGGAATACGTGAAAAATGGTGCATTGCTAATTTAGGATCATGAAGAAATCGTAACGCATACCACCCTGCATGAAATTCAGCATCAACTGCCAATGAGGATGTCATACCAGTATGTGTAGCAACGAGTTGATAAGCAATTTTAGGTTTGTTTAAATCAAGCATTTCGCGAGAAAGAGCACGTTGCTCTTTCCACAATGCGTGTGGGTTCATAAGTTTTAATACATCTCTCGATGTTCTCATCATGAGTGTTGCAGCTGCATTATACTGCTCAGTTCGCCGAAGATAGCGCATTTGAGCAAATTGTAAGAGAGGATCTTTTTGCCATGATCGCTCCACAGCGCGTAATTTTTGCATGGCTTTAGGATCATTTTTCTCAACGGCAACAAAAGCATTAAAAAGAGATTGAGCGTGAGCTAATTTTGCAACGCGCTCAGCTGAATCGAAGCGGTGTGCATAAAGCATAAATTTCATGCGTTTCAGATGATCGATAGGTTTTAACGCAGCACTCGCATTTTTAAGAATAAGCTCTTCTTCTTTTGCATTAAGCTTTTCTTTATGCCACCACGGTGCAATGATTTGTCGGGCATGGGTAATTTGTCCAGTTACGATAAGTGCTTTAGCGAATATAGCCATACCTTGTGCTGTTAAGGGGGGATGATGAGAAAATTTTTGGAGGATCAAATGTGTGGAATTGGTTTCATTGATAAAAGCACGTTCAGCATTACGTTGCATAATGTCTATGCCTGGCCATCCCTTTAGCTCTTTGATTGCATTAAATATTTCAGAGCTTGGTATATTGGCTTGGCTTGATATACCTATCGCCCATGTTAAAATATGACGATCAAGGCTATTTTTTTCCAATGAATTACGAAGACTTATCGTTTTTGCAATATTGTTGTTTAAAAGCGCATCTAAACTCACTTTAAGTTGCCTGAGAGTAGAGCTATTATTAAGTGTATAGAAATTGTGAGGTGGCGTGTAAAGCTGTCCAAGAGGTTTTTGAGTTTCTTTTTTTATGACAAAAGGGGTAGGGCGAACCAAAGGGATTGGTGCTTTCCCATGCAAAAAGGGTGTTTGTGCGCATGCGTTTGAAAATAAAATTGTTGTTGCCAGTGTAGATGCAATAAAGGTTTGTAGAAAAAAGGGGGCAGAAGAAAATGCATGCATAGAGAAAAAACCTTGAGAATTTGCTTTTTGGAACCACTCAAGAATTTTTAGAATGGAAGCATGAAAAACCCGTTAATGCAGACTGATACTTTAAAAGAGAGGTCTGGAATTGAGAGAGATACGTGTTAAATCTTGAGAGAGCTATTGTGAAATTCGTCTTGCTTCAATGAAAAAGCAGGATTATGTTCTACCGTGAGTAATTTATAAAGGCCATTTTTAAAAAATCAAAAAGAACATCAGAGGGAGTTTATTATGCTCAAGGGAGCCATAACTGCACTTATCACACCATTTAATGATAAGGGCGCTATTGACGAGAAGGCATTTTGCAATTTTGTTGAGTGGCAGATTACACAGGGTATTAATGGTGTGAGCCCTGTTGGGACGACAGGTGAAACACCAACTTTAAGTCATGAAGAACATAAGAGAGTTGTAGAATTGTGTGTTGAGCAGGTTGCTAAGCGTGTTCCTGTTGTTGCTGGGGCAGGATCAAATAGCACAAGCGAAGCTGTAGAGCTTGCGCAACATGCACAAAAGGCAGGTGCAGATGCTGTTTTGGTTGTGACGCCCTATTATAATAGACCTAATCAATCTGGTTTATATATGCATTTTTCTTCCATTGCAAAGGCTATTTCTATACCCATTATAATTTATAATATTCCAGGTCGTTCTGTTATTGATATGGCTGTGGAAACGATGAGAGATCTTTGTCGGGATTTTAAAAATATCGTTGGTATCAAGGATGCGACGAGCAAAATTGGGCGTGTAAGTGAACAACGCGAAAAGTGTGGTAAGGATTTCATACAACTTTCCGGTGATGATTGTACAGCATTAGGCTTTAATGCACATGGAGGAGTTGGATGTATTTCTGTTTCCTCCAATGTTGCTCCAAAACTCTGTGCAAAGCTTCAAGCTGCTTGTTTGCGTGGTGATTATAGAACAGCACTAGAATTAAATGATCGCCTGATGCCTCTCAATCGTGCAGTATTTATTGAACCTAGTCCTGCAGGTATTAAATATGCTGCTGCAAAATTAGGGATTTGTAGTAGTGCTGTTCGTTCTCCGATTATTCCATTAACGGATAAAACAAAAAAGATTATTGATGCAGCTTTATCTCATGCGGGTCTGCTTAAAGAATAAAATGTAGCCATGAACAAAAAAAGGAACGCGCCAGTACGAAAAATAATTGCTGACAATCGTAAAGCCTATTTTAATTATGAAATTCTCGATAATCTTGAGGTTGGTCTGGTACTTCAAGGGGCGGAAGTGAAGTCTTTACGCTCTAATCACGCAAATATTGCTGAAAGTTATGCCAGCTTTGAAAATGGGGAATTATGGTTAGTGAATAGCTATATTCCTGAATATACGCAAGCTAACCGCTTTAATCATGAGCCACGACGTTTGCGTAAATTACTAATTTCAAAACGTGAAAGGGCACGGTTTTTTAATGCGACTTCTCGTGAAGGAATGACACTTGTCCCCCTTAAACTTTATTTCAATGAAAGAGGATGTGCCAAGTTGGAAATTGCACTAGCACGTGGAAAGAAACTTCATGATAAGCGTGAAGCTGAAAAGAAACGTGATTGGGGGCGTGAAAAAGCAAGGATTTTTAAAAAATATGGATGATAAAATTGGTTTCTATATCTTTTTTATGTGCTTCTAAGGAGACTTCAGCATTGATCCAGATATGTTTTTGCTGCTTCAAAAATCTGATGAAACATAGCATCTGTTAAACGCCCAGTGTTGGTATTATAGCGTGAACAGTGATAGCTTGAAAAGATACGTAATTTTCCGATGTTATTTATTTCGCCATGTCCGAAAGGATGGGTTAAAATTTTTGCGTTGAGAGCGCGTAGTGTTGAATGGTGTGCAATAGTGCCGAGAGTAATGACAGCTTTCAGTTTAGGAAGATTTGTTAGAAGAGGAGAAAAGAAATATCGGCAAGTATTGATTTCTTCACCAGTGGGTTTATTTTCTGGTGGAACACAACGAACTGAGTTAACAATCGCTACATCAATTAATTCAAGAGTGTCGTCCGCTCTTTCTTCGAAAGTTCCTTGAGCAAAACCAAATTTTTTTAAAGTGGAGTAAAGTAAATGCCCAGCATAATCACCAGTGAACGGGCGTCCAGTTCGATTTGCACCACGTAATCCAGGAGCAAGGCCGACAATGAGGAGGCGTGTTGTGGCAGCACCTTTATAGGGGAAGAATGGGCGTACCGGTGCGTTATGCCAGTTTGGTTCCTTCATACGCCATTCAGAGATGAAAGTGTGTAATCGTGGACATAAGTTGCAATTTTTCGGTGGTTCTGGGCAAAGCGATGTTGATTTGCTGTTCATGGAGTTGGCATTAATTATTTTTTATAAAAATTCTTTTGAGATGTTTATAGGGTGTATGACAAATTATATCTTTGTAAATAGCTACAATAAATACGAACAAACTACTTAAGGATAAAATTCAACATAAAATTATTGCTGATTACTTTGCAAAGAGCAACAATTTGTTCTTAATCTATTGGAGCAATGAGATGTTAATGAATACGGTGTTTCATGGGATAAAATCTCTCATTTTTATGAATATCTTATCATTAAAATTTTGCATTAATCTTTTGTTATTACGAAATATTTTTAACAATTTTGAGTAATAAATACTTCTTTAAAGAATAGCCTCCAGAGAAAGTGTTTTTTTAGACAAGTATACATTTTTTGTCTAAATTTGACATTCTTAAAACCATTTTATTTCAGAGTAGTATTAACAGTTAGCTTGTACAGTCTATGCAATTTATTATAAAGCCTCGAAGGATTTTTTTCAATAAGCTCTTTGGGCAAAAAGTATTAAATTCTGCATTGTTTTTCTTGTATTTTATTTTGTTTATTGTATATATTTTATCTTCATTGTGAAATTTTTTAATCTTTAAGAAAGAGGCATAAATGGCCCGTGTAACGGTAGAAGATTGTGTTGATAAAGTTGATAATCGCTTCGAGTTGGTGCTTTTAGCTGGGCATCGGGCGCGTCAAATTTCGCAGGGTGCGCAGATCACGATTGATCGTGATAATGATAAAAATCCAGTTGTTGCTTTGCGTGAAATAGCAGAAGAGACATTATCACCTGCCGATTTGAAAGAAGATCTTATTCATTCTCTGCAAAAGCATGTAGAAGTAGATGAGCCAGAAATGGCAAATGAATTGATTACGCACTCAGGTGAAGATGAAAGTGTTTTTGAGACTTCTTCAGAAGAAGGGGGCAGTTCGTTCGATCATATGTCAGAAGAAGAGCTTTTGGCGGGTATTGAAGGTTTGGTTGTTCCAGAGAAGAGTGACGATTATTAATTGCAGTGGTTTATAGTTGCGGAAGTGTGCGTGCGTTTTATATGGGAGCAATTATTTTTTCTTGTGTTTTATTGATGAAATATGCTGATATTCAATAATGATTAGGTTGTAGAGATAAAGGATATGCTCGTATGATGCGTCAGTGTGAGCTTGTTGGGCGTGTTCAACGTTACAAGTCTGACGTGGATGAAGCTTTGTTAAATAGAGCCTATGATTATGCAATGCGAAAGCATGGTCATCAAAAACGTGCTTCGGGTGATCTTTATTTTTCTCATCCTTTAGAAGTAGCCGCTATTTTGACAGATATGCGGTTGGATGAGGCGACAATAGCCGTTGCTCTCTTGCATGATACAATTGAAGATACAAGTGCTACACGAGCAGAGATTGATCAGCTTTTTGGATCTGAAATTGGTAAGTTGGTTGAAGGGCTCACAAAACTTAATAAGCTTGATCTTGTATCGAAGAAGGCAGTACAAGCAGAAAATCTGCGTAAACTTCTTATCGCTATTTCTGATGATGTACGTGTTCTTTTAGTCAAACTTGCTGATCGTCTTCATAATATGCGTACTCTTGGTGTTATGCGTGATGAAAAGCGCCGGCGAATTGCTGAGGAGACAATGGATATTTATGCGCCGCTTGCCGGTCGTATGGGCATGCAGGATATGCGCGAAGAGTTAGAAGATCTTTCTTTCTTTTATTTAAATCCAGAAGGTTATCGTACGATTACTAATCGACTAGCTGAATTGTCGAAGCGTAATCGTGATTTGCTTTCTACAATTGAAAACGAGTTGACAAAGATTTTTTTCGAGCATGGTATTAAAGCAGATGTTAAAAGCCGCCAGAAAAAATCTTATTCAGTTTTTCGCAAAATGGAGAGTAAAGCACTCTCTTTTGAACAATTGTCTGATATTTTTGGATTTCGCGTTATTGTTGAAACAGTGGATGATTGTTATCGTGCTCTTGGTGTTATCCATATGACGTGGCCAATGGTACCTGGTCGTTTTAAAGATTATATTTCTATACCAAAACAAAATGATTATCGTTCCATTCATACAACGATTGTCGGGCCTTCAAGGCAACGTGTTGAGCTTCAGATTAGAACTGCTGCGATGGATGCAATTGCTGAATATGGTGTTGCAGCACATTCCATTTATAAAGATCATGGTTCCAATTATTCGACTTCGAAGTTATCAAGTGAAACCAGTGCTTATGCATGGTTACGTCAAACGATACAATCTTTGTCAGATGGGGATAATCCAGAAGAGTTTTTAGAACATACAAAGCTTGAGCTTTTTCAAGATCAAGTTTTTTGTTTTACTCCAAAAGGTCGGTTGATTGCTTTTCCAAAAGGCGCCACGCCTATTGATTTTGCTTACGCAGTTCATACTGATATTGGTGATTCTTGTGTGGGTGTAAAAATCAATGGTCGTATTATGCCCTTGATGACAAAATTAAAAAATGGTGATGAAGTTGATATTATACGTTCACAAGCTCAAATCCCACCAGCGGCGTGGGAGTTTCTTGTTGTAACAGGCAAGGCACGCTCAGCCATTCGTCGTGCAACTCGCGCTGCGGTACGCAAGCAATATTCTGGTTTAGGACATCGTATATTAGATCGTTCGTTTGAGTATATAGGAAAACAATTTTCAAAAGACGCTCTTAAGCAAGTTTTACCACGTTTGGCACGCAAAGATGTAGAAGACGTATTAGCTTCTGTTGGACGTGGTGAATTACTGTCTGCTGATGTAATTAAAGCAGTTTACCCTGATTATCAGGATCATCGTGTCGTACAAAAGTCCTCTTTTAAGCCCAGAGAGGAAGGTTGGTTTAACATTGAAAATGCTCAAGGGATGATTTTTAAAGTTCCACAAAATGAAAAGGATGTAACTGCAGAGAAACATCAATCCAAAGCGTTACCTATTCGAGGAACCCGTGGAGATATTCCGGTTCGGTTCTCTCCTGAAGGAGCTGTGCCAGGAGATCGGATTATTGGCATTATGCAACCAGGATCTGGAATTATTATTTATCCGATACAGTCTTCGGCTTTGATGGCATATGATGACCAACCAGAACGATGGATTGATGTCCGCTGGGATATTGATGCTCAAATGAGTGAACGTTTTCCTGCTCGAGTTAATGTTTTAGCTGTTAACAGTCCAGGCTCTCTGGCTGAAATTACGCGAGTGATTTCTGCGAATGATGCCAATATCCAAAATTTATCATTCATCCGTACAGCACCAGATTTCACAGAAATTATGATTGATCTGGAGGTTTGGGATTTAAAACATTTGAATCGTATTTTTTCTCAGTTAAAAGAGGCAGGTTCGGTTAGTGCAGTAGAGCGGGTTCATGGATAAAAAGAGAAGTTTTGTGATGAATACACAAGATGTGATTGATATTTTTAAACAAGCAGATGCTATTCTGGAAGGACATTTTATTTTAACATCGGGTCGTCATAGTGCTACTTATATGCAGAAGGCAAAAGTATTTATGCATGCTGATTTAACGGAAAAGCTATGTCGTGGATTGGCCAAAAAAATTAAAAAATCTGTTGAGGGAGAAGTTGATTATGTAGTTGGTCCTGCGATTGGTGGTCTTATTCCTTCATACGAAACTTCGCGTCACCTCGGTGTTCCTTCTCTTTGGGTAGAGCGCGTAAATGGTGTATTTGAGTTGCGTCGTTTTGAAATCAAGAGGGATGCACGGGTTGTAATTGTTGAAGATATTGTCACAACAGGTCTTTCTATTCGTGAAACGGCTGAGGCTTTAGTTGCAGCAGGAGCAAATGTGTTGGCGAGTGCATGTATTCTTGATCGTTCTGGCGGTAAGGCTGATGTTGGAGTTCCATTGATTGCACTTGCTGAATACGAGATAGCATCTTATGAGTGCGATGCACTTCCTGCTGAACTCGCCATGCTTCCAGCAATTAAGCCAGGAAGTCGGAATATTTAATTGCTTTTCTATTTTTTTTTATGCAAAAGCTTTGGAGACATTCATTTGAGTCATACGGATTATTTTATTGTTACAGGATGTACATTGAGAATCATATGCTTTTTCGTCGTAAAAAACCAATAGATTTTGTAAAGCGTATTCGACTTTGGTTATGGCCACGTCGTTCGTTCTCTCGCTCATTTTCTTACATACGTAAACGTGTTTTGCGTATATCAGCCACACCGCATCAAGTAGCGCTAGGATTTGCTATTGGTATTTTTTTAGCTTGTTCGCCTCTCTTTGGAATGCATATTGTTTTGGCAATATTTTTTTCTTGGCTTTTTCGCGCAAATTTTGCAGCGTCAATCATTGGGACAGTTTTTTCTAATCCCCTTACATTTTTACTGATTGTTATGGCTGATTATAAGGTTGGTTATTTCTGTTTATCGCTTTTTAGCAATGTAAATGAAATTTCTCTTTCGCAAATTCGCGTTTTGTTTAACGGCTTAACACTGTCAAATGTATCTCTGCTTTTTAAGGGTACATGGGACTCAATCATGAGACCGATGATTTTAGGTGGTACCATTTTGGGTTTTATTTTTGGTAGCTTATCTTATGTAGGTGTCTATAGAGCGATCGTTCGCTTTCAACAGAAACGATACCAAAAGATTATAAAAAAAAAGCATTTGTAGCAAAGAAATTCGGGTGGTATTGTATGATAATTGGTCTTGGAAACGATTTAATTGATATAAGACGCATTGAGAAAGTGTTGATTCGTTATGGCGACCGTTTTGTTGAGCGTGTTTTTACCAACGTGGAGCAGATCAGATCTGAAAATCTTCAAAAAAGATCTTCTTCTTACGCCAAAAGATTTGCTGCCAAAGAAGCATGTGCTAAGGCTTTGGGGACAGGAATCGCTTGTGGAGTGGGTTGGAAAGACATGGGAGTGGTCAATTTACCATCTGGCAAACCAGTCATTAAGCTAGCAGATCGCGCGCAAGTGCAATTACAAAAGTTATTGCCTCCCAATTATGAAGCTGTCATTCATTTGAGTATAACGGATGATTTTCCTTGGGCACAGGCATTTGTTATTATCGAAGCGTTTCTGCGTGGATAGATATTGTGGGAGATTGTGCTTTTGTTATTTGAACATTATGATAAAGGTAAATCATATCTGTGATGGGAAGGTGGTTTGGAATGGTTCAGAAAGAGAAAATTCGTAAAAAGGAAAAAAAAGGCGGAGCTTTTGAATTTATTTTAGTTTTAATCCAGGCTCTGTTTCTGGCAGCGCTTGTTCGTACGCTTTTTTTTCAGCCTTTTAGTATTCCTTCTGGTTCAATGCGTCCTACTTTGCTTGTAGGAGATTATCTGTTTGTCTCCAAATATGCATATGGGTATTCTCGTTTTTCCATACCTTTTTCTCTTCCTCTTTTTTCGGGACGTATTTGGGCATCTCAGCCTCAGCGCGGGGATGTTGTGGTTTTTCGTTTACCAAGTAATCCTAGCATTGATTATATAAAACGTGTTGTTGGGCTACCAGGTGATCGTATACAAGTTCGTCAAAGTGTCCTTTATATTAATGATCAGGCTGTTTCACGCCATTTTATAGGGAAGGTTGATAATTCTGATATAACAGAGGTTAACTACCCTGTTGACGTTTACCGTGAGACAATGCCTAATGGTGTTCGCTATGATACACTTGATTTAGCTTTTATCCCACAAGTTGATGACACAAGAGTCTTTGAAGTTCCACAGGGGCATTATTTTATGATGGGGGACAATCGCGATAATTCAGACGATAGTCGTTTAGATGTAGGCTATGTTCCAGAAGAGAATCTTATTGGTCGAGCAAGTGTGATTTTTTTCTCTATCAGCAATGGTTCAAGTGCTTGGCAGATTTGGCGCTGGCCGTTTGATGTGCGTTGGAGTCGTTTGTTTTCTTTTATTAATACTGTTCATGATTTGCCGCTTGTCAAGCAAGGAATCGACAATGAATCGTCCGATAATTGATCAGCTTGAAAAACTGACGGGGCATCATTTTAAAAATGAAGAGAGATTAAAAAGAGCATTAACACATTCTAGCATACAAGATTCGGAACAGGGAAATTATGAGAGACTGGAATTTTTAGGTGATAGAGTTCTAGGACTCTTGATTGCAGAGATGCTATATCAATTTTTTCCGCAAGCAAGTGAAGGTGAATTATCGGTACGTTTAAATGGTTTAGTAAATGCGCAGACATGTGCCGATATTGCGCGAGAGATGGGTTTGCCCGATATGATTCATGTCGGTTTTGAGATGAAAAACTTAAAGGGTCGCCGGCTCACAAATATGTACGCTGATGTGATTGAATCTTTGATTGCTGTCATGTATCTTGATGGAGGACTAAAGAGTGCTCGACTCTTTATTCAAAAGTATTGGCAAAGTCGAGCAAAACAGATGGATGCCAGTCGGCGTGATGCCAAGACAGAGTTGCAGGAATGGGCGCATGTACAAGGCGGTGTACAGCCACAGTATCGGGTTATAAAACGTTCAGGTCCAGATCATGATCCTATTTTTATGGTAGAAGTAAGTATTTCTGGTTATGCTCCAGAAATTGGACAGGGAAGTTCTAAAAGATATGCCGAAAGAATGGCAGCTGAAAAAATTTTGCAACGAGAAGGTATATGGAAAATAATGGGAAAAAGTGACCATGAATGACGTTAAAACGCGTTCTGGTTTTGTTGTGCTTATTGGAATGCCTAACGCTGGTAAATCGACTTTAATTAATCAGTTGGTTGGAACAAAGGTTTCAATTGTAACGCATAAAGTACAAACAACGAGAACTTTAATCCGCGGCATTGTTATTTATGATAATACACAAATTGTGTTGATTGATACACCGGGTGTTTTTCGTCCTCATAAGCGGTTAGAACGTGCAATGGTATCTGCTGCGTGGGGGAGTGCTAAGAGTGCTGATATTCTTTTAGTTTTGATTGATGCTCAAAGCGGTCTTTCTGATGGTATTTATACAATGTTAGATATTGTAAAAAGTATCAGACAAGATAAGATTCTTGTTCTTAATAAGATTGATACAGTTGCTAAATCGTCCCTTTTAGCATTAACCGCAAAAATTTATGAGCGCGTAAAATTTTCACAGACATTTATGATTTCGGCATTGAATGGTTCTGGTTGTAGGGATTTGCTCCATGCGTTGAGTAACATGATGCAGAAGGGACCATGGTATTATCCAGAGGATCAGATTTCAGATATGCCTATGCGTCATCTTGCTGCTGAAATTACGCGTGAAAAGCTGTTCCTTCGTCTTCACGATGAACTCCCTTATTCTTCAACAGTTGAAACAGAGAACTGGGAAGAGCGTTCAGATGGTTCAGTTAAAATTAATCAGGTCATCTATGTAGAGCGTGATAGTCAGAAAAAAATTATTTTAGGAGCAAAAGGCGATACAATTAAAGCAATTGGTCTGGCAGCGCGCAAAGAACTCATGGAAATTATGAATCAGAAGGTTCATCTTTTTTTATTTGTGAAAGTGCGTGATAATTGGGATACCGATCCGGAACGTTACCGCGAAATGAGATTGGATTTTTTTTAATAAAATGAAATGGAAAGAACAAGCTTTTATCCTTGGTACACGCCAATATGGTGAAACAAGTGTCATTCTTGAAATTATGACACGTCAGCGTGGCCGTTATATGGGAGTGGTAAAAGGGGGACGTTCGCGTCGTATGGCAGCTCTTCTTCAACCTGGGAATTTTGTTGAGGCTGAGTGGTGGGCACGTTTAGACGAACATTTGGGACTTTTTCGGCTTGAAGCGCTTAACCTACATGCGGCACGATTAATCCTCTTACCAGAGGCACTTTATGCTTTGCAGTTGTTAGCTTTTCATTTGCGTCTTCTTCCCGAGCGTGATCCGCATCCCATTTTGTATGATATTTTATATCTTTTTATGCAGAATTTTTATGAACCGTCTGTAAACGCAGAATTACTTGTGCGCTTTGAAATGCGGCTTCTTGAAGAATTTGGATTTGGCCTTGATTTATCTCATTGTGCTGCAACAGGTAGCTCGGAGAGACTTTGTTACGTGTCACCAAAATCGGGACGAGCTGTATGTGAGGAAGCTGGACACCCTTGGAAAGAGAAGCTTTTAACTTTACCACAGTTTCTTGTGCAAAGAACCGAATGTCCTGCAGATTTTAATGACATAATGAATGGTTTTATTCTAACAGGTTTCTTTTTAATGCGTCACGTTTGGGAACCACGGGATATAAAGCAGCCAGCAGTGCGCATGAATTTGATACAATTGTTTGAACGGCGGTTTTGTATGCAAGCATTAATTTGTTGATTTGATAAATGAAGAATAGAATACGAAGATGAGAGTCTTAAAAACAATTGCTGAAGTACGCCAATATATCGCGAAAGATCGCCGTTTAGGATTTTCGATTGGTTTGGTTCCCACTATGGGAGCGTTACATGATGGCCATTTGGCATTAGTGCAGCAAGCAATAGCGATATGTGACCGAGTATTAGTTTCTATTTTTGTCAATCCAAAGCAATTTGGCCCTCATGAAGATTTTGATAAATATCCAAGAAATTTAATGGGCGATTGTGCTTTGTTGAAAAAAGCAGGTGTTGAATATGTTTTTGCACCTTCTGTAGAAGAAATCTGGCCACCAGGAAATGACACAATAGTGAAGGTAGAAAAATTATCGCGTATTTTGATAGGGAGGTTACGTCCAGGGCATTTTTGTGGTGTGACCAGCGTTGTTGCTAAGCTTTTTAACATTGTTCAACCAGATAAGGCTTTTTTTGGGGAAAAGGATTTTCAACAAATTGTAATTATTCGACGTATGGTTGAAGATTTGGCTTTTCCTATTGAAGTTGTTGGAGTGCCTATTTCACGTGAAGAAGATGGTGTAGCGGGTTCTTCACGGAATCAGCTTTTAACATTAGAAGATCGCAAAGCCGCAAAAATTATTCATAAAAGTGGTAAAGCTGCCGAAAAGCTTTATCGCCAAGGTGAGCGGTCGGTCGCTAAATTATGCAAAACTGTTCGCGATATTTTACAGCAAGAATCACGCGCGATCATTGAATCAATAGATTTACGAGATATGGAAAGTTTATGCGTTGTCAGAGGCAAATTAGATAAACCTGCAGTTTTACTTCTCAATGTCCGCTTTGGCGCAGTAAGACTTATTGATCAATATATATTACAAGAGAAAATTAAAAATGAGTGTACATAATAAAATTATAAAGCGTATAACTTCTTCTGAAATAAGATCAAGAAAAGGGCAACAACCGATTGTTTCTTTAACGGCTTATCAGGCTTACACTGCACGGATTGCTGATCCATATTGCGATTTTCTTTTGGTTGGAGATAGCGTTGGTATGGTTGTGTATGGGTTTGAGACGACACTCCCTGTTAATTTAGATATGATGATTTTACATGGGCAGGCGGTTATGCGTGGGTCTAAGAAAGCTCTTGTCGTTGTCGATATGCCCTTTGGTTCTTATGAAGAAAGTCCAGAACAAGCTTTTTTAAATGCATCGCGTATTCTTGCGGAAACAGGGTGTGGTGCAGTTAAGCTTGAAGGTGGTGTTTATCTAGCGGAAACAATTGATTTTTTGTGTAAACGCGGCATTCCAGTTATGGGGCATATCGGTCTTACTCCACAGGCGGTAAATCGTTTTGGTGGTTTCAAGACACAGGGGCGCAAGGAGAGTGATTGGCAAAGGATTGAAGCTGACGGGGCAGCGATTGAAGAGGCTGGTGCTTTTGCTGTTGTTGTGGAAGGGATTGTTGAACCCTTGGCGGTAAAGCTTACAGAAAAACTTTCTATCCCTACGATTGGTATTGGTGCATCCAGTCAATGTGATGGACAGGTATTGGTTATGGAAGATATGTTGGGCTATGGCGCTTGTGTGCCAAAATTTGTGCGTCGCTACGGCACTCTTGAACAAGCAATGGAGACTGCGATCAAGAATTATGCAGAGGATGTCACATCACGTACTTTTCCAGCTGATGCAGAAGTTTATAAGCTTAAACAAAAGTTAGATTAAGATAAAAAGCTCTATGAAAAAGGGTATTTTTTACAGAAGTTTAAGATAAGCGGATTTTTTATACACATTTTTCTCATGCTCAATTTGATTTATTAATTCTCTATGTGATCCATATAATGGTCAATGAGATCAGAGTTTTTTATGGTGTTGTTGATAGCATATTGTAGAAAGTGTTTGCACTTAATGATATTTTTTTGAAGGATTTATAGGATAGATCATGAAAGGGTGGAATTCTTCTTATAGTCTGTTTTTAAAGAGTTTTGTGAGGAGAATAATGCTTTAATATACTGAATGTTTTTTGAGTATTGTTGCCTGTAAGGGTGAGGTGACAATCCACTAAAGGCATAAATAATGAGATGATATATTTTTATTTTCATCCAAGGGGTGCAGTCTTAAGGGAAAGATACGATGTGATTTTTTTAGCAATAATTAAAGGATAAATGACAAAAAGAATTGCTAAGAGATTCTATGAACATCGATCTCCTTAAAACGCGTTAAAAAGGCATTTTCAATTTGCTGTGTAGAGCATGGTTTCAAATGAAGTCCATCTGGTAAGATATCACTTGGATGACCAAAATAGTGAAGGGCTTCTTCTGTATTAAATCCGGCAAGCGTGATAGCTTCGTAAAATGCAGCGATACGGTCAGCTTGTTTGATTTTTTTTAAAAGCTTTTGAGAAGGATTAACGGGGAGAGAAAAGCGCATATGGATAGCATCTTGTATACGTTTTTCTACAAGCTCATATTGTTTTCCTATGACGGCTTTAAAGGGTGAAATCATGTCGCCGATGACATATTCTGGTGCATCATGAAGAAGAGCACACAGACATTCATTACTCTGTGATTGCGGAAAAAGCTTTTGAAATATTTGTTCTGCTAAAAGTGAATGTTGTGCGACAGAATAGGCATATTCTCCTCGTGTTTGACCGTTCCAACGTGCAACTCGGGCAAGACCGTGCGCAATATCTTCAATTTCAACATCAAAAGGAGAAGGATTTAGCAAATCAAGTCGCCGACCAGAAAGCATTCTTTGCCAAGCACGAGCTTCTCCATTTTGTGATAATTCAGCTTTAGCCATTAGCGCGTTTCCACAGTACTTTCAGGAAAGGTAAAGTTCATATTTTCAGAAATGCTTACGGTGACGGGAGTATTTTTTACCGTTAATGGAATACCTTTGTCCATAGCATCTTTGATGTGGTCAATACGCATTAAAGTGAGAGCTTCATTTGCAACACATGTTCCCAAGCAACCAAGTACCTTTGTTCCTGCTTTAACGCTAGAACCTGAAGTTAATTCATGTTGACTTTTTACGAGCAAAATTCGGCGACGAGCTGTGCGACGGTGATGCATTCGTGAAACAATTTCTTGCCCGACATAGCAACCCTTGTTGAATGCCAGTCCACTGATTTGATCATAATTAATATCATGGGGAAAGACTTTACCTATTTCGTAGTCTTGACTGCTTTCTGCGATTGCATAACGGATACGCAATCGATTCCAATTGTCATGATATTCCGAGGCAGAAAAGGGTGTTTTTCCATAGATTCGTATTATTTTTTCTTTTTGTGGAAACCTCTTATCAATAAAACTTGAATCAAAATATAAAGTATCTGATTCATTATTCCAACAAACTGTAACAAGTTCTTGTGATGGTTGTGTAATTTCAACTTTTTTATGCAGCTTATAGAGGAGCAGGCGTTTGTAAAGGGTATCAGCTAGAGATTCAGCAATATCAATCAGATAACCATCGTCTCTTTTACCGATAAGAAAATCAGCAATAACCTTTCCTTGTGGAGATAAGAGAGCCCCAGGAAAAATTTCTTGTGCGCCGATTTTTGTTACATCTGTCGTGATAAGAACCTGTAAAAAATGTGTTGCTTCTTCACCAGTAACTTTAATAATTCTGCGGTTTGTGAAAAGAATAGCATTTTGTTTTTCAATCATGGTTCTTGCCTTTCTGCTCAAAGTTACATAATCGATAAAAAAGGGATATGTAAGGAGTACGGCTATGTTTAAAACATTTGATACAATTTTAAAAGGCGCAACAGTTGTGAATCATGATGGAAGTAGTAAGCGTGACATTGGTATTACAAACGGTCGTATTGCTGAAATTGGTGATCTTACACGTGTATCTGCTGGTGAAGTGATTGATTGCACAGGGCTTCATATTTTGCCGGGGATTATCGATAGCCAAGTTCATTTTCGCGAGCCTGGCAATGAACATAAGGAAGATTTAGAAAGTGGTTCTTATTCTGCGGTATTAGGGGGGGTCACGGCAGTGTTTGAAATGCCTAATACCAATCCATCAACCACATCGGAAGAAGCATTATCCGATAAGATGAAACGCGGATTTCATCGAATGCATTGTGATTTTGCATTTTGGGTTGGGGGAACACGCGAAAATGCACATGAATTGGTTGAGTTAGAGATGCTTCCAGGTGTTGCTGGAATTAAGGTATTCATGGGGTCTTCTACTGGTGATCTTTTGGTGAATGATGATGAAAGCGTGCGTCTTATTTTGAAGAGCATACGTCGTCGTGCAGCTTTTCATTCTGAAGATGAGGCAAGACTCGACGAACGTAAAGTACTGCGTATTGAAGGAGATGCATCATCGCATCCAGTTTGGCGTGATGAGGTCGCAGCATTAAAATGCACGCAACGCTTGGTGAAAATCGCGCATGAAACAAAGGCGCGCATTCATGTGTTACATCTTTCTACTGCGGAAGAAATTGATTTTCTAAAAAAACATAAGGATGTGGCAACAATTGAAGTTACGCAGCATCATTTGACTTTAACAGCTAATGATTATCGGCATTTTGGTACATTGATTCAGATGAATCCCCCAATTCGTGAGAGCCACCACCGTGAAGCTCTTTGGTATGGTGTTCAGCAAGGTATTGTTGATGTTTTAGGTTCTGATCATGCGCCTCATACACTTGAAGAAAAACTACAGCCTTATCCTGATTCACCTTCAGGTATGACAGGTGTGCAAACGACAGCAGCAATTATGTTAACACATGTGAATGCAGGAAAAATATCTCTTGAACGTTTTGTTGATCTCACGTCGCATGGTCCTAGCCGCATTTTTGGTATAAGCTGTAAAGGGCGCATTGCTGTTGGATATGATGCTGACTTAACCATTGTTGATCTTAAGCGGGAAGAAGTTATTACGAATAGCTTAATTGGTTCACGTGCAGGGTGGACACCCTATGATGGTCAAAAAGTTAAAGGCTGGCCTGTTGGAACCATTATCCGTGGTATGCGTGTTATGTGGGAAGGTGAAATTATTACACCTTCGCAAGGTGAACCTGTTAAATTTATAGAAGCTTTGATGTGACCACATACAATTGATAGATTTTATAAAATGGTTGTACGGGTGAAAAGGTGCTCATGGTGATTTTATTATACGAAGATAAAAGCATATTGAGGCTTTATGCTTCAAAATTTGCTATAATTTATATCAAAGTAGGCTTGTTGATCTATTCATTTTTGAGAGTATTGTCAGTGAGATAAATAAAATTGAGGATTTGGTAATTTGTGTACAGGTTGGTTGCTATAATACGTGAGAAGGTTTTCAGATAAAGCTCTTCCTTCTTTGATATATCTTTTGTTTGCTTTAATTGCTGATTGTGTACAATGATGATAATTCTCTGAAAAAGCACGATACGCTCCATTAAACGCTTCGTAAAAATAAGCGCGTCTTTGCGGCATTGGTTGTTCTGCCTCAATCAGTGCATTCATGTGGCTGTACCATTGATTTGTTGGAGTACTACAAAGGTTTTGTAGATAGTGAAGGGATCCTAAAATTTCTGCCATCCGCAGCAATTTTGTCTCATAGAGTGGTGATCGTTGTGCAAGAGCTGGTGTTAAAGTTAAAAAAATAATATTTATCAATATATTACGCATTAATTTATTTTCTTCCTTTTAATAAATTTCTGTACCATGCACAATTGCAAAAAATGATTTTATTGTAGAGCATTACGTTACAAGATAGGACGCAAATGAATTTATGCATCATTACCAAGACGAGTGTGCGCTATAAAATCTAGGGCATAAAGACAGTGAGAAAAGCGTCATAGAGATTTATTGAAGATTCTAACAAAGCTTTGTGTGGTTAAAAATTTCAAATTTTCTGGATACAACTTGTTTTTCATATAAATTTAAGTTGTATCACACATTATAGATTTTCTTCTGTGATATTCCTTCATCGGGAAAAAGTATATATCGATAAAATACTATTATATTCAATCAAATAAAACGGATTGTTTTTGTGACAGATGGTTGATACAGCCTAGAAGAAATGGGAAAACTATGAAAATTTTACGTAAGCTATAGAAAGTTTTAGCTCAAACTGCATAATGCAACGATTTTGGATAAGATTCATCTTAGGAAGCGGCAAACAGTATCGCTAATGGAGTATAAGGATGAGAGAGTTGCGATTTTATAATACGCTTACACGTAAAAAAGAAAATTTTGCACCAATAGATACGACGAGAGTACGTCTTTATGTTTGTGGTCCAACAGTTTACGATTATGCTCATATAGGTAACGCACGCCCAGTCATTATTTTTGACATGTTATTTCGTTTATTGCGTCAGATCTATGGTAAAGATCACGTTATATACGCACGTAATATTACAGATGTAGACGATAAAATTAATGCACGAGCAGCCTACGAGTATCCAGAACTGGCACTTAACGAAGCTATTCGTCGATTGACGGAGCGTACCTATTCTCAATTTCAGCAAGATACACTAGCGCTTGGTTGTTTATTGCCAACCAGTCAACCGCGTGCAACAGATCATTTAGAAGAGATGCGCTCTTTGATTGAACGACTGCTTAAAAAAGGACACGCTTATATAGCAGAAAATCATATATTATTTTCTGTAAGTAGCATAAAAAAACATCCCCATTATGGGTCATTTGCAAAACGATCCTTAGAAGAGATGAGAGCTGGGGCGCGTGTTGATGTTGCTGCTTATAAAAGGGAGGAAATGGATTTTGTTTTATGGAAGCCTTCTGTGGAAGGGGAACCAGGTTGGAAATCACCTGCAGGAATTTCTGTTTTAGGTCGCCCAGGGTGGCATATTGAATGTTCTGCAATGTCAATGGCAAAATTGTTGGAGCCCTATGGCGGTGGTTTGATATGTGATGATCCAACAGCAAATATCTTTGATATTCACGGTGGTGGTATTGATTTGATTTTTCCTCATCATGAGAATGAGATTGCACAAAGTTGTTCGGCTTTTGGAACAGAGCGAATGGCTAATATTTGGATGCATAATGGTTTTTTGCAGGTTGAAGGTCAAAAGATGTCTAAAAGCCTCGGCAATTTTACCACTATTCGCTCTGTTTTAGAGAATGATTTTTTTGAAATTAATGATGTTTTAACAAATGAAATGAAGCACAATTGGGCTGGTTTATCTGCACGTTTTTCAATGTTACAAACGCATTATCGTGAACCATTAAATTGGACGTTTCAGCGTTTAACACAATCTAGCAGAGAACTGTATCGTTGGTATGAATTGCTTCGTTATGAAAAGGGCTGTACAGAAAAGAATGAAGCTTTTGATGACTCTTTGATAAATGCACTCAGTGATGATCTTAATACTCCGAACGCATTTGCTCTTTTACGCAACTTTTATAAAACAGGTGATGCTGTAGCTCTGGCAAATGGGATGAATTTATTTGGGCTCTTATGTCGAGAATGGGTTAGAGATGAAGAGTGTCCATTGTTTATGAGAAAAGCTTCTCTTGATTCAAAATTTATCGATCAACGTATTGCCGAAAGGTCGCAACTTATCCATAATAAAGAGTGGGCAGCTGCGGATACAATTCGTGATGAGCTTGCCGCCGATGGGGTTATTTTAAGAGACGAAAAAGATCCACAGACTGGTGAGCGTACAACAACGTGGGAAATAAAGCGATGACAATGCCTATTCCAGCAGCTTTCATAAAAAAGGGAAAATATGATGGAATTTGTGTATAGTTATGGACATGTCGCACTTAAGCTGGCTGTAGGTCTTGTTGCTTTTCTTTTAATTTTAAGAACAACCGGCCGTGGCAGTCTTAGTCAAATGACACCCGTTGATTTGGTTAGCAATTTTGTAATGGGGGGTATTATTGGAGGGGTGATTTATAATCCAAAAATTAGTATTGTTCAATTATTGGTTGTTTTGTTTATTTGGCAAGTCTTAGTTACATCTCTTAATTTTTTTGCACGCTATTCAGTTTTTTTTCGTCATCTTGTTGCAGGAGAGAACGTCGCATTAGTTTTGGATGGTATATTTCAAATAGACAAGATTAAGAATTTGGGCATCACTGTCAATGATTTGATTACAATGTTGCGTATTAAAGGCTGCAGTTTACATGAAGCTGCTTTTGTTCATTTAGAAACCAATGGTGATTGTTCTGTTGTTAAAAAAGAAGAAGGTAAGAAGTCTGTCATTTTAGTACAAAATGGTGAAGTTTTTGATAAAGGTCTTAAAGAGATTGGTAAATCAAAAACATGGCTTCAAGCAGAATTGAAAAAAAAACGTGCAAAGGTCGAAAATTTATTTGCGGCAGAATGGTATGAAAATACAGACAAAAATAATAAACCTTATAGTGGATTATTTCTTGTCCCTTTTTCAAAAACAGTCTAACCTCAGAAGCTAATACGTATCGTTTACAAGGGGCGTGTAGAAGGATGCTATAACCTATCAACAACAAAAGAGAAAATATTGTAATGCCTATTAAGTGGATGATAGAGAAGTAAGGGCTTTATGAAACAGAATAAAACGATAAAAACTGTATCGTCAGATACAAGCCAGACTCTGCGTACACTTTATAATTTATGGCCTTATATGTGGCCGGCAGATCGACGAGATCTAAAGGTGCGGGTTATGTGGGCACTGTTTTATCTCGTTTTAGCTAAGCTTGTTCTCATATCTGTGCCGTATTTCTTTAAATATGCTACGAATGCACTTGATGTAAACTTTAATCTTTCCACATGGGAATCATTCGGTTGTGTTATTCCTATTATGTTCGTTTTGGCATATAATGTTGCACGTATTGTTCAAGCCGCATTAAATCAGTTACGCGATTCTCTGTTTGCAACTGTTGGTCAACATGCTATTCGCCAGTTAGCCTACAAGACTTTTATACATATTCATGGATTATCTCTGCGATTTCATTTGGAAAGGCGAACTGGCGGGCTTTCTCGCGTGATTGAGCGTGGTACAAAGGGAATTGAAGCTATCGTTAGATTTTCACTTCTGAATGCAGTTCCAACAATTTTAGAATTTGTTTTGACAGCATTTGTATTTTATATAGGTTATGGATGGCATTATCTACTAATAGTTGTAATAATGGTTGGTTTGTATACTTGGTTTACAATCAAGGCAAGTGACTGGCGCATTCGTATTCGGCAGGAAATGAATATGGCAGATACTGAGGCCAATACACGTACTGTTGATTCTCTTTTGAATTTTGAAACGGTCAAATATTTTTGCAATGAAACTCTGGAAGCACATCGATTTGATTCTTCTATGAAAAATTATGAAAAAGCGGCAACAAAAATTTGGACATCATTAAGCTGGTTGAACTTTGGTCAGGCTCTTATTTTTGGTATTGGAATGGCCATTTTGATGTTGATGTCAGCTTATGAAGTTTTGTATGAAACACAGACTTTAGGGGATTTCGTTTTTATCAATACGCTGTTAATACAGCTTTCTATTCCACTGAATTTTATTGGCTCAATTTATCGTGATGTTCGACAAGGATTAACCGATATTGAAGCTATGTTTGACCTTTTGGATATTCAGCAAGAGATCGTTGATAAATCAGATGCAAAACCACTAATGGTAAGTCGTGGCACCATTCGGTTTAATAAGGTAAAATTTTCCTATGATCCAAATCGCCAGATTTTAAAAGATATTGATTTTGAGGTTCCTGGAGGAAAAACAATTGCAATTGTTGGTCCATCAGGTGCTGGTAAGTCGACTATTTCTCGATTACTTTTTCGTTTTTACGATGTTGATGCAGGTTCCATCACAATTGACGGACAAGATATACGTGATGTGACGCAAAAAAGTTTGCGTGAAGCGATTGGTATGGTACCACAGGATACGGTATTATTTAATGATACAATCGCATATAATATTTTCTATGGACGTCCAACTGCTACAGATAAAGAGATGCGAAAAGCTGCTGAAATGGCACAGATATCAAAATTTGTTGAGATGCTTCCAGAAGGTTTTCAGTCTATGGTAGGTGAGCGTGGTCTTAAGTTATCAGGTGGTGAAAAACAACGGTTGGCTATTGCACGGACACTGTTAAAAGCTCCTCCACTTCTTATTCTTGATGAAGCAACTGCGGCTCTTGATACGGCGACGGAACAGGAAATTCAACAAGCATTAGATATCGTGAGCCGTGGGCGCACAACATTGATTATTGCTCATCGTCTTTCTACTGTTATCAATGCTGATGAAATTTTGGTTCTCAAAAACGGTCGTATTATTGAAAATGGAATGCATGCAGAGCTTTTACTTAAGAAAGGTCTCTATGCTTCAATGTGGAATAAACAGCTTGAAGCATCGAAAGCTGAAGAAAAATTGCGTAAAATGCATGAAGAAGATGAGATGGGTATTGTTGGTCGTAAAAAATAAACTGCGCAAAATTTTGATTATAACTTTATATGGAGTGGTTGATTAAGTACATAGAAGGACAAGGAAGAACAAAAAAATTTATTGCTTGTTTTAAGTTATATTATGAATAGGAAATTATATGAGTATTCTACAATCTGTCCATAATGGCTTCGTGTCAATTCATAAGGAAGGTTACCCTTTTATTGTAGCGTTTTTTATTATTACGCTTATTCTTGGTTGGATATGGAATCCATTGTTTTGGTGTGGTTTGGTTCTCACTGTGTGGTGCATCTATTTTTTTCGTGATCCAGATCGTGTTATTCCTTTGAATCCAAATTGGATTATCTCTCCTGCTGATGGGCGCATCTCTTTTGTTGAACCGTGTGTTCCTCCTGAAGAATTAGGATTAGGTAAAGAAGAAATGATCCGTGTTTCTGTGTTTATGGACATTTTTTCATGTCATATCAATCGTATTCCCATAAGTGGTACAGTAGAGTCTATAATTTATCGTCCAGGCCGTTTCATCAATGCTGAGCTTGATAAGGCTAGTCAATTTAATGAGCGTAATGGGATAGTGATTAACAGCAAACATGGTAAAGTCGGTATGGTGCAGATAGCTGGGATGATTGCTCGCCGAATTGTTTGTTGGTCAAAAGAAAATGATTCTGTCATTACTGGAGAACGATTTGGATTGATTCGTTTTGGTTCCCGTCTTGATATTTATATACCAACTGGAATGAAATTGCGTGTTGCGGTTGGACAGACAGCAATTGCGGGAGAGACGGTTTTAGCGTCTTTTGATGATAAGAGTTCTACAACTGATTTCAGATTTGATTAGGATGAGCAATGAAAAATTTTTCGCTATTTTCTTCGTTTAATCCTGAAGGACCGCATGATGATGTTGCAAATCGACGGCGTTCACCTACACCAATGCGGTATGTTATCCCAAATATCATCACTATTTTAGCGATTTGCGCAGGAATGAGCAGTATTCGTTTGGCTTTTGAGAATCGCTACGAAGCTGCTATTTTAATGGTGCTTTTGGCTGCAGTCTTGGATGGCGCTGATGGCCGTATTGCTCGTTTGATGGATGGGAGTTCATCTTTTGGTGCACAGATGGATTCTCTCGCTGATGTAGTTAATTTTGGTGTTGCACCTTCACTTATTGTTTATTCTTTTATTTTGACTCAAGCGCACCAGGTTGGTTGGGTTGCGGCGCTTGTCTATTGTGTTGCTTGTTGTTTGCGATTGGCTCGTTTTAATATAATGTTGGATAATACTGATATGCCAAAATGGCAGGAAAGTTATTTTGTTGGTGTTCCTGCACCAGCAGGGGCATTGTTGCTTTTATTGCCCATGTATTTGGGAGCTCTTGGCTTGAGGCCAGGTTGGAGTTGGGCATTGTTTTTTAGCCTTTATACTGTGATAATTGCGTTTCTTTTGGTCAGTCGTTTACCAGTATGGAACGCGAAAACAATTGATCAAAATTTGAGGCGTGATATCGTTGTACCGTGCATGTTAGGTGTTGTTATTTATGTAGGTTTTCTTGCAACGTACACATGGCATACTTTGTTGATCACTGCTGTTTGTTATATGATTTTTCTTCCCTGTAGTTTTTTAGCTTATAATAAACGGATTGTTTTGGAAGAAAAAAAACTCAATGCTAAAAATATCAAAAAACTTTAGAGCTGTATGTTTGTTTCTGGGAAAAAGAATATAAAGTAGAGAAAAATTTAATCTAGATTGGTTATTTTCGTTCTGTGTTTGTGATTGATTGAATCATGCTCCTTATGGAAAGTGATGTGCCGCTTTGGTACTTCATTCATAAGCTTGTTTTAAAGAAACTTCTCTTGTTGGTCTTAAGATCATTTTACAGTGGCGATTGTGAAGGGTATAATGAAAAATCCATCGTGCTCCACTGCTTCGTTTTTATAAAAAAGGTAAAAACTGATAATATCATCATGCCTATCAATTATGACTTTTCTTGTATTGAGAAGATTGATAAGAGGCATGTTTGCTCTTTTCTTAAATAATTTTATCTACACGTTTATTCCGTTTGTAGCATATAAACGAGTGTTTTTTCTGATTTATAATAAAAGGGGCTGAAGCGAGAGAAGCTTACTGTATTTTGGACTTTCATTTAAATTGCAAAACAATGAGTTATTTTTACAAGTCAATATATTACCCTAATCAGGTATACGATAATCCGTAAAGCGATTTTTACGGACATTAAAAAGTTTGCCCGTTTCTTTTAAATCAGGTAGAAGTAAATGCACTATCTTTGCTGCAACTTCTTGTGGTGAAGGAAGAGTTTGAGGATCCTCACCAGGCATGGCCTGTGCACGCATAGCAGTGCGTGTTGCACCAGGGTCAACGCAGTTAATCTTAATAGGAGTTTTCTTTAGCTCTTCCGCCCAGCAACGAGCAATAACTTCTAAAGCGGCTTTAGAAGCTGCGTAAGGTCCCCAAAAAGCGCGTGCAACATGAGCAACACTTGAGGATAACAGAATCACTCGTCCAGCATCAGATTTACGTAATAAGGGCTCAACGGCTTTCATTAAGCGCCATTGATTGATAAGATTTATTTGAAAAACATCTTCAAATACCGTGTCTTCAATATGCGCTATTGGTGAGAGTGTTCCAAGAATTCCTGCATTTACAACCATAATATCGAGTTTTTTCCAGCGTTTAGCGATGAAAACACTGAAAACATCAATGTTTTCTACATGATGCAAGTCGAGTGGGACAAGTGTTGCAGAAGCACCTATTTCTCGAATTTTGTTGTCAAGCTCATTGAGTCCACTAACTGTGCGTGCAAGAGCGATAATATAGGCACCGCGTGCTGCAAGCTCTAACGCTAAATAATAGCCAATTCCTCTTGAAGCACCGGTAACAAGTGCAACACGTCCATGAAGGTCAAAATCAAGTTTTGTCATTATTAATTTCTTGTTTTAAGGACAAATGATTGATGAATTTGGGGGATACTTTCTTGGTCAAGAAGATGTGTAGGATAATGTCCGGTAAAATAATGATCAGTAAATTGTGGGTCAGCATTATTTCGTTTTTCTCCTGCCACAGCGAGATATAGACCATCTGTTGAAAGGAATTCTAACGAGTCAGCTCCAACAAAATTACACATGGATTTTAAGTCTGGATATTGATTAGCCAACAAGCTTTCAGCTTTAGGTGTATCAATTCCATAGAAATCGGGATAGAAAATCATAGGACTAGAAATGCGCATGTGCACTTCTTTTGCTCCAGCATCGCGGAGCATTCGCACAATCTTGAGGGATGTTGTTCCGCGTACAATGGAGTCATCAACTAAAATAACGCGTCTTCCTTTGATAATAGAACGATTTGCAGAATGCTTTAATTTTACTCCAAAAGCACGAATTTGTTGTGTTGGTTCGATAAAAGTGCGGCCGACATAGTGATTACGAATAATACCAAGCTCAAAGGGAATTCCAATTTCTTGTGCATAGCCAATTGCAGCGGGTGTTCCGCCATCAGGAACAGGAACTACGACATCACCTTCACAAGGGGCTTCCTGCGCCAAATGGATTCCCATATTTTTACGTACCGTATAAACACTACGTCCTCCAACGATTGAATCAGGACGTGCAAAATAGACATATTCAAAAAGACAAAGTTTTTCTGGTTTCTTGTTCTCTGATTTTATAATTTTTTTAGTGATTTCTCCATTTTTTTGTATTTCGCATACAATGATTTCCCCATTTTTGACATCGCGAACATATTTTGCTCCAATGATATCAAGTGCACATGTTTCGGAACAAAAGATTGGTTTACCATCAAGTTCACCCATTACAAGAGGTCGAATACCTGTTGGATCGCGTGCAGCAATGAGCTTTGTGCGTGTGAGCGCTAACATAGCGTATCCACCTTCTACTTGCCGAATAGCATCAACAAAGCGATCAGATGATGATTCATAACGTGAACGGGCAATAAGATGGAGAAAAACTTCTGAATCTGATGTTGATTGACAGATGGCACCAGAAGCAATGAGTTCACGGCGTAATGTAAGGCCATTGGTGAGATTGCCATTATGAGCAATAGCAATACCTCCAGCTTTTAATTCAGCAAAAAGAGGCTGAACGTTGCGTAATGCTACTTCTCCAGTTGTTGAATAACGAGTATGTCCGATAGCACGATTTCCTGGTAAACGAGCAAGTGTTACAGGGTTTGTATAGTGATCACCGACAAGACCTAAATGCTTTTCTTGATGAAAAATTTTATTATGGTAGGAAACGATTCCAGCTGCTTCCTGTCCACGATGCTGAAGTGCATGGAGCCCGAGAGCTGTTAATGTTGCTGCATCTTCATGCCCAAGAATACCAAAAACCCCACATTCTTCATGAAGGGTATCGCCATCCAATGAAAACTCCTGATAGGAAATATCGCTTTTTGTCATCATATTCTTTCAGTTATGATATGAGAAATGATTATACCATATTTCACGTGTTACTTGGGATCATTTGCCTATAACGAAACATTCTCCATTTTCTAAATCACCTTTTCATAAAAGTGCTTATTCTATGTATCAGCATCGTCCCTTTTTAAAATCTTTTCTACCTTTTCGAGAATAGTGTCGAAGTCTTTAGGGAGTATTTCCAAAACTTTTTGTCCCAATGAATCCAAAACGGGTTTTGTTGTTGCATTTGTTAACCAATTAGCTTGATGCTCGGGTTTAATCAGCGCACTAATAAGTAACATGCCGATGACCATAATAAATAGACCGCGAAGTGCTCCAAAAACAAAACCGATAGTACGGTCAATGATACCAATTCGACTATCAATAATAAAATCGGAGATTTTCATGGCAATAATTGAAGTAATAATAAGAATAACAACAAAAATCGTGACTAATGTTGTGATTAATGCAATCATTTTATTAGATAGATATTGCTCAAAGAAGGGCAAAAAAGGCTTGAATAAAAACAATGTAGCAACAGCTGCGATTACCCAAGAAACCAACGATAGAAGCTCGCGTGAAAACCCTCTGAGCATAGCAAGAAAAGCGGACAACAGGATGACTGCTACGACAATTCCATCAAGGACTGTTATAATCATTTGTTTGTTCCTTATACATAAAGTTGTGTTCCTTTAAGTTAGTATATGAATGCATTTCTAGTTACGCCATTTTCGCTCTTATAGCAGGGATCTTTTATATTTTGTAGAGTTTTTTCTACATTATTATACGTATGGTGCAGACCGTTTTTTGCTTGCAGTAATAGTGGCAACCAGTTCAGGAAGGTCAGAGAATGTTTTTTGTTGAAAATTAAGCGATTTTGTCATTTCAGCTGTAGTGGTAGGTTGAACAGCTCCTTGGAATCCTAATTTTTTTGCTTCATTGATACGTTGTGCTGAATGTGCAACAGCGCGGATGGCTCCTGAAAGACTGATTTCACCAAAATAGACATAATCGGTTGGAAGAGGAATGTTTGCAAGAGAGGATACCAAAGCTGCTGCAACAGCTAAATCAGCTGCTGGTTCTGCTATACGATATCCGCCTGCAACATTAAGATAGACATCATGCTGTCCAAAGCGAACACCACAATAGGCTTCTAGCACAGCGAGAATCATTGAAAGGCGATTTCCATCCCATCCCACAACAGCTCGTCGTGGGGTTCCAAGTGAAGAGGGAGCAACAAGCGCTTGGATTTCTACTAATATAGGGCGTGTTCCTTCCATTCCTGCAAAAACAGCAGCGCCTGGTGCTTTTTCATTTCGTTCACCTAAAAAAAGTTCGGATGGATTTATTACTTCCCGTAACCCCTTATCAGACATTTCAAAAACACCAATTTCATCAGTTGGTCCAAAGCGATTTTTTACAGTTCTAAGGATTCGATAATGATGTCCCCCTTCACCCTCAAAATAGAGAACAGCATCAACCATATGTTCAACAACACGGGGACCAGCAATTTGTCCATCTTTTGTAACATGCCCAACAAGAACAACAGCTGATCCTGTTTTTTTTGCAAAGTGAATCATTGCTTGAGCACCGATACGCACTTGTGTGACGGTGCCAGGTGCTGAATCTGCTGCATTTGACCATAGAGTTTGAATAGAATCGATAATAACCATATCAAGATTTTTATGTTCGCTTAAGGTTGCAAGAATATCTTCAACATTAGTTTCAGCGGCGAGTTTTACTTCTGTATTGGCAGCCTCAAGCCTTTGAGCACGTAAACAGATTTGTGCAATAGCTTCTTCACCTGAAACATAGATAACATTATATCCTTTTCGTGATAAAGCAGCTGCTGTTTGTGTCAGTAACGTTGATTTTCCAATACCCGGATCACCACCAACAAGCAATGCTGATCCACGCACGAAACCCCCGCCGGTGACACGATCAAGCTCAGCAATGCTGGAATGGATACGAGGAGCATCTTGAAGCTCTCCAGAAAGAGACGTTAGTGCAACAATACGTCCTTTACGGGTATTTTGTATAGGTCCACTGCCAATGCCGCTATTTTCATTTTCTTCGATAAGGGAATTCCATTTACTACAGGAATTACATTTCCCAGCCCAACGTGAATGGACGGTTCCACAATTTTGACAGATAAATTGAACACGGTTGCGTGCCATGATGATTTAACCAATTTGTTCAGGAAGATAATCACTGTTTGCTAGATCACTAAAGCGTGTGAAATCAGATTGAAAGGCAAGATGAACGGTTCCTGTTGGTCCATGACGTTGTTTTGCAACAATAACATCAGCCTTTCCAAAAGCTTTGTCCATCGTATTTTGCCATTTTTCATATTCGAGAGTACCTATCTTTGGTTCTTCATTTTTGAGATAATATTCTTCGCGATACACAAAAAGTACGATGTCGGCATCTTGCTCAATAGAACCAGATTCGCGTAAATCTGAGAGTTGTGGACGCTTATCTGTTCGATTTTCTACTTGGCGAGAAAGTTGTGAAAGAGCAATGATAGGAATATTCAATTCTTTCGCCAATGCTTTTAATCCTACGGTAATCCCTGTAATTTCTTGAACACGATTTTCCGAAGAACGCTTTGAATTGTTTGTCATGAGCTGGATATAGTCAATAATCAGGACATCCAAACCATGTTGCCGCTTGAGACGTCGTGCACGAGCAGCCAGTTGTGTAATTGATATGCCACCAGTTTGATCAATATAAAGCGGTGCTTTTTGTAAGCGATTAATTATGCGGATGATTTTAGAAAATTGCTCTTCTGAAATATTCCCCCGCCGGATATCAGAAGAAGAGACTTCTGTTTGTTCAGAAATAATACGAGTTGCAAGTTGTTCTGATGACATTTCAAGTGAAAAAAATCCAACAATACCTCCTTCATTTTCTTCGATTTTGCCATCACGGTTGCAAGCACTGGCAATATTAAAGGCAATATTGGTAGCTAGCGATGTTTTTCCCATGCCAGGGCGCCCAGCAAGAATGATTAAGTCAGATTTTTGTAATCCTCCCATTTTTTCATCAAGTGTTTTAATGTGAGTAGCTATCCCAGATAAATGTGAAGAACGCTTTTTAGCAGCACTTGCCATATCGAGTGCTTTTTTGATAGCTTCGTTAAAATTTTCAAATCCACCACCATATTTTCCTTTTTCTGCCAATTCAAACAATTGTTGTTCAACAGTTTCAATTTGTTGCGCAGGTGTAAGTTCTACAGGGGCATCAAAAGCTGTATTGATAACTTGAGTTCCAATATTAATCAAAGAGCGTCGGATAAAAAGATCGTAGATGATTCGTCCATAATCTTCGGTATTAATGACTGTCACTGCTTTGTTTGATAAACGAACAACGTAATTGTATACGGTGATATCTGCAATTTTTTCTTCCGCTGGAATAAATGGCTTGATGGTAACCGGATCTGCAATTTTTCCTTTTTCGATAAAATGAGATAAAACAGCATAGATTTTTTGATGCAATGGTACAAAAAAATGTTCGGACTTCAAAAAATCTGACACGCGATCATGAGCATCATTATTGATGAGAAGTGCTCCAAGCAATGCTTGTTCAGCTTCAATGTTGTGTGGGAGTTTTTGAAAAGAAGAGGAAACTTCTTTTTGCGAAGAGCTGAAATTGACAACGCTTGTTTCTTCCATAACAGTTTTTTCCACTTAAATCTCACGTTTAGCTAATTAGATGTATGTCATTAGCTACTCAGGTGTATATTAAAAAAACAGGGTGGCAGATCTTATTTTGAAATAAAATCCACGTTCAATTTTTTAGGCCATCTTCGAATGCCGATTCAGCATCTGCGTATTATTTATATGCAACTTATTCCTTTACATTTTTTGTAACATGTACGTTTTTCATACTACGCATTTGATGTTAAAAGAAACAATTCTTTGTTTCAAATGTTTTGATATTATATGACAAAAAAGTCTCAATATCGCGATGCATAAAATTACTTTTCTTTATAATGAGAAGCATTCTAGATGAAGTGAGAATGTAATCAATTAACTACTTTATACAAGTACTACTCTTCTAGAGAGCAGAGATTTGAGTAACTATCCTGTGTTTCTATCTTAACTACAGCAATGTACGGAGACAGTTTCACTTAGTATGTTCATATTTCTTGATGCAGCACGTTTTCACACAACACACTTCTGCCTCGTTAAGAATTGAGTTTTCTAATGATAAAACAACAAAATGCTCAACCTACTAAGCCAAGCATTTTATAATACGTCAGCGCATTAGACAACAGAAAAATAAAAGATACAATACAAGAAGTAAAAAAGCAATTAAGCTTCGTCATCAATGTTGCTTACATCGTTTTCATTATTTTCTTCTCGTATGGTTTCTTCTTGAATACTATATATTGCTTCGGCAGAAGTTAAATTTTCACCTTCCGCTTGGCGTTGTGCTTCACTAGCTGAACGTGCAACATTAATGATCACAGAAATTTGAACTTCAGGGTGTAGGCTAAGAGTGACGGGATGGAGACCGATAGTTTTTATTGGATGATTAAGCTCAATTTGATTGCGTCCAATGGAAAAGCCTTCATCTGTTATAATGTCAGAAATATCACGCGTTGATACAGAACCGTAGAGTTGTCCTGTTTCACCAGCTGAACGGACGACAATAAATGATTTACTATCAAGTTTTTCAGCAACTTTTTGTGCTTCGCTTTTGCGTTCAAGATTACGTGCTTCAAGTTGAGCGCGCTGGATTTCAAAATATTTTTTATTAGCTTCATTTGCGCGTAAAGCTTTGCTTTGAGGCAAGAGAAAGTTACGTGCATAACCATCCTTAACTGAGACAATATCACCCATCTGACCAAGACGAGGAATACGCTCAAGCAAAATAATATCCATAGTTTTTCCTTTCGAACAAATAAATTAATTAAGTTTTTTGCGTGATTGAAAATTGTATTGAATAGTTGCCCAAACACCCATCAAAAGCATCATGAAAGAAATAGGCGGAGCAAAAACAACGGTTAAAATAGCAATATAAACAAGACAGAGTATAATAATCCGTCCGTTAATCCCTTTCGTAATGTTGTGAAGATACGCTAAGCCACTGATTGATATGATGACAGTATATGCAGTACTAAAGACACGGGTACTTAAGTTAATAGCAGCGCCCAATTCAATCATTGATGCTAAGCAAACAATAATGAAAATAAAAACTCCAGAGATTGGGACACGGAAAGTTTTGCTCCAATCATCACGTGGTCTTTTCAGCCATTTCATATGTTGCGCTGCTATCATTGAAAAATAAAGATTACCAATGAGAAAAATCAAACTATAAATAGTCAAAGCAACAGCAGTCAAAGTTGCTGTATGCGTCATTAAAATCTCACTAAAAGCGCGTATATCAGATTCTTTTATTGACTGTGATTGTTGCACAGCTTGTGCTATGTTTGCAGTGATTTTTTTTGCAATGATGGGTGTGGAAGGACGGGTTTGAACATAGATTCCAATGAAAGTTGATATAAGAGCAATAAAGTTGGTTAAATGAAAAATAACCGATGATAATGGGTACCATATCAGTGTATTTTCTTTTTGTGCTGGTCGTGCAAGTCCAAGGAGCCAAGAAGCATAGACAGCGGGGAGAAAAAATAACAGCATAAAGCCAAAACCAATATGGACATTAGTGACTATGATAAGGACAACAGTGGCACTTATTAGAGCAATGAGGCTGGCTAATGTCCCCTGACCGAATGCAATAATGAAAATTGGGAGTGAAAGAAAACAACCAAGAAGAAGAGAGAAATAAGGTGTGATATCCGCGACACTAATGATCGCCATCCCTATAACGACAGCAAACAATCCTGCCAAAATACCGGTAATTATTTTATAAGTATGAAAGTTTTTCATTTATCGCTGTCCTGCTTTTTGCAGTTAGGGACACTACAATGCCCCAACTTTTGGTATTTCATACATCTTTGCATAGCCTACAATGAGCTGTGTTGCTAAACTACACAAGAGAAGCAACTGGAGAGATACGCCAGCTGCACGATGCACTTGATATTATCTTATAACGTATGGAAGTAAGCCTAAAAAACGAGCACGTTTGATGGCATTAGCCAATTCACGCTGTTTTTTCTGACTGACAGCCGTAATCCGTGAAGGAACGATTTTTCCACGTTCTGAAATATAACGCTGCAATAATTTGACATCTTTATAATCAATTTTTTGAGCATTAGCACTTGAAAACGGGCACGTTTTGCGACGACGATGAAAGGGACGACGTGCCGCAGTCTGATTAACATCAGTCATTATTCTACTCCTTCTATGACATCTTCACGCTGACGACGTGAGGAGCGAGGACGCTCTTCATCTTGAATAGCGTGGCCATTATGATCAAGGCGTGAGAGCATAGCAGATTTTTCTTTTTCATGCTTTTCTACGCGAATAGTCATATAACGCAAAATATCTTCATTAATGCGCATCTGACGTTCAACTTCAGCGATTGCTGCGGCTGGTGCATCGATATTAATTAGGACATAATGAGCCTTACGGTTTTTGCGAATACGATAAGCGAGGGGGCGAAGACCCCAATTTTCTATACGCTCAACCTTTCCACCGTGTGCTTCAATGACGCCTTTGTAGACATTCAAAAGTTCATCAATTTGTTGCGGTGCAATGCCATGCCGAGCAAGAAACATATGTTCATAAAGAGCCATTGTTTTGCCTTTCTTCAATTAAAATTCACCGGTTCTAGCGCAAAGCCTCTGCGACTTGTCTTTTTTGGAGACCCAAAGAAGAAAGGACGCGTTTGCAATTCGAGACATCCGAGAGCGGAGACACGGGAGGTCGGAAACATTGCATTCCCTACTGATTATATTCAGTCCTCCGTTCAACCCCCAGCCAAAATACCAGTAATGAACGCTTGATATCTACAGCTTATCTTTAAAAATAGCAAGTTTATGCGCATAAAAAAATTAATTTATTGAATCTTGATATATCTTTTGTAGAGTTTCACTCTTTTGCAAAGAGACGATGCTGTAGAGCTATAAGCATGAAGGAGAGAAGAATGGATTTTTTAAACCGGATTGATGTTGCATTTTTTGAAATGTTGGCTGGCAATCATCAACTTTGGTCTGTTTTGGTTTTATTTGGTATTTTTTGTGCAAAATTTTTGATTTACATTATTCCTATACATCTTTGTGCACTGTGGTTTTGCGGTGGAAATATGGAACGACGTGCAGCGTTAAGTATTTGCGTAAGCATTTGTGCGGCTCTTTTTTTAAGCTATCTCATTTCTCTTATTTATTTTCACCCACGCCCGTTTGTTGTGGGTTTAACAACACCTCTGATTAAGCATCGTGCAACAGCTTCTTTTCCGAGTAATCATGCCTCGATTATTGCATCTTATACGGCGAGTCTTTATTTTTATCGATATAAAATCGCCTTTAAGTTTGCAGTGATGTTTTCGTGTTTGATCTGTTGGGGGCGTATTTTTGTCGGTGTACATTATCCTTTTGATATTTTAGCTGGTACAATTTTAGGAACTTTCGTAAGTTGGGGTGTTTTTCAGTTTATGACGCCGTATTTTCCTAATTTTTTATATCAAATTCCGCCATTAAAATATAATTTTAAGAAGAATATGCGTTTTAAATAAGTTACTTCGTCTTGATTTGTGTTGATGAATAGGATCAAAAGAGAAAAAATGAATTGCGCAATTTATGGAGTCGATTGATGGTAGCAGCTTTTACTTTTCCAGGGCAGGGAAGCCAGTTTGTTGGTATGGGAAAAATACTTACAGAGCAATTTGCTGCAGCGCGGATGGTTTTTGAAGAAGTGGATGATGCTTTAGGTGAGAAATTATCAGAGATCATTTTTGAAGGACCAGCAGATATCTTAACATTAACAGTAAATGCACAACCAGCATTAATGGCTGTATCCATGGCAGTTGTTCGTGTAATGGAACAATTGGGGCTGAATATAAAAACACAAATAAAATTTGTTGCAGGCCATTCTCTAGGCGAATATTCAGCTCTTTGTGCTGCTGGTACATTTAGTCTTACTGATACGGCAAGGCTCTTACGGATTCGTGGCAATGCCATGCAGGCAGCAGTTTCTGTCGGTAAAGGTTCTATGGCAGCATTGATTGGTTTGGATGAGAAAGATGTGGAAAAAATTTGCAAAACGGTTTCTGAAGAAGGACTATGCCAGATTGCTAATGATAATGGTGGTAGGCAAATTGTTATTTCAGGTGAAGTAAAAGCGGTTGAAGCAGCAGTAGAGCTTGCATCAAAAAAAGGTGCTAAACGTGCGCTTCTTCTTCCGGTTTCTGCGCCTTTTCATTCGTCCTTAATGCAGTCTGCTGCTGATGCCATGAAGAATGCATTTTTGACTGTTAACAAAATCGCTCCTCTTGTTCCTCTTGTTGCTAATGTTTCTGTTGCACCAGAGAGTGATCCAGAGCGTATCGTTACGCTTCTTGTTAAACAAGTGACTGGAAGAGTGCGATGGCGTGAAACGATAGAGTGGATCGGCACTAATGGAGTTGATACGCTTTTTGAAGTTGGTGCTGGAAAAGTATTAACGGGTTTAGCGCGTCGTATCAACAAGGATATAAAGGGATTAACAGTTGGGACAGCTGAGGAAATAGAAGCAGCACTGCGAGTTCTTGGCATTTAATTTATGAAGGAGTCTGAAAATGTTTAAATTAACAGGTCGTAAAGCTCTTATAACGGGAGCGTCGGGAGAAATTGGTGAATCCATAGCGCGTTGTTTTCATGCGCAAGGAGCGGTTGTTGGACTCCATGGAACCCGTGAAGACAAGCTTAAAGAAGTTGCGGCAGATTTAGGAAAAGATGTTTTTATTTTTCCTGCTAATCTTTCTGATCGTAAATCTATTAAACAATTAGCTGAAACAGCAGAAAGAGAAATGGAGGGTGTTGATATTCTTGTTAACAATGCAGGAATCACCCGAGACGGTCTTTTTATACGTATGCAGGATCAAGACTGGGATGATGTCTTAGCCGTTAATTTAACAGCTGCTTCTATTTTGACACGTGAATTGACACATTCTATGATACGGCGTCGCTATGGAAGGGTTATTAACATAACATCTATTGTTGGGGTTGTTGGAAATCCTGGACAAACGAACTACTGCGCTTCAAAAGCTGGTTTGATAGGCTTTTCTAAAGCATTAGCGCAGGAAATTGCTTCACGGAATATCACAGTTAACTGTATTGCTCCAGGATTTATTAAATCTGCCATGACTGACAAACTTAACGAAAAACAAAAAGAAACGATTATGGTTACGATTCCAATGAAGCGTATGGGGAATGGGCAAGAAATAGCTTTCTCTGCTGTTTATTTGGCGAGCGACGAAGCAGCGTACGTGACAGGTCAAACACTACACATCAACGGTGGGATGGCGATGATTTAAGTATTTTCTTTATTTCACATTGATTTATAGATTGCATTATTTTAGATAGTACGAATGAAGTGGAAAACATATCCACTCTCCTGATATGGTAAGTTGATCAATTTATGTCGGAATTTCAGATTAGTTCATTTTCTAGGGGGATATCCACAGGATGATTTTAAGTCATTGCTAAAACCTTTAGAGTAAATGCATCTATTGCTTGATTAGATGATTCAATATAGCTAACAAAATTACAGAAGATATATAACTTTGAGGATTTCAATATGAGTGATACAGTAGAGCGTGTTAAGAAAATTATTGTGGAGCATCTTGGAGTTAATGCAGATAAGGTGGTAGAAAATGCAAACTTTATAGATGATCTGGGAGCAGATAGCCTTGATACGGTTGAGCTTGTTATGGCTTTTGAAGAAGAGTTTGGTGTAGAAATCCCAGATGAGGCCGCTGAAACGATTTTTACAGTGGGTGATGCTGTAAAATTTATCGATAAAGCTTCTGCATGATAGCTGAAAGGTAAAGGCATTTTGTGTTTTTGCCTATATTCTTTGGAGATGTTTTGAGAAGTGAGCTTTGAGAGGTGAGTTTTAATTCAAGGTTGTAAGTTATGAGACGTGTTGTTGTTACTGGTGTAGGATTGGTATCTCCATTAGCTGGTGATGTTGAATATAGTTGGAAACGGCTTCTTGAAGGGAAGAGTGGTGTTCGACGCATTACTGAGTTTGATGTCTCCGATTTACCATGCCAGATTGCTGCGCGTGTTCCTTCGGGAGATGGAACAAATGGTACGTATAATGCCGATTTGTATATGGATCCCAAGGAACAGCGTAAGGTTGATGGGTTTATTGTTTATGCAATGGCGGCTGCTGGTCAGGCGCTTGCAGATGCTGAGTGGTATCCCAAGAGTGATGAAGATCAGGTTTGCACAGGTGTGTTAATTGGTTCAGGTATTGGTGGCATTGAAGGCATTGTTGAGGCTGGTTATACGCTTCGTGATAAGGGCCCACGGCGTGTTTCTCCTTTTTTTATTCCGGGGCGTTTGATTAATCTTGCATCTGGTTATGTATCTATTAAATATGGTTTGCGTGGCCCTAATCATTCAGTTGTGACGGCCTGTTCGACAGGTGCACATGCGATTGGTGATGCAGCGCGTTTGATTGCGTTTGGCGATGCTGATGTTATGGTAGCTGGGGGCACAGAATCTCCGATAAATCGAATATCTCTTGCCGGTTTTGCTGCTTGTAGAGCTCTTTCTACTTGTCGTAATGCTGATCCTGAGCGGGCATCACGTCCTTATGATGCTGATCGTGATGGTTTTGTGATGGGTGAGGGGGCTGCAATTGTTATTTTAGAAGAACTTGAACATGCAAAAAAGAGGGGAGCTCGTATTTATGCTGAGCTTATTGGCTATGGTTTATCTGGCGATGCTTATCATATTACTGCGCCTTCAGAGAGTGGTGAAGGGGCACAGCGTAGTATGACGGCTGCTCTTAAGCGTGCACAGGTGAATGTAAGTGAACTTGATTATATTAATGCACACGGGACATCGACGATGGCTGATGCGATAGAGTTGGCGGCTGTTGAGCGTGTTTTAGGGCATCATGCACCACGAGTGTCCATGTCATCAACAAAGTCATCTGTGGGGCATTTACTTGGTGCTGCTGGTGCTGCTGAGACTATTTTTTGTGTTTTAGCTATACGGGATAATATAGCTCCAGCAACGCTCAATCTTGATAATCCATCGATTGAAACGAAAATTGATCTTGTTCCACATAAACCGCGCGAACGAAAAATTGATACAGTTCTCTCAAATTCTTTTGGGTTTGGTGGAACGAATGCATCTTTGGTGATTCGACGCTTTGGGGGATAAGTAAACGTTTTCATTTGTTTTTGTTGCGTCTAAGTTTTTTTCTTTATTATGGGGTTTAAGTGAAAAATTATAGTGTAGTACAGCCTAAAAATTATTGAGGTTGACAGTTATGTCCGATGTGAAAAATGAAATGCCACTAAAGGACGTAGATGATTCCTCTCCGAATCATTTAGGGGATAATAAAGATATGTCAGCGTATAAGAGACGAAAGAAGTCGTATATCGTACGTAATCCGTTGGTCATTCTCGGTCATTTTTTTTTGATGCTGATTGTGGTTATTATTTTTGCCACAAGTATTCCTCTTTATATTGGAAAAAGTATTTTTGAAGGAAAGGGGATAGCGGAGAGAGAGCAAGTTATTCTTATCTCTCCTGGAACAGGAATTCGTGAAATTGCTTTACTACTCGAAAAACGTGGTCTCATTCGATCATCGGATGTTTTTGTTTATGGCGTTGGTTATCACCAAAAAACAATACATCTTAAAGCGGGTGAATATTTAATTCCAGCGTATGCTTCGATGCAGGATATTATGAATATTCTTGTGAAAGGTAAATCTATTGAATATACTTTCACAGTGCCAGAAGGTTTGACGGTTCAACAAGTTTTCGATCGATTGGCTTCCAATGAAATTTTGATTGGGGATCTTCCTAAAATTTTGCCTCCAGAGGGCAGTTTGATGACGGATACCGTTCGTTTTGTTCGTGGTACGACGCGCAAAGAAATTATAAACAGATTGCGCGAAGGACAGACAAAATTAATTAATGCAATATGGGCGACTCGCTCACCTGATTTGCCAATCAGATCTATCGACGAATTTGTTATATTGGCATCGATTGTTGAGAAAGAGACAGGAATTGCAGCAGAGAGATCGAAGGTTGCCGCGGTGTTTTATAACCGTCTTGCAAAACATATGCGTCTTCAATCTGATCCAACGGTAATTTATGGTCTCTTCGGTGGAAAAGGAATGCCATCCGGTCGTGCAATTTACCGTTCAGATCTTGAGAAGGAAACACCATACAATACTTATAAAATTTATGGTTTGCCACCAACAGCTATTGCGAATCCAGGCCGAGATTCTTTGAAAGCGGTGGCGCATTCACCAAGCAGTGATGTACTCTATTTTGTAGCTGATGGTTCGGGAGGACATGTTTTTTCTAGAACTTTGGAGGAACATAATACGAATGTTCGTAAGTGGCGTGCATTAAAAGCAACACATTAATTTTAGGGAATGTAGAAAACGTATTATTGAAATTTTGACGCAGAGTTTAAGAAAAGTAGAGTGATATTATGACATTCTATAAGAGTGAAGTAAGTGCTAAGAAAATAAATCGGCGTCGCGGTTTTTTATTTATTCTCTCTTCGCCTTCAGGAGCTGGTAAATCAACTCTTTCTCGGTTACTTCTGAAGGATGGGCAATTAGAGCTCTCCGTAAGTATGACAACACGGCAAAGACGTCCTAGTGAGGTGGATGGTCTCCATTATCATTTCATTTCAAAGAGGGAGTTTAAGCGTAAGCGTGATGGAGGTGAATTTATTGAATGGGCGGAAGTTCATGGAAATTATTATGGAACTTTACGTGAAAGCGTTGAAAACGTGTTGAATTCTGGTCGAGACATGTTATTTGATATTGATTATCAAGGCACCCAGCAGCTTCAAAAAAAGATGCCAGGGGATATTGTGTCTGTTTTTATTCTTCCACCATCAATGAAAGAGCTTATTTCTCGTTTACATCGTCGAGCAGAAGACAGTCAGGATATCATTTGTTTGCGGTTAAAGAATGCACGAACAGAGATACAACATTGGCGTTCTTACGATTATGTTGTGGTTAATGAGGATTTAAATAAGTCCGTGTTGTTTATTAAGTCAATTTATTTGGCAGAAACGATGAAACGTGAGCGATGTTCTTCCTTTTTTGAATCTTTTATTGATGAGCTTGTTACTGAAAAGATTAATTGAATATCCTTATTGTTTTGAAAAGAAGTGATGGGCAAAAAGTTACGCTTTTTAGACCACTAAATTAGCTAAAGTTACAAATTCAGAAATTGAGAGCGTTTCAGCTCGGCGTGTTCCATCAATTCCAGCTTTTTCTAAAAGATTTTCACCTCCAATGGTTTTGAGATTTTGACGCAGCATTTTTCGTCGTTGTCCAAAAGCAGTTTTTGTAATAAAGCTAAGATCTTGTGCAGAGCAGGTAAGAGGTTGTGTTCGCGGAATAATATGGACAACGGAAGAAGTTATTTTTGGTGCTGGTATGAAGGCTTGAGGGGGTACATCAAACGCAATTTTAGCAATAGTACGCCAGCTGGTTAAGACGCTAAGACGTCCATAGTGTGTAGATTGAGGTTTAGCTGTAATACGTTTGGCAACTTCACGTTGAAACATCAATGTCATTGATTCATAAAAAGGAGGCCATGGTTCAGCCAATAGCCAATTTAATAAGAGTTGTGTTCCAATATTATAGGGAAGATTCGCAATAATGCGTGGTTTTTCTGGAGATGTTTCAAAGAGTCTTGAGAAATCCTGCTTCAGCGCATCATTACAAATAAGTTTTAGTTTTTGCGGATAGTGCTTTTCTATATCTAAGAGAGCCGGTATACAACGCTCATCACGTTCGATCGCTGTTACAATTGCGCCTTTTGCAAGTAAGGCACGTGTCAAACCTCCAGGACCTGATCCCACTTCAATAACAGGTTTTCCTTCTATATTTCCTGCTTGATGAGCAATTTTAGATGTTAAATTAAGATCGAAAAGAAAATTCTGGCCCAAAGATTTATGAGCTTGTAATCTGTATGTGTCAATTACCTCACGAAGAGGAGGTAGATTATCTATTGGCATGGTATAAAACTATTTTCGGCAAGTTGATTTGCAAGTTTAAGAGCAGCAATAAAGCTTTCGGGAGAGGCTATCCCTTTATCAGCAATATCAAAAGCAGTTCCGTGATCTGGAGAAGTACGAATAAAAGGGAGTCCTAAAGTGATATTGACGGTGGTGTCAAAGTCCAGTGTCTTAACAGGAATAAGCGCTTGATCATGATACATGCAAAGGGCAACATCATATGCTTTTCTTGCACGTTCGTGGAACATTGTATCTGCAGGCAGTGGTCCTATAATATCGAGTCCTTTATTTTTAAGATATTCAATAGCGGGCATGATAATTTCAATATCTTCTTTTCCCATTGCACCTTCCTCTCCCGCATGAGGATTAAGACCAGAAACAGCTAAACGTGGTTCAGTTATTTTAAATCTTGTTCTCAAGTCGTGTTCAGTAATGAATGCTGTTTGAATGATTATCTGACGAGTGAGGCATGATGGAACTTCCTTAAATGGGATATGAACAGTAATGGGAACAGTTTTTAATCGAGGTCCAGATAGCATCATAACCGGATGATAGCATGTACCAGAGGTTTGATAGGCTAAATGAGCTAAAAATTCTGTATGCCCTGGAAATTCAAACCCAGCATCATAAAGGCTTTTTTTTGCAATAGGACAGGTGACAAGCGCACATGCACGACCACTTTGAATCAATTGAACGCTACATTTAATCGCTTCAACTATTCCAGCAGCATTATTCGGTGAAGGGAGGCCTAATTGATTATTTTGTCGGTTTTTTAACGGTATTACAGGAAGAGCAGTTTGGAAGTTTTTTACGGGATTATCTATTAAAACAGATTCCACTTCAACATCGATTTGTAAAAAATGGGCGCGTGCACGAATAATATCTGGATCAGCAAGAAGCACAAAAGGTGGAATTTGGCGCGCAATACGCAAATTCCATGCTTTTAACGCTATTTCAGGACCAATTCCGGCAGGATCACCACCGCTAACAACAAGCACAGCCATTATGAGTTTTGAATGCGCGCTACCCGCCGCAATTCTTCTAAATATTTTTCGCTCAATTTTTCAAGTTCTTGAGGGCTTTTTTTCTTGCTATCTTGAATAGAAAATATCAGCCGAGCTACATAATCGTCAGAAACTCTTTTTATTTTGCACACAGCAATTGCTTCAATTCCATCAGATGTTTCTTGAAATTGAGTCATTTTTCCGGCAGGTGTTGCAAGAATAGCCTGTTCCCATGCACTGGGAAGTTGAGGTTCGAGAAATTTTCCCAAGTGGCGGATAGTAACATCCAAAATACCCCTTGCTTGGTTTTGAGCGTTATCACATCCTCTAAAATGTTTTCGGAAATTTGCTGCTTCTCTTTGGCGCCTTTCAAAGATTTCTGAGTGGCGATGTGCAGGAATGACGAAAACAATTCGTTGTAACGTATACTCATTGGTTGAAGGTTTTATGCCACCATTTTTTAATATTCTTCGTACAGCTTCTTGTTCGCTAATCATACCAGTTTCAGCTTGATAGCGTGCATTCACGAGACGACCCCATCCTATTTGCCCCCGGATATAATCCTTAAAGTGCTGCACTGTGATATCATTTTGAATCAGAATCTGGTTGAGCTGATCAACGGTCATGTTATTTTGTGTTGCAAAGTTTTCAAAAGCGCTGTCAACTTCACTATTACTCACCTCAATATTACGGTGTTTTATTTCAATATTTTTAAGGGTTTCACTGACAAGCTCACTTTTAGCTTTTGCAACAAGATTACCCTGTTTTTGTTGCAATTTAAGAAAAGCAGCACGCCTTTGAATATCGTAATTGGTAATAGGACTACCATTGACTGTGACAACGACGGCTGTCTGCGCGAAGACCGGTGGAATTAAAGATCCACTTACCATTGGATTGCTTACACTCAAAGGTGCAATACAAAATAAGGTAAGAATACGCTTTTTCAACTTGTTCATATAAGAAAACCTTCGCGTTAATTTATTAATTCTCATCCACTGATTAAAATATACGTTTTTTTTATAAAAACAACGATAAGTTAAACTGCCCACACATTCTAGTTATAAATTTTAGTTTATCTTTTTTCCAACATCTGCAATTGTACGCAGTGAAAGGGAAAAACTAAAGTTTTGCAAAGGTGTTTTTTTTCCCGGATCAATAACCTGCTGATAACCGAATGTTAATCCAAAACATTCATCTGTGTAATTCACGCTGATTCCTCGCTTTACAAATGTATTGGACACCAAATCATAATCGGCATTGCTATTAAGAGTCCAATAATTAGCTAATTTAATACCAGTTTGAAAAGAGATCTCTTGTCGCTCTTGTGGATACTCATAACTTGGTTGGCTTGCAATGTAGGCATATTGTAGAGCCGTCTGAAAATTTTGCCATTTCTGTGATACTTCAATTTCGCTACGGTGGATTTTCCCTGTTTTTTTATCAAAACGTCCACGCGTTTCTAGGGAAAAACCACTTTTATGGTTTGCATTGAACATTGCAACATAGTCTGAACGTTTTGCCTCTAAGCTTGAGTGAATACTTAAATCAACAAAGCCTTTTTCTGCAAAGGAATTTTTTCCCGCAATATGAAAAGATTGTCCAACAAGACCATAAAAAGACCAATCATTTTTAAAGTTTCCAGAATATCTAAAACCTATATTGGCTCTTGTTCCACCTTCCACACGGTCATAACCAGAAAACTTATTGCGTTGAAAGAGAGTTGTTGCATCAAAGATAAAACTTTGTGCATCTTCATTAGGAACTTGTCCGATATATCGCTCATTATTGCGTATAAAAATTTGTGCGGTTGGTTCTATAATATGTGTAGAATTTTCCAATGTAATAAGGAAGGGATAGCGTAATTCTAAGCCAGCAGTTGCCATACCACGAAATGCCGAGTTATGAAGATTAGATAAGGAGTCATCTATTATAGAAGGAGTATCGTTTTTGTGCACATTTGTTGTAATGATATCAGCACGTAAAGAGAGAAGAGGAGTCAATATAAGTCCATTGCGCATGTTAATGCGCTTTTTCCATTCAAGCTCATTTGTTAAACGAAAACTGTTTCCAGGGATACCAGAAAGTCTGGCAGTGTTGAGAAGATTTCCATTCCAGTCAGTAGAACTAAAGTCAGCACGACGACGATAAATTGATTGCATATTGCTATGAAAAATGAGTTCTCCGTTATAAATTGGTTGATCTGGTGTAAAAAAATAATCGATACGAGGGAGAACCCACGCTTGGCGAGAGCGGCGTTCATTAGGATTGTTCAATATCAATTCTTGAACGTTGAAGTGGTAAAAATGCATGTCAAAGTAGTTTTTTCCTGCAAGACCATTCAAATAAAGCTGAGAAAGCTGTGTGGGATTGTCGTAGTTTTCAAGTTTATAAGAACGACTAAAATGTCGATCAGACTGTGCAAGAATATCCCATCCATAATTCCATCGTGAATTGATACGAAAATCACCCTTTGTTGCTAGCATATAACGATTTTTATGTTGTGCATCAATTGTATCATTCTCAAAGCTATGCGGTTTCATTTGATATATATGCGCAAAGCGAATGTTGTAATTGCCTGTTTTAAACCGTTGACGCCATTCACCTTCAGTTAAAAGCCCTTGTTTGGTATAGACAGTGGAAGAAAGTGTAAAGTCGTAATGAGGTGCCAAATTCCAGAAATAGGAATTTTTTATACCCATGCCGAGATAATCAGCGTAATAAAGATAAGGAGCAAGGAGACCGCTAGCACGCTTCACCGTTGGATCATTAATCTCAAAAGTTGGAAATTTCAGAACCGGTATACCAAAAACTTCAAAATAGCTATTTTCAAATCGAATTTTTTTGGTAGAGTTATCTTGTATGATCTTTCTTGCTTTAATTTTCCACAGCACTTCTTTATCTTGTTTATAGGAATAAGGTCCACAGGCTGTATATATGGCATTGTTGAAGACTGTTATCCCGCTGTTGCTGAGTGTAGCACTTGCTGCTGCAAAATGGATATTGTTGGCGGTGTCAATACGTAAAGCATTTACGAATCCCTCACCGAAGTCTTTAGTCATATCAATTTTATTGGAATAAATTTTGTTACCATCTTTTTGAACAACTTCAACATTATCTTGCGCTATGATTCGTCCTGTTTTTTGATTATAAGTGACCTTTTGGGCGGTAACTTTGTTGCCATCATATTCAATTTGGACATTGCCTTGTGCAAAAACAGTATTTTCATCACGATTGTAGATGAGTTCATCTGCAGAGAGTAAGAGAGGACTTACCGAATTTTGGTTACGATTTCGAGTAATAGAGGTAGGATTTTTAGCCTGTGCAGAACAGGATAAAGACATACCTAAAAAAAAGCCTATGGCACTTTTAAAGGTGAGTGCACTTAATTTTGTTAAAATCAATCTCTTACTTATTGATGCGTTCACCTAACCATCCTCTTTATGAAGTAAAAAAGAGATTCCTAAAAATAATGCAATAATAACTGGTATCCAAGCTGCAATAATTGGTGGAATATATCCCGCATTACCAAAAGCTTGAATGAGTACAGAAATAACATAAAGTATGAATCCAGCTAGTACGCCACCGAAAATTAATCCTCCAGATTGTCCGAAGCGTGTAAAGTTTAAGGATACAGTTGCTGCAATGAGAGTCATTGCTACAAGCAATGCAGGTAATGCAATTAAAGATTGCAAATACGTGTCAAAATTATTTGCAGAGTAGCCAAATGAACGCGCAATCATAATTTTTTTTGGCAATTGGTAAAATGGGATAGTTGCGGGATTTGCCAAACGTTCAGTTAAAAATTCTGGCTTTAGATTGGTTTTTATTTGAAATTCAGAAAATTTTTCAGGAGTATGTCCTATTTTATAGATTGTTCCGTTTGTTAACAACCAAGCACCGTTTATCAATGTTGCTTTTCTGGCGTTAATCCAATTTTTTATTGTTGCATTATCATTATATTGTACAAAGGTTGCGTCGATAAGAGAAAGTCCTTGATCGGTGATAGATTTAGCGCCAATGGTTGTTCTGCCTAAATTTGTACGTTGTGTTAACCATGGGATGCGCATGTTATGAAGAGGTGTGAGTACACTATTACTACGCCATTCAGTCATCATTTTTTCTGCTTGAAAAAATCCCCATGCGGCAAGTGGATTAATAAGAAAAATTGAAAATAATCCAAAAAGAAAAGCTCCCAAACAAGCAGGCATGAGAAACTGCCATGCAGAAACACCAACTGAGCGAGTTATAACAAGTTCAAGTTTTCGATTAAGCGAGATTAGCATTACCATTGCAGAAAAGAGTGCAATGAAGGGAATGAGTTGCTGCATGATAAAAGGAATACGTAAAATAGAGATGAAAAAGGCATCTTTCGCCGTACAATGTGGAAGGTTGGATAGCCGACCAGAATTTTCTGTAAGGTCGATCAAAAAAGCAAGAATTAAAATCCCCCCAAAAAAATAACAGGTTATCTTAAAATAACGTATAAAAAAATATCGCCCAAGCGTCCAACCAATCATGACACCTCATCTGAGGGATGTTGAGATTTTCTATGTTCAAATTTATTGACCAATTTTTGAAAAGATATTTGAATAATCTCATTAAGTTTTGTTGGGATACCAATTTGATGATTTGTTAAGAGCATAAAAAAAATAAGAACACTCACGCCTATTGGGGTAACATAAAGGAGAGGAATGTATGCGAGATCGTTCTTTGCTTTTTCAGCGAGAAAGTATTCTATCCAATACACTAGTAAAGAGAAGGTAATTGCAGAAAAGTTTGCGGAGTTACCTGCTTGTCGATATGAGCGTGTATTTCCTGCAGCAGCTAATGCAATGAGTGAAAAAACAATTGGATAGAGCCACTCTGTAAGTCTACGGTGAAATTCAGCTCTATATTGGAGAGGTTTTCGCTGATAGTGGAGATCCTTCGGATCAGGGTTTAATAAATAAGAAAGCGGACGATCTTTTGGGTAAAGTGTGGGCGTTTTATTATTTGGGATGAATTCACCTAGACTAAAGGTATATGAGCTAAATTGAACGATCGAAATACTGCCATTTTGACGATTGACTCTTTCTATTTCTCCATTATTAAGAACAAGAAAACTGCCGTTTTTATTGCTCACAATGAATGCGTCTGTTGCATAATAAAAAAGATCAATCTTAGGATCACGCTGGTCAGCAATGAAAAGGCGTCCAAGCGTTCCATTTGGATTGCGTTCACCAATTTCTATGTAAAGATTGTTAGCTAGTTTTTGAAAGCTTCCTTCACTAATGAAAAGATTAATAAGGTCAAAATGAGCGCTCGCTAGCATTTGTCGCATATTAAAACGTGCTTGAGGAACAACAAAATTGGCTATAGAAAAGGAAGCACATGAGGCAACAATAGCGAGAAGAAGAATTGGTTTCCAAACAGTCATTTTGGGAAAACCAGAGGCGCTGATGATCGCGAGCTCAGAGTCTTTATTCATTGCTGAAAGAGTGCTTGTAGCTGCAATTACTAATGCAAATGGAATGACAAGAAAAATAACAGAAGGAACCAATGAAAGTGAGAATTTTAAGACTGTTAGAAGTGTTTGTCTACTTGTTGTGAGAAAGTTTATCCTTGCAAGAATTTGCACTATCCAACTGATACTGATTGCTGCAATCATGACAGTACTAAACAAAATCAGAACACGTTTCAGGATGTAGAACTCAATAATACGCATAGATTGGATAACATCCTCAATTTTTAACTAAAAAGCAGGTGTTCTACATTGCCTTGAATTAAAAATATAATCAAATTTAAAAAAATATCTTTATATCTATTGCACATTGTTACCAAATAAGCAGTGTAAAATATCATTAACTTCAATCTATTCTACCACATATTTTATTGTTGGCCGTAAGTCCATAGAGAAGATGGAAAACACGCTAAAATAAACATTTTTATTAACTTAAAAGACGGCGACTTGTTTTTTTCTCTCTTTAAGATGTATGGAAAAAAAGGTAGAGTACATTCCTTCAAAAGGAGGAATCGTTATATTTTTAGCCAGTTTCTTTTGTACTGGAGAAAATAGAAGATTTTCTAGAAAAGTGTTTATTTTTTATAAAAAGTGATGAGGCTTGAGAGAGTGGATATTCTGTTCTACCATTTGACTCAGTCAACATTGGGAGATATTTTACCAACACTTGTGGAGCGTGCACTTGACTGTTTTGATAGAGTAACAATACAATTTTTGAATACAGAGCAACGCGATGCTATGGATATGCGTTTATGGGTTTATGCTGATGAAGCATTTATTGGACATGGAACTGAGTGTGATCAATATCCAAACTTTCAGCCTGTATTTCTTACCACGAGTCATGAAAATCCGAATAATTCAAAGATACGCTTTCTCATAGAGGGAGCTGTTTGTACGGATATTGATGTTTATCAGCGGCTTGTAGTGATATTTGATGGTCGAAACGCTGAACAGCTGGATCTTGTTCGTGCACAGTGGAAAAAATATAAGATGGAAAATCATAATTTAACTTATTGGCAACAGACTGAAGATCGCTGTTGGGAAAAGCAGGTTTGATGTGTGTAGCGTCTGTAATTTTGTTTTTTATAAGATTGATAGGTGTCATAAATCCAGAGATTCTTATTGCGGAAGAATCGGAAAAAGGTCGCTAAATTTTAGGTGTCATTTTTTCTGGGAGCAATAAAAAAGATGTGGTCAAAAATCGCTAATCACTGTCTTTTTCACAAAATATTCAAACGGAATGATAATGATCATTGATAGAATTTTGCTCGTTTTATGGGCTGTAATGTTAGCGTTTTTTTGCGTTTCGTGGTTGGGTACAACGAATATTCTATCGAAAGTGCTTCCTATAGTTTGTGTTGGGGATACGGCAGATGTTTTATTTTTTTTTCTGAGTGCACTTTTTGCTGGAATATTGTGGTGGAGTGTACCGCAACCAGTGTCTTGGAAAATGAAAATGGCGGCATTTTTGCCGCCAGCATTTTTTTTACTATTCCTCATTGTTTTCTAGTTGGATATTTCATCATCTTTAAATCCGACGAAACAAAGCAATGAAATGAAAGAAGAAAGAAGCAAATAATAACCAATATAAGAAGCACCAAAATGTTGCACCAAGTACTCCGCAATATAAGGTGCAAAAGATCCTCCAACAATACCGGACAGATTAAAGGTTACAGAGGCACCTGTGTATCTGATCTCTGTTGGGTACGGTGAAGCCAAAACAGCACCGAGCGGACTATATACCATTCCCATGATCGATAAGCCAATAGTAGACATTGCAAGGATTCCTAAGATTCCAGAGGTTAAGAAGTAAGGAACTGCGAAAGAATAGATACCAAGAATAATTGTGACCCATATCATCAAAGTTCTACGTTTAACACGATCAGCGATTTTTCCAGTGAGAATAGTAAAAATTGTACAGAAAACAGCACCAATAATCTCTACTTCAAGAGCTTGATAAAATGGTAATTGTAAATGGTTTGTTGCATAGCTTAACAAATAAGCGCTCACCAAATAAAACAATACAAATGTCGCCATACCACAAAATGTACCAAGAAATAGAACCCGTGGATATTTTAAAAAGACATCTACTATAGGAGCTTTGACACGTTCTTTACGTTCAAGAGTTTTTTTGAATGCAACTGTTTCATTTATTGAAAAACGAACCCATAACCCCACAATCATAAAAATCACTGAAACGACGAAAGGAATACGCCAGCCCCATGCTAAAAGTTCATCATGATTAAGAAAGTGCAATAGGCCTAAATAAACAGCAATAGACGAAAATAAGCCGAACGGAACACCTAATTGAGGAAACATTGCATACCATCCACGCTTTTCTGGAGGAGCATTTTCTGTTGCAAGGAGAACAGCTCCCGCCCATTCACCTCCTAACCCCATACCTTGTCCTATACGGCATAGTGTTAAAAAGAAAGGCGCCCACCACCCCACGGTTTCATAAGTGGGAAGGAAACCAATAATAGCTGTTGACAGACCCATAGTTAAAAGTGCAGCGATAAGTGTCGCTTTTCGTCCGATTTTATCTCCAAAATGTCCAAAAACAACTGATCCTAAGGGACGGGAAAAAAAAGCCGCTCCAAAGATTAGGAAAGATTGTAAAATAGCAAGTTGATCATTTTGTGTTGGAAAAAATACATGAGGAAATATGAGAGCTGCAGCAGTTCCAAAGACATAAAAATCAAAGTATTCAATTGTTGGTCCAATAAGGCTTGCAAATAAAATACGGCGAGGAGAATTTTTTTTGCTTACACCCTGTGTTTCTGAGTTTATAGACATGAATAAAATGTCCCTTTCAGCATATGACGAATGAAATTATGAAACTAATTTCTTACAGTTATAAAAATTTCAAATCAATGTCGATTCGATAATTATTTATGCTTTTAATGCATAAAAGCAACAAATACGATACAGTCAATACGGATGATTGTCCTATAGATATATCCAAATTAACTACAATAAAAACACCACTCTAAGTGCCATAATTTTAAACACCGTAGAAGATGAAAGCATGTTTCTACAAACAACACCATCCCTTTAATTTTGTATTGCTGTCTCTCTTAAGATACGACACTATTTTATCTTGTTTAGAGATAAATTTGTTTTTTTTTAGATTTAGTGTTTAGCTTCTCAAAAAAATCCCAAAAATCTTTTGCTTTCCGTCATTAGAACACTTTATAAGTGTATTAGTAATGATACTGGCAATTTTTAGTTGCTAGTAAACCTATCAGCATGTGCTGCTGATAAGACAGAGTCTGGTACACTGAATGTTTTTTATATGGTGGTATGTCATCTTAAAAAACATGCGATTAGGTAGGAACATTGTGTCGTTTTTGTATATATGAATTTTTTTCTGAATGCGTAGAATTTTCTGTTTGAACTCATGGAGTATAGTATGGTTAATGCAACGCAAAGTCAGCTTCTGAAGCATTAATAGCTATTGGTTTTCTTGTAAAGATCGCAAGTGTGGGTGGGGTGGCTGTGTCGGGAGAGAGACAAATCACACAAATAAGCATAAGTGAATATCTAGAAAAAATGGAAGAATTGTTACCAGAATTGAGGAAATTAAAAGAAAAAATGGAGATTAAAAAGAATACTGAATGAGTAGACAATAGCAGTAAGTAGGTTATCAGAAGAAGAGAAGGAGAGGATAAAAAAATCTTTCCTTTAAGATGCTGACGAATTCAATAATTTACGATAATATCGCGGTTTATGTTGCTGATCATGATTCTGAGGAATTTGGTAAAAAAGTAAGGAGTTTCCACCATGGAAATGCGGGATATTTCCCAATAATACGGTTCTAGAGGGTGGAAGGTTCCATATTCATGAAGCCAGCGTCAGCATGGATACGACGACTAAAAGTGGTGGCATTGAGCTTGTCAAAAAACTGGGCATATTCAGAATATGCTGTTATTGGAAAGATGGAAAACAAATTATTGGAGGAAGAGAAGTTGCAGGGGGATAGAAAAATTTACAGTGGTGAGTAAATTGCTTTTGGAAAATGGTTTTTTGAGGTCGATACTAAAGAGATTGAAAATGATGTTCAAGGAAGTCGAGCTTATGACATGGTGATTTATGGACAAAACAAGATTCTATGGCTACAGAATGTGTATCGTAATGGAATAATTTTGACACAAAGATCATGAGGGGAAGTATACAGAACCTTAATAGTACAGAGAATTTTGATGATAGATTTACAAAAGACGATGGTGTAGACAGCGGAGACTTTATACTAAATGGAGGCGTTTCCGCGTTTGGAACTGAGTTTTTAAAAATAGTATGTAAAACGACATCTTTGCAGGAGGGAATGCGAGTGATATTGCTTTACACGATAACGCCACACAAGAGATCCATAATATTAGATACGCGTATAATTTAAACAATTAATTATCAAGAAAAATCATGGTTACATGCTGATGCAATATTAGATAAAGACACAAATGCTAATGATTTTGCTGATCTCTATCTTTATTCTGGTAATGGCGAAGACGCTGCTGAAGTAGAGAGTCTTTTCTAACAAAGAAGATGCTAAACTATACTCCATTGCTGCTGAAAATAATAGAGAAAAATCCCAGATTAATATCAAAAATTTAAAAAGAAGTAGCAGAGTTATTGTACGTTTTTAGAGTTTGTTAGGTATTATTTTCAGATTAGAGTTGATGATCTTTCAGGTTCTTTATACTCAATCTTACCAAGCAGTTTGATGGTTATCTTCTTTAAAAAAATAGGTCAGGTTATCATACAATGAGTGTTATTGATTCTGGGATTGAAATCATAAATTCTTCTGTAATTAAGTTATGATTTGGTTTTTGAACATGGTTTAATTCATGATCAAAGCGGAGAGGCGCATTTTACTCTGACAGATTTTTCTGGTGAAGAGATTAATGCTATTGATAATAGATTCTATACATATGCTCTGAAGAAAAAAATCGCAACAAAGGGAAAATTTTGTCTTTGTTTGCGGTTTGCGCTAATGATGTACCACAAATGAGAAGATTTTCCCGACTTTTAAGCCAAAATAAATTTTTCACTTTTTAATTATTCTCTCTATAGATGCAGTGTTGCTACTGTCAGTGGTTCCTCAGCTTATTTTTCACAACGAGTTGCAAATTATACATGCAGGAAGAGGCCTTCTAGACAAAAATAAGAAAAATGTAGTTCTGTGGTTATATACGATCAAGAGCAAAGGGAGTGTGGCTACAAGTCATACAGATTTTAAGCTTGAGCAGACGGGTATAACCTTAAGGATAAGCGGCTTAAGAGAATTAATTGAGTGAAGAGTTTTATGTTGGTGGTTTTGGCAGTTATGATCAAGCCTGTTTAGCACATGCATGGGGTGGTATCAGTGGCATAAACGCGTGTAGCATTTGAGCGTATGCGATTTGTTTTGATCATAGTGGAGTGCATCTGGATGGTGTTATGAAATACAACTATTATCAAAATAATCTGAAGGAAATTATAATCAGTAGGCTTTGGGAGCATCATTTGAATCGGGATATTTTTGTAAAAAAGAAATACAGACTGGTTGGATGTAGCTTTATGCGTAATTAACGTGTCTGCAAGCTGCGGGCAGAGAAATAAAGCTTTCCAGTAAATGACGGGCGATATAAGCTCATCGCTTTCATTACGTAATAAGGTAGATTTATTGTTAAGGTATGAATTTGGATCAGAAATAGATGCTTTACTCTAAGCTTACATTATTGCTTCTTGGATGCGAAAGGAGAAAGATAATAATTATGCAATAATTAATAAATTTCATAAATTTAGTACAGATTTGTCAGGGAATACAGGTAAATTAGAGTTTGTTGAAGCGGTTTAGTGGGTAAAAAATTAAAGTTTTATGCGGAATCACATTATGTCAAATGGCACAAGCACTACAGCTTCCAATACTGTGTTGTTCTGAGAATCCTAAATAGACAATACTTTGCACGTAACTATTGAATATCTAGGTAATATTATTTGATAAAATACCATTTGTTACAAAATCTAGATGTTTTGCTGCCGTGCTATTTTTCTTTGATGAAAAATCTTGGGGGGGGCAGTATTTCTGGCTACACAAACAGATGTAGATTTTGTAAGAGAGGTAATGGCCTTGTTTTAAAGATATAATGTACCATTGGTATTTCTATTTTTATTGAAATTTATTTTATGATTAATGATATATTTTTGAAAATTAATACGGATTTTTTTATAGTTACTTGGCAAGAGGCTCTCTGCCCGCTATAGAACAGCCAAATAATGTTGAAATAAAGGTGATCAAATGGCTGTAGAACGTACTTTTTCGATGATTAAACCAGATGCAACACGTCGTAATTTGACAGGAGAAATTACTAAAATGCTTGAGGATGCGGGGTTACGTGTTGTTGCATCTAAACGTGTGTGGATGAGCCAACGTGAAGCTGAAAAGTTTTATGCTGTCCATAAAGAACGCCCATTTTTCAGTGAATTGGTTGAATTTATGTCTTCTGGACCAACAGTTGTGCAGGTTTTAGAAGGTGAAAATGCAATAACTAAAAACCGTGAAGTTATGGGTGCTACGAATCCTATGGAAGCACAGGACGGAACAATTCGTAAAGTTCACGCTTTATCGATTGGTGAAAATTCTGTCCATGGTTCAGACAATGCTGAAAATGCAAAAATAGAAATCGCTTTTTGGTTTTCCAAGGTAGAAATTGTTGGTTAATAAAATCGTATAGAAAAACCAAAAAATCCCGAAACTGTGTGTTTCGGGATTTTTTTAGAACGTTACAGATCTTTTGAAAGGACTTGTAAATATCAGTATTGTATCATGTGATAACATGTTTTAAGCCAGCGCGAAAATAATCCCACCCTGTCCACAATGTGAGGAGAGCAGAAATCCACAACATGATAATGCCAAATTCCGTTGTATAAAGAATAATTTTATTACCAGCTGGTCCCGCCAAGAGAAGGACAATGGCTATCATCTGTACAAAAGTTTTCCATTTTGCAAGACGAGAGACAGGAACACTGACTTTCAATTCAGCTAAGTATTCACGTAATCCTGATACAAGAATTTCTCTGCAAAGAATGATAATGGCAGCCCATAGTGTCCATCCAGCAATAGTACTGTCTGCGGCAAGCAAGAGCAAACAAGCAGATACGAGAAGTTTATCTGCAATTGGATCTAACATGCGACCAATATTGGAGGTTTGTTCCCAAATACGGGCAAGGTATCCATCCAGAAAGTCAGTAATGGATGCAACAACAAAAATGGAAACGGCAATCCAACGTGCGATATCGCTTGATTGTAGTCGTCCTTCTACAAAAAAGCATGCAACAACCATAGGCACTGCGATAATCCGTGCATAAGTCAGAATATTTGGAAAAGAAAAAGTATGTTTTTTCATAGAGCTATTTTCAATTCTTTGTGAAATGTAATTTATTTCACCAGAGTAACAAGGCAAAGATTATGAAACAAGCTTATTTTTCATTAAAATAGTTATGAATTTTTTGTGCAATGGTGACAGAAATTCCTGTGACTTTTTTTAAATCTTCGAGTGAAGCACCGGAAACAGCTTTGGCATTTCCAAAATGATGAAGTAATGCGCGCTTTCTTGTTGGACCGATATTTTCTATTTCATCAAGCGGATTTTTTAACATTGCTTTTTTTCGTTTTGCTCTGTGTGTTCCAATTGCAAAACGATGCGCTTCATCGCGCAAGCGTTGCAAAAAATACAGGACAGGATCACGTGGGGGAAGTGTAAAAGGTGTTTTGTCCTTTACAAAGAACCGTTCATGTCCCGCTCTACGATCAGCGCCTTTAGCAATCCCAACAGCCGTGATGAGATTGTCTAATTTTAATTCAGATAATATTGTATGCACACTATTTATTTGTCCTTCACCACCGTCTATTAATATGAGATCAGGCCAAATAGGAAAAGAGTCATCATTTTGGTTTTTCATATTACTGTTTTTATGAGGCAGATCATACTCTTCGATAAGACGTGAAAATCTTCGTTTAATGACTTCCTTCATCATACCAAAATCATCGCCGGGTGTGATATCGCTCGAGCGAATATTGAATTTGCGATATTCACTTTTAATAAATCCCATTTTCCCCGCGACAATCATCGCACCTACTGCATTTGTCCCCATAGTATGAGAATTATCATAAACCTCTACACGGCGTGGGGTGTGAGGCAGTTGGAATATTTCAGAAAGCTTCTGAAGCAGTTTTGTATGTGTGGCTGTTTCAGCAAGCTTACGTTCAAGTGATTCTTGAGCATTGATATGGGCATGGTTAACAAGAGTTTTTCGTTCACCTTGTTTGGGCAAAGAGAGAAGTATTTTGTGATTTGCTTTTAGATTAAACGCTTCTGTAAGAAGAGCCTTTTCTTTAATTGGTTCAGATAAAAGGATGAGTTTTGGAAGTGGTTTATCATCATAAAATTGAGAAAGAAAACTCGCTAAAATTTCAGTACGAGAAAAAGAGGGATCTGCTTTAGGAAAGTAGGCTCGATTTCCCCAATTTTGTCCCATGCGAAAAAAGAATACTTGAATGCAGGTCACCCCTTCTTGTTGTGCAATTGCAAATACGTCTGCTTCTTCCACTGTTTGTGGGTTAATGCCCTGATGGCTTTGTATGTGAGAGAGAGCCGATAAACGATCACGGTAGATTGCTGCTTGTTCAAAATCAAGGTTTTTTGCAGCTTGATGCATTGCTTGAATTATATCATCTTTAACCAATTGGCTTTTTCCTGAAAGGAAAGCTTTTGCTCCTCTGATCAGCTCTCCATAATCACGGTCACTAATTTCATCTGTACAAGGTGCAGAGCAGCGCTTAATTTGGTAAAGCAAACAGGGACGCGTACGGTTTTCAAAAACTGAATCAGCACAGGTGCGTAATAAAAAAGCACGTTGTAAAACGTTGATTGTTTGTGCCACTGCACCTGAAGAGGCAAAAGGACCAAAATAATGGGCTTTTCTTGTTCGGGCACCACGGTGTTTGTAAAGTGCAGGTGCTCGATGATCATCAGTAATAATGATATAAGGGAAGCTTTTATCATCACGCAGTAATACATTAAAACGTGGATGCAATCTTTTTATGAGGTTAGCTTCTAAAAGTAGCGCTTCTGTTTCTGTATGAGTAACAACAAATTCCATATGATATGTCGCACGAATCATGCGAGCAATACGGTTATTGTGCTTTTGTTCACGAGTATAGTTTGAAACGCGTTTTTTAAGATTACGTGCTTTGCCAACATAAAGAACATCACCATTTTCATCAATCATCCTATAAACTCCAGGCTTATGCGGAAGATGTTTAACTAACTCTTGTATGAGTTTGGCACCTTTGAATTTATTTTTATTACTTCCTTGATTGGCGTTATCCCATGTAACATGAGAGAGAAAAGAGAGCTTTTCCAGTTCATTTTTGGAATAAGTTGTGTTAGTTTTAGGGTCATTCATTTTATCCAACACTGTTTTATATTTTTCATGTGAAATTCTCTCATTCATTAAGAGTATTATCATTTATGTAATGACAGTTATTTTTCTTATAAATAATGTATACTGACATGAGAGTATCATGCAATTTTGAAGTTGCTACTTTCATAAAAATATAAGGACGTTTTTAGAAAACAGTTTTATCAGGTTACCAATTTTATTTATTGATGATGATAATAATAAATCTGCGATGGTGAGAAATTGTATTACAGCAGGTTTTGTTTTAAAAATCAAATTTGCACTGCTGAAGATGATGTACATGAGGGGGAAGGTTATGGTGCAAAAGGTCAAAGAAGCCGATAGCCTAGCATTACGGTATTTCTGGGTCGCTTAATGTCTTGACATTTACAAAGAAGATCTAATTTAAGGTAGACATGAACTGGAGAAATTTAACGTGATAAATGTTCTTTTTGGATCCATTTATTGGATCCGTTTATAAGTCAAGCGTGTATGTTTATCTTGTCTAAAACGAGCAAAAAGAAAGGAGCTAAGTTTTCTCATTTCTTCTTTAAGAAGATAAGGAGGATTGAATAAGAATCATATCACTTTCGTTCATTGTAGGTAGTATGAGCTTTTTCGAATACGCATTTCGAGTTGTAGAATTTTAGGAATTCCTATTTGGTAAAGTACGTGAAAAAAATTTTCAATTTTTTGTCATAATTTAACAGGACACCATAAAGTGTAGGTTCTTTCAAGAAAACGGCGGTATGTCTTCTGTCAATCCTTCGATAAGGCGGGAAAATTCACCAGATTTTTCAAAGGGAGGACGAACGAGGATAAGTCTATGTTTCTTCTTTGGTGGCAAATACGCATTTAAAGAAAGCCAACCATCCAAACACAGGACTTTTGTTTGAGAATCACCAGCAAGTTTTTTACTAAAATATGGATAATCTTCACCATGCCATTCAATTGCGGTCAGTCGATTTTGTTTACGCAATAATTGGCTAATAAAAACAAAAGATTCGGGATGGAATGCTTTTTTCCCATCATTGAACGCATTAATAATATTATACCACGTACGAAGAAGAGGTTTTAAATCTTCTGGGATAGGGATAAGAGTTAAAAAACATTAAATACCTTCGCGCTCCTCTCCCATTTTTGGGGCCTTCAAAGAGAAAAAATTTCAATAGAGGCATTTTTCATTTATCTTTGTAAGACAGTTTCTGTATCATCACTATTCTAAAAGAAAACTACAGAGAATGCAAATTAAGTGAATCACCAGTAAAAATCACCAAAAACTTCAAGATCAATTTTTACATTGATCAATAGATTTATTAATAATCTGAGGATTTATATATTTTCTAGGTCTCATAAGATACCATCAAAGTGATAAGATTCTTCTTTAACAAAACTGCTATGAAACTATGAGCAAGAGCGGTAAAAATACATCCTATGATACGTGGACAAAGCTCCAACATTTCTAGCACCTAAAGAATGATTTTGTAAGTTAAAAGGCAATTTTCACGTTTATATGTGAAATGGTTGGGTTTTAGTGTATGATATCGAAGTATAGCTTTTAAAAATTGATATGAGATATGCGAGCTGTCTCGATCAAACGGGGAGTGTTGAGTAAAATTAAACATTGAGGTATTGCAGTAATGTTAGAAATAAAAGCTATGATTATTGATATTTATGTTTTTTTCTGTGATATGAAGAAAAAAACTTCATTATAAAGAATAAGCTTTGGGCTTTATTTTTACTGATCAAGAAGGGAGGAAGGGTACAACGTTTTCTCCCAACTTTGGTGTTTCATTATCCAGCAGCTGCAACATTGGAAAAATTTTATAAAAGAGATAAAAATAATGGAATTCGTGCTGCATGGATTATGTTCCAACTTCATATTTTTAATTTAATAAAATTTGGCGCCAATGCAAATTGCTTTCCTATTTTAGATATTTCTGTGAGGGGAGAACATAATATTATCCTTCACTGTAATGGTAATGTGGAAGAAATATTCGTGGTTACGCAGATGGTGTATCACTCTAAAAAGGTAAAGTATTGAAACGTGTGTGTGGTGCTTGTAGTATAGTTTTGCAACCCAGTATTCCAGATGAGACTGCTTTAAGAGAAGAGTTTTCAAGTCTTTTGCATTTCGTTTGAAGTGGTTTGTCATTTTTGACTCATCTGCGTTTTTTGCAATACGCTGAGCAAAAGAGAAGAGAGATAAAAAAGTTAGTTTACAATAAAAAGCATGTGGCTGCCTTTAACCTGAGAAGAAAATATACAAGTAAGATAGGGGTACATTTAATACATTCTTTACAAAGTGAGAATGAGCAAATAGGATCAAATTTAAAAGCAATGAGAGAGTGTGATGGGTAGTATTTTCTCACTAACGCGTTTAATTGTAATTTTATTGATTGTCCCTGTGCTTTTCGAGAGTGGTAAGGTTTTTGCAATTAATAGGTGATATTGCCAAAGGTATTGAAGCTTTCAAAAAGAATATGAAGGAAGAAAAGAACAGCGTTGAGGATAAGCTTACAGTAGCTGATTATTCCAAAACAATTGATGTTGAACTGCAATAACTGAGCTATTATCAGTGGAACGTGTAGCAGTATGCAGCAAAGATTCTTCTTCCACTAAGGAAGGCAAGATACTTGTTTCTAAAAAACGGCGTATAAAGTAACAAAGATACAATTGTAATTGTGCACTATTTTTAAATGAGAAAATCTAGTGTAGACGATGTTTGGGAGTGATGGGTTAGAATTTCTCGTGATTTTACTTGTTTTCATCGTTGTAGTTTGGCCAAAAGATTTATAAAATTCTAAAGATGATAGCAAAAGCAATGGCTTATGTGCGTTCAGCAGCGAATGAATTTCGTCATCAGTTCGATGGTGCTGTGAAACAAATTGAGCTTGATGATTTGCAAAAAACATTATTGGATATTAGTGATCTTAATCTAAGAAAAAATTTAACAGCGTCTGCTAATTTTCATAATTCTGGAAGTATTTCTGTAACTTCTAAAAATATAAAAAGGTGTGTCATGAATGTTAATAAATATGAAATTGATACCAATATGGCACCATTTTAGAACATTTGATTGAATTTCGTCAGAGAATTATTGTTACTCTGATCATATTTTTGATAGCTTTTATTATGCGTTTTCTTATCAAAGATTACATTTTAAATTTTTAAATATGGTCTTATCAATGTGCAATGAAAATATCAGATGGTAATTTTGAGAGTATCTGTTTGCAATCAACACAGGTATGGGAAACTTTTTCAACAAAGATAAAACTTGCTGCTTTTTTGGCAGTTATTTTATCTTTTCATTATACGGCTTGCCAGTTTTATAGTTTTATTGTACCAGGATTTTATAAAAATGATCGTGTATTTTTTTTATCATTTTTCATTGGTGGACAAATTTTATTTTTCGTTGGGGGGAACATTCGTTTATGTTCCGCTGGTGTCGGTGATGTTTTGGTTTAGCCTTTTTCAGCAAGTTGTTCCAGATGTTCATTTAAGAATAGAGTTTATGGTCCGTATTTTCGATTATTTGAATTTTATGACATCGTTTATTCTGATTTTTTGTTTGATTTTTCAATTACCTCTTGTAACCAGTTTTTTAACGAAAGTTGGACTTTTAACTTCTCATAGTTTGGTGTATAAACGAAAGTAGGCTATTTTCGCATCTTTTATAATTGTGGTAATAGTAACTCCATCGGATTTTTTTTATTATGTTTGCAGTAGCTTTACCGGCGATAGCTCTTTACGAGATCTCAATTTTAATTGTTTACTGTATAAAAGGGGAAAAAATCCTCTTAAGAGACGTTTGACCTTACGTGATAGGAAACGAATAGAGACGATGAAAATGAGGAATTTTGATGCTTGATATTAAGTGGATTCGTGAACACCCTGAGAAACTAGATGAAGCACTGGAAAAGAGAGGGATTAGGCCACAAGCTGAAGAATTAATAAAACTTGATCTTGAACGTCGGTCGCATATTGCTAAAGTACAATCGGTGCAGGAGCGCCGTAATGTGGCTTCAAAAAAAATAGGACAGGCTTTAGCTGCATGTGATCAAAAAATGGCGAAACGCCTTAGAGCTGAAGTTGAAGAGATTAAAGTTTTTCTTTCTTCTGCTACAGTGGAAGAAAAGCGGTTGACTGAAAACTTGGAAAAGGCTCTTTCAGCACTTCCAAACATTCCATTGGATGATGTTCCAAAAGGGAAAGATGAGAGCGATAATGTTGTTATTCGACATTTTGGTACACCTCCGACATTTGATTTTCCACCAAAAGAACATTTTGATCTTGGGCAAAATCTCAAACAGATGGACTTTGAGCGAGCAAGCCGTTTATCAGGGACGCGCTTTACAGTACTTTCAGGAGCATTGGCACGGCTTGAACGTGCACTGGGTCAATTCATGCTTGATGTGCATGTTGAAGAGCATGGTTATACAGAGGTTTCTGTACCTCTTCTGGTTCGTGATGAGATTGTTTACGGAGCTGCTCAGTTGCCAAAATTTGCTGATGATCTTTTTCGAACGACAGACGGTCGATGGCTTATATCTACAGCAGAAGTTCCATTAACCAATTTGGTAAACAATGAAATTCTTGAGATATCAAATTTACCATTGCGCTTTTCTTCTTTGACACCCTGTTTTCGTTCAGAGGCTGGAGCTGCGGGTCGTGATACACGTGGTATGTTGCGTCAGCATCAGTTTTGGAAGGTAGAGATGGTATCAATTACGACTGAAGATCAGTCTTTAATTGAGCTAGAGCGGATGACAGAATGTGCAGAAGATGTGTTGAAACGGCTTGGTCTACCTTTTCGCATAGTTGCTCTTTCTGCTGGGGATATGGGATTTTCTGCACGTAAAACGTACGACATTGAAGTTTGGCTTCCTGGCCAAGGGTGCTATCGTGAAATTTCTAGTTGTTCAGTTTGTGGAGATTTTCAAGGGCGACGCATGAATGCGCGTTATCGTAAAGAAGGAGATAAAGTATTACACTTCATTCATAGTCTTAATGGTTCTGGTACGGCTGTTGGGCGTTGTCTTATTGCCATTCTTGAGAATTATCAGCAGGCTGACGGATCAATTATTGTTCCAGATGTTTTACAACCCTATATGAAGGGCATTCATTGTATTACTGCTTAATTCTGCAAAAGGATAACCTGTATAATTTTATCTGAAAGATGATGATGTGCAAATGCAGAATTTTGTCATTTAAAAAAAATGAGCTGTATGTACAACAAAGGTGCTACTTTATTGGAGAACAAATGATACTATGGGGCAAAACGATATTTTACGATTTCGTGAGGAATTAGCCAGTCTTGTACTTAAAATGCGCAGCAAAGGAATTGATGATGTTCGCTTTTTTTCAGCACTTGAGAAAATTCCGCGTCAACAATTCGTTTCTGTTCCCTGGTTTAGCAGTGCTTATGAAAATAAAGTTATTCCCATTGAATGTGGTGAATATATTGAGCGCTTGGAAGAGCAGCTTTTGATTCTTTTTGCATTATCATTGAAAAAAAAGCATCGTGTCTTAGAAATTGGTACAGGATCTGGTTTTTGTACTGCTCTTATGGCGTGTCTGAGTGACCGCGTGACAACAGTTGATCGTTATAAAACACTTGTTAATTTGGCACGACAAAAATTTCAAAGTTTTGGACTTGAAAATGTTGTTGTAAAGCAAATTGATGGAGGTTGTACTTTTACCGGTTTTGGATCATTTGATCGTATTCTTGTTTGGCCATCACGTTCTGATGAACCAAAGGATTTTTTGGAGCTTCTAGCTGAAAATGGAGTTCTTATTCAGGCTATAGGGCCTGATGAAGGGGTACAAACAGTAACGCGTTATACGAGAGTCGGCAGTCGATTTGAGTGTTTAGAAATGTTTCAAGTACGTTATCAACCTTTTATTAAGGGCATTGCGGAAATACTTTAATTTTTTAAATTTAAATCATTGCACAGATTATTTTATCTTTTCATTTTTATGATAAATTCATTTTGAGATTATTCTAAAGACATTTATGAATAAAATATCTAATTTTAACTCTTAGGTAATATTAGAAAGCTTTAATAGAGTGAGTTGAGTATTGACGGGTGAGCAAAACCATGTGTTTAAAAGTTTTGGGTAATGTTTTTCGGCGTAATTTTCATGGAATAGCTCTTTTAGCGATAATAACAATTTTGGTAGGGTGTAGTTCCGGTACACAGCGCTTCGCTAGTGGTTTCTCTCATCGGGGGGTATCTACTCGTTCAAATATCTCTACGACCATGCCCGCAGATCCGCGAATGTTATCGTATGATGGCATGATACAGAGCTCTGAGCTGCCACCTGTAGATCCGAGTGGTGATTCATGGATTGATGATAATCCTTCGTATGATAATTCTTTACAACAAGATAGTACGTCTTCTCCAGATAGTCGAGTTATGGGGGTACCGCCACGCAATCTTGGGACGCTTTCCCGTTCACAGGTCGATAATTCTCCTATTTTTCGGCGAAATTCCTATATTGTGCAAAGTGGGGATACACTGTTAAGTATTGCACGGCAAATAGGAGTCAGTGTTGAAGCATTAAAATTAGCGAATGGTATGGACAGCAATTCCATTTATATTGGTCAGGTACTAGTGATTCCAAGTAGACGTACATTAGAATCTTCAAATTCTCACGATGATAATTGGGAGTCATCAACAACGGAGTCTTCATTCAAGTCTCAAGCTACGTCTTCCACAAGACACAAGAGGACTCCACCCACATATAAAGCCCCTGTAACAACTGTCCCTTCAACAAAAATGTATAAATCAGACATTGAGAATAATTCTTCCAGACAGATGAAGCAATTGAGCCACCAAACTGGTTTGTCAGATGCTATTACAAATACAGATAATATTGTTACCCCACAATCTACAGGAATTTCTAAGATGCGTTGGCCAGTACGAGGGCGTTTATTAAGCCAATTTGGTCAGAAAAAAGGAACAGCAACCAATCGAGGAATAGACATCGCTGTACCTGAAGGAACTTCGGTAAAAGCAGCGGAAAATGGTGTCGTTATCTATGCGAGTGATGGGTTAAAAGAGCTCGGTAACGTTGTTATGATTCGGCATGAAGACAATATTATTACTATTTATGGATGTAACAGTAAACTTGTTGTTAATAGGGGACAAAGGATACGGCGTGGCGATGAAATTGCTAAATCTGGTGTTTCAGGAAATGTTAAAACTCCGCGTGTTTATTTTGAAGTACGCAAGAACTCGTTACCTGTTGATCCAATCAAGTATCTAGAAAATTAATTTATAATTGACTTGATTGTAAAAATCTATTTTCATTTAGCTTTTAAGCAAAGAAATCAATTTTTTAAATTAAGAATATTTCAGTGGAAAAAAATCATACATTTAAAAAGAGTTGTCCGTTATATGCGTTGGAAAAGAAGAAAGCGATTTTATATTACTAATTTTTTCCGGTTAATGTTAATGCTCACATTTATGATATATAAAAAGGAAGATAAATCTGTTTTTTAAAAGTTTTTTCTCGTTGCCTTCTGTCTCTTAAGGATTTATTTCCTTTCTATAAAGCTGTTGTTACGTTGTGTGGTTACCACTGTGCATGATAGATTGTTTGTGAAGGCTTTTCTCTGAGCCGAAAGTTTATTTCAGTAGAGTGGAAAATACCTGAATTTTAATCTATAGGAGACAAAAATGCTTATTACTCACGCTTATGCTCAAGTCACAGGTGGTGTTTCTGATGGGACTTCGCTTGTTACCTTTGTTCCATTCATTCTGATTTTGGCAATTATGTATTTTTTTATGATTCGTCCGCAGCATGTGCAAATGAAAAAGCGGCAGGAGATGCTCGATGCTGTGCGTCGTGGTGATACAATTATAACGGGTGGTGGTATCATTGGCAAGGTGATAAAAGTTTATGATGAGAGTGGTGAACTGGAGGTGGAAATTGGTAATGATATTCGTATTCGCGTTATCCGCTCAACATTATCTGATGTTCGCGTTAAAGGCGAACCAATTTCAGAAAAAAAATCAAAACTTAATGCTAAAATAAAAGAATCACAAAACTCTAAATCTAAATCTAAAACTACAACAAAAGGAAATATGAGTGCATCAAAGGAGAAAAAAACTTTATCAAAGGAAAAGGAATTTTAAATTATAACTGCAGTTTATTATGTTCTTTTGCAGTATATTTTTATGAAAATAGTTTTTTTACATAAAAGATATTACATCGTAGGGGTAATTTTCTAGTCGATGAATAATATAGTGTTTTGTTTGTTTTCTGCAGACTATTTTAAAAAAATATATTTTATCTCTGAATTATCGTAGTGAGTTTTCTTATTTTTAAGTGAAAATGCTAAGATATTTTTTCTTTTTGAGATAGATTTGTTTAAGCAAACCTAACATTTAATTGCAGCTTAGCGCGAAATTTTTATATGATTTTTATACTGCTAAGGCAATATTTTGCATAAAAGATATTGCATCAATATTTTTGTACAGGCTATAATCAGGACGTAGAATGTTCAAGCCCTTTTCTAAATTTTTGAGGGAAATAGAAAAGAGCAATTTAGTTGTTCAAAATAGAGGACGCTTATTGATGTTTCATGCAATTCAAATTCGTGAAGCGCATTTTCCAAATCGTGCACCTATTGATGCTTATGGAAATGGTGGTTTTCGTTTTGCTGATATGTCACACAGAGGTTCTATTATTTGTGTACCATCAGGTATTTATGGTATTGATATGATAAGTCCTCTTCCTACTCAAGAGAATATATCTCGTGTTTTAGAAGAAGCGTCTGAGATTGAAGTTTTGCTCATAGGAACAGGAGTTGAATTGTTGCGGTTACCCGAAGAGCTACGGATGCTTTTATGGGAAAAGTGTATTTCATCAGATACAATGAGTACAGGAGCAGCTGTGCGTACATTTAATGTTTTATTGGCTGAGGATCGGGCAGTTGCTGCATTATTGTTTGCGGTGCAATGATATTTTATTTCAATAAAATAAATGTATTAATGTAACATGAAGAAGCTATTATACTTCTTGAATGATATTATTTTCTTTGATCATTTCAAAAGAAAGACTTTTATAATCAGTGCATCGTTTTATTTTACTACAAACGAATGTCTCAAATCTGATAAGATAAATTTTATAAGAAGATTTTTCAAAGAGAGAAGCATCTACGCTTGGCAGATTGTATCACAAAATATGATATTGACAAAGTTCTTACTCTTGCTAGGCATTACCAAACGGATTTTCCAAAAAATGCTCTAATTTTATCTATTAGTTCTAAAATAGCGCCTGCTGATACGGTAGATGAGGCCGATGAAATGGATTAATGATGTTTCGTTGGCTATGGAAGGTGCAACAGCGCTTTTAAAAAGCTTAGGGTGGTTGCTGAGAAAATCCATGAAGATGGCTGTGTGGAAAGCTACTAGTTAGCTGATTGTGAAGTGCAAATTCTTTGTAATGGTGTAATTTCAAGAGATTATCTTCAATTTGACAGAACCTTTTTGATTGGTATTAGCATTCTTGCCGTTGCGTGGGGATTCAGTGCCTCTACACACTCTGAAGATTTATCAAGTTTAGAGCTTAATTTTGAGGAAAATGGTTTGGAAATCTCTGCACCAAAAGTGTACGATGTTTGCTTGATGATGCTTTAGAATTGGCACGCAAAGAGAACTGACCATATTGAAGCAATTTACTCACTATTATGGCGTTGCACTTTAGGAAAAGGATGCAACAAATGATGTGAATAATACAGATTATGCTTTACTTTACATTGGTGTACCGGGTTTATTGGACGATGTTAAGGCTATGCAGTCGTATCGCAGAAGCTTTGCAGTAGAGGATCATTTAGGTTTTGATGAGAGCACTCAAAAGATTCATCTTGAATGCGCAGCAATTTTAGCTGTAGAAGCAGAAAAATCTAAGCAACTAAGCTACGCTTTGATTGAGAAAGTGCAAAGAGTTTTATGACTGATTAGAATTTGTCATTGAAAGATATTCCGCTTTTTTAAACAAAAAGGTTTTTGTTTAAAAAAGACAACAAGCAACATCTTTTGACATTGAAGGTGTTTTCATTGTGATACACCTATATGCTACAAGTGTAATCTGGTTCTTTAAAAGAGGTTACCAAAGAGATATATAACAAACATAGTTTTATTATTTATACTAATCATGGTATAATAAGATCTAATTTGATAAAGACAAGTTTAATATGGTGAAACAAACGGTATTGGAAGGAATGTAGCTTTGATTGATGAAAAAGGAGAGAAAATAAATTATAGAGAATAATCACTAAAAGATTTTACTTTTTGTTGTGCCTTCTCTGTCGAATTGTTCTTTAGCAAGAAATTGATGGAATATTTTGGTAGAAGTTCTTCCTTATTCAATTAAATTGGATGATATACGCTGTTTGTTGGTATTCTTATCACGCTTTTACTTTGCATACATTGCATTTGAAGTGTCTTGGAAAACATTGTCGGCAGATCAGATGCCCAAGTTTTTAAAAAGCACATCAATTTTTCAGATATTTTACCTTTTTCCCACCAAGTTTCTTTATAAAAAAGGCAGATATTCTTCATCATTTACATGTGAAAATGTTAAACAAATGAGACTTTACATGATTACATATATATATATATAAAGTGATCATTCCTTACTCCTTTATTTCAGTATGAATGCGAGTGTAAGAGACAAGCTTTCGTAGGAGTTTATCTGTTTATTAATTTTTCTTCTTAAGAAGATACATTATGATTACAAGCGAAATTTTTGTAAGCAAAAATACTTCATGTATTTAGGGTAACTAAAAAATTACCTAGAAAAGAATCTTTAATTTGTAATACATGTAGAGGCATATTTAAAAATTTTATTCTATTGGCTGTATTTGCTCATTCATCATTTCGAAATATGATAAAAATAGAATGTTAATTGCTAAAAAAGAAAGTTAAGAGGTGTCACAGAATGATTGATCCTCTTCCTTATTATCTTGATTTTTTACGTGCCACAGATCGTGATCGCTATATATCGGTTTTATTTGCACCTAAAAAAAAGCGCAGAGCACTGGCTGCTCTTTACGCTTTTAATGTAGAAATTGCTCGTATTCGCGAAATTGTACACGATCCACTTATTGGCGAAATACGATTACGTTGGTGGTATGATTCCATCGCTAATGGTGAAATAAAAAAGAGTAAAGATAATCCGATTTTAAGCGATTTGTTTACAGCAATGACTCTCTTTAATTTGCCTAAGACAGCTTTTTTACGTTACTGTGATGCGCAGATTTTAGATCTTTATCACAATCCGATAGAAAATCTTCATGATCTCGAATTCTATTTTAGCGAAACAGCAAGTATAATCTTGCGTCTTTCTTGTCAGATATTAGATCCTGATACAACACAAGATTTTACAGATGTCTACGAACGTGGAGGGATTGCTCAGGGATTAAGTGGTGTATTACGTCTTTTATCATTTATGCAATCACGATACCAATACTATTTACCTGCTGATATATTAAAGGCTGTAGGGGTAGATAGGGAAGATTTGGAGTCTAATCGTATCAATGACAAACAAAAGTGCCACATCGTTGAAGCTATGGTAGCATTATCCAGAGATCATTATACCAAGTTTTACGATCATTCTAGTGCTTTGCCCAGCATGCTTAAACAAGCATTTCTTCCGTTGGCGATTATACCAGCATCTCTTCAAAAAGCAGTACAGTTGGGAGCTGTAGTTTTTCAAAAAAGCGCAACTTTACCATTGATTCATCGTTACTGGTTGATAGCAAGGGCAGCAATAAGTGGTAATTTTCCAAAGATATTATAAGGATTAAAGAACATTATCCAAGAACAGAGAAAATCAATCAATGTGTTAGATAACTAAGATATTGTGAATCAAAATTCTTTTTTTTCATTGGGGAAGTACTGCCAATGTGTTGATAATGATTTCAGAACAGCCATAAACTGGATACATGGAATTTGAAATTGAATATATCATGTATTTTTTCAGTGTTTATCCATTGTTATACATCGGTAGATGGTTTAGAGAATACAAAACTAGGATAAAATTTATGAGATCATCAATTAATTTCTGATAAAATTGAGATTTTAATATTCATTGCTTAATTGTATCAGTATGCATCGTTTTTCAATGAAAAATGGTATTTTTGAATAGGAAAAAATTACCTCTAACGGCTGCAGAAAAAATCTATGGTTGAAGGAAATATTGCATGTATAGACGATTATAAATAATAACTACTCATGATGAGAACATTTATAGGGCTGTCCGCACAGATTACATTCTTTACTACTCTGGAAAAATTATCCCATAAATTGCATCCATTGTTTTTATTGATATTATTCATCCTTATACTGATGGAAAAGAATTCCATCTTACTTTTTGAATTGCAAAAGAAGTTCTAATTACGATTTTATTACTTAAACACCAAAAATCATTTGCGAGATTTTTACTCGACAGCGTTGAAGATTTGATTCTGAAGAGTGCTATTAATTTTCAAAGGGTGTTCTTTATTCGCAACTTGTAGCATTTCTATTTTTAGGCCTTCTCTCATTATCATATCTATATTAGTACGGATATTAGGTGAAAGGGTATGAAGGTCGTTGTCTTGAGGCATGGCTACTGTTTTTATTTGATAAACGATGCGACTTGTTGCGAGTGGGCCTCTTACTACGCCATAGTGCCCCTTTGGGCCAGAAAATAATGCTTTAATCCCTTCAAATCCAAAGATTTCAGATGAATCTTGACGCCGTAGAGGCTGTGTCGTTTGTTTTTTCACACCAAATGCATGGGCAAGAGAAATAAAACTTTTTCCCTCAGAGAGTTGTTTGAGAGCATTTTTGGCTTTTTCATCAAGAAGGCGTTGAAGTTCTTCGCTTTTCCATTGAGAAAGTACATCTTGTTTGGCTTCTTCAAGTGTTCTATCGCGGGCAGGAATAATTTTATCTACTTTATACCAGAGATATCCACTTTTTGGTAAAGAAAGAGGATCAAGATCGACACCTTCATTTGATTGATAGATGGCATTCAATAAAATATCTTTCTGAGGCAAATCTGTTACTATTGTACCCTCAATCGTTTTTCCTGTTTTATCAACAGTAATTGTACGCAGAGGTAATTTATATTGGTCAGCAAGATCTTTGAGAGAAGTCCCCTCAAAGCGTGCATTTTCGATCGCTGTATAATTGTTACGTATAGCGTCCACAGCATAATTTTGAGCAAGTGCTTGACGAATATTTTCTTCCACTTTTTCAAAGGGAAGTGAGGCTGAAGGTTCAATATGTGTTACGCGAATGATAACGGGACCTTGTATGCTATTGATTACAGCACTAACTTGCCCTTGTTTGAGTTCGAAGATCTCAGATGCTAAACTACTGGGAAGTTCATTTTCTGTGAGGGGGCCTTTTTTTATCTCACTGAGAGTCTTGTTTTCAGCTTTAACTAGCGCATCAAAACTCAATCCATCGGCTATTTTTTTTGCTGCATTATCGGCAGCTTCGCGCGTAGTGAATTGCAATTCTTCAATCGTGCGTTTTTCAGGAGTTATAAAACGCGAGGTATTTTGTGTATAATAAGCTCTAGCTTCATCTGTTGAAATATCTTCGGGTTTTATAATCTCATCTGATGTCATAGATAATAAAGAAACAGTGCGGTACTCTGGAGTACGAAATTTATTTTTGTGGGTTTCAAACCATTTTTGCAATGTTTCTTGATCGGGATCAAAACTTTTTTCATTGTCTTTTAGATCAATAACAAGATAATCAGCGACACGGGTTTCTCTTTGATGAAGAGCGAGTGCTTTATAAAACAGATTTGGTGCCTTCATCCCAGATATTGAAGCTGCAATGAGTTGGTTGCGTTTTTCTCTTTGAGTGTAATAATCAAGAAAATTATTTTCGCTGATACGTAAATTCTGAAGATAGTTACGAAACAAACTCTGATCAAAGACGCCATTCATTTGAAACATATTATCAGCACCAAGAATACGCGCTATTGTGTTTTTTGAAAGGCTAATTTTCATTTTACGCGTCTGTTCATCGAAGAGTATATTTTGTTGCAACTGATTGAAAACAAAGGTGGGGATTTTATACTGCTGGATTTCATCTTGTGTAAACATTCGTCCAATATGAGATGCGAGTGCCAAACGTACGCTTTGATCGGCAAGTGCAAGAAGGTAATCATCAACAGTTACTGTGGATTTTCCAGCAGTAATAAGATCTCTTTCACTCTTTATATATAACTGCGGTATGCCCCATAAAAGGATGAAGCATAAGAGTAAAATAGCAAGAAAAGTTCTGGAAAGCCAAGAATTTGTAGCGTTTCGTATGATGTCAAGCATCGTTCAATTCCATCTTTTGGTATGAATTTTTATCAAAGCAGTGATGGAATTTGCAATAAAGATATGAAAGATGCAAGCTTAAAGATTTTCTTTTATTTTATAATTTGATACCTAAAAACATAAATAATATATTGTAGGTGTTTTTGAGGTAAAATTATGTCTCCGAATATTTGGCCTTTTATTGCTGGAAATTGGAAAATGAATGGAACTGGTGAATCGCTTGGAGAGTTGCGTGCCATTGCTTCTGGTGTTAGCTCTGATTTAGGCCGTTTATTTGAGGCGCTTATTTGTGTTCCAGCAACGCTTTTATCGCGGGCTTCTAACACGTTAGGTGGTGAAAATCTCCTTTTGGGTGGACAAAATTGTCATTTTGATGATCATGGCCCTTATACTGGAGATATTTCAGCTTTTATGCTTAAAGAAGCAGGGGCAAGTCATGTTATTATTGGGCATTCAGAACGTCGCACAGTTTACCAAGAAAGTGATGCAATTGTTTGTGCCAAAGTACAAGCAGCGTGGCGAGCGGGTCTTGTTTCTCTTGTTTGTATTGGTGAAACGTTAGAGGAACGCAAAAGTAATAAAGTGTTGGCTGTTCTCAAGCGGCAGCTTGAAGGATCTTTGCCAGATGGTTCTACAGCAAAAAATGTCATTATCGCTTATGAACCTGTATGGGCTATAGGCACAGGTAATACGGCTACTTCAGCAGATGTTGCAGAAGTGCATGGTTTTATTCGTGATGAGGTACGCTCTCGTTTCGGTGATGAAGGAAACAAGATGCGGTTACTTTACGGTGGATCAGTCAAACCATCCAATGCATTTGAGCTTTTGAGCATTGATCATGTTAATGGGGCTTTGATAGGCGGAGCGAGCTTAAAAGCAGTTGATTTTTTAACTATTTGCGATGTTTATCGTAAATTATGATGTTTATCGTAAATTATAACGGAGGAATCTTTGTTTCTCCTTGGATTATGTGTTATTTACGTGTAAACAGCTATGAAAAGTTATTTAAAGAGCAGGTTTTATGCAAACGGTACTTATTGTTATTCATTTTTTGGTTGTTATTGCTTTGGTGGGTATTATCTTAATTCAGCCTTCTGAAGGTGGCGGGCTTGGAGCGAGCAGCAGTTCTGGGTTGATGAGAGCGCGTGGATCAAAAAATCCATTAACGCGTTTGACCGCTATTTTAGCATGTTGCTTTTTTGCAGTGTCCATTGGACTCACCGTTGTAGGGAATATATCGAATTCCAGTTCTGATATTCTCAAGCGTATTCCTGCTAATTCGGAAAAAAACTCTAAAAATAAAGAGATTCCAGAAGTAGCGCCATCATCAGGTGATGAGTTTCAGCCTTCTATTCTTGAACAACTAGGAGGCACCTCGGTTCCATCTCAGGAACAAAAACAGCCTACAAATCCTGAAACTGAGAACCCCGTTCCGCCGGCTTTTGAAAATCCAGTTCCAAGTGAGAGTATAAAATAGTTTTTTTGAAAAAGTATAGGTTTTAAAAAAGGCGCCTTTTTCACCTTTTTTATTTTATAGAAGGAAAATAGTTTCTTTTTGCATTTTTTTCTGGAAAAATTATTATAAACAGCTTATCACCATAAGCTCATGACACGTTATATTTTTATTACTGGTGGTGTGGTTTCTTCCCTTGGAAAAGGCATTGCAGCAGCAGCATTAGCTGCGTTGTTGCAGGCTCGTGGCTATCGTATACGGCTTCGCAAACTTGATCCTTATTTAAATGTTGATCCAGGCACTATGTCACCTTATCAACACGGCGAGGTGTTTGTAACTGACGATGGCGCAGAAACCGATCTTGATCTTGGTCATTATGAGCGTTTTACAGGACGTTCTGCGAATAGGCAGGATAATATTACGACAGGGCGTATTTATCAAAATATTATTGAACGAGAGCGACGCGGTGATTATTTGGGGGCAACAGTCCAAGTTATTCCTCATGTTACCGATGAGATTAAGACATTCATTACTACGGGAAATGAAGGATTTGATTTTGTTTTGTGTGAAATAGGTGGAACGGTTGGTGATATTGAAGCAATGCCTTTTCTGGAAGCAATTCGCCAGATTCATAATGAATTACCAAGGCAAAATGTTGTTTATATACATCTTACATTAATGCCTTATATTCCTTCGGCTGGTGAATTAAAAACCAAACCAACGCAACATTCCGTCAAAGAATTACAATCAATTGGAATTGCACCCGATATTTTGTTGGTGCGTGCAGATCGACCTATTCCAGAAACAGAGCGGAGCAAATTATCACTTTTTTGTAATGTTCGCTCAAATGCAGTTATTCAGGCATTGGATATGCAAACGATTTATGATGTTCCCATAGCATATCACAAAGAGAGGTTAGATTCAGAAGTTCTTGCTGCTTTTGGAATGAATCTTACACCTAAGCCTAAAATGGATCATTGGGAAGATATTACATATCGGATTCATCATCCTGAAGGGGAAGTAACAATTGCTATTGTTGGAAAATATACCGGCTTAAAGGATGCTTATAAATCCCTTATCGAAGCAATTGCGCATGGTGGGTTAGCCAATAAAGTAAAAGTTAATATTGAGTGGATTGAAGCGGAACTTTTTGAAAAAGAAGATCCTGCATCCACTTTACAAAAAGTCCATGGAATTTTGGTACCTGGTGCGTTTGGAGCACGTGGTACAGAAGGTAAAATTCGAGCAATTCAATTTGCGCGAGAGCATAAGATTCCGTTTTTGGGTATTTGCCTTGGGATGCAATTAGCTTGTATAGAAGCTGCGCGCAATCTTGCACATATTAAGGATGCTTCATCAAGTGAATTTTGCGAAACAAAAAATCCAATTGTAGGTTTAATGACAGAATGGCTCAAAGAAAATGTTCTTGAGAAACGTACAAAGAGTGGAAATCTCGGTGGTACGATGCGTCTTGGTGCTTTTGCTGCTAACTTAAAAGAAAATAGTCATATTTCTAAAATTTATGGAACGACAAAGATTCACGAGCGACATCGTCATCGTTATGAGGTAAATATTGATTATAAAGAGAAGCTTGAACAGTGTGGGTTGATTTTTTCTGGTGTGTCTCCCGATGGTATTTTACCAGAGACAATAGAATATGCAGATCATCCATGGTTCATTGGTGTTCAATATCATCCAGAATTGAAGTCACGTCCATTTGATCCACATCCACTTTTTTCTTCTTTTATTGAAGCCACTGTAGAACAAAGTCGATTGGTTTAGTTCATAAATTGGATTATTTGCTTTTGAGGAATAAAATGTCTGAACCAAATGCCATTGTGGAAGTTGGAAATATTGTTTTTTCAAATGAATTACCTCTTTCATTGATTGCAGGTCCGTGTCAGATAGAAAGTCGAGAACATGCTTTTGAAATGGTTGGTCAGATTAAAGCAATTGCAGATAAAATTGGTATTGGGTTTGTTTATAAATCCAGTTACGATAAAGCCAACAGAACATCCTTGAGTGCGGCACGCGGTATTGGCCTTGAAAAAGCAATGGCTATCTTCTCCGATTTGAAGAAGGAATTTGGTTGTCCGATATTGACTGATGTGCATACAGAAGAGCAATGTACAGCTGTTGCTTCTATAGTAGATGTTCTGCAAATACCCGCTTTTTTATGCCGTCAAACAGATCTTTTGGTGGCAGCAGCTAAAACGGGGTGTGTTATTAATATCAAAAAAGGTCAATTTTTGGCTCCGTGGGACATGGAAAATGTTTTAAAAAAGGTTGTTCAAAGCGGTAATCCGAATGTTATGCTTTGTGAGCGAGGCACTTCGTTTGGTTATAATCGACTTATTTCTGATATGCGTTCATTACCCATTTTGCGTTCATTTGGAGCACCTATTATTTTTGATGCAACACATTCTGTTCAAGAGCCAGGAGGCAAAGGAGATTCGTCTGGTGGACAACGTCAATTTGTTGAAGTTTTGGCGCGGGCGGCTGTTTCTATTGGGGTTGCAGGTGTTTTTTTAGAAACACATCAAGATCCAGATAATGCACCTTCTGACGGGCCTAATATGATTAAAATTGATAATTTACAAAGACTTCTTGAGACTTTAATGGAATTTGATTATCTGTCTAAAAAAGTGAATTAAACACACAATGACAGAGGATATTTTATCATTATGGCGTTTAGAATGAAGCGAGACTTTTGTTGGAGAAGGGAACCCATATGACTGTAATTGTTGATATCATTGGTCGTGAAGTGCTTGATAGCCGAGGAAATCCAACGGTAGAAGTTGATGTTCATTTGGAAAATGGGGCTTTTGGTCGTGCTCTTGTGCCTTCAGGGGCATCTACAGGGGCACATGAAGCTATCGAGCTTCGTGATGGTGGCGTGCGCTATCAAGGAAGAGGTGTTGAAAAAGCTGTTGCAGCAGTAAACGGTGAAATTTTTGATGAACTTGGTGGGCGAGATGCAAGAGAGCAAATTGCTATTGATCAAGCAATGATCGCTTTAGATGGAACGCCAAACAAAGCACGTCTTGGTGCAAATGCACTTCTTGGCGTTTCATTGGCTGTTGCAAAAGCAGCTGCGGAATCATTATGTTTACCCCTTTATCGCTATATTGGGGGTATACAAGCACATATTCTTCCAACGCCAATGATGAATATTATTAATGGGGGCGCACATGCTGATAATCCGATTGATTTTCAAGAATTTATGATTCTTCCAGTTGGAGCTCCTACCTTAAAAGAAGCAATCTGTTATGGGGCTGAAATTTTTCATACTTTAAAAAAACGCTTAAAAGATGCAGGTTATAATACTAATGTTGGTGATGAAGGTGGTTTTGCGCCCCAATTTAAAAGCGCTGAACAGACACTTGATTTTATTATGGAATCTATAATAGCGTGTGGGTACAAACCAGGTGAACAAATTGTACTTGGTTTAGACTGCGCTGCGACCGAATTTTATAAAAATGGCTCTTATTTTTATAAAGGTGAGGATAAGTGTCGTGATGTTCAAAAACAGGTAGATTATTTGGCACAACTTGTTGAAACTTACCCTATTGTTACGATTGAAGATGGAATGGCTGAGGATGATTGGGAGGGCTGGAGATTATTGTCCGATTCGATTGGAAAAAAATGTCAACTTGTTGGCGATGATTTATTTGTAACAAATTCAGCGCGTTTGCGCAATGGTATCAAGATAGGGGCGGCCAATGCTATTCTCATTAAAGTTAATCAGATTGGTACTTTAAGTGAGACGCTTGATGCTGTAGAAACAGCGCATAAGGCAGGCTATCGTGCCATTATATCTCACCGTTCAGGTGAAACAGAAGATTCTTTCATAGCAGATCTTGCTGTTGCAACGAATTGTGGGCAGATTAAAACAGGTTCGCTTGCACGTTCGGATAGATTAGCAAAATACAATCAGCTTATTCGTATTGAAGAGATGCTAGGGGTACAGGCATGTTATGCAGGCAATTGGCGTCGTTAATGGCGAATGAAAAAACAATATTTTTTATTAATTGAACAAGACGATTAAATTTGATGATTTTATCAATAATAAAAGCATAACTATTTCATAGGTGATTAAAGATGAGAGGTATAATTATTAGTCAGGATCAAGAAACTTATCTTGTCTCTGCTGATGATGGTAAGCGTTATCAATTCGCAACTTTGGATTGGTTAGGAAAAACTCCACCGAAGATAGGCGAGGCGATTGATTTCGTATGTGAAGGTGATGTTATCAATTCTGTTTTTCCATTATTGCCACAAGATTCAGAACTTACAAGATCGATGCTCATACTCATTTGTTGGTTTACTGGTGTATTTGGTATTCACCGTTTTATGGTTGGTAGAGTTTGGACTGGTACTTTAATGCTTGTTCTATCTTTATCGATTATCGGTTTGATGATTACAGGGATTTGGGCAATTGTTGATTTTATAGTCATTGCGGCGGGGAAATTTACTGATAAAAATGGTAAAAAAATTACACGTTGGTAGAAATTATACAGTAATGGAATGTATAAAAAGGAAATCATGTTTTTTGGTTTCGTTGTGATTAGTCTATGAATCCATAATACTTGGAGTCTTTAGGTGCATGTATTTGGTGATTAGATATTAATGAAAATCATGCACAGTTGAATAGAAATATTGCAAAAAGCTATGCTATTTTACCTTAAACAAGGCATCAATGTAAATCAATCGAGATGTGTTTTGTATTGCCGCTTATAGCAATGCAAAATATTAAGTTGTTTAGGAATTCCAAGCTATTTTAATTTTATGATTATCACGGTGAGTATGGGTTGTATTTACGCCGTGAGGTTAATTAGCATATTATACAATTTAGAAAATAATCTCTTTATGAGTAACATATGAGGAATGGCTTTATAGGTACCAAGGACGAAAGGTACAATTATTGGTTGAGACCGAGAAACCTGTCTTATTTCAGGCGATGCTGGTAAGCATCATCAATTTTCGAGTTGTGGTTAGTTGGAAAAGAATCCACTGAAGGTGGGTGATGCCGTTGATTTTGTTTGCGAAGGTGATACTGCTAAATCTGTTTTTTCTATCTTGACTGGAAGTTATTCACAACAGTTAAAAACAACGCCAAGGGGTGTTTGCTTTTTTAGGGTGGTGGGTGTTTATCGTTTTATGGCTGGTAAAATGAGAACAGATATTTTAATAATTGCTTTAACTCTTTTTGGAGCTTTGATATCTGGTCCTTGGTCATTCATTGATTTTATAGCCATTTTAACAGGGAATTATTTTTGTAGGTATTTGGTAATGAGGTATTAATTAAAGTTATGCATAGTTAGTAAAATGTTGAGAAGGTTGTGCTGTAAAGACTGTGCTATTTTATGTGGACAAAACAAAAACGTAGATCAATCAAAATTCGCTTTGTACTCCCACTTATGACAGTGGGGGTTTTAAGCTACTTCAGTTATCACATTTATCATGGTGAGTACGGGTTATATTCACGTAGTGAGGTTAATCAACATATTATCGAATTAGAGGAAGAGCTTCATAAGGTAGAAGCTGAACGGATGTTCATTGAAAAGCGTATTTCACTTTTACGCAATGGGCATATTGAGAAGGATATGTTGGATGAGTATATTCGGAAGAATTTAAACTTTTCCAAACCCAATGAGTTGACGATTTTAATCCCTTCAAATGACATTAAAAATTAATCGGAAACTGCTTCATTTCAAAAAATATTTTAACACAATCTCTCCAGATATCATCCAAGTTTATTGATAATGCTTGTAACTTTTGTTCGTAAAGGTTATTCCTAAACAATCATAAAAGGGAGTTTAATATGGCAGAACGATCTAAAAAAAATTCTGCGTCGGTGGTACATACGGCATTATCAAACACCACAAAGAGAGCACAAATAGTTACTTTTACCAAAGAAGAGGAGATTGATGCCTATCGTGAGATGCTTTTAATTCGTCGTTTTGAAGAAAAAGCGGGGCAGCTTTATGGTATGGGGCTTATTGGTGGATTTTGTCACCTTTATATTGGGCAAGAAGCCGTTGTTGTTGGAACATTAAAGGCAGCAAAAGAAGGTGATCAGGTGATAACATCTTATCGAGATCATGGTCATATGTTGGCGGTTGGAATGAGTCCACGTGGTGTTATGGCTGAATTAACTGGGCGTCAAGGAGGCTTTTCCAAAGGAAAGGGTGGATCGATGCACATGTTTTCTAAAGAAAAGAATTTTTATGGTGGGCATGGCATTGTTGGTGCACAGGTTCCAATTGGTTCAGGTTTGGCATTTTCGAATCAGTACCTTGGTAAAGATAATGTGACATTAGTTTATTTTGGTGATGGTGCCGCCAATCAGGGTCAGGTTTACGAAAGTTTTAACATGGCTTCACTTTGGAAGCTTCCTGTTGTCTATATTATTGAAAACAATCAGTATGCTATGGGAACATCAGTTGTACGTGCATCTGCAGAGACTGATTTTTCCCGTCGTGGTCTTTCTTTCGAAGTTCCAGGTATTGTTGTTGACGGTATGGATGTTCGAGCAGTAAAAGGAGCTGCTGATGAAGCAATTGCTTGGGCACGTTCTGGTAAAGGGCCCATCATTCTTGATATGCAGACTTATCGCTATCGTGGTCATTCTATGTCTGATCCGGCAAAGTATCGTTCAAAGGAAGAAGTTCAGAAAATAAAAGAGGATCAAGATCCGATTGATCAGGTGAAAAATAGAATTATTAAACAAGGCTTTGCGAACGAAGATGATTTAAAATCTATTGATAAAGAGGTGCGTGCGATTGTTGCTGATGCGGCAAATTTTGCGCAAAACGATCCAGAGCCAGATGCTTCTGAGCTCTATACTGATGTTTTAGTTTGATGCGAGGGAAGCAAGTATGTCTATTGATATTTTGATGCCGGCGCTTTCACCAACGATGGAAGAAGGTAAATTGTCTAAATGGCTCAAGAAAGAAGGCGATAAAATTAACTCTGGTGATGTAATTGCTGAAATTGAAACTGATAAAGCAATGATGGAAGTGGAGGCTGTTGATGAAGGTACTCTTGGTAAAATTGTTGTGCTTGAAGGTTCTGAAGGTGTGAAGGTGAACACTGTTATTGCAGTGTTGCTAGAAGAAGGTGAAAGTGCTGATGATATTTCACATAATGCCGATGTTTTAAATAAGTCTAAGGGAGGATCTTCCTCTCTTTCTCCCGTAATTCCTGGACCTCCTACTTTTGATATCATCTCTGATTCTGATATTCCAGCAGGGACGAAAATGGTTACGATGACGGTGCGTGAAGCGCTTAATCAGGCTATGGTTGAAGAGATGCGGCGTGATGAAATGGTCTTTCTCATGGGAGAAGAAGTCGCGCAATATCAAGGTGCGTATAAAGTTAGCCAAGGTTTGTTGGAAGAATTCGGGGAACGTCGAGTTATTGATACTCCAATTACAGAACACGGTTTTGCGGGATTGGCTGTTGGGGCAGCATTTGGGGGATTACGTCCCATTGTTGAATTTATGACATTTAATTTTGCTATGCAGGCGATTGACCAAATTATCAATTCGGCAGCAAAAACCCGTTACATGTCTGGTGGACAAATGTCTGCGCCCATGGTTTTTCGTGGTCCCAATGGTGCAGCTGCGCGTGTTGGTGCACAGCATTCTCAGTGTTATGCTGCATGGTACAGCCATATACCAGGTCTTAAAGTTGTTATGCCTTACAGTGCTGCAGATGCAAAAGGTTTGTTGAAGGCTGCTATTCGTGATGACAATCCTGTTATTTTCCTTGAAAATGAAATTTTGTACGGCCATCAATTTGATGTTCCCCAAATAGATGATTTTATTTTGCCTATTGGTAAGGCGCGTCTTCATAAGGCTGGTCAAGATGTTACGATTGTTGCTTATGGAATTGGAATGCATTATGCAGTTCGAGCGTTACCTGAAATTGAAAAACTGGGGATTGATGTTGAACTGATTGATTTGCGAACTATTCGCCCAATGGATCTTGCGACAATTTTTGCTTCAGTTAAAAAAACAGGTCGTTTGGTAACGATTGAAGAGGGGTATCCCCAATCATCTGTTGGCACTGAAATAGCAACACGTGTTATGCAGCAGGCTTTTGATTATCTTGATGCACCAATTGCTACAATTGCGGGCAAAGATGTTCCGATGCCTTATGCTGCCAATCTTGAAAAATTGGCTTTGCCTGATCTCGCTGAAATTGTTGAAGCCGTTAAGGCTGTGACTTATAGAGCATAACGGAGGAAAGTACTATGCCCATTAAGATTACGATGCCTGCGCTTTCCCCTACGATGGAAGAAGGAAATTTGTCAAAATGGAATGTCAAGGAAGGAGATAAGGTTTCCTCCGGTGATGTTATTGCTGAAATTGAAACGGATAAGGCAACAATGGAAGTAGAGGCCGTTGATGAAGGAATGGTTGCTAAGATTGTTGTTCCTGCTGGAACGCAAGGCGTTAAAGTAAATTCTTTAATTGTTGTTTTAGCAGAAGAAGGTGAAGACTTAGCTGAAGCAGCAAAGGCTGCAGAAGAAACCTCCTCCTCGTTTGCAACCAAAGGATCAGATGATATAAAACAGACAGATTCAAAGACAACACAAACATCCCATATATTATCAGTTCAACAATCGATACAGAAAGATAAAAAGAGAGTACATCTTTTTGCTTCTCCTTTGGCGCGGCGGTTAGCAGCTCAGGCGGGGCTCGATTTATCGCTCGTTTCGGGCAGTGGTCCACAGGGGCGTATTATCAAGCGTGATGTGGAAAAAGTCATGAATAGCAGTGTTTTTGAGGATTCATATTCATCACAAAATATACAGCCGGTAGCTGTAAGTATTTCTGACGAACAGATACTAAAACTCTTCAAAGAGGATGAATATACATTTGCACCCCATGATAATATGCGTAAAACAATCGCCAAACGTTTGGTGGAATCAAAACAAACAGTACCACATTTCTATGTGACAGTTGAGTGCAAACTCGATGCATTGCTAGAGCTGCGTACACAATTGAATGCTGCTGCTCCAATGGTTAAGACGCAAGAAGGATCGAAGCCTGCTTATAAAGTTTCCGTTAATGATATGGTTATTAAGGCTGTAGCACTTTCCTTAAAGGCTGTTCCCAATGCTAATGTATCTTGGCTTAAAGGTGGAATACTTCGTCACAAACACTGTGATGTTGGTGTTGCTGTTTCTGTTTCGAATGGATTAATTACACCAATTGTTCGCCATGCAGAAGAAAAATCTTTGTCGATGATTTCCAATGAAATGAAAGATTTTGCAAAGCGTGCACGTGAACGAAAATTAAAAATGGAAGAATATCAGGGAGGGACAACAACTGTATCAAATATGGGAATGTATGGTGTGAAAAGTTTTTCTGCTATTCTTAATCCACCACATGCGACGATTTTTGCGATTGGTGCAGGTGAACAGCGTGCAGTTGTTAAAAATGGTGCATTGGGGATTGCGACGGTAATGTCGGTCACACTTTCTGCGGATCATCGCGCTGTTGATGGTGCGTTAGCGGCAGAGCTTGCACGGAATTTTAAGAAGATGATTGAAAATCCATTAGCAATGTTAATTTAAGTTGTTTAAAGGCGATTCACGTAAGTCATTTGTGCGTGTGGTATGTCAATATAACAGAGGCTGAATTTAAAAAGCTTGAAAGAGTGTGCTATTGCACCTTCTAATTTGGTGGAGGTATTTATGTGAAGCTTGGAGTGAAAAATACAAGAAAATTCTTTCATATTATTTTTTTGTTTTTAAGCATTAAAGAATGCGTATCCATTTTATGTATGTCCATGGAGGAATTACTGTGGTGAATCTTTATGATGTAATTGTTATTGGATCGGGTCCTGGTGGATATGTAACCGCGATTCGTGCGGCACAGTGTGGTTTCAAAACTGCGATTGTTGAACGTGAACATTTAGGTGGGATTTGCTTGAATTGGGGATGCATTCCCACAAAAGCACTCTTACGTTCAGCAGAAATAAAGCATTTTGCTGAACATGCGAAAGATTATGGTCTAAGGCTTAACGGTTCAATTGAAGCAAATATCAAAGATATTGTGGCACGTTCGCGTGGAGTTTCAGCACGTTTAAATGCTGGTGTTGGTTTTTTGATGAAAAAAAACAAAATTGATATCATTTGGGGTGAAGCTAAGCTTACCAAGAAGGCAAAAGGGAATGAACCAGCGGAAATTATGGTTTCTTCATCTTCCAAATCTATTATGCAGCCACAAAATCCGATCCCCAAAGGAATATTAGGGGAAGGGAGCTATCAAGCAAAGTATGTCATTATTGCAACGGGTGCACGTCCTCGTTCTCTTCCCGGTATCGAGCCAGATGGAAAGCTTATTTGGACCTATTTTGAAGCTATGATTCCTCATACAATACCGAAATCGCTTTTAGTAATGGGATCAGGGGCAATTGGTATTGAATTTTCCTCTTTTTATCATGATATGGGGGCGACGGTGACTGTTGTTGAAATGATGCCTCATATTATGCCAGCTGAGGATGTTGAAATTTCAACATTTTCTCGCAAACAGTTAGAAAAAAGAGGTATACGAATCATCACGCAAGCAAAGATAACAAAGGTTGAAAAAGCTTTTGATTCTCTCACTGCGTATATTGATGTGAATGGTAAAACAGAAACAATCACAGCCAATCGACTTATTTCAGCTGTTGGTGTTCAGGGCAATACTGAAAATCTTGGATTGGAAGTATTAGGTATAAAAACCGATCACGGGTGCATTGTAACTGATGAATGGAGTTGGACGGGGGTAGAAGGCATTTATGCTATTGGTGATGTAGCAGGTCCTCCTATGTTGGCGCATAAAGCAGAAGAAGAAGGTGTGATATGTATTGAGCATCTTGCAGGTTTAAAAAGTTCTCGTCCGCTTGATAAAAGAAAAATTCCAGGATGTACATATTGTATACCACAGGTTGCCTCTGTAGGACTTTCAGAGGCAGCAGCGAAAGAAGCTGGTTATGACATACGTATTGGTCGTTATCCCTTTTCTGCTAATGGTAAAGCAATTGCTTTAGGAGAAGATCAAGGATTAGTGAAAACGGTTTTTGATAAAAAAACAGGACAACTTCTTGGTGCACATATGGTAGGAGCAGAAGTAACAGAACTGATTCAGGGTTTTGTTATTGCTATGAATCTTGAAACAACTGAGGAAGAGTTGATGCATACCGTTTTTCCACATCCAACATTGTCGGAAATGATGAAAGAAAGTGTATTGGATGCTTATGGTCAAGTTCTAAATGCTTGATGGCTGGATTGTATGAAAAATCGTGTATTTTGTGATTTTTCATCAGCGTTCCGTTATTGAAAAGGCAGAGGCTTAAATGGTTACGGTTGTTGATAGAGTTACGAATAGGCGTCTGCGTCATCCTGAGAAAGCGCATCGTCCAGATACAAGCATTCAGAAAAAACCGGATTGGATTCGTGTAAAAGCGCCAACATCACAGGTATATAAAGAAACGCATGGTATTGTACGATCCAATAAATTGGTGACTGTCTGTGAAGAAGCTGGATGCCCAAATGTTGGTGAATGTTGGAGCCAGAAGCATGCCAGTTTCATGATTTTAGGTGAGATATGTACACGGGCTTGTGCTTTTTGCAACGTTGCAACAGGTATTCCGCTTGCAGTTGATGATAATGAGCCAGAACGTGTGGCAGATGCCGTTGCACAGATGGGATTAAAACATGTTGTGATTACATCTGTTGATCGCGATGATCTTGCAGATGGTGGTGCACAGCATTTTGCAAAAGTTATTTATGCTATTCGTCAAAAGGCTTCTAAAACGACAATTGAAGTTCTTACACCTGATTTTCGTCATAAGGATGGCGCGTTAGAAATCGTTGTTGCTGCTAAGCCTGATGTTTTTAACCATAATTTAGAAACAGTTCCCTCTAAATATTTAAAGGTTCGTCCAGGGGCTCGCTATTTTCATTCAATTCGGTTATTACAACGCGTCAAAGAACTTGATCCGACAATCTTTACAAAATCAGGAATCATGGTTGGTCTTGGGGAAGAGCGAAATGAAATTCTTCAATTGATGGATGATTTACGTTCTGCTGACGTTGACTTTATGACAATTGGGCAATATTTGCAACCTACACGAAAACATCATCCAATTATTCGTTTTGTACCCCCTGAAGAATTTGAGTCCTTTGCTAAAATTGGTAAAGTGAAGGGTTTTTTGCATATGGCTTCCAGCCCGTTAACGCGCTCTTCTCATCATGCAGGGGATGATTTTGCAATTTTGCAAAAAGCGCGTGATGAAAGATTTGCCTTACAGAGATAGTTATGCCGACCTTTACAACATATCGGCAGATTGCCCATAGTGCCAGTGAAATGTTTAATCTTGTTTCAGATATTGAACGTTATCCTGAATTTTTACCAATGTGTGAGGCTTTAACAGTCCATTCTCGCACAGAATGTGAGGAAAAGACATTGCTTCTTGCTGACATGACAGTTGTCTATACAGTTATCCGAGAAACTTTCACGACTCAAGTATTTCTTCAGCCAAAGGAAAATCTCATAGAGGTTAAATATATTGATGGTCCATTCAGATATCTTGAAAATCGTTGGGCGTTTCATCACATTGAGAATACGAATGCGTGTAATGTAGAATTTTTTATTGATTATGAATTTAAAAGCAGAATTCTTGGGTTAATGATGGGCTCAATGTTTGATATCGCTTTTCATAAGTTTACCGATGCTTTTGAAACGCGTGCACATAAAATTTATGGATATCCGGCAACATAATTTATTTAATTGACGTTTTTGCATGACATCTATTGCAAGTTATGCTCTGTATTTGCGGTGGCATAAAATATGAAGATGAAATGTGGAGAATATCATTGGAGTGATTGTAAGATCATTTTCAAAGCATTTTCAACGGTTGCATAGCGGATAGCTTTACGATCAAGATTCCCAAAGTGCATTTTTTTGTGCAGAGTTTTATGATTTTTGTAAGAAACTGCGAAATGCACAAGACCCACGGGTTTATCGAGACTCGCACCTCCTGGACCAGCAATTCCTGTTACGGAAACAGAAATTCCAGCTCGTGAATATTTTAATCCACCCTCAGCCATCGCAAGAGCAACTTCTTTTGAAACGGCACCATAGGTTTTTATAAGCTTAGCACATACGCCAACAAGGTGCGTTTTAGCTTCATTCGAATAAACGACGAATCCACAATCGAGTACATCTGATGATCCTGCAATATTAGTGAGATTTGCAGCAATGAGTCCTCCTGTACAAGATTCAACAGTTGTTAAAAGTACCTCTTTTTGGCGACAAGCTGCAAGGACTGCATATGCTTGTTTTTCACAGAAATACGTCATTTTGGAACTTCTCCTGGATAAAGAACAGTAGCGGTTGCAAAAGCAGCGATGCCTTCTTCACGACCAATGAATCCGAGCTTTTCATTTGTTGTTGCTTTGATGGAGATTCGATCAGGTGAAACTATGAAGATCTTCATCAAATTTTCTGTCATTTTCTGTCGATAGGGAGTGATTTTAGGCTTCTCGGCGATCAGTGTGATATCAACATTGGCAATACGGCCACCTGCTTGTTTAACAATATCAATAGCATGACGTAGAAAAATTTCTGATGATGCATTTTTCCATTGAGGATCAGAGGGAGGGAAGTGTGTGCCAATATCTCCAGCACCTCGCGTAGCGAGCAGGGCATCTGTTAGCGCATGAAGTGCAACATCAGCATCGGAATGTCCATTTAATTTTTTATGAAAGGGGATCTTTATACCACACAATACAAGAAAATCACCATCCTCGAAAGAGTGAACATCATAACCATTGCCAGTGCGGATATCAGGAAATATTTGCATTTTTTTTTGGAGATAAAAATGTGCGGTATCAAAATCTTCGTGCCAAGTAATTTTTATATTGTTAGGGTCTCCTGGGACAGTACGCATAGGAATTCCAAACCACTCGGCAATTGCTGAATCATCGGTAAACTCCTCTTTACAAGTTTTCTTTGCTTTTTCATGGGCAGCTAATATTCGTTCAAATGGAAAACATTGTGGAGTTTGTGCACTATGAAGATGGGTGCGTGAAATGGTTTCTAAAACATAGTGTGCATTATTTACGCGTTTGAGGGTATCAGAGACGGCAAGAACTGGGAGAACGCCTTCTTGATGACTGACGACGGTGTGGATTTTCTCGAGGAGCTCTTTTTCGATAAAAGGGCGTACACCATCATGAATATGAACATATCTTGGCTTGATGTTTTTAAGTGCACGAAGCCCACATAATGTGGACATTTGACGTGTATCATCTCCCTCAACGATGATGAGGCGCTCTTTAAAATTGGCCATAGCCTGTTCACAGATTTGATGATCTTCTGGATGAATAACTAAGATGATTGTCGTGATAGCTGGATGCTGCAAAAAACAACGCACAGTGTGACAAATAACCGGCTCTTTCCCTAAAAGTCGGTATTGTTTTGGATTTTTTTGTAGAAATCCTGCTCGTTCACCGCGCCCAGCGGCTAATATTATAGCTGCAATAGAAATATTTAATCTCCTTTTTGGTTATTTTAGCTGATTGTTTTATAGTCATCAATTTTTAATTGTTTTTGAGAAGTTAGTTGTTGTAGATCAGCAAGAGATATCACTGATAATACATCAAAAAAAGCGTTTAATGCTTTTTGAAGTGCAGTATTTAAACCACAAAAATCTATCAATGGACAATTAGATTCTGCAGTGTTGAAACATTCTGCCATGTAAAAGTTATCTTCTGTTACTTTCACAACATCAGCGACCGAAATCTCTGCTGCCGGTTTAGCCAATTTAACGCCACCATTGCGTCCCCGTACTGTTTTTATAAAACCTGCTTCAACAAGTTGTTGAAGGATTTTAAATAAAAAAAATTCAGAAATAGCATATGCTTTGGCAATTTCTGGAATCTGACTGAGAGATTCCTGATTATCTGCACAGTACATGAGCATCCGAAGCGCATAATTTGTTTGTTTGGTTAACCGCATCTTACCTCCTCTGTAATCTCTGACCAAATGTACTTTATCTTAAAGATATTTTGCAAAATGTAGAAGCTCTTTCTCTATTTAATAGGTTGGCTATATTTTAAATGCGGTATTGTCAATTTTTGTTACAAGAGGTTATATGAGGACAATAGGATAAAGCAATGTAAGCTCGTCATGAATACAACATCTGTAACAAATCTCCAAGATATAGATCAAAATACTTTTAACGATGAATTGTATCGCTTAAGTAAGATGTGTATCTTTTTAGGTATCACAATTATTGTGCTGTCTTTGCTGACAGCGTCTGTTTCATTTATCATCCTTATTGGATTAACGCCTGTTGTTCCCAGCAGAGCTGTAACTCTTATTCTCATAGGGATTGACAGTGTCTTGGTTTTAGGACTTGTAATCATTGTTTGTTATGAGATGATTCCCATAATTCGTGCTTGGCGCTCGAGGCGTGCAGGTTCTCGTCTTCATGTGCGCCTTATTTCGTTATTCGCGCTTGTTGCAACAATGCCGGCTGTTGCAGTTGCTCTTGTATCGGGACCTGCACTGAATTTGGGGCTTGATCGATGGTTTGATACGACAACGCGTCAGATTGTAGGTTCTTCTATCGATTTAGCAAATGCTTATGCGGATGAAATGATTCAAAACTTGAAAAATTTATCCTATGCTATGGCGTTTGCACTTGATAACAAAAGGCTTTTAGAGCGTAGTCCAGCTGAATATAGGACACAATTGACTCGTCACGCCATGGGGCGCAATCTGCGTGGTGCATTTTTGTTAAGTTCTAGCGGGACTGTTTTTATATCAAGCAATCTTGGTGATGAGGATAAACTACCGATTCCTCCCTCCCATCTTATTGAGCGTGCGACCAACGCTAGGCCTTTTTCTTTTCAACCAGGTGTTCATGATTACTTTGGTATTATTTTAAAATTTACTAATATCCCAAATACGTTTTTGTATTTGGTGCGTGATGTTGATAAAGACGTTTTATCTGCTTTGCGTTTGACAGAAGTCAATACAGATCGTTATCGTGATTTAAATGAAAATCGTCTGTTGACGCAAATTGCATTTGGTATGCTTTATCTTTGTCTTTTTTTTAGTTTATTCTTATCGGCTATTTGGGCAGGTATTGCTGTTGCTGATCGTTTAGTACGTCCTATTCGCCTTCTTATCAGTGCTGCTGATGATGTAGCTTCTGGGAATATGGAAGTTTTTGTGCCAGTGCGTGCGCGAGATGGGGATATTGGGCAGTTATCAAAAACTTTTAATTACATGGTCAGTGAGCTGAAAAGTCGGCGTAATGAGTTGATTGCAGTGCGCGATCAAATCGATGAGAGACGGCGTTTTTCTGAAGCTGTTTTGTCTGGTGTAACAGCGGGTGTAGCTGGCATTGATGATAATGGCGATATTACAATTATCAATCGATCTGTTGAAACGATGTTTGATATTCGCTCTAAACAAGTTATTGGGCACAGTCTTTTATCGTTAAGTGCTGAAATTTGGCAGGTTTTTCAGTCTGCACGTTCATTGGGTCGTAAAAATCATCGTGAACAGGTAACTTTAAGTGTTGTAGGACAAGAGCGCGTTTGTAATGTGCAAATTACGATGGAAGAAGATGACGGACAGGGACAATCTTGGGTTCTAACGATTGATGATATTACAGACCTTGTTACAGCACAACGTACATCGGCGTGGGCAGATATTGCGCGCCGTATTGCACACGAAATAAAAAATCCGCTTACACCCATTCAGTTGTCGGCTGAACGTATTCGTAAACGTTACAACAAAGTTATTATGCAGGATCGAGAGGTGTTTGATCGGTGTATTGATACGATTATTCGACAGGTCGGAGATATTGGGCGTATGGTTGATGAGTTTTCTTCTTTTGCACGTATGCCCAAGCCGCAAATGAATGTTTTAGATATACGCGGATTACTGCGTGAAGCATGTTTTTTGATAGAAATTACGCGACATGATATTCATTTTGAGCAAGACTTGGGAAGTGCGCCACTTGTAGGTGCATTTGATAGTCGTCTTATTGTGCAAGCTTTTTGCAATGTTATTAAAAATGCGAGCGAATCCATAGACTCGGTCATGAGAGGGGAAAGCATTTACGGCCATATTCTTATCCGTTCTTATCATTACGAAGGATGTGTGATTGTGGATGTTGTTGATAACGGTATAGGGCTTCCTAAAGAGAAAAGGCAAAAATTATTAGAGCCCTATGTAACAACGCGGGAAAAGGGAACAGGGATTGGATTAGCCATTGTGTGCAAAGTTATTGAAGATCATGGTGGTACCATGGAATTACATGATGCACCAAAGAGCTTTTATGGGGGTCGTGGAGCAATGATCCGTTTGATTTTTCCGGCGGATGGAGCTAAGCAGGGTGGTAGTATTACGCAAGCCACAAGTCATAACATAGGGGAATAGAATGGTATCAGATATCTTAATTGTTGATGATGAAGCGGATATTCGTGAACTTGTTGCTGGTATTTTGGATGATGAAGGTTATGAAACGCGTGTTGCGTGTAACGCTGACGAAGCATTAGCGCAAATTAGCGAGCGTATTCCAAAGCTCATTTTTTTAGATATTTGGTTACAAGGAAGTCGTCTCGATGGTTTAGCACTGCTTGATGAAATTAAAACGCGATATCCTGCTCTTCCGGTGGTTATGATTTCTGGTCACGGTAATATTGAGACGGCTGTTTCTGCTATAAAGCGAGGGGCGTATGATTTTATTGAAAAGCCTTTTAAAGCTGATCGACTTGTATTAGTTGCTGAACGGACTCTTGAAAACTCAAAATTAAAACGTGAGGTTTTAGAATTACGAAAACGCTCAAGCGAGACATCAGAACTGCTCGGAAAGTCGGCTGCTATAAAACATTTGCGTCAAATTATAGAGAAAGTGGCACCAACCAACAGTCGTATTATGATCACTGGCCCTTCGGGTGCGGGAAAAGAGATGGTTGCACGTGCTGTTCATGCGCTTTCAACACGTTCGAAAGGGCCATTTGTTACGATAAATGCCGCAACGATTACTCCTGAAAGAATGGAAATAGAATTGTTTGGCAGCGAAATGGAGGGAGGGGAGCGAAAAATTGGTGCATTAGAAGAAGCTCATGGTGGAATATTATATCTTGATGAAATTGCTGATATGCCACGTGAGACTCAAGGTAAGATTCTTCGGGTATTGACGGGGCAGACATTTGAGAGGGTTGGTAGCACAAAACGTGTTAAGGTGGATGTTCGTTTCATTTCTTCTACGGCGCAAAATCTTGAAAACCTTATTTCTGACGGGCATTTTAGGGAGGATCTTTTTCACCGTCTTTCGGTTGTTCCTATTACTGTTCCACCATTATCAGCGCGTCGTGAAGATATTCCGGAACTTGTGCATCATTTTGTTAAAACAATATCGCGGCAACTTGGTATTAAGCCACGTGAAGTTAGTGATGATGTGATAGCAATTTTGCAAGCACATGCTTGGCCGGGCAATGTGCGGCAGCTCCGTAACAATATTGAGCGTCTTCTCATTCTTGTACGTGATGGTGATGGTCCAATAACAACAGAGTTTCTTCCTCAAGAAGTGAGCGATTCTCTGCCGCGCATTCAAATAGATACAGATGAGAGTATAATGGATTTACCATTGCGTGAGGCACGGGAATTGTTTGAAAAGAGGTATTTAGTGGCACAGATTGAGCGTTTGGGTGGGAATATATCTCGTACAGCTGAATTTATAGGTATGGAGCGCTCAGCTTTGCACCGTAAGCTTAAAGCGCTTGGAGTTTCCTAAAGCGATGCGTGTTATTATTTGTGGAGCAGGACAGGTTGGTTATGGGATAGCAGAGCGCCTTGCTGCCGAAAATCACGATGTCACTGTTATCGATATTGAAACGAGATTGATTGAAAGGATTCGCGATACGTTAGATGTTAGAGGTTTTGTTGGTCACGGTTCAAGGCCCGAAATTCTTTTAGCTGCTGATGCAGACAAAGCTGATATGTTGATTGCAGTAACTTTATTTGATGAAGTCAATATGGTAGCTTGCCAAGTAGCACATTCATTATTTAATGTTCCAACAAAAATAGCACGTATTCGTTCACAATCTTATTTAGAACCGCGCTATAAAACACTTTTTGCTCGAGAGAATATACCCATTGATGTGGTCATTTCGCCAGAAGTCGAAGTTGGGGAAATGGTGTTGCGTCGCATTGCCCTACCTGGTGCAATAGATGTCCTTCATTTTTGTAATGATGATATTGTTGCATTAGCTTTGGAATGTATGGAAGATTGTCCGGTTATTAATACACCTTTGCGTCAATTAACAGAGCTTTTTCCAGATCTTCGCACGACAGTTACTGCTATTAAGCGTGGTTCAGAATTATTAGTGGCACACTCAGAGACGCAATTACGCGTTGGTGATGTGACCTATCTTGTTGTTGCTCGTGATCAGATGCGCCGTGCTGTTGGGCTTTTTGGTCACAAAGAACAAGATGCCCATCGCATGATTATTGCGGGAGGCGGTCATATTGGTCTTTATGCTGCTCAGGCTATTGAAAAGCGTTTTCATAAATTAAGATTGAAGATTATAGAATCGCAGAGAGAAAGAGCGTTAACAATTGCCGATCAACTCGAAAAAACGACCGTTTTGTATGGCAATGTCTTAGATCCAGTAATTCTTCAAGATGCTGGAATTGATCAGGCTGATTTAATGATCACATTGACAAATCAGGATCAAGTTAATCTCTTAAGTGCGATCATTGCTAAAAGATTGGGATGCAAAGCCAATATGGTATTGATCAATAATGTTGCTTACCAGGAATTTAGCCGCGCTGTTGGTGTAGATGCGTATCTTAACCCACATAGTGTTACTATATCGAAAATTTTGCAACAAATGCGTCGTGGACGTATTCGTGCTGTTCATTCAGTTTTTAACGGTCAGGCAGAAATTATTGAGGCTGAAGTGATGCAAACGTCTTCATTGGTTGGAAAATCATTGTCAGAGCTCAATTTATCGGATGGCTTAAGAATTGGTGCAATTTATCGCAATAAGACAATCATACAGCTTTCGGCAGATACGCGTATTTTGTCTGGCGATCGAATAGTGATTTTTGCTCTTGCTGAAAGTATTCGTGATGTTGAACAACTTTTTCGTGTAAGTTTGGAATATTTTTGATATATTGCCTATGTGTGTTTGCACTTTTTGGTACAATGAACAGTTAAGATTTGTTGATAGACTTTGTTTGTCCTCGATAGTTAAAACTGGGCAGCGTGTTAGGCTTTTCAGCCATGATAAATTAAAAGAGCTATCCGTTGGCGTTGAATTGCATGAAGCCGAATCAATTCTACAACGTTCAAAGATTTGTCATCTTGATTCCGGATTTTCTCATGAAAAATTAGGATGTACAATTGTTCATGTTCAGTTTTTAGATTTTTTCGTGTTATGCTGATGAAATATCAGCAAGGTGTTTGGTTGGATGCAGACGTTTACCTGGTTAAACAATTTCATCCAGATGCGAATAAAATTTGGTTTGCAAGAGAAAATGCCGTAGGGATAGGTGTTTTTGCACTTTATTTTTCACCTGGTAACCCTACTGTAAAAGTGTTTGAAGGTTGTTGGGCAGGAGCAAAAGTAGTGCATCATTGGCTTAGGCTTAAGCGTCGTGTTTGGAAACCATTAGCCAAACGATATGTTTTTTTGCATCAAGAAAAAGAAAAGGAAGCTTTTTATCATTGGATGGGGAGAAAAACTGAATATGTCTTTGATCCAGCTTTTTATGTTAGGTCGCTTGCGGGGCTACGCTTGATAGGGTTTTATATTCACAGAAAAACAAAGATCACTCAGGAACTTCAGGAAGAAAGCTTTTACCATTCGGCTGTGTCTCACGTTTCTGACGCATGTAACTTGTTTAGGTAGAGTTGTTATTGCTATTTTAACCACTGGGACTTTAATCTTGTTTAAAGAGAATTGATTGTGCCTTGCATAAGAGAGTAATGTTAGCCTATGGAGAATAGCATTGAATGCGTGAAGAGCGATTATTATATGAACGGAAAGTGAAAACATGAGTGATTCAATGAAAACAGCACTAAGTCTTGTTCCCATGGTTATTGAACAGACTAACCGTGGTGAGAGAGCCTATGACATTTTTTCCCGTCTTTTAAAAGAACGGATTATTTTTATTAACGGCCCCGTTGAAGATGGTATGGCGATGCTTGTTTGTGCACAATTGCTTTTCTTGGAAGCTGAAAATCCTAAAAAAGAAATTAGTCTTTATATAAATTCACCGGGTGGTGTTGTGACATCTGGTATGGCAATTTACGATACTATGCAGTTTATTCGTCCTCCTGTTTCTACACTTTGTATGGGTCAAGCTGCATCTATGGGATCGCTGCTTTTAACAGCTGGAGCAAAGGGACACCGTTTTACTTTGCCAAATGCACGTATTATGGTGCATCAGCCATCTGGTGGTTTCCAAGGTCAGGCTTCAGATATTGAAAGGCATGCGCAAGATATTATAAAGATGAAACGCCGTTTAAATGAAATTTATGTTCAACACACAGGTCAGGATTATGAGGTTATTGAGAGAACTCTTGATCGTGATCACTTTATGACAGCGGAAGAAGCCAAGCAATTTGGCTTAGTTGATGATGTTATACAATATCGAGCAGAAACCGAAAAAGATTAAGAATTTTTATAGAAAAAAGAACTATTTTAAAGAGAGACTTTTGTAAAAATATTGCGAAAATAAGAGGAAAATACCTAAAAATATTATGGCACGCAGGTTTTTTTATATGTCTTTGTATTTTTCGTTATGAAAAACTTCCTTTGAAAAGACGAAGTATTCATATACCGTGATGAAAGGAAAGAAAAATGAGCAAAATTGGCAATAGCGGGAGCGAATCGAAAAATACTCTCTATTGCTCGTTCTGCGGCAAAAGTCAGCATGAGGTGCGTAAACTCATTGCGGGGCCTACAGTATTCATTTGTGATGAATGCGTGGAGCTTTGCATGGATATTATTCGTGAAGAAAATAAATTTTCTGGGATTAAGGCGCGTGATGGTGTTCCTACTCCCCAGGAGATTATAACAGTTCTTGATGATTACGTCATTGGCCAGCAACATGCAAAGCGTGTTCTTTCTGTTGCTGTCCATAATCATTATAAGCGACTTGCGCATCAGTCTAAGAGCAATGATATTGAATTAGCAAAGTCGAATATTCTCCTTGTTGGTCCAACGGGATGTGGTAAAACGTATCTAGCACAAACATTGGCGCGTATTATTGATGTGCCTTTTACGATGGCAGATGCGACCACTTTGACGGAAGCAGGCTACGTGGGTGAAGATGTCGAAAATATTATTTTGAAACTTCTTCAAGCTGCTGACTATAATGTTGAACGTGCACAACGTGGCATTGTTTATATTGATGAGGTTGATAAAATTTCTCGTAAGGCTGACAATCCTTCTATTACAAGAGATGTTTCAGGGGAAGGTGTTCAGCAGGCGTTGTTAAAAATTATGGAAGGAACGGTCGCTTCTGTTCCTCCTCAGGGGGGGCGTAAGCATCCACAACAAGAGTTTCTACAAGTTGATACAACAAATATTTTATTTATTTGTGGCGGAGCTTTTGCTGGTTTGGAGCGGATTATTTCAGGACGTGGTGAAAAAACGTCTATTGGTTTTTCTGCTACAGTTAAAGCACCTGATGAGCGTTGTGTTGGTGAGATTTTTCGTGATTTAGAACCAGAAGATCTTATAAAATTCGGTTTGATACCAGAATTTATTGGTCGCCTTCCTATTGTCGCTACTTTAGAAGATTTAGATGTTAACGCTCTTGTGCAAATTTTATCACAACCAAAAAATGCGTTGGTGAAGCAATATCAGCGTCTTTTTGAGATGGAAAATGTTGAGTTAGCATTTCATGAAGATGCTTTACGAGTTATCGCTAAAAAGGCAATTGAGCGTAAAACCGGTGCGCGTGGTTTACGTTCTATTATGGAGAAAATCCTTCTTGAGACGATGTTTGAGTTGCCATCTCTTGAAGGTGTTCAAAAAGTTGTTATTTCGAGTGACGTGGTTGATGGGCAAGCACATCCTCTTTACATTTACTCGGAACGTGCAGAAGATAAAGAGAATGTATCGGCATGATATTGCGCGGTATGAGAAGTAATAATATTATTTGAGAATGGGTGTTTTTGAGTATTATAGTTATAATGCTTGATTTATATGCTTACAGTTACCATTTCATGTATTCTAGGGTAAAGAGTTTCTAAGGGTGGGCTTGTGTAGTGGACAGATTATAGGCTCCAGAAAGGAGAGTTATGCAATATATTGATGAAAAGACAGATGAAGTAAGAGAGGGTTTTTACGCTGTTTTACCTCTTCGTGATATTGTTGTCTTCCCACATATGATTGTTCCGCTTTTTGTAGGCCGGGAAAAGTCAATTCGTGCTCTTGAAGAAACGATGGCAATTGATAAGCAGATACTGTTGGTTACGCAAAAAAATGCTTCTGATGATGATCCAAAATCAGAAGATATATACGATATTGGTACGTTTGCTAATATTCTTCAACTTTTAAAGCTTCCTGATGGAACTGTAAAGGTTTTGGTTGAGGGGACCGCACGTGCAAAAATTAGTCAATTTGTTACAAATGAAGATTATCATCAGGCTTATGCGACTGTCACAGAAGAGCTTAGAGAGAATGATGTCGAGATTGAAGCTCTTTCAAGGTCGGTGATTGCTTATTTTGAGAATTACGTAAAACTTAATAAAAAAATTTCTCCTGAAGTTGTCAATGCTATTGGCCAGATTGATAATCCTTCTAAGCTTGCCGATACTATTGCTTCCCATTTGATGATTAAACTTTCAGAAAAGCAGGAGATATTAGAGCTACTACCTATTCGTGACCGCCTTGGACGTGTTCTTTCCTTCATGGAAGGAGAGATTTCTGTTTTGCAGGTTGAGAAGCGTATCCGCTCGCATGTTAAACGGCAAATGGAAAAAAATCAACGAGAATATTATCTCAACGAGCAGATGAAAGCTATTCAGAAAGAGTTAGGAGCGGGTGATGATAACCGCGATGAGCTCTCTGAATTAGAAGAGCGTATAAAGAAGACAAAGTTTTCGAAAGAAGCAAATGAAAAAGCTGGGGCAGAATTGAGAAAATTACGGAATATGTCTCCTATGTCTGCAGAGGCGACGGTTGTCCGTAACTATCTTGATTGGTTATTAGCAATGCCTTGGGGGAAAAAGTCAAAGATCAAAAACAATTTAGATTTTGCTGAAAAAGTCATGAATAATGAGCATTTTGGTCTTGAAAAAGTCAAGGAACGAATTGTTGAATATTTAGCAGTGCAAAGTCGAGCCTCAAAAATAAAAGGTCCCATTATTTGTTTGCTAGGTCCTCCGGGTGTCGGAAAAACGTCACTTGCTCGTTCTATTGCAAAAGCAACGGGGCGTGAATATGTTCGTATCTCGTTAGGAGGCGTGCGGGATGAAGCAGAAATTCGTGGACATCGTCGGACATATATTGGCTCTATGCCTGGAAAAATTATTCAGTCTATGAAAAAAGCAAAAAAGTCTAATCCGCTGTTCTTGTTGGATGAAATTGATAAAATGGGGCAAGATTTTCGCGGAGATCCTTCATCAGCTTTATTAGAAGTGCTTGACCCTGAACAAAATGGTACATTTATTGATCATTATTTGGAAGTTGAGTATGATCTTTCTGATGTCATGTTTATTACAACTGCGAATACCCTTAGTATTCCAGGGCCATTAATGGATCGAATGGAAATTATTCGTATTGCTGGTTACACTGAATGTGAAAAGATGGAAATTGTTAAGCGGCATCTTTTGCCAAAGGCATTGAGAGATCATTGTTTATCTAAAAAAGAATTCAGTGTTTCTGATGGTGCGATAAAGTCAATTATTCAATTTTACACACGTGAAGCAGGGGTTCGTAACCTTGAACGTGAATTAATGAAGGTGGCGCGTAAATCAGTTACCAAAATTCTTAAAACGCATCAAAAATCTGTAAAGATTACAGAAGATAATGTTAACGATTTTTTAGGTGTTAAACGCTACCACCATAACCAGATTGAAGGAGAAAATCAGATTGGTGTTGTTACAGGGCTTGCGTGGACAGAGGTTGGTGGGGAGTTATTAACCATTGAAGGGGTCATGATGTCGGGTAAAGGTAAAATGATCGTAACCGGAAATTTGCGCGATATTATGAAAGAATCAATTTCGGCAGCGGCATCTTATGTACGTTTTCGTGCTGTTGATTTTGGTATTGAACCTCCACTTTTTGATAAACGCGATATCCATGTTCATGTTCCAGAAGGTGCTACACCAAAGGATGGTCCTTCAGCGGGGATTGCCATGGTAACAGCAATTGTTTCAGTGCTAACGGGGATAGCGGTACATAAAGATGTAGCAATGACTGGTGAAATTACTTTACGTGGGCGTGTTTTACCGATTGGTGGATTGAAAGAAAAATTGCTTGCAGCTCTTCGAGGAGGTATAAAAAAAGTACTTATCCCTGAAGAAAATGCAAAAGATTTGATCGATATTCCCGATGATGTCAAAAATAATATGGAAATTATTCCAGTAAATCATGTAAGTGAAGTTCTTAAGCATGCTTTAGTTCATTTCCCTGAACCTATTGAATGGGCAGAACCTCCCGCCGTTCCTGTGCCCATAAGAACAGAGAGCGATAATGAAGGAATACAGATTGCACACTGATTCAATAGTCTTATTCATAATTGCATTTTTAAAGCAGCAGAAGACATTTTTGTGGTTGTTTTTTATTTATTTTTTTTAAAAAAGCAAAAAATTCCGTGAATAACTGTGATTATTGCTAAAAAACAATGTTTTGGATGAAAATAAGACTTCTGTTTGTTGCACTTTTCAATAAACTATCGATGACACGGCTAAGTTGTGTTATCCGGTAATATAGGGAAAGGAAATGTTCCATGAATAAAAGTGAATTGGTTAGCTCTGTTGCTGAAAAAGCAGGTGTTTCGAAAGCGCAAGCTGGCTCTGTTGTCGATGCTTTTATAGCTTCTGTGACAGAAGCTTTGGCTTCAGGAGGAGATGTTCGTCTTCCAGGTTTTGGTTCTTTTGAAGTTTCTCATCGTGCTGCTACGAAGGGACGTAATCCTTCAACTGGGGCTGAAATTAATATTCCAGCGCGTTCTGTGCCCAAGTTTTCTGCAGGAAAAAGTTTGAAAGAAGCTGTTAATAAAAAATAATTTCAACTACGCTAAAAAAACCCGATTTATTTATAAACGGGTTTTTTTAGAAGTGTTCTGTAGATATTTTTCGCATGGATTTTGGTGGTGTGCGTTTTCTTTAAATATTTTCAGTGCTTTTAAAGTTTTGTGTGCATAAAATGACCAAAAATCCATTATTGCGAATGGTCTAATAGATATTCGATTCTTTTCGTTGCTGTGGTATGTCTCAACTGTTTCATATCTTAACTGATTGAAATGTATGTATTTTTTTGCAGTAGTGAAAATTTTTATGTATAGTAAAAAAGCTCTTTTAGGATTCTTACTCTGTTTAATAAATAATGAAACAAAGAGTGGTTTTTGTTTGTTGCAGTAGCTAATATCATAAAGAGGCTTTGGGGTAATTCTTGCACAAGAGGTATTTTGGTCTCTTGAATAGACCGAAGGTGAAGAGTGTATTTATAAGGAGCTATTTTGTTTTCTATCTGCTAACCACTGAATACAATCATTTAGAGCTATAGCAGCTATAGCTTGTTTTTTTGCTAATTTTTTTTCTTTGCTTGATAAGCGTTTTTTTGATTGATTGATAGAAGCAATAGGTGGAAAAAGTCCAAAATTGATATTCATTGGTTGAAAGGATTTCCTTTCTGTTTCTTTATCCACGATGTGTCCACCAGTGATATGGTTCAAAAGAGCGCCGAACGCTGTGGTTGGTGGCGGTAAGGAGGGGCGGTTATGATTGTATTCAGCGGCGGCGAAACGCCCAGCAAGAAGCCCTATTGCTGATGATTCTACATAACCCTCACATCCGGTAATCTGTCCCGCAAAACGCAGTTTTGGTCTTTGTTTTAAACGGAGAGTTTGATCGAGAATGATTGGTGAATTGAGATAGGTATTGCGGTGAAGTCCGCCAAGGCGAGCAAACTCCGCGTTCTCAAGACCGGGAATCATTCTAAAAACGCGAGTTTGTTCACTATATTTCAGTTTTGTTTGAAAACCAACCATGTTGTAAAGGGTTCCAAATTTATTGTCTTGGCGTAATTGGACGATGGCGTAGGCTTTAATTGCAGGATTATGGGCATTGGTTAATCCCATAGGTTTCATGGGTCCATACCTTAGGGTTTCAAGACCGCGCTCAGCCATAATTTCTATTGGTAAGCATCCATCAAAATAGGGTGTTTTTTCAAAATCGCGGAACTCTATTTTTTCTGCACTTTTCAACGCTTGAACAAATACCTCATACTGTTCTTTATTAAGGGGACAATTAAGATAATCCTTTCCTGTTCCTTCGGGGCCAATTTTATCATAGCGAGACTGATACCAACAGATATCCATATTAATACTATCTGTATATATAATAGGCGCAATAGCATCAAAAAAAGATAGCGCTTCTGTTCCAGTTATTGCTTGTATTTTTTCAGCAAGTGCTGGTGAAGTAAGGGGACCAGTTGCAATGATGATATGATGCCAATCCTCAGAAATCTCTTGAATCTCTTCGCGTTTTATAGTTATAAGGGGATGGTTCTCAAGTGCTGCTGTAACGGTTTTGGAAAATCCATCACGGTCAACGGCAAGAGCGCTTCCTGCTGGTACTTTGTTGGCATCTGCAGCCTTTATAATCAGCGATTTTGCCAATCGCATTTCGTTATGTAAAAGGCCTACGGCATTTGTTGATGCATCATCGGAACGGAATGAATTGGAACAGACCAGCTCTGCAAGCTTATCGGTTTTATGGGCATCAGATTTTTTTTGGGGTCGCATTTCATACAAAATAACGGGAATCCCTGATTGAGCAATTTGCCAGCTTGCTTCACTACCTGCAAGACCGCCGCCAACGATATGAATTGGAGTATTGAATGTATTTAACATAGGTTACTTTTAGCGGAATCAGTTCTGTATGAAAAGTGTAGATTTTGTTTTTATAATTTATTAATAATCATGTGTATTTTGGTTTTTAAATATATTTGTTTGCTTTTTTTCTTTAATTAATGGTATAGAGACGCCGCTTATGTGAGGTCACTTGGCTTGTAAGTTTGAGCGGATGTGGCGAAATTGGTAGACGCACCAGATTTAGGTTCTGGCGGGAGACCGTGGGGGTTCGAGTCCCTCCATCCGCACCAGAGGGATTCTTTGAGCACTACGGACTTCTATGTGTCTGGAATTCCGCTTCATGGTAATTTAACACTCAAGTGTTAGAATGTGGTTATTATCAGAGTGGGTTTATCCCTCTCCTCAGAGAAATGAAGGTTTTTTTAATGCAGGTTACCGAGACGCTTAATGAAGGACTGAAGCGCGAAATTAAGATCGTGGTTCCGGCGCGAGATTTAGAAGAAAAATTAAATGAACGGTTGGATGATACCAAGGATAAAATCAAGCTTAATGGCTTCCGTCCAGGTAGGGTGCCGATTGGATATCTACGAAAAATGTACGGCAAGTCTTTTATGGTAGAAATTATTAATGAGATTGTTAGTGATGCACCCCGTTCTGTTTTAGCGAACCGCAATGAGCGCTCAGCGTTGCAACCACAAATTGATATAGATGAAGATGAAAAAGTTCTGGATAGTAAAGCCGATTTTGTTTTCAGTTTAAAGTATGAAGTTTTGCCAAAATTTGAAATTAAAGACTTTGGACATATTGAAATTATCCGCGAAATTGCGGCTATTCCTGAACAAGAGATTGATGATCAAGTAAATCGGGTTCTTTCTTCTGCGCGTAATTATTCGCTAAAGGATGGTCTTTCTGAAGAAGGTGATCGTATTACAATAGATTATCTTGGTAAGCTTGAGGGTGTTCCATTTGAGGGTGGGACAGATAATGATGCGCAATTGATTCTTGGGTCAAAACAATTTATTCCTGGTTTTGAGGAGCAATTGGTTGGTGTAAAAGCGGGTGATAAAAAAACGATTTCTGTTAAATTTCCTGATAATTACAATGCAGTACATTTGGCCGGTAGGGATGCAGAATTTGATGTCATTGTTAAAGCCGTCTCTAAGCCGGACGAGCTAAAGATTGATGATGTAGCAGCGCAAAAAGTTGGTTTAGAATCTCTAGATCGCTTGCGCGAGGTTGTTCGTGGGCAGATTGAAAGTCAATATGGCTCAATGACTCGTCAGAAAATTAAGCGTCAAATTCTTGATGCTTTAGATGCTGATTATAATTTTGAGATTCCTGAAGGACTTTTAGAAATTGAATTTAACAATATTTGGGCTCAGGTTAATGATGATTTAAAAAAGGCTGGGCGCAGTTTCAAAGATGAAGACGTTACAGAAGAGCAAGCACGGGAGGAATATCGTGCACTTGCACAGCGTCGTGTTCGTCTTGGCTTGGTACTTTCTGAGATTGGCATGAAGGTTGGTGTTAAAGTAAGTGAAGACGAGCTGAAAGCAGCAGTTTTCGATCAGGTTCGCCAATATCCTGGACAAGAGAGAGAAATTATGGATTTTTTCCGTAATACTCCGGAAGCTGTCGCAAACTTACGTGCCCCAATTTTTGAAGAAAAAGTCATTGATTATTTGCTGACAAAGATAAAAGTTCTTGATAAGGAAGTAACAATTGAAGAGTTGATGAAAGAGTATAGCGAAACAGATTTAACAGAAAAAAAATCAGAGAAGAAGAAATCTGCAGTGAAGGAAAAAGCGGCAGAAAAAGTTCCAGCTAAGAAAAAGTTACCTAAAAAAGGTTAATATTTACTCGAAAAAAACAAGCTCGATAAAATCAGGCTTTTTATAAGATTTCTATTCTAGGCTTGCACTGAGAGTGGTTTTAGATTAGCCATACGTGTGTATTTAAAAAATATTGATAGTGGATTGGTAATGAGCATTGTTGATACGCGCACTCCTGATTCTAAGCGTTTCATTTCTGGAGTTACAGGTGATTGGGAAGTTATCATTGGTATGGAAGTTCATGCACAAATCATGTCCAATTCAAAACTTTTTTCAGGAGCTTCAACAAGGTTTGGTGCTGAGCCGAACAATCATGTGTCACTTATTGATGCAGCGATGCCTGGTATGTTACCTGTTCTTAATCAGGAATGTGTTCGTCAAGCAGTTCGAACGGGTTTGGGATTGAAGGCACAAATTAATCTGAAATCTGTTTTTGATCGCAAAAATTATTTTTATCCTGACTTACCGCAGGGTTATCAAATTTCTCAATTTTGCTCTCCGATCGTTGGAGAGGGGAAGGTTATTATATCTATTGGTCCAGATTCGAACGGCCAGTTTGAAGATGTTGAAATTGGGATCGAGCGGTTGCATCTTGAACAAGATGCAGGAAAATCAATGCACGATCAGCATCCAACAATGTCTTTTGTGGATCTTAATCGTGCTGGCGTCGCCCTTATGGAAATTGTTTCTAAACCGGATATGCGTTCAGTAGATGAAGCCAAGGCCTATATGGCAAAACTACGTATGATTGTTCGTTATTTGGGTAGCTGCGATGGCAATATGGATGAGGGATCTATGCGGGCAGATATTAACGTATCAGTTCGTCGCCCTGGTGAAAATTTTGGAACGCGTTGTGAGATTAAAAATGTGAATTCTATTCGCTTTATTGGTCAAGCAATTGAATATGAGGCGCGTCGTCAGATTGCAATTTTAGAAGATGGTGGTTTTATAGATCAGGAAACGCGGCTTTTTGATGCTGCTAAAGGTGAGACTCGGTCTATGCGCTCAAAGGAAGATGCGCATGACTATCGTTATTTTCCTGATCCAGATCTTTTGCCATTGGAATTTGATCAAGCATTTGTTGATGCGTTAGCGGCTGAATTACCTGAATTGCCTGATGATATAAAGATACGTTTTGTCAAGGATATGGGGTTGACGGTATATGATGCTTCTATTCTTGTGACGGAAAGAGCCATTGCTGATTATTTTGAAAAAGTAGCACACGGGCGTGATGCAAAAACCGTTGCCAATTGGGTAATTAATGATCTTTTGGGTGCTTTAAATAAAGATAATCGTGAGATTGAAGAGACACCAGTATCACCGGATCAATTAGGGAGCATTATTGATCTTATAAAAGAAGGAACAATTTCTGGAAAAATTGCTAAAGATCTGTTTGAGATTGTTTGGAATGAAGGGGGAGATCCACGTCAGATTGTAGAAGAACGCAATATGAAGCAAGTAACAGATACAAAGGCTATTGAGAAAGCTGTTGATGAAATTATTGCTAATAATTCTGATAAAGCTGCGCAAGCAAAACAAAAGTATGCTTTGAGTGGTTGGTTTGTTGGTCAGGTAATGAAAGTGACGGGTGGTAAGGCAAACCCTCAAATTGTTAATCAATTAGTTAAGATAAAACTTGGGATAGATTGAGTTTTATGAAGTAGAGTAAAGTTCATGAATACGATATTTCTTAATTGAGGAATATAACTGAACTTATCAAATGGTGACATGATTCGTCTTTGCTGATGGAGTCTTGTTTTTGGTAATTTCAAGTATCACGACAAATTTATTCCAATGATTGGTTTCATGAACATACTGAAGAAATGGAATAAGAGATGGCTGGTTTTTTTAAGCAAGTCTTTACGTGGTGGAATGGTAATACCATTAATACGCGCTTTTTTACTTGGCGTAAAGGCAATCGTGTAGGGGAGGATCAGTTTGGGAATGTTTATTATGAGGGAGGCACTCATAAAGATGGTTATCCGCGCCGTTGGGTGATTTATAAAGATTATTCTGAAGCTTCCACTATTCCTCCAGGTTGGCATGGTTGGATCCATCATCGTTGTGATAGTCCACCGACGCAGGAGAATTATAAACCGTATGAGTGGGAGAAGCCTCACGTTGCCAATATGACAGGAACGAGCGATGCTTATCGTCCAAAAGGGGCTATTTCTTACAGTGGTGAGCATCCTTGTGTGCATGAAGATTATGATGCGTGGTCGCCTAAAAAATAAGATGCTTTGATGCGTGTGTTATTTCTTATTTTCACTATTTTACAAATAGAATTTTTAGATGTGATTGATTTGATGTGATGAGAGTTTTTTTACTGTTGGGATTGAGGCGTTTTTTTTGTCTTTGTTTCGTAGAAGTTATAGTATTTTTGTCCTCAGTTGTTGGAGTACAGGCTGAGCGTGTGAGCAACGGAATTGCTGTTTTTTCTGGTCTTGATAAAATTACTGGACGGATGATGCGTTTTGAAGTTTCTCTTGGTGAAGTTTATCAATATGGTGCTTTACAGGTATCGCCGCGCGCGTGTTATACAAGCTCCAAGGATGAACCAACGCGTACAACCGGTTTCATTGAAGTTAATGAGATTACATTGGATAAAAAGGTACGGCGTATTTTCACAGGGTGGATGTTTGCAGATAGTCCTGGCTTGAATGCTGTAGAGCATCCTATTTATGATGTGTGGTTAAAAGACTGCAAACAGAACAAACAAAATTCTCAGAGTCAACTTCTACAGTAATTTTTTATAAATGACGTATTGAGATCAAAATGTCCTTTTTATTTATTTTATAATTTTCCCCTAAATAGCTAAAGGCAGCTTTTAAAACGAGATAGCTAGATGTAGAAAAGGGGGCGGTGATATTTTTATTTGCATATTTTAAAATCATATTTTTTGTTGTACACTTACGGCGATTTTTGCAAAAGTGCTCAATGTTAGATTACTAAATTATAAAGCACTATCGTTCTACAGAGAAAGCGCAAATCAATTTATGGGATTTCTTTTTACAGTCTCTGATTCTATCTTTTCTAATTGAGAAGTATACTAAACAGATTAACAATCAAAATTGTACTCTCTATGCAATAGAAACCTTGACGAACTGAATCATTTTAATTTAGCTCTATTATAGTGTAGTAATTTTGTGGACGATATTCTAAACATTCATCTTCTAAAATATTTCGTATAAAATACAGGTGTTTTCATGTAGAGACATTTGAAGTTTAGGAGCACCAACTAAATGAATTTAAGTTAAAAGATTATTTTTTATCAATAGGTTATATATTTGTTTTGCACAAAGAGCTATGAGTTTATCAAAGAGTGTGAGATTTTATACAATGAAAGATACCAATTACCACCATAATGATGTATCGTCTTTTTCCAAACAACCTCTAAAACCATTATTGAATGTTCCATTTATTATAGTTATTTTGATAGCGGTTTGTTTTGGTATTTATTTGATTCCTCAGTATTTTTTTTCTTCTCGATTTTCTATTGAAAGCCTTGATTTTTTTTCATTTACACCCGTGTTATTTAAGGTTGAACCCTTAGCATTTTGTCATACGATGATCAGTTATTCATTTATGCATAGCAGTTTTCAACATGTTGTTGTTAACATGGCTTGGCTTTTGGTTTTTGGGTCTGCTTTAGTAAGACATCTAGGTAATTTTCGCTTTTTAATGTTTTGGATATTAACGGCAATTATAGCTGTGTTGACTTATTTTGTATTTCACCAAAACAGTGCGATATCGCTTGTTGGTGCGTCAGGCGCGGTGTGTGGAATGGTGGGTGCTATTGCACGCTATAGTTTTCCTCGAAGCTATTTGACAGGCAGTACGCAAAATGAAAGATTCCTAGGTTCTTTATTGTCTATCAAAAAATCACTGCGTTCGAGGGATGTACTCGTTTTTGTAAGTGTATGGCTGGGTGTTGATTTTATCATAGGAATTTCTTCTTTTTTCTTTAGAGAAGATGGTGTTTCAATTGCATGGGAAGCCCATATTGGTGGCTTTTTTTCAGGTTTTTTATTGATTGGTTTTTTTGATATTTCACGGAAAAAATTAAACACTATGATCTAAGATATTGGTGAGTAGCATAAAGTGCTATTGTTGCTGCGTTTGAAACATTTAATGATTTAATATTTCCTGGCATATCAAGGCGCGCTAATGCGCAAACGGTTTCGCGTGTTTTTTTACGTAAACCTTTCCCTTCTGCTCCTAAAACAAGAGCAATTTTATTTCCTGTTAAAGCAGTTTCTAGAGGATATACACCTTCTGAATCGAGTCCAAAACTCATAAAACCTGCTTCATGAAGCTCTTGAAGTGCTTCGGCGAGGTTTCTTACAGTGATATAATTAATCAGCTCTAAAGCTCCGGATGCGGCCTTAGCAAGAACTCCGCTTTCTTGGGGTGAGTGGCGATAAGTGGTGATAAGGGCTCCAGCTTTAAATGCAACTGCAGAGCGCATAATAGCGCCGACATTATGGGGATCAGTAATTTGATCCATTACGATGACAAGATCGGTATTCGTTAGTTCAGACAATTGGCACGGCTTGAGAGGGGCAGTTTCCATAACAGCACCTTGATGAACTGCATCACTTCCGACAAGTGCATCGAGTTGTTTGGGGGAGCATAGTGTAACAGGACAAGGTAAATCTGATTCGGATATATTTAATCGTTTTAAGGCATTTTGTGTAACATAGAGACAACCCAAAATTCTTTTTTTGTTTTTTAAAGCAGCATGAACCGAATGGATACCGTAGAGATGAATTTTTCCTTGTGGTAAGGGAAGAGTAACCTTTTTCAGACGTGTGGCAGATCGTAAAGGGAAGCCTTTTGTATTGCGATATCGGCAGTGTAGACGAGTATAACGAGAATTTTTTGATATTTTTTCTTTCATAACCTCTTTATAGCGTGTAAATAGCAAAAATAGATAGAAAAAATCTGTGATTTAAAATTATTAGCAGGAAATTTGTACAGAATCATATTTATCCTGTTGACAGATACGATGGTAACCGTCATAACCGCTTCGCAGCCAGTTTGAATTGAATGGGTGATAAAGTTTTGGTTGTCGTGATGCCTCGTATCACAACTTTGCCGATGTAATGGAGGGGTGCCCGAGTGGTTAAAGGGGGCGGACTGTAAATCCGTTGCGTATGCTACGTTGGTTCGAATCCAACCCCCTCCACCATTCATCGGAGGAGATTTAGTACGTTGCGGGTATAGCTCAATGGTAGAGCAGCAGCCTTCCAAGCTGAATATGCGGGTTCGATTCCCGCTACCCGCTCCAAGCATTTGTTGTTGATCGGGCGAGAGAGTATAATGGGAGATTTTTTCATATTTTGCAGATTTCTCCGTCTGGTGGTTGTAGTGGTCGAGCTGATTTGGCAGTCTAATTTGGTTTCAGTCCTGCAGGACTATTTTTGGGTGCTAATAAACAAAAAAACAAAACAAGAGATTAATAGCGATGGCAAAGAGCAAATTTGAACGTACGAAGCCGCATGTTAATATTGGTACGATTGGTCATGTTGATCATGGAAAGACGTCATTGACGGCAGCGATTACGAAGTATTTTGGTGAATTTAAAGCATATGACCAAATTGATGCTGCGCCAGAAGAAAGAGCACGTGGGATTACGATTTCTACAGCACATGTTGAGTATGAAACAGAGAAAAGGCACTATGCACATGTTGATTGCCCGGGTCACGCAGATTATGTGAAAAATATGATTACGGGTGCAGCACAGATGGATGGTGCAATTTTGGTTGTTTCAGCGGCAGATGGTCCGATGCCTCAGACGCGTGAACATATTCTTTTAGCACGTCAGGTTGGTGTTCCAGCGATTGTAGTTTTTCTCAACAAGGTTGATCAGGTTGATGATGCGGAACTTTTGGAGCTTGTTGAGCTTGAGGTGCGTGAGTTATTATCAAAATACGATTTCCCAGGAGATGATATACCGGTAGTTAAAGGTTCAGCATTGGCAGCTCTTGAAGATAAGGACAAAAGCATTGGTGAAGATGCGGTTCGTCTCTTGATGAGTGAAGTTGATAATTATATCCCAACACCGGAGCGTCCTGTTGATCAGCCGTTTTTGATGCCGATAGAGGATGTTTTTTCGATATCTGGTCGTGGAACTGTTGTTACTGGTCGTGTTGAGCGTGGTGTCATTAAAGTTGGCGAAGAAATCGAGATTATTGGTATTCGCCCTACTTCTAAAACGACAGTTACAGGTGTTGAAATGTTTCGCAAGCTTTTAGATCAAGGTCAAGCTGGTGATAATATTGGTGCGTTGCTTCGTGGAGTTGATCGTGAAGGGATTGAGCGTGGACAGGTTTTGGCGAAACCTGGTTCAGTTACGCCTCATACACGATTTAAAGCAGAGGCTTACATTTTAACGAAAGATGAAGGTGGTCGTCATACTCCATTTTTCACGAACTATCGTCCACAGTTTTACTTCCGTACGACGGATGTGACGGGGATAGTGACGCTTCCAGAAGGAACAGAGATGGTAATGCCTGGTGATAATGTTGCGATGGATGTTTCTTTGATTGTTCCAATTGCCATGGAAGAGAAGCTTCGTTTTGCTATTCGTGAAGGTGGTCGTACTGTTGGTGCCGGTATCGTTTCTAAAATCATTGAATAAAGAGGCTTATTGAAAGCGTCTTTGTTATTAAGAGGCGTTTTGCGTGACAGGGAAATAAAATAGGGGTATAGCTCAGTTGGTAGAGCGGCGGTCTCCAAAACCGCAGGTCGCGGGTTCAAGCCCTGCTGCCCCTGCCAAAGGGCAATAGCATTTTAGCTGTGAGAAGGTAGTTTTTTAATTGCCTTCTTCGCTTTTTTTTGTGTAGGGCTTGTTTTTTTGTGCGTGAATCGGTATTGAGTAGAAAATGAGGAAGTTGCATAAAGTTTGAGATTGGCTTTTCGCATTTTTGTCGTTTTTGTTTTATCGCATGAAACATAACTAAGGTTAGAAAGGATATAGTGTGACTGATGGCATCTAAAACAAATCCAATAACCTTTTTAAAGCAGGTCTATGCAGAAACAGTTAAGGTGAAGTGGCCTACGCGTCGCGAGACGGTGATTTCGACTATTATGGTTTTGTTAGTAACCGCATTGGCTTCAGTTTTCTTTTTTGTTGTGGATCAGGTTGTGCATTTTGGTGTTTGGCGGGGTATTGATCTTCTAAAGTATCTTTTTAGTTGAGAATGCAAGGAAGTGTGACTGTGGCTGCTCGTTGGTATATTGTTCAAGCATATTCGAATTTTGAAAAAAAAGTAGCAGAAGCTATTGCCAAGGAGGCAAAACAAAAAGGACTCGATCATCTGTTTGAGAAGATTTTTGTTCCCACGGAGCGTGTTGTGGAGGTTCGTCGTGGGCGTAAAGTTGATACTGAGCGAAAGTTTTTTCCCGGTTATGTCCTTGTTTGTGCTGAATTAACAGATGATGTTTATCATCTCATTAAGAATACCCCTAAAGTGACGGGATTTTTAGGGTCAGATGCACGTCCCGTTCCCATTTCTGATCGAGAGGTTGAGCAAATTCTGAAACAAGTTCAGGAGGGAGTTGAGTCTCCGAAATCTTCTATATTGTTTGAGGTTGGAGAGCAGGTTCGTGTTGCCGATGGGCCTTTTATTTCGTTTAATGGAATTGTTCAAGAGGTTGAAGAGGAGCGCTCTCGTCTTAAGGTTGAGGTGTTGATTTTTGGGCGTCCTACGCCTGTTGAATTAGAGTTTGGTCAGGTTGAAAAACTCTGACGAGCTTAGGGTGATTTCAATCACTTTTGGTAGCTGGTGGGAGGTGAATTGTGGCTTTTGTCGGCTTGAGGATCCGAACCACTTAACTGCAGAAGGTAGAAGGCAAGAGAGCTTGTCGTATCTCAGTAAAATTGAAGGCAGATTATTATGGCAAAAAAAAGTATAGGTCAGCTCAAGTTGCAGGTTCCTGCAGGAGCAGCTACTCCGTCTCCACCGATTGGTCCTGCTCTCGGTCAACGTGGTATTAATATCATGGAATTTTGTAAGGCATTTAATGCGGCTACACAGGAAATGGAGAAGGGAGCACCGATTCCAGTAGTTATTACGTATTACCAGGATAAGTCTTTCACATTTTCTTTAAAGACACCTCCTGTATCATTTTTCTTGAAGAAGGAAGCAAATTTGAAGTCTGGCTCGAAAGAGCCTGGTAAAGTGTCTGTAGGGAGTATCTCTCGCGATAAGATTCGTTCAATTGCACAAGAAAAAATGAAGGACCTTAATGCAAATGATATTGATTCGGCGATGCGTATGGTTGAGGGTTCTGCTCGCTCTATGGGCTTGGAAGTGGTGGGCTAATGTTATGGCAAAAGTAGCAAAGAGAATAAAAAATATTCGTAAAGATGTTAATTTTAATGAGCTTTACGCTTTAGAAGATGCTGTTTTGATGGTTAGAGAGCGTGCAGTTGCTAAATTTGATGAAACGATAGAGATTTCGATGAACTTAGGTGTTGATCCTCGTCATGCAGATCAAATGGTTCGAGGTGTTGCTCATTTGCCCAATGGAACTGGGCGTAAAGTTCGTGTTGCTGTTTTTGCACGTGGTGATAAAGCTGAAGAAGCTAAGGCTTCTGGTGCAGATGTTGTGGGGGCTGAAGATTTGTTTGAGAGTATTAATGGTGGAAAGATTGATTTCGATCGTTGTATTGCAACACCTGATATGATGCCTCTTGTTGGTCGTCTTGGTAAAATTCTTGGCCCACGGAGTTTGATGCCAAATCCAAAAGTTGGTACTGTAACGCTTGATGTTGCCAGTGCTGTAAGAGATTCTAAGGGCGGTGCTGTTGAATTTCGCGTTGAAAAAGCCGGGATTGTACATGCCGGTATCGGTAAGGCCTCTTTTGGGGTTGAGAAGATAGTGGAAAATATTAAAGCCTTTGCGAGTGCTGTTATTAAAGCTAAGCCACAAAGTGCAAAGGGTGAATATGTTAAGCGTGTTGCAGTTTCTTCGACTATGGGGATTGGGATTAAAGTTGATCCTGCAACTGTTCGTTCAGAGTAGGTTTAAATAGATTTGTAATTTTGTTTTGGGGTATGTGAGTAGCGAGATTATGTTTAGAATGTCGGTTCTTATCGGCATTGAGCTATCTAAGTTTTATCGAGCTTAGATTATACCGGAAGAAATTCCGGAATATCCTGTCCGAGATTGTGGGCGATACTTTAAGTGTCTTAATCGAAAAAGCCCACATGAGACTGGGGTAAAAACTGAGAGTTAAAAGACTTAAAGGGTTTGAGCCAAGGCTGCCTTTGATCGTTATGCGTGAAAAAGGGGACAGGATCCTCATCGATAGCATGGAGTATTTTATGTTATCAAAGGTAACCAGCAGGTTTGCTTCAAGTAAATCTGTTAAATGGAGAGAGACAGTGAATAGAGCGGAAAAACGCGAGTTTGTTACATGGCTTAATGAGGCTTTTCGAAAGTCTGGTTCTGTTGTTGTTGCACATTATTCTGGTCTGACAGTTTCGCAGATGAACGATCTTCGTTCGAAAATGGGTGGAGCTGGCGGTGCCGTTAAAGTCGCCAAAAACCGTCTTGCTAAAATCGCTCTTCAGGGCACGGAATCTGAATCGATGGTGAATTTGTTTACTGGGCAAACACTTATTGCTTATTCAGAAGATCCAATTACAGCACCGAAAGTTGCTGTTGATTTTGCAAAAACCAATGACAAATTTGTTATCCTTGGTGGTTCGATGGGTGCAACAAGTTTGAGTGTAGAAGCTGTGAAGTCATTGGCTTCATTGCCTTCATTGAACGAGTTGCGAGCAAAACTTGTGGGTATGACTTCTACTCCTGCAACCCGTATCGCACAGGTTATTAATGCACCTGCTGGTCAGGTTGCGCGTGTCATTGGAGCATATGCTCAGGAGGATAAGGCGGCTTAAGGCTGTTTTGTATTTATGTTTATGGAAGAGTTTTGGTGCTTTTCTGTTTTTTGAATAAGTTTTAAATAATGGTTCAAATCTTTTAATTGAAGGAATTTAAAAATGGCTGATCTAGCGAAGATCGTAGAAGACCTTTCTAATCTAACTGTTTTGGAAGCTGCTGAGCTTTCTAAGTTACTTGAAGAAAAATGGGGTGTTTCGGCTGCTGCTCCTGTAGCTGTAGCTGCTGTTGCCGGTGCTGTTGCTCCAGTTGTTGAAGAAAAAACAGAATTTGATGTTGTTCTTGTTGAGGGTGGTGCGCAAAAAATTAATGTCATTAAGGAAGTTCGTGCTCTTACTGGACTTGGTCTTAAAGAAGCTAAAGATCTGGTTGAGGGAGCTCCTAAGCCTATTAAAGAGGGTGCTTCTAAAGATGAAGCAGAGAAAATTAAATCTCAACTTGAAGCTGCTGGTGCTAAAGTTGAGCTTAAGTAGATTTTATTTTATCGGCGGGCATTTATGTCCGTCGATTTCCTTTCTCGTGAAAAGAAGGGAGATGATTAATGATAACCTATTTCTCAATAGTTGAATAAATGGGTGCAGGTTTTACTTTTAGTTCCTTTATCATAGAGCCCAATAGGAAGATGGTTTGTGTTAATGGGGCAAATTGACGATATCCATTATCGGGTATCAGGTGAACTGATCTGCATGTGCAGGTTAATGACATAAAGCTTTCAAGGTTTAGTCTACCTTGAAGAGTAAAAATCAAGGAGCGACGATGGCTCAGACTCTAGCGATGATGTCTCAATTCAATGGTCGTAAGCGCGTACGCAAATTTTTTGGTAAGATTCCTGAGGTGGCAGAAATGCCGAATCTTATTGAAGTTCAAAAAGCGTCATACGATCAGTTTCTCATGGTTGAGGAACCGAAAGGTGGACGACCAGATGAAGGTTTGCAGGCTGTTTTTAAATCGGTATTTCCTATTTCGGATTTTTCCGGTACAGCTATGCTTGAGTTTGTTGGTTATGAATTTGATTTACCAAAATTTGATGTTGAAGAATGCCGTCAGCGTGATTTGACCTATGCTGCGCCATTAAAGGTAATATTACGTTTAATTGTTTTTGATATTGATGAAGATACGGGATCAAAAGATATCAAAGATATTAAAGAACAAGGCGTTTATATGGGCGATATGCCTTTGATGACGACGAATGGTACTTTTATCGTTAATGGTACGGAGCGTGTTATTGTTTCACAGATGCATCGCTCTCCTGGTGTATTTTTTGATCATGATAAAGGAAAGTCGCATTCATCGGGAAAGTTTCTTTTTGCTGCTCGTATTATTCCTTATCGCGGTTCTTGGCTTGATATTGAGTTTGATGCTAAGGACATCATTTATGCTCGTATTGATCGGCGACGCAAGATTCCTGTTACGAGTCTTTTGATGGCGTTGGGTATGGATGCATCAGACATTTTGTCGATGTTTTACAATAAAGTGACTTATGAGCGAGATGGAGATGGGTGGCGTATTCCTTATTCGGTTGATCGCTTTAAGGGTATGAAGCTTGTTTCTGACCTTGTAGATGCGGACAGTGGTGAAGTTGTTGCTGAGGCTGGTAAAAAGCTGACGCTTCGTGCTGCAAAATCTTTAGCTGAGAAAGGTCTCAAGGCGGTTAAGGTTAGTGAAGACGATTTATTAGGGTGTTATTTAGCGGAAGACATAGTTAATTATCAGACAGGTGAGGTTTATCTTGAAGCTGGTGATGAGATTGACGAAAAAATATTGAAGATTTTGTTTGATGTTAATGCGGATCAAATCAATATCCTTGATATTGATCACATGAATGTTGGAGCATATATCCGTAATACTTTGAAAGTGGATAAAAACGAAAGTCGGCAGGATGCATTGTTTGATATTTATCGGGTTATGCGTCCAGGTGAGCCGCCAACAATGGATACAGCGGAAGCTATGTTTCATTCATTGTTTTTTGATCCAGAACGTTATGATCTTTCGGCTGTAGGGCGTGTTAAGATGAATTTGCGTATGGATCTTGATTGTCCAGACACGGTTCGCATCTTGCGTCAAGAAGATATTCTTGCTGTTGTTAAGATGTTGGTTGAATTGCGCGATGGTCGTGGTGAAATTGATGACATTGATAATCTTGGCAATCGTCGCGTTCGTTCAGTTGGGGAGTTGATGGAAAATCAGTATCGCATTGGTTTACTCCGTATGGAGCGTGCAATAAAAGAACGTATGTCGTCGGTTGAAATCGACACAGTTATGCCACAAGATTTAATTAATGCAAAGCCCGCTGCAGCAGCGGTTCGCGAGTTTTTTGGATCTTCACAATTATCGCAGTTTATGGATCAAACAAATCCATTGTCAGAAATTACCCATAAGCGCCGTCTTTCTGCCCTTGGTCCAGGCGGTTTGACACGCGAACGTGCAGGTTTTGAGGTTCGTGACGTACATCCTACGCATTATGGTCGTATTTGTCCGATTGAAACGCCAGAAGGTCCTAATATTGGTTTAATTAATTCTTTAGCGACGTTTGCGCGGGTTAATAAATATGGTTTTATTGAAAGTCCATATCGCAAAATTATCGATGGTAAAGTGACGACAGAAGTTATCTATCTATCTGCTATGGAAGAATCAAAGCATTATGTGGCTCAAGCAAATTCTTCATTGGATGCTGAAGGTCGCTTTACGGAAGAGTTTGTTGTTTGTCGTCATGCAGGTGAAGTTTTGATGGCATCACGCGATCATGTGGATTTGATGGATGTTTCACCAAAGCAGCTGGTTTCTGTAGCAGCAGCTCTTATTCCATTTTTGGAAAATGATGATGCGAATCGTGCTTTGATGGGATCGAATATGCAACGTCAGGCGGTTCCACTTGTACGTGCTGAAGCACCATTTGTTGGTACGGGAATGGAACCAGTTGTTGCTCGTGATTCGGGTGCAGCCGTTAGTGCAAAGCGTGGTGGTATTGTTGATCAGGTTGATGCAACTCGTATTGTGATTCGTGCGACAGAGGATTTGGATCCTTCAAAGTCTGGTGTTGATATTTATCGTTTGCAAAAATTTCAGCGTTCCAATCAGTCTACTTGTATAAATCAGCGTCCCCTTGTTCATGTAGGGGATCGGATAGAGAAGGGTGATATTATTGCGGATGGCCCATCTACAGATCTTGGTGATTTAGCTCTTGGGCGAAATGTTCTTGTGGCATTTATGCCTTGGAATGGGTACAATTACGAAGATTCCATTTTGTTATCCGAGCGTATTGTTGCTGATGATGTTTTTACCTCAATTCATATTGAAGAATTTGAAGTAGCAGCACGTGATACAAAGCTTGGTCCAGAAGAAATTACGCGCGATATTCCTAACGTTGCGGAAGAAGCGTTAAGAAATCTTGATGAAGCTGGTATTATCTATATTGGTGCTGAAGTTCAGCCTGGTGATATTTTGGTTGGAAAAATTACACCAAAAGGTGAAAGTCCCATGACTCCAGAAGAAAAGCTTCTACGTGCTATTTTTGGAGAAAAAGCTTCAGATGTTCGTGACACTTCTATGCGAATGCCTCCTGGAACTTTTGGGACTGTTGTTGAAGTTCGTGTTTTTAACCGCCACGGTGTGGAAAAAGATGAACGTGCAATGGCAATTGAACGTGAGGAAATTGAGCGTTTAGCTAAAGATCGTGATGATGAACAGTCGATTCTCGATCGCAATGTTTATGCGCGTCTTGCTGATATGTTGATAGGTAAGGTTGCTGTAGAAGGTCCAAAAGGCTTTTCAGGTAGTAAGGAGCTTGACAATACGGTGATGGCTCATTATCCGCGTTCACAATGGTGGCAATTTGCCGTTGAAGATGAAAAACTTCAAAGCGAAATTGAAGCTTTGCGTAAGCAATATGATGAATCAAAAGAAGCATTACAACGTCGCTTTATGGATAAAGTTGAGAAGGTTCAAAGAGGCGATGAAATGCCTCCTGGTGTCATGAAAATGGTAAAGGTTTTTGTGGCTGTAAAACGCAAAATCCAACCGGGTGACAAAATGGCAGGACGTCATGGTAATAAGGGGGTCGTATCACGTATTCTTCCTGTAGAAGATATGCCGTTTCTCGAAGACGGAACCCACGCTGATATCGTTTTGAATCCGCTTGGTGTGCCTAGCCGTATGAATGTTGGTCAAATTCTTGAGACACATCTTGGTTGGGCGTGTGCTGGTATGGGAAAGAAGATTGGCGATTTGATAGAGTTATATCAGGAGACCGGGGATATTCTTCCTTTGCGTCAACGTATCGAGAATCTAATGCCTGATAATGACCATAATGAACCAGTACGTCAATATGATAATGAAAGCCTTTATAAGTTGGCACTGCAGATGAAGAAAGGCGTTTCAATCGCAACACCTGTTTTTGATGGAGCACATGAATCCGATATCAACATGATGTTGGAAGATGCAGGGCTAGACAGCTCGGGGCAGGTTACACTTTATGATGGTCGTACCGGAGAGCCTTTTGATCGTCCGGTGACAGTTGGATACATTTATATGTTGAAATTGCATCACCTTGTTGATGATAAGATTCATGCGCGTTCGATTGGACCATATTCGCTTGTTACTCAGCAGCCATTAGGTGGTAAAGCTCAATTTGGTGGCCAGCGTTTTGGTGAAATGGAAGTTTGGGCGCTTGAAGCTTATGGTGCTGCATACACTTTGCAGGAAATGTTGACCGTAAAATCAGATGATGTGGCTGGTCGAACAAAAGTCTATGAGGCAATTGTGCGTGGTGATGATACATTTGAGGCGGGTATACCCGAGAGCTTTAATGTGTTGGTAAAAGAAATGCGCTCACTTGCTCTTAATGTAGAACTTGATGATGCGCGCGAGCTTATTGCACAGCGGACATTATCTGATACAGCAGAATAATAATTTGAGAAGAGCGCACTGTAAAGAGTGCACTCTAATTGTCTAGAGAGGCTAAATAAAAGATTTTTATTAAGGTAGCGCAGACAGTTTAAAAGGTAAAAACGGGTTTTAGATAAAATCTGTGATGAAATTAATGAGATGTAATAACGGGTTATAAGAATCTTTGAAGGAGAACGGCATGAACCACGAGGTCATGAATCTTTTCAATCCTCAGGCGCCAGCGCAGACATTTGACTCTATTCGTATTTCCATTGCGAGCCCTGAGAAGATTTTGTCTTGGTCGTACGGTGAGATCAAGAAGCCTGAGACCATTAATTATAGAACTTTTAAGCCAGAGCGTGATGGCCTTTTTTGTGCACGTATATTTGGTCCTATTAAGGATTATGAATGTCTGTGCGGTAAATATAAACGCATGAAATATAAGGGTATTATCTGTGAGAAATGTGGTGTAGAGGTTACTCTTTCACGTGTGCGTCGTGAGCGTATGGGTCATATTGAGCTTGCGGCACCGGTTGCACATATTTGGTTCCTTAAATCGTTGCCAGGTCGAATTTCTACACTTTTAGATTTAACTTTGAAGGATATTGAGCGGGTTCTTTATTTTGAGAATTATATTGTAACAGAACCAGGTTTGACGTCCCTTAAGCTCCATCAGCTTCTTTCTGAAGAAGAGTATATGCTTGCTATTGATGAATTTGGAGAAGATCAGTTTACAGCTATGATTGGTGCTGAGGCTATTTACGAACTTCTAGCCAGCATGGAATTGGAGAAACTCGCGAATGATTTGCGCACCGAATTATCTGAGACAGTTTCGGAGTTAAAGCAGAAGAAGCTGATTAAACGGCTTAAGATCGTTGAGAGTTTTCTTGAGTCTGGTAATAAACCAGAGTGGATGATTATGAAGACGATTCCAGTCATTCCACCTGATTTGCGTCCATTGGTTCCACTTGATGGTGGGCGTTTCGCGACATCGGATCTGAATGATCTTTATCGACGTGTAATAAATCGTAATAACCGTTTGAAACGGTTGATTGAATTGCGTGCTCCTGGAATTATTGTGCGTAATGAAAAACGTATGGTGCAAGAAGCTGTCGATGCGTTATTTGATAATGGTCGGCGTGGGCGTGTAATTACTGGAGCAAATAAGCGTCCGTTAAAGTCTCTTTCGGATATGCTAAAGGGTAAGCAAGGGCGTTTTCGCCAAAATTTACTTGGAAAGCGTGTTGATTATTCTGGGCGTTCTGTTATCGTAACCGGTCCTGAATTAAAATTGCATCAATGTGGTCTTCCTAAAAAGATGGCTCTCGAGTTGTTTAAGCCGTTTATTTATGCACGGCTTGATGCGAAGGGGTATTCCTCAACTGTAAAACAAGCAAAGAAGCTTGTTGAGAAAGAGCATCCGGAAGTATGGGATATTTTAGATGAGGTTATTCGTGAACATCCTGTTTTGCTCAACCGTGCGCCGACATTGCATCGTTTGGGGATTCAAGCTTTTGAGCCTATCTTGATTGAAGGGAAAGCCATACAGCTTCACCCCTTGGTGTGTACTGCTTTTAATGCGGATTTTGATGGCGACCAGATGGCGGTTCATGTTCCACTTTCTCTTGAAGCACAGCTTGAAGCTCGTGTTTTGATGATGTCGACCAATAATATTCTTCATCCAGCCAATGGTGCACCAATTATTGTTCCTTCACAGGATATGGTTCTTGGTCTTTACTATCTTTCGATCGTTTCGGAAAAAGAACCAGGTGAAGGAATGGCTTTTTCTGATGTAGGTGAACTCCATCACGCTTTAGAAAATAAGGTTGTAACTCTTCATACGAAGATTAAAGGCCGCGTTAACAATGTGGGGAAGGATGGGAAAGAGGTTGCCAAACTTTATGATACAACACCCGGTCGCTTGATTATTGGGGAGCTTTTGCCGAAAAATTCGAATATTCCGTTTGATATTGTTAATCAAGAAATGACTAAAAAGAACATTTCTAAAATGATTGATCAGGTTTATCGACACTGTGGGCAGAAAGAAACAGTTATTTTCTGTGATCGTATTATGCAGCTTGGTTTTTCTTATGCGTGTCGTGCAGGAATTTCTTTTGGCAAGGATGATATGGTCATCCCAGATAGCAAATCGCGTTTGGTTGCAGAAACGGAATCTTTAGCTAAAGAATATGAACAGCAATATAATGATGGTTTGATTACGCAAGGTGAAAAATATAATAAGGTCGTTGATGCCTGGGGTAAATGTACGGATCGCGTTGCGGATGAAATGATGAAACGTATTCAGGCTATTGAGTTTGATCCTAAGACAGGTCGTCAGAGGCCAATGAATTCTATCTATATGATGTCACATTCTGGTGCACGTGGTTCTGCTAATCAGATGAAGCAGTTGGCTGGCATGCGCGGATTAATGGCAAAGCCATCGGGTGAAATCATTGAAACACCAATTATTTCAAATTTTAAGGAAGGTCTAACTGTTAACGAGTACTTCAATTCGACTCACGGTGCACGTAAAGGGCTTGCTGATACTGCGTTAAAAACAGCAAATTCTGGTTATTTAACACGTCGTCTTGTTGATGTTGCACAGGATGCTATTATTTCAGCAGTTGATTGTGGTACTGCAAAGGGGCTTACTATGCAACCTATTGTTGATGCGGGGCAAATTGTTGCATCTCTTGGGCAAAGGATTCTTGGTCGTACAGCGCTTATTGATATTTTACATCCAGTTTCTGGAGAAGTTATCCTTGAAGGTGGTGCGATGATTGAGGAAGCTGATATTGCTAAGATTGAAGAAGCTGGAATTCAGTCTGTTCAAATCCGTTCTGCTTTGACATGTGAGACGCGTCTTGGTGTTTGTGCTAAATGTTATGGTCGTGATTTGGCACGTGGAACACCAGTGAATCAGGGGGAGGCTGTTGGTGTTATTGCGGCTCAGTCCATTGGTGAACCAGGAACTCAGCTTACTATGCGTACTTTCCACCTAGGGGGAACGGCTCAAGTTGTGGATTCATCTCATTTAGAAGCCTCCTATGAAGGTACAGTGGAGATTCGTAATCGCAATGTGGTTCGCAATTCTGAAGGTCATTTGGTGGTTATGGGGCGTAATATGGCTATCCTTATCAAAGACGAGTCTGGAAAAGAGCGTGTAGTGCATCGCGTTAGCTACGGTGCGCATATTTTCGTTGATGATGGTGATGTTGTTAAGTGTGGGCAACGCATAGCAGAATGGGATCCTTACACACGTCCAATTTTAACTGAAGTTGAAGGTTATGTGGGTTTTGAAGACATGATTGATGGTTTATCAGTTACTGAAACGGCTGATGAGTCTACCGGTATTACGAAGCGTTTGGTGATTGATTGGCGCGCTAATCCACGTGGTGCTGATCTAAAACCAGCCATTATCATCCACACAGATAAAAAAGGTGAAAACATTGCTAAATTATATAAGGGGGGTGAGGCTCGTTATATGATGTCGGTAGAAACCATTCTTTCTGTTGAGCCTGGTTCGCATGTTAAGGCTGGCGATGTTATTGCTCGCTTGCCAATGGAAAGCGCTAAGACAAAAGATATTACAGGTGGTTTACCACGTGTGGCTGAGCTTTTTGAAGCGCGACGTCCAAAAGATCATGCTATTATTGCTGAAATCAGTGGCACAATTCGTTTTGGTCGTGGTTATAAGAATAAGCGTCGTATTATCATCGAACCAAATGATGAAACTCTTGAATCGGTAGAATATTTAATTCCAAAGGGCAAATTGTTTCACTTCCAAGAGGGCGATCAAATTGAAAAAGGAGATTATATTCTCGATGGTAATCCAGCTCCTCATGATATCTTAGCGATTAAGGGTGTTGAAGCTTTGGCGTCTTATCTTGTTAATGAAATTCAAGAAGTTTATCGCTTGCAAGGTGTTTTAATTAATGACAAACATATTGAAGTGATTGTTCGTCAGATGTTGCAAAAAGTTGAGATTACTGAATCTGGAGATTCAGGTTATATTGCAGGTGATAATGTTGATCGTATTGAACTTGATGAAATCAATGATAATTTGATTGCAGAAGGGAAGAGACCCGCATCTGGTACTCCCATCCTTCTTGGAATTACGAAAGCATCTCTTCAAACGCCCTCCTTTATTTCGGCAGCATCGTTTCAGGAAACAACAAGAGTGCTTACTGAGGCAGCTGTTTCTGGTAAAATTGATACTTTGCAAGGTCTTAAGGAAAATGTTATTGTTGGTCGTCTCATTCCTGCAGGTACGGGCGGTACAATTGCTCAAATTCGCCGTATTGCTACAGTTCGTGATGACCTGATTGTAGATGAGCGGCGTAAGTCTAGCAATAATGAAATAGCTAGGGCTATGTTGACAAATATGACAACTGAAGCGGTTGCTGAATAATTTGTATATATATTAAAAAATTGACATAAGAGCGCCTGAATATAAAATTCGGGCGTTTTTTACAGATCGTGGAATGCAGAATCTCCATGTTTTTCTAAAAAATATGACTTTAAAAGTTGTAAGGCGGCTATTATTTTAAGCATTTTTCTGGCTTATTGTATTTTCTTATAATGATATTCATCTTTTCATTCGCTTCTCATTTATAAAGTTCTTATTTTACAGTGGGATAGAAAGTTTATTTCCAATATATTTAAGGTTAAAAAGTGCGTATGGCGATAGGTTGCCATGTGTTAAGGGAATAGGGTTAAATTGTCTGAAAATAAGATAGCTACTGATTTTGAATACTGAGAGATTTTTTTGGATTGATATATTGAAAAGGTGTTATAATGGGTTGTTAAAAATCTTTTCTGTAATCCGAACAATAATTGATTTTCTGCTGTGTGATATTTGCATGACGAGAAAATTCTGTGTTTTTTATATTTTTAAAATTGAGAAAAGTAGAAGATAAAAAGCTAATTAAAACTTTATAAAAAGCGGATATCTGGTAACAGTATATCTACAAAATGGAATGATAAAATTTATGCATGTTATTTCAATTGGCTAATTGACGCACGAACTTTCAACAACTGCTTAGAATTTGCATTATTATGAAGAAGAAGGGATTTTTGTGTTTTTTCGCCATGGAAGTGCACAGCTTTATACGCAAACGAATCTTCACAGTCTAAAATAAATACTGCGTGCTAAAAATAGTTAAATTTTATTTGTCCACAATATTTGATATGTCGACCATAGTCATGAAGCTATCTGATGATAAGAAAAAGCTTGAAGAATTAATAAAAAACGGGCTTATTTATAGCAAATGCAGCGTGATATTGATAATTTCCTGCATGATTTAGAATGCATAGGGAAAATTTTTTGAGAATTTAGCCGAATTAAGAATTAATCGTTGATTATAAAGTTTATTTTACATTCATTTTTTGATGAGAGAAATGAACTGTATGCTCTTTAATGGTAGGCATTGATAGAGACTCAAATATGGTAAGTCTTTCGAAAAAGCAGAGCGAATGAAAAATAGTTGCAAAGGCGTTGCAACACATCGGCTATGAATGAAAAAACAACTATATTTAAATTCACTTTTCAAAAGAGAAAGTAAAAACAATGACGAATGATTCTCCTATTGATATTTTCCAGTCTATTCTGACACGTAAGTCGATTCGCGCTTTTACTCACCAGCCAGTTTCACACGAAACGATCAAAGAAATCTTAAAATTTGCGGCTCGTGCACCATCTGGAACAAATATTCAACCATGGCAAGTCATTGTTCTTACAGGGGGTGTACTGCAAAAAGTAGGACAAGAACTTTCCCAACTCGCACTCTCAGGTGTAAAAGGAGAACGTGAATTTTGTTATTATCCACGTCAATGGCGTGAACCTTATCTTTCAAGACGTCGGAAAATTGGTTTGGATCTTTATAAGAGTCTTGGAATTCAAAAAGACGATCAGGAAAAAATACTTCGCCAAAAAGCGCGGAATTTTTCATTTTTTGGTGCGCCTGTAGGACTTTTGTTTACAATGAATTACGACATGGAAATGGGGAGCTGGCTTGATTTAGGGATGTTTATGCAGAGCATTATGTTAGCAGCGCGTGGGTTTGGATTAGATACATGTCCTCAAGCTGCTTTTGCTGATTATCATAAACAAATTCGTATACTTTTGTCAGTACCTTCTGATCAGCGCATTATTTGTGGCATGGCACTTGGCTATCGCGATGAGAGTGCCCCAGAAAACAATTTTGAGACTGAACGTGAACCAATTGAGAGTTTTGTACGCTTTATTTAATTATATTTATGGAGACATTTTTGTAAGTGAGCGTAATTTTTAAAGAGCTTAGGGTGTTATAAAAATATTTCGGTGAGAACCTCTCACTCTTATCAAATTTTTATATTGCATGTTAACGCTTATTTTACTACCTTTAAAGAATTAAGAGAGTAGTTATTCTACGACCATTGTTCATTTTGAAGGTTGGCTATGGAAAGCGCTATAGAAGGAAAGTGTTGGATGGTAGCAAGACGAGCGACGGTTATATTTATTGCTGTCATTCTTTTAGCTTATCTTACAATTTGATTTTAAATGGGACAAGTGTGATAAAAAAGCGTATACTCAAGCTTTATGTAGTTTTGAGGTGGTGAGTGTTTTTGTCCGTTTTTGAAATCTTTAAAATTGGTATTGGTCCTTCTAGTTCACATACGATGGGGCCGATGACGGCTGCTAATATGTTTTTGCGAGAGATTTTAGCACGGAATTTTTCTCAGTCACTTGATGCTGAAGTCTTTCGTGTACGTGTTTATCTTTATGGTTCTTTGGCCTTCACAGGAATTGGTCATGCTACAGATAAAGCTATTATATTAGGGCTTTTGGGAGAAAAAGCCTCTACTGTTGATCCTGATCGTATGGGATTTTTGTTGGAAAAAGTTACACGTGAAAAGAAAGTGCAGCCAGAAGGTCATTCTACCTATCAGTTTGATTTGCAAAGTGATCTTATTTTTGAACGAAACAAATCTTTACCAGGGCATGCCAATGGACTTGTGTTTGAAGGGATTGATGCTGATGGGAATATTCTTTTGCGGCGGATTTATTATTCTATCGGTGGTGGTTTTGTTGTGACTGAGGATGAATTAAGCTATATGAATGGTGATATACAACCAGAAACATTTGAGGTTCCATACCCCTTTGATTCTGCGCATCAAATGTTATCAATGGCAGAAAAATCAGGATTTTCAATTGCTGAAATGAAGCGCATAAACGAAGAAACAAAGATGGAGCGTTCTACTCTTGATAGAGGGCTCGACAAAATTTTTTCAGCCATGACAAATTGCATTGACAGAGGACTTTCACAAGAAGGCGAGTTGCCAGGTGGATTACATGTTTTACGACGTGCTAAAAAACTGCATGAAACGCTTTTGGAAAATCGAAAGAAAAATCGCAATTACCCGTTTTGTGCAAATGATTGGCTTTCTGTATATGCCATAGCAGTTAATGAGGAAAATGCTGCTGGTGGTCGTGTTGTTACGGCACCGACAAATGGGGCAGCTGGTGTTATACCTGCAGTTCTGCGTTACTACCTTCAGTTTAATGATGGTTCAGATAGAGAAGGAATACATAATTTTTTGTTGACGGCGGCAGCTATAGGTGGTGTCATCAAACATAATGCCTCTATTTCTGGTGCAGAAGTTGGCTGTCAAGGTGAAGTTGGGACGGCGTCGTCAATGGCAGCTGCGGGGTTGACAGCGGCGTTAGGTGGTACACCGGCTCAAATTGAAAATGCAGCAGAGATTGCCCTTGAGCATCATTTAGGAATGACGTGTGATCCAGTTGCAGGTCTTGTGCAGGTTCCTTGTATTGAGCGTAATGCAATGGGGGCTGTTAAGGCGGTGACGGCTTCTTCTCTTGCTTTGCACGGTAATGGGGATCATTTTGTTTCTCTTGATGCTTGTATAGAAACGATGCGTCAGACTGGACATGATATGAGTGAACGCTATAAAGAAACAAGTAAAGCTGGTCTTGCAGTCAATGTTATATCCTGTTAAAGTGTGAAGTGGATATTTGATCTTGTAGATTATTGAGGGGTTATTTATTGCTTACGAAAATACAGGTGGATACCATCATTATAGTTTTTTAGCTCCCAATGTTGCCAGCCACTCTAGATACTAAGATAGTTTATAAAAGAGGTATATGCGATTCTTTCTTAAGCATTTTTTATCTAACACAGCAATATCTACTTGTAATGTATACGCAAGTGGTTTTTGTCGTTTTATTTTATGTGGATTTGAAGTGATGGCATATTCCTGGATCAAGGTTTATCATTACAAAATGTAAAGGGATGAATTATCCGAGGGTATATTATTCAATAAGAAAATTTTTTCAAGCTGCTTTATGTTTAAGAAAATATCATGAGTTTTGGAGACGGCTTAGGTGATTTGTTATATCGTTTATGTTGCTTGGGCGGGTTTGTGTGTTATTGAAAAGAATTTTCTTCATTAAGTTATTACAATGGTATCTAAACAATGAGGGAAGCTGACATTTGATGCTTTCTGTGCCCTTTAAGAGATGGTTTCGTTAAAAAATTGATCAGGTGGTTAAAGAGCAATTTACAACCGCAATTCGTATAAATTTAAAGGAAGACGTGTGCGTACTAAAGAATTTTTAAAAACTTCTAGGCAATGCGCTCATACTCTTATTTATAAAATAATTCTTGTAAAATTATCTATAGAACTAGCCGTTTGTTGAACCTAGATGGATTTTAATAGGTACATTGCCGGTTTTGCTCGCAACGCGTAAATGAATGCGTACAGGAGGCATTACGAGACGACGATTTCGCGTTGTCTGGCAAATAAGAAGGTTTACAAGAGACTTCGTATCTAATGTTGCTGGAGCATATTTTAAATGAGCAAGTCTTGTTGCAGCATCGTGAAGAGAACGCAACGAGAGAAAAGATGATTGCTTCAATAATTTTTCTTTTTCAGAGGATGAAGCAAGAGCATTATGTATCATGACACTATCCTTAACGCGAATTCAAAAACTCCTAGTAAGCTACAGTATAGCAGTTAAAATTTGCTTTCTTTAATGTAGAACAAGCATTAAGTGCGGCTTTTTTTGATTGAAATCCAACAAACCGCGCACGATAATAGCGGTGTCCGCTTTTTTCAAACAATTGCATATGTGAAGATGCATTTTTTAAAGAAGAATAAGCTGTATTTTTTGCTTTTAAAAGCAAAGTTTTTGCTTGTTCTTTACCGGGAAGAGAACCAATTTGGATGGCCCATCCAGCGTTTGTGAATAAAGAAGCTGTAATAATTTTTTTCTCATCGGGTATAGTTTTCTGAGGGTTAGGAATTGGTATAATCACCTTGTTTACAGCAGCTATAGGCATATTTGAATTTCTAGGCTGTTCTACAAATTTTGCGAACAGTGGAGAGATTTCATCATCTGAATTTACTGGCTCAGCTTTAACGATTGGTACAGGAATGTTCGCACCAGTGGGTAAATTATAGTGTGCAGAAGCCATTAAACGTCCATTGGTTTTCATCTGGCTCGCTTTTGGCAAATATTGGCTCAATAAGCTAGCCATATGTTCATCACGTGCGGTAGAAGATTTGCCTCCCATAACGACAGCAACGACGGAGCGCCCATCAAGACGAATCGAAGTCGCTAAATTAAAACCTGACATTTGTGTGTAGCCTGTCTTAATTCCATCGACACCCTTCATTACTTTGACGAGTTTATTATGATTATTAATTATCTGTCCACGAAAATTAAAGCTTTTTATTTTGAATAATTTATACTGTTGTGGAAAATGTTTTCGTAGAGCTAATGATAAAGTGGCCATATCCCGTGCTGTGGTATAATTGCGCACATCCGGAAGTCCTGAAGCATTTGCGAAATGCGTATGTATCATGCCAAGTTTGCGGGCTTTATCTGTCATCATTTGAGCGAATTTTTTTTCACTCCCGCCAAGATATTCTGCAATGGCAGCAGCAACATCATTTGCTGACCGTGTGATGAGCGCTTTAGCTGCTGCTTCTGCAGAAATTGTTTCACCTGCTTTAAATCCGATTTTTGTTGGTGGGCGCATTGTTGCATAACGTGAGATGGGGATAGGTGTATTTGGTGGTACGCGACGCATATGCATAGCTTCAAAGAGCATATACAGCGTCATCATTTTTGCCAAAGAAGCAGGATAACGTTTCAGCGTTGCATTGGCTTCAAATAAAGCTTTTCCTGTATTTGCATCCATAACAATGGCAGCATATTTATCAGGATAGACTCCTTGAGGAGTGGCTGATGCCCAGGAGTAAGAAAGAGCTAAAGCAAAAAACGCAATTGCTACCCTTTTGTAGCAGCGCACAATTTTTTGGCAATTAATATACACTTGCAGTACCCTATTGCTCCATCTACTCTGAACGACTTCTGTAAAGCCCCTTTTATCTGCAGCTTGTTTACACAATTTAGGCGAATGGTATTACTAATTTGTTTACAGAAATTATTTTGTGAGTTTCCATATTTGACTTAAATCTAATCATAAAAGAAAGTTTTCTTCTTTACACAAACAGGTATTGCAATAGTTACGAAAGAACCTAAAATTAACAGAAAATGTGCCTCACGGGAAATGATAATGGCACAGAAGCGAATAACGAATCCTATAGCGTATATTATGCACAAAGAAAAGGGCGATAATTGGGATGAAATCGAGCTTAATGCTATTGTAATGCCAAAGATTAGGTTAAAATTGCAAAAGCCTAAGTTATATCGGGTATTTTTACTTAATGATGATTATACCTCTATGGATTTTGTTGTTTTTGTTTTGAAAAACTTTTTTAAGAAAAATTTCGAAGAAGCAATACGTATTATGTTAAATGTCCATTGTAATGGGGTAGGCGAATGCGGAACTTATAGTTATGAAGTCGCCGAAATGAAAATAGTACAAATGAGGAAATGCGCACGTCAAAATGAATATTCATTACAATATGTAATGGATGGGAAGTGAGGGATTATGCCATCTTTTACACCTAGCCTTGAAGAAGTTTTGCGTCGTGCATTAACAATCGCTACCCAGGCGCGGCATGAATATGCGACATTAGAGCACCTTTTGCTTGCTCTGCTAGATGATGCTGATGCAAATTCAGTTATTCAGGCTTGTCAGGTAGATGTAGAGGAATTGCGAGAACGTCTAATAAATTATATACAGTCAGAGTTGGATGTACAGATTAAAGCTGATGAAGATACAAAACCAACGACATTTTTTCAGCGTGCTATTCAACGTGCGGTGATTCATGCTCAATCAGCTGGAAAAGATGAAGTATCAGGGGCAAATGTTCTCGTTGCAATTTTTTCTGAACGTGAAAGTTATGCAGCATATTTTCTTCAAGAGATGGGAATGACACGCTATGATGCTGTGCGTTTCATTTCACATGGTATCACACGGGATGAGGGATTATCCATGTTACTTGAGGGGATTGAAGAGCAATTAGATCAACAGATTTCAGACAATGATGAAAAGGTAACGAGTGCGTTGACGAGTTATTGTGTTGATCTCAATTGTAAAGCACGCAACGGAAAAATTGATTTATTAATTGGTCGTGAAGCAGAAATTTCACGCATGATTCAGGTTTTGTGTCGAAGATCAAAAAACAATCCGCTTTTGGTTGGTGATCCTGGAGTTGGAAAAACCGCTATAATTGAGGGGTTGGCGAAACGCATTATTGATGGGAAAGTTCCTGAAGTTTTATCAAATGCAACGATATTTTCTCTTGATATGGGAGGGCTTATTGCGGGCACACGTTATCGTGGTGATTTTGAAGAACGATTAAAACAAGTTATTAAAGAATTTGAGCAGTATCCAGATGCTATTTTATTTATTGATGAAATTCATACCTTAATTAGAGCGGGGGCTACATTGGGAGGGAATATGGATGCGGCAAATCTTTTAAAACCTGCATTATCTTCCGGAGTTATTAGATGTATTGGTTCGACGACTTACAGAGAATATCGCAAAATTTTTGAACAAGATCGTGCTTTAGAGCGCCGTTTTCAGAAGATTGATGTTAACGAACCTTCTATCGCTGATGCAATTAAAATTTTGCAGGGGTTGAAGTCTTATTTTGAAAATTTTCATCAGATAAAATACACTGATGAAGCAATGAGGGCATCTGTAGAATTGTCATCACGTTATATGATTGATCGTCGATTACCTGATAAAGCAATTGATGTTGTTGATGAAAGTGGTGCAGCACAAAAGCTTTTGCCAAAAAAACAACGAAAAAAGAGTATAGGCGTTAAAGAAATTGAAGCAACAGTTGCCACTATGGCAAGGATTCCACCAAAAACAGTTTCTGGTGATGATCAAAAAATTCTTGGTAATCTTGAAAGAGAATTAAAACATGTTGTTTATGGACAAGATCAGGCAATTTCCGCTTTGGTGTCGTCAATTAAATTGGCGCGAGCAGGATTGCGCGAATCAGATAAACCAATAGGAAGTTATTTATTTTCGGGACCAACAGGCGTAGGAAAAACTGAAGTTGCAAAACAACTTGCATCTTCTTTAGGCATTGAACTGTTGCGTTTTGACATGTCAGAGTATATGGAACGGCACACGGTAGCACGCTTAATAGGAGCTCCTCCAGGTTATATAGGGTTTGACCAAGGGGGGCTTTTGACCGATGCAGTTGATCAAAAACCTCACGCTGTTCTCTTGCTGGATGAGATTGAAAAAGCGCATCCAGACTTGTTTAATATCTTACTGCAGGTGATGGATTACGGCAAGTTAACAGACCATAATGGCAAAAAAATTGATTTCCACAATATCATTTTAATCATGACGACCAATGCCGGTGCTTCAGATATGGCAAAATCAGCCATTGGATTTGGCAAAGTGTACCGCGATGGTGATGATATTGAAGCGATTAATCGATTCTTTATGCCGGAATTTCGTAACCGGTTAGATGCGATCATTCCATTTTCACCTTTATCTCAGGAAACTATCAGCCAGATTGTGCAAAAATTTATTTTTCAGCTTGAAGCGCAATTAGCTGAACGAGGAGTTTGTTTTGGATTAACTCCCCCTGCAATAATCTGGCTCGCTAACAAAGGATACAATTCTCAAATGGGGGCACGTCCATTGATTCGTGTTATACAAGAACATATTAAAAAGCCATTAGCTGACGAAATTTTATTTGGAAAGTTACGCAATGGTGGCATGGTACGTGTCTTGACACAAAAATTAAATGGGGAAAAAGAGAAGTTGCAGTTAAAAATTTCACCTTCTGATATGTCTGTTGATTCGAATAACAGAAAAATGGTGCATTCTACAAAAAAACGTGTGAAGAAAAAAGCTCAACAACTTAAATAAGTGCTTTAAAGAGCTGCACGGATTTTTTTTGCATTTTCTTCAAGGATTTCTGTAGACGTTATAACATTATTATGAAGGGAAATCTCTATTCCTTCCATACGCGGTATAATATGGAAATGGAGATGATAAACGGTTTGTTGACTAGCTGCTTCATTAAATTGCATAATTGTTATACCATCTGCTTGAAAAGCTTTTTTAACAGCTCTAGCGATTTTTTGAACGGCTTTGATAACTGGAAACAGTATTTCAGTATCTGCATCCAGTAAGTTTCTAAAGCCTTTTCTGGGAATAACCAGCGTATGACCTGGTGCTTGTGGCATAATGTCCATAAATGCAATGACATCTTCGTCTTCATAGACACGAACAGAAGGGATTTCATTGCGAATCAACTTAGCAAAAATATTGTTATTGTCATAAGTTTTTTTCATACAAATACTTCCTTTTATGAATTTTTATTCAAAATTTTAATTTCAAAACTGAAGAATGTAAAAGTTAGTAGAGAGTTAGAGGAGAGATTTCGCATTCAATTGTCGCTTTATGCAGATGCGTAGCCATCTATGAAAATTTAGATTTCTATGATGGCCTCAACTTCTACTGGAGCATCCATAGGAAGAGAGGTAACACCAATAGCAGAACGTGCATGTTTCCCAGCTTCACCAAAAATATTGACGAGCAAATCAGAAGCTCCATTAGCGATAAGAGGAATATCAGTAAAATGAGGATCTACAGCGACAAAAACGGTGATTTTTATTACACGTTTTATTCTATTTAAATCACCAAGAGTCGCCTTGATTTGTGCGAGAACATTGAGTGTACAGACTTCAGCTGCTTTTTTTGCTTGTTCGGCACTAACGGTTGCACCAACTTTCCCAGTTGCTACGAGCTTTCCGTAAGAAAAAGGTAGTTGTCCAGAAATAAAAAGCTGATTGCCGTTTTGTGAGGTTGTTACATAATTAGCAATAGGTTGCATTGCTTCGGGAAGGGCGATTCCTAATTTTTTTAAATGGATTTCAATCACATCTGTCATAATTTAAACTCCATAGCTATTTTATTGTATATTGCATAGACTATTTTTTGGTCCAAGGAAATGTGTGATCAACTGAGAAGAGAGCCTTTTTTACCTTATTATATGATGTTATGCGTTAGGGATATAATGGGAAGTTGAGAATGATCAGATCGTTGTTTGTAATAATTTTATATGTTGTTTTTTTAGGCACGGCGAAAGCTGATGAACCAATTTTTGTTGCACCTCATCGGGCTATCTATGATTTTCAACTAGATAGTGTTTCTCATGAAATGGCAATTTTGGGGATGTCAGGGCGAATGGTTTACGAGCTTACAGGTTCAGAATGTCAGGGCTATACCACACGGTTTCGTTTTATCAGCCGTATTCATATTGAAGATATGCCGGTACGTTTAACTGACCAACAGACGACGAGTTATGAAACAGGTGACAGTCGTACATTTCATTTCAGTGTTACAGATCAAGTTGGACAAGAGGTTGCACACCGTGTCGAAGGAGTAGCAGAGCGTGTTCAGAATGGAATTATAGTTAAACTAAAAAAGCCAAAGGAAAAAGAATACAAGCTTGCAATGGCTGAGTTTCCAATTATGCAATTAAAGAATATTATCCGCCATGCAAAAGCAGGCGACCATTTCTACCATGCCACTGTATTTGATGGAACAGACAAAGCAGATAAAGTGATAAAAGAAAGTATAGTCATTGGCGAGAAGAAGATACAGCTATCTGGTGCTGAAACGAAAAAAATAGGAAAATTAGATGAGGAGCAATATTGGCCCATTACGATTTCTTATTTTGATGATATAGAAAGGAAAGATGGTTTGCCAGTCTATCGTACCAGTTTCTTCTTATATGAAAATGGTGTTATGCGTGATCTACATATAGATTATGGGACTTTTGTAGTGCGTGCAAAATTGAACAGTCTTGAGTTTTTTGAAGCTGAAAAAGATATTAATCGATGTAACCACTAAATGGTTGCAGAAAATAACTTGAAAAAGAATTAAATATTAGTATGGTAGCGTTATTCCACACGCGGAATTTGGGTGTTTGCAAAAAAAATCTTGCAAACGTCCGCCGGTAGTAGGATTACCTGCTTTTTTCGCGGAGGTTGAACCGGAAAGGATAAGCTATGGCACTGCCAGATTTTACTATGCACCAGCTTTTAGAAGCGGGTGTGCATTTTGGACACCAGTCTCACCGCTGGAATCCCAAAATGGCTCCTTATATTTATGGTGAGCGTAATAATATCCATATTATTGATCTTGCTCAGACTGTACCCCTTTTACATCAAGCGCTTAAGCTTGTTTCAGATACGGTTGCGCGCGGTGGCCGCATTCTCTTTGTTGGTACTAAGCGGCAGGCATCTGATATTATTGCTGATGCGGCAAATCGTTCGGCGCAATATTATGTTAATGCGCGCTGGCTTGGCGGCATGCTCACAAACTGGAAAACGATTTCCCATTCGATACACCGTTTGCGTAAACTGGACAAAATTCTTGCTGCTGAAGCGCAAGGTTTTACCAAAAAAGAACGTTTAAATCTTGAACGTGATCGTGAAAAGCTTAATCGTGCTCTTGGTGGCATTAAAGATATGGGATCCGTTCCAGATCTTATATTTGTTATCGATACAAATAAAGAAAATATTGCTATTCAAGAAGCAAAACGTTTAGGTATTCCGGTTATTGCTATTATTGATACTAACTGTGACCCTGATAATGTTACCCATCCAATTCCAGGTAACGATGATGCGTCGCGTGCAATTTCTCTTTATTGTGATCTTTTTGCTCGCGCAGCTCTTGATGGTATTGCGCGCCAACAAGGCGCAATGGGTGTCGATTTAGGAGCTCAAGTTGATGCACCTGTAGAACCTGTTTTGGAAGATGCGATTCCAGTTTCTGAGTAATATTAAAAACGCCCGTTGGGGTAATTATTTTCTAGGGAAAAGGCTATAGGCGTGCACGGGGATTTCCTTTTTGCACGCTTTTACCGTTACAGAATAAAGAGGCAAATATGAGCGTTACTGCTGCACAAGTAAAAGAACTTCGAGAATTGTCAGGTGCTGGTATGATGGACTGTAAAGCAGCACTGGCGGATACCAATGGTGATATGGAGGCCGCTGTTGATTGGCTTCGTAAAAAAGGGATAGCCAAAGCAGATAAAAAAGCTGATCGTACGGCGGCTGAGGGATTGATCGGAACTGTATCAAATGGTTCAAGCGCGGTTTTAGTTGAAATTAATTCTGAAACAGATTTTGTGGCGCGCAATGAACTATTCCAAGAGATTGTGCGCAATGTAGCGACAGCTGCTTTGGATACACAGGGTGGTGTTGAATCTGTTTCGGCATCTCTTTACCCTGGTTCTGAGAAGACAGTTGAGGTAACAATTAAGGACGCAATTGGTACCATTGGCGAAAATATGACATTTAGGCGCTCCATTAAACTTTCTGTTGAGAATGGTGTCGTTGCTACTTATATACATAACAGTGTGGCTGAAGGGCTTGGTAAACTTGGTGTTTTGGTTGCTGTTGAAACTACAGGAAATAAGGAGGCTGCTGCTATTTTTGGTCGGCAGGTCGCTATGCATATTGCTGCAACAAATCCGTTAGCGCTAACAGCGGAAGATGTTGATTCCGGTGCTGTTGAGCGTGAGAAAGCGATTTTTTCGGATCAGGCACGTCAGTCTGGAAAGCCTCAAAATATTATTGAAAAAATGGTAGAGGGGCGCATGCGTAAGTTTTACGAAGAAGTTGTTTTACTGTCTCAGGCTTTCGTTATAAATCCTGATATTACTGTTGAGGCAGCTTTAAAAGATGCTGAAAAATTGATTGGGGCGCCAGCAAAAATTACAGGTTTTATTCGTTTTGCATTGGGTGAAGGTGTGGAAAAAAAAGAATCTGATTTTGCAGCAGAGGTTGCTGCTGCTGCTAAAGGGTAGCTTTTTGTAAACTATTGGTAAGAGATTTTAAATCGTACCATTGATTATAAAATCACTAGAGAGTAAAAAATATTGATTATTGAGAGGGCGTCACGTGGCAAAGTGGTGCCCTTAGTGATATCAAAAGCAAAAAGTAAAAGTGCTTTTGGGGAGAGATTATCAATGGTATTAGCATTTCAGTATAAACGCATCCTTTTAAAGGTTTCTGGTGAAGCTCTTATGGGGGAACAGAGCTTTGGAATTGATGTTTCGGTTGCAGATCGTATCGCTGCTGATATTTCTGAAGTGCGGGCAATGGGTGTAGAGGTTGCTATTGTTATAGGTGGAGGCAATATTTTCCGCGGTGTTGCTGTTGCTTCACATGGTGGCGATCGTGTAACGGGTGATCATATGGGAATGCTCGCAACTGCTATTAATTCTTTAGCGTTGCGAACGTCATTGACAAAGTTAGGAGTCGAAACAGTTGTATTATCTGCAATTGCTATGCCACAAATTTGTGAGAGTTTTTCACAGCGTAAAGCTATAAATTATATGAATCAAGAAAAAGTCGTTATTTTTGCTGGTGGTACTGGTAATCCATTTTTCACTACTGATTCTGCTGCTACTTTACGTGCGGCAGAAATTGGTGCGGATGTTCTCTTAAAGGGAACACAAGTAGATGGTATTTATTCTGCAGATCCTAAAATAGACCCTACGGCTAAGCGCTTTGATCAATTAACACACGTGGAGATTTTACAGTTAGGACTGTCTGTTATGGATACAACTGCTGTTACCTTAGCGCGCGAGAACAATGTGCCGATTATTGTATATTCTATTCATGAAAAAGGTGGTTTAGCGAAGGTATTGAATGGAACTGGACGGTTCACGATAGTATCGGAATGAAGATAATCTTACAAGGAGACAGAAATATGAGTATTGCATCGATTATGGATGATCTGAAATGTCGTATGGGCGGAGCGATTTCGGCTTTTAAACATGAATTAGGTGGTTTGCGGACTGGGCGAGCATCAGCCAGTTTATTAGAGCCGCTGACAATTGAGGCTTATGGTTCTGTTGTCCATATAAATCAGGTTGCAAATATTTCTGTTCCAGAACCGCGGATGCTTTTAGTTTCTGTGTGGGATAAAACGATGGTCGGAGATGTGGAGCGTGCTATTCGCAATTCTGGCCTCGGTTTAAATCCCATAACGGACGGTATGAATTTGCGTATTCCTTTACCTGAATTAAATGAAGAGCGCCGTAAAGAACTCGTAAAAATTGCACGTCATTATGCAGAGTTAGCTCGTGTCGCCGCTCGCCATGTTCGTCGGGATGGCATGGACAATTTAAAAAAATTAGAGAAAGAAGGTCAAATTTGTCAAGATGAAACCCATAGTTTTTCAGATAAAGTTCAAAAACTTACGGATGAAACCATTGCTGATATTGATAAAATTTTAGCTGCGAAAGAATCTGAAATTATGCATATTTAAGGCGATTTTGTCGCTAGAGAAAATGTTAATATCTGTGTTTTGTAATATCTTTTAGGGATGAGAATGCGAAATGTTCTGTACTGTTAATTATGAGACCATGAAGTGGAAATAGACGTATTTCATTGTGGCTGTGAAATACAAAATAAAATTAATTTGAAGAAACAGACGTTTTTTAGAGATCTATGTCTATGCGTCAAACTGAAGATACCTGTTGGAAAAGCCATCTAACAGAACAATAAAATGATCCATACCTAACATATTTTTACTAAATCACATGATAAAATTTTTCATTGTTGGAAGTTGTTTAAATTCTCCATGATAGCTGTTGGAGGAAAAATGTCGCACAAAGAACAACGATTTAACCTTGCTATTACTTTCCATTATAAGAAATGCAGTGGGATAGGTCAAACCGCTGCGATTTTGCGTAATTTGTTTTAGATAATTTATAGTTTGATAAAAAAATACTTTTATATGAGAGGAAATATTAGATTGAGATTTCATGATTCATAAAGAGAATAGACAGCATCTTTTTGATTTTTTAATCCCTATGGAGTGTTATGAAATATGTTTTATGATTAATCCTAATACGTAGAATTTTGATGCTGCTTATACAAATTTTTAATCTTATAAGCACTATCCTAGTATATCAGATCATATATAATGGATTATAAGAGAAATTCGCAAAAGCATGAGCATAAAAACTACGCAGCAAAGTTTTTTTCTTGTGTCAATTTTTGAGTTTGTATTTTTTTATTGTTTGGATACTGTTTTGTCTAATCTTATTTCTCGTACTCTGACAGCTATTGTTTTTGGTACTATTGCTTTGAGTTTGACATGGCTTGGAGGAACCATCTTTTTTTTGTTTGCATGGGGCATAGGCGGTTTTATCCTTTATGAATGGATTAGTATTACTAGAGAAAAATGGCATGTTTCACAAAAAATATTAGCAAGTATTTTTTATTTAGTTTTTGGTTCTTTTTTGCTAGCGAGAGCACCTGCTTCGTTGATTTTTTTCGTTTTAGTAGTTTTCGCTGCAATGTTAGCTATTGGGTCTTTGAAAAAGAGTAGTTGGGTTTTTTCAGGCTTTTTATATGCCTCTTTTCCGGTTGTGTCTTTATGCTTTTTACGAAGCTATGAAATATTAGGATTCCAAGTTGTTGTGTTCTTATTTACGATAGTGTGGGGAACAGATATCGCTGGATATTTTAGCGGACGTGTGTTTGGTGGTCCTAGATTAGCACCACAATTTTCTCCTAACAAAACATGGGCGGGGGCGATTGGGGGTACATTTGTTGGAGTTTCTGGCGGTATATTGGTTGCTTATCGTTTTTTTGACGTCAGTGTAGCAGGTTTTTTTGTGCCGTTACTTGCCCTCATTTTATCGATTGTTTCACAATTGAGCGATTTGGGGCAATCATGGCTAAAACGGAAATTTTCTGTTAAAGATTCTAGTTTTTTATTGCCTGGACATGGAGGATTTATGGATCGTATGGATGGATTGGTGGGAGCTGCTTTTCTCTTCTATTTAATTGGTTCGTTTATGTCTGATATGAATACACCTTTTAATCTTTTTCGCATGATTTAATCGGGAGAAGATATCTTGGGTTTGTTGAATCATATAATCGATGTAGGCGATTTGCTTTTGAGAAGTTTGAGTGTCCTTTTCGTCATTATGATTATCATTTTTGTGCACGAATTTGGTCATTATCTCATTGGGCGGTGGTGCGGTATTAAGGCATCGGTTTTTTCGCTTGGATTTGGACCACAAATATTCGGTTATACAGATAAGCATGGCACACAGTGGCGTTTAGCACTTATTCCTTTGGGAGGATATGTAAAATTTATTGGAGATGAAGAGGAAACGGGTCTACGGTCATCCCAGTCATTTGCGAATGCACATGTCTGGAAAAAAGCAGCAACTGTTTTTGCTGGTCCTTTATTCAATGCGCTTTTTACCGTTGTTATTTTAACATTTTTTTTCTTTTTTTACGGTCGTGTGATTATTGAACCTGTCGTTGGGTCTTTGATAAAAGACAGTCCTGCTATTCAGTCTGGTTTAGCATTGGGAGATCGTTTTATTGAAATGGATGGGCGTCGGGTCGAAAGTTTTGAAGATCTGATGAATTATGTGGCTTTACATGGTGAAGATCCTATAGAGTTTAAAATAGAGCGCATGGGGCAGGTGTTCACGACGGAGATCACGCCAAAAGTGATTGAACAGAATTATGGATTTGGTAATCGGATTCAAAGCGGCATGATAGGCATAAGAGCGCCCGTTGATCCAGATAATCCAGCGCGTTTAGATCCAGCTTATGTGAAACATATTAACTACGGTTTTGTACGAGCGATAAAGGAAGCATCGGCACGTACCACATTTATTGTTATTCGAACAATTTTTTTTGTGAGTCGTTTAATAGGAGGAAAAGAAGATCATTGTCGGCTAAGTGGTCCCTCTAAGACGGTTAAGATTGCTTGGAAAGTGAGTGAAACAGGTTTCATCTCTTTATTGAATTTTGCAGCTTTTCTTTCTATAAGTATTGGGCTCATTAATCTTTTTCCGCTTCCGCCGCTTGATGGTGGGCATTTATTGTTTCACGTTATTGAGATTTTTACTGGAAGGCCAATATCTACTAAAATTCGGGAGTTTTTTTTTCGCTTAGGTTTTTTGGTTGTTCTCTTCTTTATGATTTTCGCGCTCTTTAATGATTATTTTTGTTGGTTTAGCTAATAAATGATGGAAAACATTTTATAAATTAGGTAATAATAGAGAAAATAAATTAAAGGTTGTTTACCATGTCCACAAGATGTTGTGGCATCGTGTCCTATAATAAGTAATTAAGGGGCGAGAGGTCTCGCTGCAAGAAGAGTTGTTATGGCGGTTAGCTTTTTGAGGCATCGTGTCCAGGGAATAAGAGTAAGGTAAAAAAGCCAATGACTACGAATTCAAAATTTTTAAATGCGGCATCTATGTTGGTATTGAAGATGGGGTTAATTGCTCCAACGGTAGCTTTTATGTCAACTGCGATGATTGGAGGAGTGCAAGCATCTGTGGTTCGTTCTATTGAGGTTCGCGGGAATAAATTTGTAAGTACTCAAGCAGTTCGAGATAATCTTGGTATTAAAGCTGGACAGAATTTTTCTGGTGGTGACGTTGATGCTGCAGTGAAGCAGCTTTTCGGATTGGGCTTATTTTATGATGTGAAGATAAATCAGGTTAACGATAGGCTGATTGTTTTCGTTAAGGAATATGAAGTAGTCAATCAGGTGTTGTTTCAGGGAAATAAGTCTCTTAAAGATAATGATCTTAAGAGGTTTATTTCTTTAAGACCGAATGAACCTTTTAATTCTGGTAAGCTATCGGCGGATGTTAATACGATTCGTGAGGCTTATAAGACTGTTGGTCGTAATAACGTTGCTGTTACAGTCCAAACCATTAATCTAGGAAGGGGGCGTGTAAATGTGGTGTTTAGGGTTGTTGAAGGCAGAAAGACAAAAATTGGTGATATCATCTTTAAGGGGAATCATGCTTTTGCAAGTCACCGATTGCGTGATGTGATTTCAACAAAGTCTTCGGGAATATTCTCAATGTTGTTGGGAGGTGATGTTTATAGTGAGGAGCGTTTAGCTGTTGATGAAGAAGCTTTGCGTCGCTTTTATTATAATCATGGTTATGCGGATTTTCATATTATTTCCTCTAAAGCAACTTTTGATGAAGCAAGTAATGCATATAAAATTTATTTTGTTCTTGATGAGGGGGTACGCTATAGAATTGGTGATGTTCAGGTTGAAAGCGATGTTGATGGAATTGATGTTCAATCTGTGAAAAAAATTCTTAAAACTCGACCAGGTGATATTTACAGTGCAGAGAGCATTGAACAGTCTGCTGCAATTATTAATAATAAGGTTGCTGATTCGGGGTATGCGTTTGCTAAGGTTGAGCCACGAGGGAATCGTGATTTGGAAAATCATACGATTTCAATTTTATATAACATTGAACAAGGATTGCGGGCTTATATTCAGCGTATTGAAATACGCGGCAATGAAAAAACACGTGATTATGTTATTCGCCGTGAGATTGATTTAAATGAAGGGGATGCTTACAATCAGACTTTAGTGCAGCGAGCGAAACGTCGCCTAGAGAGTTTAGGTTTTTTTAAAGCTGTTAACATTTCAATGGTTCCAACGGATCAGTCTGATCAGGTTACTTTAGTTATAGATGTTGTTGAAGCTCCGACAGGGGATCTTTCTTTGTCTGGAGGGTATACAACGGGTGGTACAAGTCCTGGTATGTCACTTGAAGTGTCTGTTACCGAACGTAATCTTGGAGGGCGTGGTCAGTATGTTCGTTTAGGATTAGGTGCTGGGCAAGAGAAATCTCGTAATTACAACCTGTCATTTGTTGATCCTCATTTTTTGGGTTATCGTTTGTCTGCAGGTATTGATATTTTTCGCAGTACGTATCGTGCTGATAAGGCATATGATGTACGACAGACAGGTGGGTCGCTTCGCTTCGCGCTACCTATTAATGATCAATTATCGGCTAATTTAGCTTATTCTTATGTGCAAGAGGAATATGATTTTGGCAAAGAGTATGATTTAAGTAAAGAGACCGATGTAATAGAATTATATGGGAAATATTCTGGTGCAATTGTTCAAGCGGCGAAGAACAGCCCTTGGAAGCGTTCGTCAATTAGTTACGGTTTGACCTACAATACGATTGACGATATGAAAAACCCACATGACGGGTGGTATGTACGTGTTCTTCAGGAATATGCGGGGCTTGGTGGAAGTGCAAAGTTTTTGAAGACAACTGGTAAAGCGATGATGTACAAGACGATTTCTGAACGGATGGATCTTGTTGGTTTACTTTCCTTTGGGGGAGGATATATCCATGGAATGGGTCGAGATGGTGTTCGTATCTTCGATATGTTTAAAATAGATACTGATATGATCCGAGGATTCCGATACAATGGAATAGGTCCTCGTCAGGTTTCTAATACAGGTGAAGTTTATTTCTTAGGTGGAACGACATATATGAATGCGACTGCTGAAATGCAATTTTCTATGCCTGTTGTACCTGAAGGGTTGGGATTGCGCGGTGCTTTATTTACGGATTTTGTAACACTTTATGGGAGTAATTATCAGCCTGTTTTTCAGGGTGAAGCACCCGTTACACATACTAAAAGTGCTTTACGCTCGTCTGTTGGTGTAAGTTTGATATGGGATTCACCATTTGGTCCTCTACGGTTTGATTATGCTTGGCCAATAAAAAAACAGGAAGGTGATCAGTTGCAGCAATTAAATTTTGGTATTTCTACGAAGTTCTGATTTGAATTTTCTTTAGAAGAAAAAAATTGAAGGGAATGGATTAGGCTTGGAGAGAAATTATTTTGGTGGCGGATACATTTTTTTTTACGCCGTCCCGGCGGTTAACAGTTGCTAATGTTGCAGAGTTGACAGGTGCTAGACTTCTTAATCCAGAGTTTTCTGACACGGTCATAAATACTCTTTCTTCACTTGAGAGTGCTGTGGAAGGTTCTCTTGTGTTTGTAGAGCATCGAAAGTTTTCCGATGCTCTCTTAGGGAGCTCTGCTGTTGCTGTTTTTTGCACGAATGAAATTGTCTTAAAAGTTCCTGAATCTATGGCGATTTTGGTAACATCCACACCGCAGCGTGATTTTGCTCAGATTGGTCGCATCTTATTTCCTGATTCTGTCAAGCCAATGCCTTGGTTTGGACAGAGAGAAATTTCACCGCATGCGCATATTCATCCAACTGCTAAATTTGCGCACGATGTATGTATCGAAGCAGGAGCTGTCATTGGTCGAAATGTTGAGATTGGTGCAGGAACTCTTATTTCCTCTACTGCTGTAATTGGTGAGAATTGTCGTATTGGGCGTGACTGTTATATTGCTCCCAGGGTAACAGTTCAGTATTCTTTAATAGGTGATAGAGTTCAGCTTTATCCTGGTGTTTGCATTGGACAAGATGGTTTTGGTTATGTTGGTAGTGTTTCTGGGATTGAAAAAATTCCGCAACTTGGTCGTGTTATTATCGAAGATGGTGTAGAAATTGGCGCGAACACAACGATTGATCGCGGAACATTTGAAGATACCGTTATTGGTGAGGGAAGCAAAATCGACAATCTAGTCCAGATTGCGCACAATGTAAAGATTGGTCGCCATTGCCTTATTGCTGCTCAATGCGGAGTTGCTGGAAGTACATCAATAGGTGATATGTCTCAACTTGGGGGTAGCGTCGGGGTAGCAGATCATATCGTAATAGGTAAATATGTTCAGATTGCTGCTGGTAGTGGTGTTATGAATGATATTCCGGATGGGGAAAAATGGGGTGGGAGTCCAGCACGACCATTTAAGCAGTGGTTCCGTGAGGTGGCGGCGTTGCGTAGTATTGGCAAAATTAAAAAGGAGAAACGCTAGTATGATCGACACCGAGGAAATTAAAAACTTAGAGGCTGTAGATATTGAAAAATTGCTGTCAATATTGCCACATCGTTATCCATTTTTATTAATTGATCGCATAATTGAAATTTATGGTGAGCAAGAAGCTATTGGCATTAAAAATATAACGATTAATGAGCCACATTTTACGGGACATTTTCCTGCAAATCCCGTTATGCCTGGGGTATTGATTTTAGAGGCTATGGCACAAACAGCAGGGGCAATTTCACTTCTAAAATTAGGGAATAAACAAACGAACTTGGTTTATCTTATGACTGTTGATCATGCGAAATTTCGCAAACCGGTTGTACCTGGTGATCAGTTAAAGATTCATGTTAAGCTTTTAAAAAAAAGGTCTGGTATGCGGCGTTTTTCGTGTGTTGCAAAAGTGGAGAATGTCCGCGTCGCTGAAGCGGAAATTGCTGCGATGATTATCGAAGAAGAATAAACGATATTGATAGGAATTTAAAAATGTCCGGTACGAAAATCCATCCAACTGCTCTTGTGGAGAAGGGAGCGCAGCTTGGTAAGAATGTACAAGTTGGACCGTTTTGTCATATTAGTTCAGAGGCTGTTATTGGTGATGGATGCAGTTTGATGAGTCATGTTGTGATAATGGGGAAGACAACGTTAGGAGCCAATAGTAAAGTATTTTCACATGCAATTTTAGGAGGAGATCCACAAAATAATAAACATAAGGGAGGTCATACAACTCTTTCTATTGGTAAAAACTGTACGATTCGTGAAGGTGTAACAATGCATAGAGGTTCCGATTCGAGTGTGGGAATGACGATTATTGGTGATAATTGCCAATTTTTTTGTTATGCCCATGTCGCCCACGATTGCCATGTTGGTAATCATGTAACGTTTGCAAATAATGCGATGATTGCAGGTCATGTTACCGTTGATGATTATGTTATTATTGGCGGTGGTGCTGCTGTGCATCAATTTGTTCGTGTTGGGCATCATGCATTTATCGGCGGTGTATCAGCGTTGGTTGGTGATCTCATTCCCTATGGAACAGCTGTTGGGGTACAGGCAAAACTTGCTGGATTAAATATCATTGGTATGAAGCGGGCGGGACTTGAGCGTAAAGATATCCATGCATTACGCCATGCGGTTGTCATGCTTTTTGATCATAGCAAACCATTTAAAGAGCGTGTAAGTGATGTTTCTTCGTTCTATTCTACTTCGCAGTCTGTTCTTGACATAGTTAATTTTATTAAGGAAAAAGGAAAACGTTTTTATTGTACACCAAAATTTGAAGGTGATAAAGTGAAAGAAAATAAGGATTAAAAATGTCTGTCTCTGGTGCCAGAAGTTTTCTTTCCGGCCGCACTGCTATTATAGCAGGCAATGGTGTTCTGCCGATTAGTGTTGCTCAGGCTCTTGAAAAAGATGGACAAAATCCCTTTCTCGTACTGTTGCGTGGTGAGGCAGATGCTGTACTTTATCGTTATGAGCATTGTGAGTTATCAATTGTAGAATTAGCACGCCTCATTAAAATCTTAAAAGCAGCCTCTATTTGTAATATCGTTTTGGCGGGTGGTGTAAAAAAGCGACCACTTTTTACGCAATTGCGTCCTGATTTAACAACTTTTTTAGCTTTACCTAAACTACTGTGTGCTTTAAAAAAGGGGGACGATGCGTTATTGAAGGCTTTTATACAAATTATTGAATCGTATGGTTTTCGTGTTGTTGGTGTCCACGAAATAGTGCCAGATCTTTTAGCCCAAACAGAATTCAATTTAACATTGCGGCGAGCTACTCGAAAAGAGAAAAAAGACATTTTCTTAGCAGCAGAGGCAGCGAAGCTTTTAGGCAGATTGGATATAGGGCAAGCAGCCGTGGCTATCAATGGAAGGGTGATTGCACTCGAGGGAGCAGAGGGAACTGATAATATGCTATGGCGGGTTCATGAAATGCGAGAAAGAAAGCAAATACCGCCTAAAGGTGGTGTTCTTGTAAAATGTGCAAAACCACAACAAGATCATCGTGTCGATTTACCATCAATCGGGCCTGTGACGATAATGAATATTGCAAAGAGCGGGTTGTCTGGCATTGCGGTGGAGGCAAATAGAAGTTTGATATTATCAATGAAGACAACAATAGAAAAAGCTAACCAATATTCTTTGTTTATAGAAATATTTGAAAAGATTAATCATGAATGATTGTTGCTTAAAAATTGCTGTTGTTGCGGGTGAGGAATCTGGTGATTTTCTTGGAGCAGATTTAATTTCTTTTTTATCGCAGCAGACAGGATGCGATATTCATTTGATTGGTGTGGGTGGGAGGCATTTAAAGGCATTAGGTTTAAAAAGTGTTTTTGATTTTCATGATATCGCTTTAATAGGTTTAGGTGCAGTGTTAAAAAAATTGCCATCGTTGCTAATGCATATTCGCAATTTGTCCAAATTTATCGCGCGAGAACAACCTGATTGTTTAATTATTATTGATAGTCCTGATTTTACCCATCGCGTTGCAAAAAAGGTACGTATTTTAGCACCTTCTATTCCTATCATCAAATATATCGCACCAACTGTTTGGGCATGGCGACCACAGCGTGCTAAAACTATGCGTAAATTTGTTGACCATATTTTGGCAATTTTTCCTTTTGAAGAAAAAATTATGCAAGATTTTGGTGGTCCTCCCACTACCTATGTTGGACATCGTCTTTTAACTTATCCTCCACTTCTGACTGTTCAATCAGAAAAAAAACAATCGCGTAGTAAACAAGCATTATGCTCTACGTTGATTATTTTGCCAGGATCACGCAATTTAGAGATTCGCTGCTTAATGCCTATTTTTAAAGAAGCAGTAGAAATTCTTGCGCAACGCATTCCTAATTTACGTATTATTTTACCGACTTTACCACATTTGGTGGACAAAATTCGTGATTTTGTACAGGACTGGAAAAGCAAAGTGAAAATTGTTGTTGGTGAAGATGCAAAATGGCGTGCTTTTGCGGATGCAGATGTTGCACTTGCAGCACTTGGGACGGTCTCACTTGAATTAGCATTAGCAAAAATTCCCATGGTTCTTTGCTATAAACTTGATTTTTTGTCTAAATTATTCATTTTTCCAAAAGTGATGTTATGGAGTGCTGCTCTTCCAAATATTATTTCTGATAAACCTATTGTACCAGAATATTTTAACGAATTTCTACGTCCTGGCATGTTAGCAAGGCAGATAGAACAACTTTTGTATAATCCTTTATTACGGCAGGCACAACTCGATGCTTTTGAGATGGTTGAACAAAAAATGAAAACTGAAGTACCATCGGGAGTTGTTGGTGCGCAAACGATTATCACTCTTCTAAAAAACAGGACTAAACCTGCATAAATAAAACAACTTTGATAATTAGTGTTTAATTTTAGCAAGAAAATCACCGGCACGTTGGCTTTTAGGATTGGCAAAAAATTCGTCAGATGCTGTATCTTCAATAATCTTTCCATTTTCTAAAAAGAGTATTCTTTTAGAAACTTCGCGCGCGAAACCCATTTCATGGGTAACGCAGAGCATTGTTATACCTGTATCTACTAATTGAACCATAATTTCTAAAACTTCTCCGACACTTTCTGGATCAAGAGCCGACGTTGGCTCATCAAAAAGCATTACTTCAGGTTCCATACAAAGTGCACGGGCAATTGCGACACGCTGTTGTTGCCCGCCAGAGAGTTGTAGAGGGTATTTGTTACAGTGTTTCTCAATTCCAACGTTTTTAAGATAATGGATTGCCCGTTCTTTTGCTTGTTCTTTTGAAAGTCCCTGAACTGTCATGGGTGCTAAAATGCAATTTTGCATAACGCTCATATGGGGAAATAAATTAAAGTTCTGAAATACCATTCCTATTTTACGCAGAACGTTTTTTTGCTGGTATAAGGGGGCAGCATGAATGTCAACGTTATAGACACAAATTGAACCTTTTTGTGCCTTTTCTAATTGGTTAATACAACGAATCAAAGTGGATTTTCCTGATCCGGAAGGGCCACAGATAACGATGCGCTCACCAATTTTAACATCGAAGTTAATGTCGTAGAGCACTTGAAAATCTCCATACCATTTATTTAAATTTCGAATAGAAATCACAGAGTTTTCAGCGGTATGGACAGATTTATTATTTTCTAAATTCATCTTATTTCATTCTTTCGTTGATAAATAAATTGATTAATTTAACATTTTGATTTGATAAAGGTTTTTATGATTACTTCATTTATCGCAGGTATCGGGTCAGGCGATATTCGATAAAAACAATAAAACGATGAATGAGCTCAACGATAAAAAGATAGATAAAAGCAGCCCAAACGTAAACTTGAAAATCGAATGTACGTGAATAAGTCAGTTTGGCAATCCCCATTAAATCATAAACAGTGATGAGTGAGGCAATGGCACTGGATTTTATCATTAAAATAACTTCATTTCCCAAAGGGCGTAATGCTACAACCATGGCTTGCGGAAGAATAACTCTAAAAAATGTTACAGAACTGCTCAATCCTAAAGTTTTTGATGCTTCACGTTGTCCAGCTGTTACAGATAGAAAACTCCCTTTAAAGATTTCGGATTGATAGGCAGAAGAATTAAGAGAAAAAATGAAAAGACAACAGTACCATGCATTTTGAAAAAACCACCACAAACCAACCCGTTGCCAGAAGTCATTCATTGAACCAAGTCCGTAATAAAAAAGAAAAAGTTGAGCCAACAAAGGAGATCCACGAAAAAAATAGACATAAATCTCTGCAAAGTATCGTACAAATTTATTATTTGATAAACGCGCAAATGCGATGAGCATGCCAAGAAAAAAACCAATAGAGCAAGCAATAAAAACAAGCTCAACAGTGACAATAAAGCCATCAATAAATTTTAGCCCATAACGATTCAAAAGATCAGGATTAAAAAGGAAATAAAGCCACTCAGGGATCATCAGCCCAACACCTTTCGATATCCTACTTGAGTGTATGTTTCTAAATGGCGCAGGATTGTAGAAAAAAACGCTGAAAATAACAAATAGAGTAAGCATGCCACAAGATAAAACAGCATTGGTTTATCGGTAGCTGCGACTGCTAAGTTCGTTTGTCGCATAAGGTCAACAAGTGAAATAGTTGATACGAGGGATGTATCTTTAAGTAAGGTAAGCCAATTATTAGAAAGCCCTGGCAAAGCATTTTGAATGAGCTGAGGAAAAACAATACGAAAAAATGTAGTTGAGCGTGCAAGACCTAGAGCTTTAGCCGCGTCATATTGGCCTTTATCAAAAATGTTGAATGCTCCAAGCCAAACTTCACAGGAAAAGGCAGCAAGAACCATACTGAGTGCAAGAACACCGGCAACAAAAGCATTGATACTGAATATTATTTCAATATTGAAATAATCAAAAACAATTTGAATAATATTCTGTAAGCCATAGTAAACTAAAAATAATGTTAAAAGCTCTGGTAATCCACGGAATACCAATGAAAAGAGAGACGCTATGGCTTTAGCTATTTTAATATTAGATCGAATCATTACAGCAGTTAGAAGACCTAAAGGAAGTCCTAAGAGTCCACAGCACAAAGCCAATGACAGCGTCATTCCTGCACTAGAAAGTATAACCATACCCCATTGACCATTGCCAAATGATAGCAATGCTAAATCTTCAATCATTCCTGTGTCCCTCATAAAGAGTTAGATAATTTTCTTAGTAATAAATAGTCTTTTAATTTTAGTTCAGAGTGATATTTAATAAATATCGGATGTAAAATATTTTTTCATAATTTTATCATATGTTCCATCCAAACGGATTTCTTGTATTGCTTGATTGAATTTATTCTTAAGATCATTATTATTTTTACGAATTGCAATTGCAATAGGAAAATTTGTTTCTTTTAGAGTTCCTAGAAGTTGGCAGCAGTCTTTTCCTTCATTTTTGAGCCAGTTTAATGCATGAAGTTTATCAAGGATAACGACATCAATGCGATGGCTTAAAAGATCACGATTAACCTCTATTGTTGTAGGATAGAGTTTTATATTTACTCCTTCAGAGGCATAATGATCTTCAGCGTATGCAGCTTGCGTTGTATTTGATTGCACACCAAGATTTTTACCTTTAAAGGCTTTTGCTGAGATCTCCCTAATTTCTGAATCTTTGGTAACAACTACAGCTAACGCTGTGTTATAATAGGGATCTGTGAAATCAATTTTTTGTAAACGCTCTTGTGTAAGAGCGAGGGAAGCGATGATAGCATCGTATTTTTGGGAAAGAAGACCGAGAATCATTCCTTCAAAGTCTTGAGTGTTGATAGTGCACTCGACATTCATTTTTTTACAAAGTGCATAAGATATATCAATATCAAATCCTTTGAGTTCGTTATTTGAGTCAATATAACTAAATGGAGGGTATGATCCTTCACTTGCAATCTTTAGCGTTTGAGAATTGGCAGATTGTGTGAACAGTGTTGCGCTTATTATAAGAGCTATTTTAAATAATTTCATTATGTTCTCCTGTTGAATAAGCATGAAAATGAGATTGTCATGTATTTTATAATCTGTAAATTTTTGAGGGAGCAATGCGAAAATTTATTTGTGTTCATTTTGCTCTCATTATAATAAATATAAAAAAACAAATATCACATTAATTGTATCGCATAACTGCATCTTATAAGAAGATTTTTATTGTTTTATTCAAAAAATACAAAATTTTGTTTTAAAAAAGTCAACTCAATCTATGTACAAGCCTAAATTTTTGGAAGACAAAAGCAACACACTGTTGTCGTCATTAGCATTGTAAAATATTTAGGTACCAAGAAATACTGACTTTTTGATAATTACAAATGCTATCTTCAAAAATAGACAGCTCGTCCAATTTTAGCCCATATTTATTTTAGTAAATATCGGATGTAAAATATTTTCTCATAATTTTATTATAGGTTCCATCCAAACGGATTTCTCTTATTGCTTGATTAAATTTATTTTTAAGATCGTTATTATTTTGACGGATTGCAATTGCGATAGGAAATTTTGTTTCTTCAAGAATTCCTAGAAGTTGGCAGCAGCCTTTTCCTTCATTTTGGAGCCAGTTTAATGCATGCACTTTATCGCTGATTATCACGTCAAGCCTGTGGCTTAAAAGATCACGATTCACTTCTATTATTGTAGGATAGAGTTTAATATTCACCCCTTCAGAGGCATAATGATCTTCAGCATACGCGGCTTGTGTTGTATTCGATTGCACACCAAGATTTTTACCTTTAAAGGCCTTCGCTGAGATCTCCTTAATTTCTGAATCTTTGGCAACAACTACAGCTAACGCTGTGCTATAATAGGGATCTGTGAAATCAATTTTTTGTAAGCGCTCTTGTGTAGGAGCAAGGGAAGAGATGATAGCATCGTATTTTTTTGCGAGAAGTCCAGGAATCATTCCTCCGAAGTCTTGAATGGTGATTGTACACTCAACGTTCATTTTTTCACAAAGTGCATAAGAGATATCAATATCAAAGCCTTGCAATTCATTATTTGAATTAATGTAACTAAATGGAGGGTATGAGGCATCGCTCGCAATTTTCAGCGTTTTGGCATTGGCAGATTGGATGAACAGTGTTGCGCTTATTATAAGAACTATTTTAAATAATTTCATCCTGTTCTCCTGTCAGAAAAGCGGAAAAATATGAGATCGCCGTGATTTTTTATAATCTGTAAGCTGTTTTGGAGCAATTCAAAAATTTAAGGGTACTCTATTTTACTACTATCATAACGAATATTATTATCAAAAAAATTTATTTATTTTTAAAATGTGGAATTTCTCTTTGAAGAGAAATTATTCAATTGTAAGCATAAAGAAATTTTATACATTAGGAAAAAAGTAAAATGCGATTGTCATTACTAGTATTATAAAACGCTTAAATACTTAAATACTTTGGGATTTATTTTCTGAGAAGAGTGAATATTTTTCTTGTAAAAAAGTGCGTTATTAACAGATAATTTTGAAAAGAATTTTTGAGGGGATGCCAATTACACAATGATGCTTCTTGTGGCACTTCTTTGGTAGAAATCATTTTGCGTAGAAAAGTTGCAAGAGTGTATCTAATTTTTTTGGAGTACTATTCTTAGAGGCAGAACACAAAATTTCTAATGTTTTTGAGTTTAACATGCGATAATGCTACCAAATTTTTACACAGGATGACGGAGAATACGCTCAATTGAGCAAAATCAGAAGCATAAGTTAAATTTTGTATCTTTTTTATCAATATTTTTTCGATCTAAAAAATCGTTGTGAATTTTATTTATTTTTTAAACAAAAACCATCAGAAAATTTTCTGCACAACCCCTATGACAGTACTATATCTGCAAAAAGAATTTTACAATCAAGATTTATAAAGGCACTTTCAGATTATGGCATTTGATTACCTATAATAAAGCTCCAATAAATTGGAACTTTATTGATTTGGTTATTTTGTTTAATTCATACGTTTATCTACAGGGACATATTCACGCATGGCATAACCTGTATAGAGTTGACGAGGACGACCGATTTTTTGTGCAGGATCCTCAATCATTTCTTTCCATTGTGCAACCCAACCGACACTACGCGCTAATGCAAAAAGAACAGTAAACATTTCGGTTGGAAAGCCTAGAGCTTTTAATGTAATGCCGGAATAGAAATCAACATTTGGATAAAGCTTTTTCTCAATAAAATATTCATCATTTAAGGCTATTTTCTCAAGTTCTATAGCGATGTCAAGAAGTGGATCATCTTGAATATTTAGTTCTTTTAAAACATCATGGCAGGTTTTTTGCATGATTTTTGCACGTGGGTCATAATTTTTGTAGACTCGATGACCAAATCCCATCATGCGGAAAGGATCATTTTTATCTTTTGCACGTGCAATGAATTCAGGAATTCTCTTAACGGAACCTATTTCTTGTAACATCTTTAAGCATGCTTCATTAGCTCCACCATGCGCTGGTCCCCAAAGGCATGCAACACCTGCTGCAATACATGCAAACGGGTTGGCGCCCGATGATCCTGCAAGGCGTACGGTGGATGTAGAAGCGTTTTGTTCATGATCTGCATGAAGGATAAGAATTCGATCCATTGCTCGAGTGAGTACAGGATTGCTTTTGTATTCTTCACAAGGAACAGAAAAGCACATACGAAGGAAATTTGCAGCGTAACTAAGATCATTTCGCGGATAAACAAAAGCTTGTCCGATACTGTATTTATAGGCCATAGCAGCAAAAGTAGGAACTTTTGAGATGAGTCGAACAGAAGCGATCAACCTCTGCTGCTGATCTGTAATATCAATAGAGTCATGATAAAATGCAGACATAGCCCCAAGACATGCAACCATGACGGCCATGGGATGTGAGTCGCGACGAAATCCGTGAAAGAACCGTGCAAATTGCTCATGTACCATCGTGTGTTGCATAATACAACGGTCAAAGTCATTTTTTTCTTTTTTTGTTGGGAGTTCACCATAAAGCAAAAGGTAGCAGGTTTCGAGAAAGTCTCCTTTTTCAGCCAATTGATCGATAGGATAACCGCGATAAAGCAATACTCCTTTATTGCCATCAATATAAGTAATTTTCGACTCACAAGAAGCAGTTGAGGTAAAGCCAGGATCATAAGTAAAAATGTCTGTTTTTTTATAGAGAGAAGCAATCTCAATGACATCAGGTCCGCTCGTGCCCTTACGCACAGGGAGTTCTATTTTTTTATCATTTACTGTAAGGTACGCTTTATTCTCAGACATTAGATGTTCCTTTCAGATCCTTCGCCCTAAAATCTAGATTTAAATAGGGAGGTATATAACGGAAGATTTTCCCACCCACGTTGAAAGTAGATTTACTCTAAAAGTTGACTCATGCAATCTAAAAATATTTTTTTATCTGTAATTTTATAAAATATGTACTGCTTAAGATATAGGGCAGTCTTCGGTTCACGTTGAGAAATTTCTACTTAAACACTCATTTGGCTAAGTAAATACAGGTACATGCAATTAGCTTACGCGGTCATGAGGAGTTGGTCATTTATGCGGTTGAGAGCCTCGTCTCGTCCCAATAAAATCAGAACATCAAAAACCCCTAGTGATGTTGTGCGTCCTGTGAGAGCTACCCGAAGTGGTTGGGCAACAGCTCCTAATTTGAGATCCTGTGTTCGTGCATAAGATCGAAGAGTTTCACCCAACGTTTCTGTGTCCCAAGAGGGGCATTCTTTTAGAGTATAATAGATGCCTTCTAAGATGGATAGGCCATTTTTTTCTAAGAGTGTTTGTGCTTTTTCATCAAGAAGTAAGGGTCGTTGTGTAAAAATGAAGGAGGCATTGTCAATGAGTTCACACAGTGTTTTTGAACGTTCTTTCAAATTTGGTATAGCTCTAAAAAATTGATCACGGCGTTGTTCATCAAGTCGTTCTATTATTTTTAATCCTCCTTCAAGTTCTGGTAGAATATTAAGTGCAGCAACAAAAAGATCTCTGTCATTGCTTGTGCGTATGTAGTGTCCATTGATGGCATCTAGCTTTTTGAGATCAAAACGAGCCGCACCTTTGTTAATATCATCAATATCAAACCAAGAAATCATATCTTCGATTGAAATCAATTCGTCATCACCATGACTCCAACCTAGACGGACTAGGTAATTGCGCAAAGCAGCAGGAAGGTATCCCATCGTTCGATAGGCATCAACACCTAATGCACCATGACGTTTTGAGAGTTTTGCACCATTTTCACCGTGAATAAGTGGAATATGTGCCATAACAGGGATATCCCACCCCATTGCATTAAAGATAATTGTTTGACGTGCTGCATTTGTAAGATGATCATCACCGCGTATGATATGTGTTACGCCCATATCATGATCATCAACGACAACGGCATGCATATAGGTAGGTAAGCCATCAGAACGTAAAATAATAAAATCATCCAGATCTTTATTAGGGAAGCGCACGTCACCTTGGACTCGGTCATGCACAATTGTTTCTCCATCTTGTGGAGCTTTTATACGAATAACCGGTGTGATGCCTTTAGGAGCTTCAGAAATATCACGGTTGCGCCAACGCCCATCATAACGTGGTGGACGACCTTCTGCACGGGCATTCTCGCGCATTTCAGCTAATTCTTCAGGAGAAGTATAGCAATAATAAGCTTTGCCATTTTTTACCAATTGTTCAGCGACTTGGCGATGGCGTTCTGCACGTTCGAATTGCGAAATAGGATCACCTTCATAGTTAAGACCCATCCAGTGCAAGCCATCTATAATGGCTTTTACAGCTGTTTCTGTTGAGCGTTCTCGATCTGTGTCTTCAATTCGTAAAAGCATTTTGCCACCAGTATGTTTTGCATAAAGCCAATTAAAGAGGGCAGTACGGGCACCTCCGATATGAAGAAATCCTGTTGGTGAGGGGGCGAATCGGGTGATAACGGACACGGATATTTTCCTTTAAAGTTAAAAATATTATTTATAGAAATTTATAGAAGGGCCATGTTAGCATAGGTAGTAAGGGGTGCAATAGCAGCATTGCAAGTAGGGTGGGGATTCGCGAATGTTTAATAAAAATAAAGTTAAAGATGGCTTATCCATAAACGGTGTTTCAGAAAGAAAAAAAACACATATGATACGGCAAGATGCCTTTCTCATCCTTTATGATGCAAATAACGACGGCCATAACAAACAAAAGATTTTTTTATTTACACCTTTAAAAGAAGCAATAACTTTTTTCTGGAAGTGGTTTGTAGATTGTATAAATAAAGAAATCTCTTTTGGAATTCTTTTGTCGTTGATTTTAGTCTTTTTTTCCACAGGTATCATTTTTTATTTTAGTTTAGAGCAAGAGCCAAATTGGGGGCAATTTGGTGTGTTAATGAGTATCTTTCTCGGAATGCTCTACATTTTGCGCCTTTATCCGAGAATATGGATTACCGTGGGATTTCTATTTTGTATTGTATTGGGTGCTTTGGCTGCAAAAGTAGAAACGTGGCGTATATCTACACCAATGCTAAGTGGTGATGTCGTTACAACATTAACGGGAAGAATTGTCTCTATTGAGGCAATGCAAAGAGGGGGATTTCGTTTAGTTTTGGATATTTTGAAGACGGAAAAGCCAGCATTACGTCATGGACCTAATCGTGTCCGTTTATCGGCAAGACATTTGCCATATGGATTAGCAATTGGCGATGGGCTATATGGGAAAATCAAGATCATCGCATTATCTGGGCCAGTACGTCCAGGAGGTTACGATTTCAGTTTCCATAATTATTTTAAAGGAATTGGTGCTCAGGGAATTTACCTGGGAAAGCCAATTAAAATATCAGTTTCACAGCCCAATAGAATATTAGGTATACTTCTACAGAAAATTGAAAATTTACGAACAAACATGACACAAAGAATCCGTATGGCCATTGATCAAGAAAAGGGCAGTGTTGCAGCTGCTCTTATAACGGGGCAGCGGGGTGGTATTTCAAATGGCACAAACGAAGCATTGCGTATGGCTGGATTAGCGCATATTTTATCAATATCAGGTTTGCATATGACTTTGTTGAGTGGCATAGTTCTTGTGAGTATCCGTAGTTTTTTAGCACTTTTTCCAGTTTTCTCATCCTATTATTCCTCTAAAAAATTTGCAGCTATTGTTGCATTAATGATGACAGTTTTTTATTTGTTACTGTCTGGCATGGCTGTATCAGCACAAAGAAGTTTTGTGATGATTGCTGTTATGTTGGTTGCTGTATTATGTAATCGTTCCGCTATAACAATGCGCAATTTTGTTATTGCAGGTTTGATAATTTTGGCTGTTAAGCCACATGAAATATTAGGACCAGGCTTTCAAATGTCTTTTTCTGCAACAGCAGCTTTGATTGCGTTTTTCGATTGGTGGAGCGGGAGGTCATTTTTTCGTAAAAATAAAACAACACCTGCTTATGTTGGAGGTGGAGCGATTCATTTTGCATTCTTATCGATACTTTCAGTATGTTCATCTTCATTTATAGCGGGAACTGCCAGTGGAATTTATGCTGCTTATCATTTTTCCAATATTGCATTTCTTAGTATTATCAGCAATGCTTTAGCTTTGCCGATAGTATCAATTCTCATCATACCTTTTGGATTAATAGCAGTCCTTGCAATGTTTTTTGGTCTTGAATGGTTACCGCTTCAAATTATAGGTTTTGGTGTCGGTCTTGTGATAAAAATTGCTCACACTATAAAGGATATTTCTCCTGATTTGAATCCTGGATTTATGCCGTTATCTGCGTTTGTCTTATTGAATATAGGTTTTGTTGGACTGATTTTTTGTAAAACACCCATCAGGATCTTTTTTAGTTTTTTAATTTTAGCTGGTATTTATGTTTGCTTTATGCATTCACCTGTACAGCTCATTATAGCAGATAACATGAGGCTTGTGGGTGTTATCAATAAAAAGAAATTATATATTGATCGTTATCACATCTCTCAGTTTATGGCATCCATATGGAAAAAATCATTTCGTGTTAATGAGACGATCAAGCCAACAAAGTATGGTCCTCCATTTAAGGGACAGTTCGTTTGTGATAATCATGTATGTACGTCCTTATTAGAAAATGGATTAAGAGTGACTTTATTGCGTGGAGAAACAGATCGATGCGTAGAGTCAGACATTATGATTACAGCATTTGCAATAGATGATCAGGCATGTAACAAAAAAGCAAAAATAACATTTACTTCCCAACAATTGTTATCACGAGGGAGCGTTATGATGACTAAAAGTGGAGAGATTATTTGGTCTTCAATGGGATTTCATAGACCGTGGAATATGCACAGGAATCATTCACAAAAATCGTATAACCACTCATTCTCCTTCCTTACTCAGTCTGAATAATAACAGAATAGGAAATGAGAGGTATATTTTTTGTTCATGCTTTGTTATTTTGTTACGGCATTGTTAGTGTTCCACTAGAGCTAACTGATGATTCATGTTTTTTCAAAAAAAGCAGATGACCTTCTTAGTATCTGCATAATTCATAAATTTGTAAAAGTATTTAGTACACCTTATCAATAGCAGTGAGCTAAAATGCTTATTGGTTATGGAAAATGTTAATAAATTTTAGAAAGAGATAAAATTATTAATTATTCTATTTTATTATCATCATGTATTTTATAGCAATTAACAGTTTATTTAACAAAAAGGTGGCGAATAAATTTATGGCAGGTTGAGACAATAGGCTATTTTTGTTGTTAGTCTGTAATGGATGTCATTGATTGGCGCAAAGGTGAAGTGATTCATGAATGTTCGGCAATTAAAAAAAATGGCGGCTGCTAAAGCACTTGAGTTTGTTCAAGATAATATGCGGCTTGGGATAGGAACAGGTTCTACAGCGAATGAATTTATTCGCCTTCTTGGTGAGCGCGTCGCGGATGGTTTGCGTGTAACGGGTGTTACTACTTCACTGCATTCTGAGCAGCTCTGTCGTAAATTTGGAGTGCCTACCACTACTTTAGAACAAATGCCTGAACTTGATCTTGATATTGATGGTGCTGACGAAATTGGCCCAGAGATGACGCTTATTAAAGGGGGTGGTGGAGCGTTGTTGCGTGAAAAAATTGTAGCGACTGCATCTCGTACGATGCTTGTTATAGCTGATGAAACAAAAATAGTAAAAACGCTTGGCACTTTTGCGTTGCCAATTGAAGTCAATCTGTTCGGTATGAATGCTACACGCAGAGCCATTGAAAAAGCAGCCGATGATTTAGGGCTTTCTGGAGAAATTACACTCCGAATGGATGGGGACAATCCTTTTAAAACAGATGGTGGTCACTTCATTCTTGATGCATATTTTGGGCGTATTTTGCAACCAAAATCATTATCTGAAGCGCTTCTTGCAATTCCTGGTGTTATTGAGCATGGTCTTTTTTTGGGATTAGCTTCGCGTGCTGTTGTAGCGATGGCAGATGGCCAAATAAAAGTTTTAGAACCGTTTGATTTTTAGAAGAGACAGTTTACATGACGATATGTTAGCATGATAATAAAGGGTGTTGAAGATTTTGAATAAAATAACGAATTTGAATTATAATTAATAGTTAATTAATAATCGGGGTAATCATTAAATGAAAACAATACTTTTTTTTCGGCGTTTTGCCGTATATTTAGGTGCAGTTGCCGTTTTTGTTGTGAATATTGGAATGGTTTATGCACAAGGCGTGAGTGATCAGCATTTGGATTCAGCTAGGAAGGCTATAAGTGCCATTCGTGCAACTGATCAATTTGATAATTTTTTACCGAATGCGGCACATGATCTAAAGGATGAATTAATCAGCGACGATCCCAATTTAGCCACTGCTATTTCCGAGGTTGTTGACAAACAAGCGCTTGCTCTGGCTAAACGACACTCTGATTTAGAAAAAGAGATTGCTCACGTATATGCGAAATATTTTACTCAAAAAGAACTTGATGCAATCACAGCATTTTACAATTCTGATACCGGTAAAAAATTTTTGACAGAAGTTCCAAATATTGCACGTGATTCTTATTCTACATTCGATGCGTGGCGTTCTGCTCTTATGCAGGATTTTATAAAAAATGTAAAAAAAGAGATGTCTGAAACACTTAATTTGAACAACTCCATTATACCTATGAAATCTAATACTTCAGAAAATAAAAAATAGTTTGGTTCATTTCGTTACAATCAATGTGCAATGTTTATTTTTAAAAGCGGCGGTTTCCCGCCGTTTTAATAAAAGCAGGTCTTTTCAGAAAGCTGCGCTGTAAAAAAAGAGTGCTTGAAAATAAAAAAGATTTTCGTTTGATAACAAATGACCATAGCCCGTTATTGTAGACGTATGAGAAGGAACAGTTCGTGGAATTTTTTGATTTATTCGTTATTGGAAGTGGTTCTGGTGGGGTGCGTGCGGCACGCCTTGCTGGAGGGCTTGGTAAGCGTGTCGCTATAGCAGAAGAGTATCGTATAGGAGGCACCTGTGTTATTCGCGGTTGTGTTCCAAAAAAATTATACGTTTATGCGTCACAATATGCACGAGAATTCAGGAAAAGCATTGGTTTTGGGTGGAGATATGCTGATCCAATTTTTAGCTGGGAAAAATTGGTTGTGGCTAAAAATAAAGAGATATCAAGATTAGAAGGGCTTTATCGCAAGAGCTTACAAGATAATAATGTTCATATTTATGAAAGTCGTGCTGTCTTTGTGGATAGTCATACATTAGAGCTCTCTGCAACAGGTGAGCGGGTAAGGGCAAAAAAAATTTTGATCGCGACGGGGGCAAAAATTGCACCAAACACTGCGATAAAAGGCAATGATTTGTGTCTCACCTCTAATGAAATTTTTGACCTTGAAAAACTTCCAAAATCAATAGTCATTGTTGGTGGCGGATATATTGGTATTGAATTTGCCAATATTTTTCATGAATTAGGTGTAAAAACGACACTACTCCATCGTGGTGATTTAATTCTTCGTAACTTTGACTATGACTTGCGACAATTACTTAATGATGCAATGATTGAAAAAGGGATTTCTATTATCTATGGGGTGACAGTTTCCAAAGTGCAAGCGAGAGGGAATTGTTATAATGTTGTTTTATCAAGTGGACAAACGATCAGTACTGATCGGATTATGTTGGCTACGGGGCGTGTGCCAAATACAGCGGGTTTAGGACTCGAACGGGCAGGCGTTAAACTGGATGAATTTGGTGCAGTTGTTGTTGATGAAAGAATGACAACAAATATACCCCACATTTGGGCTGTTGGTGATGTAACAGGTCATATTCAATTGACACCTGTTGCAATTCATGATGCAGTGTGCTTCGTTAAGACTGCGTTTGAGAATACACCTACAACACCTGATTATGATTTAATCACGACAGCTGTTTTTTCACAGCCCGAAATTGGAACAGTTGGTCTTTCAGAAGAAGATGCGGTACGCCGTTATAAACATCTTGAAATTTATCGTTCAGTCTTCCGTCCTATGCGCAATGTTTTTTCTGGGAGTTCAGAGAAAATGTTTATGAAGCTCATTGTTGATGGTGAAAGTCGTACCGTTGTAGGTGTTCATATTTTGGGAGAGAACGCTGGTGAGATGGCACAGCTTATAGGGATAGCTCTCAAAGGAAAACTGACGAAAGATATCTTTGATGAAACCATGGCCGTGCATCCAACAATGGCAGAAGAGCTTGTAACGATGTATAAACCAAGTTATGTCTATGAAAATGGAAGAAAAGTAGAAAATTGAACAACGCACGTTATGGTAAGCGACGAAGCTTTTATTACGATAAGTTGTGAGCTTAAGCTCTGGAGAAAGTATGATGATAAAAGAATGGACGCCTAGATCTTGGAGAGCGAAGCCAATTAAACAAGTTCCGACTTATCCGGATGAATTTGTGTTAGCGGATGTTGAACGCAAGCTACGTAGCTATCCTCCTTTAGTTTTTGCGGGTGAAGCACGTGATTTGAAAAATGAATTAGCAGCTGTTGCACAGGGTCGGGCTTTTTTATTGCAAGGTGGAGATTGTGCAGAAAGCTTTGCAGAACACGAAGCTGATAATATCCGTGATTTTTTTCGTGTATTTTTGCAAATGGCGGTTGTTTTAACTTTTGGCAGTTTTAAACCTGTTGTTAAAATTGGTCGTATTGCTGGACAGTTTGCAAAGCCGCGCTCTTCTGATATGGAAAAAAAGGGGGAAATTGAACTTCCTTCTTATCGGGGGGATATTATTAATGGTATTGAGTTTGGAGCAGATTCTCGTATTCCTGATCCACAACGAATGTCTATGGCTTATCGCCAATCCGCAGCAACGCTTAATCTGTTGCGTGCTTTTTCACAAGGGGGGTATGCCGATTTAGAAAATGTTCATGCATGGATGTTGAGTTTCGTTTCTAACAGCCCACAGGGTGAGCGTTATGAGCTATTAGCAGAGCGTATTTCTGAAGCGATTGATTTTATGCGTTCCATAGGAATTACTTCCAAAACAAATTCTTCATTACGTGAAACATCTTTTTATACCAGCCATGAAGCACTTTTGCTTGGTTATGAAGAAGCTTTAACACGAATTGATTCGACTTCTGGAGATTGGTATGCAACATCCGGTCATATGTTATGGATTGGTGATCGTACACGTCAGATTGACCATGCTCACGTTGAATATTGTCGCGGTATTAAAAATCCGATTGGGTTGAAATGTGGTCCTTCCATTGAACCTGATGAACTTTTGAGATTGATTGATATTTTGAATCCTGAAAATGAGATGGGGCGATTGATTCTCATTACGCGTTTTGGGTATGATAAAGTTGAAAATTATCTTCCTAAATTGATCCGTGCAGTTGAGCGGGAAAAACGTAAGGTTGTATGGTCGTGTGATCCAATGCATGGCAATACAGTTACAGCAAATGGCTATAAGACTCGTCCCTTTGATTATGTTTTAAAAGAAGTTGAAAATTTTTTTTCAGTGCATCGTGGGGAAGGAACTTATCCAGGTGGCATTCACATTGAAATGACTGGTCGTAATGTAACCGAATGCACAGGTGGTGCACATGCTATTTCTGCAGAAGATTTGTCTGATCGCTATCATACGCAGTGTGATCCCCGATTAAATGCAGATCAGGCTTTGGAACTAGCGTTTCTTGTTGCTGAACTCCTTAAAAAAAATCGTGATACTGATTCATTAGGATTTGCTGCAAATGGTTAGATAAAACATGACACAACATTTTTTATTTTAGGTGTTTGTAAGGGGGATTTTTCGAAAAAAAGACTATTTTTGGTGGTTAAAATAGAGTTGTGGTTTCAAAACTGATGAAATGATACAAAGACTTATGAAAAATGATTTTCGGGTAGCAGTTGCCCAATTAAATCCCGTTGTTGGTGATATTGAAGGAAATTTTTCTCTTGCCGCAAGGGTGTATCAGGAAGCTAAGGAAAAGGGAGCTGACCTTGTTTTATTCACTGAGCTTTTTATTAGTGCTTATCCACCAGAAGATCTTGTTCTTAAACCTGCGTTTACAAAGAGATGTGAAGATGCTGTTAAGGAATTAGCAAAGGAAACGGCAGGGGGAACTGGAATCGTGATTGGTCTTCCTTTAAGGCGGGATGGTAAAATTTACAATGGTGCTATGCTTCTTGATGAAGGACGGATAATTGCTGAAATCTTGAAATTTGATTTGCCTAATTATGCAGAGTTTGACGAAAAGCGTGTATTTTCTCCCGGTTCGCGTCCTAATCCTCTTATCTATCGTGGGGTAGGAGTAGGAATAGTGATTTGTGAAGATATTTGGAATGATTCTTCACTTTGTGCAGAACTTGGCAGTAAAGGAGCCGAGATTATTCTCGTTCTTAATGCATCTCCTTATTGCCGCAAGAAAACACTGAAACGTGTAGAAATTGTACGTGCGCAAGCGCTTCAATCTGGCTTGCCAATTATCTATGCCAATCCAGTTGGTGGCCAAGATGAGCTTGTTTTTGACGGGGGATCTTTTGCGCTGAACGGACAAGGCAAAATGGTGTTTCAAATGAAACACTTTGAAAGCCATCTTGCTTTGAGTCATTGGCAGCGAAGAACGACGGGATGGCAATGTGTTTCTGGTTCCAATGAAAATCTTCTTAATGGGTTAGCTGCTGATTATCAAGCCTGTGTTTTGGCTTTGAGAGATTATGTCAATAAAAACCGCTTTAAGAACGTTATTCTTGGTCTTTCAGGAGGGATTGATTCAGCACTTTGTACAGCAATAGCGGTGGATGCTCTTGGCTCTGAGAGAGTTCGCACTATAATGATGCCTTATCACTATACTTCGCAAGAATCGTTAAAAGATGCTAAAGAGTGTGCACGTCTTTTAGGGTGTCATTATGAAATAATACCGATTGAGCAACCTGTTGAAGCTTGTTTGAACATAATGGCGCCAGTTTTTTCAGGGTTGCCATCTGATGTGACAGAAGAAAATCTTCAAAGCCGTATACGCGGTACACTTTTAATGGCACTTTCCAATAAATTTGGTTCAATGGTAGTGACAACAGGCAATAAGTCGGAAATGGCTGTGGGATATGCAACACTTTACGGTGATATGAATGGAGGCTTCAATCCTATTAAGGATATTTATAAAATGCAGGTTTATGCATTAGCTGAGTGGCGCAATAAAAATCATTTGCAAAATTTTGAGGGGCCGGATGGAATTGTCATTCCATCCAATATTATAAAAAAAGCGCCTTCTGCAGAGTTGCGGGAAAATCAAAAAGATGAAGATTCTCTTCCTCCCTATCCTATTTTAGATGATATTTTGCAATCTCTTATCGAAAATGACATGAGCGTGTGTGATATTATTAAACGTGGATATTTACGGGAAACGGTTGAGCAAATTGAGTGCCTTCTTTATGGCGCCGAATATAAAAGGCGACAGTCCGCACCCGGTGTAAAAATCAGCTACAAAAACCTTGGACGTGCTCGTCGTTATCCTATAGTCAATCGTTTTCATGATAAAAGTTGAGCATTATTTAATGACAAAAGTTCGTTTTGCCCCATCTCCAACAGGTTATGTTCACATTGGAAATATCCGTATTGCTTTGTTCAACTGGCTTTATGCGCAAGCGCATAATGGAGCATTTGTTTTACGCTATGATGATACAGATGCTGAACGTTCCAAACAAGAATATATTGATGCTATTGCGATTGATCTTGAGTGGCTTGGTATCCAACCAGATGAAATTTATCACCAATCTAAACGGTTTGGCCGGTATGATGAAGTTGCAGAAATTCTCAAACAACGCGGGCTTCTTTATCCCTGTTATGAGACTGAAGAAGAATTAGAGCGGCGTCGTAAAATCCAACTTTCACGCAAATTGCCTCCTATTTATGATCGTGCAGCATTAAAATTGACAGCAGAAGAGAAAAAAGAATTCGAATCACAAGGTCGTAAACCTCATTGGCGTTTTCTTCTTCCTAATTTTGAAAATAATCCTCTACAAACAAAGCGAACAGAAGTTTGCTGGAATGATGCAGTAAAGGGAAAGCAGACGATTGATTTGGCTTCTCTTTCAGATCCTGTTCTTATTCGTGAAGATGGAAGCTACCTTTATACATTACCCTCTGTTGTTGATGATGTAGATATGGCTATTACGCATATTATTCGTGGGGATGATCATATTACAAATACAGGTGCTCAAATTTCTCTTTTTAAAGCTCTTAATGCAGAATTACCAATTTTTGGTCATATCAATTTATTGTCTACAGTTTTAGGAAAAGGGTTTTCAAAGCGTAATAATGATCTTTCTATTCGTTCTCTACGAGAAGAAGGATTTGAATCTATCGCTGTTCAATGCCTTGCTGTTTTGATTGGGACATCACAAAATGTACATCCCTATTCCAATCAAGCAGCGCTTTTAGAGCATTTTAATCTCAAAGATACGTCAAGATCGGTTGCAAAATTTGATATTGCTGATCTTCTTGCTTTGAATAGTCATTTTGTCCATGAGCTAACCTATGAGGAAGTTCAAATGCGACTTAAAAGCCTTTCTATTGATGGAGAAAAGGCGGAGTGCTTTTGGAACGCGATAAGAAGCAATATTGATAGAGTAAATGATGCAGTTTTGTGGTGGAAAATCATTCATGATGAACAAAATTTTGATACAGTGGCACCAGAGGATCGTGCTTTCGTGCAGCAGTCACTCAATTTATTACCTGAAGGTGTTTTGAATGAGGAAAGTTGGAAAGTTTGGACAACAGCATTAAAAGAAAAAACAGGACGTGGTGGAAAAGCTTTGTTCATGCCATTACGCCAGGCACTTACAGGTATGGATCATGGACCTGAAATGGGAAAACTTTTACGGCTTTTAGGGCGTGAAAAAATAGTAGAAAGGCTAACTATCCAAGAGAAGTAAAAGTGGCGCCTTCAGAGTACTTTTTAGGTGCGGATTTTTATGAGCATAAATGCTGGAATGTCATCGCCAAATCCAAGAGGAGTGTAGTTCTTATTGTTTTGATGATGATGCTTTTGAGGCGGATTTTCTATATTGTTTGCAGATTCTGTGCTATCCAATTTATTATCCTGTAAAGACTTTTTAGTTCGAACAGCGCGTCCTTTTTGAGAAGTTCTCTTTACTGATTTTTGAGATTTTTTCTCTACATCGGCGTCGTCTTCTTGATCATCGGTCGTTAAAGTAGAAAGATCTCCATTGAGCCATTCAAGTTTTTCATTGCTCATTTCTTCAATAGCATTGACATATTTTTGGTCAGCTTTTGTAACAATCGTAAAAGCTTTTCCACTACGATTTGCGCGCCCTGTACGACCAATTCGATGAATATAGTCTTCAGCGTGTGTGGGAACGTCATAGTTGAAGACATGGCTTACAGCTGGGATATCAAGTCCACGGGCGGCAACATCAGATGCAACAAGAAGTGTGAGTTTATTGTCTTTAAAATCGGTCAATGTGCTCATGCGCGAGTATTGATCCATATCCCCATGAAGTGCACCCACACTAAAATTATGTCTGACGAGAGATCTAAAAAGTTCAGAGATATCTCTTTTTCGATTACAAAAAATAATAGCGTTTTGAAGTTCATCACCTTCATTATGAATAAGTTCTCGCAAAACAGCTCTTTTATCCCATGATTTATTTCCCGATTTGACGAGCCTCTGTGTAATTGTGGTTGCAGTTGAAGATGCTTTTGTAATTTCAACAGAAACAGGAGAATGTAAAAATTTCTCTGTTAGTTTTGCAATTTCTGGCGCCATTGTTGCAGAAAAGAACAAAGTTTGACGTGTAAAAGGGGTGAGTTTACAGATGCGTTCAATATCAGGAATAAAGCCCATATCCAACATGCGATCAGCTTCATCAATAACAAGAATTTCTACGCCCATCAGGAGCAATTTACCGCGTTTGAAATGATCGAGAAGACGTCCTGGTGTTGCGATAAGCACATCAGCACCCCGTTCAAGTTTACGATCTTGCTGTTCAAAAGAAACACCACCAATCAAAAGTGCAACATTTAAACGATGATTTATTCCATATTTATCGAAGTTTTCTTCGACTTGGGCTGCAAGTTCTCGTGTTGGTTCTAATACGATAGTACGGGGCATTCGCGCCCTTGCACGGCCTTTTTCAAGAAGTGTGAGCATAGGCAAAACAAAAGAAGCTGTTTTTCCAGTCCCTGTTTGAGCAATACCCAGAACATCTTTTCTTTGAAGCACGTGAGGAATTGTTCCACTTTGAATAGGTGTCGGAACTGTATACCCCGCTGACCTTACTGCTTTAATAACCTTTTCAGAAAGGCCCAAACCATCAAAACTTTTTAAAGTTGGTACCATTTTTCTATCAATTGCTCTACGATTTTAACTTCTCTATCCAAACTATTTTGAGGTTTAAGTATTCGATACTCTCAAAGAGGGTTAAAGTGCCTTCATAAAAAAGTCAACTCTAACAGCCATATACCCAGAGAAAGCATGATACAATAATTAATAGCGAAATTGTTCTGATAAAATACGTTCATCCCATGAATGGTTAGAGTCAAAAAGGATTGAGACCGTTACCTCTGTTGCCATTGAAATAGTAACTGAATGGACAGATTTTACCTCAACATTATCGGCAGCAGCGTTTACAGGACGTTTTTCAGGTTCGAGCATATCAAAGCGTACTATTGCCGTATTAGGAAGCAGCGCCCCATGCCATCGACGAGGACGAAAGGGGCTAACGGGGGTGAGTGCCATAAGGGGAGCCATGAGGGGCAAGATAGGTCCGTGTGCTGATAAATTATATGCAGTAGACCCTGCTGGTGTTGCAACGAGGATGCCATCACAATTTAATTGTTCCATACGCACGCTGTCATCAATACTGATACGGATTTTTGCTGCTTGGTAAGATTGACGGAATAATGAGACTTCATTGATTGCAAGTGTCTCAATATATTCTTGACATTCAGCTTTTGCAATCATGCGCAGGGGATGAATTTCCTTTTTATGTGCGACAGCAATGCGACTTGGTAATTTTTGTTCATGAAATTCATTCATGAGAAATCCTACAGAACCTTGATTCATACCGTAAATAGGTTTTCCGGTGTTCATAACGTCTCGCACTGTTTGCAACATTGTTCCATCCCCACCAATTGCAACAATAACGTCACTTTCTTCGAGGGAAGAATGACCATAAATGGAAATTAATTTATGGGAAGCTTTGGTGGCATCTATAGTTTCTGCAGAGATAAAATGAAAGCGGCTTGGTAATTTAGTCATTAAGGATTATCCTGATATTTGCAATTTATCTTGTAGCTTACTTTTTGAGAATTTTGAAGTTGTAATAAAAGTTGTTTTCTCAACAAGAAAATAATTTTGTGCGAAAAGGAAGTTATTTGAAGATAAAATTTCATGGCAGGAGAGAGGATAAGGAGCGTGCGTAGTCGCATAAATCATAAACGAGTATTTTTTATCAGAATGATAATTTTCCATTGAAGCTGAGAGTGTGATCAGCTAAAAGGCTATAGATGGTTTTGACAATCAGTTTTAAGCACCCGTAGCTCAGCTGGATAGAGCGCTGCCCTCCGAAGGCAGAGGTCACAGATTCGAATTCTGTCGGGTGCACCAAGCCCCTCGATACCATTTTATATCATTTTTGTAACAGTATTAATTATTTTTGAAAATAAAATATTTCTATTTTAAAAGGAAAATTTCATTGAAGTGCATTATCAAGTTATATACTAAATAGTGGAAGTAATTTTAAAATGAGCAAGTTTTTTGCTTTTTATGGAGCTCTTTTTGTTCATTACTTTGTGTATTTAAATCAATGAAGTGGGGAGAATAATGTAGAAAATTGCTGTTATTTTTTCAACATTATTACATTCTGTACACACAACAGAAAATACTCCTTAATTTATGGGGTAAAGCCATTCTTTCCATTATTTTATTCGGTCAATTGGAATTAAGAATTTTTTTTCGATATTTCTATTTATTATTTAAGAACATAATTTATTTATCCAGATCATTTTAATCTCCACATAAGTGTTAGAGAGAAAAAATGATTTTTCTGTTATCCTAAATAAATGGAAAGTATGAATATAGGCTATAAATGAGCGAGAGATAAAATTATGACTATTGTGCTAAATCCCGGTAAAGTAACGCTTAACGAACTTGAGGCTGTTTACTGGAATGGTGAAATAAGCAAACTTCATAATGATACGCATCTGGCTATCAAAAAGGGAGCAGACCGCATTGCTAAAATTGCTTCGAGGAGTGAGCCAGTTTACGGTATCAATACCGGTTTTGGAAAATTAGCGTCGATTAAAATTGATGTAAATGATGTGATAATTTTACAAAGAAATCTTATTTTGTCACATTGTTGTGGTGTGGGGGCTCCTTTACCGGAAAATATTGTACGTCTGATGATGACCTTAAAACTTATTTCGCTCGGGCGAGGAGCTTCTGGTGTTCGTCTAGAATTGGTGCATTTGTTAGAAGATATGCTTGCGAATGGAGTTATTCCTGTTATCCCTGAAAAGGGGTCTGTTGGTGCATCAGGTGATCTTGCGCCTCTTGCTCACATGGCCGCTGTTATGATGGGAGAGGGAGAAGCATTCTTTCAAAATATTCGTATGAGTGGGGCGTCTGCTTTAGAAAAAGCAGGATTGTCACCTGTTGTTTTAGAAGCAAAAGAAGGTCTAGCTCTTATCAATGGTACTCAAACATCAACAGCACTTGCTCTTGCAGGTCTTTTTCGTGGTTATAGGGCATTGTGTGGTGGACTTCTTGCAGGAGCATTGACAACAGATGCCGTCATGGGATCAACAGCTCCATTTCACTCTGATATCCATATCTTACGGGGACATTATGGGCAGATTGTCGTATCACAAATATTAGAAGAGCTTTTAGAGAATTCAGAAATTCGGGCTGCACATTTGCGTGATGATGTCCGTGTACAAGATCCTTATTGTATACGTTGTCAACCACAGGTTATGGGAGCATGTTTTGATATTCTTATCGCAGCAGCAAAAACACTGATTATTGAAGCAAATGCAGTTACAGATAATCCGTTAATTTTAAGCAATGGTGAAGTTGTATCGGGTGGAAATTTTCATGCTGAACCTGTAGCATTTGCCGCTGATCAGATCGCTCTTGCTTTATGTGAGATAGGTTCCATTTGTCAAAGGCGTATTGCCCTTATGGTTGATCCAGCAATTTCTCATGGACTTCCAGCTTTTTTAGCGCGAAATGCGGGTCTTAATTCAGGTTTTATGATTGCTGAAGTAACTGCAGCTGCTTTAATGTCTGAAAATAAACAAATGGCACATCCTGCTTCAGTTGATTCGACACCAACTTCAGCAAATCAAGAAGATCACGTTTCAATGGCTTGTCATGGTGCACGTCGATTGCTAACGATGAGCGAAAACCTTTTTACCATTATTGGCATTGAAACGCTTATTGCAGCACAAGGAATTGAATATCGTACTCCTTTAAAAACAAGCTCTTTTCTGCAATCTGTTATGGAGCACCTACGTAAAAATATTGATACCCTTAAGGAAGATCGCTATATGGCTCCAGATCTTCATAAGGGGCACATACTTGTGAGTGAGGGGCACTTATTGTCTATTTTACCAAAAACAATTTTTCCATCACTAGAATCCAAGTAATATTTATTTTGATATCAAATAGGGAAGGAAGACACTTAATTTGTGAGTTTTCCTATATAGAAATTGGGTAAAGTGATATATTTTAGTGATAAATGAATATGTGTCCATGTATCAACTAATATGTAGTGGGTGTCTGTATCCAATTATCTCTTCAAGTGAGCATAACAGTGTATGGACTGGCTTTTAATATCAACAAAAATTGCATAAAATCAATAACATATAAAAACTCGCCAATCTTTAAAAGCTTTGAAATAGCGTTAGAAAATGTCCCTACAGTTCGTATTTTAGACCAAATTGCCTCCTTAGCGCAAGTTTTGCAAGAAAAAAGTTATTGTAGCGATTGTAACTCCTTTTTTGATTTTTTCTCTGATTGTAGATCCACTTTTTTCTACAGTATTTTAATTTGAAATGCGAATGACAATCATATTTTTCGTCTCAACAAAGATTCCTTCTCATATGATGTTATGACAGCGAAAAGGCTCTCTCGAGATCTGCTTCTCCCAAGATTTTCATTAAGCTCCACGATTTTCAAAAAACAAAAAATAACTGTTATGAAAATACATAATATATTGCTTTTAAATATTTTTCCCAATTTTACTGTTTAAAATAATGATAAAATCACAATAAAATATTTATAATATCAAAATTTATACTTTAATTATGTTATAGAAGATAAGCTAAAAATAGAAGATTAAATTACTCCAAAAAGCAATTTTTTAATATTGGCTTTTATAAGTTTGTGCTGATAAACTAGATCATCATGAGGCAAAATAGTTCCTTTAGGGAAAACACGTGTTTTAAAGTAATTAGATTTCCTAAGAAGTGGATTTAGTGCACTTTATGACTTAATTTAAAGCCAATTAGTTGATGTTAAAAGTTGCTTCATGGGCTGTTGTACACAATTTTTGTTTGTTGTAAACTGAGCAAGTAATAGAGAATTTTCTTAGATACCGATAGAAAATTTATTGACTTGCCAAAAATGTAGCTTTACGAACTTTAGGCTTCTATTTCTGTGAAGTGAAAAGAGAGCGTTGCAATTGGTAGTCTCATCAAATTCAGCATTTTTTCTGCAGAACAAAAATAGAGAATACAAAAATAAACTTAAAGGACAATGATAAAAAATTGCATTACCACTTGATCAAAATAACATGATAAAAAATGAGAGCGTTGAAAAAGCTGAATAACCCATAATAAGAGTGTTCTTCCATTATTTACAATAGAGAGTTTGGTAAGCATTGTTCAATGCTTTTTGAATATACCTTCGAGAGAAAAATGAGGCTTTATGATGAATAAAGTCATAATTGTGGTATGGTTTTTGATCAATAATTCAGTGAAGAAGGAAAAAAATGAGAACAAACGAGCTTAAACGAGGTATGAGCAAGCGCCAAGTTATTTTTTTAGCTCTTGGTTCTGCTATTGGAACAGGCCTTTTTTATGGGTCTGCACAAGCGATTAAGCTTGCTGGTCCAAGTGTTCTCATAGCCTATTGTATTTCTGGTTTTGCTATTTTTATGGTTATGCGGGCTCTTGGTGAGATGATTATTCACAATCCACTACCCGGTTCTTTTGCTCGTTATGCTGTAAATTACATATCACCATTGGCAGGTTTTTTAACAGGATGGATATATGTTTTTGAGATGCTTCTTGTTGGATTGGCTGATATCACGGCTTTTGCGACTTATATGGGGTTTTGGTATCCTGATGTTGCTCCTTGGATATGGGCACTTAGCATTACACTGATCATTACCAGTATCAATTTGGCAGCAGTAGAAGTGTATGGTGAGCTAGAGTTTTGGCTATCTTCTATTAAAATTATTGCTATCATTGCAATGATTATTTTAGGAATAGTAATTATTTTGTATGGTTGGGGAACAACTCCTGCTGCTTCCACTGTAAGTATCCATAATTTATGGAAAAATGGAGGTATTTTTCCCAATGGTTGGTTTGGTTTTTTTGCTTGCTTTAGTGTTGTTGTATTTGCTTTTGGTGGTGTAGAAATTATCGGTATGGCAGTGATGGAAATACAAGATCCTCATAAAACACTTTCAAAGGCTATTAATTCTACTCCTGTACGTATTTTGCTATTTTATATCATTAGCTTAGCCATTTTAATGTCACTTTATCCTTGGAATAAAATTGGTCTTATGGACAGTCCTTTCGTTTCAATTTTTGAAAGTCTTGGGATCTCAGCGGCAGCTAATATTCTGAATATTGTTGTTGTCATAGCTGCTGTTTCTGCAATGAACAGTGCGATGTATGGCGCTGCTCGCATGATACATGGGCTTTCGCAGGAAGGGTATGCTTTAAAGAAGTTTCAATATTTATCAAAAAACGGTATACCGATTTTTGTTATTTTATTGATTTTAGGTATTTTCCTTTTTGGAGTTGTTCTGAATTACTTGTTCCACGAGCAACTTTTTTTTCTCATTGCAGCAATGGCGACATTTGCGACAGTTTTCGTTTGGATGATGATATTATTTTCGCAAATTTTTATGCGGCTTAAAATGTCTAAAGAAGTACAATCTAGTTTGAAATTTCCAATTCCATTTTGGCCAATAGGGTCAATTTTTTCTATCCTATTTATGGTTTTTATTTTTATGCTGTTATGTTTTTTTGATGATACACGACCAGTTTTAGTTGTAGGTATTAGTTGGGTTGTTTTGCTTGTTATTTGTTTCTATGTGCTTAAATTTTATAATCTAAAAAAACAAGGAAGTATGAATAAGAATTAAGTTGGGATAAAAGGCTGATAATTCTATGATAGAAGGATAATTATTCAACAAAAATTAGAAGTAACTTGCTGATTTTCATTTTGTTTGGAAGAAATATGTATGTTATTGCTGATAATGGCTGTCAAATTATATAAAGCAGGAATAGTTACAAAGTTGGCAGGTCATTGTTGAGAAACAAGCAGTTATATAAATTTTCTTCTCTGATTTCAACTACACCAGCTTTGGCTACAAGTTTTCTCTAGGTACAAAAATGTCGTGAAAAAAGGGAAAGCTCCTATAATATTTTAGTATTATTTTATACAATAATTATATCGAAACCATTATTTTTTGTTTTATAAAAATATTGCTTCATTTAACATTAGCTTAATAAAAATATTTATAAATTATAATAATAATGAAATTATTTAATTATTTTTATTTTACTAATATAACAAGTAATAAAATAAGTTTATTCATTTAGATTATAATTTTGTTTAAAATTAATTATTTTATATTGATATTTTTAATTTTTAGAATAGAATGAAAGCTTCATATTGGTTTAAATATAAATTAGTTGTCTACACTTAATTGATAGGTTTATACTGATAGGTTTATTATAACGATTACAAGAGTTGTAGTGAAAGTTGTAGTAAAGTCTTGTGCTTTTCTATAATTTATCCATTATGTATTAATTAATATATAATTTACTACATAACAAGCTATATAAGGGGCAAACAACAAGCAGAATTTTAAATAAAATAAGTTTATGATTAGTTTGACTGTTGAGTTTTCTCTAAGCTTTCATAAAAAAGAGTTGAAATAAAGAAACAACGGGAAATATTCACGAATACAATAGCATTCAGTATGGTATGAAAGTAGGAAGCTGTTGGTATAGCTGCCACATTTTTGTGGTAAATAAAGACAAGAAATGGATCGACAGTTTCTTTTATTTGCAGGTGTTATTCTACTGTATATTTATCCGTTTAGTAGTTTTCATTGCAGGGTTGATAGTGAAGATGGGAAGAACAGATTTTATCACAATGGAAATAAAACAAAACACTGTGTGTATTCTTACAAATAGGATGATATGGAAGCAGTCATTTTTTTATTTTAAATGGATGTTCCGTCATCACCAAATTTTTTTAGGAAGTTTTTCATGAAATACAAATGCGTGGAGCTAACCTATAATGTTTTTTATAATATTAAGCCAAGATTGCTTATTAAGAGTTTTTGTTTTTTTTATTTTGTTGTTTAATTTTTTTAATACTTTTATAGCATCTGCGCAAACACCTACAGACAATTTTTCCCGTGAGCATAGTGAGCAACAAAGATTACAGAATCTTGAGCATTTACGGGCTTTAACGCCTAAAGGCATGAACAGTTCTCCTGAAAGAAAACAAAGCGCGCATCTTAGTGGCGGAGACTGCTTTACCATTCATAATATTATTATTGAGGGAGTGCATCACGTCAAAAATCATGCTTTTGCAGCCATAACAGAGCCTTATATTGGAAGATGTATTGGGCTTTATGATATCCAGATATTGATCAAACAGTTAACCAAAGTCTATCTCGATAAAGGTTATGTGGCGGCGCGTTTTTATATTCCTGATCAAGATATTAAAAACAGCAAGACGCTCAAATTTGTCGTTGTTGAAGGCAAGCTCTCAGAGATTTACTATAATGGTTCACCAGCGTCTCGTTATAACAATGTTGTATGGAGTGCTTTTCCTGGGCTTAAAGGGCGCATTCTCAATATGCGCGATATTGAACAAGGACTTGATCAGATGAACAGGCTCCAGTCAGCACATGCTAAAAGCGAACTTCTTCCTGGAAGCGAAGATGGAAGTACAATTATCAATATCAGCAATCGGCCTGATAAAGCTTTAAAGGTTACATTTTCTCATGATAATCTTGGGCAATTGTCAACGGGCTATGCACGTTATAATGCGGGTTTAAAGCTGGAAAATATTTTAGAGATGAATGATGCGTGGGCTTTTAGCTATCAACGCAGTGAACAAGGCTATTGGGGTGGTATCGAGCAAGAGGGGCATAGCAATAACATTTCTGCGAGTGTGAGTATTCCTTACGGTTATTGGACATTTTACCTTAGCGGCTATGTCTATAATTATCAAAGTCTTATAAAGGGAAACTTCACAGATATGGAAACAACAGGCAATTCCAGTGAATTATATGGCAGCACCAGTTATGTCCTTCACCGTGATAGTTTTTCGCTCACAACACTGAATTTTGGTTTTTCTTATAAAAGAACCAATAATTATCTGCTTGGAAATAAGATTGAGGTTGGCAGTCGCCAATACAGCGTTGCCAATTTTGGGATATCGCATTCTCGCAAGATGCTTGGTGGAACGTGGACATTTGATATAAGTTATTTGCAAGGGCTTCGTTTGTTTCATTCTGTCAAAAAACATGATCTAGGGGCAGGGGATGCGGAGCCTCAATTTGCGAAGTTGACAGGTATGATCAGTGCAATGACGCCCTTCAAGTTAGGGGAGTGGAATTTTGTACTGAGTAATCTTTTGAGCGGGCAATATTCGCCTCATAATTTATTGGGTGCGGAGCAGATTTCGTTAGGAGGGGCTTCAAATGTGCGCGGGACGCGCGACAGTTTAATTTTTGGTAATAACGGTTTTTTTACTCGTAATGACTTGTTGCTGCGAACAATTCCGTGGAGCGATAACGTTGTTTTCAAAAGTGTTTTTGGTGAATTTCGCCCTTATATTGGTTTGGACTACGGTCGTGCTTTTTCGCAACCCCAGGCAGACAATCGTTTGTATGGTTTTACGAGTGAACAGCTTGCAGGTTGGACAGCGGGCGTAAAGCTTCAGGGGGGAATTATCTCTCTTGATGCGAGCTATTCGAGTATTCTGTGGAGCACAGTCAAGCATAAAAAATCTGGCACATTTTTTATGACATTAACAATGGATCTTTAAGCATAGTTATGGGGAATTAAAGCATGACATATGATAAGAGAGAAAAAAGAACAACTTTGTTTGGAATTTTATTATCCAGTACTATGCTCAAAAAGGTTTTGATAAGCGGAATTAGTTTACCTTTTCTGTTACAATTTCCAGCGGTTCAGGCACAAATTGTTGTGGATCCTAATGTAGGTAGCGCATATCGTCTGGATATTGTGGCAGCGCCAAATGGGGTTCTTTCGATTGATATTGTTACACCAAATGGCAAGGGCTTATCACACAATAAATATTACGATTTCAATATTGGAAATTCTGGCGTTATTCTAAACAATCATGCGGGTAAAGTAGGACAATCACAATTGGGGGGCATTATGCCGGGAAATCCGCATTTGCGTTTTTCTGGTTCAGCTAAGGTCATTTTAAATGAAGTGACAAGTGGAAAACGTAGTGCACTTAACGGTCCTGCGGAAGTTTTTGGGCACAAAGCAGATGTTATTATTGCCAATCCCAATGGCATAACTTGTGATGGTTGTGGATTTATTAATACCCCTCGTGCGACATTAACAACAGGTGTTCCTCAAATTGATGCCGCTGGTTTTCTAAAAGGTTTTGAGGTGAAAGGAGGAGATATCACTTTTGGCCGTAGTGGGGCGAATTTTTTCTCTGGCAAGGGATCGGTTGATATTCTCGATATTGTTTCACGGACTGTACATTTTGAAGGTTCTGTTGCAGGCAGGGAGATTGGAGTAACGGTTGGGACGGGGCACTTTGATTACACTTTTCGTGAAATGAATGGACTCACCGACGTTACCGGCAAACCGGAATATGCGATAGATGGTTCTGCATTAGGGGCTTTGCAGGCGGATCGTATCAAACTTGTTGCGACAGAAAAGGGCGTTGCAGTTCGGATGCGTCATGATATGGCGGCGAATGTTGGGCAGTTGCAGCTTTCCTCTGATGGAAAAATTTCATTGAAGAATGTTTTTGGCCATGGGGGTGTTATACTAAAATCTAGAAGTAAGAACGTAGTAGCAAAGCGCATTATGTCAAAAAAGAATGTTGAGATTGTTGCTCATCAGGGTATCGCTTTAGAAACATTGGGTGCTGATGGCCATTTGATAGCAGATGCACAAAGTGGGATTTTATCTATTATCGGGAAAGCGACGACGGGGAAAAATATGGATTTGTCTTCGCTCCATGGTATAAAAGTCTCTCAACTTTATGTTGGCGCTGATCTGACGTTTGAAACAGGTGGCAACCTTACGGTTGATGGTCATGTGTCAGCTGAAAGCAACTTAAAGGCGCATGTTGGTGGCAATATACAGGCGCATTTTTTAGCTGGTGGGATTGATATGGCTGCTACTGCAGCTGCTGGTGTTATTGTTCTGGGGAAACAGGGCGATGTCGATCTACGAAGTGTGAAGGGGAGCATTGCATCTGACAATATCTATGGGGCGGGTGATATAAAACTAGTTTCTCATGAAGGGATTTTTGTTTCCAAATCGATTTTGTCTTATCACAATGTAGCAATTTGTACTCAACCCGATGTAAAAGCGTCGGTTCGTTTTGGCCAACTTGTGGCTTATGATAAGGCAGATATTAGTGGCTGGACAGTTGCTTTTTCTTCTCTTATGACGGGTAGCGATGCTGTTTTAACGGCTGAGAGTTTTGATGCTGGTACAGTTATTAGTGGTGTAGATTTTGCACGATCTAACGGCGTTACAGGTGATATTGTTCTGCATGATAAAGGATCACTTTCCATCATAGCACAAAAAGGTGCAAAGGTTGGGCAGATTGTCAGTGGTAAAAATATTGATATTTTTGCGGGCAACGAAATTTATTATGATCAGGTCATGGGTCATGGCACTGCAACGCTGACATCAGTGTCTGGAGCGATCAGTATTAAGAATGAGATGTCCATCAGTGGGGATGTTAGGTTGACAGCAAAAACACTAGATTTGAGCAATGACCGTTCTCATATTCACACGCTGCAAACACTGTATTTAATTGCGGATAATATTAATGTATCGGAGAGCACTTTGATTTATGGGGGGCTAGATTTTAACAGCACCAATGCCCTTGAGATGCACCATGCGTCGCTGAAGGCAATTACTGATGAGGGTGGGACTGGAGACATTGTTTTTATTGCTCCAAGCGTTATGGTGGATCAGGACACTTCCATTTTAGCAGCCAGAGATTTCATGATCAAGACGGTGGAGCTTGAAAATAGCGGTCAATTGGCATCGGGGCAGGATTTAGTCTTTAGCGTGACAGGTAATGTGATTAACAATAAAACGGGCTTAATTTATGCAGGGAGCAATGGTGCTCTCAAAGTCAAAGGTGCTTTTTTGAATGATTTTGGCACCATTTTGGCAAAGCATAATTTGTTTTTCGTCAATGCACAAGGCATCGGCAAGAGCCTTTCTTTTGTCAACAAAGCAGGTCTTATTCAAGCAGGTGGAAACTTAACCATAAAAACAAAAAGTTTGAAAAATGAAGCTGATAGTACACCTGTGGTGAACACTAAAAAAATTGAAAGCAAGCACTTTGCATTTGAAAAACCAGATAATTACTCTTCACTTAATGAAGTGGAGCTATTTAACAAAAAAACATTGGATCTTTTGAGCAAAGGGGACATTAATGGTCCTCTCCCCGAACACAGAGAATTTATCTTGGAAGAAGCGATTTTAGGTAAAAAAGAGAGAACCTATGGAAAATTAATTTGGAATGGTAGAACACTTTACAAGGCATTCACCTGGAAAATAGCAGCGGCACATGGAAAAAATCGCATGCAAACGTATGTATGGAATGATTCGTCATACATGACAGAAAAAACTGTTACACAGAGATTTTCACATAAGCCAACTGTTCAAGGTATTATTCAATCTACAGGTGATCTTATTATTCATGCGGATAACATTGACAATTTTTATAGCACTGTGGAAGCGGGGGGAAACAGTAATATTTATGCCGGTGTGCTGATAAATTTAGGTGCAACAACTTATAAAAATACCTATCTAGGTTGCAAAGCAGGTACAGATAATTGCTACGCCTATAATGCGGATGGAAGTCGTAATAGCGCTTTAGATCTAGCAAATGATGCTTTTCGCCATACCGGTTCAGTAGTCACAGATACAGTTTCTGCTCTTGTTCGCGCGGGGGGAACTCTCAATTTGGTGGTTGATCAAATAAACAACAAGGCAGCAGAAGGTTCCATTGCAGGAAGTGCCCATTTTAAAGCAAAGGCGGTTGCGGGTAATCCGCTAGAAGCATTGAAAAGCCTAACAGAATCTGGTGGTGGTTTATTTACCCAGAAAATCAATCGTGACGCTTTTTTCAATGGAAGAGATTTGCCTTTAGCAAAGCTCCAATCGGGTGGAGATGATAGTACTTTTCCCAAACAAAATTTTCTTTATGAAACTCAAACAGATTTCCTTGATGTTAGCAAGTTTTATGGCTCAGCTTATTATTTGAATAGAATTGGTTACAATCCTGATCGGGAGATTTTTTTCTTAGGGGATGCTTATTTTGAAAAGCAACTGATTGAAAAACAATTGCGTGATCTTGTTGGTCAAGGTTTGGGAAAGGGTTCCTTTATTCCTGGAAGTGATGCCATTGAACAGGTAAAAACCTTACTTGACAAGGGGGTTAATTATGTAAAATCCCATCATCTCTCCTTTGGAGAGTCTTTAAGCAAAGAACAATTGACTTCTCTAGAAATTCCTATGGTTATTTATACGCGCCAAAAAGTGAAGGGCATAGATGTTTATGCGCCCGTACTTTATATCCCAGAAAAAGAGAGAGCGTCTTTCATTTCTTCTGGTGCTTTGATAACAGGAAATAATGTGGATCTTATTGCCAAAAATATGAGTAATTCAACGATAAATAATTCAGGGCGAGTTAAGGCATCACACCAATTGTATATCAAGGGTGGCAATATTCTCAATCACGGAGGGCATTTAACTGCCGGTGATAATATTGTTTTGGTTGCTGATAAAAACATTCGTTTTGAAACAGGGTATGCTACCGTAGATAGTATCAAGACAGCATTAAAAACTGATGCAGTTTTTGCAGGTGGTAACGCTGTTGCTAGCGCAAAAAAAGATGTGATAGCTTCAGGAGTGTGTATTACAGCAAGGAGCGGGTTGGCGCTGTCAGCAGAACAGGGCACTTTGTCTGTAGGATCAACAGCTATTACCAACCGTATAGGACAGCGTAATTTTGTTGAACAGTATCCATCAAAAGTGAGTTCTGGAAGCTTGATGGTGCTTTTAGCAGGAAAAGATTTGAATGTTGCAAGTTCTTGTATTCAAGCTCACGATACATTGCACTTACAAGCAGAGGGAAATGTTGTGATGGAGGCTATACACAATAGCATAAACAATAATGCCCATGGTGAAACATCACGCCTAGTGTTGCACAAAACTTCTTATTTGAGTGCTGGAAAAGATATCTCTGTCAAATCCGGACGAGGTATTCATGTTGCTGCTTCTACTTTAAACGCTGAGGGTTATATTGCTCTTGACGCACAAAAGGAAGTAACCGTAGGGGCAAGAAAAGATGAAATGGTGTATCATCTTCAAACTCAAAACATGATAATTGACAGACATGTGTCAGCTTTTGTTGGGGCATCTATCAAAGCTGGGGATGATATTATGGCTATTGCGGGGAAAGATGGAAAACAGCATGATCTCACCATTACGCAGAGCAATATTATCTCTGACGGCAAAGTGGGGCTGAAAGCCAGCAATGATATTCTGATCACAAATACAGAAAATAGCTTACAGCGGGAGGTATCGCTTCACACAACTGGTGGAGTGTTTGGCGGCAGTAAATCAGTTCACAACAATGTTGCAAATGCACAAATAGTGAGCGCAAATATCTCAGGAAGTAAAGGAGCAGCATTGGATTCAGGAAGACATACTCAATTTATTGGATCAGCGCTTGTTGTTGGTATGGCAGAGAAAATGAAAAATGTAACAAGTCAAGACAGTTTGGCTGCTAATATTTCCATTGTATCTGGCGGTAACATTATCATAACAGGAAAGCAGGAGCGGTTTAATCAGCAAAAAGAATTATCAAAAAGTGGATTTTTGAGAAGGCAATCTTCAAACCAATTTCAGAAACAGTTAACAACGCTTTCTTCTGGTTTTATTGCAAAGGGTGATATTGTTATGGAAGCAAAAGAGGATACGATGATTTCAGGGTCAAAACTCTTTGCTGGTCAAGACATTACTGTAACTGGAGCAGGTGTTTCAATCATCGGAATGGAAGAGCACTATAATGTTCAATCAGAAAAGCGTAATTCTGGCCTTTGGGTTGGTGCAAATTCCAGCTCTTTATCACTATGGGGGAGAAAAGCGCAAACACAAACAGACAAAACAGGTGCGCATAAAGTAACTTCAATAGTTGCTGGTGGTACTGTCAACATCATTGCAGAAAAATCAGATTTGATAGTGGGGAGTTCTGACCTTACAGCAAGCAGAGACCTTATTTTTTCTGCTGCGCATGATATTAGTGTTATTGCTGGGCACAAAATCCATTCGATGAATTTTGAAGAAAAGCACTCCGATTTTGGCATTCATTTTAAAGAAAATCGCAGCAATATTCCATTCAGTGTTGGAATTTCTTCATCGATGGACAAAGGACATAAAGAGGAAAATTTTGCGAATCAAGCTGGCTTTGCAGCAGGACGAGATGTGCAGATCAGCGCAAAACATAATGCCCATTTGCAAGCGACAGATATTTTTGCTGATCGTGATGTCAATGTTTATGCAGGCAACGATGTCACGCTGTTGGCAAATCATAATGTTTTTAACGCTAACGAAATGCATGACACTTTGTTTGCAGGGGTTAAAGTTGTTGTCAACGCTGATTTTTTGAGCACTGTAAAGGATATGGAAGATGTAGCAATGCATTTTAAACATGGAGAGAGTAAAGACGAAATCAACAACGGTACTATTGCCAATACCAAAGGCGATGATTTCTATAACAAAGGTAAAAATCTTTACAATGGGATAAAAGGTGAAACAACAAAGGATATTTTTCTCAATACAGAAAATGTTTCCTCTAGCGTTACAGTAGATTTTATATCCTCTAAAATAGAGGCGTCTTCTCATGCCTCAGTGGCGGTAACAGACAAAATAGAAGCTAAACGTGCTGTGAGTATTGAAGCCAACAAAGGGACCATTCATGGTGTTGGAGCAGATGTTATTATTGGTGCAAATTCTGCTTATATCCCAAACAATGGTGAGCATAATAATGAACACAGTAAAGAAATCATTCTGAAAGCAAGACAAAATATCACTCTTGAAAGTGCGCAAAATGTGCAAAAAAGCACAACTAAATCGCGAAGTGCTTCCATAAATTTTGGATACAGCTATGGAAAGGGTGGTATGAGTTTGGTGGGTAACGGTTTTTTCAACCAACAAAAGAAGTCTGACGAGAGCGTTCAACACAAGAATAGCAATCTTTCAGGTACGGGGAATATTCGCATCACTAGTGGGACAGGTACAACATTAAGTGGTGCAGTTGTTTCTGGAAAGAGTATAAAAGCCAACATTGGCGGCGATTTTACCATTGCTAGCCGCAGCGATAATAGTCAAACATTTAACGTTCAGAAATTTGCTTCTGTTCGTCATCATGACGAAGAAAATACCGATACAGCAAACATAAACGGCAATTGGTTAAAAAACAAATCGTTTAGCCATTATGAGAACATTCTGGAACAATCAGGGATTAAAGCTGGTGAGCAAGGCTTTGATATGACTGTTACAGGTAAAACAACTCTCACCAGTGGCATTATTGACAGTATTGCTTCTGCAGATAAAAACACTCTGACAACAGCGACTATAACGACCAGTGATATTGCCACCAGTGCAAAGGCTCAAGCAAACAGCGATGAGATCAGCATTTCAGCGGGTGGAGCATTGCAACAGGGAAAATATGGTATTGCAAAAAACCTTGCAAAAAATGCTTTTAACCACGGAAAATTTCATGATTTAGTGGAGGGAGAAACCAAGTCTGCTATCAGCAATGGTACGGTTATCATTACAAATGAAATCGAACAGGAGGCGTTGACGGGGCAAATAGCCGATCAAAGGATAGCTTCCCTTAATCGCAATACAACTGAAGCTCGTCAGGATATAGAACGGCTGGATGTAGAAAAGCTAGAACAGATAGCTCGAGAAAACCGTGAAATGAAAATACAATTGTTGGAAAAAGGATTTCAATACAGTGATGAGGCTTATAGAACCATGTTTATCAAAGAGCACCCTATCGCTGTTATTGATCGCGATGAAAAGGGAAAGGTTATCTATTTAAAAGATAAAAGGGGGCGGGTTTTTCCTCAATATCATTATTTAACGCCTGAAGAAAAGCAGAGTTTACAGGCAGGATCTGATGGTAAAATCCATATTTTTATAAATGGAATTTTTACTTCGGCAAATAAGGCGGCTGCTTATACACTTCAGCATGCAGACAATAACAATGAACCACACTATTTTGTACACTTCCCCAAAAGCAACACAGTCTTATCAGAGCTTATGATAGCGGGTTACCAGAAATTTATGGAAAATAACTTTTTTGGTTTAAGCAATTCGACAAGGAAAGTGCAGAATTTAGTGATTCTCAATGGCAATGATGGATTGCATTTTGATGCCCATAGCCGTGGCAGCATGACAGTGGGCAACGCTCTGCAATCTCTAGATCAAAAGGGTAAACGCAGGTTAGCAGGAAAAACAACAGTTAATCTTTTTGGACCGGCTTTTAACGCTCAATCCATGGCGGATACGTTAGAGAGATTGAGTGATGGAAAAAAAATGAGTGTCGGTTTAGAAAATCACAAATATGACTTTGTTGGAAGATGGATTGGAAGAAATCCTTATACTTTTGAACAGATACCTGCTGACAGTAACGGGTTAATAGAGACATTCAAAACAATAACTAATCCTGTCAATGTTCATAGTTGTCTTGGAAGTGGAAAACCAAGATGTACGCAGCTCTACGGTTTACCTCATCGTGTACAAATTCATTCGAGAAAAGGAAAATGAAATAAACTTTAAGATTGTGAATGCAATAGTTTTGTTAACTATCATGGATGTCAGTTTAATAAGTCTCCTGTAGAGTACTTTGAATATATGGAAGAAATCTTGTGCAGATTTTTCTGAGGTAATAAAAGTACTGTTAGAATGTAGTTAATCAGCATCGTATGGTTTTGATAAAGAAAATAAAAATCTAATCAACAATGCATGGGAAAGCATTGATGTTTATGTGCTTCAAGAAGGATTCTGCTACAGAGATAAAAAGAGAAGGCGGTATAAAAATTATTTATAAGGTCGAGAACTTTTCCATTTTTCATCCCAGCACTTCTACTCTACAGCGAAGTGTCAAGAAGCACTGAAATAGTATCCACTGTAAAAAATATAAAAATGGTCTTAAATGCCAGACTTAAACCTTGTTGCTGGTAATGATTAACAATCCTTACACTATTTTTTTATGAGAGTGCAAGGTTATTTCCTTCATCTACTATGTGCATTATATCCATAGTTATTTTGGACAGTGGGAACAAAAATATTAGTAGGCTTACCAAGCCATTTCGTTGTAAATAGATCTGTTGAGGGAGGGAGAAAATGAAAAAAATCTTGAAATTATTGGGTGGAATAGCTCTGTTAATTATGGTTTGATGTATTAACCAACCATTCCCATCAATTTCAGCATTATGGGAAAAACCCGGTGCTGATCAACCTAAGATCCAACAAGCATTATCAAAATGTGGATGGAAACGATTTATTCTTCTCCTCAAGATATGGACTCGTATGCGAGTGAATTTGTCTCAATTTATGAGTGCATGAAAAAAGCAGAGTATCGGTATAAATTACAAGATTCAGAGAGAATTTATTTTATATAATCTCCAAAAAATAATTCTTTTTTAGCAAATCTCATGATGGCAGGATATCAGTAGTTTATGGATAATGATACCTTTGGTGTGAGTAATGCAACAAAAAAGGAACGTGATTTGGTAACGCATTTTGAGAATAATAGAAAACATCAACAAATGAAAAAAGCTTTACAAAAGCGATCATCAGCATCACGTACATCTTCAGAAAAGTAATTGGATGAGAAACACGAATGGGTGAAAGAGATAAAAACAATAGCTCTCTTAATTCAAATCCAAGTGAAGTCGTTTAGCTTTCAGATTAGCAATGCTATCATTGACGTTTAGACTGCGTGGGTATATTTGTGTATCATTATGTATTCGATATAAAAAATAGCTTTGCTAACCCACGATGGTTTGTCATCATTAGAATTAGCTATTGATGACTAGCGCATGATGCAGATTTTTATGTGGATGCTTTTTGATTTTATGGTTTATTGAGAGGCGATTTTTTTATCCGTACATGGAAAAAACAGTAGCGTTAGAAGCAAAACCTCTGAACATTGCTTTGTCTGCTAGAAAAGGATTTACGACAGGGGATGAAGGTTTTGTTTTTGACCCGCAGATTTATCTTATTTATCAACATCTTCAATTTCATAAGATTCATGATATTGATAGTTCTGATACTGAGATGAGAAAATTTAACCAGTTTCTCATGCGTGCTAGCAGTCATCAAAAGATGATCGCATCATCTCTTTTTATGTTTAATCTTATCAATGTTATTGTAAAATTATTATTTTAAATATTTACTTTAATTTTGATATTCACTTTTCTTTTATTAAAAATATTTATTGACGTATATATTTTTTATTTATACAAATAAGTTTTAAAATAGATATTCAGTAATATAATAATTATATAATTTTATTTTAATTTAAAAAATAATTCGTTGTGTATATTTTTAATATTTTTTAATTATAAATACTACTATACAAAATATTTATTAATAATCTCATCTATTTATTCTCAATTTAATAAGAAAATAGTATAATAAATATTTACAATGTATCTTCCAGTAAATATAAAAGTAGCACTTTTATCTGATGTTATGAAATAGTCAATAGCTGTATAGATGTTATTGATTATTATTGATAAAAATAATGCGGTTGATAGTATATAGATTAAAAAAGTAAGATTTTTTGCATGCAATTCATATCTTTTCACAAAAACCTTTTAAAAAACAAAGGAAGGAAATAAATGGCGAGGAGAGAGCGGGTATTTATAATAAAATTTTCTATTTTCTAGTGTTGCCACCACTTTTGCATTTTACAATGCGTTAATTGCATTGTGTAATCTATTCTAGAACCTTGTTTAAAATCCATAGACAATTTTTTATTTTGATTTCTTACTGACTAAAGAATCTGTGCATATAAATAATTCCGGAGGAATTATTTTTTTCTATTCAAAATATGTATTTAAGTTAATTTTCATGATCGATATTTTTATCTACGATAAAAATGATATAGGGTGTGAGTTGGTGCTATGAAACTTTACGTGCCAATAAAAAACATGTGATGATAAAGGCCTATGGTTATAAAAACTCTCTTTTTATGAACTGAAGAAGTGCCACATTTAGCAATACAAATATTTGCAAAAAAATGCTTTTATAGGGCGTTATTTCATTTCTTTGTGGTTTACAATTTTTTTTATCATTTTATCCTAGGCTGGGAGGAATGTGTATTAATTTTTATTTGTCTATCTTATCTCAGAAGGGTGGAGTTATATTAATGTCAAAAAAAGTCATGATCGTAGAAGATAACGAACTGAATATGAAGTTATTTCGTGATCTTGTAGAGGCGAGTGGCTACGAAACTGTCGAAACCCGTAATGGTCTTATGGCATTAGAATTAGCTCGTTCATCAATGCCCTCTCTCATTCTAGTGGATATTCAGTTACCTGAGGTATCAGGGATCGACGTTATTAAACAATTAAAAGAAGATGAGGAACTTAGATCTATCCCCATTGTTGCGGTAACAGCTTTTGCTATGAAAGGGGATGAAGAAAGAATTCGTGCAAGTGGATGTGAAGAATATATGTCAAAACCTATTTCCGTCCCCCATTTTATCACAATGGTAAAGCACTTTTTGGACTGAGGATATGCTAAAGAATGGTAAAAAGAGTAAATGAGAGAATTGCAGCTGTATCATGAATATTTTTTGTAAACGGGTGCGCAAATAGATCTGAACTGCTGAAGCACAGATCCTAAATGCTAATCCAAGTATTTCCGATCAACCCCTTTTGAGCACTTACCTATCAAGAAAAAACGAATGATCGTTCTATTCCTTAAATTTTTTTCACGATAAATGAAGAGTAAGCTACTCTGTTTTTTTTAGAAAAATGCTTCGACAAGCAAAAAGCCCCGCAAAATGAGGCTTGATGTATTGCACAAAAGATGTATTGCACAAAAGTTGAAATTAGCGCTTTGAGAATTGAAAAGAACGACGCGCTTTCGCTTTACCATATTTTTTACGTTCAACAACACGGCTGTCACGGGTAAGAAATCCACCTCTTTTCAATAGTATACGAAGTTCTGGCTCGTAATAGGTTAAAGCTTTGGAAATACCATGGCGCACCGCACCGGCTTGTCCAGAAAGACCACCGCCGGCAACGGTTGCGACAACATCGAATTGGCCATCCCTGTTAGTTGCAACGATTGGTTGCCGAAGAATCATTCGCAGAACAGAACGCGCAAAATACTTGTCAAATTCCTTATTGTTAATGATGATTTTCCCAGAGCCTGGTTTAATCCATACGCGAGCAACAGCATCTTTACGTTTCCCTGTTGCATAGGCACGTCCTTGTGAATCAAGCTTCTGGATATGAACAGGAGCGATATTTTCATTAGCTTCTACAATATTTGTTACTGCACCAAGCTCGGAAAGAGAATTAATTTCAGCCATAATCAAGCAATCCTTTTGTTTTTGCGGTTTAAAGCACCAACGTCAAGAGCTTCGGGCTGTTGTGCTGCATGCGGGTGTTGGATTCCAGCATAAACACGTAAATTCTTTAATTGGCGACGACCAAGTGGTCCACGAGGAATCATGCGCTCCACGGCTTTTTCAACAACGCGTTCAGGAAAACGTCCTCCAAGAATCTGTCGCGCTGTTCGCTCTTTGATTCCACCAATATATCCGGTATGCCAATAATATTTTTTATCTGTATATTTTTTTCCGGTAAGAGCTATCTTATCTGCATTGATCACAATAACATTGTCACCATCATCAACATGTGGAGTAAATGTAGCTTTATGTTTGCCCCGTAAGCGGCTAGCAACAAATGTGGCGAGACGACCTAAAACAAGGTTCTCTGCGTCAATAATAACCCATTTTTTCACCACTTCAGTTGGCTTTTGTGAAAAAGTTGCCATAAAAGCATCCTCTATTAAAACCCCTTCATGTTGAGGGTATTTTTTCTTCTTTGCGTTAAAAAAAACTGCTAGCATAGTGACATCTAACGCATACCATATCACTCTGATATAATGTCTTTTGATGTGCGTCAAGAGAAAATAAAAACTTATAAAACAGAGCTTTATATTTGAGGTATTAAAGTACTACGAATTTTGTGATACTTATACAAATTTTAAGCTAGAATGGATATTCCGGAAGAGTGCTTTATTTCTAACTATTGATTGTATTTTATTCGCTTTCATTGTAGAATAAACGGCGATGCACCATTCCCGTTATTTTCTTAATGTTGAATCTTCTGCTTGTGGTCAGGCTTGGTTAGATGCCCTTGATATTCGAGGAATAAATAATGCGCGCGCTATTTCTCAAAAATTTGGTTTTCCAGATACGTTAGCGCGTGTTCTCTCGGCAAGAGATGTTGATGAATCTGAGGCTGTTGCTTTTATCAATCCAACGTTGCGCGATTTAATGCCTGATCCAAAAAGCTTTACGGATATGCAATGTGCAGCAGAGCGCATTGTTAAAGCTGTTTTGCATCAAGAAAAGGTTGCCGTTTTTGGCGATTATGACGTTGATGGTGCTTGTTCATCAGCACTCGTAACACGTTTTTTCCGTTATTTTGATATGGAAATAAAAATTTATATTCCTGATCGTATTGTTGAAGGATATGGTCCAAACGAACAAGCAATGAGAATGCTCGTGCAAGAAGGTGCTCATTTAATTATCACCGTTGATTGTGGAGCAAACAGTCCAGATGCGATAAAAGCAGCAAGACTTGCAGGCGCTGATGTTATAGTTTTAGATCATCATCAAATGTCAGAGGTTCATCAAGAAGCTGTCGCTCTTGTCAATCCTAATCGCCCCGATGATTTTTCTGGACAGGGGCATTTATGTGCCGCTGGCGTTGTCTTTGTTACGTTAGTATGGGTTAATCATTTATTGCGAGAGAAGAAGTTTGGAGGGAAGCTCCCTGACCTTTTAAGTATGCTTGATTTTGTTGCATTGGCGACCATATGTGATGTTGTACCGTTACGGGGTATTAATCGTGCTTTTGTGGTTAAAGGGCTCCAAATTGCGCGTTCTATGCATAATCCTGGAACAGCAGCTTTAACAAAGGTTGCGCGTATAGGTGAGCCGCTTAATAGCTTTCATTTAGGTTTTTTGTTAGGTCCTAGAATTAATGCAGGAGGGCGTATTGGAGATCAGGCTTTGGGAGCACGTTTGCTCTGCTGTGATGATACAGATGAAGCTGATAGAATAGCAGAACAATTAGATCAGCTTAACCAAGAACGCCAAGAAATGGAAGGAATCCAATTAGCGCAAGCAGAGTCTTACATCGATTCCCTTTATCAAGAGCAAAAAACACCGTTGTCACTTGTTATTGCTCATCAAGAATGGCATCCAGGAATTATCGGTATTCTTGCATCACGTCTAAAAGAGCGTTTTTTTTGTCCTGTTTTTGCAATTGCTTTGAAAGAAGATGGAAGTGGAGTAGGGTCGGGACGCTCAATTAGTGGCATAGATTTGGGGGCAATTGTTCGTGAAGCTGTTACATTAAATTTATTAGAAAAGGGTGGGGGACATAGTATGGCAGCAGGGATCACAATCCAATCGACAAAAATTGAAACTTTTCGGGAATGGATGGAAGAAAAAATTTCTTTAAAAGTTTCTGAATTGCGTGCTAAAAAGTCTCTTAGTATAGATGGTTGCCTTTCTGCTGCTGGAGCCAATAAAGCGCTTTTTGATATGATAGAAAAAGCAGGACCATTCGGTTCAGGAAATACAACACCTGTCTTTGTTCTTCCCTCTCATCGATTAATTAATCTGTATGAGGTTGGTAGAGGGCATCTTCGCCTTGTTATGTCTAATATTGAAGGAAAGAAACTGCAAGGAATAGCTTTTCGTGCTATTGGAACATCGCTTGGTGATTTCCTTTCTAAAAATATTGGTGAAATGATCCATTTGGCTGGTAATCTCAGTTTGAATTATTGGAATGGGGCTATCAACCCACAACTACGCGTAATTGACGCAGCAGCAGTGGTTTGAGAGAGATATTCTATAGAAATCATATATCTAAATTAGAAACAAAAGTAGAGTTTTTTTGTATGAATTGAAATCTTGCTTCTGGCTTTGTCCCCATGAGATTTTCTACTATACGTTTCGTTTCTTGCATTTCTATAGCATCGATAGAAACGCGTAATAGTGTACGCTTTTGAGGATTCATAGTGGTTTCTTTAAGCTGTTCAGCACGCATCTCTCCAAGCCCTTTGAAACGCCCAATTTCGATTTTAGTTTTTCCTGTGAATTCCGTTTTTAGTAATTCTTCCTTATGAGCATCATCACGTGCATAAGCGACTTTTCCTTCTTGTGAAATTCGGTAAAGAGGAGGCACGGCAAGGTATAAATGTCCCTGACGAATAAGATCGGGCATTTCTTGAAAGAAGAAGGTAATAAGGAGTGAAGCAATATGAGCACCATCAACATCTGCATCTGTCATAATGATAATACGTTCATATCTTAGATCTTTTTCACGATACTTAGCACGAGTTCCACATCCAAGAGCAAGTATCAAATCACTGATTGTTTGGCTTGAGTTCATTTTTTCGTGTGCGGCACTGGCCACATTTAAGATTTTTCCACGAAGGGGTAAAATTGCTTGGTTTGCTCTATTTCGTGCTTGTTTAGCGGAACCACCAGCGGAATCACCTTCAACAATGAACAATTCAGCACCAGAGGCGGAATTTTGGCTACAATCTGCGAGTTTCCCGGGTAGACGTAATTTATGTACAGCAGTTTTTCGATTTACTTCTCTATCTTGACGTCTTTTAACGCGTTCTTCAGCACGTTCAATAACCCAATCAAGAAGTTTTGTTGATTCTTGTGGAGAAGTTATCAGCCAATGATCGAAAGGATCACGTATTGCATTCTCAACAATACGCTGTGCTTCGATTGATGCTAATCGATCTTTTGTCTGTCCAACAAATTCAGGATTTTTTATGAAGACTGAAAGTACTGCAGCGGTTGAAATCATAACATCATCGGACGTAATGATAGCAGCGCGTTTGTTTCCTACCAATTCAGCGTAAGATTTCAAGCCACGCAAGAGGGCTTGCCGTAGTCCTGTTTCATGTGTTCCACCTTCTCCAGTAGGAATAGTATTGCAGTAAGATTGTATGCAGGCATCACCACCATGCCAAGCGACAGCCCATTCAACAGAGCCATGACCATTACACTGTTTCGTTCTACCAGAAAAAATTTCTGATGTGATCCGATATTCATCTTTTAGTGACGAGAGTAAATAATCTTTAAGCCCATCAGGAAAGTGGAAAATAGCTTTTTCAGGAATATTTTTTGTGCCTTCAAGTATGACAGGATCGCAGTTCCAGCGTATTTTTACACCACCAAAAAGGTAAGCTTTAGAGCGTGCCATCTTATAGACTTTTTCTGGTTCAAAAGCTGCTTTTTCACCAAAAATTTTACTATCAGGATGAAAACGAACGCGCGTGCCACGGCGATTATAAACATCACCCAAATCTTCTAATCCCGATTGCGGAATACCGCGCGAAAAGCGTTGCCGGTAAAGTTTTCGTTCACGTGCTACTTCAATTTCCATATCATCAGAAAGAGCATTGACGACAGAAATTCCTACTCCATGAAGTCCACCAGCAGTTTGATAGGCTTTATCATCAAATTTTCCACCTGAATGGAGTTGTGTCATGATGACCTCAAGAGTGGATTTTTCAGGCATTTGAGGATGATTTTCGATAGGTATTCCGCGCCCGTTATCTGTCACCGTTAAATAACCGTTTTCATCTAAGGATACATCAATTAAGTCTGCATAACCAGCAACGGCTTCATCCATCGCATTATCAATAATTTCAGCAAATAAATGATGAAGTGCTTTACTATCTGTTCCACCAATATACATTCCAGGGCGTAGACGTACAGGCTCTAAGCCTTCAAGAATCCGAATAGAATGAGCGTTATAGCTATCTTCTTTTGTATTATTTTTCGAAGTCATTGCCTCCGAATTCACTGGGGATTGCAGACCTTTTTTCTTTATATTGACCCGAGACTGAACATTATTTAAAATACTGAAAAGATCTTTGCTGTTATCGCTCATGGCGTTTGATTATCCACCTCATAAAGTAAAATCTAATTACAATAGATTTTATGCATTTTTTTCATTTAAAAATCAATGCACTCAGGATACATTAATTGTTGAACCGAAAATTTGTTCGAATGCTTGTTTTAGAGCAATATCAATATCGTACATTGTTACAGGGAAACCTAGATCAAGAAAACTGGTTACACCGTAATTTGTGATTCCACAAGGAACAATTCCTGAGTAATGCGCTAAATTAGGATTAACATTGATGGAAACTCCATGAAAGCTTACCCATTTGCGTACACGAATGCCGATAGCAGCGATTTTATCTTCGGGAGAGTTTCTGTTTTGTGTCGATGAGCAATGAGATCGTTTAATCCAGACGCCAACTCGATCTTCGCGACGTTCACCTTTAATATTAAATTTCGCAAGCATTTGTATGATCCATTCCTCTAATGCACCAATAAAAGCACGGATGTCTTGTTTTCGACGTTTAAGATCAAGCATAACATAAGCAATACGTTGTCCTGGGCCATGATATGTAAATTCACCGCCACGACCAGCCTCATAAACGGGGAATAAATGGGGAGTTAAAAGATCTTTTTTATTCGCACTTGTACCAGCTGTATAAAGAGAAGGGTGTTCAAGAAGCCAAACTTGTTCACGTGCATTTTTTGCAAGAATGTTTTCTACACGATCTTGCATATAACGCAGTGCTTCAGGGTATTCAATCAAGTTATTACTTATTTTCCATTCAATTGGTGGATTATCGGGGATTGTTTTAAAGTAATGTGGTAAGTGATTACGATCGGTATGTTTCAATTCAAATGCCATGAGCAATATTTATTTTTGTGTTTGAGTTTATGTTGTATTTAGTAAAAGGATTACAGAGTAAGATATGAAATTTTGCATTAAAATTAATATAATATGGTGGTGAATTAAAGTTTGCACTCATTTTACCATCTTCCTGTCGCACCACCACCACCTGAAGATCCACCGCCACCTTTAAATCCTCCGCCTCCTGAATGACCGTCAAATATTCCACCAGAACGTCTGCTGATAGCATTTAAACTTAAAAACCAAGGTGTGAAAATGATACCCATCCAAAGATATTTTTGTGGCCCCACCTTTTTACCAAAAATCATTGCAAGAATGGGTAAACTAACCATTATAAAAAAGATAAAAAACATAATTATATTGATTGCTATTTTTTCTTTTTCAGACTTTTTCTTTTGTTCTTCAATAACTTTAGCTTTCATCTTGATTCTAAAAGAAAAATCAGAATCATTTTCTGTAATAACTTTGATGATTGCATGAACTGCTTCGACAATTCCTTTTTGATAATTTCCTTCACGGAAATTTGGAAGAACAAAGTTATTAATGATAACTGCGGAAATAGCATCCGTTAACTCTCCTTCCAAACCATAGCCCACCTCAATACGCACTTCACGCTCGCTCGGTACAATGACGAGTAATACACCGTTATTGATCTGTTTTTGACCTAATCGCCATGCGCGGAAAAGAGAATTGCTGTATGTCTCTATATCGCTTCCTGAAAGGGTAGGGAGAGTTACAATAACAATTTGATCTCCCGTTTTTTCTTCAAGTACAGCCAGTTTTTCTGTTAAATTTTCCTTTGTTGCATTATCAAGCAAATGAGCTACATCGTTGATATAGCCGGTTAACGGAGGAAATTTGGTCTGCGCGTAAGTGATACTTTCCAATGCAACGATCAAACATAAAGTGTAAAAAAGAGCCCATAAGCCCGGAAAAACACTGCGTTGTATAGAACATTGAAATGATTTCATTAATTAAAATTCACCTTTGGTGTTTGTTGATTATCGGCATCAATAGTAAAAGTAGGCATAGGTTTAGCATCACGAAACCATAGCTTTGCCCAGATCAGTGTTGGCATTGTTTTTAGTGTCGTATTGTATATACGTACTGATTCGATATAATCACGGCGCGCAACAGAGATACGATTTTCAGTTCCTTCTAATTGTGATTGAAGAGAAAGAAAATTTTGATTTGCTTTGAGGTTAGGATAGTTTTCGACAACAGCCATAAGACGCGAAAGTGCGCTTGACAAATTTGCTTGATTGTCAAGATATTGCTGCATAATTTGCGGGTTATTCAACATATCTGCATTAATGTTTACTTGCATTGCTTTGGCACGTGCTTCAATAACATTAGTAAAAACAGTTTTCTCATGATTTGCGTAGGCTTTTACAGTTTCTACGAGATTGGGAATGAGATCTGCACGGCGCTGATACTGGCTCAATACTTGACTCCATGCTGCGTGTGCTTTTTCTTCATTTGTTGGTATCGTATTAAATCCACATCCACTTAAAAATGGCAAAAATATTAAAAAAATAATGATTGAAAACTGCCTTAACATTTTAATCATAGGATAAGTAATTATAATTAAATTGGTTTGTGCGTTTAGCATAAAAATATCTCCACAGCTATTTTATTATTATATAGGATGCATTTTCGCAGTAATAAGGTATTTTGAATTTCATAAATACATATTTTACGAATCTGATATTCATATGATTTTTTAGATGGTTTAGCGTATTTAAATAGTTAGATGATATTTAAATAATAACATAGTACCATCTTATAAATTATTAATGTCAATTATTATTTCTGAATATTGTCTTATTTTCAACTATTTCTTTAAACATTACTTAATTCCTATTGATAAAGATAAGGCTTGTGATGGTATGGTACTGCTTAAAATTTTGGCTATGTGCTATAAAGTTTCTTCACATAGAGCTTTAAAAACCATTTTGTCTGACAGTGTTATGTTTATGATATTGAAGTGCTTTTTATTTATCGTTTCTTCATTGATTTAGGGAAGAAAATAGCAACAGAACTGCATCATAGCGTTTTGCTAATCATTTTCAGGAAGGGGTAGCATCAGCAAAGCGGGATCTAAAACTTCATTTTAATTTATTAAAGTTTAAAAGTACAAGAGATTAACCCATAGTTCAGTTATACAGAAAGAACGAGGAATAATTGGTGACAATATATGTCTTGGGAGAAAACAAAATATCGATATTAATAGCGATAGACAGACAAAAATATGAGAAAATTTTTAGTAGTGCAGCTTATTGTAAAAAGGGGATTTTACTCCTTGCTGCGCTCACTAAGATGCTTTTTTTCTCCATTTTGTTAAGGAATACTGAATCATTCCGGTTGTTTTTTGTGAGAGGGCAGTGCAGTGGATACCACATCAGATTTTTCTAGAAGATAATTAGTATCTTCGAGGATTTTGAAATTAAGTGACTCAGCAAGATCTTCATCAATGTATTACGGATTAAAGACCAACACTTTAAAGCCGAAAGGCCCTAAACGTTCTAGCGTTGCTTTTCTTATTTTACCAAAGCCAATCAATCCAATTTTTTCTGCTTTGAACTGAATGCGTTAAGATTGTTCTTTTGCCATGTTTTTGCTAAATCATTATGTCTAAAGACCTGTCTGCAGCCCTCTAAAATTATGGTCAATGCAGTACTAGCCACTCTATCTATACAATAAAGGGTTATTAGCAAATTCTACCTCATGCTTTTGGAGCGCTTCATAGTCTACTTGGTCATAATCAATGTCAAGTCGTACTGCTATTTTACATTTATGCAATTTTAAAGCCGTTTTTTCTGTTATTTTTGCACGCCAGATTAACAGGGTATCAAGTTTTTCTAAAATGTCATCAGGAAAGGTATCTTCATTTAAAGAGTTGAAAAAATAAAATTCAGTGTCTAAGTCAGCCATCGCAATTTTCATTGCATTCTTTCTCTATAATCGATAACCATTAAATCCGTAAAACTTTCTCTATTATTTAGTGATGAAATTGCAGGAGCTGAATGGTACATTTTCATATCATTTAGCAGTGTGTTCTTCCCTTGTTTCCTTTCAAAGTGATCTCTTTTATTTTTCTTTGTTTTCATCATTAATATATAGGATGTACCACCTTACAATATTGTGATGGCACAATCATGTGCATACTGATGAATGCATGATCATATTTATGACATCTTTAGGTCTATGTTTCCTTTTAATTCCTTTTTTGATGCAATATGGAATTGGTGCACAAAAATATCCTCCACGTTGCTTTCTTTGTTTTTATACACAAAAAACATTAAGTGTGTTTTTAGTGATGCTGTGCAATGCAACGCCCAATGATACCACATTTAGTATTTTTAGCAGTTTTATTCCAATTCCATCCACATAACATTTGATTTCATAATTCCAAAAAGATTTTATCATTTAAAAATTCTATCGTTTTGTTGGCAATATTCACAACAAATCTGCCAAAATACCCCCATCTTTTTAGATATTACCTTTTTGCATGTAAGAATCGGTCAGGTATACTTATCCTAATTCCTCCTTGGATGGGCTAAGTCAGCCACATCATATCGCTCTGATGTTGGCTTTTTCAAAAGTTATGTGAATAAATCTATTTTATTTTAGCTCCTTAGCAATTTTTATCTATCTTTGCAAAGATGATCACCATCATTTTTTATATTGATTCTTATTATAATTTTTAACATATAACTCCCAAAATTAAGATAAATCTATACCATTATTTAAGTGAAACTAATGTGTATGTTTATGTAATAAAAATTAAGTAGATCGGTATTTTCTTTGTTGTGCTTCAAGACTTGTGCGGGGTACAAATGTTTTGGCTATGTGGGGAGATTATCAGTAAGGATGATTTGTTTTCGGAAACCGATGGAACGTAATTAACAGATATCTCTGGATTACAACAAGAATAATGTGAAATTATCGCACAATCATAAGGATATCAATTTAACAAAGATTTACATATTCATTTCGTCAGTGATTTATATTCATAAATCCTTTTTCTATGTGGAGAAATAGATAGTTTTTTATCATTTACTACAGTTGAGTTATTATCAAATCGTTCAAAAATATTTTCATCTCTCTTGTTAATGATTTCATTTTCAGCTCCTGGATTTGATTTTATATATTTATTGAGACGATTTATACTCTGCGTATGTTTATAAAAAGTAACAGGGAGATACCGATCCAACTTATCATAAGGTAAAAAAGGAGTATCTAATTCATACAAAATACCGTCAGTATTATCTCTATGTAGTTTTTCTAATTTATCAGATTCGAGATAAAGCTTTTTAGCTAAAGCCAAACTAAAAATTCCACATTCATAGGAGCTTCGTTGAATATTCATTTCCACTATAGAAAAATAGCAATGAGGTAATCGATATTTTTCAAAAGCTGTTTTTGCCATTACTGCAAAAATTCCTAGTGCTGTATGATTAAATGTTGCAGATTCAAAAAGTATCAAAGATGTCTTATTGCCAATAACTCTGTGATCGATTACTACGAAATGAATTCCTTCATCCCTTATGTTGGCTATAAACCTAGAAGATTGAGTTCCATCACTGATCGCACTTTTTATTGAGGTGGCAAGATCCTTGGGCGTTGCAGAAAATTTAAGTCTCATCGGTGGATATTTTTGATTCGCTCGTTCTACTAAGGCAGGCATCATTCTGAGATCTGTTTTTGCATCATCAGTATAGATCCAATCACCATTAGCGATATTACTCTCTAAACGTGCAATAATACTCTCTAACTCTTCGTTCTCAGGTATAGCACTGTTTTTTTTAAATGAATCACGGACTTTATTTAGTAAATCTACCAGTTTCGGCATATACTAATTTCCATATTTAAAATCATCATTAAAGGGTAATTTCACATTGTGACTAAAAAATGTTTTTCTTCGTCTCTTTTTTGCCATCTAGGATGAAGAGATAAAATTGTTTTTTGTAATTAAGCTGCTTATATTTTGCCATAACTTGCACATATCTTGAGTTTATTCAGTTAATCGCCTCTTTATCAAGCTTGGAGCACCCAGTTGTGATTTTTATGTAAGTTAGCGATGGTTAGCGGGCTTCAGGCCGCTTACTAGGAACAATGGCGGTAGGACTTTATGGGAGTGTGCGCTGCGTCTTTTACGCCTGATAACTTTATTTGTGGATGCCAGTGGCTTATGGTCTCTGTTTCTGCGTTCACCGCTTATTTTTGTTCGATATGGACATTCATAGAAGTTGTTGGGGGGTAGCATTACCTCCGTGGGGGGGTGCTGTTTTTACCTCGATAGGGACTCTGATTGCAGATGCTATAGCCGTTATTGTTGCAGCTGTTTTTTTCTTATGGAAATATTAGGATCGTTTCTCTTTCTTTGTAAAAGGTTTTGCGCAGGGAATAAAACACGCTTTTTGTCGTGCTTTTGAATCGTCATGCGCTTTTTTTGTGCTGATACCGCAATTATCACCAAGCGGAAAAATATTACTGCCGCTGCTTTTGATTTTTCTCAAGCTTGGCAAAATTCAAACAAGGACCTGGTTTAGTTCTCCAGTTATTTCAAGGATTATGGGACAGATTTTAAAAAGCTTTTCCAATTTTTGGCAATGGCTGGATGTTTTTTCTCAAGAAAAGTTCTCTAAGGATTTCAATGTTGGTATGAAACAAGCAGAGCAGGAGTTTGCCAATTGGATTGTCGATGGTTTTATTACCTTTATCACGAAGTTGAGCTATTTTTTTGCATCATTTTCAGTGAACAATCTGAAGCCGGCTATTCCTCTCCCGCTTGTAAAAAGATTACGGCTGAGTACTCCAAGCTTGATAAAAAGGTGATCAACCTTGCCAATCTACATCAATATATGGACTTATCAGTATTGATTTATCGGATCTTTTCCATTTGTCAAATTGGCTTGGAGGGGGCAAACAGCCGTCCAACCCATTGTGCAATTTTCGTGAAGTCATGACAAACATGCTCCTAACATATAGATAAGGGACAAAGACTGCTTCACCATCACACACAGTCAAAAATGTCACGGTGCATATTTATGGTGCGCGTGATCCTGTTACGACAGGGCGGTCCGTTAGTGCTGCGATTCAACGTGCACAAGCCAATGCACTCCATGGAGGGACAGAATGAATGATCCCTTTATGATGCTAGGACCACATCAATTGTATGTCGATTGGCTCAATTTTTAATCGTTTGAGGAGGAGTTTTTAGCTACATGGGTTTCAATGGCACGCTTTGGGAGGGCGTCGAGCTTGCAGTTTACAGGCTATGGCAGTGATCCTAAAGTCATCCCTGATCGCTCAGGGGAGATGTGATCAATTTTTTCAGAGTTTTGCAACGCCATTATCGGCCTTTTATGGATATGCTAAAGTTCCAAATCAGCATCCGTTAGGCATTTCAACGTCTCTCACGGCAAGAGCAAAAGGATTTAACCGATTTAGAGCGTGTTGTTCGGTTTTTGTATTTGCAACGGTCAAGTTTTAGCGGCAAGGTGGTAAAGCGCACATTTGGCGTTGAAACGAGCTGTGGTGCACGGTTTAATTATTTTAAGGTTGAAGCGTCATTAGAGCTTCTTTGCCAGCGCTTGGCAAGGGTTGCGATTGAAAATACAGATTGGTCAGACTTTATTCTTCGCTATGATAAATAAAACGTTTTGTTTTACCTTGATCCGCCTTATTGGGGTGCTGAGAATTACTATGGAAAGGATTTGTTTAAACGAGAAGATTATCAGGTGATGGCTACGATTCTTGCGTATTTCTTTAAATGACGTACCAAAAATTCGGAAAACCTTTAGTCAATTTCATATAAAAGAGGTCACCACATCTTATTTATGTGGCAGCTCAAATAATGCTATTGCTAAAGAACTGATCATCACAAATTGCGATTTTTAATAGAAAAAAGACTCTTTGAAAGGCCTGTGAAGATCTTTTAAAGCCACCTTGAAAACCCTGTGAAAAAAATCAATTGCTGCAAAATGAGGTGGCAAGCTGCATCCTAGAAAGCTCAAATACCCTATGGTCATCACAAGAAATATCGCTTGAGAAACACTAGGTGTAAGGTGATTCAAGAAGTGAAGAAGGCTGCAATAATTGTAGCGATTCCACAGACTATTCTACATAGCCAATGGCATTATTTGAAATATCTTTCTCGCTTATAAAAATTGAAACAAATCGTGTTCCTATTCTCAATGCCGTTTCAACAGTACCAATAGTTGTGATAGCTGCAATGATGGCACGCGAAGAATGATTTTGAAGGATCAAAACTTTTTTATCATAAGGATGGCTTAATCCTGCCTTTGTTCATTCAATTGATGAAAAATTGATTTGGAATGAAAAAAGTAAAAATCTATTCAACCTATCCGTTGTAATTTTTTAATTCATGTAATGTGAAGAGTGTTTCAGATTTTTTACACGTTTGTTATTGATTAAAAAACACGGCCTTATATGCTAAAAAAGCTAATTGTACAAATACACAATAATATAATGATAGTATATTGTAAATCATTTTTTAGTTATCGCTATCTTGTATTCTCAAAGATCTGATTTAAAGAAGTAGAGACAACGATTTTATTTATCTCATAGGTTTTTAAGATTTTTAGTCCATGTTTCTCTTTCCATAAAAAGCATTTTTTCGTTTTTTCATTGTAAATTTGCGTTTATGATAGGAAGTGGATAAAAAGGCTAGTGGACGAGGTTTTGTTAAAAGCTCAAAGCACATAGCACCAGCAAGAGGCTGCACAGTTACAAGTCTCACCTCTACTCTATCACTTAGTTGATAACCTTTATGACTACGATTTCCGACAAGAGTATGTTGTATTTCATCGAAACAGTAATAATCATTTTTAAGTGTAGAAATAGGCACAAAACCATCTGTGTTAAGTTTATCAAGTGAGATAAAAAGACCCGCTTTTGTAACACCAGAAATACGGCCTGTAAAAATACGGCCGATTTTGTTCATTAAATAGTGTGCGACAAGCCTATCAATGGTTTCTCTTTCAGCCATCATTGCACGACGCTCACATAAAGAAATTTGTGTGGAAATTTCTGTAAGATTTTGTTCCTGTATATTTGTTAATTGGTTATTTCCTAGTTTTAGGGTTTTAATAAGTGCTCGATGAATAATAAGGTCAGCATAGCGACGGATCGGAGATGTGAAATGTGTGTAATTATGCAAGTTCAAACCAAAATGTCCTATATTTTTAGGATTATATTCAGCTTGAGATTGTGTGCGCAAAATTATCTGATTGACCAATTCTTGTTGTTCGGTATTTATGACTTTTGCTAAAATGCTATTAAGGCGTGTTGATGTAAGCTCTGCATCTCGAGGAAGGGATATTTTCAAACTTTGAAGAAAATTTCTCAATGTTTCTTGCTTTGCAAGAGAGGGTTTGTCATGGACACGATAAATAAGAGGCTGATGATGTTCTTTTAATGTTTCACAAGCAGCAATGTTTGCTTGTATCATAAATTCTTCAATCAAACGATGTGATTCTAGATGTGATTCATTCACAACGTCTTTGAGGCATCCATTTTTATCAAGAATAATCTTTCTTTCTGCTATTTCTAATTCTAGTGGTTGTCTACGATTACGCGCAATTTTTAGGCACTCATAAGCTTGCCATAATGGTTGCAAGACACTCTCTGTAAAAGAAGCACTTTTTTCATTTATATCTCCCTCAATTGCTAATTGTACTTCTTGATAAGAGAGTTTGGCTACTACACGTATCATAATTCGATGAAAACTATGTTTTAGTTTATTACCATTTGCATCAAAAATCATACGAACAGCTAAAGCTGGTCTCTCTTTTCCTTCACGCAGAGAACATAAATTATTAGAAATTTTTTCTGGAAGCATTGGCACAACGTGATCAGGGAAATAAACAGAATTACCCCGTTTTAATGCTTCTTTGTCTAGAGCGCTTCCTTCTTTGATATAGTAAGAAACATCTGCAATTGCGACAACAACAATCCAACCGCCGCAGTTTGTTGGATCTTTATCCTTTGTTGCATAAACTGCATCATCATGGTCTTTTGCATCTGGTGGATCAATTGTAACAAGCGGCAATTGCCGCCAATCTTCTCGATTTTCTATGTTTGCAGGTTTTATATGTTTTACTTGCTCAAGGATATCTTTAGGAAAAATGTAAGGAATTCCTTTTGAAAGAAGAGAAATCATTGAGAGTGTTTTTTCGCTTCCAATGTGCCCTAAAACATTTTTTATTTGGGTGCTCTTCAATCCATATCCAGTATTTTTTTTAATTTCGACTTCAACAAGATCACCAGATTCTATCTTTATTTTTGAAGACATATCAGAGGTATCAATAATGAGTTCATTCATTTTTTTATCTATAGGTTCAAGCCGCCATTGGTCAGTTTTTAATCTTCGTACAACACCAAATATACTCTTTGGAGACACATCAATTTTACGGATAATTCGTCCTATATAAGGGGAGATTTGAGAAGTTTTATGTCTAAAAATTTTTACAAGAATATGATCTCCAACACCAATACTTGCTCCTTTTATGCGATGAGAAGGGCATATCTTAATACTCGGTTTTTGACCATCTTCCCACTCAAGAGGTTTTGCAATAAACCCACCATCTTTATTTCGCTCGCTAATCTTTACTAAAGAAACAGGTGGTAATTTTTTTTTGTTAATTGCCCTTTTATGCTGTTTTGATATGAGATTTTGCCTTTTCAATTCACGCAATACATCCCTTAACCAGATACGAGAATCACCTTTTAAGCTAAAAGCTTTGGCAATTTCACGTTTACTTGATCGGTCAGGATTTTCATTAATAAAGGAAAGAATTTTTGCTTTATTAGGCAGCTGTTCCATATTGAATGACTGCAAATATTTTGTTTTCTTTTCACCTTTAGCCAAGATTTATATCTCTTTTTTAAGAAGAAGTTTTGTTTGAAGTTCTTTTTTTGCTAGATGCCTTAGCTGATATAAGTTCCAATGCTTCTGAAAGTGTTACACTAATTGGATCTTTATCTTTTGGCAATGTTGCATTAATTTTGCCCCAATTAACATATGGACCATAACGTCCATCGCGCACAGTAACTGTTCCACCATCTGGGTGATTTCCTAATGTTGCGAGTGCTGCTGGTGTTTTTCTGCTGCGTGTTGTTTTATTTTCTTGTTTTTCAGCAAGCACTGCAACAGCACGGTTGATACCAATATCAAAAACTTCGTCCGCATGAAGAAGGGGGGCGGATTTGCCATTATGTGTAAGGTAGGGACCATAGCGTCCAATTGTGGCTGTGATTGTTTTTCCTGTTTCAGGATGGATGCCAATTTCACGGGGCAAGGATATTAAGGATAAAGCTTTATCAAGAGTTATATTTTCTGCTTGCCATTCTTTTGGTAGCCCTGCACGCTTAGCTTCTTTGCCTTCACCAAGTTGAATGTAGAGACCAAAACGACCATTGCGAAGAGAAATATCTTTTCCTGTTTTAGGATCGACACCAAGGACAACAGGTTCATCGCTACGCATTATCTCATTCTTTTCTGTTGAGTCTGTTTCAAGTTGGCGTGTATATTTGCATTCTGGATAATTAGAACAGCCAACAAATGCACCATAACGTCCTAGCTTTAATGATAATTCACCGTTTTTACAAAGAGGACAAGAGCGGACACTACTTCCGTCCTCACGGACAGGAAAAGCGAGAGGTGCTAATGCCACATTTAAAACATCAAGAACATTGGTTATACGGAGTTCTTTGATGTTGGTAATAGATGCATTAAACCCCTCCCAAAAATCGCGCATTACATCTTTCCAAGAAAGTTTTCCATCTGATATAAGATCTAGTTGTTCTTCAAGATCAGCTGTAAAACCATATTCTACATAACGATTAAAGAAATTTTCAAGAAAGGCTGTAACAATACGTCCTTTTGCATCAGGAATAAGTTTTCGTTTATCAATCACAATATATCCACGATCACAAAGTGTGGATAATGTAGATGCATAGGTCGAAGGGCGACCAATTCCCAGCTCTTCAAGCTTTTTAATTAAGGAGGCTTCAGAATAGCGATGAGGTGGTTCTGTGGTATGTTGTACAGCTTCAACCTTTTCTTTTGTAAGCGCTTCACCAGCATTAATTTGCGGCAAACGCATTGCTTCATTTTCTTCACTGTCTTCTTCTTCTCGTTGATCAGTGTATACAGAAATAAATCCATCAAAACGAATAACAGAACCCGTTGCACGTAAATTTGCGTGGTTTTCTCCTTGCTGTGCTTCAATTTCAACAATTGTGCGTTCAATTTCAGCAGAACGCATTTGGCTAGCAATAGCGCGCTTCCATATCAATTCATAGAGCTTTGCTTGATCGTTATCGAGAAAATTTCGTACGTGACTGGGGATGCGTTGAAAATCGGTTGGACGAATGGCCTCATGTGCTTCCTGTGCATTTTTTGCTTTTGTTGAATAAAAACGTGGCTTTTCAGGAATATAGTTACCACCAAAGGATTCATGAATTACTTTTCGTGCGGATTCAATGGCTTCTGGTGCTATTTGTACACCATCGGTACGCATATAGGTAATAAGCCCTGCCATTTCACCATTAATTTCAATACCTTCATAAAGTTTTTGAGCAATTTGCATGGTGCGAGAGGCTGAAAAACCTAATTTTGAAGAGGCTGCTTGTTGTAAAGTGGATGTTGTAAACGGAGGAGAAGGATTTCTCTTTGTTGGCTTTGCTTCAACACCCAATGTACGATATTTTGCTTCCTCCAGCATAAAACGAATTTGATCTGCTTGTTGCTGAGATTGAATGTCAAGTTTGCCAATCTTTTTTTGATTAAACATTATTAATTTTGCTTGGAAATCATCATTTCGGATGGTTTTTAAGTCTGTTGTAATGGACCAATAATCTTCTTTAATAAAATGTTCTATCTCTGATTCTCGATCACAAATAATACGCAAAGCAACAGATTGAACGCGACCAGCTGAACGTGCGCCAGGAAGTTTACGCCACAAAACAGGTGAGAGCGTAAAACCGACGAGATAATCAAGAGCACGACGTGCAAGGTAAGCATCCACAAGTGATGTATCAATATCGCGTGGATTGTTCATGGCATCAAGCACAGATTTTTTGGTGATAGCATTGAATACAACCCGTTTAATGAGTTTATTTTTTAAAACTTTTTTTTGACGAAGAATATCAAGAATATGCCATGAAATAGCTTCCCCTTCACGATCAGGATCTGTCGCTAAAATGAGGCTATCGGCTTCCTTGACGGCTTTTGCTATTTCATTCAAACGCTTAGCAGCAGCAGAATCGATGCTCCATTTCATAGAAAAATCTTGATCGGGTAGAACGGAGCCATCTTTTGCAGGCAAATCACGAACATGTCCAAATGATGCTACGACTTTGTATTGAGATCCAAGATATTTATTAATTGTTTTTGCTTTTGCTGGAGATTCAACGATAACGATATTCATAATTTTACCCGAATGTTGAAATGAAAGTTTTTTTATAACTCTCTTTCATGCGAATAGCTAATAGCAATTAGTTAAGAGCATATAAAAAAATATTAGCCATATAAAAAACACTAATATTGTACAACTTATGATTGTTATTGTTAAAATATACCCTATATGAAACTATATAATTTGTTTTTCATCATTAATACAAAAACATGCGGCAAAATACTAAGAGAACATCTATTGAGAAGTAGGAGGGGAAATGCTCAAGGATAGAGGATTATGTTTGTAAATCATTTAAAAGTTATCCAATATATTACAGATATGTCAGAACAAATGAATCAGATGGCACGTCAAGCGCATAGCCCGCTTTTAGCGTTGCTTTTGGATATGGCCGCCAAAGAAGGGCAGAGCATTATTAATAGTGCCGAAGCTCTTGGGGAAGATCCAGACTCGACAATGAAACATAACCACCAGAGTGTCGAATAAGCTTCCCAGCAAGCTCGAGCTCTACCAAAAAAAGATAAAGGTTTGAGAGTGAAACACCTGAATGGGTGCGGAGAGTGTCTAAATCAATTGGGGTTGTAGAAAGGGCGGAAAGGACAGCTGCGCGTTCTCTTTCGTCTCCAACACAAGAGGATCTGCTGTTTTTTTCATTAGGTACGCTCAAATTATCTTTTTCAAGCTGTAGAGAGACGGATTTTTCTTCCTCAAAAAAATTGAGTTGGGAATGAATGGCCGCTGGAGTTAGTGGTGTAAGCGTTTCTATGATATCAGAAGGATGTGTGGTTAGCAGAGCACCATCCTTAATGAGGTTATTTGTGCCAATAGATCTCGGATCAAGTGGAGAACCGGGAATGGCAAAAGTCAATCGTCCCATTTCTGCAGCTTGGCGTGCGGTAATTAAGGATCCTGATCGCAGTGCGGCCTCTATAACCAAGAGGCCAAGCGATAGGCCTGCAATAATGCGGTTTCTTCTCGGGAAATCGATAGCGCGCGGCTTCCAAGAAATGGGCATTTCACTGATAATTGCTCCACCGTTGCTAATAATATCTTCGTGGAGCTTTTTGTTTTCAGGAGGATAGATGTGATCAATTCCACCAGCCATGACTGCTACTGTACCTGTTAATAAGCTCGCTTGATGCACAATGCTATCAATTCCACGAGCGAGTCCAGAGATCGTTGTAAAACCAGCATCCCCCAGACAATGAGCAAATTGAGTAGCGAGTTTTTTGCCAGCTGCAGAGGCATTTCGAGAGCCCACAATTCCAACAGAAGGTTTCTGAAAAGCTGCAACATTGCCTTTTATAGTAATAAGGGGCGGTGAGGATTCTGTCACCTTAAGAAAAGCTGGATAATCTGGTTCTCCTACACCGACAAAGCGAATACCAAGCCTCTCGGCTTCTTGTATTTCCTTTTCTGCTTCTTCTATTGTTGCTATTCGAACAGATGCAGGAAGGCCACCCTTTCTACTAAGCTCAGGAAGTGCCTCTAGAGCAGCTTCTGCTGTTTTGTAATGATCAATGAGATTGCGAAAACTCACTGCTCCAATATTTTCACTGCGCAATAACCGTAACCAATTTAGACGTTGACGATCAGTGAGTAAGATTCCTTTATTTATCCCCGTTTTGAGTCCCAATCTTACTTTCTTTCCCGACTAATAATCTAACGATATTTGCGTAATGCTTTATATATACAAATACGCTCATTACAATCAGCATAAAATAAAAATAAGGATTAGAAAAGTAAAAAACAAATACCGCAGTTATAATAACAGCAACGAGTGCGGATAATGAAGAATAGCGTGTAAATAGAAAAATCGCCATCCACACAACGATGAAAACAATTGCTGCCGGCCAGTAGACCCCTAAACACACACCAAGATAGGCAGCAACGCCTTTACCACCTTTAAATTTCAACCATACAGGAAAAAGATGCCCCAAAAAGGCAAAAAAACCAGCTAGGGAAACAATGATATTGTTTTCTGTTGGGGAACTTAAAAATTTTACAATAAGAATAATAACAGTTCCCTTTAACATGTCGCAAAGAAGCGTGAGAGCTGCAATTTTTTTATTTCCTGTCCGTAGAACATTTGTAGCTCCAATATTTCCAGAACCAATTGTTCTGATATCGCCAAGTTTGGCCAATCGCGTAAAAATCAAACCAAATGGGATTGATCCCATAAGATAGGATATCAGAAAGATAAACCATACATAAAACTGAAAAAGCACTTCACTTTCATTCATTAAAAATCTCATTAAGTTTATTGATCAAGTTTAAAAATTGATTGTCCTTTAACAAAAGTTTGAACAACACGTCCTTGGAAGCGTGCCTTCTCAAAAGGCGTATTTTTTGAGCGTGAGTACAGCTTCTTTGCAGAAACTATCCATGGATCCTCAAGATCAACCAAAATAAGGTCTGCACGAACACCTTTTTTGAGTGTGCCTGCGTCAAGGCCAAAGAGTTTTGCAGGCGCTGTTGATAAAAGTTCCGTTAATCGTAGAAGAGATATAGTTTCATCATGATAGAGGCGTAAAGCGGCACTCAATAAAGTTTCCATACCAACGGCGCCTGCAGCTGCATCATTAAATGGTAAACGTTTTGTATCAAGACTTTGAGGATCATGAGAAGAAACGATAATATCCACTGTTCCATCTTTTACTGCCTCAATCATTGCTATACGATCTTCTTCTGTACGCAATGGAGGCATAAGACGGAAAGAGGTATGATATTCACCAATGTCATTTTCATTAAGAGACAAGTGATTAATGGATACACCAGCTGAAATTTTTTCGCTGCGTTGCTTGCTTATACGAAGTGCTTCAGCAGATAGTGCCGTTGATATTTGTGCGGCATGATAGCGTGTTTGTGTTAATACAGCTAAGCGTAAATCTCTTTCGAGTGGAATAACTTCCGCTTCGCGAGGAATTCCAGCAAGACCAAGCCAACTCGCCAGCAATCCCTCATTTATAACACCTTTTCCTATAAGGTCTTTATCCTGTGTCTCATGCATCAATGGAACACCAAAATCACGTGCATAAGTCATTGCACACCGCATAACAGATGAGCTTTGAAGAGTATTCTTTCCTTCACAAAATGCGATGGCTCCTGCATCTTTTAACAAGCCAAATTCGGTTATTTTTTGTCCGTTGAAACCTTGAGTGATTGCAGCAACAGGATAAATATTGACCAATGATATTTCTTGTGCCGTACGCGTAATGAATTTTACAAGCGCTACATTATCGATAATTGGATGCGTATCTGGCATCATAAGGAGAGAAGTAACGCCACCTGCTGCTGCAGATTGGCTTGCTGATGCAATTGTTTCACGATGTTCATTGCCTGGTTCTCCAACAAAAACACGGGCATCAACAAGTCCGGGAAGAATTGCTTTGTTTTGTGCATTAATAATTTCAGCTTCTGCGGGGATTCCTTGATTTAGTGCTTCTTTTCCAGCGGCTGCAATCAGTCCATTTTTAACAATGACAGTGCCAATTTCATCAATTGTGCGTGAAGGATCAATAATACGGGCATTTTGAAAAACTATTGGCTTCGTCATTTTTTCTCTCCACTTGCTTTAAGGCGTGAATCTAATAAAGCTTCCATGACAGCCATACGCACAGCGATTCCCATTTCTACTTGTGTATGAATCATACTTTGTGATCCATCTGCTATATCAGACGCGATTTCTATACCACGGTTTATTGGGCCAGGATGTAGAATAATACAATCATTTTTAGCATAGGATAAATTTTCTTTATGCAAGCCAAAATAATGAAAATATTCACGAATGGAGGGAATAAAAGAACTTGCCATACGTTCATGTTGTAAGCGTAGCGTCATAATGACATCAACACCTTTAAGACCTTCTTTCATTGTATTAAAAACCTCGACACCCATTTCGGCAATACCTGTGGGTAAGAGTGTGGAAGGAGCAACAGCACGAATCCGAGCTCCCAAAGCATTGAGACTAAGAATATTGGAACGCGCAACACGTGAGTGTAAGATATCTCCACAGATTGCAATAGTTAATCCCTCAATATGGCCTTTTGCTCTTTTAATGGTCAGAGCATCTAATAAAGCTTGTGTTGGATGTTCATGGGCACCATCACCTGCATTAATGACACAACAATTCACTTGTTGCGCCAACAAATCAGCTGCCCCGGCACAACTATGACGAATAACGAGTATATCTGGTTTCATCGCATTGAGAGTTGTGGCTGTGTCAATCAATGTTTCCCCTTTTTTTACAGATGAATTGCCAATAGCTATATTCATCACGTTTGCTCCTAACCGTTTACCGGCTAATTCAAAAGAGGATTGTGTACGTGTGGAAGCTTCGAAGAAAAGATTGATTTGAGTACATCCATACAACGTAGATTTTGTTTTATAAATTTTTTTAGAGAGGTTGACATTTGCATCTGCGCGATCAAGCAAGATAGTAAGGTCTCGGACATTCAAACCTTTAATACCTAAAAGATGTTGGTGGGGAAAAAGGGGAAAAAAAGTATTTTGAGTCATAGCATTCTTTTCTATCTCTCTCTAAACAAGTTAAACAAGCGTTTGTTTGAATATAATAAATGTTTTTTAACTGCAAAACGACAAATAGTCTATGATATGAATGATTTGAATAATAGGAATATGCCTATGAGTGCTGTGTCTGGGCAAAATGCCCGTAAAAAAAATGCGTTTCTCAGTGATATGCTTATGTTTCGTATTGCTTCTACTTTGCCTAAATTTTTATTAGCAAGTTTTGAAGAAATAGGAGACTTTGTAGCGAGTCGTGGAGCATGGGAGCTCTCTTTGTTGGCGAATCGTTATCGACCTGTGTTGCGTTATAGCGATGAATGGGGACAGCCAGCAGAAAAATTGGAGATGCATTCCTCTTATCAAGCTCTTCAACAATATTCTAGACAAGCTGGTTTGGTCACTTCACTTTGGGAAAATACTTCTTCAGAAAATGGGGTGCGCTACCAAGCGCGTGCTATTCGCTTGGCTTTATCTGCTGGCTTAGAAACAGGTCATTTGAATGAGGTTATTATAACAAGCGCGGCTATTGCTGTCTTAATTGGTGATATTGAGCTTTTTAAAAAATGGCAAGATGTACTCTTATCACGCCAATATGATTTATCGTCAAAGCCTTTTAATAGCAAAAAAGCAGCTTCTCTTACCTGTGCTTTTGATGATGTTGAACAATACGAAAAATACTCTTCCGATTTTCCAAATGTTAAGAAGATTTCTTTTGATGAAAAAATAGGGCGTGATCTGTATCGTTTAAATATTGTAAAAACCAATGTTGTTAATCCTATAGTGGATGGATATCTTGTGAGTGCAGACTTAGACGGTCATTTAAGCTGCTTTTTAGTTCCACGTGTACAAGAAAATGGTGCATTAAATGGCACGATATCGATTCGTCATTTACTGCAGCGTTCCGGAGAATCTTTAACCCCAGAGGGCGTTGTTGGTTTTCAGGGTAGTTATGGTTGGCTTTTGGGTAAGGTAGGAGAGGGAGCTAAAGTCATTAAGGATATCGAAACAATGATGCGTTTTGATCACTCTGTTGTATCAGCAGGTGTTATGCGGGCTGCACTTCAATTTGGTATAGATTTTTTTCGGCAAAAAATGCCAGATCAGCCTTTACCACCACTGACAGAGCGTATTTTTGCAGATATTGCACTGGATATTGCTGCTGCACAAGCATTGGTTTTACGTTTAGCGCGAGCATTTGATAATGCTGTAAATAATCGCTCTGAAGCAGCTTTTGCACGGATTATGACACCTATTATTGCTTACCACGTGAGCCAATTGGTCATGCCTATTATTGGTGAAATTATTGCACAAGTTGGTATTGAAAGTTTTGTAGAGGGCAATCCATTATCACAAATGTTGTGTAATGCTCCTGCACGGATTGTGAGAAATAATTCTGCCAATCAATTGGTAAAGGATGCAATTCTGATAGCTGAAAGAGCACCGGGATTATTTCAAAAGTTGTTAGAAAAAATTGCTGTTGATATTGGACCAGCTGGACCACGAGCAATTGAGATTATTAAGTCTGCTGTAGAAATGGCATCGGCAAATGAGGGAACAGGAAGATTCTTTGTTGAACAAGTAGCATATGCAGCTGCAGCTGCATCATTACGCTCTACAGATATAGAACATGTGGCAAATGCTTATATGGAAAGTCGACTTGGGGGACAATGGAGATCTTCTTATGGGATGCTAATTGCACGATATAATACAGGACATTTGTTAAATGTTCTTTACCCTTCCATATGATGAAGATTTTGGATTCTGTTGAGAGCGCCCTGCAATATGAAGGCGGCGGCGGCAGAATCAATTCGTGCTTTTCTTTTAGCACGCGATACATCCATTTCTAGAAGAGAGCGTTCTGCAGCAATTGTTGATAAGCGTTCGTCCCAAAAAACAAATGGAATTTTCGTATGTGTTTCCATATTGCTGACAAAAGCTCTGGTGGATTGAACACGAGAGCCGATTTTTCCATTCATATTAAGAGGTAAGCCAATGACAGCAACTCCCACGTTTTCACGATCAAAAATTTTTATAAGTGTGTGAGCATCTGCCATAAATTTTTTTCGTTGAAGTACAGGACGCAGATTTGAAAAAGTTAGCCCCATATCAGAAACTGCAATTCCGATAGTCTTTGTTCCCAAATCTAAACCTGCTATTACTTGCCCAGGCAAAAGATGTGACATAACTTCATTGATGTTAATAATAGTCATACAGTTTATAATTTAAGTCTTTTTGTGCTTCAGGTTATCAATATTCTTGCGCTTGTAAACGCAGCCTTGTATAGCCAATACACAAATGTAAAAATAAAAAAGCAGAAAGGCATAGTATGTCTGTTGATCAAGAAACAGTCAAGCGGGTAGCACATTTAGCGCGTATTGCTGTCCATGACGATGAAGCAGAACGTATGACAAAAGAACTTAATGTCATTTTAGGTTTTGTAAAACAATTAAATGAAGTCGATGTCAGAAGCGTTGAACCATTAACATCAGTGATGCCAATGGCTTTACGAATGCGTGAAGATAGTATCACAGATGGTGATATAGTAGCAGATATTGTAGCAAATGCACCTGTTATGGAAGAAAATTTCTTTCTTGTTTCAAAAGTCGTAGAGTAATTTTTTGTATTTTGAAAATTTGAGAACAAATATGACCAATTTAACAACTCTTACAATTGCACAAGCCCGTGAGGCCCTCATAAAGAAAGAATTCAAAGCTATTGAATTAACAGAATCTTATTTAAAAGAGATCGAATTGGCTAATCCAACTTTGAATGCCTATGTAGCAATAACAGCAGAGAAAGCACGAGAAATGGCCGCTAAATCAGATAGCCGATTGGTTAGAGGGGAGGGGAGAATTTTAGAAGGAATTCCACTAGGAATTAAAGACCTTTTTGCGACATATGGTGTTCATACGCAAGCTTGTTCACGTATCCTTGATGGTTTTAAACCGCATTATGAATCAACTGTAACGGCTAATTTATGGCAAGATGGAGCCGTTATGTTAGGTAAGCTTAATATGGATGAGTTTGCTATGGGGTCTTCCAATGAAACATCATATTATGGTCCAGTTGTGAATCCATGGAAAAAAAATGATTCTAATGAAAAATTAGTGCCTGGTGGTTCTTCAGGTGGCTCTGCAACTGCTGTTGCAGCGCGGATTTGTGCTGGTGCAACAGCAACAGATACAGGCGGTTCAATACGCCAGCCAGCAGCATTCACTGGGACGGTAGGAATTAAGCCAACTTATGGACGTTGTTCACGGTGGGGAACCATCGCTTTTGCTTCATCACTTGATCAAGCTGGGCCTATCGGGCGAGATGTTCGCGATTGTGCTATTTTGCTTAAATCAATGGCTTCTTTTGATGTAAAAGATTCTACTTCTGTTGATTTACCAGTACCTGATTATGAAAGATACCTTGGTCGATCAATTAAAGGAATGAAAATTGGTATTCCAAAAGAATACCATATGGAAGGAATGTCTCCTGAAGTTATTGACCTTTGGCAAAAAGGAATGAATTGGTTAAAAGAATCGGGTGCTGAAATAAGCAATATTTCGTTGCCCCATACAAAATATGCTTTGCCTGCTTACTATATCGTCGCTCCTGCAGAAGCATCTTCTAATTTGGCACGTTATGATGGTGTCCGTTTTGGTCTCCGTATACCAGGAAAAGACGTTATTGAAATGTATGAAAATACCCGTTCAGCTGGTTTTGGTGATGAAGTCAAACGGCGTATTTTGATTGGTACTTATGTTCTCTCATCAGGTTATTATGATGCTTATTATTTAAAAGCCCAAAAAGTACGAACATTGGTAAAGCGTGATTTTGATCAATGTTTTGCTTCCGGCATTGATGCTATCCTCACCCCTGCAACACCAACACCCGCTTTTGGCATTGCTGATGAAAAAATAAAAAATGATACTGTGGCAATGTATCTCAATGATATTTTTACTGTACCAGTTAATATGGCTGGTTTGCCAGGTATTTCTGTTCCTGCAGGTCTCTCATCGAATGGTTTACCACTAGGATTGCAATTGATTGGTAGGCCTTTTGCTGAGGAAATTATTTTTCAGATAGCGCACATTATAGAACAAGCAGCAGGCGTGTTCAGCGCAGCAAAATGGTGGTCGTAAAAAGCCAAAAATTCTATGAAAAGAGCCTCGTAAAAAGGCATCACTTTTAAATTAGGGAAATTTTTTAGAAGGGATGTTATTGGTTTTTAAACGCTATGTATTTCTCATCCACCAAGATATGCTTCTTTAACACGGGGATCAAAAAGCATAGTTTTGCCTTCACCGTGAAATAAAACATGTCCTGCTTCCAGAATATAAGCATAGTTAGCAATAGAAAGTGCTGCAAATGCATTTTGCTCAATAAGAAGGATAGTTTTTCCCATATCGTTAATTTTTCGGATAATTGAAAAAAGTTCCTTTACAAGAATTGGTGCTAAACCCAGAGAGGGTTCGTCTAATATTATCATGTCAGGATTGCTCATGAGTGCACGGCCAACAGCAAGCATTTGTTGCTCACCACCAGACATCGTTCCTCCCAATTGTTTTGCTCTTTCACGTAGGCGTGGAAAGAGATCAAATACCCACTCAATATCACGAGCAATTCCTATCTTATCATGGCGACTGTAAGCACCTAGGTATAGATTCTCTAAAACAGTGAAATGGGGCATAATGCGTCGTCCTTCAGGACTCAGGGCAATACCCAATCGCAAAATTTTTTCTGGTGATTTTTTAATAATTGATTCGCCTTTGTACGCGATTTCCCCATACACAGATCGGTTAAGTCCTGTAATAGAGCGTACAATACTGCTTTTTCCTGCTCCATTAGCACCGATTAAAGTCACTATACTTTCCTTTTTTATAGACATAGAAAGGCCTTTGATAGCTTTAATGGCACCATAATGAACATGAAGATTTTTGATTTTAAGAATATCCATAAACATCTCCGCCAAGATAAGCTTCAATAACTTTAGGGTTGTTACGGATTTCATCTGGTGTACCATTGGCAATACAACAGCCGTATTCCATTACCCAAATATATTGGCAAAGCCCCATAACAACTTTCATATCGTGTTCTATAAGCAGAATTGTAAGATCAAAGTCTTTCCGTACTTTTGCTATGAATTTTCTAAGGTCTTCACTTTCTTGTGGATTCATACCAGCAGCGGGTTCATCAAGAAGAAGCAATTTAGGTTTAGTTGCTAGAGCGCGCGCAATTTCTAGACGCCGTTGCACACCATATGGAAGAGTCGCTGCAGATTGATTGGCAAGATGATCAAGTTGTAGCCGTTTTAGAAGTTCCATTGAATTTTTATAGACTTCTCTTTTCTCTTTTATTGCTTTTGAAAAAAACAGTGCTGAGGAAAACCATGGATATTTTTGACGAACATGAGCTCCCACCATAACATTTTGCAAAACCGTTAATCCTGAAAAAAGGCGAATATTTTGAAATGTTCGTGCAATATGGCGCCTGCAGATAATATAAGGAGGAGCTCCAGAAACTTTTTTGTCATCAAAAAGAATTGTTCCACTAGTGGGAGCATAAAATCCGGAAACCATATTAAAAACGGTTGTTTTTCCAGCTCCATTCGGACCAATTAATCCAGTGATTTTTCCCCGTTTGATTACCATATTAATGTTATTTACAGCAATCAAACCTCCAAAACGCATTACGATGTTATTGAGTGAAAGGATGGTATCGCTCATAGCTTTCCCTCAGTATTAGAGAGCTTTTTGCGTGTCAAAAAGCTATAAATGCCATTCCATGAGAATTCACGTTGCCCTAATAATCCTTTCCTCCAAAATAAGATAATTACCAGCAATAAAAGAGAAAAAACGACCATACGAAGCCCCGGTGTTTCTGGAATATGTACAAAAGCTAAGTCAAAAGGACTTTCAATAATGCGAAGCCATTCAAGCATGACTGTAATAATAACGCTCCCAATAATACTTCCTGTAATTGAACCAAGCCCACCAGCAACAACAATCATCAAAATATTGAATGTTAGAAGAAAATTAAACATTTTTGGATCGATAGTTGAAATAAGAGCAGCCATCAATGCTCCTCCTATACCTGCAAAAAATGCACCAATAGTAAAGGAAAAGGTTCGGTAGAAAAAAGCATTAACCCCCATTGTTTTCGCTGCGATTTCATCATCACGAATAGCACACAATACATTACCAGTATTGCTCCGTAGTAAGAGAATAATAAAGATCACTGTAAATGCTAACCAACCATAGTTCCACCATAACGTTGCATTTTGAGGTATTCCTTTGATTCCTAAAGAGCCATTTGTTAGGGATGTTGCATTCGTAATGACAATGCGAATAATTTCTGCAAAACCCAATGTTGCAATTCCAAGATAGTCGCCACCAAGACGCAATACAGGGAGGGCAATCAATAAACCCACAACAGCAGTACATAGACCGCTCACAACAACGGTAATAAAAAAAGGCAATTGTAGATGAAGCAACGGTTCAGCTATAGGTTCAAGAATCCACATCATTTCTTTTTGTTCAGGGGAAAGAAGTAAAATTGCACACACATAAGCACCAATGGCCATGAATCCTGCATGTCCAAGAGAAAACATACCGGTAAAACCATAAATCAAATTAAGCGAAATTGCCAATATCGCATTAATGGCAATAAGATTGATGATACGAAGTGTGTAGTTGTTAAAATTGTTGTCAGCATAAAACAAAAAACCAATAAAAATCAAAATACTGATACAGGACAAAAAAGTCGTTGCTGATTTTGCCATTAAATTTTCTCCTGGCTTTTTTTGCCCATTAATCCAGTGGGCATTACCAATAAAATCAGAATCAATAAAATAAAAGCGAAAGCATCTCTGTATCCAGATAACGCGGGAAAGAATGCGATAATCATAACTTCAATAAACCCTAATAATAATCCACCTAACATCGCTCCTGGAATCGATCCAATACCTCCAATAACGGCAGCTATAAATGCTTTGAGTCCAGGAAGAACACCCATATAAGGCTGAATTTGAGGATAGCGTAGAGACCACATAATGCCCGCGATAGCGGCAAGTGCTGAGCCTATCCCAAACGTGAACGCAATGACTTTATTGACAGAAACACCCATTAAACGAGTCGTTTCGATATCGTGTGAGATTGCACGCATAGCAAGACCAGGTTTTGTTTTATGGATAATCCACAGCAGTAACACAATAAGAAGAAATGAAATGATGGGAACTATCAGAGACATGGGAGCAATTCTAATGATTCTATCTGTACCTGATCCTAAATGCCAGAAAAACGGTGTCACGAGAAAATCAGGCTGTTTCACACCTTTTGGGACACCGCTAAAGAGTACGGTAGCAAGATTTTCAATAAAAAAGGAAACTCCTATTGCACCGATAAGTGCTGAGATACGCGGAGCATGGCGTAGAGGTTTATATGCAAATTGATCAACAGTAATACCTACCGCACTTGTAATAAAAATTGAAAAACAGAGAGCTAAGACCCAAATCGGTGCAAAATCTTGTGGAGAAATTTTTAAATAATAAATGAATCCTAAAGCAAGAATTAAAAAAACAGCGATCCAATAAATTGGAGGGCGCTTTTTGTATCCTATAAACACCGAATAATAAATGAGAACTGCTAATAGCAAAAGGAGAAATGCAGCCCAAGCAGGCATAAAGCTAATTGTGGAAAAGAAAACAAAATATGCTCCCAACATAAAGATATCACCGTGAGCAAAATTAATGAGTCTCAGTATACCATAGACCATGGTGTAACCAATAGCGATAAGCCCGTAAAGGGATCCTAATGCCAGTGCATTGAAAAAATATTGGATGAACATTTCAGTGCTCATCTCTCGTCCTTCCACATTTATTAATTCATACAGGATAAAATAAGAAACTCTCAGATTTAGTTGAAAAAAATCCCCAACCAATTATTGTATTTTCATTAACAAAATTTCTGACTTTTCAAAAAGCAGGTTTAACTTCATCTAAATAAACACGTTTTCCGTCTTTTATCTCAATTATACCAATAGAAATTTTAGGGTTATGATTTTCATCCATAGACATATCACCAAAAGGTGTTTGAAAATCTTTTAATTTGCTAAGTTCTATCGTGATTTTTTCACGATCAGCACTACCAGCATTTTCAATAGCTTTCATAAACATCATGTAGCTGGTGTATCCCAAAACAGAATTGATATTTGGCTCTTTATCGGGATAAGCTGTTCTCCATTCATTTGTAAATTCTTGCGCAGCTGCTGACATATTTGGCATGTTTTCACTGTAGGGCAGTGTTGTATGTAAGAAGCCTTCTGCGGCTTTTCCAGCAATTGTAACAGTTTCTGGATTATCCATAGCATCTCCACCCATAATTTGAAATTTTGCACCTAGTTCGCGCGCTTGTTTCATGATAATAGCACCCTCAGAAAAGTAGGATGGAATAAACAAGATATCAGGTTTTTGTGCTATAATCTGCGTTAAAACAGCTGAAAAATCCTGATCACCGGAATTGTAGTTTAAATTTGAGATAACTTCGCCACCTAATTTTTTGAAAGCACGCGTAAAATAATTCGCAAGGCCAATCGCGTAGTCGCTTGATATATCTTTGAGTATAGCTGCCTTTTTTGCGTGTAAAGTTTGACTTACATAGGTTGCAATTCCTATACCTTGATAGGAATCAATAAAGCAAGCGCGAAAATAGTATTTTTTATCTTGTGTAATAAGCGGATTCGTCGAGGAAGTTGCAATAGTTGGAGTTTTTGCTTTTTCCGATATTTCTCCACCAGCCAAAGATAGTGAAGAACCATAACTACCTATGATTCCATTAACATTTTCACTTGCAGTTAAACGCATGACAGCGTTGGCAGCCTCTACTTTATCAGATTTATTATCAATAACAATAAGTTCTACTTTACGCCCCAATATTTCGGGGATTTTTTTATGTGCTAACTGTATGCCTCTAATTTCAAGCTGACCCCCAAATGCATTTTGACCACTTAATGGAAGATAAACACCAATTTTAATAGGTTCAGTCGCATGGACATTCGCTACAAGTGCCATGATAACTACAAAGCTGGTAAGGATTTTTCTCAATTGCATCACGCACTTTCCTTAGTTTGGTTGTAATTTTTGCACCTTATCTTGAACTTCTCTATCATGCAAGTTATGCATTTGTGCATAAAAATATTTGTGTGAAAAAGCTTTATATATTGGCTTTTTTTTCAGCGACCCACTGTAAAATATATGGAGCGTACGATCAAATACTTTTGTGAATATTCGTGTTGATATTAACACTGAGAGGTACGACAATATGGGGAAATCTTATCTTGGGGCTTGCGTGTTGATGTAAAAGCAATGTTTACTTAGGTGTAGAGAATCAATATCGTGCAATTTAAGGCTACAGGATCACGTTTTGTTATGACGAGTAAAGATGCATTAAAAGATTGTTCCCTATCTGAGGACAGTATAGGTGCTTGTGGTGAGATTATTGAAGTTAGTGGTGTCATTAAGTGGTTTGATGGTAGTAAGGGATATGGCTTTGTTGTACCTGATTTGCCGAATTTTCCAGATATATTATTGCATATTACGGTGATGCGTAGGGATGGTTTTCGGACAGCTTTAGAAGGTGCTAAAGTTGTCTGTGCTGTAGAAAAAACTGAGCGGGGATTGAAGTGCGTTCAAGTGAAATCCATAGATTATTCTTCGGCAGTTCATCCGTCAGAAATTCCGGCCCGTACACATGTTGTTGTGACTCCAGAAAGTGGTTTAGAGCGTGCAATTGTTAAATGGTTTAATCGCGATAAAGGTTTTGGTTTTCTTAGTTGTGGGCAAGGAACAGAAGATATTTTTGTTCACATGGAAACGTTACGTCGTTTTGGTTTGGCAGAGCTCCGTTCTGGTCAAGTTGTTCTTGTGCGTTTTGGTAAAGGGGAAAAGGGCTTGATGACAGCAGAAATTTATCCGGATATAGGGATTCCATTTGCTACGCATTGAATTGCAGTATTGAAGTTGTATAGTCTTTCTTTTTTAAGAGAGGCATCAGTGGCAGTAAGAAGTATTGAATTTGGCATGTGCAAAAAAACGTGTCTGTAAAGTTATAAATTAAATGAAGCGAATTGAGCGAATTGCCAGTATTGCATCGAGAGCGATGAGAAAGTTTCATCCCTTCTTTTTTGTTTTTTAAATCTTAGTGATTTTTATTTTGCGCAACGGAGTTAAATAGTTTTCTGTGGTATGGATAAAAATGTTAAAGCCTTTTAAAAGAGGGTGCGTCGTTGTGTTGGCGCTGTTTTTTATGTTAGAAGTGGGTGTAGCTGTAGCAAAGAATCCCGTAGTGATTCCCGTTCATCCAGTTCCTTTAGAAATACAAACAAAACAAGGTACGATCTCTTACAACGTAGAGATTGCTTTTACGCCATCCCAGTCGGTTGCTGGTTTGATGTATCGCACCGATTTTCCGCGCGATCGCGCAATGCTTTTTAGAAATCAGGTAAAGGATAAGCAAGAATTTGTTATGTGGATGGCGAATACACCTTTACCCTTAGATATGATTTTTTTGAACGCTGATGGGGTTATTGTGTCGATTGTTGAACAAACTTCACCATTTTCAACGGACAGTATTTCATCAGGAGTACCTGCAACTTTTGCACTTGAAGTTAATGCCGGTGAAGTTTCTGAAAAAAAAATACAGAAGGGACAGCGTGTTATTCATCCTGCTATTTGTGGAAAGTGTGAAGGTGATAAAAAATGATAGCGGAAAATATTCATTTTTTTGAATATAATGGTTTGCGATTTGCTTATCGAGAAGAAGGGCAGGGAACTCCTATTTTGTTAATCCATGGTTTTGGATCTTCTGCATGGGTGAATTGGTATGCAACAGGTTGGTTTCGTACTCTTACCGAAGCGAGATATCGTGTTATTGCCCTTGATAACCGCGGTCATGGAGATTCTGCTAAAAGTTATGATCCTTCTTTTTATACACCTCAAGCTATGGCGGGTGATGCAGTAAGATTATTGCAGCATTTAGAATTATCTAAAGCACATGTCATGGGATATTCTATGGGGGCTCGAATTAGCGCATTTATGGCTCTTTTGTATCCAACATATGTACACAGCGTTATTTTTGGTGGCTTAGGTATTGGTATGGTAACAGGAGCTGGAGATTGGCAACCTATCGCTGAAGCCCTTTTAGCAGAAGATATTTCTACTATTACCAATCCACGTGGTTTGATGTTTCGTAAATTTGCAGATCAAACTAAAAGCGATAGACGTGCTTTGGCTGCTTGTGTCATCACATCAAAACAGGAGTTAACAGCATCTGAGGTTTATAAAATTAAACAACCTACACTTGTTGCCGTTGGTTCATTAGATGAAATTGGCGGTGCAGCAGAACCTTTAGCTGCTTTGTTGCCTCATGGTGAAGCGTTGCCAATTCCCGATCGAGATCATATGCTTGCTGTGGGAGATAAGGTCTATAAAAAAGGCGTTATCGATTTTCTTTCTCGTTATCCTATCATATAAAATGTTCATAAATTTTAGAGCTCGCAAAGATGTCTAGTGTTTTTTATCTTGAATAAAAGTAAAAATCTTATTTATTAGTTTAGCTATTGGGATACAAATTCTGTGAAAGTGTAGGAGAAATAACAGTAAATCCCCGTTGGCTTATTTATAGGAAGCATAACCCCTTTTTATAGACGAAAGGGATCTACTTTAGAAGTAATCAAAGAGGATTATTTTTAATTTGTACAATCGAAATCCTATCAAATACCGTCTTCCAGTGTTTAGCACATTTTGACACGGTCAAATGAGAAAACCGAACGAGCCATTACCGATTTTATTGGCTTGCCCGTTGAGCAAATTTTTGCTGACCGCTATCCAAAAAGTCGCAGTCGCATATTCAAAGCAGCAAAACATGCCGATGTGGATTCACATACACATTCCCCACTGCGCGGTAGTGCCGCTTGAACTTGTTACACAGCTTTGCATGTTAAACGCATTTGCCGTGAATTTGGACACCATAAGATAAAAAAGTTTATCAATTTCTAAACATCAACACAAAATAGAAAAGATAAATCCTACACAGTTGTATCGTCAGTCAGATGATTGAATGGTTTTGTTTTTTAGATCAGCTGGTGCTTCCATTCTCCTTATAGGGGGGATTATGGTTGCTGCTTGTAATTTATGGACCCCAGATGTTGAAGCGATATCGTTAATTCTTATTCAGAAATTGAATGTTTACAGGTGATGCTTTCCTATTCTTTAAAAGCAGTGAGTAGCGATTTTAAGCATGTACAGATCCGATATAATTATTGATCCTCCGCATGGCTTATTTGATGCGGCATTAGCACGACAGATTGTTGATTCATATTCTATATTATCAGTTTGAGGTGCCGCGGCGACGTGTTGTTGCCATACAAGCACGACAGCGGACTTCTATTTATCTGTCTTTGCAGGTGATTAATCGACGTTTGGAAGAACCTGTTTTTGCGAAGGCTTATTGAAGGTGGGAGGGGTGTGCGATGGATTTGTTTTTTTAAGAAATGGAAAAGGCAGAGGCATGATGGCTCGATTTCAAGGGATTATTTTAGATTTGATTGCTGTCCCTGATCGTATTCGCCCTGTTTATGATGAGCATGCCAAGGCGCTTGCACAATCCATAGTGCGAGAGGGATCGATAAATCCGATTACGGTGTGTCACGTCCCCAATGCTAAAGAGGGCAATGATACGCTCATTGCTGGTGCGCACCGTTTACGTGTTGCTGAGCTTTTTGGCTATAGCGAAATTGATGCCGTTGTGATGCAGGCTGATAAGGACAATGCCGCATTTTTAGAGGTTGTGGAAAATCTTTTTCGCAATGAGTTATCGGTGATAGATCATGCATTGTTTGTTCAGACTTACCACGAATTATGGGAAAAGAAGTATGGGGAAATTAAGATTGGTGAAAATAAAAAACAAAAGGTTATGTTTATTCTTTGATTGGTGGTGATACGCAGTTAGAGAAATTTGTGCAAATTGTACTTATTTCTCAAATCAGGGATGATTTTTCTTCAGATCACAATGAAATCGCGTGCGAAGGGAATAAAAAATCAAAAGGACAACTTGCTCCTTTGATTGGTAATGAAATACATGCAAATCAAAGCGTAAACATTGCATTGTGGTTTGCTGATGAGAAATTGGATCAACTTGATCATATTTCTGAAATGAGAAATGGTGCAAAGTTTGCACTATTTCATGACGAAGAGCAATTGGGACAAGTTGTTCCAATTTTTCATACAGATAAAGAAAGAGATAAGAGATTAACTTTTTTCCTTGCCAAATATGTTGCAGATCGCATTGGTTTATCAAAACGTGCTGTACATTATTTAACAAAAATTTCCCAGCATTTACAGCTGGAGTTGTGGGTGATTTTACGTGGCACAGCATTGACGGATAATCAAGCACAATTACTAAAGTTGGCGAAGATGGAGCTGATTGCACAGCGGAGAGTGGTAGTTGCTTTACAACAGGTTGAGGGTGATTTACGGTGGGCTTTTGATTTGATCAATGACATTAATATACCGCCACAAATCAATGAATAGGAACGAATTTTTTCTCAGCTGTTTGCTGTTTGGCAGAGAGCGGATGTATAAACGCGGGCACGATTTTGTTCTTATCCTGAGAGGCAGCAGGCGGAGGTACAGACATGAGACATTTTATCAGCAACAGCTTGATTTTTTTCAACAGCTGGTTTTTTCTGTTGTGAGCCTGTTGTGCAGATTGATTTAAAGCTGTTTCACTCTTGCATTAAGCGTGTGATGAGCACGGGCTTTATGAGAATGGCCCGTTTGAACAGAGTGTGATTGCCGAGTGTATGGCACATTATTTAGGGATTAGTTGTTTAAGAAAGGCAAGTTTGGATGCTTATGTTGTTGAAAGTAAGCAGGTGGATATTTCTTTACCAAGCTTTAAGGCTTTTATTCGCGCTACGGGAGTGTTTTGGCTGTGGGATGAGATTGTGAGTGAAGATGGTTTGTTATTATTGCAAGATGATGAAGCCCGGTTAGCAGAAATTGCACGGCTGCAGTAAAAATTCTTTGAGAACCCCTTTTAAATTTTGTAAAAAAATTGGTACAAAACCTATTGTCAAATTATGCAAAACTTGATGATAGACTGTAAGAAAAAAATATATAAGCTCATCGATCAATGTTTCAGCAGAGCGCGCTTATAAACGTAGGTGTTGAAATTGAGGATAAAATAAAGATTATTAAAAATTTGTGGTTCTCTAACTGTTTTTTTACTTTACGATTGTATTTTGACGATGGTTCATTTGATAGAGGTCTTCAGTGAATGTGTTAAGATAGTCATATTTCAAATATAGGTGTTATAAAAGATTGAAAATAAAACTTTTATTATCTTTACAGAATCTTAGGAGTGCCTTGTTTGCTATCCAAGATTAAAATGTGAAATTCTCAAAAGACAGGAGAGCATGGTGAATGCTGATGAAATAAAAAAACTTGATAGTTATTTTAAAAACGTATTCCAAAATTCAGCATTACAAGTGAAATCGCGTCCTAAAAAGGATGATTCTTGTGAAGTTTATATTGGCGATGAATTTTTGGGCATTATCTATCGAGATGAAGATGAGGATGAGCTGTCATACAATTTCTCGATGGCTATATTGGATATTGATTTGTTACGAATAGCTAAATGAAATTTTTCTCCACTTAATAAATCTTATATGAGCTTTAATGCTTTAAAACTCGTATGTTCGTTCCGCGCGATAATTAGGTGATCGTGAACAGTGATGCTTAATGCGTTTGCTGCGTCTTTTAATCTATAAGTCATGGTGATATCTGCTTGAGAAGGTCTAGCATCACCAGATGGGTGGTTGTGCACTAAGATAAGTCCTGATGCGGATAATTCTAAAGCTCGAGAGATTACTTCACGCGGATAAACAGGGGTATGATCAATGGTTCCAGTTTGTTGCACTTCATCAGCGAGTAAACCATTTTTCTTATCAAGAAATAAAACACGAAACTGTTCGCGTGTTTCGTGAGCCATGACAGCTTTACAGTAAGCTAATACTTTATCCCAAGATGAAAAAATATCACGTTTAAACAATTCTGCACGAGCAAGACGCCCAGCAATATCTGAAATAATTTTTAAGTCGACCGCAGTAGCCGGTCCGCATCCTTGGACCTCTTGAAGTCGATAAATATCAGCACCCAATACATCAGCTAATGAGCCAAAACGCGCTATCAAGCTCTTAGCTATAGGTTTTGTATTTGCCCGAGGAATCGTGCGAAAGAGCAATAATTCAAGGTATTCATAATCTTCAATTGCCTTTCCTTTTGACTTTAAATATCGTTTACGGAGACGTTCACGATGTCCTTGGTAATGTTTATGTGTGTGTAAATTTTTCTGAATTTTTTCACTTTTTGCTTCTGCTATTGGGTTAAGTGGAGCACTTGATGTTAATGCAAAACGATTGTCCTGTATGCCTTCATTTTTATTTATTTTTTTAGCCATGGCATTTCTACATTTATTTAGGTATATGAACTGGGAATATAAAAAATATTCTTAGGAGATTGCGTAAAAATTTCACATCCTTCATTTGTTACACCAATCGTATGTTCATATTGTGCACTAAGAGATCGATCACGTGTAACGGCTGTCCAGCCATCAGATAAAATTTTTACTTGTGGTTTACCGAGGTTGATCATTGGCTCGATTGTAAACATCATACCCTGTTTTAGTTCTATTCCTTTTTTAGGATTTCCATAATGTAGAATATTAGGCGCATCATGAAAAAGCTGACCGATTCCATGTCCACAAAAGTCCCTTACAATTGAGCAACGTTCAGATTCTGCGTAGTGTTGAATGGCGGCACCAATATCGCCTGTAGTTGCTCCGGGTTTGACTACGGCTATCCCTCTCATTAGACTTTCATGCGTTATTTTTAGTAGACGTTCTGCAGCACGTCTGATTTTTCCAACAGGATACATGCGGCTTGAATCTCCATGCCAGCCATCGAGAATAAAGGTCACGTCAACATTTACAATGTCGCCTTCTTGCAAAGGTCTTTTATTAGGGATGCCATGACAAACAACGTGATTGATTGATGTGCAACATGAATGTCTGTATCCGTGATAATTCAGATCAGCAGGAAGAGCTCCTCTTTCGGCTCCAAAAACAAACACAAAGTCATCAATTTCTTGTGTAGTGATGCCAGGCTTAATAAAATTCATGAGTGCATCAAGGCATTCCGCCGCAACACGACCAACTTCACGCATTTTAGCAAAAGCGTGCTCATCAAAAATGCGAATTTGCCCGTTAAATTTTAAGGGGGTTTTATTATACTCAATATAATCAGTCATTACTTTTTCTGTTTTCTATTTCCACTCGATGAATCGGAAAAATACCTTTTATACTTACGTGGCATTTTACAGCATAAAATTCTACCCCTGATTCTAACGCTAAATCAAATTTACGTCCATAGGCTGGGTCAAGGTCATGGCAAATTGTAAAAGCTGAACAATCTTCCCGTTGAATTACATAAAGCATAGCGGCTCGTTTTCCTTGTTGTACAATTTTTATAAGTTCATCAAGATGACGTGTACCACGTTTTGTTACGGTATCAGGAAATTCTGCTAGTCCTTTTTGGCGGATAAAATGGACATTTTTAACTTCCAGATAACAGTCAGGAAGAACGTCATCCCGCAGAAGAAAGTCAATTCGTGATTGCGTACCATAGCGTTGTTCCTTCAAAATTGTTTTGTATCCGTTTAATTCCGGTAACAAACCATTTTGAACTGCTTCTAATGCAAGTTTATTGGGCAAAATCGTGTTGATGCCAACTAAAGTATTATTTGCTTCAATAATTTCTAATTGATATGCATATTTTCGTTTGGAATTGTTGTGATATGAAAGCCAAATGTTGGAGTTAGGAGTTGCCAAACCAAGCATCGATCCTGTATTAGGAACCGTCACGGTGAAGGTATGCTGATCTTCTCGCGTAACATCAGCAAGAAAACGTTTATAACGACGAATAAATTTTGCAGGAAAAAGTTCAGAAACAAAGAGCATACTCCTTATCCTAGAATTTATGATTTCATAATTCAACTCAAATTGTTATCTATTAGGTTGTGTGGCATATTTTAATGAGGCATTCTTGATACAAAAAAATGTCGAGACAATTCACACAAACACTCTAAGAACCTAAGATCAAAGTTTATTTTGTTTTTATCGTTCATTACTAATTTTAAAGTTGTTACTTCGCGGTAAACCCTGTGTAAAAAGATAATATTGACCTTAACGTGTCATTAAAGAGGTTATTTTGGAGAATATTTTTTTAAAGAAGGTTGTGTTCAAAAAAACAGCAATGAGAACATCATGTATGAAATTAGGGAGAATTGATGGCTGGAACTAATAAGAATCGTAAAAATTTAAAAAATGGTCCAATTATTATTTTAGTTGAGCCACAGTTGCCCGAAAATATTGGTATGGTAGCAAGGGCGATGGCAAATTTTGGGCTCTCTAAGCTTCGGTTGGTCAAACCTCGAGAAGCATTTCCAAATGAAAAAGCCATAGCTGTTGCCAGTAAAGCAGATCATGTTATTAATGACGCAGTGATTTTTGATACGTTGCGTGACGCAATTACAGATTTGCATTATGTTTTTGCTACAACAGCACGTGAAAGATGTGGTTTTAAAACTGTAAAAAGTGCTGTTGAAGCGGCGAGTATCTTACGTCAACGTGAAAATATTGGGCATAGAACAGGTATTTTATTTGGAAGAGAAAGGTGGGGACTAAAAAATGATGAAATAAGTCTTGTTGATGAAATTGTTACTTTTCCAGTTAATCCCGCTTTTTCTTCGCTTAATATTGCGCAAGCAGTTTTGCTTATGTCTTATGAATGGATGAAGTCAGGTTTGGAAGATGCGAGCGATACTGCTTTTCGTGAAACAGAACTGGAGCCAGCTGATAAAGCAACATTTCATGGTTTTTTAGCTCAATTAGAAAATGCTTTGGATATTCGTGGATATTTTAGACCCCGAGAACGCAAAGAGGTTATGCTTACAAATCTACGTTCTGTTTTTACGCGTGCTCATTTTAGCGAATCTGAGGTTCATTTACTTCGGGGGATTATATCTTCACTAGAGCATTTTTCACCTAAATTTCCACGAGGAAGTGGTGCACCTGCAGAGCGTGATCGTAAAGAATTAAAAACAAGTGTAAAAACTGATGGATGAGCGTCCTATTCTTTTTTTTGATAGTGGTATTGGTGGCTTAACAGTGTTGAGGGAAGTACGCTTTCTTATTTCTGAAACGCAATTTATTTATGCTGCTGACGATGCAGGATTCCCTTATGGAAATTGGGAAGAAAAGGTCTTAAAGAATCACATTCTAAAGTTGTTTACAAATCTTGTAACACTTTATAATCCCGTCCTATGTGTGATCGCTTGCAACACTGTTTCTACCTTAATGATGGCAGATTTACGAAAAAATTTTCCCCACATTCTTTTCGTCGGAACAGTTCCTGCAATTAAGTTAGCAGCTGAACAAACAAAATCTGGTTTTATTTCAGTGTTAGCTACTCCTGGAACAGTGAAACGTGCATATACACATGAGTTGGTCAACACTTTTGCAGATCAATGTCACGTTCAGCTTGTTGGAAGCGAAAAGCTTGCTGGTTTTGCTGAAGATTATTTACGTGGAAAATCTGTTGATTTGAGAGAATTACGGAATGAAATCCTTCCATGCTTTGTTAAAAAAAATGAAAAATATACTGATACTATTGTGTTAGCTTGTACACATTATCCTTTTTTGATCCACTTATTTCGTGAACAAGCTTTATGGCCTGTTGAGTGGATTGATCCGGCAAAAGCTGTGGCGAAACAGACAAGATCGTTATTACCGGAAAGAATGCATCACCAAAACAGAAAGACGCATAATAAAGATTTTGCGTTATTTACATCGCAAAATATAACTTCTTCAACGAAGCGTTTGTTAAGAGGATTTGGCTTAAATATTGTGAAAGGAGTTGACTTTTTGGTATGAGATTAATAAAATCACCCTAGCTCTTTCTTTCGAGAAAGTGGTGTTAATTGACGTGTCCCGTGGATGACTTTGTGTATTATGTCTTAAAGTATCCTGTCAGTCTTTGTATTTAAAGGCAGAGGAGGGCGCGTTTCCTTGAGGTCTTGCTGTGGGGCCTTGTATTTTATTTTTAGGGAAATGCGATGAGTAAACGCGAAACAACAAAGTATAAAATTGACCGCCGGATGGGAGAAAATATTTGGGGTCGCCCTAAATCCCCTGTTAATCGCCGTGATTATGGTCCAGGTCAGCATGGACAACGCCGTAAAGGAAAACTTTCTGACTATGGTGTGCAATTACGTGCTAAGCAAAAACTAAAAGGTTTTTATGGTGATATTTCAGAAAAACAATTCCGTAAAACTTATGCAGAAGCTGCTCGGCGGCGTGGCGATACGGGTGAGAATCTTATCGGTCTTTTGGAATCACGTTTGGATGCTGTTGTTTATCGTGCAAAATTTGTACCTACAATTTTTGCTTCTCGCCAATTTATCAATCATGGTCATGTTAATGTAAATGGTCGGCGCACGAATATTCAGTCATATCGTTGTAAACCAGGTGACGTTATTGAAGTTCGTGAAAAATCAAAGCAGCTTGTTTTGGTTTTAGAATCTGTGCAATTAGCTGAACGTGATGTGCCTGAATACATTGAAGCGGATCATAATCAAATGAAGGCAACATTTGCGCGTGTTCCTGCTTTTGCGGATGTTCCTTATGCTGTGCAGATGGAGCCCAATTTGGTTGTTGAGTTTTATTCTCGATAAGTTCTCTGGGAAAGATTGCTCTCTTGATTTTATGATATGCTCGGAGACGTTATGTTTATTTAAAGTGCTTGGAGATAACAAGCGGTTTTTATAGATAGTGCTGTATCAAGTTTGTCGTTGTGTTTTATAGCATTCTAACTTGTATAGCACCGTTTCTTTTTATTACATACCTCATCTTATACGGAAGGTGAGTGTGAGTTTGAGCTGCGTTCCATCTGTTGTTATCTTGATCATACTTTCGGAATAAGGTATTTCTTGTGCATGATTGTGATATCATGGTTAGTGTTTCAGTCGAGTATCAGGAAATGAAAGAGAATGTAGAAGAAGATGATCTTTTAATGGGAAAAGTTGATGACTGTCATCCAATATTTCGGACTTCTCCTTCAACCGTAGAGTTTAATAAATTACGTAAACGGCTTTTACGTCATATTCGGCAGGCGTTTGATGATTTTTTTATGCTTTCTTCAGGAAAAAAATGGCTTGTTGCTTTATCAGGTGGAAAGGATTCTTACGGTTTATTAGCGCTTCTTCTGGATTTAAAATGGCGTGGTCTTTTATCTGTTGAAATTTTGGCTTGTAATCTTGATCAAGGACAACCAGGTTTTCCAAAGAACGTTCTTCCAGATTTTTTAAATTCTTATCAAATTCCATATCGCATTGAATATCAGGACACTTATTCCATTGTAACGGACAAATTGTCACATACGCAAACATATTGTTCTCTTTGTTCTAGGTTACGACGTGGCAATTTATACCGTATTGCACGTGAAGAGGGATGTTCTGCAATAGTTCTTGGGCATCACCGTGATGATGTTCTTGAAACATTTTTTATGAATTTATTTCATGGTGGGCGATTAGCAGCTATGCCTGGAAAGCTTATCAATGATGAAGGAGATCTTTTTGTTTTGCGCCCTCTTGTTTATGTTGCAGAGGAAGATATGGAAAAATTTTCTCAGGCAATGCAATTTCCTATTATTTCTTGCAATCTTTGCGGCAGTCAGAATGGTTTGCAACGCAACGCAATGAAAGAAATGTTAAGTGATATAGAAAAAAGAATGCCTGGACGTAAAGACACTATGATTCGTGCCTTGAGTAATGTGCGTCCAAGGCATTTACTTGATAAAAAAAATTTTAATTTTAAAGACTTAATATAAATATTAAATGTTGAAATTTTTTTATAACTTCAAATCGTGACACCATAAATATCATAAACATTTGATTATTTGGTTTTTGTGATGATAAATTCGCAGATACCTAATGGTTGCCGTGATGATATATGCGCAACGCCATCTATTTCTGGGGCATCATATTGACTATGACCTTTTCCTGCTTTGCCTTTATTTTCATCAATAAGAATTTGAAGTCTTTTTTCGATTTTTTTCTTTAAAAGATGATTGGAAATTTTTTGTTGTTTTGCCGTAAAATGATAGCAGCGTTTTTCTTTTACTTCTTCAGAAATGTTTTCTAATCTAAAATCACTTGCTTCTTTGTATTTAAAACAGCCAGCATATTAAATTTTACTTCCTATCACTATTCAAGGAGTATATTAAATTCTTCATTTTTTCACCTGGAAAACCGATAATAAATGTTGACTGCAAAGTAAGATCTGAGCAAACTGTTTGCTACTTTTCAATTCTACGATTTGTTTTTTTCATAAAAGCAGGATGTTTCATATTGCGCAAAAAATTTGGTGGGCATGCTGAAAAGGAGGGATATCCAGGTAAGGCATAATTTTTTCGTCCAGCAATTCAATAACTTTATCAACATGCGGATGAGGATAAACATAATGCATGCATATCAAAATATCTATGTTGCCTAATCCGCGACAAAGATCAAGAAAATTTGTTTTTACTGTGCGATCTTTTCAAGAAATTTTCAAATATTTAATATCAATGCCGTAAGTACTGATATCTTGTGAAATAACTAAAAGTTCTTTTACGCCTGTTTTTACCAGTTTTCATTTTCGCTAAGAACATCATCGATGGAACGTGAGGTCGGATTACCGCGCAGGATAGGGACGATGCAAGAGCTGCACCGATTAAAGAATCTTTTAGAAATTTTAAAATAAGTATAATGGCAAGGTGTTAAACGAATACCTTGAGGGGAAACTAAATCAATAAAATGATTATGAATTGGAGGAGTTGCTGAATGAACAGTTTGTATAACGCTTTCATAGGCTTGTAGAGCTCTGTAATAGTCAACACATCGGTGTGCTTGGCGAATAACGTCAGGATCAGCACCAAGACAGCTCGTTACAATAACTTTTTATTTTCTTTGATAATTTCATCAATATTGATGAGTGGTTTGTTTCAGGAAGAATTAAGAAAACCACAAACATTCACAGTAATGAGATCATCGCCTTGCTACTTACGTGAGGTTTCATAACTTTTAGATCGGAGTTTTGTAATAATTCGCTTAAAATCTATCAACGCTTTTGGATATCCAGGGGAGATGAAGCTAACACGATGTGCTGTTATGATAAATTCTGCAACTTTATAATGATTAAATTTTATTTATTATTTTTACTTCATGAAGAATAAAGAATGTGCTTTATCCTTGATAGGTGTGCAATACAATTCATTACAAAGTCATTTGCTTTTTTCTATGATATTTTGTGAGTGCGACTATTTCATTTGTAGATACAGCAGAATACAAAAAACACCAAATATTTTTTATTGAATTTATGCAGTGTGTTTAGGTAAATGTTTTTATTTTTTAATATTTGCGAATAAGCCCTATGAGCTTACCTTGTATCTGTACACGCTCAGACCCGTATATGTATGTTTCGTAGTGAGAATTTGCAGCTTCTAGTATAATAGAGGTTCCTTTACGTCGATAACGTTTTAAAGTTGCTTCTTTTTTATCAATGAATGCTACAATAATTTCACCTGATGTTGCTGTATTTTGGCGTCTAACAATTATGGTATCTTTGTCAAGAATACCGGCTTCAATCATAGAATCATCCTTGACTTCTAAAGCATAGTGTTCACCTGAATTAATCATATCTTGTGGTAAAGAAAGCGTGTTTGTTTGTTGTAATATAGCAGAGATCGGCACACTTGCAGCAATACGACCCATAATAGGAATCATAATACTCTTTTTTTCTTCTACTTCAAAATTATCAAGATCACCAAAGTTTTTTAATATTTTTCTTTTATTTTTCTCTATCACAGTAGGAGAAATTTTACGTGCTAGAGAAAGATTAAATGTTATTTTCTCGGGAAGTCTAATTACCTCTATTGCGCGGGCACGATTTGGCAAACGACGTATAAAACCTCGTTGCTCTAAAGCCACCATAAGCTTATGAATACTAGACTTTGAAGAAAGCTCTAATGCAATTTTCATTTCATCAAAAGATGGAGGAATTCCTATTTTTTTCATATGATTATGAATAAATAAGAGTAGCTCATATTGTTTACATGTCAGCATTCAATATTCCAATCAAAAGAATCAAAAAATAGGTAAAAGAAAATAAAATATATGTATTTATAAATATTATATTTATTGATATAAGTTAAAAAATATTTGTTTACTTATATTTATAAATATTACTTATTTTTATTTGCTACAGTGAAATGTATTTATTATATTACGTTAATAATTATTTAAAGTATATATGAAATAGTACTTCACTAAAATTAGATAATACAACTTATCTTAAACTAAATTTTGTGACTCAGTTTGAGAAACAGTTATCTACCTCTTCCAGGGATAGATCTGTATATCTTCACTTTTTGTCATCAAGAATCCGATCAAAAAGTACTCCACTCATCTAGCAGAGATGGCAGCTTAATTACGCATTTAGATCATTTCCCGTACTGTTTCTGCTTTTTATCTTCAATAAATTGTTTATATCTAAATTATTGAGAAAAGCCTTTTATCATTATAAGCAATATTTTTCAATATTGGTTTAATTTATCTAAGATTTTGATTTATATTTTTATTGTGCATTCCTAAAATCGATCAAATATTTAAAAAATATAAACAAAATATATAATTATATCGTTAACAAAATAGTATAATACCTATAATTATTAATAATTATATTTATTATTATAATTATTAAACTTAACAACAAAGCATACATTTACTTTATTTATTATTTTATTTATAAATACACTTTACCATTTGTACAGATTATCTGTTTTTTACCATAATTTTGAAATATGCACTCTTCCATTCTACAGAATTTGTAATGCATTTTTATGTTGAAATTATTCCTTTTATTCAAACTCAAAATGGAAAAATGTATACATAGTGGTGAGAAAAGACAAAAAATTATTGATAACTAAACCGAATAATAATATTTTTTTCGAAAGGTGTTGACCAAATGAAAAGTCGACCGTATGTTCCAATCACTTTCTGCGAGCAAGATGGCTTGTGTGGGAGCGCGTAGCTCAGCTGGTAGAGCAACTGACTTTTAATCAGTAGGTCCAGGGTTCGAATCCCTGCGCGCTCACCAACTTCGAATAAAATCGATAAATTGTATAAAAGTTTGAGAGTTTGACTTCCTTTATTTATTTTGGCTTGTTTTTCTGTTTATTCTGAGTTTCTCCAAGGCTTTTTTCTCAGTTTTATTGCCAATCATTTTTTATCAGCTTTTTTTGTATAAAGGGAAGACATACTGTTTTCTCTGTACAGCTCAAAAAATTTTTTAAAATGGAATTGCATATCCGTGCGACACGATTTGTTGAAGCACTGCAAGAATAATTATCAAAGATTTTCATCATGATTTTTCTTGTTACTTAAAGCTATAAATGCCTTAAAATTATTATCACGCTACCCAAGTCCCGCTTCTTAGTGTTATGACAGCTCTTGCATTAAGACGTTTCATAAGGGATATTTCCGCTTCCTTTTTATAGTTTTTTACTCACACGTTAGTTCCGATTGTGATGTGCAGAGGGGGGATTTTAATTGATTCGTCATAAGCAGGTTTGAAATAAGAGAATTATACGATATTTTGGAGTCTCATTCAAGTTACAAAATAAAAATTTATCTTTATAAATCAATTAATTATCTTGTTTAGACAAAAGTTCCTATTACTTTGTCAATTTTGAGGATAAAGCAATTGTTGTAAAATCTGGTGAATTAACACCACTCTACGTAAAATCATCAAAAAATCACTGGGAATATAAATAATTTTGTTTCAAATATAATTAACCAACTGTTTTAGAAAAAATAAACGGTATGTGGATATATCAATGATTGTTATCTACTGTAGTGTTAAGGGGTGTTATATCTTTGCTTTCCTTAATTTTTATAATTCTAATAATTCCAGCGGAAATAATTAATGCAGATATAGCTAAAAAATGATTCACTAATACTATAAGTGTAAAAGTTCAGCAATAAAGCTAAACACTACTTCGGCAGAGTTGGCTAAAGTTGAAAAGGTTCTAAAACTCTTATCAAGATTTTCACGACGAAAGTATAATTGAATAGCTAGGAGTAAACCAGTATCCACAAACGCACCAATAAATCTTAAAATAAATGCTAACACTAAAATTAGTTTTAAATAAAATACTGTAGCTAAGGGCATAACAGACATAATAACCTCATACAGAAGCCAAAATACCATTAGCTTTAATGATGTAGCATTTATATAATGCAATGCTAAATTTTTTTATTCTTGATGACGAGTAGAATTGATTTTAAAGTAAATATTGATCATGTTATTTTCTTTTGAATAATGAAATGCACAAGTACTCGTTAATTATAAGAATATATTCTTTCAATTTCTTGATGAATTTGTAACTTATAAGAATAAGTCATGGATTATTTTCGATTGAAGTATAAATATTTATCATTTAATAGTACAACTATATCAATAAACAAGCTATTATCATACATAAGTTCTTTTTAGCTATAAATTTACCTATTTTATAAAGTTGTTTTGTAATATTATGATATCAGACAAAAGATAATATTAGCATATCAATACCAGCCTAATTTCGTAAGTTGCTAAGAGTAATATTTTTCATTATAGGATGATCCGACAAAAAAATATCTAGTTTAGAAAATACTGCTAAGCACAAATAGCAACAGCAAATCCGTGCATAACAATATTGATGCTGTTCAAGATGTATGGCCAAGCATAACATAGAGAGAAGGAATAGCCATTGAATCTAGCGATGTACCAAAATCATTGGGTTGATGCTTCTTTCTGGCAAAAAAATATCAGTAGACCAGGAAAAGAGGATATTTTTATTCATTATGGTGGCAATATTGTTATAAAATGTATCCAAGAACAGTTTGATCAACGACAGTAATTGTCGTCAAGTAGCTTTTTGCACGAGAAACCTTCCAATAAATCTAAATCGCATACCACAATGGCTTCCTTTTTTTTGGATGCGACAGGCAATATTGGCATAGACGCACAAAGAGAAGCCAAAGTTTCTGCTTCTCATCTAGGGTCAAATCAAGGTATCACTATGACGACAAAAAGTATGACGATTGATGGTATGACAAATCACTATATCAATCATTCAGAGGAGCATGAAACAGGTTTTGGTGTTGATTCATGTAATGGCTTTGTGTTGATACAAGGGAGTGAGGGAAAAATGCAAAATGAAGAGAGTTTTGAACATCAATGATCTTCTCTAAATGGATGTGATAATGTCAATACACTGCCAAGAAAAAAGATGTGACAATTGTTGGCTCTAACCTTTCAGAGGAAGATGTTCATCTTACCGCAACCTGTGATGTTAATATTAAGGATGGTCATAATAGCTATAAATCAAACTCTCAAGAAGAACATTCAAGTCTTTGGTTTCAAGTGACCAAGAACCGAAGCGGTGCTTTTGTTGATGTCGGAATTGCGAGTGCGAAAGACACAGGCGATCAATGGGAAAATACCTCTGTTCAACTATAGTTCATAGTAGGCAAAGATATACAGCTCAATGTCGACCGTGATGTGAAGGTGCAAGCAATTACCGTCTCAGCACAGCGAGATGTTAGACATTCATGCCGGAAATAATGTAACGCTCTTAGCCAACCATGATATATCTCATGACAAAGAAATATACGAAAAGTTGTTTGCAGATGTGATAACTTCTGTCAATGTCGACAGTTCAAGACATAAATGATACAGAAAAGCAGGTTAATGCTAAGGATGAGAAACACAAAATCAACAATGGCTTTGTTGCCGGTATGAAAGGCTACAATATCTACAGCAAGGGCAAAGAATTTTTTAATTGGGCAACTGGCAATACAGGAGAAATTTGAAACACAACAAAAAATCGTGGCACTTTAATAAAAGATACCCTTCTCAATGTAGCTGATGTTTCTACCAGTATGGCAGTAGGTTTTCAGTTTGATAATGCTTAGGCCTCTTCTGGTACTTCAATTGCAGAAACAGGTACAGTAGAAGGCGGGCGCGCCATCAATATGCAAGCCGACAAAGGCAACTTCCATGGTGTTGGAGCTAATATTGTTGCCGGCAGAAATTCAGTTTATGCACTAAACAATGATGAACAGAGTGGGAATATCACTCTCAGAGTAGGATAGAACCTTGCATTTGAAAGTGCACAAAATTGTACGCAAAGTACTTCAGTGAATGTTGGTACCAGTTATGATACTGGTGGTGCAGGGGAAACCGACAATACCTTTTTTAGTCAAGGGGAAGGATCCAGTGAGGAGGTTCAACAGAAAAACAGCCATAATTGGCATTGGCACTTTTCTCATCAACAGCAGGGTAAACTACCATACTGGCGGGTGCTGTGGCTTTTGCAGATTATGTAAGAATAGAAGTAGGGGGATGATTTTACCATCACTAGTCGCAGTGATACCGGTCAAATTTGCAGTAAACAGAAATCAGTTTCTGCAGGATTTTGTGGGAGCAAAAATTTTGATGCAGGATTAACAGATCTCTCCTTACAAAATGATCAATCCTCCAGCGATTATCACAGTGTTGTGGAACAATCAGGCATCACAGCCAGTGAGAGCGGTTTTAATATTGCTGTTACAGGCAAAACCACTCTGATTGGAGGCTCATTTCCAGCATAGCGCCGGCAAAAAAGCAATCTGATCATAGGAAGCATCAGCACCAGTGACATTAGCAGCAGTGCAAATGTTTAGTCCAGAAGCCGGAATTTCAGTGTTTTTGCTGGTGGTGTATTGGAACAAGGGTAATACGGTATCATAAAAAACTTGCTAATAATGCTTTGGATCATGGAAAAGCCAAGAATGCGGCGGAAGGAGAACCAAAATCTGCCATCAGTAATGGCACTATCATCCTAACAAATGAATCTGGGCAGAAGGCATCGACGAGGTAAGAGACAGAACAAACTAATAGCCTCCTTAAATCGCAACACAGCTTTGGCCCACCAAGTCGTAGCATCACTAGATGTAGAAAAGCTGGAAAATATAGCCATGAAAGTCATTAGTGAGCCAAGAGGAGCACCGAAAGAAGGCTTTGAATACTACGAAGAAATTTATAAAACTTCTTTCAGCGTAGAGCATCATATTGGTACATTTAAGTATGATAAAGATGGCAATGTGATTTATTCAAAAGATAAAAATGGAAATGATAAAGAAGACATTTATGGAAAGAGAATGCCTCAATATCATTATTAAAATGCTGAGGAAAAAGAACACTCACAACGAGGCTCTGATGGCAAATTTCATGTGTTCTTCAATGATATTTTAAACGCACTAAATGATGTAACGCGTTATGCAGTCCAGTTTGCTGATAACGAGAAGTAGATACTTTAATTTTGTATCATGTCCAAAAGATGACACAGATTTAGTAGAGTTAGGGATAAAAGTGTATCAGAAGTTTTTTGAAGGTAATTTTTGGGGATTTGGTAATTCGATAAAAGAAGTTAGAGGCTCTTGTATAACGTTATAGTAATAACGGTTTACATACTGATGTGCATGGCCATGGTATCCTAACACTGGTAATGGATTTCGTGATATAAAAAAGTATGGCATCTACGGTACAGTTTGCAAGACAGAGATCAATTTCTTCGGATCGGCCTTCAATGCTCAATACATGGTCAATATGTTAGATACATTGAATGATGGCAAGCAAATTTATGTCGGCTTGAAAAAACATAAAAAAGACATTGTTATCAGGAATATTGCCTGGTGGTAATCCCGCTGCAAAGGGGTGTTTGTTGACCACTAGTCAGTAAGAGGAAGTAGCTAGCTTGGTGATAATCGTCGGTAATGTTCATAGTTGTTTTAGAGGTGAGAAGCTAGGATGCAAAACAGTGTATGGATTGTCTTTCCGTATAGGAATTTGTTCAGAGAAAAAATGATAAAAATATTAAAATTATTGAGCGGGATAACCCTGTTTTTTATGGCTGGATGTTACTCAGATCAGCCTCCTTTGACGGCTGTAGATATGTTTGAAAAACCAGGTGCAGATCGACTTGAGATAAAAAAAGCGCTGTTAGAATGTGGAATGCCGACTCTTGATGGCCTCCACTTAGAGATAAGTGTCAATGAAAAAATAAATGGGGATGCATCCATTGATGCATGCTTGGTTCAAGCAGGTTTTCATCATAAATTTGGAATGGTGAATTGGTGTGAGAAGTATAAAGCTGATAATCTCCCAATTTGTCAACCTGATGCCGACATTCCCACACGAAGTGTCGAGAAGCGCTTGAATAGCCCTCATTGTAAAGAGAATAAAGATCAACCTGAATGCCAGCCATAGTTTTTTGCTGGTGATAACCCCTCCCATATTTTGCGTGCTTTTGCATGCATGTGTTTTTTCAGTGTACTATATCAAGACAGTTTACAGCTGTCTTAGGCATGAAGATGGAGTATCAACAGGTTATGATCTATTTTATCGCAAATAAATCTATTGGAAGAGAAAAAATTAAAGAAGTCTTGAAATTATTTGGCGCCATAACTTTGTTGAATATGGCTGAATATATGAGCTAACCTCTGCTATCGATTTTGGCATTATTTGGCATTATAGGAAAAGCTAGGAGCGGATTGGTTACGATGGGAGAGTCACTGTCAAAATGTAGTTGGCAATCAGCTTATTCTTCTCCTGATAATATGAGCTCTTTCATGAGTGAATTTGCATCAATTTATGAATGCATGAGCAAAGCAGGTTACTGTTGCAAATTGCGGGATTTAAAGGGGATCTATGTATCGTTTCCCTCATACGGTGACTCATTTTTAACAAATTTCTTTAAAAATCTTTTATTTGTTGGATTATTATAATCCAAGCCTTTAAGTGGTGCTATTCCTGTTGGTTTCCCATTTTTTAATGGCATATATTTGCCTACGCCCATTCGTATAAAGAGTTTAGCTCTACGGTCTTTATCAAAAAAATCATATTGGGATTACGTTTTTAAAATTATGCTAGAAGAAAATTTACAATAACGGTTTTTCCAGAAGCAGATGGATCGCAAACAAAAGTGTTTCCTAAATCATCAAAATGAAAATTGAAATAGAAGGGTGAGCTGGCAGGTGTTTTCATTAAAGCCACTGCGGAGCCTCATTCGTTACCATTTATTTTCCCCACTGGAAATGAATGAAAAGGGGAAAGTGCTGCATAGTTATGGTTTGCAATTGCACCAAAGCGTGCGCGATAGGCATAATTTCCAGGAAGCTGTGCCCACCAAGCTGCTGCAAGCTCAGTGCAATAATATCACTGCCATATGTTAAGACGAGAACGAGCTTTGGCAAGATTATCCGTAAGCTCTTGTGGGGTATCAGCAAAAACTACTAGTGACAAATGATGCTCTCCTAAAACAAAATGATTTGATTCAAGGTCATCAAGCGCATCATCAAGTGCTATAATTTGTGATCCGGAGCAGTCTCCGGTATTGACCATTTGGTTTTTTTTAAGCCTCATAATTTGTTTAGTAATATTTTTGCTTTTGAAGACAAAAAATTGAGTAAAAATGAATTCAGAGGGAAGTGCCAATGGACTATCCGTCATTTTTGATTTTGTTTTTGCTGGATATTCTTTCTAACTTTAGATTTGATTGCTGTCCCTGATCGTATTCACCCTGTTTATGATGAGCATGCCAAGGCGCTTGCACAATCCATAGTGCGAGAGGGGTTGATAAATCCGATTACGGTGTGTCACGTCCCCAATGTTAAAGAGGGCAATTATACGCTCATTGCTGGTGCACACCGTTTACGTGTTGCTGAGCTTTTTGGCTATAGCGAAATTGATGCCGTTGTGATGCAGGCTGATAAGGACAATGCCGCATTTTTAGAGGTTGCGGAAAATCTTTTTCGCAATGAGTTATCGGTGATAGATCATGCATTGTTTGTTCAGACTTACCACGAATTATGGGAAAAGAAGTATGGGGAAATTAAGATTGGTGAAAATAAAAAACAAAAGGTTATGTTTATTCTTTGATTGGTGGTGATACGCAGTTAGAGAAATTTGTGCAAATTGTACTTATTTCTCAAATCAGTGATGATGTTTCTTCAGATCACAATGAAATCGCGTGCGAAGGGAATAAAAAATCAAAAGGACAACTTGCTCCTTTGATTGGTAATGAAATACATGCAAATCAAAGCGTAAACATTGCATTGTGGTTTGCTGATGAGAAATTGGATCAACTTGATCATATTTCTGAAACGAGAAATGGTGCAAAGTTTGCACTATTTCATGACGAAGAGCAATTGGGACAAGTTGTTCCAATTTTTCATACAGATAAAGAAAGTGATAAGAGATTAACTTTTTTCCTTGCCAAATATGTTGCAGATCGCATTGGTTTATCAAAACGTGCTGTACATTATTTAACAAAAATTTCCCAGCATTTACAGCTGGAGTTGTGGGTGATTTTACGTGGCACAGCATTGACGGATAATCAAGCACAATTACTAAAGTTGGCGAAGATGGAGCTGATTGCACAGCGGAGAGTGGTAGTTGCTTTACAACAGGTTGAGGGTGATTTACGGTGGGCTTTTGATTTGATCAATGACATTAATATACCGCCACAAATCAATGAATAGGAACGAATTTTTTCTCAGCTGTTTGCTGTTTGGCAGAGAGCGGATGTATAAACGCGGGCACGATTTTGTTCTTATCCTGAGAGGCAGCAGGCGGAGGTACAGACATGAGACATTTTATCAGCAACAGCTTGATTTTTTTCAACAGCTGGTTTTTTCTGTTGTGAGCCTGTTGTGCAGATTGATTTAAAGCTGTTTCACTCTTGCATTAAGCGTGTGATGAGCACGGGCTTTATGAGAATGGCCCGTTTGAACAGAGTGTGATTGCCGAGTGTATGGCACATTATTTAGGGATTAGTTGTTTAAGAAAGGCAAGTTTGGATGGATTGTGATGCGGAATGATAGCGCATCAACAAGTGTATTTGCAATTGATAAAACTGTTGTGCTTATACGTCCACTAAATTGATTAGCTTGAATAATCAATGCAGGTTTTTGTTCACCAAAGTTACCTCATATCGCTATTGTTGTATTAGAGAATCACGCATCATTCTGTCCATCCGTCAATATCTATTAAAGATTGATTTATTTTTGCTGCTAAGCGGAATTGACGACGACATTCTTTTGCAAAATTTAGCTGGCGTGTATCTGGAATCAAAATTTTCGTTAAGCGTAATCCCGATTTTCTTTGTGTATTGTGATGCTTTTGAACCCGTTCATTAACGTGCACTGTACCCATAATAAAATTTCCATAACGTTTCATGTAACGTATAACACTAAACAAAGGTTACATGAAATGTGGTTTCTAATATACGCGATAATTATAATTTTAAATGTCAATCAGCTCCGTGTTTTGCAGGTTTTTTATGGAAGGAAAAATATGTGAAAAATATCGTAAGAAGGGCTTATATTTATCAAGCAATGGGAAGAATTGCGATTACAGTTTTATCAAGATGCCATTGGTATATGAACAATTGGTTATGGTCATACCAGCACTGCTGAAGAGCTTTTGACGCGTAAAGGCGTGAGTATTACTAAAAGAGAAGCAGAAACTATTCTTGACCAAAATTTAAAACAATTTGAGAAGGTAGTTGAGCGAGCAGTCATTATCCCTTTAACGGATGAGTAATCCGCGGCGTTAATCTCCTTTTGCTATAAGGTAGGAACAACAGCATTTAGCAATTCAACATTGCTCAAAAAGCTGAATAAAGGGGATTATGAAGCAGTACCATTTGAATTACAGAGATGGGCGAAAGCAGGAGGACAATGTTTCCAAGGTCTTGTTAATCGTCGTGCGGCAGAAGCAGTCTTATGGGCACGAGGCTCTCATGTTTGTTCAAATTATCAGGCGGTAGAAATAACAGAGCCAATAGGTATTTTCAAAGCAGAAATTTTTGCACCAATTATTAGTTCTTTTTCTGGGCCTTGAGGCCTATTGGCGGGCACTGGCTCAGTTCAATGAGCTTTGGCAGCCATTATGATTGTAGCAGCTTGTATTGGTGTTATGTTTGTAGTCAAACGCTTTTGTGAGTAATGTTTATGATGTGGCGGATGGGAGCAGATTTCATGTTCATTATGGCAACTTTTTTATAACTATAACAAAAGCTTTTTACTTTGGAAAATATGTTGAAAAACAGAAGCAAATAAAGAAAGCCTTAGAGGCAGCAGCAACAAGACTTGAGATGGAAAATGAGATTAACAAGAAAAGTAATTCTGATGTGTGTGCTGATCTTATCAAGTGGGTATTTAACAAATGGATGTGCGGCTTGTGTTGGTTGGATACAAATTTACTTAGAAAAGCAATATGCTACGGCAATTAGCTCAAATTTAGCAAGGGATATTTTAAAGCATAACCAGCAAGGTGAACGCTTGTGCAGATGGAAGCATGGCAAGAAAAATATTGAGAAAATAACAGAGCTTACAGAATCAGAAAAAGAAATGCTTCAAGAAATGATTGTTATCTACCAAAACGTAAAATGATATCTCGCTCCATGAAATGGATCACACTCATCGCCTTTCTCTTTATTTTTGAATTTGTACGCCTTACGTCTGCACCAGACAGCGTCTTTACGCATTTAAAACAGTGGTTTTCAAAAAGTTGAAAAAATATGTAAAAATACAGTCTCTCTTCTTAAAAAATTCCGATTATATTTTTATAGGATACAAAAAAGATATCTAAATGCTTACATCATTTGGTACGTGTAAGTTTTGTGTTGGTCACTCCGAACGTCTATTCGATATGGTTCAAAAATTAGCCGTATCATCAGCATTTCTATCTTTTTTCGTAGCATGACCTAAAAATCTAGAACGTTAATAGAAAAATTTAGCAAAAAAATGTATTTTATAGGGATATGTTTGATAATTATTATTCCCTTACCTCTATTTACGCATCCTGCATCTTAAAAAAATATACAAAATTAATGCATTATTTGTAATAAAAAAAGAGTGGTACCTGCTGAAAAGAAGATCAATTTTAAGCGTTTCTTTTAATTTTGGTAAGATTAGAAGACAAACATCTATTTGAAAGTTGTTCACATGTAAAAAATTTGAGCGTTTTGTGTTGCTAAAGATACCTTGAAGAGAAGAGGCGATTCACAATTTTACGCTATCACGACGCTGTCTGATGGCACTGTAACAACATCATGAAAGGTGGTTTATCTTTTTTGTGATTTTCAATAACCATTTGAAAAATAAAAAAATCCATGTATTTTTGGTGCGGACGGCGGGACTTGAACCCGCAAGGTCTTAGACCGGCAGATTTTAAGTCTGCTATGTTTACCGATTTCATCACGTCCGCGGTAAGAGCACTCTCATAAGCCATATCTTTTATTGAATCAAGAATTAATGATAAGAGAAAAACTTTTCCTTTTTGAATGAGATTTCGACTGACAATAGTTGTCTTTATAGATAGAAGATAAGAAGAAGTCTTAATAGTATTAATGAAGCATGAAATGATTGGGGTTATGAGCAAATTTATTCAAGACGTAACTAAAGCTATGGTGACTTTGCATAATGTATTTGCTGAAACACCACTTCAAAGAAATGATTTCCTTAGTCAAAAATATGGTGCAGAAATTTATTTGAAACGTGAAGATTTAACACCAGTGCGATCATATAAGATTCGTGGTGCTTTTAATTTTGTCTCAGAAATGCTTGATAAGATTTCTCAAGATGTTGCATTCGTTTGCGCATCGGCGGGGAATCATGCGCAAGGCGTTTCTTTTGTTTGTCGCTATTTTAAACGTAAAGGTGTGATTTTTATGCCTGTGACGACCCCGCAACAAAAAATTGATAAGACACGCATTTTTGGTAAAGAGTTTGTTGATATTCGTTTAGTTGGTGAGACATTTGATCAATGTTATGCGGCTGCACAATCTTTTGTTACGCAGGGTGGTGGTATAATGGCACCGCCTTTTGATGATATTCGCATCATTACGGGGCAAGCGACAGTCCTTTGCGAGGCTGTTTTGCAATGGAAAAAACTTAATGGAGAAAGTGAGCCAGATTTAATTATTATACCTGTAGGTGGTGGTGGTTTGGCTAGTGGTGTGAGTAAGTTTTTACATGATTATGGTTGGAAAACAGAAATTCGTTTTGTTGAGCCGCAAAGGGCTGCAAGTTTGCTTGCTTGTTTGAAGAGTGGAAAACGTGTCAAACTTGAAAATATCGATACATTTGTAGATGGTGCTGCTGTGGCTGAAATTGGTGCGTTAAACTACACAATGTTAAAGCGATTTTCACCTGATTCTGTTATTACAGTTCCTGAAAATCGTGTTTGTTCTACAATGCTTGAAATGCTCAATGTTGAAGGTGTGGTTTTGGAGCCAGCAGGTGCTCTATCAATTGATGCCCTTAATAGTCTTTCTTCTCAAGAGTTGAAAGGAAAAAAAGTCCTTCTTGTTATTTCAGGTGGTAATTTTGATTTTGAATGTTTGCCCGATATTAAAGAGCGCTCTCTGCGTTTTCAGGGATTAAAAAGGTATTTTATTTTTAGTTTTCCACAAAATCCTGGTGCATTGCGTAGTTTTCTTGCACAACTTTCTCCAGATGATGATATTGTGCGCCTCGAGTATCTCAAAAAATCGTCCAGAAATTTTGGTTCTGTGTTGATCGCAATTGAAACCAAAAAGTATGACAATTTTTGCCTCTTAGAGAAAAAGTTTCAAGCTTTAGGGTGGCGCTATCGTGATATTACCGACGATCAAACACTGTTTGATTTTACCATTTGAGAAGCGGAGTTTTTTGTAAAAGCGAGAGATATTAAGAATGAAGTCTGTTTTTTATTTTTTATTTGGACTGTTTTTATTTTTAAGTATTAGCAAACAAAGTATAGCATTTGCGCTACCGACAACACAAAAAACTGAACTTTTAAGATTAATTATTGATGTTAATAATGCTGTAAAAAATGGTAATTTTGCGCCTATTTCTGCTTACATGCCCGATCGACTTTATAAAGAAATAGCGCGTCGATTGAATACGACAGAGGATAATTTGCGTGAAAATTTTCTTAAACAGCTGCGTGCTCAATTTGATAATTTGCCCACAGGCGCTTATCGTCTGGATGAAGCGAATATAGATTATTTGCAAACTAGTAACGGTACTTTTTATGCTTTGATTCCGACTACGCTTGAGATGAGTGATCGTGTCATTCAGTATAAAACTTTAGCGATTTTTGATAAAACGCAATGGTATTTAATTTATGGTGGTCAAAAAGCTATACAAAATCCGATCTTTCTTGAGATTTATCCCGATTTTAATGGGGTGCATTTACCGAAGGAAACAATCATTAAAAAATAATTGGCTAACTCACTGTTGTTCTTGTCCACTATAAATAGATTTTACAAAGTACTTGATTTTTTGTTGTAATCGAATAATAATGCGAGGAGGGATGTTGGAGCTAGTTTTAGCCCTTTTTAGGGTGATATTTGTTTCTTTTACCTTAATTTCAAGGTGCTCGTAGGTTGCGCAAGTCGCTATTTCAAGCGTTGCTTCATGAATTTTAAATATCAAGATCTCTTTTGCGCGGATTCTTGAACAACACGGTTTGGCTTAATACTTATTGATAGCTATTGGGCTAAGGGAAGATTTTATTTTGAATTTAAATAGAGAAAACGTTTTCGCACAATTGGGGTTGCCCGCCCTTTTGGTTAAAAACTTGCTTATTGCTGGTATAAATAGACCTAAACCTATTCAAGAGCAAGCTATTCCAATGATGCTGAAGGGGCATGATATTTTAGCTATCGCACAAACAGGTTCCGGAAAAACTTTGGCATTTGGTTTACCTGTTTTAAGTAAAGTTTTGGCTTTAGGTGATAAACGCTGTCCTAAAACTACGCGCGCTTTGATTTTGGCTCCTACACGTGAACTTGCTGTTCAGATTGATGAAACAATTCGCAATGCAGCGAGAGGGACGCATCTCTCGACATGTCTTATTTTGGGAGGGGTATCGCGTTTAAAACAAATTAAGCGCATGAGTGCAGGTGTGGATGTTTTGATAGCAACACCAGGGCGTTTAATGGACCTTGTTCGTGAAAAATGCATTGATCTTTCTCAATCTCGTTTTTTAGTTCTAGATGAGGCAGATCGTATGTTAGATATGGGCTTTATTAATGATGTACGGCAAGTCGCAAAACTTTTGCATCAAGAGCGTCAGACAGCACTTTTTTCTGCGACAATGCCAAAAGAAATTGCCGAACTTGCAAAAAGTTTGCTCAATGATCGTGTAAGGATAGAGGTTTCTCCCCAAGGCACTACCGCTGCGAAAATTGCTCAAAAATTATATTGCATTCCTACACGTGAAAAAAAGAATTTTTTAGGTAAACTTTTGGCAAATCCGGCTTTTTCTTCGGTTATTGTTTTTACCAGAACTAAACACGGTGCTGATACCGTCACACGTAGTTTAGCAAAGATAGGATATTGTGTTGCGACAATTCATGGAAATAAATCACAAAATGCTCGGCAGTTTGCCTTAAAAGCTTTTCGTGAAAAAGCGGTACAGATCCTTGTTGCAACAGATATTGCAGCACGTGGTATTGATATACCGGGTATAAGCCATGTTATTAATTATGATTTACCAGATGAAGCTGAAAGTTATGTGCATCGTATCGGTCGTACAGGACGTAACGGTGCTTCTGGTGAGGCACTCACACTTTTTGATGAAGGAGTAGAGGGAGCACGGTTGCGTGCTGTAGAGCGCCTGATTCGTATGAGATTGGCACGTGAAGCTGTTCCAGAACAGTTTTCTGATTTTCCAGAAAGGTCAATTGTATCAAAAAGTGGAGAAAAAGAAAATAATAGGGAACATCATTTCAGAAAATCTAAACGTCAGAAGCGGTTTTTGAATTGTAAGGACAAATCTGAACAACTACAGAACAAAGATTCTTCCTCTTCAAGTGAAGGGCACAAAAAATCAAAAATAGCAGCAAGGCGGGCGAAACTTTTTCGTTTCCGAAAGTCGGTGAAGCGGGCTGCTTGAGGAAAGTTTTTAGAAGAGATCGTGGTATTTTTTTCCTCCCAATTTCTTAGAAGTGGAAAGATTTGCGATGTCTGGTATCATATAACAATATCTTAAGAAATCATCATTGTATTCTCTTAAACTACAGTCGCACTTTGGTGTATTTGTAAAAAATATCGATGAATTTTGCGCTTTGTTAGATACTTATTGCAATCCAAAGGGCAAAATGTAGTGCGATGTAGCTTGCGTTTTAAGGACAGTATTTGAATGAGAATAAAATTTAAGCTTAGAAATTTAATTTATTCCATTATTCCGTATTTTTTTGAGTTACAGAATTTTTACATTGGTATTAGAGGAATAATACTCCGCAACGCGCCTTTAACTATGGTTCCAGAATAAACCCCTTTCAAGAATCCTACATTTTTCAGATGTTACAATGAGGTTTTGCATCATCACTTCCTTGCTTATTGAAAACTCAAGATTTTATATAGTACGGTGAGAAATTTTTGCGGCGCTCTGCTTTAGCAACTTTACTTTGCTGCGTAAATTGTGAAGCGACGATTAAGGTTTTACCTGTTTCTATTTCAGATTTTGGACAAATCTTTTGTCTGTTCCATCTTTGTTTTATAAAGACAAAATTTACACCCTCTTTCAAATCAAGCTTTTCAACACAATCATTAAACCAAGTGAAAGAATCTTGTTTTAGATGTAAATACCTATGCATTACATGGACATTGTTTAATAAAGTTATGAGGTATGATACCATCAAAACGCTGTTGTTCACCTGCCTTAAGGTAAAAATCAGCAATATCTTCAGAGATATTTTTACAACGGTTCATAGCTGGTTCACTGCGAAAGGTTTGAACAACGTTATCAGCTTTGTCAATAAAGCCTATAATGTCGTTTTTTGCGTAAAATGACCAAAATTAAGCGAGATTTTGATGCCTCATTTTCACATATGGCTAAGAGAATTTTATCAGAATTTATAAAAATCTGTTTTCCCATAATTTCTCCTCCATAACGCCTCTTGGAAAGAGTGTGTGGTTTAAAACAATTATTGTAACTATAATGACAGCAATTATTGAGATGAAGTTATGGTTGGAGTTATCTAATGAATTAAAAAGAAAATTTTAAGAGTTTTATTAAATCAGTACGGATAAAATTTAATTGGACACAGTACAAAAATGGCAAAAACGCTTGGTGTGACCCAGGCAGCTATCTGAAAGTGGGAAAAAGAGGCTCTATCTCTTTAATAAATTATTTAAAATTACAACAAGAACTGCAGCAAAAATTGCCTCAGTTAAAAGATTGTTCTGGCTTTATACACTCTGCGATTGATGTCTCAAAAGTTAACAATCAGCATCACTATTCACACACCTAAATAGAGGTAGGAAAAAGATGCGAAAGATCGTGAAAACCTCCCATACGTAGTCTTGTAAATTAAATCCCTTTCATACAAAAATCAAATATAAAAAAATATTATGATTTTTCACCAAATTGTGATTGTAGCAGAGAGGAGCTTGTAAAACGCTAAACTATTCACAAAAATATTCTCGCAAAACGAGATGAATGGTATCAAGGAAAATTTAATTCTTAGATGCAATGGCATGAATCAATTTTTGCAGACCGAGACGGTTCAATTAAACAACAGAACGCGGCAATTGAAAACTTATCCACTTTGATTGAGCAAAAAGATAAAAAGTTGGATAATCACAGGCATGTATTGACTGTACAGATGATGATTATAGATAAATTAAACAATAAAATCAGTTTCTTAATTAATAAAAAAGAAGAATCTGTATTGGTTGATTGGTTGAATTTTCTTACCAGGGGAGTGTATTGATTATAGAAACCGTAATAAAAATAGGGGCGGTAGGTAGTGAGCATCAACAGCATAATTCACGCACTTAAGCTGGAGAAAAAACAGAGATAGCAAATAATCAACTCCAGATCACTATAGGTCAAGTACAGCCTTTTATGGATATGCTAAAGTTCCAAATCAGCATCCGTTAGGCATTTCAACGTCTCTCACGGCAAGAGCAAAAGGATTTAACCGATTTAGAGCGTGTTGTTCGGTTTTTGTATTTGCAACGGTCAAGTTTTAGCGGCAAGGTGGTAAAGCGCACATTTGGCGTTGAAACGAGCTGTGGTGCACGGTTTAATTATTTTAAGATTGAAGCGTCATTAGAGCTTCTTTGCCAGCGCTTGGCAAGGGTTGCGATTGAAAATACAGATTGGTCAGACTTTATTCTTCGCTATGATAAATAAAACGTTTTGTTTTACCTTGATCCGCCTTATTGGGGTGCTGAGAATTACTATGGAAAGGATTTGTTTAAATGAGAAGATTATCAGGTGATGGCTACGATTCTTGCGTATTTCTTTAAATGACGTACCAAAAATTCGGAAAACCTTTAGTCAATTTCATATAAAAGAGGTCACCACATCTTATTTATGTGGCAGCTCAAATAATGCTATTGCTAAAGAACTGATCATCACGAATTGCGATTTTTAACAGAAAAAAGAAAAAAAGACTCTTTGAAAGGCCTGTGAAGATCCTTTAAAGCCACCTTGAAAACCCTGTGAAAAAAATAAATCTGTACAAAACGAGGTGGAAAACTACATAGACTATGCATAACAATAAGAAATATGGCTCCCCGGGCCGGATTCGAACCAGCGACCAACCGGTTAACAGCCGGTTGCTCTACCACTGAGCTACCGGGGAACAGCGCCAAATCATTTAACTGCAAGGGCTATAGCAAAGCAATACTGATTTGCAAAGGGTAAAATTATTTTTTTTTTAAAAAATGTTATAAGTTGCAGAAAAAGAGGAAAAAGAACAGAAAAAATTTCTACACCTTGACGGATGAATTACCTTCCCTTATTGGTACCGATGTTTTTATTGATGAGGCCTCGTGGCGGAATGGTTACGCAGAGGACTGCAAATCCTTGTATCCCGGTTCGATTCCGGGCGAGGCCTCCGTCTGATCTAAAATGAGATGACTTTTAGGGATAATATGCGCAAGTGAACGGCTTTCCTTCATGGCAAAACGCTTTTGTATGAAAAGTATGCGGTTAGAATCGAGTTGTTGACTGTAGCGTACTTTTTTGTAACACTTACAGTGTAAGGATTCTGAGTTTTCATTATTGCTGTTTTGTTGTATTCTTGTTGTATGTAGGAGAAAAAGGATTGTTATGGTTGCAGATTTTGCAGAGCTTCGCCGCAAAATGGTTGACAATCAAATTCGTACAGTAGATGTAACGGATCTATCAGTTCTTGAGGCATTCTTAACGGTACCGCGTGAAGATTTTGTACCAGAAGATATGAAGGCTTTAAGCTATATTGATACCGATCTTGCTATATATTCACAGCAAAATGGGTTACCTCCATACTATTCTATGGGACCTGCCTCGTTGGCAAAATTGCTCCAGCTTGCGGCTGTAAAATCATCTGATATTGTTTTGGATATTGGTGCAAATAGCGGTTATTGTGCAGCATTACTTTCAAAACTTGCAGGGTCTGTTGTTGCGTTGGAAAGTAATAAAACTCTTTCAGAACATGCTTCTGATACTTTAGAGCGCAATCAGTATGACAATGTGGTCGTAATTCACGGATCTTTGGAGCAAGGATATGCCGTTGGAGGGCCTTATGATCTGATTTTTATTGAAGGTTCTGTTGATTTTATTCCGAAGGAAATCTTTGATCAAATGAAAGATTGTGGGCGTCTTGTTGTGGTTGAAGGACACGGTAATTCCGGTATTGCGCGGATCTATGTAAAAGAAGGTGGGGTTATTGCGACGCGTCGTGCTTTTAATCTCGCTGTGAAACGTCTTTCTGGTTTTTTAGAAACGCCTAATTTTGTATTTTAGTGCTCGTTTTGTTTGTGAATAAAAGATAGTTTTATGATTAATTGGGGGTTTTTTATTGTGTATGGTGTGTTCAAAATGAACAAGAAATTTCAGGCATTCTTGTTACTGGTTTTAAGCAGTTTTTCGGGGTCTGTTTGTGCTGAAACATTGATGGATGCTTTTGCTAAAGCTTATATGCACAATGCTAAGCTGAACAGTGAGCGTGCTGCTGTGCGTATATCAAGTGATGATGTGGCTATTGCACGATCTGGTATGTTGCCACAAATTGAAGGATTTGGAAGCTATGGACGGAGTAAACCCATGGTGGGTTCTTATACTACTTCTGGATCTATAGGGATAAAATTAAATCAAAGGTTATTTGACGGTTTTATCACGCAAAATATGTTTTCTTCAGCTCAGGTTAAACTGCAGGCACAGCGTGAATATCTTCGTAATGCTGAGCAAAATACGTTTCTCGAAACTGTAACAGCGTATGCTAATGTATATCGAGCACGTCGCATTGCTGATCTTCGTAGGGAAAATTTGGCTGCTCTTGAAGAGCAAGTTCGTTCGAATCAAGCAAAATTTGATGTGGGAGAGGGAGGGCGTGTTGATCTTTCTCAAGCACAGGCTGCTCGTTCCGTGGCTGTTTCAGAACTTAGTCTTGCACGTGCTGATGTAAAATCAGCAGAGGCAGTTTATAGACAAATTATTGGTTCTGATCCTGAAAAACTGAAGCGTCCACCCGTGGCAAGAGATTTACCGGTTAATCTTGATGCTGCTTACCAAATTAGCGTTAGTATGCATCCAGCAATTCTTTACGCAAAATATTTTGTTGATGCTAGCCTTTACAATGTAAGGGCGAAAGAAGGGGCATTACTTCCTAAAGTTGATTTTTCTGCAACAACAGCTTACAATCAGATTTACAGTGGTGCTGGAGAGGATGGAGTCTCTAAATCAATAGGATTGTCGGTTAGTGTTCCAATTTTTGAAGGTGGGCGTACGTCTGCCCAGATTCGCCAATCCAAGGAACAACTTGGACAAGCTCGTCTTCAGCTTGATTTGGCTCATAGTAATACAAGACAGGCACTTACTTCTGCATGGTTCCAGTTAGAGGGTGCACATGCATCTGTGGTTGCTTATCGTGAGAGTGTTCGTGCTGCTAAAATTGCTCTTAAAGGGCGCATCCAAGAAAATCGTGTGGGACAGGCAACAACATTGGATGTTTTAAATTCTCGGACTCAGTTAATTAATGCTCAAATTGCGCTTGCAATGGCAGAACATAATGCTGTCGTCGCGAGCTATAGTGTGCAATCTTCCATTGGTAAATTGACTGCAAATTATTTAGGCTTAAAAATGAATAAAATCGATCCGATAATGCTGAAAAGTGACTTTTAAATTCGCAAATGGTTTTTATTTGTAAAAGGTTGAGTGTGTCGATAGTTGAGCGTATTGGGAAATTATGATGATTAGATATAGTTATTGTAAATGAAGAAAGTTGTGTGTAGCGCCTTACTCGTGACAATCATATTTGAAAATATAAGAGGAGATATGTTGATATTGTGATTCTTTTGCTTACACTTAGGATATGATTCTGTTTGTTGTTGCGTTTTTGAGAGGTTTTTAAGTATGGTACAGAGTTCAAGCGTATTACGTGAACCAAGTATGGATGAAATTTTGACATCCATTCGTGAAATAATCGAAGAAAATGCGGTTCAACCTGACCACTTTTTGAATGAAGGTGTTGTAGTAAATGACTCTGCAGATCATTTAGAAGCAGCATCAGAAGGTGTCTATGATACAACTTTATCGGTTGATGATGCAATGAAGGCTTTAGCTGATCGTATTGGCCTTTCCTCTGAGAACAAAGATTGTTTGTTAACACAAGAGAAAGAAGATACAGGTGCGGAAAATAATACGATTGGTGTTGATATGCAAGAAGTAAAACTTTCTTCTGAAGAACAGTGCTCTGTTTATAAAACGAAAGGATATAGTGATGAGGACTCTGTATCGCAGTCAGGAAATATGGATGCTGGTCGTGTGGAATTATCTGAATATTGTATTTCTTCTGCGGAGAAGATCGCAAAGGATGTGTTACGTCCAGCTATAGCGGAGTGGTTGCAGCGTAAATTGCCTGTTTTACTGGAGAATATTTTACGTGAAGAGATTGTTAAAGCAATTAAGAAATCTCCGTAACAATTTATTTTCTTATTATTTTGTTCTTTCTATTTATTTTGAAGGGTTTTATCTGCGGGGACTATGATCAGATTTTAGATCATGTACTGTGTTTTTGGCGGCGTTATGGGTGAGTTGAATGTTAGAAAAAAACTATGATGCTGCTTCCATAGAGCGACAGGTTGCAAAAAAATGGGAAGCGCGTGGTGCTTTTAAAGCGGGGATGGGTTCAAAAAGCGGTGCGGAACCTTTTTGTGTTATGCTTCCACCTCCCAATGTTACAGGCTCTCTTCACATGGGGCATGCGCTCAATGCGACAATTCAAGATATTGTGATTCGGTTTCAGCGGATGCGGGGCAAAAATGTGTTGTGGAAGCCGGGTATGGATCATGCAGGGATTGCTACGCAAATGGTTGTTGAGCGTCAACTTGCAGAGCGTCAAGAGCCAACGCGCCAAGAAATGGGGAGAGAAAGATTTATTGAGCGTATTTGGGAATGGCGTCACAAAGCTGGTGGAGTTATTGCAAACCAGCTGCGTCGACTCGGTGTTTCATGTGATTGGTCGCATGAGCGGTTTACAATGGATGAAGGTTTGTCCCAAGCTGTTCATGAAGTTTTTGTTATGCTTTATAAACAAGGGTTGATATATAAGGATAAGCGTTTGGTTAATTGGGATCCTAAATTGTTAACGGCTATCTCGGATCTTGAAGTTGAGCAAAAAGAAGTTAAAGGTCATTTGTGGCATTTTAGATACCCACTTGAAGGTAAAGTTTTTGATCCGAGTGATGCTACAACTTTTATAACAGTGGCGACAACACGTCCAGAAACCATGCTTGGTGATACGGGGATTGCGGTTAATCCTGAAGATGATCGTTATAAAAACCTTATAGGTAAAAATGCTATTTTGCCGCTTGTTGGTCGTAGATTGTTAATTGTTGGCGATGTTTACGCAGATCCTAGTGAGGGAAGTGGTGCTGTAAAAATTACACCAGCACATGATTTTAATGATTTTGAAGTAGGACAACGAAACAATCTACGTTTGATCAATATTTTTACGAAAAAGGCGGAAATTTTTCTTCGTAAAAATAAAGCGTTTTTTGACGGTTTGGTTTTGTCGGATAAATTAGAATTATTAGTGGAAAATTTAGACCAATCGGATCGTTTTTTTGCACGCAGTCACATTGTTTCTTTGATGGAACAGGGAGGATATTTAGCAGCTGTTGATGATCATCTGCACACTGTTCCTCATGGAGATCGTAGTGGAGTTCCCATTGAACCATTCTTAACAGATCAGTGGTATGTTTGTGCTGCAGAATTAGCCAAGCCAGCGATAGAAGCTGTTCGTCAAGGGAAAACACAATTTGTTCCGGAGAGCTGGAAAAAAACCTATTTCAATTGGATGCAAAATATTCAACCTTGGTGCATTTCGCGCCAATTATGGTGGGGACATCAGATACCTGCATGGTATGGTCCTGATGGAACGATTTTTGTTGAAAAAAATGAAAAGGAGGCTTTGTCTTCGGCTTTCTCTCATTACGGTAAAGTGGTTGAGTTAACTCGTGATGAAGATGTTTTAGACACTTGGTTTTCATCAGCTCTTTGGCCTTTTTCAGCACTAGGTTGGCCAAACAAAACAATGGAATTGGCTACCTTTTATCCAACATCTTTGTCGGTTACAGGATTTGATATTATCTTTTTCTGGGTTGCGCGTATGATGATGATGGGAATTCACTTTATGGGTGAGGTTCCTTTTCAAACGGTTTATGTACACGCTTTGGTCCGAGATCAAAAGGGGGCAAAGATGTCAAAGTCGAAGGGGAATATTATTGATCCATTGGAACTTATTGATCAATATAGCGCAGATGCGCTCCGTTTTACTTTGGCTATCATGGCGGCGCAAGGTCGTGATATAAAACTCGATCCTTCCCGTATTGCAGGTTATCGTAATTTTGCTACGAAATTATGGAATGCTACTCGATTTGCAAAGATGAACGGCGTTAAACATGATCCGGCTTTCAAACCAGAAAAAGCAAAGCTTGTAATTAATCGCTGGATTTTAACGGAGTTATCTAAAACTATTTCAGCAGTAACCACTGGTATTGAAAATTACAAGTTTAATGAATCTGCTAGTGCTCTTTACCGATTCATTTGGAATACATTCTGTGATTGGTATTTAGAGCTTCTCAAACCTATATTTCAAGGTTCAAATGAAAAGGCTAAAAATGAAGCTCAATCCTGTACTGCTTGGGTTTTAGATGAGGTTTATAAGCTTCTTCATCCTTTTATGCCTCATATGACAGAGGAGTTGTGGTCTCTTACAGAAACGCCAAGCGTGAAGCGTGAGGATATGCTGGCATTGATACAATGGCCGGAGGGAATGTTTGCAGATGAAGAGGCCGATTCTGATATTAATTGGCTTATTGATGTTGTTAGTGAAATTCGATCTGTGCGTTTTGAAATGAATATTCCTGCAGCTACGCTGGCGCCTCTTGTTATTGTAGAAGGGGGAGGAGTGACGCGAGAGCGTGTGCAGCGTTATGATATTCTTCTTAAAAAGTTAGCGCGTATTGAAACAATTCATTTCTCTGATAAAGTTCCAGCTGTATCAGCGCAAATAATTTTGGGGGAGGATATTTTTTGTTTGCCGTTGGGGCAGTTGATTGATTTGGGAGCTGAACGTGCTCGTTTGATGAAAAATATCAGCAAAATTGAGCAAAATATTGAAAAAATATCGTTTAAATTAAATAACCCTAAATTTATAGCAAATGCAAAACCAGAAATTGTTGAGATTGAACGCAACAGGATTGCAGAATTGCATGCTGCCCAGAAGAAAATATCTGTTGCTTTAGAGCGTTTGATGTAATTGGATCTTTTATTCTATTCTTCTCATGAAGATTATGAATGAGGAATCGACCAAATTTTACCTTTGCATTTATAAAAGAATAAGTTAGCACTGTTATTTATATTTACTTATCTTTAAATTTGCTTATCATTTTGTATTTAAACAGTTTATTAAAATTTCATCTATTTGAAAACCATCTTTCAGCATATCTGTTTCTTTATTGAGTAGTTTTTATTTTTTATAGTAAGAATATTAAAGTAACCAAATATTATAGTATCAAGCCATCTGTTAAAAATACAGAATGATGATTTACGATTGCAAAATCAATTCATTATAGATGAAAAGGAAAGATTTTTTTTGTTTGATGTCTTTGGAAACTTCCATTTATTTATCTTTCTGTTAGAATTATAATGTTAAAAATATCTTTTTTCTCTTACTGAGAAGAATTTGAATTTGTACAAAGAAATTTGCAGCGGGTATAATTATTAAAGCTGGTACAAGCGAAAAAATTTTAAATGGTAAATGGTTTTAAGCATGGAAAAAGACTGCGATTATTATTTTTTTGGGAGCTCTTTTTCCTGCTTGTGTAATTGATGTTAATAAATACAGAAAGTTACTGGTAATTCATTTATTTTTTTTAACGTGCTATGTCCGATTGTAAAAATGGAAAAATAATAAATTAAGCACTTTTAGCATTACGTTGTGCATTTGATATGAAAAATGTTAGGGTACGCTGAAAACTTGGCCATGTCTATGCGGAGGGTGATGGTGTCCCTGAAGATGATTATAAGGTATATAATTTTGTATCTATTGTTAAAAAAGGTGTTGATTTAGATTCTGAGGATGAAGGCCATGTTTTCAACGATTTTGCGGGTTATATAAAGAAGTGTTCCTCAATTAGCTGTAAAATCTAATTCTTCTTATGCCGCTCATCTTTATATGTAGGCTGCGGTGAATTGCGAAAATCCCAGAGATCAGTACCATCCAGGAAAAATATTTTTAAAGGGAGAGGGAAGAGAGAAAAACTTTGTACAGGCAGCATAATGGTTTCAACTTTCAGAAAAAATGAAATCCTCCTGTTCAAGCAATGTTTAGAAATATGTTATCTTCAGATAAAAAAAACAGTTTATAGTGCCACAATATAAACTGTAATCTATGAAAAAATTAATGTAAAGAATCGAGAGTGGATCCGTTCTATGCAAGAGCACGCCTTTGCCATTTTTGATAGATTTGAAAAATGTACAGCAATATAGCTGGTTGATAATATTTTTAAAAATAACAGCCTTTAAATATTTTATTACAATATTCCTAGTTTTCCTTAGCATTAAATGCTGACTTCTTGTATTTGTCTCAGAAAAGCGATTGTTTTTGATTATAATGTCACTGTTAATGGCCAAGGATCTTAGACAAAAAATCCTGCGCACGCGGAGTTCTTGTTTGCGGATCAGAAAAGAACTCTTTAGATGAGCAGTCTTCGAGAATTTTTCCTTGATCCATAAAAATAACACGTTTAGAAATTTTTTGTGCAAATCCCATTTCATGCGTTACACAAATCATAGTCATACCTTCTTCTGCTAAGCTGATCATGACATCCAGTACTTCGCCTACCATTTCAGGATCTAGAGCAGATGTTGGTTCATCAAAAAGCATAACAAGCGGATCCATAGTTAAGGCGCGCGCGATAGCAACACGTTGTTGCTGACCTCCGGAAAGTTGACCAGGATATTTATTTTTATGATCGATGAGTCCAACGCGTTCAAGATATAACAAACCGCGCTCAAGGGCTTCTTTTTTGCTGCGCTTGAGGACTTTGACCTGTGCAATTGTCAAATTCTCTGCGACAGATAAATGTGGAAAAAGTTCGAAATGCTGAAATACCATTCCTACTTGGCTGCGTAATTTAGGCAAATCCGTTTGTTTTGAATGAACTGGTGTTCCATTAATCCAAATTTCACCTTTTTGGAACGGAACGAGAGCGTTAATGGTTTTTATGAGTGTTGATTTACCTGAACCTGATGGCCCACAAACCACAACAACTTCTCCTTTGTTGATATTGGTTGTACAATTTTTAAGAATATTAATTTCGCCATACCAGTTGGAAACATTTTTTATTTCGATCATATGATCAGACATTTTTTTCTCCTATTAGCGAATAATGGATATTTTTTTTCGGAGACACAAGACCATCTGCGACAGTGTAAAACAGATAACAAAATAGAAAATAGCTGCTAAGATATAAGCTTCTTGCTTCACACCAAAATTGTTGGAAACAATATCAAAACCATTCAAAAGGCTATTACCACTGATTGCATAAACGAGTGTTGTGTCTTGAAAGAGGATAATGACTTGGGTTAAAAAAACTGGCAGCATATCTCTAAAAGCTTGGGGAAGAATTACAATGTACATATTTTGCCAATATGTCATCCCGAGGGCCTGTCCAGCATGTTTTTGTCCTTGTGAAATAGAATTTATGCCAGCACGCATAATTTCAGCAAAATAAGCTGCTTCAAACGCAGTGAATGTAATGAGTGCTGATTTGTTAGCACCGATTGATGTTCCGGTTAGGAAAGGTAAAAGCACAAAAAACCATAAGATAACCATAACGAGTGGTATTGAGCGCATGGCTGTTATGTAAATTATTGCAAGTGAAGAAAGCAGTCTAAAAGAGGAAAGCCGCATCATTGCTAAGAGGGTACCAAAAATAAGACCTAATATCGTTGCAAAAAGAGTTAAAAAAACACTAAAAAGCAAACCTGATAGAATGTAAGAACGGAATATATCAAAAGTAAAAAATGAAAAATCGAAGTCTGAAAAATTGAAAGAGGAAAAAAATCCAAACTTGGAGGTTATGAAATTCATCATATTCAGTGCTCCTCTGTTTGAAAATCAGGAATTTTAATCATTTGCTCAATTATTGTCATAATGATAAATACGAATAAAGCTATAAAAATATAAAGAATCGTAACGATGAGATAGTTTTCATAGACGTGACTTACCTCTTCAATGGTTTGGTATTGAAATTGCATCAGTTCATTTATTGAGACAGCGAATGCTATAGACGAATTTTTCACAATGCCCATTGCTTCTGAAGTAAGGGGAGGCATGATGGTACGCATAGCGCGCGGTAATATGATATAACGATAAGTTTGATAGGTCGTAAACCCCATTGCCATAGCTGCGTATCGTTGTCCAGAAGGGATTGAATCGATACCTGAGCGAACCTGTTCTGCGATGCGAGCGGATGTAAAGAATCCTAAGGCACAAATCATTAACAAAATAGGTGAAAAATTTATTGCTGGTGGATAAATTTTAGGCACAACAAAATACCATAAAAATACCTGTACAAGCAAAGGAATGTTACGCATGATCTCTACCCATATAGCTCCAAGGGCGCGCAGTAAGCAACGGATTATGGAAGTGTTTGGTAGAGTGCGTATTGTTCCTACAACGATACCCAAAAATACAGCTAAAATCAGTGAAGAGGCAGATAGTATAACTGTATTTTTTAAGCCATCAAGCAGTGTATCTAAATAGGTATGACTCACACCAGGAGTTCCGAGGCATCCAGCTACGAGTGTTTGGGTAAGATCATCTGCACAAAGGAAAGAAAAGTCCATTAATTGATATTTCCTAAATTTAATCATCCGTAAAGATAATAATAAATCAGCTGTATTTACATATGCTGAATTTATTAAAAAATGAACTAAAATATAACCACACTCAATTTTCAAAGAGTGTGGTTGTTTTTTTAAATTTTACAAATTATTTTCTGTATAGTCCTCGCGAGGTTTATTATTTGGATACTCCCAAGCATATTCCGTCGCTTTAGACAAAGGGAGATTAACAATCGTGTTTGCAGGCGGAATCGGTTTCATAAACCATTTATCATAAAGTTTTTCAAGTGATTTGTCTTTAATTTGGCGCACAATGCTATCGTTGATTGCTTGTTCGAGGTTTTTGTCATTTAATCGGAGCATACAAGCGATGGGTTCGACTGAAAGTACCGCATCAAGGATAACATAATCGGATGGATTTTTTGATTTAGCAATATGCCCAGCAAGGATTGAAGTATCCATAACAAATGCGTCTGCACGACCAGATTCTAATAACAAGAAGCTATCTCCGTGATCTTTTCCTTTCACAACATTAAAGTGAATGTTTTTTGCACGTTTATTTTTTCGGATAAGCTGAACAGATGTTGAACCAGTAGTTGTTGCGACTGTTTTTCCATTTAGATCGGCAAGAGATTTAATGTCAGAGTTTTTCTTTACGGCAATTCGAACTTCTTCGATATAAGTGGTATAAGCAAATGCGGCTTCTTTACTACGGGAAACATCATTTGTTGTCGAGCCACATTCAAAATCGTAGGTACTATTTTTTAAGAGAGGAATTCTGTTTTGTGATGTAATGGGGAGATAATGAATTTTAATTGGTTTACCAATTTTTTTTGAAATATCATCAATGATATGCTCGGCCATTTCTGTATGGAAACCTACATACTTGTCATTACCAAGAGAATAAGCCAGCCCTGACGATTCACGAACACCTAGCGTGATCTTTCCTGTTCTTTTTATTTTTTCAAGTGTATCATTTTCGGCATGTGCGACATTTGTGAGCCCAATAGCAGTTGCTGCAATAAATATTAACAGTGATTTTTTCATGATGTCCTCCGTTCATTTAAAACTTTTTGTTTATTGTTCAAAATGTATTGCTATGCAGGGTTTAGCACATTTATATCCTAGGTGGGATATTTTTTATCTCAATAAAATCAGGTGGTGTACTCTGTTAATCGAACTTAAAATGAGCCCAAATGGGAATATGGTCTGATGGTTTTTGATATCCTCTTACCTCTTTTTGACTATAAGAACAGATAAGTTGATCTACAGCTTCTGGTGATAGTAAAAAGTGATCAATGCGAATTCCGTTATTTTTAAGCCATGCACGAGCTTGAAAATCCCAGAAGCTGAATGATGGGGTATCTGTGACATTGCGAATAGCGTCATAAAAACCCAAATGAACAATGCGCTGGAATATCTGTCTTGTTTGTGGAAGAAATAATGCATCATGATTCCATTGTTGAGGGTTTTTTGCATCTAATGGGGTAGGAATGACATTATAATCACCAGCTAAGATAAGGGGTTCTTCATATTCAAGCAATGATTTTGCATGTGCGTATAGTCTTTCCATCCATTCTATTTTATAAGGGTATTTTTCGCTTTTGATAGGATTTCCATTCGGAAGATAGAGAGATACAACACGGATAGCACCTTTATTTGTTGAATAAACGGCTTCAATGTACCGTGTTTGTTCATCGTTGTCATTGCCTGGTAATCGTCGGATAACTTCATCAGGTGTTTTTTTAGAGAGAATTGCGACTCCATTAAAACTTTTTTGTCCGTGTGTTTCTATGTGATAACCTAAGTCTTCAATTGCATCGCGTGGAAAATTCTCATCGGTACTTTTAATTTCTTGTAGACAGATTACATCAGGCTGACTTTGCTGTAGCCACTGATATAATGTTTCATGTCGTGCTTTTATTCCAGCAATATTCCACGTTACTATTTTCATGCCGCTCATCTTAAATATCATATGTGCAATTTGTTAAATTTATTCGTTAAAGTGTTGTATAAATATCCCAAATATACGGTCCCTTAATTTATTATACAGAAAAATGTTACTATGAGAATTTGATTTATCAAGAGCTTCTGTAAAAGCCAAATCCAAAGTATTAGAATTTAATTTATTTTCATTTTTAAAAATTTTCTGATGTTTAGTTCTTGACGAATGTATATGTTCTCGCTATTAGAAGGCACTATGACCGGTGTGAGAGTGGCTAGGTAATTTTGGTTTTTTATCCAGAAAGTCATTTGAGCGGGTTTTATTTTGTAAAGATTAAAAGCGAATGCTAGTGCAAAAGGCTATTGCCTTCTCTGCTTGTAGTCGGGTAACCTGTTCATAACAGGAATGCCCGATTTTGTGTGTGAGCTTAGGTATTTATTCCGATTCTATCGGAACAGTAAAAATAGAAAAGCCCAAGTGGGTGAGACGAACGTAGATCGAAAAGAGGAAGGTTACATGCCTACCGTAAACCAGTTAATTCGCAAGCCGCGTGTGGCACCAGTTAAGCGCAATAAGGTTCCTGCTCTTCAATCGAATCCGCAGAAACGTGGTGTTTGTACGCGTGTCTATACAACGACACCGAAGAAGCCGAATTCTGCTCTTCGTAAAGTTGCTAAAGTCCGTTTGACAAATGGATTTGAGGTGATTGGTTATATTCCTGGAGAGGGACATAATCTTCAAGAGCACTCTGTTGTGATGATTCGTGGTGGTCGTGTGAAGGATTTGCCAGGGGTTCGTTATCACATTATCCGTGGGTTGCTTGACACGCAGGGTGTCAAGAATCGTAAACAGCGTCGTTCAAAGTATGGCGCGAAGCGTCCAAAATAATATTGAAAGACAGAGTCCATGTCCCGTCGTCATAGAGCAGAAAAACGTGAAATTAATCCAGATCCCAAGTTTGGTGATTTGGTTATTACAAAATTTATGAATGCTATCATGTTTGATGGTAAAAAGTCAGTTGCTGAGCGTATTGTTTATGGTGCGCTTGACGCTGTGGGAAATAAAGTGAAATCAGATCCTGTGGCTTTGTTTCATCAAGCGTTAGGAAATGTTTCTCCTCATATTGAGGTTCGTTCACGACGCGTTGGTGGTGCTACTTATCAGGTTCCGATTGATGTTCGTCCTGATCGTCGTCAGGCTCTTGCTATTCGTTGGTTGATTTCAGCAGCGCGTGGGCGTAATGAAACGACAATGATCGATCGTCTTTCGGGTGAGCTGATGGATGCGGCTAATAATCGCGGTTCTGCGGTAAAGAAGCGTGAGGATGTTCATCGTATGGCTGAGGCTAATCGTGCATTCGCTCATTATCGCTGGTAAGCGTGTTTTAAACTGAGGCAAGTACAATGGCTCGCGAATATAAAATTGAAGATTATCGTAATTTCGGTATTATGGCACACATTGATGCTGGTAAAACCACTATGACTGAGCGTATCTTGTTCTATACGGGTAAGAACCATAAAATCGGTGAAACCCACGATGGTGCTTCCACGATGGATTGGATGGAGCAGGAGCAAGAGCGTGGTATCACGATTACATCTGCTGCGACGACAACTTTTTGGGAAGGGCGTGATGGTCGGAAGCGGCGTTTTAATATCATTGATACGCCGGGGCATGTTGATTTTACGATTGAGGTTGAACGCTCTTTACGTGTTCTTGACGGTGCAATAGCATTACTAGATGCTAATGCTGGTGTGGAACCTCAAACAGAGACTGTTTGGCGGCAAGCTGAAAAGTATCGTGTGCCGCGTATGGTTTTCGTTAATAAAATGGACAAGGTTGGTGCTGATTTTTATCGTAGTGTAGAAATGGTTGGTTCACGGTTAGGGGCTAGGGCTCTTGTTTTGCAATTGCCAATTGGTGCTGAAAATGATTTCGAAGGTGTTGTTGATCTTGTTGAGATGAAAGTTTTGAAGTGGGATGGTTCCATTGGAACTTCGGCAGTTGTAAGTGATATTCCTTCCGATTTGAAGAAGAAGGCTGAAGAGTATCGCGAAAAATTAGTTGAGATGGCTGTCGAGGTTGATGAATCTGCAACTGAGGCTTATTTGGAAGGTGTTATGCCAACCAATGAGGAGCTCGTTGCTCTTATTCGTAGGGGGACGATAGAGGTTCAGTTTCATCCAGTTCTTTGTGGTGCTGCTTTTAAAAACAAGGGTATTCAGCCGCTTTTAGATGCTGTTGTTTCTTATCTTCCTTCCCCGATTGATGTTCCTGCAATTAGTGGTATTGATGTAAAGACTGAAGCTGAGACGACGCGTGAATCTTCAGATGATGAGCCCCTTTCTATGCTTGCTTTTAAGATTATGAACGATCCATTTGTGGGGTCGCTGACTTTCTGTCGTATTTATTCTGGTAAGGTTCAAAAGGGTGTTTCTCTCGAAAATACTGTGAAGAGGAAGAGAGAGCGTTTGGGCCGTATGCTTCAGATGCATTCTAATTCTCGTGAGGATATTGAAGAGGCGTTTGCTGGTGATATTGTAGCTTTTGCAGGGCTTAAAGAAACGACAACGGGTGATACTCTTTGTGATCCTCTAAATCCTGTTATCTTGGAGCGAATGGAGTTTCCGGAACCCGTTATTGAGATTGCGATTGAGCCAAAGACAAAAGCAGATCAGGAGAAAATGGGTATTGCGCTCAATCGTTTGGCGGCAGAGGATCCTTCATTTCGTGTGAAGTCAGATGAAGAATCGGGTCAGACAATTATAGCTGGTATGGGTGAACTTCACCTTGATATTATTGTTGATCGTATGCGGCGAGAGTTTAAGGTTGAGGCTAATATTGGGCAACCTCAAGTTGCTTATCGTGAGTCGATCACAAAAATTGCGGAAATTGATTATACACACAAAAAACAGTCTGGTGGTGCAGGGCAGTTTGCTCGTGTGAAAATTATTTTTGAACCTCATGATGGTGACGATTTTATTTTTGAGTCGAAAATTGTTGGTGGTGCTGTTCCTAAGGAATATGTTCCTGGGGTACAAAAGGGGATTGAGAGTGTTATGGGCTCAGGGCCTCTTGCAGGTTTTCCTATGCTTGGTGTAAAAGCCACTTTGATCGATGGCGGTTATCATGATGTCGATTCTTCCGTTTTGGCTTTTGAAATCGCTGCTCGTGCGGCCTTTCGCGATGGAGCAAAAAAGGCTGGTGCGCAGCTTCTTGAGCCGATTATGAAGGTGGAAGTTGTAACCCCGGAGGATTACGTGGGTGATGTTATTGGTGATTTAAATTCTCGTCGTGGTCAGATTTCAGGAACTGAAGCGCGCGGTGTTGCAACAGTTGTGAATGCAATGGTTCCTTTGGCAAATATGTTTGGTTACGTGAACAACCTTCGTTCGATGAGTCAGGGGCGTGCGCAATATACGATGCAGTTTGATCATTATGAGCCAGTCCCTTCGGCTGTTGCTTTGGAGATTCAAAAGAAATACGCATGATTGAAAGTTGTATGATTAATTTTTTAACTTAGTTCTTTTTGAGGACAGAAAATGGAGAGCTCAAATGGCAAAGAGCAAATTTGAACGTACGAAGCCGCATGTTAATATTGGTACGATTGGTCATGTTGATCATGGAAAGACGTCATTGACGGCAGCGATTACGAAGTATTTTGGTGAATTTAAAGCATATGACCAAATTGATGCTGCGCCAGAAGAAAGAGCACGTGGGATTACGATTTCTACAGCACATGTTGAGTATGAAACAGAGAAAAGGCACTATGCACATGTTGATTGCCCGGGTCACGCAGATTATGTGAAAAATATGATTACGGGTGCAGCACAGATGGATGGTGCAATTTTGGTTGTTTCAGCGGCAGATGGTCCGATGCCTCAGACGCGTGAACATATTCTTTTAGCACGTCAGGTTGGTGTTCCAGCGATTGTAGTTTTTCTCAACAAGGTTGATCAGGTTGATGATGCGGAACTTTTGGAGCTTGTTGAGCTTGAGGTGCGTGAGTTATTATCAAAATACGATTTCCCAGGAGATGATATACCGGTAGTTAAAGGTTCAGCATTGGCAGCTCTTGAAGATAAGGACAAAAGCATTGGTGAAGATGCGGTTCGTCTCTTGATGAGTGAAGTTGATAATTATATCCCAACACCGGAGCGTCCTGTTGATCAGCCGTTTTTGATGCCGATAGAGGATGTTTTTTCGATATCTGGTCGTGGAACTGTTGTTACTGGTCGTGTTGAGCGTGGTGTCATTAAAGTTGGCGAAGAAATCGAGATTATTGGTATTCGCCCTACTTCTAAAACGACAGTTACAGGTGTTGAAATGTTTCGCAAGCTTTTAGATCAAGGTCAAGCTGGTGATAATATTGGTGCGTTGCTTCGTGGAGTTGATCGTGAAGGGATTGAGCGTGGACAGGTTTTGGCGAAACCTGGTTCAGTTACGCCTCATACACGATTTAAAGCAGAGGCTTACATTTTAACGAAAGATGAAGGTGGTCGTCATACTCCATTTTTCACGAACTATCGTCCACAGTTTTACTTCCGTACGACGGATGTGACGGGGATAGTGACGCTTCCAGAAGGAACAGAGATGGTAATGCCTGGTGATAATGTTGCGATGGATGTTTCTTTGATTGTTCCAATTGCCATGGAAGAGAAGCTTCGTTTTGCTATTCGTGAAGGTGGTCGTACTGTTGGTGCCGGTATCGTTTCTAAAATCATTGAATAAAGAGGCTTATTGAAAGCGTCTTTGTTATTAAGAGGCGTTTTGCGTGACAGGGAAATAAAATAGCATGAACAGTCAAAATATCCGCATTCGTTTGAAAGCATTTGATCACAGAATTCTCGATGCGTCAACGCGTGAGATTGTGTCAACTGCTAAGCGCACTGGTGCAAATGTTCGTGGTCCTATTCCGCTTCCAACAAGAATTGAGAAGTTTACAGTGAATCGTGGGCCACATATTGATAAGAAGAGTCGTGAGCAATTTGAAATGCGTACACATAAGCGTCTTCTTGATATTGTTGATCCGACACCGCAAACAGTGGATGCGCTTATGAAGCTTGATCTTTCTGCTGGTGTTGATGTAGAGATTAAGCTCTGAGGTTTGATGACAGAAGGAACAGACCCGATGCGTTCAGGTGTAATAGTGCAGAAGCTGGGCATGACCCGTGTTTATAATGAGGCTGGTGAACATGTGCCGGTAACAGTGCTGCGTTTGGAAAATTGTCAAGTTATTGCCCAGCGCACAGTTGAAAAGAATGGTTATACTGCTGTTCAATTAGGGGTGGGCTTTGCTAAGGTTAAAAATACTTCGCAAGCTCTTCGTGGGCATTTTGCTAAGGCTTCTGTTGAACCAAAAGCAAAAATAGCGGAATTTCGTGTGAGTCCCGACAATCTTCTTGATGTTGGTACTGAGATTACCGTGGAACATTTTGTTCCAGGGCAGAGGGTTGATGTGACAGGCACGAGTATTGGTAAAGGTTTTGCTGGTGTTATGAAGCGGCATAATTTTGGTGGGCATCGTGCTTCACATGGTAATTCAATTACACATCGTGCTCATGGTTCAACAGGGCAATGTCAAGATCCAGGTAAAGTGTTTAAAGGTAAAAAAATGGCTGGCCATATGGGGCATGTTCGTGTGACAACACAAAATATTGAGGTTGTTTCCACAGATGTTGAGCGTGGTTTAATTTTAGTACGTGGTGCTGTTTCTGGTTCTAAGGGCGCTTGGATTTTGGTGCGAGATGCTGTAAAGAGACGTCTTCCTGATAATGCGCCGAGGCCTGCTGGTATTCGCAGTCTTGCGAAGGAGAAAACGGAAATGGTTTCTCCAGTAATGGAAACCTCTGAAACTGAGGGAGCCGAGTAATGGATCTTGTAATTAAAACCCTTGATGGTAATGAAGCTGGTAAATTAAAAGTTTCTGAGAGTATTTTTGATCTTGTTCCGCGTGAGGATATTTTGCAACGTGTTGTTCGTTGGCAGCTTGCTCGTTGTCAACAGGGAACACATAAATCACGAGGAAGGTCTGATGTGTCTCGAACGGGGGCAAAAATGTTTAAACAAAAAGGAACTGGGCGTGCTCGACATTCGTCTGCTCGTGCACCACAGTTTCGAGGTGGTGGTAAGGCGCATGGTCCCGTATTCCGTAGCCATGCGTGTGGTCTTCCTAAAAAAGTTCGTGCACTCGGAATGCGTCTTGCTTTATCGGCAAAATTAAAAGCTGATGATTTAATTGTTGTTGATGATCTCAGTGTTAAGGATGCTAAAACCAAAATGCTTGTTTCCAGTTTTTCTAAACTTGGGTTTGATAATGCTCTTTTAATTGGTGGCAAAGAAATTGATGTTAATTTTTCTCGTGCAGTATCTAATATTCCTAATATTGATATTTTACCAATTCAAGGGATTAATGTTTATGATATTTTGCGTCGCAGTAAACTTGTTTTATCAAAGGCAGCTGTTGAGGCCCTTGAGGAGCGTTTTAAATGACAGATCTTCGCCATTATGATATAATTGTTAGCCCAGTTATTACTGAAAAGTCGACTATGATTTCTGAGTATAATCAAGTTGCTTTTAATGTCTCGCCGAGAGCGACAAAGCCAGAAATTAAGGCTGCTGTTGAAGCGCTTTTTAGCGTTAAAGTAGAAGCAGTCAACACGATAGTCCGTAAGGGTAAGGTGAAGCGTTTTAAAGGAATTGTTGGTCGGCAAAGTGATGTCAAGAAAGCGATCGTGACTTTGGCCAGTGGTCAGTCTATCGACGTTTCGACAGGTCTTTAAATAGGCTCGGAGATAAGGATAATGGCACTTAAATACTTTAATCCAACTACGCCTGGGCAGCGTCAACTTGTCATTGTAGATCGTTCTTGTCTTTATAAGGGTAAGCCTATAAAGACGTTGACTGAAGGTCTATCGTCAAAAGGTGGACGCAACAATCGTGGTCGTGTTACTGCTCGTTTTCAGGGTGGTGGACATAAGCGCAGCTATCGGTTTATTGATTTTAAACGTCTTAAGCATGATATGCCTGCAAAAGTTGAACGTTTAGAGTATGATCCTAATCGTACCGCTTTTATTGCGCTTATTCGTTATGAGGATGGGGAATTGAGTTATATTCTTGCTCCACAGCGTCTCGATATTGGTGATTCTGTCATTTCTGGTTCAGGTGTTGATGTAAAACCAGGGAATGCGATGCCGCTTTGTAATATGCCGGTAGGTACAATTATTCATAATATTGAGATGAAGCCAGGAAAAGGTGGTCAGATTGCACGTTCAGCTGGCACTTATGCGCAATTGGTTGGACGAGATCAAGGTATGGCTATTCTTCGTCTTAATTCTGGAGAACAGCGTTTGGTACCTGGCGGTTGTTTTGCAACTATTGGCGCAGTTTCAAATCCGGATCATGGGAATATTAATGATGGTAAGGCAGGTCGATCACGTTGGCGCGGTAAGCGTCCGCATGTTCGTGGTGTTGCTATGAATCCGGTTGATCATCCGCATGGTGGTGGTGAAGGTCGTACATCGGGGGGGCGTCATCCAGTATCTCCTTGGGGAAAACCTACAAAGGGTAAGCGTACGCGCTCCAATAAAGCCACTGATAAGTTTATTATGCGTACGCGTCATCAGCGCAAAAAGTGAGAAAGGTAGTCTGAGGTGGTTCGTTCAGTTTGGAAAGGTCCGTTTGTTGACGGCTATCTTCTTGGAAAAGCAGAAAAGGTACGTGCAAGCGGTCGTAATGAGGTTATTAAAATATGGAGCCGTCGCTCTACTATTTTACCACAGTTTGTTGGTTTAACTTTTGGTGTTTACAACGGCAATAAGCATATTCCTGTTTCTATTTCTGAAGAGATGGTTGGGCATAAGTTCGGTGAATTTGCTCCCACTAGAACTTATTATGGGCATGGTGCAGATAAGAAAGCGAAGAGGAAGTAGAAATGGGAAAAGCTAAATCTCCGCGCCAGCTTAAAGATAATGAGGCAAGAGCGGTCGCTCGGACGGTTCGTGTTAGTCCACAAAAGCTTAATTTAGTTGCTGCGATGATTCGTGGTAAAAGAGTTAATGTAGCGCTAGCTGATTTGACATTTTCACGTAAACGTATTGCTGAAATTGTGAAAAAAACTCTTGAATCAGCGATTGCAAATGCAGAGAATAACCACGATCTTGATATTGATTCGCTCATTGTTGCAGAAGCCTATGTTGGTAAGTCGATAGTGATGAAACGTTTTCATGTTCGCGGTCGTGGGCGTGCTAGTCGAATTGAACGTTCGTTTTCGCATCTTACTGTTGTTGTTCGTGAAGTTACCGAAAAAATGGAGGCCGCATAATGGGTCAAAAGATCAATCCAATAGGACTTCGTCTTGGAGTTAATCGGACTTGGGATTCCCGTTGGTATGCTGACAGTGGTGAATACGGACGTCTTCTTCATGAAGATTTAAGGATTCGTCTGTATGTGTTTGAAGAGCTGAAACAAGCGGCTATCTCTAAGGTTGTTATTGAGCGACCCCATAAAAAGTGTCGTGTAACGATTCATTCGGCACGTCCTGGCTTAATTATTGGTAAAAAAGGTGCTGATATTGAAAAGCTTCGTCGGAAGCTTTCAGAGATGACAGATGCTGAGACTTCATTGAATATCGTGGAAATTCGTAAGCCAGAAATTGACTCTACGATTATCGCGCAGTCAATTGCTCAGCAGTTGGAGCGTCGTGTTGCTTTTCGACGTGCAATGAAGCGTGCAGTTCAGTCAGCTATGCGTCTTGGAGCAGAAGGAATTCGTATCAACTGTTCTGGTCGTCTTGGTGGTGCTGAGATTGCTCGTATGGAGTGGTATCGTGAAGGTCGTGTCCCACTTCATACCTTGCGTTCTGATGTTGATTACGGTACAGCAGAGGCTAAGACCGCTTATGGTATTTGTGGCGTTAAAGTTTGGGTTTTTAAGGGTGAGATTCTTGAGCATGACCCGATGGCTTCAGAGCGTCGTGCTACAGAAGCTGATCATTCTGGTTCTTCATCGAATCGTCGCCGTGAAAATGCTTAGTTTTTGTGATTGAACTAAATTTTGGAGTAGAGAGCAATGTTGCAGCCAAAGCGCACAAAATTCCGTAAACAGTTCAAAGGCCGTATTCACGGTGTTTCGAAGGGTGGTACGGATTTGAATTTCGGTGCTTACGGGTTGAAGGCTGTTGAGCCTGAGAGGATTACTGCACGTCAAATTGAGGCGGCCCGTCGTGCGATTACACGTTATATGAAACGTTCTGGTCGTGTGTGGATTCGTGTTTTTCCAGATCTCCCAGTTACATCTAAGCCGACTGAAGTTCGTATGGGTAAGGGTAAGGGGAGTGTTGATTATTGGGCTTCTCGTGTTGCGCCTGGGCGTATCATGTTTGAGCTTGATGGGGTTTCTGAGGATGTAGCACGTGAGGCATTGAGATTGGGTGCTGCAAAATTACCTATTAAAACGCGTTTCATCCAGCGTATTGCTGAATAAGAGGTAAAGCGATGAGAGCCACAGAGTTACGGGCGCAGACGCTCGACCAAATGAAAGATGAGTTAGTTAATTTGAAAAGAGAGCAATTTAATTTGCGGTTTCAAAAGGCAACGGGTCAATTAGAAAAGACTGCACGTGTTAGGCAGGTTCGTCGTGATATTGCGCGTGTTAAAACTTTTCTTCGTCAAAAGATAAATGACAGTAAGATTTAAGGAAGTAAGAGATGCCTAAACGCATTTTACAGGGTGTTGTAGTAAGTGACAAAGGTGATAAGACTGTGGTTGTTAAAGTGGAGCGGCGTTATTCTCATCCACTCCTTAAGAAGACTGTTAGACAGTCTAAAAAATATAAGGCGCACGATGAGGACAACCACTTTAGGATTGGGGATCAGATCTCTATTCAAGAATCTAAACCGATTTCAAAAAATAAATGTTGGATTGTTGTTAAAGGCAGTGTAGCGTAGTTAATTGGGTTTATTGTCGTAGAATTTAGCGGTAGATTTATTTCTGTTGGTAGATTGGGGCGGGGATTTATTGTTATTTGGCAGGAAAATCCGGGTGTGTTAAGGGCATAACCGGATGTAGGTTTTGAGAGAAGGTGGCCAATCATGATTCAGATGCAAACAAACCTCGACGTTGCTGATAATTCCGGTGCTCGTCGTGTCATGTGCATCAAGGTGTTGGGCGGTTCAAAGCGAAAATATGCTTCGGTCGGCGACATTATTGTTGTTTCGGTTAAGGATGCTATTCCTCGGGGCCGTGTAAAAAAAGGTGATGTGATGAAAGCTGTGGTAGTTCGTACTGCTAAGGATATTCGTCGCGCAGATGGTAGTGTCATTCGTTTTGATAGTAATGCTGCTGTTTTAGTAGATAATAAAAAAGAGCCGATCGGTACACGTATCTTTGGACCAGTTCCTCGCGAACTTCGTGGTAGGAATCATATGAAGATCATTTCCCTCGCTCCTGAAGTGTTGTAAGGAGTGAATGTTATGCAGAAGATTCGAAAAGGCGATAGAGTTGTTGTTTTATCCGGCAAAGATAAAGGATGTAGTGGTGAAGTAATTAAGGTGAATCCGAAAGAGAATAAAGCTTTTGTTCGCGGAGTTAATATGATTAAGCGTCATCAACGCCAAACGCAAAAGCAAGAAGCTGGAATTATTTCTAAAGAAGCTTCGATTCATCTATCTAATTTGGCGATTGCTGATCCTAAAGATGGTAAGCCTACGCGTGTAGGTTTTCGTATGAATGCAGATGGTAACAAGGTTCGTTTTGCCAAGCGTTCGGGAGAGTTGATTAATGGCTAAGGAAAAACAAGCGCCGCGTATGAAAATGCACTATTTTGAAGTGGTCCGAAAAATACTTCAGGAAAAGTTTAATTATAAGAATGTGATGCAAATTCCGCGGGTTGATAAAATTGTGATTAATATGGGGATTGGTGAAGCAACTGCTGATTCTAAGAAGCCTTCTGTTGCTGCTGAGGATTTGGGACTCATAACAGGTCAAAAGGCTGTTATTACCCGCGCACGTAATTCCATTGCGACCTTTAAAGTTCGCGAAGGGATGCCACTTGGAGCCAAAGTTACGTTGCGTAAAGATCGTATGTTTGATTTTTTAGATCGTCTTGTTACAATTGCGCTTCCGCGGGTTCGTGACTTTCGTGGTCTGAATCCAAAAAGCTTTGATGGTCGTGGTAATTTTGCTATGGGTATCAAAGAGCACATTGTGTTTCCAGAGATTAATTATGACAAAGTTGATCAGGTTTGGGGCATGGATATTATCGTTTGTACGACAGCGAAGACGGATGATGAGGCGCGTGAGTTGTTGCGTGCTTTTAATTTTCCTTTTCGTTCGTAACGGCAAACGTAGCGAGGTAGGATTATGGCCAAAGTAAGTGCCGTTGAGAAAAATAAGCGTCGTGAAGTGATGGTAAAGCGCTATGCTGCTCGTCGTGCACGCTTGAAAGCAATCGTTATGGATCAGAGTATTTCTCTTGAAGAACGTTTTAAAGCTTCTGTTCAATTGGCAGAATTACCGCGTAATTCTGCCAAGGTTCGTGTTCGTAATCGTTGTGAGGTTTCGGGGCGTCCACGGGCTTATTATCGTAAATTAAAAATGTCGCGAATTGCATTGCGTGAGCTTGGCTCTATCGGTCATATTCCAGGCATTGTTAAGTCTAGCTGGTAAGAGGAGATTGTTTAATGTCTATGTCAGATCCTCTTGGTGATATGTTAACGCGTATTCGTAATGCGCTTGGTCGTAAAAAAAACAAAGTGATTACACCTGCTTCTAAGCTTCGTGCACGCGTTCTTGATGTTCTTCAGTCGGAAGGTTATATTCGCGGATATAAGCGAGTTGATTTGGGTGATGGGAAATCTGAAATTGAAATCGAATTGAAATATTTTGAAGGATTGGCTGCTATTCGTGAAGTTTCACGTGTTTCAAAGCCTGGTCGTCGTGTATATGTTTCCGCTAAGTCACTTCCTCAAGTGGCAAATGGTCTTGGTATTTCGATTTTATCAACTCCTAAAGGCGTTATGGCGGATCATGAGGCACGTGAGCAGAATATCGGCGGAGAGCTCCTTTGTCGTGTTTTCTAAGTGATTTTAGGAAAGCAGAAGAAAAATAGGTTAGAATAATGTCTCGTATCGGAAAAAAGCCCATTTCAGTTCCTTCAGGGGTTACTGCAACCATTGATGGTCAGATGATTAAGGCAAAAGGTCCTAAAGGTGAATTAAGCTACATCGTTAATGACGAAGTTTTGGTAAGTTTTGAAGAAAATGTTATAACGGTTTCACCACGTGATCAGTCAAGAGATGCGCGCTCTAAATGGGGTATGTCGCGCTCAATGATTGAAAATATTTTTTTAGGTGTGAAGGATGGTTTTGAGAAGAAGTTGGAAATCAACGGTGTTGGTTATCGTGCGGCTTTACAGGGTAGGGATATTCAGTTGTCATTAGGTTTTTCGCATGATGTGGTTTATAAAGTACCATCGGGTGTTACTGTGATGGTTCCAAAGCCTACAGAAATTGTTATTTCTGGAATTGATAAGCAGCAAGTTGGACAAGTTGCAGCGGAAATTCGCGAATATCGTAGGCCTGAACCTTACAAAGGTAAGGGTGTAAAACATGCAGATGAGCGTATCTTTCGTAAAGAAGGCAAAAAGAAGTAAGGATTTTGTATTATGGTTGCATCTAAGGACATTATACAGCATCGTGCAAGGCGTGTTCGTCGTAAAATTAGAATGGTTTCGAGTGGCCGTCCGCGGCTTAGTGTTTATCGCTCAAATCAGAATATTTATGCTCAAATTATTGATGATTTGCGCGGGCATACTCTTGCTTCGGCGTCTACCCTTGAGGGTGATTTAAAAAAAATGTTAAAAAGCGGTGGTGATAAGGAAGCAGCTTTTGCTATTGGTAGGTTAATTGCTGAACGTGCAAAAAAAGCCGGTGTTAATGAGGTAGTTTTTGATCGTGGAGCATATGTTTACCATGGTAGAGTGAAAGCTTTAGCTGAAGCTGCTCGTGAATGTGGTTTGAACTTCTAAGTATTTTATCTAAAGACTTAAATGAGAGGATTTTAAGGTCTTTTTTGTGAGTTCTTCTGGTTTTAAGGCAGAACTTTGTTGTGGTGCTTCCGGAAAAGAAAAAGGAACGAGGAATGGCACAGAAGGAACGTGGTGAGCGAGATGAGCGTGATGGTGAATTCGTCGATAGGCTTGTTCATATCAATCGTGTTGCTAAAGTTGTGAAGGGTGGTCGGCGTTTTGGTTTTGCTGCTCTTGTTGTTGTTGGAGATCAAAAGGGGCGTGTGGGCTTTGGTCATGGTAAAGCACGTGAAGTGCCAGAGGCAGTTCGTAAAGCTACAGAAGCTGCAAAACGTGGGATGATTTATGTTCCGCTTCGGTCTGGGCGTACATTGCATCATGATCTTGAAGGTCGTCACGGAGCTGGTCGTGTTTTGCTGCGTTCAGCTTCTGCTGGTACTGGTATTATTGCTGGGGGGCCGATGCGTGCTATTTTTGAGACTCTTGGAATGCAGGATGTTGTTGCAAAATCGTTGGGGTCGTCAAATCCTTATAACATGGTGCGTGCAACATTTGATGCATTAAGGCATCAAATGCATCCTAGGGATATTGCAGCTCAGCGTGGTATAAAATATTCGACTTTACAGGCACGGCGTCGGCATTTAGTTGATGCAGAAGGATAGTTTCTGAGATTATCAGAAAAGGAATTAGGAAATGGTTCAGAAAAAATCTCAGAGTGGCAAAACTGTGACGGTAGAACAAATTGGAAGTCCGATTCGAAATTCACAGATTCAGCGTGCAACTTTGAAGGGGCTCGGATTAAATAAAATGCGGCGTCGACGTGTTTTAGAAGATACGCTTTGTATTCGAGGAATGATTTCTAAGGTTCGGCATCTTGTTCGGGTTATAGGTGAAGATTAAGGGTTGCAGGAGTGTAAGATATGAAACTCAATGAGCTGCGTGATCGTGAGGGTGCAACAAGGGATCGTAAGCGTGTCGGGCGTGGTATTGGTTCTGGTACTGGTAAGACTGGTGGTCGTGGTGTAAAAGGGCAAAAATCACGCTCTGGTGTTTCGCTTAATGGTTTTGAAGGTGGGCAAATGCCTATTTATCGCCGTTTGCCAAAGCGTGGATTTAAGAATTTTTTTGCTAAGACTTACAACGAAGTTTCTTTGGGACGTATTCAATTGGCAGTTGATGCAGGTAAGTTGAGTATTGGAAAGCCTATTGATATTATTGCTTTGAAAGAAGCTGGTATAGTTCGTCGTGTGAAGGATGGGGTGCGTCTTCTTTCTGATGGTGAATTGAAAGAAAAAATTATAGTTCATGTTTCTGGTGCTTCTGAAGCTGCTCGTATTAAAGTTGAAAAAGCTGGTGGCCAAGTTATTTTTTCCTGATGTTGTTCTGTGAATTCGTTTTGATGTAATGATGTTTTAGGGAAGTTTATGTGCTTCGTTGAGGATGTGTTTTATGGAGAATTATTTGAGTTGTGTGTTTATTTATATGTGACGGTATAAATTTGAAGGTTATACTTCCGTGATTTAAAGAACTGGAGTGTGGATGGGAGACATTTTATGGCATCAGCGGCAGAGCAGTTCGCTTCTAATATAAGCTTTAGTACTTTTTCACGTGCAGTTGAATTAAGGAAGCGCATTTGGTTTACCCTGGCAGCGCTTCTTGTCTATCGCTTTGGTACTTATATCTCTCTTCCTGGTATTAATATTGATGCTTTGCGGCAAACATTTGAACATCATGCGTCTGGTGTTTTGGGGTTATTTAATATGTTTGCTGGAGGTGCTGTTGGGCGCATGGCAATTTTTGCATTGGGAATTATGCCTTACATATCGGCCTCAATTATTGTGCAATTGTTAACTTCAGTCGTTCCTTCGTTAGAAACTCTTAAGAAAGAGGGTGAAATTGGCCGTAAGATTATTAATCAGTATACCCGTTATGTAACTGTGATATTAGCAATTTTACAAGCGTTTGGTATTGCAGTTGCGCTTGAAACTGGCATAGGAACAGGGCTTCAAATTGTTGTGGAGCCAGGTCTTATATTCCGTATTTCTTCTGTTGTTACTCTTGTTGGTGGAACGGTGTTTCTTATGTGGCTTGGTGAGCAAATTACATCACGTGGTATTGGTAATGGGGTGTCTCTTATTATTTTTACAGGTATTGTTGCCAATCTTCCTTCCACTTTTGCTCAACTTTTGACTGCCCATAGTCAGGCTGATTTGTCGACTTTTTTGTTAATAGCAATCTTTTTTATTGCGGTTTTTGTTATCGCAATTATTGTTTTTGTTGAGCGTGCTCAGCGGCGGATTCTCATTCAGTATCCAAAACGTCAAGTTGGTAATCAGATATTTCAAGGGGATATGTCACATCTTCCTTTAAAGCTGAATACTGCTGGTGTTATTCCACCGATTTTTGCTTCATCTTTGTTATTGTTACCTGCAACCATTAATAATTTTTCTGATAAAATGCCACAATGGATGCAAACTATTTCTTATTCTCTTAGTCATGGGCAGCCACTTTACATGGTTGTTTATGCACTTTTGATGGCATTTTTTTGCTTTTTTTACACGGCGATTGTGTTTAATCCAAGTGATACAGCAGATCAATTGAAAAAACACTCTGGTTTTATTCCAGGAATTCGTCCTGGTGAGCGTACAGCCGAGTATATTGATTATGTTTTGACACGTATTACCGTTATTGGGGCGATTTATATTATTTTGGTTTGTTTGCTACCTGAGTTTATGATATCCGCACTGCAGGTTCCTTTTTATCTTGGGGGGACTTCTTTGTTAATTGTTGTTACTGTTACACTTGATACAGTTGCTCAAATTCAGGGGCATCTTGTTGCACATCAATATGAAGGGTTGATTAAGAAATCAAAACTTCGTGGAGGCAGGCGGAATCGATGAGGATTATTCTTTTGGGGCCTCCGGGAGCTGGAAAAGGTACGCAAGCCAAAATGTTAGCTGAGGAGTATAATATTCCTCAATTATCAACGGGTGATGTGTTGCGCGAAGTTATTGCTGGAGAAACGGAAATTGGTAAAAAAGCTAAGGATATTATCAGCTCTGGTGCTTTAGTTTCTGATTGTATTGTTAATCAGATTGTTTCTGATCGAATTGATAAAGATGATTGTGTAAACGGTTTTGTTCTGGATGGGTATCCTCGAACTATTGGACAGGCAGAGGCATTGCAGAAAATTTTGCAATCAAAAAATATGCATCTTGATGCTGTTATCGAATTGCGTGTTGATGAAGATGTACTGATTGAGCGAGTGAAAAAACGCATTAAGGAGACAGTAACTGCTGGTGGGCAAGTCCGTTCAGATGATAATCCTGTTGCTTTTGTGAAACGATTGGTGGAATATCGTGAAAAAACAGCGCCTTTATCGAAATTCTATTCAGAGAGGGGATTGTTGAAGGTGGTTGATGGAATGATTGATGTTGCTGAGGTATCAGGTGTAATTAAAAAGCTTCTTAAATAAGGTTTTTTAGAAATAAATGAAAAGTATTGACTTTTTTTGTGAAATCTATCAAAAGAGGTTTAATTTATTTCAGTGAAGTAGTAGGATTCGGGTTGTTTTTATGCCGGGTCATTTTTTTCTGTAGGGTACATCAGGTATTTTATGGTTAGCTGTCAACATAATCAAGGAGAATAGGCGTGGCTCGTATTGCTGGCGTCAATATCCCGACAAATAAGCGTGTAATCATTGCGCTTCAGTATATCCACGGGATTGGACCAAAATTTGCTCAAGAAATTACTAAAAAAGTTGGTATCCCCATAGGTCGTCGTGTTCATGAGCTTTCTGATGCAGAGGTGTTGCAAATTCGTGAAGCGATAGATCACGGTTACCAAGTCGAGGGCGATCTTCGTCGTGAAGTTGCTATGAATGTTAAGCGTTTGATGGATCTTGGTTGTTATCGTGGTTTGCGTCATCGTCGTTCTTTACCTGTTCGTGGACAACGTACACATACAAATGCGCGCACACGTAAGGGGCCAGCTCAAGCAATTGCTGGTAAGAAAAAATAACGGTGCTTTTATAAGAAAAAGGATTTTATTTTTTAAATTTTTTGTTTTTTGTTAAAGCTTTTTTTTGACAAGGGCAAAGTGGGTGGAGTTGCTGGTGCTACGGCAATGTAGAGATCATTGAAAGGAAGATTATGGCCAAGGAAGCCACGCGTGTTCGTCGTAGGGAGCGCAAAAATATTTCGTCGGGTGTTGTGCATATCAATTCAACATTTAACAATACAATGATTACCATTACTGATGCGCAGGGAAATGCGATTGCGTGGTCGTCTGCTGGTGCTCAAGGGTTCAAGGGATCGCGTAAATCTACACCCTTTGCGGCTCAGGTTGCTGCAGAAGATTGTGCGAGAAAAGCACAGGAGCATGGTATGCGTTCGTTAGAAGTTGAGGTTTGTGGTCCTGGAGCAGGTCGTGAGTCTGCTTTGCGTGCATTGCAGTCTGTTGGTTTTGTCATTACTTCCATTCGTGATGTAACACCAATTCCTCATAATGGATGTCGTCCGCGAAAGAGACGGCGTGTTTAATTGGGTATTGTTTTTTGTTGTCGGAGTCTTCTCTGATAGTTCACATTGGTCGTTACGATTGAATGGTAGCAAAACTAAAGAACGGGAAATAAAAATATGATCCAGAAAAACTGGCAGGAGCTGATTAAACCCAATAAGGTTGAGTTTTGTACACATGATAATCCGAATGTTTTGAGTGTGGTTGCGGAGCCTCTTGAACGTGGTTTTGGCTTAACGTTGGGGAATGCGCTTCGTCGCGTTTTACTGTCATCACTTCGTGGTGCCGCGATTACTGCTGTGCAGATTGATGGTGTATTACACGAATTTTCATCAATTCCAGGTGTTCGTGAGGATGTTACGGATATTATTTTAAACATTAAAGAAGTTGCGCTTCGTATGGAAGAAGAGGGTCCTAAACGTGTCGTTATTTCTAAAGAGGGGCCTGGTGTTGTGAAGGCTGGAGATATCAGTACTGTTGGGGATATGGAAATTTTGAATCCGGAACATGTAATCTGTACTCTTGATGAAGATGCTGAAATTCGTATGGAATTTATTGTCAATACAGGGAAAGGGTATGTTCCATCTGATCGCAACTGTATTGATGATTCACGAATAGGCCTTATTCCAATTGATAGTCTTTATTCACCAATCCGTAGGGTATCCTATAAAGTAGAAAATACGCGCGAAGGTCAAGTCTTAGATTATGATAAATTAACACTCACGATTGAAACGAATGGTGCTGTTAACGGAGAGGATGCTGTTGCTTTTGCGGCACGTATTCTTCAGGATCAGTTGTCTTTATTTATTAATTTTGTGGAGCCACAAAAGGAAATTGTTGAAGAATCTGATTCAGAACTTGCTTTTAATCCTGCCCTTCTTAAAAAAGTTGATGAATTAGAGCTTTCAGTTCGTTCGGCAAATTGTCTTAAAAATGATAATATTGTTTACATTGGTGATCTTATCCAAAAGACAGAAGCTGAGATGCTTCGTACACCGAACTTTGGACGGAAGTCGTTAAATGAAATTAAAGAAGTTTTAGCATGTATGGGATTACATCTTGGTATGGAAATTTCTGCATGGCCGCCTGAAAACATTGATGATCTTGCCAAGCGTTATGAAGATCAATATTAAAATTTAAGGAGAGGGCTTATGCGGCATAATAAATCAGGTCGTAAGTTAAACCGAACGTCTAGTCACCGTAAAGCGATGTTTGCGAATATGGCGGTTTCGCTGATTGAGCATGAGCAGATTATGACAACGCTTCCAAAGGCTAAGGAAATTCGTCCTATTGTTGAAAAGCTGGTTACGCTTGGTAAGCGTGGAGGTTTGCATGCGCGTCGACAAGCAATTGCAGCACTTCGTGATGCGGGAAAGGTTGCAAAGTTATTTGATACACTTGCGCCACGTTATGCAGCGCGCAACGGTGGGTATTTGCGTATTATGAAAGCAGGGTTTCGTACCGGTGATAATGCTCCCATGGCTGTTATTGAGTTTGTTGATCGTGACGTTGATGCAAAAGGCGCTGTAGATCGTGCGCGTACGGAAAATTCTGCAAATGAAAAGGGTTCTTCCTCGTAGGGTATTTTTTCTGTTGTATTTTAAAGAGCCGCTTTTCTAGAGCGGTTTTTTTATGTGCATTTCACAATCAGTTTTATTTCAAGAGATAAACGTAAAGGGAATGTTACAAAATATTGAACTATTTTATTTTTATAATATCTATTGCTCAAATAAGTTATTTTTATTTCTAATTATAAGTATTGGTAGAAATTCTGTGGTTATGAAAAATGAGAGAGTTTTTATCTTCTTAATATTTAAAAAGTGGGTTAGTTTTTAAGGAGTGAGTTATGAGGAATCTTTTTTTGGTAGGGATTTTTTTTGCGATTGTTGCACAGATATCGCCTCATTGCACTTATGCTCAAATTCCGCAAACACAAAAAGAAATCACTCTTTCATTCGCTCCTTTAGTTAAAAAAACTATTCCGTCTGTTGTAAATATTTATGCGGCACGGCAAATTAGAGCGCGTTCACCTTTTGAAGGTGATCCATTTTTTGAGCAATTTTTTGGTCGTTTTCAAAATAATCGGCCTTTACGTACGCAATCATCATTGGGATCTGGAGTGATTGTTGATGCGCGCGGTTTGATCATTACCAATTACCACGTTATTAAGGACGCAAGTGAAATTAAAGTTGCTCTTTCTGACGGGAGGGAGTTTGAGAGTAAGGTCATGCTTAAAGATGAATCTACTGATATTGCTGTGCTTGAAATTGATGCACAGGGCGGGCGATTTCCTATTCTTCCTTTAGGAGATTCTGATACCGTTGAAGTTGGTGATCTTGTTCTTGCAATTGGGAATCCTTTTGGTGTTGGTCAAACGGTTACCAGCGGTATTGTTTCGGCGCAAGCGCGTACGCGTGTTGGTATTTCTGATTTTGATTTTTTTATTCAAACAGATGCTGCCATTAATCCAGGGAACTCTGGTGGAGCTTTAATTGATATGAAAGGACAATTAATCGGGATTAATACAGCTATTTATTCACGCTCAGGTGGTTCTGTAGGGATTGGTTTTGCTATTCCGGCAAATCTTGTAAGAGTGATGCTTGATACCGTTAAACGTGGTCAAAAACATTTTGTACCCCCTTATATTGGAGCATCTTTCCAAAATGTTACACCTGACATTGCTGGTGGGTTAGGTTTAAAACGTCCCTCTGGTGCTCTTGTCATCGAAGTTAGCAAAGATAGTCCTGCTGAAAAAGCTGGTTTAAAAATAGGCGATGTTATTTTGAGTGTGCAAGGGATACAAATTGATAGCCCAGATGGTCTTGGATATCGTTTGATGACAGCCAGTATTGGGGATAGCTTTGTTTTGGAATATTTACGAAATGGAAAAACTTTTAAGACGAAAATATTTATTTCATCAATACCAGAGTCAGCATTTTTAAAATCTGAAAAAATTGTTGGTGAGAGCCCTCTTTCTGGTGCTGAAGTTTTGGATTTAACACCGCAAAATAGTAGACGTTTTCATCTTCCGATATCCGCAAAAGGTGTTGTGATTATTAGTCTTGATGAAGTGAGTATTGCAGCAGGAATTTTTCGCTCTGGAGATATTTTGCGTGTTGTGAATGGTCATAAAATTCAAACAGTTGGTCAGTTAAAAAAGATTCTTATGCAACAAGGTCGTCAAAATATATGGCAATTGGAATATGAGCGTGATGGTATGTATATTCGTCAATTTATTCGCTGAGGTTTTTTTTGAATAAAGTTTTTTTTACTTCATCATTTGATTTTCAAGTTAACAAAAATAAACCGCTTGCAGAAAGAATGCGTCCTCGTTGTCTCAAGGATGTAATGGGGCAAGATCACTTGGTTGGAGAAGAAGGCGTGCTTTCGCGTATGATCGCCGCTGATTCAGTTGGTTCGATGATTTTTTTTGGTCCCCCGGGAACAGGGAAAACAACGGTTGCGCGCTTGCTAGCACTTGAAACAGATTTCGTTTTTGAGCAGGTTTCTGCTATTTTTACCGGAGTTGCCGAACTTAAAAAGATTTTTGAAGGTGCTCGGACTCGTTTTATGTCTGGATGTCAAACACTTTTGTTTGTAGATGAAATTCATCGTTTTAATCGTGCACAGCAGGATAGTTTTCTTCCTGTTATGGAAGATGGTACTATAATTCTTGTTGGTGCAACGACTGAGAATCCTTCATTTGAGCTTAATGCTGCTCTTCTTTCTCGTGCGCGTGTTTTGACGTTTCTTTCCCATGACAGTGAAAGTTTGAGCATGCTTTTAAAACGTGCTGAAGAAGTGGAGGGAAAGCTTCTCCCCTTAAATGACGATGCCAGAGATGTTTTGATAGGGATGTCTGATGGTGATGCACGGATAGCATTAACATTAGCAGAGGAAGTTTGGTGTGTCGCGCGAGCGGGAGAGATATTTGATGCTATCGCTTTGCAAAAAATTATTCAGCGTCGTGCTCCAATTTATGATAAAGGGCGGGATAGTCATTATAATCTTATTTCAGCATTGCATAAATCAGTTCGTGGATCTGATCCTGATGCTGCGCTTTATTATTTGGCACGTATGTTGGATGCGGGGGAAGATCCTCTCTATATTGGGAGAAGATTGGTTCGTATGGCTGTTGAAGATATCGGCTTGGCAGATCCGCAAGCTCTTGTCATTTGTAATGCGGCAAAAAATGCTTATGATTATTTAGGGGCACCTGAAGGAGAATTGGCTTTGGCTCAAGCATGTCTTTATGTTGCAACTGCGCCAAAATCTAATGCAACATATCTTGCATATAAGGCAGCACTACGTTGTGCACGCAAAAATGGCTCTTTGCCTCCTCCACAACATATCCTTAATGCACCTACAAAATTTATGAAGGAAGAAGGGTATGGGCATGGTTATCGTTATGATCATGATGAACCAGATGCTTTTTCTGGACAGGAATATTTTCCTGAAAAACTTGGTCGCCAGATCTATTATCAACCACGAGAACGCGGTTTTGAACGTGAGATTGTGAAGCGTCTTGAGTGGTGGAAAAAATTGCGCAAAAAACGAGGCAGTTAAACATAAAATTTTAATTGAAGTGAGATCTTTTATTATTTTTAAACTGGTTTTATGTCAGTTATATGATAATTGTTTTATAAATAATCGAATGCAATGCTTTAAAAGCTTATTATTTTTAGAGTAATTTTTTTCTTTTTTATTTACGCAAAAATTTCCAATATGCTTAAAATTCAATTTTAAAAAATGTTGGTTTAATTATGTTTCATAGATTTCTTTATAATTATGATTTTAATTGGCAGTGTTCTGTTATTTAGATTGATAGTAAGTTTTAGGTTCTCAAAAACATAAAATTCACTAAGAGTTGTAATTTCTTAGGTGCTTATAGAGGATTAGAATGGTTTGTGTATAAGGTATTGTACTGAGATTTAAATTGTTTCTTTTTTGAAGGATAGATACAAATATACTAAATTTTTCTCCTTTATAGGAAGGTATTTTGTTGAAGTGTGTTTGTATTATAAGATAGGAGGACAGCTTTTACACGTTTTTATGGGATGTTGTGGACATCATATCATGATAAAAATGGAAATAGTCTGTGAGAATCTCAACTCAGGGCTTTGGTTAAGTTAAAAGAACAGTGTACACTAGATATTAAGTTATTGTGAATCGGTCAGGGATATAATCGTGGATAAAACAAAAGCACTCGATGCTGCGCTCTCACAAATTGAACGTTCTTTCGGTAAAGGCTCGATTATGCGTCTTGGGCAAAAAGAGCAGGTTGTTGAAATTGAAACAATCCCAACAGGTTCGTTATCCTTGGATATTGCTTTAGGTGTTGGTGGACTACCGAAAGGGCGTATTGTTGAGATTTATGGACCAGAGAGTTCTGGAAAGACAACACTAGCTCTTCATGCTATTGCTGAGGCACAAAAAGTTGGTGGAGTTTGTGCCTTTATTGATGCAGAGCATGCTCTTGATCCTATTTACGCACGTAAGCTTGGTGTTGATTTAGAAAATTTGTTCATTTCTCAGCCCGATACTGGTGAACAAGCATTGGAAATTACAGAAACACTTGTTCGCTCTGGTGCAGTTGATGTGCTGGTTGTTGATTCCGTAGCGGCTTTGACGCCGCGGGCGGAAATTGATGGTGAAATGGGGGATGCTTTACCCGGATTGCAAGCTCGATTAATGAGTAAAGCATTACGAAAATTAACAGCAGCAATTTTTCGCTCCAACTGTATGGTTGTCTTTATTAATCAAATTCGTATGAAGATCGGTGTGATGTTTGGTTCTCCCGAGACGACAACAGGCGGAAACGCTTTAAAGTTTTATGCTTCTGTTCGTTTAGATATTCGCCGCATTGGATCCATTAAAGATAGGGATGCAGTTGTTGGCAATCAGACGCGCGTTAAAGTAGTGAAGAATAAATTGGCACCTCCATTCAAACAGGTTGAGTTTGATATTATTTATGGTGAAGGTATTTCCAAAGTAGGTGAATTGATTGATTTGGGTGTTAAAGTTGGCATTGTAGAAAAATCTGGAGCATGGTTTTCTTATAATTCTCAACGTTTAGGACAGGGGCGTGAGAATGCAAAGCAGTTTTTGCGTGAACACGCGGAAATAGCTGCTGAGATTGAAGCAGCTTTGCGCAAAAATGCTGGTTTGATTGCAATTGAACTGCTAGAAAATGCAGGGTCAGAAAATACAGAAAGCGATGAAACGATGTGATGGGTTGCTTGTTTAATATCCATTCATTCATTTGAAATTTTTTTATTTTTATTTAAAAATTTAAAGTATTGAGACCATTTACTTTACGATTTTATTGAAAAAGCATTCCACTTTTTGATTAGATTGACTCTATGAGTTTAGCAAAGAGGATATTTAATGAGACGGATTTTGCTTTTATGGTTTTGCACTGTACTCTACAGGTGACGATATGAATAGTGTTAATAGTATACGGTCAACTTTTTTGGATTTTTTTCATCTTAATGGACATAAAGTTCTTTCTTCTAGTCCTCTTGTTCCGCGTAATGACCCTACACTCATGTTTACAAATGCTGGAATGGTGCAGTTTAAAAATATTTTTACTGGACTTGAACAGCCCCCTTATAAACAGGCAGCAACGGCACAAAAATGTGTCCGAGCTGGTGGAAAACATAACGATCTTGATAATGTTGGCTATACGGCACGCCACCATACGTTTTTTGAAATGTTAGGTAATTTTTCTTTTGGCGATTATTTCAAAGAAGAAGCCATTTTCTTGGCGTGGAATCTTTTAACAAAAGAATTTTGTCTTCCAAAAGAGAAATTGTTGGTGACAGTTTATCATAGTGATGATGTTGCTGCTGAACTTTGGCATAAAATTTCAGGTCTTCCTGATGAAAAAATTATCCGTATTGCGACGACTGATAATTTTTGGGCGATGGGGGATGTTGGTCCTTGTGGTCCTTGTTCAGAGATTTTTTATGATCATGGTGATAAAATCTGGGGAGGGCCACCTGGAAGTGCTAATGATGATGGTGACCGATTCGTTGAGATTTGGAATTTGGTCTTCATGCAATATGAACAGGTGGGTAAAGCAGAGTGTGTTGAATTGCCTCATCCTTCTATTGATACAGGTATGGGATTAGAGCGTATTTCTGCTGTTTTACAGGGCGTTCATGATAATTATGATATTGATCTTTTTCATGCATTAATCGGAGCATCACAAGAGATAACAGGGGTTGAAGCAACGGGTGATTTTGTTGCGAGCCATCGCGTGATTGCTGATCATCTCCGCTCATGTGCATTTTTGATTGCTGATGGTGTTCTTCCTTCTAATGAAGGACGGGGGTATGTTTTACGTCGTATTATGCGTCGTGCTATGCGGCATGCGCATCTTCTTGGTGCTAAAGAGCCATTGATGTGGCGTCTTTTACCTGCTTTAATTCACGAAATGGGACAAGCCTATCCTGAATTGATGCGTGCTGAATCTTTGATTTCAGAAACTTTAAGGCTAGAAGAAACACGGTTTCGTAAAACTCTTGAACGAGGACTCGGCTTGTTGAATGAAGCAAGCAGCAATCTTCAAGAGGGGGATCATTTTAATGGTGAAGTTGCCTTCAAGCTTTATGATACCTATGGTTTTCCGCTTGATTTAACGCAGGATGTTTTGCGGCGTCGTGGAATATCTGTTGATGTTGATACCTTTGATAAAGCTATGGAGCGTCAAAAAGAGGAAGCACGTGCCAATTGGTCTGGTTCTGGAGAATTTGTAACGGAAAAGATTTGGTTTTCCGTTCGTGATAAAGTAGGGACTACAGAATTTTTAGGTTATGAAACAGAAACGGCTAAAGGCATTCTGACAGCTCTTGTGTGTGATGGTAAACTCGTTGATCATATTTCTTCAGGTCAGAAAGCCATGCTTGTTACCAATCAGACACCTTTTTATGGTGAATCTGGTGGGCAAATTGGTGATAGTGGTATCATTTCTGGTAAAAATTTTATTTTTGAGGTGCGTGATACCCAAAGAAAGGGTGATGGTGTTTTTATCCATATTGGGGAGCTTAAATCTGGTCAGGCATCGATGTCTGATTGTGTAGAATTAACAGTTGATGTTGTTCGTCGTAAGAAAATTTGTGCGAATCATTCTGCTACCCATTTATTGCATGAGGCTTTGCGTCAAGTTTTGGGATCTCATGTTATACAAAAAGGTTCTTTTGTATCGCCAGATCGGTTGCGTTTTGATTTTTCTCATCCAAAATCTGTTTCACAAGAAGAATTGAAAAAAATAGAATATTTAGTAAATGATATTGTTTTGCAAAATAGCGAGGTAACAACACAACTTATGATTGTTGATGATGCTATCTCTGAAGGGGCAATGGCGTTATTTGGTGAAAAATATGATGATGAAGTTCGTGTTGTTTCTATGGGAAATCAGCTTAAACCAGGGGAACTAAAGAAGAATTGGTCAGTTGAGCTTTGTGGCGGTACACATGTGAAGAGAACAGGGGATATTGGTTTAATTCATATTGTTTCTGAAAGTTCTGTGGCGGCTGGAGTTCGTCGTATCGAAGCTTTAACAGGGACAGCTGCACGACTCTATCTAAACCGCCAAAATGAGCGAATCCATAAAATTGCTGATCTTTTAAAAATTTCTTCTGCTGATGTAGAAGAACGCGTTCGGATTCTACTTGAGGATCATCGTAAACTTGACAAAGAATTGAATGATGCACGCAATAAAATTGCTTTGAGTGGTGGAGATATGAAAAATGGTCAAGAAGATATTACTGTTATTAATGGTATTTCTTTTATGGGACGTGTTGTGAAAAATATTTCACCACGGGATTTAAAGGCATTCGTGGATTTTGGAAAGAAGCAGATTGGATCTGGAGTAGTCATTTTTATCTGTGTTTCAGAAGGTGGAAAGGGGAGTGCTGTTGTTGGCGTTACTGATGATTTAACGGATAAGTTGAATGCTGTTGATTTGGTTCGTATTGTTTCAAGTGTTCTTGGTGGTCAAGGTGGTGGTGGTCGTCCTGATATGGCGCAGGCTGGCGGACCTGAAGGGAATAAGGCTGATGAAGCACTTGCGGCGTTAAAAGCTTTCCTTGAAGGATAATTTCTGATTTATTATTTTGTTGCTTAGCTTTGAGATTTTTTAAAAAGAAGGAAATTTATATCTCTTTCTTCAAGGGGGAGTGTTTATTTTATGATGCTATGGCTTCATGCAATGGAAACACGTTTTCATCTTCTCTTATCGTTGATTGCTCGATTGTTAAACCGCTGGCTTTTAAGAGTTTGTAGAAACGTCCACCTTTATTGATCAGTTCTTGAAAGCTTCCTTTTTCAACTAAATGACCATGTTCTAGAAAGAGCACAAGATCAGCATTGCGTATTGTTGAAAGACGGTGTGCTATAATGAAAGAAGTGCGGTTGTGACTTATGCTTTCAAGGGCGTTTTTAATGCGTTCTTCTGTTTCGACATCAAGGGCACTGGTTGCCTCGTCTAGAATGAGGATGGGTGCATTTTTTAAAACAGCGCGCGCAATTGCTAAGCGTTGTTTTTCCCCACCTGATAATTGAGAACCTCGTTCGCCGACTATTGTGTCATAACTATTGTTTTTTTTCAGAATAAAATCATGGGCTGCTGCTATTTTTGCTGCTTCATAAAGTTCCTCACCTGTTGCAGTTGCTTTTCCTATCGAGATGTTGTCGTGAATAGTTCGATTAAAAAGGCCGGTGTCTTGAAACACTGTTGCTAAAGATTTACGTAAAGATTCACGACTAACAGAGCGTATATTTATTCCATCAATAGAAATATGTCCAAATGTGGGATCGTACACGCGCTGCAATAAGTTGATTAATGTTGTTTTTCCTGCACCTGTTGGTCCTACAATTGCAACGGTCTGCCCGGCTTTAATTTCAAATGAAATGTCAAAAACACCTTGAGAAGAATTTGGAAATTTATAGGTAACGTGATGAAATTGTATTGCACCCTTAACATTTTTGAGGGAAGGCAAGCTTTCAGGTTCGTTAATATGAAAGGTTGAATCTTCCATTTCAAAAAATTCTTGTAGTTTTGCTTGTGAAGACGCTGCTAAATTAATAAAATTGCTCATTTGATCTAGACGACTAATCATTAATTGTGCAAATCCGACAAAAGCAACAACTTCACCCACACGTAATTTGCCTTTTGCAACAAAAAACGCTCCAAGCAAAAGAACACATGCTATTGAAACGGTTGAAGCCATTCGGTTTAAGCCACTTGCTAGCGCCCACCAATTAAGCACAGGGTTTTGTGCTTTAAGAAGATCGTTTGTGTGTTGTTTCAGTGCTAAAGCTTCTTCCTTTATTCGGTTATAGCTTTGTACAATAGAAACGTTAGAGATTGAATCACTGACATGTTTAAACACATTATGGTGATAGCATTCTACAGCGGATTGTCCGTCTTTTGTTTTTCGCATCACTAGGCGCGCAATTAATAGATAGATGATGGCGAGAACAACCAAGACTATTGAAAGGCGCCAATTCATGTTAAAGGCTATGGGAATGAGAGCCAATAATGCCACAAGAGTTGAGAGATGTTGACGCATAAAATCAAGCCATATGGTGGACATAGAGTCTATGGCGCGCAAGAGTGTGTGAAGGGAATTAGAGGTTCCACGCTGTTGATGCCAAATTAAAGGCATAGCAATAACACGCTCAAAGGATTCCGTTAAAACAGTTAAACGGCACCTATGTGCCAAGCGATCAGCGCCACGGGCAACAAGGACATAAGCAATAATATTAGAGAGTCCAAAACATACCCAAATCGTGAGGGTTAGAACAATATCTGACTTTTCAGCAATGGAATCAATGACGCGTCCAAATAAAATGGGTTCTGCAATGGTGATAACAGCTAATATAACATTAGCACTACAGATTAAGGCAGATGTCTTTTTTTCTCTGTTCAGATAGTTGAGGACACGTGTATAAGTTTTGAATAAGGACACAGATAATATCTCCGATAGCTGCTGCAAGTATACAGGGCTATAATTTTTGTAAATACTAATCTTTGAGCTAATAAAATTTGAACAATAAGAAAATGCAATTTTGGATACGGGTTGTAATGTGGTGTGATAAAGCCAATTCTAGAAGATATGGATTTTTGTGTTTATAAAGATGAGGTATAAGGATTGGTAAATAAAATCAAATTATATTGATAAGGGTACTTTCATGATCGGGGTAGAAATAAAAAAGGTTGTGATAGATGAAAACGGAATGCGCTTAGATCGCTGGTTTAAAGTGCATTATCCAGGCCTCGGGTTTGGGTATTTACAAAAATTGCTACGTTCTGGCCAGATACGGGTTAATGGTGGACGTGTTAAAGCTGATACGCGTCTTTTAATAGGGCAATCTGTTCGTGTGCCACCTTTGCCTATTAATGACAAAGAGAATTTTCCTGTAACAGATAAAATACTACGTGGGCAGGATGATGAAATCATTTTAAAAAAAATGCTGCTCTATGAAGATTCAAAGATTTTTGTTTTTAATAAGCCTGCGGGTTTAGCTGTACAAGGTGGCTCTGGCTTGACTCGCCATGTTGATAGTATGCTTGAGGTTTGGCGCAATAAAAAAGGTGAAAAACCACGTTTAGTTCATCGTCTTGATCGTGAAACGTCGGGTGTGCTCGTCGTTGCTCGATCAAGGGGAGCTGCACAGGCTTTAACTGCTGCTTTTAGAGCGCGGGAAACAAAAAAAATTTATTGGGCATTAGTAAGAGGTGTCCCTAGAAAAAAACAGGATAAAATTTCAACATGGATGGTCAAGGAGGTAACTGAGCAGGGTGATAAAATGCGTGTTTGTGAACATGGAGAACCAGATTCTAACCATGCAGTTTCCTATTATCGCGTTTTAGATACTAGAGGGAGAACTCTTTCATGGCTTGAAATGGAACCTTATACGGGAAAAACACATCAGCTGCGTGTGCATGCTGCCCATATAGACCACCCTATCATTGGCGATTCAAAATATTTTTTTTCTGATAGTAATTGGGAATTACCAGGGGGAATTCAAAACCGACTTCACCTCCATGCACGTCGTATTTGTATTCCTCATCCTTCAGGAGGACTATTGAATGTTGTTGCACCGTTACCTCCTCATATGATACAAAGCTTTAATCTTTTGGCTTTTAATGAGAATGATGGAGAAAAAGAAACGGAATAAGAGAAAAATTTTTATGATTTGTTTTTTTGACTTGTGCACGTTTTGTATGATTTACTAGGGTGTAGTGTGGCCCGTTATGAAAAGAGATTTTGCCAAGCTTTTTGCCACTAAGGGTCGTGTTTTTTAGTTATGAATTTGGCGAGTATCGTTTACGATTTTTCTACAGTTTCTTTATCTTATTATGCAGTAAAACACCATTGTTTAGGGCGGTGATGTCAGGCAGGGGGACTTTGAGCAGAGGGGAAGGTGAATATGTTAAACGAATGAGTGAGGCACCTTACTGAGGTAGGATGGTGAGTAAAATGCACTACTCCATAGTTTTTTGGATGATCGAGTATTCTTCTTCTTTAATATTCTGTTAGAAACACCTTATAAACTGTGGATAAGTATGGATATTGCTACTTTAGATAAGTGTTTAATTTGCTCAATATAATTAGCCAACAGAAATAAACACTCCTTCAAAATAGGAAAACATATTCTCAATTTTTTATATTTTTTGTTAAAGCAGAATTATAATTTAAGTTTGCATTCGCATATATTGTTTAAAATACTAATTTGAACTACAAATATCGAAAATTCAATTCATTGTTGTTGATTTTATTCTACATATTTTAGTTTTAGTAATTTTGTCATATAATTGAAAGAATAGAAGTCGTGCAGTGCTAATGCAGTGGTTTTTTGTAGATCTGAAAAAGCAGATTCTTGTATCACTACGTTATTTTTTGTAAAGTGCTACAAACTGAACATCGTCGAAAATCTTTGGCAAGTACCAATGGCCTTTTTGCGCTGTTTGTTAAAGTCAGCTTATTGTGAAGCAATCTTGAGTGCTTTTTTCCCATTGTTCACCTAGTTGACAAACTTCGTGTGTACCAAAAATTAGGTATTAGTATTGAAGAGCTAACTTCAGCGGATAGTGATATGATCAATGAATTGGTCACTTTGTTGAGCCATTATGCAAATATTATTGACGGATTATCTCTGGAGTCTTTAGCTACCACTTCCGATGATTTTAATCAGTGGATGCTTAATGGTTTGTAGTTTGAGAGTATGTTTTGCACTAAGTGGAAAGAGGTGGGATTAGCTAGGAATAAAAATATGCGATAATTTGTTGTTTTTATGTATATTTTTTACATTAAATGTGTGTTTTATATGAATTGTATTTTGATTTAAAAAATTGCAAAAAATAGTAAAAAAGCAAAATATTAATTAAGTTTCTTAATGTAAAATATAAATATAAACGTGCCTTCATTTTTCATTTTAGATGATTTGATTGTTGGGCTGTATTTTGTATAGTTTCTAGATGCGTTTTCAGTTTCAATTTGCCATTTTAAGTGCCGTTTTAGAAGAGAATATGCTTAGATAATAATAATTTATCTTATGTAATTGAGATTGGTGTTCGTATAGGGGCAGGCGTTTGCCATTTTATTGTGGAGCATGGTACAGGAACTTCATTTGAAAAATTATGTATGAATGCTGCTTGAGCGGAATAAAATCCAGACCTTTCCAGTGTATTATCAGCTGAAAAAGTAGCTAAAAATTACATTGTTCCTTCTCGCAGTCATGGAAAGATTTCCGGATTTTCAAGTTCAGATAAGGCTGCACAAAATCCACTAACTTCTAGAACTATGATTTTTTTGTTCATGCCTCAAAATGAAGAATCTCGAGATTTCCATAAATGGTTTGATGACATCTTAAGCATCATATGAAAGGCTACGTTTATCAATATCTGAGTAGATATATTTCCTATTTTCCTTTAATTTTGGCATAAATCATCATTGATACAGACAGAACTCAAATGTAGTTTGATAAAATTTTGCAAATACTTTGGGCAGTAACGGTGGAATAAATAGTTTCTTCGAATTCAACGTATCCGGTTTTTAAATCAAGACAAATGCTTAAAAAATATTTTAACAGTTATTGCTAAATATAAATAAGGCATTCGCCATTGTCTTATCTGCAAAACAGACATAAAATATACTCCTAAATCAGATTTATGCTGGTAAGATTTTTCCTTCTTTAGTATGGACAAAGAGGTCAAATTAAACCTCATTAAAATGCACAACACTTTGAGCAATCAGCCGATTTTTGAAAATATCAGAGGTAAACATTAAATAATATGCGTGAAATTTTGCATCATTTTGATAAGCAATTGAGTAAAAATAACTCTATTCAGAAGGCTCAGAACCTTTCATGCCAGTCACTCCCTAAACGATTTTATAAAGAAGTGAAGATCGTTTGCGAGGAGGGGGGATTTTCTCTCTTATTGGATGGATGTCCAGTCAAAACGCCGGCAAGACGGTCTTTTCTTGTGCCAAAAGAAGCATGTGCTGCATTAGTAGCGAAGGAATTTGAAAGCCAAAAACAAGTTATTAATCCAGCAAAAATGCCAATTACGCGCCTTATTAATACTGTTATTGATGGCGTGGCTGACGATATGCAGGTTATTTTTGAAGATTTGTTGCGTTTTGTTGCATGTGATATGATTTTTTATCGTGCACAGACACCGAAAGAGCTTGTGCAACGACAATGTGAACGGTGGGATCCATTACTTGATTGGGTAGAAGAAAAACTTGATGCACGTTTTCATTTGACACAAGGCCTTATGCATATTGAACAACCGTGGGAGGCCATTCAAGCGGTGAGTCATTATTTACGCAAAGTTGTGTCTCCTTATATTCTTGCCGCGCTTCATATGATGACAACTTTAACAGGATCAGCTCTTATCACTCTCGCTTTTGCTGCTGGAAAAATTAATGCAGATCATGCTTTTGATATCGCACATTTAGATGAAGATTGGGTGATAAAACAATGGGGTATCGATGAAGAATCAATAGCGCGCCGTGATCATAAAAAAATCGAATTTAATGCCGCTGCTGCAGTTATTAAAACTTGTCTTTAAAGAAAAATTTTCTTTTATTTACGTACACTTTCTTCAATCATAGTATTTTTGTAATTTTTTGGGGATTAACTTTTATTTTTTCAAGTCCAGGAAATGCTTCACTGGTTATGTTTAAAATTGCTTCATCGTTTCCACGGATAAAATACCACTTATTATTATAAAAAAGGGCAATAACCTCAGTTTGAATAGAGCATTTTTTTCCAGCATTTGTTGTGGTTACAAATTCTACAGGTATAACAAAATAAGGAATACCATTATCAAGCTTGCCTTCACGTTTTTGTTTTTTGTCGATGTGAATACTTTCAATTTTATAATTTTCTGCCAATTGTTCTATTTGGCTTTTCATGATTTGTTGGAATTGTGATTTACTGAGATTTTTTTTGGCAGTTAAACTGTTAATAATTTGGGGAGGAATAGCATTTAAGATGGCATTTGCATCAGCATTTTGAATCGCTTTGCTGTAAGCAAAGGTTGCTTTTTCGAGGGCTATAAGTTCTTGATTTGCAATTGTATAAGCTTTTGTTGTTGACAGAATAAAAGCAACACATAAAAGAAGGGAAGAAATTCGCAGCATTACAAGCCTTTTTAATTGATTTGAATGGATTCAACTAAACTTATAAAGGAAAAACACATGAGCAAAAAGCCACTTATGCTCTTGGATGAGAGGAATATCCACAAAAATGGAAGTTAACACCCCAATTTTAAAATAAAAAATAGGGACTTATTATTCCTTAAACAGAATAGTACATATCAAATTCAACAGGATGGGGAGTTGTTTCGTAGCGCAAAACTTCTTGCATTTTTACTTGAATGAAAGAATTAATCTGATCATCATCAAAAACTTCGCCTGCTTTAAGAAAACCGCGATCTTTATCAAGTGCTTCAAGTGCTTCGCGCAGACTTCCTGAGACTGTTGGGATTTCTTTTCGTTCTTTTAAGGGAAGATCGTAAAGATCTTTATCTATAGCTTGTCCAGGATGAATTTTATTTTTAATACCATCAAGACCAGCCATTAAGAGTGCTGCAAATGCCAGATAGGGATTTGCTGTTGGATCTGGAAAACGCACTTCTACGCGTTTTGAATTTGGCGAAGAACTCATCGGAATACGGCAAGACGCAGAACGATTGCGTGCAGAATAAGCAAGAAGGACAGGTGCTTCATAACCCGGTACTAAACGCTTATAGGAGTTTGTAGATGGATTGGTAAAGGCGTTGATTGCTTTGGCGTGCTTAATAACACCACCGATAAAGAATAAGCAAATTTCTGATAGCCCAGCATATTCATTTCCCGCAAAAATTGGTTTACCATCTTTCCAGATAGATATGTGAACATGCATGCCGGAGCCGTTATCACCAAAAACTGGTTTTGGCATGAATGTTGCGGTCTTCCCATAGCTGTTTGCTATTTGATGCACGACATATTTAAAAATTTGCATTTTATCAGCTTCGCGAACGAGAGTGTCAAAGCGAATACCCAATTCGTGCTGGCCTGCTGCTACTTCGTGATGATGTTTCTCAACTTGAACCCCCATATCTTTGAGTGCTGTGAGCATTTCTGAGCGCATATCTTGGCAGGAATCAATAGGGGGAACGGGAAGATATCCTCCTTTCATTCGTGGGCGATGACCGAGGTTGCCCGTTTCATATTCCGCATCATCATTGGATGGAAGTTCACTAGAATCGAGCTTAAATCCTGTATTGTAAGGATCAGTTTTATAGCGCACATCATCAAAGATAAAAAATTCCGCTTCTGGCCCTACATTAATTGTATCTCCGATTCCTAGAGATTTCATATAAACTTCAGCTCTCTTGGCAATAGAGCGAGGATCTCGACGATAAAACTCTCCAGAAACAGGATCGAGCACATCACAAAATATGACCAAAGTAGATTGAGCAAAAAAAGGATCGATATGTGCTGTCTCTGGATCTGGCATTAAAACCATGTCAGATTCATTAATTGTTTTCCATCCAGAAATTGAAGAACCATCAAACATAACGCCATCGCTAAATGTATCTTCGCTGATTTCTGCGATATCCATTGTGACGTGGTGCAACTTTCCTCGTGGGTCGGTAAAACGTAAATCGACAAAGCGGATTTCGTTATCTGCAATCTGTTTGATAATATCTGATGCGGTTATCATATTCAATTTCCTTAATTGGATTGAGATGGATAAAAACGGTAAAAAATTTTACCATTATCTGTTAAAGGGCGTCTATCCCAGATTCGTCAGTGTCGATACGAATGGCATCATCAATGGAAAAAACAAATATTTTTCCATCTCCGATATATTTTGTTTGAGCTGCTTTACGTATTGTATCAACGGTTTGCTTCAGTTTTTCATCGGCAACGACAATTTCAATCTTTACTTTAGGTAGAAAATCAACAACATATTTAGCACCGCGATAAAGTTCTGTATGTTCTTTTTGACGACCAAAACCTTTTGCTTCTGTTACTGTAATACCATGTAAGCCAATTTTTTGAAGCGCTTCTTTCACTTCGTCAAGCTTGAAAGGTTTTATAATGGCTTCAATTTTTTTCATGCTGAAATTATCTCCAACGTTATTCTGTTTTTTTAAACTGCATCACATTATATTGACAGCTGTAAGATGTCCAACGGATAATTTGTGCACAAAAAGTCAAAAATTATGTTACTAAATATTCTTTGTAAAAAGTTTCTCTTGTAGCATAAAGTGAAGTTTTTTCTTCGAAAAGAAGCCCTCAAGGCTTGTAAAAAATAAAAATGATACAATAGAGATATTTGGTTTTCCTTCTTTCTTATTGTATCACAGTGTATTTTATAAAAGGAGCTGCTTTAAAAGGAATTGTATAAAGGTTGGCGCAGTAAAATTTTTTTCAGAAATGTTCCTGTATAGGATGTAGGAATATTGATGATATCTTCAGGACGCCCAACTGCAATGATTTCACCGCCGCGGTCTCCACCTTCTGGTCCTAAATCAATAATCCAGTCAGCTGTCTTTATGACTTCAAGATTATGTTCAATGACTACAACTGTGTTGCCTTGATCGACGAGTTCATGCAGCACTTCGAGGAGTTTAGAAATATCATGAAAATGCAAACCTGTTGTTGGTTCATCCAAAATATAGAGTGTACGCCCCGTTGTTTTACGTGAAAGTTCTTTAGCAAGTTTTATACGTTGAGCCTCACCACCAGAAAGTGTTGTAGCTTGTTGTCCTACCTTGATATAGCCAAGGCCAACTTTACTGAGAGTCTTCATTTTATTGTGAATGGTGGGAACAGCTTGGAAAAATTCTTCGATTTTTTCGATTGTCATATCCAAAATATCGGCGATGGACTGTTCTTTGAATTTTACCTCAAGTGTTTCTCTATTATAGCGTTTTCCTTTACAGATATCGCAAGTAACGTACACATCAGGTAAAAAGTGCATTTCAATTTTGATGACTCCATCACCTTGACATGCTTCACAGCGGCCTCCTTTAACATTAAATGAAAAACGCCCTGGTTTATAACCACGGGCTTTTGATTCTGGGAGTTCGGCAAACCATTCGCGAATCGGGGTAAATGCGCCCGTATAGGTTGCTGGATTAGAACGTGGGGTACGTCCAATAGGTGCTTGGTTGATATCAATGACCTTATCGAGAAACTCTAATCCTTCAATTTTGTCATAGCTTGCGGGGCTATGATAACTTCCCATGATATGATGTGATGCCGCTTTGAAAAGAGTTTCAATGAGGAATGTTGATTTTCCTCCACCTGAAACGCCAGTTATACATGTGAAGGTTCCAAGAGGAATTTCAGCACTGATATTTTTGAGATTATTTCCTCGGGCTCCGATGATTTTAAGTTTTTTCGATTTTGATATTTTGCGTCGTTTAGCAGGTATTGGAACAGTCATTTTTCCTGAAAGATATTGCCCCGTGAGAGAGGATGGATTGTCTGTAATTTCTTGTGGTGTACCTTGTGCTATAATTTCTCCACCATGAACACCTGCGGCAGGACCCATATCAACAACATGGTCTGCGGTAAGAATGGCATCTTCATCATGTTCAACAACAATAACCGTGTTGCCAAGATCGCGCAGATGACGCAATATCTCCAAGAGGCGCTCATTATCGCGTTGGTGTAAACCGATGGATGGTTCATCTAAAATATAAAGGACACCTGTAAGACCAGAGCTAATTTGAGACGCTAACCGAATACGTTGGCTTTCTCCACCTGAAAGTGTGCCTGAACTTCGAGACAAGGTAAGATATTCGAGTCCTACATGATTTAAAAAAGTTAATCGTTCACGAATTTCTTTTAAAATACGCACTGCAATGTTACGTTGTTTTTCGGTTAGATATTTGTGAATATTGGCAAACCAATGATCTGCTTTTGAGATGGAAAGTTCTGATATTTGTCCAATATGCATCCCATAAATTTTTACAGCCAGCGCTTCTGGTTTTAGACGGTAACCATGACAAGCCGGACAGGATGAAGAAGACATATAATGTTCGATTTCTTCACGTAACCACGTAGAATCGGTTTCTTTCCATCGTCGTTCCATGTGGGGGATAATTCCTTCAAAGTGTTGAGTTTTTTTATGCGAACCTGAATCATTTTTATGAATAAAGAAGATTTTTCTGCTTTTTGTACCATAAAGAATGGCGTGTTGCGCTTCATTTGAGAGCACGCACCATTTATCCGTAAGTTTAAATCCATAAACTTTGCTTAATGCTTCCAAAGTTTTATTATAGCAGAGTGAAGATAATTTAGACAAAGGTACAATTGCGCCATCTTTTAAAGCAAGATTTTTATTTGGTACGATTTTTATCGGGTCTACTGCTTTTTTGATGCCAAGTCCGTCACAAAGAGAACAAGCGCCAAAAGGATTATTGAACGAAAACAGACGTGGTTCAATTTCAGGGATAGAAAATCCAGAGATGGGACAGGAAAATTTTTCTGAAAAAATAAGCCGTTTGTGTGTTTCATTTTTTGATTTATGAGCAGATTCCTTTGTGGTTTCATTTTGTTCTAAAGGTTGGTCAGCCATTTCCGCAACCGCGATTCCATTTGCTAGGCGTAAACAGGTTTCTATACTGTCCGCTAAGCGAGGGGCAATGTCATTATGTACAACAATGCGGTCTACCACTATATCTATGTCATGTTTATATTTTTTATCAAGAGGAGGAATATCAGGAATTTCATAAAATTTTCCATCAACTTTAGCACGTTGAAATCCTTTTTTTAAAAGCTCTGTCAATTCTTTTTTATATTCTCCCTTTCGTCCTCGGATGAGAGGGGCCATAATAAAAATTCGCGTACCTTCTGGTATGGACATAATTTGATCAACCATTTGGCTTACTGTTTGACTTTCAATGGGAAGTCCCGTAGCAGGAGAATGAGGGACGCCAATACGTGCAAAGAGGAGGCGCATATAGTCATGAATTTCAGTAACGGTTCCCACCGTTGAACGAGGGTTGCGGCTGGTTGTTTTTTGTTCAATGGAGATGGCTGGGGAAAGACCGTCTATTCTGTCAACATCTGGTTTTTGCATCACTTCCAGAAATTGGCGTGCGTAGGCAGAGAGACTTTCAACGTAGCGGCGTTGACCTTCGGCGTAAATTGTATCAAAGGCTAAAGATGATTTACCTGATCCAGAAAGTCCCGTGATAACGATCAGTTTATCACGAGGGAGATCTAGATCAATATTTTTAAGATTATGCTCACGCGCGCCGCGAACGGATATGTATTTTTGGTGAGACATATTTTATCCTTGGTAAATACAAAAATTGAGTACTTAAAATAGAATAAAACTGTTTTTTAGAATTACAATCGTTTTTAATTGCTCTAAGTTAAAATACAAGTTCTGTGAAAAGCAAAATATAAGGAAAAGCTTTTTATTCTTTGACGATAGAATAAACTATGCGTTATGACCATCTTTTGTTATAATTAAGTCCTATAGTATCTTGAGAAAAGATAGCAAAATTACATTGATGATTAATGACAGATATGCAAATGAAAAGGTCAGGATGGCAATGACTATTATACAACAAAGATTGTCTGAGAATTAAAATTTTGGAGTTTATGCAATGGCTGGTAGCCTTAATAAAGTTATTTTGATCGGTAATCTTGGTGCGGATCCTGAGATCCGCCGTTTAAACTCTGGTGACCAAGTAGCGAATTTGCGTATAGCTACTTCAGAAAGTTGGCGTGATCGTAATACTAATGAGCGAAGAGAGCGAACAGAATGGCATAGTATTGTTATTTTTAACGAAAACCTTATCAGAATTGTGGAGCAGTATTTAAAAAAAGGAAGCAAAATTTACATTGAAGGTCAGTTGCAAACACGAAAATGGCAAGACCAAAATGGAAATGATCGTTATGCAACAGAAATTGTTTTGCAAAAATATCGTGGTGAATTGCAAATGCTTGATGGACGTGGAGCTGCCGGTACAGAGCAAATGCAAGGAATAAGTCATCCAGGTGGAAATTATGGCAGTGGTAGTTTTTGTGACAGTAATTCAGATCAGAGGGATGGTTTTGGTCAAAATAATAGCAAATCAGAAGAGAGTTTTTCACACAAATTAGACGATGAAATTCCTTTTTGATAATCTTTAAGATGTGTTATTATCATCGCCTTTTCGGTTTTTTGTTTTCGTTTTTTTAAGTTTAACAAGGTGGATTTTATTCATTTTATCTATGATTTTTAAAGATAAATAAATAACATGTTGAAAATTATTGTTAAATTTCTCTTCTGCCGTGGGAGAGAAATTGGCGTTTTAGTGTATTTTTCGATATAAACAAAGTGAAGTGATTCTTTTTTGAAAGTCTTTAAGCTGTGATCGATCTTACTCCACCACCAGAACGTGATGTGCTGACCGGTATTGAACCGATCAGCATTATTGATGAAATGCAACGCTCCTATCTCGATTATGCTATGAGCGTGATTGTTTCGCGTGCGCTTCCAGATGTACGTGATGGTCTTAAACCTGTTCATCGTCGTATTCTTCATGCCATGAATGAGATGGGGCTTTCTTTCAATAAACCTTATCGTAAGTCTGCGGGTGTTGTTGGTGAAGTTATGGGAAAATTTCATCCTCATGGTGATGCTTCAATTTATGATGCATTGGTGCGTATGGCGCAGGACTTCTCTTTGAGAAATCCGTTGATTGATGGTCAAGGAAATTTTGGTTCCGTTGATGGTGATCCGCCTGCGGCAATGCGCTATACAGAATGTCGTTTGGAAAAAGTTTCGCAAGAGATTTTAGCTGATATTGATAAAGATACTGTTGATTTTCAGGATAATTATGACGGGCGTGAGCGTGAACCAGTAGTCTTGCCAGCACGTTTTCCTAATCTTTTAGTTAACGGGTCAGGTGGTATTGCTGTAGGGATGGCAACAAATATTCCTCCCCATAATCTTGCCGAAGTCATCGATGCTTGTGTTGCCTTGATTGACAATCCCAATATAACTCTTGATAAAATAATTGAAATTATTCCTGGTCCTGATTTTCCCACTGGTGGTATTATCCTTGGCCATTCTGGTGTCCGTTCTGCCTATGAAACAGGACGTGGTTCAATCATTATGCGTGCTAAGGTTGAGATTGAAGAAATTCGCAGTGGTCGACAGGCAATTATTGTAAGTGAAATACCTTATCAGGTTAATAAAGCAACAATGATTGAGAAAATAGCCGAGTTGGTGCGCGATAAACGCATTGAAGGGATCTCTGATTTGCGTGACGAATCTGATCGTGATGGATACCGCGTCGTTATTGAGCTTAAGAAAGATGTTGTTGCGGAAATTGTTTTGAATCAATTATATCGTTATACGCCGCTGCAAACTTCTTTTGGTTGTAATATGGTTGCGTTGAACGGGGGAAAACCCGAACAGATGACGTTGCTTGATATGCTTCGTGCATTTGTTTCTTTTCGAGAAGAGGTTGTAAGACGGCGAACAAAATATCTTTTGCGTAAAGCGCGTGAACGTGCACATGTTTTGGTTGGTCTTGCACTTGCTGTTGCCAATATTGATGAAATTATAGCACTTATTCGCAAGGCTCTTGATCCACACACAGCGCGTTCACAATTAATGGAACAACGTTGGCCGGCTGCTGATGTGGCATCTTTAATTAAGCTTATTGATGATCCTCGTCACGTTATTCATGGAGATAATACCTATAGTTTATCTGAAGAACAGGCGCGTGCTATTTTGGAATTGCGCTTACAAAGGTTGACGGCGCTTGGGCGTGATGAAATTGCTGATGAATTGAATAAAATTGGAGTGGATATTACTGATTATCTTCATATTTTATCATCGCATTTGCGTATCATGGATATTGTTAAAGATGAGCTAAATGCTCTACGTGAAGAATTTGCAACGCCCAGACGTACCATATTTGGTTTTGGTAGTGCTGAAATGGAGTGTGAAGATCTGATCGCATCGGAAGATATGGTGGTAACAGTTAGTCATGGTGGCTATATTAAGCGTGTACCTCTCAATACATATCGTGCACAGAGACGTGGTGGTAAAGGACGCTCTGGTATGTCCACGAAGGATGAGGATTTTGTAGCTCGTTTGTTTGTAGTTAATACGCATACACCGGTTCTTTTCTTTTCGTCGCGTGGAATTGTTTACAAGGAAAAAGTTTGGCGTTTGCCACTCGGTACGCCGCAGTCACGTGGGCGAGCTCTGATCAATATGCTTCCCTTACGGCAAGGTGAGCGGATAACGACTGTTATGCCCTTACCAGAAGGTGAAGAGAGTTGGAGTGCGTTGGATGTTATGTTCGCAACGACGCGTGGAACTGTGCGTCGTAATAAATTATCAGATTTTGTCCAGGTTAATCGTAATGGCAAAATTGCAATGAAACTTGATGAAGAAGGAGATGAAATTCTTTCTGTAGAAACTTGTACAGAACATGATGATGTTGTTTTAACAACGGCTAATGGACAGTGTATTCGTTTTCCAGTTGTTGATGTTCGTGTTTTTGCAGGGCGTAATTCAGTGGGAGTGCGTGGTATTAATTTGGCTAATGGTGATAAAGTTATTTCAATGACTATTTTAGAGCATGTTGAGGCAATGTCGATTGAGCGTTCTGCTTATATCAAACGTATGATGAATGAACGGCGTTCTGCTTGTGCAGATTCTGAAGATATTGTAACTCTTGATGGAGATGACGAGGAAACAGAAACAGAGTTAACAGATGAACGCTATGCGGAACTTCATGCTCGTGAGCAAATGCTTTTGACCGTTAGTGAATTTGGTTATGGAAAACGATCTTCTTCATATGAATTCCGGATTTCAGGACGTGGTGGAAAAGGAATACGTGCAACAGATCCGTCTAAGACGTCTGAAATTGGTAAATTGGTAGCAGCTTTCCCGGTGAAAGCACAGGATCAGATTATGTTGGTTTCAGATGGTGGGCAGCTTATTCGCGTTCCTGTTGATGATATTCGTATAGCTGGTCGCTCGACTAAGGGGGTGACAATTTTTAATACAGCTGAGGGTGAAAAAGTTGTATCAGTTGAACGCATTTCTGAATCTGAAGATGGTGATAACCAATTAGATGATGAAGCTGAAGGATATTCTGATGTGGTTGGTGTGAACACAGAGAAATAATTTTGAAGGAGGGGTGGAGTAAAACGATGAAAATTGCTCTTTATGCAGGTTCTTTTGATCCCCTTACAAATGGTCATCTTGATGTTTTGCGGGGCAGTCTCGCTTTGGCCGATAGGGTGATTGTGGCTATAGGTGTACAGGCTAAAAAAAAAACACTTTTTAGTTTTGAAGAGCGTGCCGATTTAATTGCTGAGGCAGGAAAAGACTTGTTAAATATAGGTTCTGATCGGTTGCAGGTTCTTCCATTTAATACTCTTTTGGTTGATAAGGCTCATGAAATTGGTGCTTCATTTCTTATTCGCGGGTTGCGTGATGGCACTGATCTTGATTACGAGATGCAAATGGCGGGGATGAATGGAATCATGGCCCCTGAATTGCAAACTGTTTTTTTACCAGCGAGCGTTTCTGGGCGTGCGATAACCTCCACATTGGTGCGCCAAATTGCCTCTATGGGAGGTGATGTTGCGCCCTTTGTACCCAAAAATGTTGCCCGAGCTTTGCGCTTAAAATTTCAGTATTCATGAGAAAATGATTATGTATTTTAGATTTTTTGCTATTTTTATATGTATTTTTTGTTTTTTTTCATTAAGTGCTACGGCAGATGATTCGAATGTTCTTATTTTATCTCTTGAAAAGGGTGATGTGGTTATTCGTCTTCGTCCTGATTTGGCACCAAAACATGTTGCACGAATCAAGAGATTAACAAAGGAAGGTTCTTACAATAACGTTGTATTTCATCGCGTTATTCCAGGTTTTATGGCACAGACTGGTGATGTACAATTTGGAAAAAATGGTAGCGCGGGTTTTGACGCTAAGCGTGTTGGCAGTGGTGCTTCAAATTATCCTAATATACCGGCGGAGTTTTCAAAGCAGCCGTTTAAGCGTGGAACTGTTGGAATGGCACGTGCACAAGATCCAAATTCTGCGAATTCTCAATTCTTTATTTGTTTTGACGATGCTTCTTTTTTGAACGGTCAGTATACTGTTGTTGGAGAGGTCATAAAGGGAATGGATGTTGTTGATAAAATTAAAAAAGGTACCACAGGCAATAATGGATCTGTGAAAAATCCTGATGTTATTAATGCTGCTACTTTACTAGCTGATAAATGATTCAAAGGAGTTTAGCCGTATGTCCGAAATTAAAGATTTAGAAAATATTTTAATTCTTGAAACAACAAAGGGTAGAGTTGTCATTAGGCTTTTTGCTGATTTGGCGCCTTTTCACGTTGCACGTATTAAAGAGCTTGTGCGTGAAGGTGCCTATGATAATGTTATTTTTCATCGCGTTATTGATGGTTTTATGGCTCAAACGGGGGATGTGCAATTTGGAAAAAAGGATGGTGCAGAATTTAATTTATCACGTGCTGGTATGGGAGGGGCAAAGAAGCCTAATTTGACAGCGGAGTTTTCGAATCTTTCTCATAAGCGTGGTACAGTTTCTATGGCGCGTAGCCAGAATCCAAATTCTGCTAATTCACAATTTTTTATTTGCTTTGCGGATGCTTCTTGGCTTGATCGCCAATATTCCATATGGGGACAAGTTGTTGAAGGTATGGAAAATGTCGATAAAATTAAGCGTGGTGAGCCTGTTATGGAACCTGATGTAATCACTAAAGCTACAATTGCTGCTGATACGAAATAGTATAAATTATATCGGTTTCAACAGTAATAATTAAGCGAAGATATTCCCATCTGATGACTGTTTTGAGCATGGCAAAGATCAGTTGTTGCAGCTTAAATCGGATAAGATGATATCTGCTGGTATGCGTTCTTTTTGCATTAAATTTTGTTAGCTATATGTGCTATTGATTTGTGGTAGAGGGGACTGTTTTCTGTTGTTATCTATAGAATCTTATATTCAAAATTTTGGATGTTTAATAGTACTGCTGCTAACCTATACCTAAGGCATGGATAGTTAATTAACCGCATTAGGTATACAAAATTCAGAGCTTCTTACAGTTGTCCTAAATTTTATATTTTTATGTAAGTGGATTTTTTAGGAAAAATACCTAATGTAGCATTTTATACTGAGGATTATTTATTTGAATAAAGGGAGTCTTCCTTGAAAGAAGAGAAAAGATTTCCGTGTTTATCTTTTCTGAATCTCTTCAACGAAGGGAAGATGTAGGTTTGAGTGTTATGATGGTTAGTTGTGAACAGCAATAAGGTATTTTGTTGGTATTTGCTGTTATGTGTTACTCTCAGTTTTTTACTTAGTTATATTTATACCAAAATGTGCATGAGATGTTTTAGATAAAAAAGTTATGGAAATCTTTTTTATAAAAGTAAGAGATATATCTAGCTCTACTTTGTATTTAAAATATTCGAAAAACTTTTTTGTCGAAGTCAGATTTTTTAAGAATTATTGCTAATAAAGGCGTATAAATAAGGACGTTGTTTTTTGAAATGACAGCTTTTGGATTTTGATTGGAATATATGATGAGTATATTGTTAGCTAGAGCTGATATTTTGTAAAACTAAATTATTGCTTTTAATGTGATGATTGTTTGATAATAAAATTTCACGTAACCTGCCAAATTTTTTATGCTGATTACAATATTTAGCGAATCAAAAGTCAATCCATAAAGCTCATGATGGTGTCATAAAAAAGGTATAACTTTTCTTTTGTAGAAATATAAGTTTATGGTCTTAAAAAGACAATAGTTATGATAAAAACATTTCATTATAGAAAAATTGCTCAAGATGGATGCGCACGGAGAGGTGAAATTATAACGAGACGTGGGTGCGTTCGCACGCCCGCATTTATGCCTGTTGGAACGGCAGGAACCGTTAAGGCTATGTATATGGATCAGCTGCGTGCTCTTGGGGCAGACATTATTTTGGGCAATACGTATCATTTAATGTTGCGTCCAGGAGCTGAGCGTATTGCGCGTTTGGGGGGATTACATGAATTCTCACGCTGGTTTGGGCCTATTTTAACCGATTCTGGTGGATTTCAGGTCATGTCACTTGCGGGAATGTGCAAAATTACAGAACAAGGTGTGATTTTCCGCTCTTACATTAATGGAGCATATTATGAAATGAGTCCAGAACGCTCTGTCGAAATTCAAGAGCTTCTTAATGCAGATATCCAGATGCAATTGGATCAATGTATTGCATTGCCTGCAAGTGCAAAAGAAATAGAATCTGCTATGGAACTTTCATTGCGTTGGGCGCTGCGTTGTAAAACAGCTTTTGGTGATCATCCAGATAAAGCATTGTTTGGTATTGTTCAAGGCGGTGATAATTTGAAATTGCGTGAACGTTCTGCCCAAGCATTAAAAGAGATGGATTTGAAAGGCTATGCCATTGGAGGGCTTTCCGTTGGCGAACAACAGAGTGTTATGACGGACGTATTGGATGCTACTTGTCCAATTTTTCCAGAGGATAAGCCACGCTATCTCATGGGGGTTGGAACGCCTGATGATATTTTAAAAAGTGTTGCTCGCGGTGTTGATATGTTTGACTGTGTTATGCCAACACGTGCTGGACGTCACGGCTTAGCTTTTACGCGCTTTGGTAAAATTAATTTGCGCAATGCGCGTTATGCAGAGGATCCACATCCTCTTGATCCACAGTCACTTTGTTCTGCTGCTTGTGATTATAGCTGTGCTTATTTGCACCATTTAATAAAATCTGGTGAATTTCTTGGTGGTATGTTATTGACTTGGAATAATCTCTTTTATTATCAGCATCTTATGCAAGGAATTCGTGATGCGATTGAAGAAGGACGTTATGCTGATTTTTGTGCCGAAACGCGAGCTTTATGGATGAAAGGGCGCTAAAGTACTGATCACGATTCATGACGCTTATCTTTTTCATGTTGCTCGATTTATTTTGCATCAAAATTTTTGCTAAATGAAAATGAAATCAGAAATATTTTTCAAAAGCATAAAACTGCGCTAATCTAAAAAATAAATACACAATCCCATCGGTATACGATCCCTCTACGACTTTCATAATAAACAAAAACCATTACTCCGGTACGCACTACCTGACCCGGAGAAAAACAGTTCTTTCTGTTTCTGATGACTGTTTAAATCAACAATATTAATGAGGAGTTAGCGAATCCTTAAAGAAATATGAAGATTGCATTTTTATAGGGTGCTTTATGTTTTTTTATCGTTAAATAATGAAGTTTTAACAAAAGCTGTCTCATTTAGGAATGGATGTGAAGGTAATTTATTTTGAATTTAAGGCTTAGAAAATGCAAACGGTTAAAACTTCAAAGTGCCTGAGTTTATTTTCTCTGATAACGGTATCATTAATGAATAAAGTTTCATTTAAGTTACAGAATGTTGCAGCTGAGATACAGTTTAACAACACAGATTCTATTCATATATGCTTTTGTTATGCCACTGCGAAAAAAAAACAAAAGGTGTCGTTTTTTGTTGTGGAGAATGTTTTAAATTCTTTGTTGGAAAGTGTTAGGCATAGATATAAGAAAACTTTGAGTCTATTTATACCGTATCATGAATGTCTAAGGCTAGGATATCATTACGTAGAAATGATGACAATGAGGAGTTCTCATAAAAAAAAGTTTTGCATCGGGAATTGATTTTAGAACACGGCGTTTGGCAATTTTAGCTCTTGCTGTGGGAAGTTTTTCTATTGGTACCGCGGAGTTTGTTGCAATGGGTTTACAGCCAGAGATGGCACGAAGCTCATGTGTTGATATTCCTACGGCTGGTCAATATATTTCTGCTTATGCATTGGGTGTCGTGATTGGAGCACCTCTTTTGGCTGTAGCAACAGCTAGGTTATCACGTAAAGCTATTTTAACAGGATTGATGTTTTTTTATGCAATGGCAAATATTGCTAGTGCTTTTTTTTCTGATTTTAGCATACTAGTGGCACTGCGGTTTATCAGTGGCCTTCCACATGGCATCTATTTCGGGCTTTCTACTACGGTTGCAGCTTCAATGGTGAAAATGAATGAACGTTCTAAAGCTGTTGGATATGTTATGCTTGGTTTAACAACTGCAACCGTTTTTGGAGCACCAGGTGCAACTTGGATTGGTCAGTTTGTTGGTTGGCAGATTGCTTTTATCTTTGTAGGTGCTATTGCTTTATCGTGTTGTTTGCTTATTTGGAAGTTTTTACCTTCTGATTCGAATGTTCCAAAAAAAAGTTTTCTATGCGAGCTGGATGCATTAAAGCAAAAGCAAGTGTGGTTTCTCTTAGCGATGGTTTCGGTTGGAGCATCAGGATTATTCTCTGTTTTTACTTATGTTAAATCAACATTAATGCATACCGCTGGTGTTCCACTTGATTGGGTGCCATTTACTATGCCGTTAATTGGATTAGGGATGGTGGTAGGTAATCTTTTGGGGCCTAAATTTGCAGTTAAAACTGGTACTTCACCAATGATATTTTTTTCTATGCTTTGGAGTACATTTGTTTTTTTTCTTTTTTTCTTTTTATCTCATACTCCGTTGACGGCAGCATTAGGATGCTTTTTTGTTGGTACTTCTTTCGCAGCTATGCCATCCATACAAACAAAAATCATGGATGTTGCTCTACATGGACAGATTTTTGCGGGAGCTTTAATGCAATCTGCTTTTAATATTGCTAATGCCCTTGGAGCAGAATCTGGAGCATGGGTTTTGAAATTTGGCTATAGCTATGAATATACTGCCATTTTAGGGGGGGTTTTAACCTTATGTGGATTATTGATTTTTTGCTTTTCGTGGTACATGGAAAAATGTGATCAACATTTTTCTCAGTTATGAGTGATTCTTAAAAGGAAAGGAGATTTTTTATTTGCTTAATCTTTAGATTGACCGGTTGGGTTTTTAAATATGCTGTAGGAAACGCGTAAGGCAAATGGAATACCAAGAAAGAATAAAAGACTGATAAGTGCTACAAGAAGAGTTTTTGCTGCAGAAATCATCCCTGTTGTTCCTCCAGGATTAAATAGCCCCGCAAGATTAGTAATTGTTCCTGCTAATGTTGCGCTAAAAGCCATTGAGAATAGCTGTACGGAAGTAAGAGATTCACTAGCACGTAGAGCATCTTCATCGTTTGCACATTGCAGGATTCGTGTTAATAAATGTGGCCATGCTATGCCAGCACTGACTCCGATAGCAAATAATGCAAAGCAAATGATAAAAATATGTTTAGATGTGGAAAATTCTGTTGGAATAAACCATAGTAGAACGCTTACCCCTAACAGTTTTAATATAGGAGAATATACAATTATACTGCAAATTTTTTTTGCGGATATACCAGCACTTGATAGGGCGCCACATGTCCAACCGAGGCTCATGAGTGCCGCCATATAACCAGCAATAAGCGGAGCCTGCCCATGAAGTTCTTGAAGAAAAAGTGGAAAATAAAGCTCTATACTGTACACTATTGTAGTCATAGTGAGTATTAATACGTAAACAGGAAAAAACTCGGAAGAGAAGGAAAAAGAGTTACGTGGTAACATAGGATGAAGCGTAGATGATTCGATCTTTGCTAGAATAAAGAGAAGACACAATCCAATAACTAGCCCGCATATTTTTGCAACTACAGTATCCGTAGCTTCTCCAGCAGAAATGATGAAAATCAATGAGCTGAGTATGCAGAGTTGTGCGAGAGGGAGTGGGGATGTTGGAACATAATTTTCATTATCTTTTGGTAAAACTTTAAGGGCCATGAGTGAGAAGATTATTGCTAACGCTCCAATTAGCCAAAAGGACGCTCTCCATAAGCCATATTGTACAGAGATACCGCCGATAGCCGGTCCTAACAGGGTTGATATTCCCCACATTCCAGAGATAATACTCAATGCGTGTGACCACAAAGGTGGACTGAAAACAATACGTATCATAGAATAGGATAAGGATAGCAAAGAGCCGCTTCCAAATCCTTGAACAAATCGCCCTATTAAAAATAATGGCATAGTTGATGCAGTGCTGCACACAAAAGTTCCAACGGCAAAGATGAGTCCAGAGATAAAATAGGCTTTGCGAGGACCTACTTTTCCTAATATTTTCGTTGCAAGCGAAGTACCAAGGAGAGATGCTGTAATAAAAATAGTAGCTACCCAAGAATAATATAGTTTACTGCCAATATCATTCATAAGAGAGGGTAAAATAGTAACAACAATGTAAACGTTTGTGGCGTGTAACATAACACCACCCGTAAACGTTAAAAAACGAACACCACTTTCACCCAATAAAAGTGCGGACCAATTTTCTTTTTCCACTGTTCTTGCTATTCAGTAACGAGTTCACTCCTTTTATTTATAAGGCAATTGTTTAAATTTTCCAAGAGAAGATTCAAAGCTCTCCTTTCGCAGAGCTTTGGAATTTAAATTAAGCTGTCATTTAATTACCCATTGCTTTTTGAGATTTTCGTCAATTTTATCGAGGAAACCTATTGTAGAGAGCCACTTTTGCTTAGGCCCAATCAAAAGTGCGAGATCTTTGGTCATAAAACCATCTTCAACGGTTTTAATACAAACTTTTTCTAATGTTGTAGTAAAATTTTTTAATTTTTCATTGTTGTCTAATTTAGCACGGTGCGCAAGTCCACGAGTCCACGCAAAAATGGATGCAATAGAATTTGTTGATGTTTCTTCTCCTCTTTGATGCTGACGATAATGACGTGTCACTGTACCATGTGCAGCTTCTGCTTCAATAATTTTACCGTCTGGTGTCATGAGAACAGAAGTCATGAGACCGAGGGAACCAAAGCCTTGAGCAACGGTGTCAGACTGAACATCACCATCATAGTTTTTACACGCCCACACGTAGCCACCTGACCATTTAAGTGCAGAAGCAACCATATCATCGATTAGACGATGTTCGTAGTATAATTTACGATTTTCAAATTCAGCTCTAAATTCTGTATCAAATACTTCTTGAAAGATGTCTCTAAAACGACCATCGTAAACTTTCAGAATGGTATTTTTTGTTGAAAGATAGACTGGAACATTTCGTTGTATCCCATAGTTAAAAGATGCGCGGGCAAAGTCACGAATTGATTCATCAAGGTTGTACATAGCCATGGCGACTCCTGCACTGGGAGCATCAAAAACATCATGTTCGATAACTTGATTGTCATCGCTAACAAATTTAATGCTTAGTTTTCCTTTTCCAGGAAATTTGAAATCAGCTGCTTTATATTGGTCGCCGAAAGCATGACGCCCGATAATAATTGGCTTCGTCCAATTAGATACAAGACGTGGTACATTTTTACAGATAATGGGTTCACGAAAAATCACTCCTCCTAAAATATTGCGGATTGTACCATTGGGTGATTTCCACATTTTTTTTAGGTTAAATTCTTTAACACGTTCTTCATCAGGCGTGATGGTTGCACATTTTATGCCAACACCATATCTTTTGATAGCATTGGCAGAATCGACAGTTATCTGATCATTGGTTGCATCCCGATTTTCGACAGAAAGATCGTAATATTTAAGCTCAATATCTAGATAGGGATGAATCAATTTATCTTTGATATATTTCCAGATGATACGAGTCATTTCATCCCCATCAATTTCAACAACGGGGTTTTCTACTTTGATCCTTGCCATTAGAAGTCCTTTTTCGTTTAAGTGATATTCTTTTATAGCACTTTCAGGTTTGTGATGAAAAGCAAAAACAAAGAATGATAGAGAGGCATTCATATGTGATATAACGGGATATACCTCATAGAGGGCACAATTTTACTGCGAAAGACATATTTTGAATGAATTTTTACTGGTGGTATTAGAGGTTATTTATTTTTTATGAAATATTTAATTATTTGATATAACCTAATATATGTACAGTTTTTTGCGTTATTGTATGCAGTAAATGAGATTGTAGACCTTTGGTGTTGAGATTTTAATTCTGAGGATATGATTCGTTTTTTAGATAAAAATTTAATGCGATAAAGAAAAGCTGTCATGAAAAACTGGTTTTATAAAACACGTTGTAGTTTGTCCTTTTAGGATATTTTAGAATCTTTTGCAGTCATTTTGAATAAAACACTCTGCTAAAGGACAGGGAAAATCTTTGCTAAAAAACTTACAATATAACTAGTATAGTTCAAAGATTCTAGCTTATTAAGGAATACAATTGCTAAAAAATTTTGCTTTCAATAAATTTTCACCTCTAACTACCGGCGCACGCAACAAAGCAACTTCCTCAAAAAAAGAAAATAAGCTATTCACAGGGTGACTTTGACGATTCTCTTGCAGGTACACAGAAACATACTAAAAAATGATTCTTCCATCCTTATTTATGCATCCTATTTCTTCAAAAGTAATGTAAAATCAACACGTTATCTAAAAAACAAAGATTTGGTACGCCCAAGGGGAATCGAACCCCTGTTTCCGCCGTGAAAGGGCGGCGTCCTAACCGCTAGACGATGGGCGCAAACCAATGATGAGGCTTATAGAGGTGATCTTTTTACTTCGCAAGTCCTCTGCGTAATTTTTTTAAAAAAAACATATTTTATTAAATTATTTTTAGGTATGTTTCTTTGAAGAGTATGAAAAATAATTACTTTTTCCATTTCTCTTTACATAGCTGAATTAAAAGATTTTTAGAAAAAAAATTAAAAACCACCAATTTCTCTTTGAGATATCTGAACAATTTTTATTTGAAAGCCACTATGCATGAGGAAAATTAACTTAGACACGCATAATTGTAATTAACCACATCTTTCAAGATGTTATTGATTCGTTGCTGTAAAATGTGCAGCTTATTACAAATATTATAGCTATTCTGTATTTTCTAGTATTTTAGAGTTGTATTTTATATAAGCCAAGCTTATGTCCCCGTTTCGATTTAGAGTTTTTTGAGGTATATACGGGGTATGAAGATATTTAGATTAAGGGGCAGAAATACTGCTGATAAAGTTCAAATTATGCAACGGTAACAAGATATGTGGTATTATCTTTTGCTACACTTTGTTGTATCCATCCTTTTAATTCATCATATGAAAGATTGTTGTTGTTTCAATATTTGTTAAATTGGATGCTCATGCAATTTTTGGCAATAATTTTTATTTATAAATTTTAAAATTTTCTGTTTAAATTTCCTGTAATAATTGAATTTTTTTGTGTTAATGTTTATCAGGATTAAGTAAATTTTTACTTTTATAAAAATTAGCGTTACGATTGCTTTTTAAAAGAATGTTTCTTTATTTTGCACTTGTTAGAGATATAAAAAGCAGTGTAAAATTTACGATTGAAATTTTTTTATGTGCTCATGAGAAATTTTTAGCGTTTAAATTCGTAAATATGATTTCTAATCTTTAAAGAATATAAGTATTTTTGTTTTTAGAGATTTTTATTGCACAAGTGCTATTGTTGTTGTTGTTGTCCTAGGGAAAAAAATTGGGTTGAGTAGAATGAGGGACTTCTTTAGATTGCGTTAATTTTAAGTATCATTTGCATTGGTTTGCACATCATTTAAATCTTTTTCAAAAAAATAATAGGGATAATCAGTTAGATAATGGCAGAAGCTTTAAGGGTTGGCATTGCGGGTTTGGGTACAGTTGGTAGTTCAGTTGTTAGGACTTTACGTGAAAAAGCCAGTAGTTTGGCTTGCCAATGCGGACGACCAATCAAAATTATTGCTGTTAGTGCGCGTGATAAAGGCCGTAATCGTGGAATTGATTTGAGTGATGTGAAATGGTTTGATTCACCCGTAGATATGGCTGCTTCTGGTGAGATTGATGTTTTTGTTGAATTAATTGGTGGTGAATTAGATGTAGTGTATGAAGCTGTTAAGAAGGCGCTTGAGATGGGACATCATGTTGTTACTGCCAATAAAGCGCTTCTCGCTCGACATGGGGTAACGCTTGCTGTGATTGCAGAAAAAAAAGGTGTCTTTCTTAATTTTGAAGCGGCCGTTGCTGGGGGAATTCCTATCATAAAAGCTATGAGAGAATCTCTTGCTGGGAGCCATATATCACGGATTTATGGTATCTTAAATGGAACCTGCAACTATATATTAACACGTATGTTTACTGAAGGTCTTTCATTTGAAGATTGTTTGACAGATGCACAGAGACTTGGTTATGCTGAAGCTGATCCAACTTTTGATATTGGGGGAAATGATACCGCTCATAAGTTAGCTTTACTGACAAGTTTGGCATTTGGAACTGCGGTTTCATTAGATGATGTCTATGTTGAAGGAATTAGTAATATTTCGCAAATTGATATTCGTGCGGCTGATGAATTGGGTTATCGGATTAAGCTTTTAGGGGTTGCATTAGAAACTAATTCCGGAATCGAGCAACGTGTTCATCCAACAATGGTACCAACATCATCAATGATTGCACAGATTCATGGTGTAACGAATGCTCTTTCTATTCAAAGTGATTTATTAGGTGAATTGCTGTTTTCTGGTCCCGGTGCTGGAGGAATGGCAACAGCATCAGCGGTTATTGGTGACTTGGCTGATATAGCGAAAGCATGCCACGGCTTTCAGTATGTACCTGTTTTAAGAAGTCCAGCATTAGGACTTTCTCCTCATAGAAGAGCGCGTATCTCTCATCATGCAGGTAGCTATTTTATTCGTTTGAATGTTCATGATCGTGCTGGCGTTTTTGCGGCAGTTGCAAGGCATATGGCTGACAACAATATTTCATTAGAGTCAATTGTTCAAAAACCTTTTGTAGACAGTCAAATTGTAAAAACAATCATTTTGATAACACATGAAACAACGGAAGTGAATGTTCGACAAGCGCTTGCAGAAATTGAAAAAAATGGTCATCTTGTTGCAAAATCTCAATTAATTCGTATCGAATCTATAGCATAGAATTGATAATTTGTTTTATGATGGAAAAGGAAGAAGCGTGAGTGTTTTTTTTGTGGAGAGTTATTGTCTCTGCTAAAAGCTATCTTCTTAATGCTTTGCAATAAATGCTAGTGCTTTTTACTAATACTCATTTGGTAGGACTTTTTATATGCTCACAACTCAGAAAAATTTAAATAAGCTTGACCGTATTCTAACGCTTGAATTGGTGCGTGTCACTGAACGTGCTGCTGTTGCAGCTGCACGCTGGCGCGGTCGTGGTGATGAAAAAGCTGCTGATCAAGCTGCTGTAGATGCAATGCGTCAGGAACTTAACCGATTGCCTGTTGATGGTACAGTAGTGATAGGTGAAGGTGAACGCGATGAAGCTCCTATGCTTTATATTGGAGAGAAAGTGGGTCTTCAAAAAAATGGACTAGCGATAGATGTTGCGCTTGATCCACTCGAGGGAACAACAATTTGTGCCAAAAACCTTGCTAATTCCCTGGCTGTGATTGCGGTTGCTGAAAAAGGTAATTTGCTTTATGCTCCCGACGTTTATATGGAAAAAATTGCTGTTGGTCCCGGTTATCCTAAGGGGGTTGTTGATATAGATGCTTTTCCTGCTGATAATATTCATGCTCTTGCAAAAGCTAAGGGAGTAGCTGTTAATCAGGTGACTGTTTGTATTATGGATCGACCTCGCCATGAGAAATTAATTGAAGAAGTGCGAGCAACGGGGGCATCAATTCGTTTAATTGGCGACGGAGATGTTGCCGCAGTTATCGATACAACTGATCCAGATGAAACGGGTATTGACATCTATATGGGAGTTGGTGGAGCTCCAGAGGGTGTATTGGCGGCTGCAGCTTTGCGTTGTATTGGTGGGCAGATGCAAGGACGTTTGCAGCTTGATACAGAGGAAAAAATTGTACGTGCAGCCAAAATGGGGATTGATGACCCTCATAAAGTTTATACAATGGAAGAAATGGCAAAGGGTGATGTGTTATTTTCTGCAACAGGTGTAACGGATGGAAATATGCTTTCTGGTGTTAAGTTTACCCCCCGTTATATTCAAACAGAAACACTTGTGATGCGCTCACATACCGGTACTGTTCGTCATATTAAGGCGAGGCATAGAGATTATTCAAAATTTGATTAATGCTTTTTTATTGCAACTGTTAAAAGGGTGAAGGAATATTATTTCTGAAAAGCATATTTCCATAAAATCTCTAAGAGATTCTCTCATAGAAGTACAGGTGATATTTCCAGGAATTGTTTCATTGTTATGAGAGTTGGACAGAATGTACCCAACCATTCTTATCTTCTCTGTCGCCCTTTTGAATCTCAACTAGTTGTGTGCAAAGTTGTTTCGTGACCTCACCAATCATTCCATTTCCAATAATGAATTCGTCACCTTTGTATTTGAAGCGACCGATTGATGTAATAACAGCTGCCGTACCACAAGCAAAGACCTCCTTAAGGTGACCCCTTTGTGCATCTTCCTTGAGCGATTCAAAAGAGTAAGGACGCTCTTCTACCGTTAACCCCATTTCTTGCGCCAATTGTAAAATTGAATGACGTGTTATTCCTGGAAGAATAGTGCCATTAAGTGCAGGTGTTACAAGTTTATTATTTGCCATAATAAAGCAAACATTCATGCCACCGAGTTCTTCAATCCACTTATGTTCAACCATATCAAGGAAAAGTACTTGGCTACAATCATTTTGTGTTGCACTTCTTTGTGCTAGTAAGCTTGCTGCATAGTTGCCGCCACATTTAGCGGCACCTGTACCTCCTGGACCGGCACGGCTATAATCTGTTTCTATCCATACGCTAATAGACTTTTCTTCTCCTTTAAAATATGATTCAACCGGAGACGCTATGATGCAAAAAAGATATTCTTTAGAAGGGCGAACTCCTAAAAAGCTTTCATTACCAAACATAAATGGGCGTATGTAGAGACTAGCATTTGGAATATCTGGAACCCATTTTTGATCAATTTTTATAAATTGATTAATGGCATTTAAAAAAATATCCTTTGGCAATTCTGGCATAGCCAAACGCTTCGCCGATTCTATAAAACGTTGTGCGTTGGCATCAGGGCGGAACAACAAAATTCGCCCATCTTTTGCACGATATGCTTTTAAACCTTCAAAAATTTCTTGCGCATAATGCAAAACAGTACTTGCTGGGTTAATCTCTAAAGTTTTGTATTGAGAAATAACGGGGTTATGCCAACCTTTGTCTTCAGTCCATTGAATAGTACACATGTGATCTGTAAAAAATTGACCAAAACCAGGATTTTTTAAAATTTTCCCACGGTTCTCGTCTGATAGAGGATATGGATGTTTTTCTATTTTGAATGGAAGCCATGATGTAGAAAATTTCATAATTAAAACCTTTTAGGATATGCTTCATTTCTAAGTATTGCTTAATAAAAATAAAGAGATAATTTCGTTATAAGTTTATTATTAGCAAAACATTTGTGTCAATGCTTTATTATAGGATTAAAAGGAAGGACTATTGAAAGGTCTTTTTGTTTTTATGTTTCTCCTTTTCGATTTTATCCAGTAATCTGGAACTTTCGGTGATATTTAGCGTTTTCCAAAATAGGTATCTGAATAATTTCTTATATGCATATTTTGTAATTTAGGTAAAGGAATTGAAAAAAGGAATTCACCATGATTGATAGAAATCATCACACGTATGATAAATATATAGCTTCTGAAAAAAAAGAGCGTGAACAACTTAATTCAATTGCTAGAGGTATTCTTGCTATTGTTCTTGGAGTTTTTGTTGTTTGGCTTATTTTTAGTTTTTTAGGATCATTTTTTGAAAAATATCCTGAACATATATCTCGCTATAATACTACAGAATCAAATCAAACGATGATAAATCCGGGAAAAGATTCAAATTGAATATCAAAAATACTTTATACCTATAAAAACACGACGTCACCCTTGCTTTATGAATAATCCTTCAGATAAAAAATCTCATAAGGTGTAGATTAATGTGTAAACTATTCCACATGCATAAGCCTAAAAATTAAGACGATTTTAATATCCTAAAATTAATCAACAAATTAATTGATTGATATTAAAAAGATCATGCTGCGGTTATTAAAAGCCATTGCATAGTTTATTTAGCGTGTGACGAAGCAATTTCCTCCAGAATTTTTTATGTCTTCACAAAGACTTATAGCATCATTCCGGTTTTGCATTCGTATACGAACACGATAATAAGTTCCTTTTCCAGGTATGAGAGCAGATTGAATATTTAAAGGACGAGCGCCAATAAGGAATCCAAATTTGGATTTTATGCTTTTCAAAGAGTCTCTCGCCAATGCGTGAGTGGGTTGAGATGCAAGTTGTACATAATAATCTTCTGAATTTTGTGTAGCTATGCGGTCTGGTGATGGTGGGAGAGGATTAGCATGTCTTTGCAGCTCTGAATTTCTTTCTGCATGCAAAGAAAGAGGTATAACTTTTTCTTCAACATGAGGGGTAGAAGTGCTTTCAGTTATTATTTTATCAATATCACTTGCGAAAGTATGTTCCGTTTCTTTGTCATCCACATCGGAATTATATGAAGAAACAGAGAAAAAATCTTGAGGTTGATCTACAGCAGTTTGATCAATCATTTTTTCTGGTTTATTAGTTGTTTTTTTCTCTGTGTAATGCCTTGGTGCCAGTACAACTGTACCGTCTTTGTTTACAATAACAGTTTGTACTTCTCGTGTTGGAACGGTGTGATTGATAGCTTCAGTCACTGCATCTTCAACATCAGATTGATTAAAAGAAGATGATGAAAAACTTGTAGGTTTTTGCTGGTTCAATCCCATTAAGTCTTCAGGTTGTTCAGAATCATCAATAAGAGATTGTTGTGTATTTTCTTGTTTTTTATCTTGTCCGGTTGTTTGTCTATAAATGTCTAAATTATGTGCAACATCATTCTTTGATTCGGATGTTTTTTGCTTGAATTTGAAAGGTCTATCATCAGCGTAGATGATAGGAGAATTTTCATTTTTTTGTGACGGCATAAAAAAATGAAAATAACCAAAGAAACCAACTGTTACTAAGGTAAGAAAAATAACACTTCTGACGAAAGTTTTACCAACAATAAAATTTTTAAAGGAAGGAGTATTTGATCCATGCGTGGAGATTTCATCTGTACTTCTGTATAATGGGTTCTCTTTAGGAGAATGATATTCCATATTTTTAGTGGGAAAATAACTGGCATTTTGATCTTGAGAATTTCTGTATACATCCTCTTTTGGATTTTCCATGGTTTGGTGAAAAATTTCATTAAAGATTTCATTATTTTCCTGTTGTTGCCGTGAAAAATCCTCTCGTGGAACATTTCCCACATTGAGGACATCAGAAAATTCTTCTTTTAAATCATCAGTTAGTACCCCGTATTCTGGGGCCTCATATGGAACCTCAGGAACCATAATTGGTCCAGTTTTTTCCACAACTTCTTCTGCAAATTTATAAGTATCGACACTTGGAGGGGGAGCATCTCCACGATGCGCAGTGCTATGAGCAAAAAAAACCTCTTCGTTTTCCGTATCAAGAGTCTGCGGTGTGGAGTGCATATAATTTAAATTACTTTGATTATACGGTATTTCTTTTTCATTATTTTGGGCAGGGATATTTTCTGTATTAATGGCGTATTTAGCCTGAGTTCCGTAATATTCCGGAGTTTTTTTAGCATAAGTTTCTTGCTTTGAGAATTCTTCTTCATAAAAGTGGGGATAATTGGTGGTATGGGATTCTCGTGAAAAGCCTTCTAAATCAGACTGTTTATTAATTTGTGTCGAATCTAAAGGTGATGGGAAGCCAGTTGTCATTTTACTTTTTGCAGTGCCTCTTCTCTCCGAAACAAAGTCAGAAGATGAGGGAAATACGTTTGTATCTGGAAAGGAAGGGGAAAGATCGGAGTAATATTCTGTAGTCCGATTTTCTTGATCAGCTGAAACTTTATATGGATGATTCACGGGGCTGTTGTGAAAATTTTGATCACCGTCATGACTTCGTTGTGTATTGGGAGCGTTTTTTTGTTGCAAGGTTGTTTGTGAAAATCGGCGATCTTGTTCAAGAGATTCTGTAGCACTTCCTCTAGGATTATCGTATTTATCCGCTTCATCGAAAAAGAGATTTTCTGATCGTTCACTAAGATCCCTTTTTTCAAAAAAAGGATCCGTATGTATTGGTGCCATTCCCTTTTTAGGCAATTGACTCTTCTGAATAGGCAATGGAGAAAGCGCGTCCAAAATTTTCTCTTCATCCTGACCAACAGCTGAAGAGTGTTTCTCTTCAGGCAAAAAACGATTTTGTTCTGAACGGTTGAAGAAAGCTGTCGGTAAAGAATCTGAGGTTGATTCATCGCCGGTTGTATGTAAGCTCCATTGCTCCTTTTGATCATCAAAAAACAAGTCGTTTTTTAAACTATTTTCAAGTTCTGCTTCAATAAAGGACAGATCAAAATCATCATTGTAAGATGAAGTTTTGGGAGCACTAGGTATTGATCGATCAGTTTGTAAAGAAGATTGATCGTTTTGATTTCCGCTTTGTTTGTTTGGATTAAAAATTCGCGTAAGTCTGTCCAAAGGATCATGACGTTCATGATCTTGTTTTATTTCGCGCGGATTCTTGCGATCGTTATCGCTCATAGCTTTTCTCACATGATGATCTGCATTTGCATGCAATAAACGGTTAATTTCGATTTGCTATTTTTTAAAATTATAAACTTCCTCCCTCCTACGACAAGGATATATGAAAAATTCATCAACAAGATATCTATTTTATGTATTTATAGAACTTTTTCAACGCATTTCTGTTGGTGCTTCGACTCCCACAATTGTAAGTCCTGATGATAAAATGTTTATTACAGCTTGTATCAATCCCAATCTAGCGAGTGATAGTTCCTTATCATCAGGCTGAATGAAACGTAAACTAAGATTATCGCTCCCTTTATTCCAATGAGCATGAAAACTGGAAGCAAGGTCATAGAGATAAAACGCCAATCGATGTGGTTCTTTATGGATTACGGCTTGTTCAATGATACGAGGATATTCAGAAAGTTTTCGTATTAAGAATATTTCATTATCGTCAGTTAATCGATTAAGGTGCGCAATCATAATATCGTTTGAAAAATTTTTAATATGAAAGGTCTCTTGCGTTTGACGAAAAACGGAGTGACAACGTGCATTTGCGTATTGTACGTAGAAAACAGGGTTATTTTTTGATTGTTCTGTTACTTTGGCAAAGTCAAAATCAAGAGGTGCTTCACATTTACGGTATAGCATCATAAAACGCACTGAATCACGGCCAACTTCTTCCACAACATCACGTAAGGTAACAAATGATCCTGCTCTTTTCGACATGCGTACAGGTTGACCATTGCGGAAGAGCTTTACCAGTTGACATAATAAGACACTCAATTTGGCTTTATCTCCAGAAATTGCTTTTGCCATCGCTTCTAGTCGTTTTACATAACCAGCGTGATCAGCACCTAGAATATAAATCATTTCATCAAAATGGCGATTAAATTTATCATGAAAATAAGCAACATCCGCTGCAAAATAAGTATAAGAACCATCAGACTTAACTAAAACACGATCTTGATCATCTCCAACATCTGTTGAGCGGAACAAAGTTTGTTCTCTCGGTTCCCAGTCTTCCATATTTTGCCCTTTTGGTGGTGGGAGCTTTCCTTTGTAGATGTAACCATTCAAAGTAAGATCATTAATCGTATTATGAATAGCGCGCGCATTGTCTGCATAAAGCATTCGCTCAGAGAAAAATATATCATGATAAATATTAAGAGCTGCCAAATCTCTGCGAATCATCAACATCATGGCATGAATTGCACGCTCTTTCACGACAGATAAAGCTTCATCTTTATCCATAGTGAGTAATCGATCACCAAATTCTCGAGCAAGCAATTTACCCAATGGTATGAGATATTCACCAGGGTATAGATCTTCTGGAATTTCATTAACTTTTTGTCCAAGAGCTTCACGATAGCGTAACAGTACAGAATGGGCAAGCATTTCAATTTGTTTGCCCGCATCATTTATATAATATTCTTTCGTAATGTCGTACCCAACAAATTGCAATAAATTAGAGAGAACATCTCCAACGACAGCCCCACGACAATGTCCCACATGCATTGGCCCTGTCGGATTTGCTGATACATATTCAACATTAATTCGTTTTCCTTGTCCTATTGGAATACGGCCATAAGAGACGCCCAATTCAAGCATGGATTTTATTGCACCTTGCCAAAATGGTTTTGTAAGTTTTACGTTGATAAACCCAGGACCCGCAACATCAATATAGTCGATAGAAGAATCATTTTGGAGAAATTCTATGATTTTTTCTGCAAGCGCACGTGGATTAAGCCCGACAGACTTTGCAAGAACCATGGCAGCATTGGTTGATAAATGACCATGTGAAGAATCACGTGGGGGGTCAACAGTGATTTTTGATAAATCTAAGTTTTCTCCATTTTTTCCTTTTATACCAGATAATTCGAGTAATTTTTTAATTTTATTCTCGAAATTTCTAAAGACATTCATATTAAACTTCCATCATATATTCAAAAACGATTAAGCAAAATTATCTGGCCAGTCAAACAAACGGTGATACTCACGTAGAGCATAGTGATCGGTCATACCTGACAGAAAGTCAGCAATAAGACGTGCTAACTCTTGATCTGTTAAGTGAGTTGTTTTGCTGTGCCAACTTTCAGGCATAACATCTGGATTCTGATAATAACAGTCGAATAATTTTTGTACAATGCATTTTGCTGCATTACGGCGACTGAGGACTTGATCATGGTAATAAAGATTTTTAAATAGAAAATCTTTTAGTTCTTTTTCGTAAACCGTCATCGCAGGAGAAAAGGTAATAATGGTTTGTTTTGCTTGGTGAACATCGTTTACGCTTTTTGGTTTGATGTGTGCTAAGTTCTTTTTTGATTGTTTAATAACATCTTCAACCATGGTTGTTATTTGTTTCCGCACCAGTTCGTAACCGCGTCGAGTATGATCAAGCTGTGGATACTCTGCTGCTATATCTTCTAATAATGTTGCGGTTAGCGAGATGTGCTCGAATTGATCAAGTGTTAAAAATCGCGAACGTAAACCATCATCAATATCATGCGCATTGTAAGCAATATCATCAGCAATAGCAGCACATTGTGCTTCCAGTCCAGCAAAGCAATCGAGTTCAAGGTTCTGCTTTGCATTATATTGCAGAATATCGATAGGAACGCTTTTTCTTTTCGCATAAGGACCTAAAAGGGGGCCGTTATGTTTCACAAGTCCTTCGAGCGTTTCCCAAGTGAGGTTAAGTCCATCAAAATTTGCATAGCGTTGTTCTAGTTTTGTGACAATGCGTAACGCTTGTGCATTATGGTCAAAACCACCATAATGTGCCATTGCTTCATTAAGGGCATCTTCTCCTGCGTGACCAAAAGGCGTATGCCCAAAGTCATGAACAAGAGCAATAGCTTCAGCAAGATCTTCATCAAGACATAGTGCACGGGCTAATGTTCGTGCAATTTGAGAAACTTCTATTGAATGTGTCAGCCGCGTGCGATAATGATCACTTTCATCAGCAATGAAGACTTGAGTTTTATGTTTAAGACGTCGAAATGCATTAGAATGAATAATACGGTCTCTATCTCGTTGGAAAGGTGATCGTATAGTACTTACTGTTTCATGGAATAATCTACCACGGCTTGTTTTCGGGTTTGCACTATAAACCATTCGAGATTGATAACAGAAATTACTTATGTCCATTGCAAGTCGTCCGTTCTCATCCTAAACTGAGAGAGATTTATATTGAGTAAATTTCTCTTTAACAGGAGATACTCTTTCTTGATAGTCTAACGCAAGGATATATAAAATGGGTGTGAATATTTCAGATATTGCTGCTAAGCAAATTGCACAGATACTTTTGAATGAATCCGATAAAATCGGATTGCGTATTTCTGTTGAAGGCGGCGGATGCTCAGGTTTTTCTTATAAATACAATTTGGTTTCTGAAAAGAGTGAAGATGATCTTGTTTTGAAAAAGAATGGAGCAATCGTCCTTATTGATTCAGTATCTCTTCCCTTCCTGGAAGGGGCTGAAATCGATTTTGTTGATGATCTTATGGGGCAGTCTTTTCAGATTCATAATCCCAATGCCATCTCATCATGTGGTTGCGGTGTGAGTTTTTCAATTTAGTGTGGTGGCTTTGTGATATTGTTTCTTGAAAAAATTATCACTTTGGTTAACAATATGGGAATGGGTGTTTTTATAAAAATATTGCGCCGATGGTTGTGGTTATTTGTGGCGCTTACTTTATTGATTTGGAGTGATTGCGTCTTTTCTGAAGAAGGGAAAGAGCAAGATGCTCAGCAAAAACAACTAACAAATTTTATTTTAAAATCTCAAGATTCTGGAAAAGAAAATTTAGTTTCTCAGCCCCAGCTTATCTTGCACGCTCAGTTAACAGACAGCAATGAAGATATTACGAAAGGGCTTGTATGGCGTATTTATGCGCCTATCTTAGGAATTGACAATAAATTACCATTGATTGCAACTTATGAGGGGGGAAGCGCACATTTTGATTTGGAACCAGGAAATTATCTTGTTCATGTCTCATTTGGTCATGTGAGTGCAATGCACCGCATAAATTTGGAAAGTGGGCAGAATCTTGTTAAAAAATTTAATCTTGATGCTGGTGGTGTTATTTTAAATGCTATACTACTAAACGGTGTAGTCAATGAAAAGGAATTGCGTTTCACTATCTATGAAGATGAAAAAGAGAATGATGAAACAGGTGTGATTTTATCAAATGTTAGAGCTCAATCAATTGTGCGTTTGAAAGCGGGACACTATCATGTGGCTTCCCATTATGGTTCCATTAATGCGGTTGTTCGTTCCGATATCCAAGTAGATGCTGGTAAAATTACGGAGGTGACTCTTGAACATCAGGCGGCTCAAATTGTATTAAAGCTGGTACGACAGGAAGGAGGAGAAGCACTTGCAGACACGAGTTGGTCTATTACCAATAATTCTGGCGATATCATTCATGAAACAGTTGGTGCTTATGTTTCACTCGTGTTAGCTGAGGGCGAATATATTGCGATTGCTAAAAATAAAGATAAAATTTATCAAAAAGTTTTTTCAGTTGTTTCTGGTCATGATGAAGATTTAAGTGTGGTGGCAGATGCACAAAACATGCAACAAATTGATTAAGAAATAAACCGATGATTATTATGTGGCATAAATCATCCTTGAAAGTGGATAGAGTGTTTTGATTGTAGAAATTTCAACAGTTGGTGTATTTTTTGCTGGTGCATTATCTTTTTTATCACCGTGTGTTTTGCCTTTAGTTCCTCCTTATTTGTGTTATATGGCAGGTATCGGGATTGATGATTTTCGTTCCAAAAAGCATGAGAGAGAAGTGTTTATACGGTGGGCACTTTTATCTTCTGTTCTTGCTTTTGTGCTTGGCTTTACAACCGTTTTTGTTGCATTAGGTGCCAGTGCAAGCACAATTGGTCAATTCGTTGGTTATTATCGTGATTGGTTTGCGCTTGTTGCTGGAATTATCATTATTATTTTTGGCTTAAATTTTTTAGGTTTTTTTAAAATTGCTTTTTTATTTCGTGAGGCGCGTTTTCGAACGCACAAAACACCTACTGGGCCGTTAGGGGCGTACATTATTGGCTTATCTTTTGCATTTGGTTGGACACCATGTATTGGTCCAATTTTAGGACCTATTATAACACTTGCTGGAACAAAAAAAACTGTGAGTGAGGGAGCTGTTCTTTTAGGGGTTTATGCGTTTGGTCTTGGGGTGCCTTTTGTGTTAGCAGCTCTATTTTCAAGCAGCTTTATGAGATTTTTGGGAATTTTTCGTGTTCATCTGGGAAAAATTGAAAAATTTATTGGTATTTTTTTGGTTGTGACAGGTATTTTATTTTTAACAGGCTTTATGCAGGATTTTTCATTTTGGCTTTTAGAAAATTTTCCTTCATTAAGCAATGTTGAAACTATTCGTTGGCATGATATCATGAGTTTTTTTGGATTTTCTCGTTAATTTTATGTGTTTTATGATGAGAAGTTGTCTTTCTATTGTCCTTGCAGCAGGTGAGGGGACGCGTATGAAGTCGTCTCTTCCTAAAGTTCTTCATAAAATTGCTGGATTGCCCCTTATATGCCACGTTATAAAACAAATAGAACTGGCAGGTGTTGCACAATTAGCTGTTGTCGTGGGGAAGGGATCAGCATATGTCATTGAAACTGTTCAATCATTTGTAAAAAATGCGATGATTTTTGAACAAAAAGAACGTTTAGGAACCGCTCATGCTGCTCTTTGTGCTCATTTAGCTCTGCAAAAAGGGGTGGATGATGTTCTCATTGTTTTTGGTGATACCCCTTTGATTGAACAAGATTCATTATTAAAAATGCGCGCGCAACTTGCTGAGGGAGCAGATATTGTTGTTGCTGGGTTTTGTGCTTCAGATCCAACAGGTTATGGACGTCTTCTAGAGAGGAATGGCAAGCTTGTCGCGATTGTAGAGGAAAAAGATGCAACCAATGAAGAAAAAGAGATTTCTTTTTGTAATGGTGGAATAATGGCCATTAATGGAAAATATGCACTTTCTCTCTTGGAGAAGGTTGATAATAATAATTTAAAGCAAGAATATTATCTAACAGATATTGTTTCTATTGCATCACGTGAAGGATTAGATATTCGAGTTGTTGAAGTACCTTTTGACAATATTGTGGGAATTAACAACTGTTTTGAACTTTCTAAAGCTGATGCTTTGTGGCAAAGGCGCAAAGCACGCGATTTAATGTTGTCTGGTGTTACAATTTTTAAACCAGAAACTGTTTATTTTTCTTATGATACAGAAATTGAACCAGATGTTATCATTGAGCCGAATGTTTATTTTGGGTTGGGGGTAAAAGTGCACTCTGGTGCAGTTATCCATGCATTTAGTTATCTAGAAGGTGCTATGGTTGGTATGGATGTGCGGATTGGTCCTTATGCACGTTTGCGTCCAGGAACAGAGTTAGCACGGTCTGTAAAGGTTGGAAATTTTTGCGAAATAAAACAAGCAAAAGTAGGAAAATATACCAATATTAATCATTTGAGTTATATTGGTAATGCAGAAATCGGTGCATATAGCAACATTGGGGCTGGTACCGTTACTTGTAATTATGATGGATTTCACAAATATAAAACCGATATTGGTGATAATGCCTTTATTGGTTCAAATTCAGCACTCATTGCTCCACTCACTATTGGAAGAAGTTCTTATATTGCTTCAGGAAGTGTTATTACCGAAAATGTGCCTATGAATAGTTTAGCTTTTGGGCGAGCACGACAGGTGATAAAAGAAGATTGTGCCGCAAAATTGCGTGCACGTTTGTCAATGAATAAACAAAAGAAGTGATTTTCACTTTAACTCTCGGTTTTATGAAGATTTTGTCATTGTGCAAAGGCTTGTTCTTAGGTACTTCCATACCATATTTGATGTATATGATCTTTTAGAGTCTTTGATCAGTTCGCTGGATTATTTTATCGGATTATTATAAATCTCGGATGTAAATTGGAGCTTTTTAATGTGCGGAATTATTGGAATTCTTGGAAATAGACCTGTTGCGTCCTCTTTAATTGATGGTTTGAAGCGTCTCGAGTACAGAGGATATGATTCATCTGGTGTAGCAACGGTTTATAAGGGGCGGCTTCATTGTGTGCGTGCTGAGGGTAAAATTGTTCATTTAGAAGAAAAATTAAAAAAAATGCCTCTGAAAGGAAATTTAGGAATTGGCCATACACGTTGGGCTACCCACGGGGTTGCTGTGGAGCGAAATGCTCATCCTCATGTAACTGAACGGCTTGCAATTGTTCATAACGGCATTATTGAAAATTTTATAGAATTACAAAAGGAACTCATTGAGGATGGTTATAGCTTTGAAACAGAAACGGATACAGAGGTTGTTGCACATTTAATCACACGTGCATTAAAAAGTGGTCTTTCTCCGCAGGAATCAGTGAGCACAAGTTTGAAAAGGTTGAAAGGTTCTTTTGCTACGGCTCTTATTTTTCAAGGTGAAGACAATCTTATGATCGCTGCTCGTTCTGGCCCGCCACTGGCAATTGGTTATGGAAAAGATGAATTTTTTGTTGGATCGGATGCTATTGCTTTGGCACCATTTGTAGATCGTATTAGCTATATGGAAGATGGGGATTGGGTCATTCTAACACGGGAAGGTACAACAATTTATGATATCAACAGCAAACCGGTAGAACGTCCTATTACAACATTGTTTGAGGAATCTTTATTGGTTTCCAAGGGCAATCATCGTCATTTTATGCACAAGGAAATGTTTGAACAACCTGAAGTAATTTCTCATAATTTGGCGCGTTATCTTAATCTTGGAAATTATACGGTTCGCTCATTTGAGAATTTGATTGATTGGAAAAACATTAATCGGTTACTCTTTGCAAGCTGTGGAACAGCTTATTATTCAACTTTGGTTGCACGCTATTGGTTTGAAAATTTTGCTGGTTTAAGTGTCGATAACGATGTTGCTTCGGAATTTCGTTATCGTGAGCCACCTATGACACCTGATACATTACCGGTGTTTGTTTCTCAATCTGGTGAAACAGCTGATACGCTTGCTTCTTTGCGTTATTGTCGTGATCGTGGGGTAAAAACAGCGACAATCGTGAATGTTGAGCAATCGACAATGGCAAGAGAAGCTGATTTTATTTTACCAACATTGGCAGGGCCGGAAATCGGTGTTGCTTCAACAAAAGCTTTTACTTGTCAGTTGGCAACACTTGCTGCAATAGCGCTTAGTGCTGCTAAGCAACGCGGATCTCTCTCAGAGCAGGAAGAACATCAGTTTGTTCAACAATTAGTAGAGGTGCCGCGGATTTTAAATGAGGTTTTAAAGCTAGATGATAAAATTAAGCGGATTTGTCGTAATTTAATAAATGTAAAAAGTGTTCTTTATCTTGGACGTGGCACTTCTTATCCAATTGCTTTGGAAGGGGCACTAAAATTAAAGGAGCTTTCTTATATTCATGCTGAAGGTTATGCCGCAGGTGAGTTAAAACATGGACCCATTGCTTTGGTTGATGAGACACTCCCAATTATTGTTGTTGCACCTTATGATCGGTGGTTTGAAAAGACTTTTTCTAATATGCAAGAAGTGGCAGCGCGCAATGGTCGTATTATTTTAATAACAGATAAAAGGGGAGAAAAAGCAGTTCATCTTGATATGCTATCGGCTATTATTTTGCCAGATGTTCCGGAATTTGTTGCGCCTCTTGTTTATGCTTTACCCATTCAGTTAATCGCGTACCACACAGCTGTTTTATTAGGAACGGATGTTGATCAGCCTCGTAATTTGGCAAAATCAGTCACTGTTGAGTAAAACTTGTCTGAGGATTTGTTAAAAAATGATGAGAAGTAGCAAATTCATAAAAAAAATTTTACAATACATATGTAAAGCTTTTAACTTTTTTATTTGATTGATTTTTATTTCTATCCTGCTCGTAATAAACGTGTGGCATCGTCTCGTCCGAAAAGATAAAGAAGAGAACGTAAAGCTTGTCCTTGTTCTGAAGAGAGATTAGGATCACGTTGCAAAAATGAACGTGCATCTCTTCTTGCTATTGATAAAAGATCACCATGTACTGCAAGGTTTGCCATATGAAATTCAGGCATACCTGATTGCCGCGTTCCTAACAGTTCCCCTTCTCCTCGTAAACGCCAGTCTTCTTCAGCAATTTTAAAGCCATCTTCTGTGTTGCGCATAATATTGAGACGTTCTGCAGCCATTTTTGTTAGTGGATCTTTATATAGTAAAATACAGGAAGACTTTTTTTCTCCTCGTCCAACACGTCCACGCAATTGATGCAATTGTGAGAGACCAAAATGTTCCGCATGTTCTATAACAATGATTGAGGCGTCAGGAATATCAATTCCTACTTCAATGACTGTAGTTGCAACTAAAATGCAGATATCTCCACATTTAAAAGATGCCATTGCTGCCTCTTTTTCCTCTGTAGACATTTTTCCATGAACCATGCCAACACGGGAGCCAAATCGTTGATGGAGAACAGCAAAGCGGTTCTCAATTGAGGTAAGTTCGAGAGTTGTTGATTCTTCCACTAAAGGACAAATCCAATAAAGTTTTTCGCCTTTTTTTAACGCAGATGCAATTCGTTCTATAAGTTCATTGATCCGCGTTAAAGGAATTGTTGCCGTAGCAATTGGTTGTCGTCCAATTGGTTTCTCTGTAATTTGAGATACATCCATATCACCAAAAGTTGTTAATACCAGCGTGCGTGGAATAGGGGTAGCGGTCATTACCAGCATGTCCGGTTTGTGGCCTTTTGCTGTAAGAGCAAGACGTTGATGTACTCCAAAACGATGCTGCTCATCAATAACAGCCAATGCAAGATTATTATATGTAACGCTTTGTTGTATAAGAGCGTGTGTACCAATGATAATAGAGGCTTTTCCTGATAAAATCTCCTTCAGAATATTTGTGCGTACTTTTCCTTTTTCTCGTCCTGTTAAAAGAACTGTTCGTAGTCCGATCTTTTTAGCAAGAGGTACAATTGTAGCAAAATGTTGTCGAGCCAGAACTTCTGTTGGTGCCATTAAAGCTGACTGTCCAGAATTTTCTGCAACCTGTGCACTTGCCATTAGTGCAACAACGGTCTTTCCTGCTCCTACATCGCCTTGGAGAAGCCTTAACATAGGTTCGGGTGATGCCAAATCTTTTTCAATATCTTTTATCGCTTTTTTTTGTCCATTTGTTAGCCGGAAGGGGAGGGTTTTCAGCAATTTTTTAGTATAAGTTTTTGTCGTAGGGCGAGAAATTCCGGAAAGAGATTTGGTTTTCAAACGCACGAGACCAAGAGCCAATTGACAAGTGAGCAATTCATCATAGGCAAGACGTTTACGTGCTGTACTTTCTAAGCTTAAATCATCAGGATCGATGGGCATGTGGATACGGCGCAAAGCAACAGAAAAAGAAGGAAAATTTTGCCGTTTTTTAACGCTTTCTTCTATCCATTCTGGTAAGAGAGGAATACAATCCAGGGCATTTTGTATTGCCTGCCTTAGTGTTTTTGCGGATAATCCGGCGGTAGATGGGTAAATAGGTTCAATGAAGGGAAACTGATTTGATTGCTCATTTGGTGTCATATGATCGGGATGTACCATTGAAAGTTGTCCATTGAATCGTTCAATTTTACCTGATACAATGACCTCTTTTCCTTCCGGGAGTTGTTGTTTTAGCCAAGAAGGTTTGGCATGAAAAAAGACTAAATTTATTTTTCCTGTTGAATCATAGGCAATGACCCGATAGGGTGATCGATTATGGCCAGCTGGCGGTGGTTGGTGTTGGTCGATAACAATTTCAAGAGTAGTGGTGACCCCTTCTTGTGCGCAAGCAATGCTGGAACGTATTCTACGGTCTATAACGGAATGGGGCATTAATTGCAGCAGATCAATAAGAGTAGGCTCGCGTTGTGTAGGGTTAATATTTAAGACTTTAGCCAGTAAACTATATACTTTAGGTGTAACCCCAGAAAGGGTACGAATAGAACTAAAAAGAGGGGTAATAAGGCTTGGAAGCATACGGAAATTTAGCCCGCTATTTTTATTTTTTCTAGTGCCTTAAAAGAGCTTTTTTGGGGATAAGTTATATGAGAGAAAGTAGCGTTATTTATACTTTTATTTTAAGAAGAAAAATAAATACTTTAGAAGATGCATAAAATGAAAACAGTGCAATAAAGAGTTTTAATACTGGTAATATTCTGTATGATTTTCTTCTTTTTTTTGTGTTTATTTACTGTGAATAGAGGTATTTTCTTTGTGGAAGTCTCCTGTAAATATAAATAAAAACGGAATATCTTGCCAATAGGTGAGGGAGCGCGCTTATAGATTTAAGGAGGTGATAAGTTAGAGTGTTCCCCATTAATAAGACAGATAAAGATTGCGGTTTAGCATTTATTTTGTAGTGGGAAATTTAAGAGTGGTAGAAGATAAAAATAAAATACGAGATAAAAAAAAATCTCTTCCCAAATTTATTCATTTGAGGGTGCACTCTGCTTACTCATTGCTCGAAGGAGCTTTAAAAATCCCACAAATTATTCAGCATGCGATTTCAGATCATACGCCAGCGGTTGCCATCACGGATACAAATAATTTATTTGGTGCTTTGGAATTTTCGCAATATTGTTTTTCGCATGGGATCCAACCTATTATTGGCTGTCAACTCACTGTTGATTTTGGTGATAAAAATAACAATCCGCATTTTTCTAAATGGCACTGTCCTTCTGATTTTTTCCCTCTTGTTTTGTTAGCTGCTAGCGAGATCGGTTATGCTCATTTGGTTCGTCTTGTCAGCCGTTCTTACCTTGATAAGCGCGATATTGATCCTCCTCATGTTAAAGTCAATTGGCTATTGTCGCACAGTGAAGGAATAATTGCTTTAACTGGCGGTAAGGGAGGGTCTATTAATTTCTCTTTGGCAGAAGGCAAGAAAGAATGTGCTGTTGAACGTTTAATTTATTTAAAAAAAATTTTTGGTGATCGTCTTTATGTGGAATTACAGCGGCATGGTTCTTACGATCGGAAAGTAGAAGCCGCACTTATTGAATTGGCGTATGCACATAAAATTCCTCTTGTTGCAACCAATGAGGCTTTTTTTCTTAATAGGGAGGGATATGAAGCGCATGATGCGCTGATGGCAGTGGCAGAAGGACAAATTGTCTCTAATCCAGATCGTAAACGGGTGACACCAGATCATTATTTGAAGTCACAAGATGAAATGGTTGCACTGTTTTCTGATCTTCCAGAAGCTCTAGAAAATAGCGTTGAAATTGCATTGCGTTGCCATACTGCTACACCAATTCGAAAACCAATTTTGCCTCGTTTTGTAGAACATTCCATGAATTCAAACCACACTTTAGAGGTAGAAGACAAAGAACTATTAAACCAAGCTAAAGCTGGTTTAAAAGTGCGACTTGAGACAATAGGATTGGCTGAAGGATATACAATTGCAGATTATGAGCAGCGGCTTAATTATGAAATTTCCGTTATTACACGCATGCAGTTTTCTGGTTATTTTCTTATCGTTTCAGATTTTATAAAATGGGCGAAGTCCCATGATATTCCTGTTGGTCCAGGGCGTGGTTCTGGTGCTGGTTCACTTGTTGCTTATGCGTTAACTATTACCGATGTTGATCCACTACGTTTTTCTCTTCTTTTTGAACGTTTTCTTAATCCAGATCGTATTTCTATGCCAGATTTTGATATTGACTTTTGTCAAGATCGGCGCGAAGAAGTTATTCATTATGTTCAAAAAAAATATGGACGTAATCAAGTTGCCCAAATTATTACGTTTGGTAAGTTACAAGCGCGTGCAGTGTTGCGTGATGTTGGGCGTGTTTTAGAAGTTCCTTATCGTCAGGTGGATTATCTTACAAAATTGGTTCCTGCTACGCCTGGAAGTCAAATTGAATTGGCTGATGCTATTAAGGATGAGCCTAAATTTGAGGAAGAAAAGAAAAAAGATCCCGTCGTTGGGCGCACATTAGATATAGCGCTTCAGTTGGAGGGGCTTTATCGCCATGCGTCGACCCATGCAGCCGGGATTGTCATCGGTGATCGTCCGCTTTCAGAGCTTGTTCCAATGTATTGTGATCCGCGTTCTGATATGCCAGTAACGCAATTTAATATGAAGTGTGTTGAACAGGCTGGGTTGGTAAAATTTGATTTTCTTGGATTAAAAACGCTTACTATTTTGAAAATGGCAGTAGATTTTGTTGCACGGAAGGGGATCAAGATAGATTTGTTGAATATTCCTCTGAATGACAAAGTGACTTATTCTATGATGGCACGTGGTGAAACGATTGGCGTGTTTCAAGTTGAAAGTTCTGGTATGCGTAAGGCGCTGATAGGGATGAAGCCAGATCGTATTGAAGATATTATTGCTCTTGTTGCGCTTTATCGTCCTGGTCCAATGGAAAATATCCCAACGTATAACGCACGCAAACATGGGGACGAGGAAATCGCTTCCATTCATCCTAAGATAGATCATCTGGTTAAAGAAACACAAGGTGTTATTGTTTATCAAGAACAGGTAATGCAAATTGCGCAAGAGCTGGCTGGCTATTCGCTTGGAGAAGCAGATTTGTTGCGTCGAGCTATGGGTAAAAAGATTCACAAAGAAATGCAAAAACAGCGTACACGTTTTGTGAATGGAGCTGTTGCTGGCGGTGTTGACAAGGATCAGGCTAATACTATTTTTGATCTTTTAGCAAAATTTGCAGATTACGGTTTTAATAAGTCGCATGCCGCTGCTTACGCGATTGTTTCTTACCAAACAGCTTATATGAAAGCACATCATCCGGTTGAGTTTTTAGCTGCTTCCATGACGTACGATATGACGAATACGGATAAATTAAATGATTTTCGACGTGAAGCGTTAAGACTGGGTATTAAGGTTATTGCACCTTCAGTGCAAACATCACACCGCATTTTTGAGGTTGGTGATAACTGTATTTATTATTCTCTTGCTGCCATTAAAGGTGTAGGGGAAGCAGTCGTTGATCATATTGTTGCTTGCCGTGGAAATAAACCTTTTAAGGATTTAGAAGATTTTTGTGAGCGTATTGATCCCCGTATTGTTAATAAACGTGCCATGGAAAGTTTGGTTTGTGCTGGTGCTTTTGATTGCTTTCATATTACACGTGAGATTTTATTGGCGAATCTTGAAATTCTTCAAGCGCGTGCGCTTCGTATTCTTGATAACAATTCTAGTGGACAAACTGATATATTTGGGATGACAGGTGGATTAAAAGAGCCTTTAATTTTAATGCAAACGACTCCTTGGTTACCAGATGAAAAACTTTATCGAGAATTTCAAGCAATAGGTTTTTACTTTTCTGCACATCCCCTGGACGAATATCAAGCTATTCTTGCTAAAAAACGCGTACAAACTTGGGCTCATTTTGCCAATGCCGTTAGAGGAGGAGCAGTTGCTGCTAGACTTGCTGGAACTGTCGTGGCAAAACAAGTACGAAAAACAAAATCCGGCAAGAAAATGGGGATTATTCATTTTTCTGATACGAGCGGACAGTATGAGACAATTCTCTTTTCGGAAGGGCTTTCGGATTATGAAGAAATTCTAGAGCCTGGGAAATCTTTTATCATTACAGTGAGTGCAGAAAATCGCTCTGAAGGTGTTAGTTTGCGGCTTGAGACAGTTCAATCTTTGGAAGATGATTCGTTACAGCATCATAAAATGATGCGCCTCTTTATAAAAACAGTTGATACGCTTCCTCAAATTGAGAAGAATTTGAATCCTCATGGGAGTGGAGAAGTAGGGATTATTCTTATTCAAGAGGATAGATTACGAGAAGTTGAAATTACGCTTCCAAAGCGATACAGGGTCAATCCACGTGTGGCAAGTGTTATGAAATCGATACAGGGTGTTGTCGATGTGGAGTTGCTTTAAACAAAAAATGTGCAGTAACTGCTTGTTTTACATGGTATTTTTCTTTATTGGTGGATTACATCTTCATTTTAAACGGGCTGTAAATCTCACCTTCTTTTGTTCATAAATATTCAAAATAAGCCGAAAAAGTGAGATCTATGAGTCTTTACTATACATTGCCTTGTTCTATTTTTATTATATTCATAGCATCATACATATAAAGCCAATTAAGACTGGACATGATACTCTCTGGCGTACGTATTTTCATGATGAAATTTCGTGCAATTGCTATAGGGCCAGTTGCATGGTAGACTGCCCTATTAAAATCTCCACGTTTTTTTACAGCTATGATTCGGGGCGTGCGTATTTTTTCGTAAAGTGAGAGAGCTTTCGTTAAAGGAAGATCTTTCAAAGAGAGCGTTTCAGCTAATGTGGCGGCGTCTTCTATTGCCATAGCAGCGCCTTGTGCTGCAAAGGGGAGGGCTGCATGTGCACAATCACCAACAAACGCTTGTCCTTCTAAACCTAGAAAGCGATCCTGTTTCATTTGAAAGAGTGGCCAATAGCTCCATTCATCAATATGATCAAAGATTTGCAAAATTTGCAGATCCCAATCTTTAAAAAGAGCTTTTAAATTTTCTTTATCTCCTTTATGTGCCCACCCTTCTTTTGAATTTTCTCCACGAGTAATGGCTACAAAATTAAAAATTTTTTCTGATGATTGAATGGGATAGACAACAAGATGAGTTTTGGACCCCATCCAGGCAGTAATTGTCTTCATATTTTTCAATAAAGAACAAAAGCCTTTAGGAAGATTTTCTAGTTCTGCTGTAGCACGACAAGCAATAAAGCCACTGAAATCTGCCTTTTCATGAAAAGGGGCCAAATGCCTTAGTGTTGACCAAACTCCATCGCATCCGATAAGAAGCGACGTTGAATAAAGTTGGTATTGTTGCGTTTTTAATGCATCTGTTTTTGTTGTTTTTATATGAATATTTTTAGATACAGTTTGAGTAAATGATATAACAGTTTCACCTTTTTTATATTTGATAAAAGGATTTTCCATAACACTATCGTATAAAATTTTTTGTAAAGCGGCGCGATGAATCGTAATATAAGGGGATTTCCATTTTTTTTCCGATAAATTGATAAGATCGATGTGCAGTCGTGTTTTTAAAGAAACCCCATCCCGTAACTCAAAAAAATGTGGTATTGTTCCTGCTTCAATAAGCTTGTTAAGAATTCCCCAATGAGCTAAGATGCGAGTTGCATTTGGAGTAAGCTGAATACCAGCACCTATAACATCAAGCTGTTCACATTTTTCTATAAGTATATTTGCAATTCCTTTGTTGGCGAGTGCTAAAGCAGTGCTTAAACCGGCAATACCTCCCCCAACGATGATTGGTAATTGATCCATGCGTTGACTTCATATGAAAAAAACAGAAAATACACTACAATGAATTGTTTGGATGATATAAACACCCTGTTGGGTTTGTTTGATTATACGATAGTGAGGAAACATAGCGATAAAGTGTTGAACAATAAGGGCAAATTTTTTCATCCATTGATCCCATATCGATAAAAATATGGGGATGATCAAACGGTTGTGTAGCGCCCACACACATAAATTCTTTTACACCAATTTCGATTATTTTATATCCAAGATCGTTTTGAAAATGGGGGATGATGTGATCAGCCATGGCACGTAATCTCCGGGCAAACTGCTTAATAAAGTATGATTTGAATCCTCTATTCTATATGCATTAATTTCCAATAAAGATTATAATAATGCAAGGTACTTTTAAGAAAACTGACTATCTTTTATGTTATATGCGTCAATTTTTATATTTGTAGTGTTTTGTACGTAGAAATAGCTTAAATTATCTTGAAATATTAAATATAAATAATATGCAAAAAGTTGATCATTTATATGTTATTATTACGGTAATATATCGTAAAGAATTCTGTTGAATATTTACTTATAAGAATCTTAGAAAATATCAGGAAAGTTTATCTATAATATATGAAAAAGAGGGTGGAAGATCATATTTCTTTATCGGATATAACAATGAATAATCCGAATCGATTTATTAATAGAGAATTTTCATGGCTACAATTTAATACGCGTGTATTGATGGAAGCCGCTAATTCAAGGCATCCTTTATTAGAACGACTACAGTTTCTTTCGATTTCAGCAGCAAATCTTGATGAGTTTTTTATGGTTCGTGTTGCTGGCTTGACCGCTCAAATTCGTGCTGGGGTTACAGAGTGCAGTGCAGATGGACGTACACCGCAGGAGCAGCTTGATTTTGTGTTGGCCGAGATTTCACATTTGCAAGCTAATCAGCTACAAGAATTAAGAGTTTTACGTCACGAATTAAAACAGAATGGTATCGAAATTATTTCTCCTGATGGGCTTTCAGAAATTGAAAAATTATGGCTTAAAAAATATTTTCTTGATATAATTCATCCCGTTCTAAAGCCTTTACCTGTCGATCATATTCACTCTTTTCCCTTTATTCCCAATTTAGGGCTTTCTCTTGCTCTCCGATTGTCTCGGTGTGCCAATCAATCCTTACTCATAGCTTTGTTGCCTATTCCAATCTCTTTAAAACGTTTTATTCTTCTTCCTCAAGAAGGTAATCATTTTCGTTTCATTGCGTCTGAAGATGTTATGGGCCTTTTTATGAATTATGTATTTCCTGATTATAAAGTTGATGGAATTGGTACATTTAGGGTAATTCGCAACAGTGATATTGAAGTAGAAGAAAAAGCTGAAGATCTTGTTCATTTTTTTGAAAATGCTCTTAAAAGACGTCGTCGCGGGCAGGTTATTCGAATCGAATTTGATGCAAAAATGCCAGAGAATTTACGCCAATTTATAACGAATGGTCTTGCTGTTCCTGATAATTGTATCAGTGTTCTCGATGGATTGTTGGCGCTTAATACGGTATCAGAAATTGTTTCTATTCCACGTGATGATCTAAAATTTATTCCTTATAATCCTCGTTTTCCTGAATGTATTCGTGAATATAACAGTGATTGCTTTGCAGCTATTCGTGAAAATGATATCGTGATTCATCATCCTTATGAGTCATTTGATGTTGTGGTGCAATTTTTACGTCAGGCTGCTAGCGATCCTGATGTTGTGGAAATCAAACAAACTCTTTATCGTACATCAAATGATAGCCCAATTGTTAGCGCTTTGATTGAGGCTGCTGAAAAAGGGAAATCGGTGACTGCTTTGGTTGAGCTTAAAGCACGTTTTGATGAGGAAGCTAATATTCGTTGGGCGCGCGATCTTGAGCATGCGGGCGTGCATGTTTTTTTTGGTTTTATTGCATTAAAAACACACGCTAAAATGTCACTGATTGTAAGGCGTGAAGGAAAACGTCTTTGCTCTTATGTTCATCTTGGAACTGGAAATTATCATCCAGTTAATGCTAAAGTTTATACCGATATTTCTTTTTTTACCACTGATGATGATATTGCTCATGATGTTGCATTGCTGTTCAATTATATCGCTCAGTATGAACGTCCCAATAAAGCAATGAAGATTGCTTTTTCACCCTTAACATTGCGTAATCGTATTCTGAAGCATATTGAAGAAGAAATTACCCATGCACAACAAGGGCATGCTGCTGCTATTTGGATAAAGGTTAATGCATTGGTTGATCCTGAAATCATCGATGCTTTATATCGTGCTGGTAAAGCGGGTGTACAGGTTGATCTTGTGGTGCGAGGCATATGCTGTTTACGTCCTGATATTCCAAGAGTTTCAGACAATATTCGTGCAAAATCAATTGTAGGGCGTTTTCTGGAACATAGTCGCATTTTTTGTTTTGGTAACGGTGAAGATTTGCCCAATGAAAGTGCACTTGTTTATTTAGGATCGGCTGATATGATGCCTCGGAATCTGGATCATCGTATTGAAATATTGGTTCCAGTTTTTAATAAAACGGTTCGTAAGCAGATTCTTTTACAAATTATGCTGGCTAATATTATTGATAATCAACAAAGCTTTGATATATTAGCTAACGGTGCATCAAGGCGTATAACACCACAAAGAGGTGAAATTTCGTTTAATGCGCAGGAGTATTTTATGGCCAAAGAAGATCCTTTGAGGTGGAAAGAATTGTTTGAGTCTTCTGCTTCGCATTTAGTTTCGTTGCATCGGCAGTATGCCAAACTGCGTAAAGATTGAAATTCGATGACATATATGAATGCTCAGGATCGGCTGAAGGGATGCAAGCCTGTTGCAGTTATAGATATTGGTTCAAATTCTGTTCGGCTTGTTATTTATGAAGGTCTTGTTCGTTCTCCAACAGTTTTATTTAATGAAAAAGTTCTCTGTGGTCTTGGTCAAGGTGTTGCAAAAACTGGATTTTTAGAAGAAAAATCCATGAAAATAGCGTTGCAAACATTGAAACGGTTTCATGCGCTTTGTCGACAGATTGGGGCATATGATGTCTATACACTAGCAACAGCAGCAACACGGGAAGCAAAAAACGGATCAGTATTTATTCAAAACGTAGAAAGTATTTTGCAAAATAAAATATACCTTCTTTCAGGAAGTGAAGAAGCTCTTTATTCAGCATATGGGGTTATTTCTACTTTTTATCGGCCAAATGGTATTTCTGGAGATCTTGGTGGCGGAAGTCTTGAACTTATTCGTATTGATGACTCTGATGTAGATGAGGGGATAACTCTACCGTTAGGCGGTTTACGGCTACAGTATCTGTCCAATAATAATATTGCGGTTGCCACAAAAATTGCTCATGAGCATTTCAGTAAATCTGCTATTGTTCGTAAAGGTATGGCACGTTATTTTTATGCAGTAGGAGGAACTTGGCGTAATTTAGCAAAACTTCATATGGCAACCAAACATTATCAACTACCTGTTATGCATGGTTATGAAGTTGATGCCGTTGAAATGAAAAATTTCTTACGCTTTGTTGTGAATGGCAATATCGATAATATGAAAGGAATCTCAGCTGTTTCAAAAAATCGCCGTCAGCTTTTGTCTTATGGAGCGATCGTTCTTATTGAACTTATTCAATCTATGAGATTTGAAAAGATAATCTTTTCTGGAGCTGGAGTTCGCGAAGGCTTTCTTTATTCAAGATTGCCGCAAGAGGTCCGTGTTGCAGATCCTCTCATTGCAGCATGCACTGAAATGGCAATTCTACGGGCGCGTTCACCAAAACAGGCAGAAGAACTCATTGATTTCACTACGAATGCCTTTGATGTTTTTGAAATCTCAGAAACTGAAAATGAATGCCGTTACCGCAAAGCAGCTTGTCTTCTTGCGGATATTGGGTGGCGTATACATCCAGATTATCGAGGAAATGAAGCTGCTAATCAGATAGCATTGGGATCTTATCCGGGAATTTCTCATGAGGGGCGCCTTTATGCTGCGCTTGCTGTTTTTTTTCGCAACACAAGTTTATTAATTGATGAAGAATCTTTTCCTATTTTTCAATTAGCAACCAGAAATATAATTGAAAAAGCACGAATTCTCGGTGAAACTATGCGTGTTGCTCATCTTTTTAGTGCGTCTACCGCAGGTGTTTTACCTCATTTATTATGGCATAAAAAAACAGATCATATTGTCTTGCGTATCCCAAAACGTTATGCTGATTTATTAGGGGAACGCCCTCTTACTCGACTGAAGAAATTATCTAAAATAATAAAATTGCCTCTTTCTTTTGAAATTTTTTAATTCTTTTTCTATCCTATATTACATTGTTATGTATTTTGATCGTTATGCAGCTTCATCTTGTGGTTTTTGAGTTGCTCTTTATAATAAGGCATTCATTTTTATGATATAATAGTGCAGAATGTCATGCTTCTACACTTTTATTTTGCGCTAAGCTGCTTTTTTATAATACGTCAACATATTGTTATATAATAATTTTTTCTATTTTAGAATTGAATGCTTTCCGCTGTTAAGATTTAGTCATCATTTTGGGAGCATATTCCAGTTAATAGTGAAAGTGCTTACTTAAAGTTTGTTGAGAGCCCGTTTCTATTTTTTTAAATAAAATTAGCTTAGCGAATTAATTGTTAATTTTTTTCTTTTCTACCAAATTTGACATTAAACGAGGTATACAATCCTCTTCAGAAGATTTTTATGGCGGCAGTCGTATAATGCAAATGGTTATTTTTTGTAAATTAAAGCTGTTTTGTACTTATTTTTCCATTATTAAAATAAAACCCTATCTGTCCATTGAGCATTTGTTCAGCTTTTTGACCAAATATTTCATAGCGCCAACCATTCATAGCAGGGATATTTTTTTTGATACACCCATTTGCGATTTTTTCTAAATCATTGGAATTTGCAATAATTTTAGGTGCAATACCGTTTTCGTTCGCAACAACTTTTAAGAGTACTCTGAGAAGCTCGATAACGGCAGTCGATGTCTCATTAAGTGGATTATATCTAGGAAGGGGAGGCAAAGTAGCAAGGTCAACCTCTAACCCTTCATGTACAGCTTTTATTAATGTTTGTGCGATTGAGAATTTATCCCAATTTTTATTCAGGCTACGTAAACGCTTCAAAGCAGATTCGTCTTTTGGCTGTTGAATTGCGATTTCAATAAGACATTCATCTTTCATGACATGACGACGCGGAATGTTATAATTTCGTGCTTTTCGTTCACGCCAAGCTGCTACTTTTTGTAATACGGCAAGCTCACGTGGTTTTTGTATTTTTCCTTTTACTTTTTTCCATGCTTCATCTTCAGGTATATCATAGGTTTTTGGATTTAATAGAATCGCTATTTCATCATCCATCCAGTGCGTGCGCTTATTTTTTTCTAACTGCTTTTTTAATAAGAGATAAACATCTCTCAAATAGGTCACATCAGCAAGTGCGTAAAGAAGTTGTTTTTCGGAGAGGGGGCGGCAACTCCAATCTGTAAAACGGGAAGATTTATCAATTTGATGACCCGTGCAGCGTTGTACAATTTGATCATAAGATATAGAATCACCAAATCCGCAAATTGACCCCGCTATTTGCGTATCGAAGAGAGGATAGGGAATGATTCCTCCAAGATGATAAATTGTTTCAATGTCTTGACGTGCAGCGTGAAAAACTTTGACAATATTTTTATCGACCATGAGATCAAAAAATGCTTGTAAATTAATATCTTGTGCCATTGGATCAATCATCAGCGTGACATCTGGTGATGCAAGCTGGATTAAACACAGTTGAGGCCAAAAAGTCGTCTCGCGGATAAATTCGGTATCTACTGTTACAAAATCTGAGGTACGTAAGGCATCAAGTGCAATTTCAAGATCTGTTATTTGTGTAATAAGATTCATCATTCTATTATAGCCGGATAAATTAAATTTGTCTTTTATTGACTTTTTTTTCGAGTCTTTATCCTCATACCTTGACAAATGGTTGCCAAAAAGCGTTTGTAGCGCATGTGGAATTATAATCAAAGGCAAAAACTATGCACCGTTATCGCAGTCATAATTGCGCTGCCCTTCGTAAATGTGATGTAGGAACAAAAGTTCGTCTTTCTGGATGGATTCATCGTATCCGTGATCATGGCGGAATCCTTTTTATAGACTTACGTGATCATTTTGGAATTACACAGATTGTTGCCAATCCTGCTTCACCAGCTTTTAAAGTTATTGAAATGGTACGTTCTGAATGGGTCATCCGTGTAGATGGGGAAGTGTATGCACGTTCTAATGAAGTTATTAACACATCTCTTTCAACAGGAGAGATTGAAATTGTTGCGCAAGAGGTAGAAATTCTTTCAAAGTCTGATGAACTTCCTCTCCCTGTTTTTGGCGAACCTGATTATCCAGAAGATATTCGGTTAAAATATCGTTTTCTTGATTTACGTCGCGAAACTATGCACAAAAATATAATGCGTCGCACTGAAATTATTGCTGCCATTAGACGGTTTATGCAAGACAATGGTTTTACAGAATTTACTACACCACTTTTGACAGCATCATCACCAGAAGGAGCGCGCGATTTTTTAGTTCCAAGTCGTATTCATAAAGGAAAGTTTTATGCACTGCCGCAGGCACCTCAACAGTATAAACAATTGCTGATGATGTCGGGTTTTGATCGTTATTTTCAAATTGCTCCATGTTTTAGAGATGAAGATCCACGTGCTGATCGTCTTCCGGGAGAATTTTATCAATTAGATGTTGAAATGAGTTTTGTTGAACAGGAAGATATTTTTGTGACAATGGAACCCATTATGCGTTCTCTTTTTGAAGAGTTCTCAAATGGAAAGCCTGTAACACAAAGCTTTCCTCGTATTTCTTATGATGAATCAATGCAGAAATATGGTTCTGATAAACCAGATTTACGTAATCCGATTATCATGGAAGATGTTTCTCGGCATTTTTGTGATTCTGGTTTTAAAATTTTTTCTCAAATTTTAGCGAATGATGAAAATGCAAAAGTGTGGGCTATTCCGGCTAGAACAGGTGGAAGTCGTGCTTTTTGTGATCGTATGAATGTATGGGCACAAAGTGAAGGACAGCCGGGACTTGGGTATATTTTTTGGCGTGAAGAAGAGGAAAAGTTTAAAGGAGTTGGTCCTATCGCCAAAAATATTGGCGAACAAAGAACTGAATCACTCCGCACGCAGCTTGGCCTTGAGAGTGGTGATGCCTGTTTTTTTGTGGCGGGAGATCCAAAGAAATTTGCATCTTTTGCGGGAGCGGCACGCACACGGGTAGGGGAAGAATTAGACCTTATCAATCGGGAGTGTTTTTCTTTAGCGTGGATTGTTGATTTTCCATTTTTTGAATGGAATGAAGATGAAAAAAAGCTTGATTTTGCGCATAATCCCTTTTCTATGCCTCAGGGGGGAGAAAATGCTCTTGAGTCCCAAGATCCTCTTAATCTTAAAGCTTTTCAATATGATCTTGTTTGTAATGGTTATGAGATTGCATCAGGTGGAATCCGTAATCATTCACCAGAGATGATGCTTAAAGTTTTTAATCTTGCCGGTCTTTCTAAAGAAGTAGTAGAAGATCGTTTTGGTGCTCTTTATCGTGCATTTCATTATGGAGCACCACCGCATGGCGGTATGGCAGCTGGTGTTGACCGTATTATTATGCTTTTGCAAGGCGTTAAAAATTTGCGCGAGGTTGCTTTGTTTCCTATGAATCAGCAAGCACTTGATCTTTTGATGAATGCTCCATCTGATGTTTCTGCTGCACAATTACATGATTTAGGAATACGAGTTGCCTCTGCTGCAAAAAATGGTTAATAAATTTACTCTAAACTTTTACCATTTTTCTATCTACAGTGTAATTTTAATGTTTTTAAATTACATTAGCGTGTGTATTTTTTATAAAAAACTTAGATATATGATTCATTTAAATTTTTAAATGTTGTAAAACAGCTATGTATCTTCGCATCTATAAGATAATGCAGTATTATAAAATATTGCGTTATCTTTGGGAAATTCGTAGAGTTCACTGTAAAAAAATCTTTGTTATTTACCATGCGTGGTTTCTTGTTAGATATCTATAAGGTGAGAGATCCCATTTATTATTAGATTTTTTAAAAAGATCTCAGATTCTTTCATTAAGTATTCCTGTATAAAGCTTAGATGCAGTTCAGAGCGCGTGTATAAAATTTTTCAAATTGGTTGTAACTTTCTTTTCATGTTCTAATCACACTACCTCTTTTTTATATAGTCGATTTTAAATAAAAATAAATCGATTCATAAAGAAATTGTAATAAAAAAATCTTATGGAATAATTGCTTATTATTTTGAGAATTGTCGTCTTAATTGCTATGTTTAGTAAAATGAGTTTACCTTTTGATCAAGAACACATTGAACCAATAGAATTACGTTCTGCTTTACAGGAGCGTTATTTAGCTTATGCACTTTCTACTATTACTCACCGTGCATTGCCTGATGTACGTGATGGTTTGAAACCTGTGCATCGTCGTATTGTCCATGCTATGCGTTTACTTAAACTTAATCCAAGGCAGTCTTATGCGAAATGTGCACGAATTGTTGGGGATGTGATGGGAAAATTTCATCCGCATGGTGATGCGTCTATTTATGATGCATTAGTGCGTTTGGCTCAGAGTTTTGCCGTTCGTTATCCCTTGATTGATGGACAAGGCAATTTTGGTAATATTGATGGTGATAATGCTGCTGCTATGCGGTATACAGAAGCGCGTATGACTGAAGTGGCTGTATTGTTGCTTGAGGGGATTAGTGAAAACGCCGTTGATTTTCGTTTAACCTATAATGAGGAAGATGAAGAGCCGGTTGTTTTACCGGGGGCTTTTCCTAATCTTTTAGCGAATGGTTCTTCAGGTATTGCTGTTGGTATGGCAACATCTATTCCACCCCATAATGTTGCTGAGCTTTGTGATGCAGCACTTCATTTGATTGCACATCCTGATGTCAATGATGAGGAATTGAATCAATTTGTGCTTGGACCTGATTTTCCAACAGGTGGTATTTTAGTTGAGCCTAAAAAGAGTATTGAGGAGTCTTATCGTGTAGGACGTGGTTTTTTTCGGTTGCGTTCACGTTGGCATCAGGAATCTGGTAGCCGTGGTTCTTACGTGATTGTTGTTACTGAAATTCCCTATCAGGTTCAAAAATCACGCCTTATTGAAAAAACAGCAGAATTACTCCTTGCACGGCGATTACCAATGCTTGAAGATATTCAAGATGAGTCAGCAGAAGATATCCGCATCGTGCTTGTTCCTAAAAATCGTACTGTTGATCCAGAGATTCTTATGGAATATCTTTTTAAATTAACCGATTTTGAAGTCAGATTTCCTCTTAACCTTAATGTTTTGTCTTTAGGAAAAATACCGAATGTTCTTTCTTTGCGGGAAAGTTTGCAGCAATGGCTTGAACATCGTCAAGAAGTCCTTATCCGTCGCTCTCATTATCGGCTTAATCAAATTGATCACCGATTAGAAATTCTTCATGGATATCTTATCGCCTATTTAAATCTTGATGAGGTCATTCAGATTATTCGTGAAGAAGATGAACCAAAAAAGAGGCTCATTAATCGTTTTAAATTAACAGAAAATCAAGCTGAAGCCATCTTGAATATGCGTTTGCGTTCTTTACGTAAACTTGAGGAATTTGAAATTCGTAAAGAATTTGAAAGCTTGAGGACTGAAAAAGAACAACTGCAGAATTTGTTGTCCTCTCGTACAAAGCAATGGAAAATAATTTCAGAGGAAATTATAAAAGTTCGCAAAATTTTTTCTCCTGATACTTTCTTAGGAAAAAGGCGTACAACGTTCGAGGAAGTACCAAGGCGTGATATTGACGATATTCATCAGGCAATGATTGAGAAGGAACCGATTACTGTTGTTATTTCTGAAAAAGGATGGATGCGTACTTTAAAGGGACATTTGAGTGATTACAGCACACTTTCTTTCAAAGAAGGAGACAGTTTGAAGTTAGCGTTTCCAGCGTTTACTACAGATAAGATTGTGTTGGTAAGTACTGGTGGAAAATTTTTTGCTGTTGCTGCAAATAGTTTACCTGGAGGGCGAGGACATGGTGAACCAATTCGTCTTTTAGTGGATATGGATGATGAGCATGATATCTTGATAGCTTTTGTATATAATGCACAGGAAAAACTTCTCTTAGTTTCATCTCATGGAAATGGCTTTATTGTATCTGGGGCGCAAGCGATTGCTAACACACGAAAAGGCAAGCAAGTTATGAATGTGAAGCCCCCTGATCAATTAAAGCTTTGTATTCCAGTAAAAGGTGATCATGTTGCAGTGGTTGGTGAAAATCGTAAAATGCTTGTTTTTGCTACTGAACAAATACCAGAAATGAGTCGCGGTAAAGGTGTGCGTTTACAACGTTACAAAGAGGGGGGCATTGTTGATGCCAAAACTTTTAATTTATCAGATGGGTTAAGCTGGCAAGATACAGCCGAACGCTGCTTTAATCGTCAAGCTGACGATCTTATTGAATGGATGGGAGCGCGTGCTGGGAAGGGGTATTTGGTTCCAAAAGGCTTTCCAAAATCAGGAAAATTTACCAATTAAATCATAAAGAAAATGTTGTGTTATTTCATTAACTTTTCATAGCAGCATTTATTAATGAGAATTACTATCGTACTGTCTAAAAAGAATTCCACGTTCGGCCCATAAAACAAGAAATATGGCGATAATACTGAGAAAGAAAAATCCTGCTGCATTTGGGGTGGTTGTTTCATTGAATTGTTGTGCAATTATAAAGCTAAGGCTTGTTGCAATAGATGTTTGAAGAAAGCCAGATACAGAAGATGCTGTTCCAGCGATTTTTCCTACTGGTTCGAGAGCAAGTGTATTGAAATTGGCCATAATGCCGCCGCAGGCAAACATCAGTATAGAAAATAACAGCATATAAAAAAGAAAAGGGAGAACACCATCTGTTAAGACAGATCCAACAAACCAAATGCATGAAGTAGCACAAAACAGCAAAAGCATGCTATGCGCTATACGTCGCATTCCGAGGCACCCCACGAGTTGAGAATTAAGGAATGATGATAGAGCTTGAAAAGCTGCGCCGATGGCAAAAGCAATAGGAAACCAGAATCCTAGATTATAAATCCCTTCATACGTCTGCTGCGATGTATTAACAGCGGTAAAAATACAACCTAAAATAACAGAAGTTGCCAGTGTGTAGCAAAGTGCTGTGTGGTTGGTGATAACAATCCATAAGTTATGTTTGATTGCAGAAAAGGAAAGAGAGCGTCGTTTATGAAGAGTCTCAGGCAAGCGCAGTTGAATCCAAACCATTAGTCCAAAACCAATCATTGCCATGAATATAAAAATAAATTGCCAGTTTCCGAACAGTAAAATGACCTGTCCTGTTGCTGGCCCAATCATTGGTGCAATAAGAAAAACTATCATGACGATAGACATAACTTCTGCCATTTTTCGTCCACTATAAATATCACGTACAATAGAAACTGTGAGCACACGCATAGCGGCACCTCCCATACCTTGTAAGATACGTAAAATAAGCAAGATAGAAAAATTGGATACAAAGGCAGAACCAATCGCTGCAAATGAATATAAAGCAAGACCAACAAGAATAATCTTACGGCGCCCATAACGATCGCTTATAGGACCAAAAAGTATTTGCGTGATGCCATAGCTAATAAGATAACTAGAGATTATATAATGCTGATCATTTTCATTGATGACATTTAAACTGTTCAAAATGTCAGGCATGGCTGGCAGCATAATATCAACAGCTATAGAATTGATAGCCATGAGCGCACCAATGAGAATAACAAATTCCTTATAGCCAATTCTTTTTCTAATTGTATCAATATGCTCTTGCTCGTCGACTGAATATGACATACGGCATCCTTGAGATAAAAATTTCGACTGAACAACAGCTCTATAAAAGACTAAATACAATGAGAGATGTCTATGATTTATTGCAGGAAATATTCTTTTCCTTTAGCAATCCGTGCAATTCATTATTTTGAAACATCTCTTTCACGATATCGCAGCCGCCAACAAATTCACCTTTGATATAGAGTTGTGGAATTGTGGGCCAGTTTGAGTAGTCTTTAATTCCTTGACGCAATTCGCTAGAAGCTAAGATATTAATCCCTTTATAATCTATCCCTAAATAGTCAAGGATTTGAACAACCTGTCCTGAAAATCCGCATTGTGGAGCATCAGGTGTTCCTTTCATGAACAAAATGACATCATTTTTTTTAATTTCATTGTCAATAAAATCATGAACAGTGCTCATCTTTATTCCTCGATGTTACAGATCTTGTAAGTGTGCATTTATACTCATACCATTTTTTAATCGTATTGAGTGAATGAATGCAAGGAAAAATTTGTAAATTATTTGGGAATATTTGTTTGCAACATTAAAGCATGAAGGTCGTTTCCCATATTTCCTTTAAGAGCATCATAGACCATCTTATGTTGTTGGACACGGCTTTTTCCACGAAAACTTTCGGAAATTACTTCCGCAGCGTAGTGCTCTCCATCACCAGCGAGATCACGAATGATTACAGTTGCATCAGGAATACCTTCACGAATAAGTACTTCAATTGCACTGGCACTCATTGCCATGATTTTTCTCCTTGTGCTTGTCAATTTTTTATAAGAGTATCATATAGTCAAAAGAAACGGAAAATTCTTTATTCTTCGCCCATAAATTGCGGAAACCAATTTTCATAGGCTTTAGTAAGTTTTTCTACTGAAAGTGTTAATATCCCTTCTATATCAAGTGCATCACCCACAACTTTACCAATCTCTATTAAAGAAACGGCACTTATTTTTGCAAGCTTTTTGAGATCATTGAGCGCTTCAGGTTTGACTGCTAAAAGATAACGTCCTTGGTCTTCTCCAAAGAGTTCTGCATGTTCTGGTGATTGGTTACTTAATTTTACTTTGATTCCTTTACCTGCTTTAATAATCATTTCTGCAAGTGCAACGGCTAGCCCACCATCAGAAAGGTCATGAGCGGCATGAACAAAACCACGATGAATGACTTCTCGCACAAATTGTCCATGTTTTTTTTCAAGCTGTAAATCTACAGGCGGTGGGGCACCTGTATCAATATTCACAATATTCCGCGCGTAGATTGATTGTCCTAGATGAGAGCCACAAGCTCCAATCAAAACAATAGGATCTTCATTTTGCATACCACCGATTGTTGCCATTTTAGACCAGTCATCAAGAAGTCCTACACCCGCAACTGTTGGTGTGGGAAGAATGGCTTCTCCATTAGTTTCATTATAAAGAGAGACATTGCCTGAAACGATGGGTAAGTCGAGAATTCTACAAGCCTCACCTATGCCTTTAATAGCGCACACTAATTGCCCCATAATTTCAGATTTTTCAGGATTACCAAAATTGAGATTATCTGTAGCCGCAAGTGGTGTTGCACCCGTAGTGCTGATATTTCTCCAACATTCCGCGACAGCTTGTTTTCCTCCTTCATAAGGATCAGCTTCACAATAGCGAGGCGTTACATCAGAAGAAAAGGCAAGAGCACGTTTATCATTATTGCTTACGCGGATGACTCCTGCATCGCCTCCTGGAGGAACAAGAGTATTTCCTTGAATAAGCGTATCATATTGTTCATAAACCCATCGTCGTGAACTTTGATTAGCAGAATTTAATAAGCTAAGGAGTGCATCACCGAGATTTTCAACTTGCTTGACTTCTTCGATTTTAAGAATCGTTTTTCTTTCAGGCTCACTCCATGGGCGATCATAAACAGGTGCTTCATCACCGAGTTCTTTGATGGGAAGATTGACGACCTCTTCTCCTTGATGCAATACACGGAAACGCAAATCATTTGTTGTTTTTCCAATAATAGAAAAGTGAAGCCCCCACTTATGAAAAATTGCTGCCGCTCGTTTTTCTAATTCCGGTTTAAGCACCATGAGCATACGTTCTTGGCTTTCGGAAAGCATCATTTCATAAGCTGTCATGTTTTCCTCACGGACAGGCACTTTATCAAGATTAAGCTCTATCCCCAGATTTCCTTTTGCTCCCATTTCAACTGCAGAGGATGTTAATCCTGCTGCGCCCATATCTTGAATAGCAACAACAGCTCCTAGTTCCATGAGTTCTAAGCAGGCTTCAAGAAGGCATTTTTCTGTAAAAGAATCACCCACCTGAACAGTTGGACGTTTTTCATCGATTGAATCGTTAAATTCTGCGGAAGCCATTGTTGCTCCACCGACACCATCACGTCCTGTTTTAGCTCCAAGATAAACAACAGGAAGTCCTACTCCTTGCGCTTTAGAATAAAAAAGAGAATCTGTCTTTGCAATACCAGCGACAAAAGCGTTTACAAGGATATTACCATTATAACGCTCGTCAAAATTTACTTCCCCACCAACGGTTGGGACGCCAAAAGCATTACTATAGCCACCTATTCCAGAAACAACGCCAGAAACAAGATGGCGTGTTCGTGGGTGATTAGGGGATCCAAAGCGCAATGCATTCATAACTGCAACAGGACGGGCACCCATTGTAAAGACATCACGCAAAATACCTCCTACACCTGTTGCCGCACCTTGATAAGGTTCAATATAAGAGGGATGATTATGGCTTTCCATTTTAAAGACTATGCATTGACCTTCACCAATATCAACAACACCGGCATTTTCACCAGGTCCTTGAATGACGCATTTTCCTTCTGTTGGGAGCGTTTTAAGCCACTTTTTCGATGATTTATAAGAACAATGCTCGTTCCACATTGCAGAAAAAATGCCTAGCTCTGTGAATGTTGGCTCTCTTCCAATTAAAGTCAAGATATGCTGATATTCATCATTTTTTAGGCCGTGTTGTGCAACTAATTCTGGTGTAATAGTGATGTTATTACAAGGATTCATAAGTATTTTATCCATCAAATTAATTAAAATTTAGCATTTTTATTGTTCTAAACCTAACAATCTAAATCATGGTTTTTTCTGTTGTTTGATAAGGTATAAATTCATAAACTACTAATTAAAATATTGGTTATTTGTTTAGTAAACTCAGGGATCTAAAACAGCCTTTGAATAAGTTTTTGTGTGTTGAGAAAATGTTTTCCATTATATCCATGAAGCATTTGATTTGTATATTTACTCTGCACAGAAGATATATAAATTTTTGACTTTAAAACGGAACAAGAGCACGAAACCTTTTTTATCATCATCCACTCGCTAATTCTAAAACACTTTGAAAAAGTAAACGACCATCAGTACCACCATGTGCGGGTTCAATAAAATTTTCAGGATGAGGCATCATACCAAGAATATTACCAGCTTTATTGGTAATACCGGCAATATCATGAATTGAACCATTAGGGTTTGTATTTTCTGCATAGCGAAAAACAATCTGCTCATTGTTTTCCATTTGTTTCAATGTTTCATCGTCAACAAAATAATTTCCATCGTGGTGCGCAACAGGACACCGAATAATTTGTCCTCTCGAATAATACCGAGAAAATCTTGTGTTAGCATTTGCTACTTCAAGCTTTATTTCACGACAAACAAATTTTAATGAAGCATTACGCATTAAAGTACCAGGCAATAATCCAGATTCCAACAAAATTTGAAATCCATTACATATACCGATTACCGTAACACCTTTTTCTGCTTTCTCACGAACGGCTTGCAGAACTGGCGTTCGTGCACCAATAGCGCCACATCTTAAGTAGTCTCCATAAGAAAAACCACCAGGAATAACGATGACATCCACATCTGGAATTGTGGTATCCGTTTGCCAAATTTTAAATGGCTCAACTCCTGTTATGTAGTGTAATGCCGCAACCATATCGCGATCACGATTAAGTCCAGGCAATTGAATGATGGCAGTTTTCATGAAGAGACTCACTCAAAAAAGTTCTATAGTATAATTTTCAATGACAGTATTTGCCAGTAACTCTTCACACATTTTTTCAAGTTTCTGCTTTGCGGTTTCAGAAGGCTGATCATCAAGCACAATATCAAAAATCTTTCCCTGACGGACGGAATGAACGTCTCTGAAAGCTAAACTTTTTAAAGCACCAACAATTGCTTCTCCTTGTGGGTCAAGGACGCCATTTTTTAAAGTAACTGTAACGCGTGCTTTCATTTCTTATTTCCTGTTTATAAAATCCCTCTCCTTCAAGAGGTATACCTACCAATTAAATAAAGGGTAACATAACATTACCTTGTTGTTTATTTTACCAAAACTGGACCACTTGGTCGTGGAGGTTCATTCTCATTGATGATACCAAGACGTTTTGCAACCTCTTGATAAGCATTAATAAGTCCTCCCATATCACGCCGAAAACGATCCTTATCCATTTTTTCTCGTGTTTGCATATCCCATAGTCGGGAAGAATCAGGAGAGATTTCATCAGCAAGAACAATACGCATTGTTTCATCTTCCCACAAGCGACCAAACTCCATTTTAAAATCAATAAGTTGAATATTAACGCCTGCAAAAAGTCCAGAAAGAAAATCATTAATACGGATTGAAAGTTGCATAATGTCTTCAATTTCTTGTGGAACAGCCCATCCAAAGGCAGTGATATGTTCTTCAGTTACCATTGGATCGTCAAGAGAATCATTCTTATAATAAAATTCAATGATGGATTGCGAAAGGGCAGTTCCTTCTTGTAATCCCAAACGCTTAGAAAGGGAGCCAGCAGCAACGTTACGAACAACAACCTCCAATGGAATAATTTCAACGGCTTTAATGAGTTGTTCGCGCATATTTATACGCTTGATAAAATGCGTTGGGATACCCAAACGGCTAAGATGATTAAAGATATGTTCTGAAATACGGTTATTTAAAACCCCTTTTCCATCGATAACCTCATGCTTCTTTGCATTAAAGGCAGTTGCATCATCCTTAAAAAACTGAATATAGGTTCCTGGTTCAGGTCCTTCATATAAAATTTTGGCCTTGCCTTCATAAATACGGTGGCGACGATTCATTGCGATTCTCTATTTCTCTGAGAGGTTTTAATGGTATCAAGCAGGTGATATTATCTTAGTTAATAGAAATTCTCAATGATTGCCATAACACTTCTTACAACTTTTATGACATAGATTCGACCAATAAGGAATTCAATATATAGAGGGAGTAAAGAAAGCTATTTCTATAAATTAAATTTTTGCAAGAAAATGGGAAAAAATCATAAGTCCTTCAGGCCAAGGACCATGCCCTGATTCTGCATTAATGTGACCAGATTTTCCCGCATCAACAAAAAGTGCCCCCCAATCGTTGGCAAGTTTTTCTGCTACAGAAAATTGGCAAAATTCATCGTTACGACTTGCTATGACTACTGAGGAAAAAGGCAATGTTTCACGGTGGTATGGGCCGAATGTCTTCAAGTGTTTGGGACGTATTTTTTCATTGGCTACATCTGGAGGAGCAACAAAGAAAGCACCACAAACTTTTTCTGCATTTTGTAGTGTTGCATGAATAGCTGTGGGAACTCCTAATGAGTGGGCAATAATCACAACGGGTTTTTGAGCTTGCGCGATGGCAATTTTAACCTCATTAACCCATTCTTCACAAACAGGTTTTGACCAATGGTTTTGTTTAACACGGCGAGCTGTAGACAATTTTTTTTCCCAACGTGTTTGCCAATGATCAGAATCAGATCCTTTGTAGCCGGGAACAATAAGTATATCGAGTTGATTTGCTTTCATGAATTGTTTCCTTCACAACAGCTTTTATCTCATAGACGAAAACAATCTGTTGGTTTCTCGTATGCAATTTTTGTTATTCTCCAAAAACGCGTTCAAAAATTGTGTCAATATATTTGGTGTGGTAGGAAAGGTCAAATTTCTCGCGAAGTTCCTCTTCACTTAGAGCTTTTGCTATATCTTTGTCGTTGAGCAATTCTTCTAAAAAGTCTTTTCCTTGTTCCCAAACTTTCATTGCATTTCGTTGTACAATTCGGTAAGAATCTTCACGGCTCATTCCAGTTTGTGTGAGTGCTAGAAGCACACGTTGTGAGTGAATAAGACCATGAAATTTATTGAGATTTTTTTGCATGTTTTCTGGATAGACGATTAAATTTTTAACGACAGATGTCAGTCTAGCAAGAGCAAAATCAAGTGTAATGGTAGCATCAGGACCAATATATCGTTCAACGGATGAATGAGAGATATCACGTTCATGCCAAAGTGCTACATTTTCCATGGCGGGTATCACAAATGCACGCACCATACGCGCTAATCCCGTTAGGTTTTCTGTTAAAACTGGATTACGTTTATGCGGCATAGCGGATGAGCCTTTTTGTCCGGGTGAAAAGTGTTCTTCTGCTTCAAGGACTTCTGTTCGTTGTAGATGGCGTATTTCTACGGCTAATCTTTCAATAGATGAAGCGATAACACCAAGAGTGGCAAAAAACATGGCATGACGATCACGTGGTATAACCTGAGTGGAAACAGGTTCCGCACGCATCCCCAAAGCTTTTGCTACATGTTCTTCAACGCGTGGGTCAATATTAGCAAAAGTCCCTACAGCTCCTGAAATAGAACAAGTAGAAATTTCTTCTCGTGCTGCAAGAAGACGTTTGCGACAACGGAAAAATTCAGCATATGCAAGAGCAAATTTTGCTCCAAATGTTGTTGGTTCAGCATGAATGCCATGACTTCGCCCAATGGTGATCGTCTCTTTGTGTTCAAAAGCACGTTTTTTTAATGCTTCAAGAAGCTGATCTATGTCTTTTAGCAAAAGATCGCTGGCACGCATCAATTGAATATTAAGCGTTGTATCTAAAACATCTGATGATGTCATCCCTTGGTGGACAAAACGAGCTTCTGGTCCAATAAACTCAGCTAGGTGTGTCAAAAACGCTATAACATCATGCTTGGTAATCGCCTCAATTTCATTAATGCGATTGACATCAAATTCGGCTGAAGCTCCTTTTTTCCAAATAATCTTTGCTGCTTCTTTTGGAATAATTCCCAACTCAGCTAAGGCATCACAGGCATGAGCTTCAATTTCAAACCAAATACGATATTTCGTTTTAGGTGACCAAATTGCTACCATTTCAGAACGAGAGTAACGTGTTATCATAATTTTTTCCTTATCGTTAGAGAGCTGCTGCTTGGCGCAATGCATTAATACGTGTTTTGTAAAGCTCTTTGTTTCCATTTTTATAAATTGCAGAGCCTGCAACAAATACATTTGCACCAGCTTTTGCAGCTATCCCGATTGTATCAACTGTGATACCACCATCAACTTCAAGATCAATAGGTCTATTAGCAATCATGCTTTTAACACGTTTAATTTTGTCTTTCATTTCTAGAATGAAACTTTGTCCACCAAAGCCAGGATTGACGGTCATAATGAGAATAAGATCTAATTGATCAAGCAAATATTCAAGCATATATTCTGGTGTACTTGGATTGATCGCAATACCTGCTTTTTTTCCACTTTTTTTGATTGTTTGCAGTAAACGATGAAGATGGGGACTTGCTTCAGCATGAATGGTTATAATATCTGCACCCGCTTTTGCAAAAGCTTCAAGATAAAAATCTACTGGTGTAATCATCAAATGAACATCAAATATTGCTTTGGTTAATGGGCGCAGTGCTCTGACGACATCAGGACCAAAAGTAATATTAGGAACAAAATGGCCATCCATGATATCAAGATGAAGCCAATCTGCACCAGCATCGACAACATCCAATATTTCTTGTCCAAGTTTGGAAAAATCAGAAGCTAAGAGTGAAGGTGAAATAAGATAAGAATGGGGCATTAATGTCTCCTTGATTGGCTGTTTTATCATGTAATTCTGTATACTAAAATAACTTTTGTGTTATGACGTAAAAGGAAAAATACCTATTACCTATAATCAATCTTTTTATGGAAAAATTACTTGAATTTAAAAGCTGTATAAGTGAAAAATATGCTAAATCATAAAACATATTTAATGCCTAAAATTCAACATAATATTACGGTTTTCTTCGCAAGAATATCGAAATGCTATAAGCCATTTTGCAGGAGCTCTGCATGTTGTGACAACAGATAGTTTTAAGAGAAAGCGCGAAATAACAGTTTCAGCATGTTGTTATTTATTTTATGATCTTCTAACGTTTCTTGTTTACCTCATGCGACATAATCACTAAGAATCAGTCGTTTATGAGAACGGAAATTTTTATGTTAATAGCTTGGCGGAAAAACATCGTTCATTAGCAGATATTTTTGCCAAACGTGACAGTGAAACACAAGATGAACAGTTTAATATAGCATAACGGGGAATTTTGCAGACTGGTGTCCCCATTCTCTTAGACGATTTAGCATCTTTTGACTGTCGTTTGATTGTTTGGTATGAACGTGCAGCTTTTTTATAGGTTTGTAGTGATAGTCGGAAAGGGTGATTATCAATAGTTGTGCCAAGAGAGTACGTGCTATGTAAAAGGATAGTAAAGATCTAAAAAATAGCTTTAAACACATTGTTAGAGAAGTAAAAAAAGCATTTTACTCTTGTGTTGATCGCTGTTGCACAATATATAGGCTGCACATACCATATACGGAGGTTTTTATGGCATGAGCAAAGAGGTTGATGATCAATATCGTCCTAATGAAAATGAGCCTTTTATGAATGAACGACAAAAGGCGTATTTTCGTGCTAAATTGGTTTCTTGGAAAAATGATATATTAAGAGAAGCTCGTGGAACTTTAGAAAATTTGCAGGAAGAGAATGTTGGTCAGCCTGATTTGGCTGACAGAGCTTCTTGCGAAACTGATCGTACAATCGAATTACGTGCTCGTGATCGTCAGAGAAAACTCATCTCAAAAATAGATGCTGCTTTAGAGCGCATAGATAATGGGACTTATGGTTTTTGTGAGGAAACTGGCGAACCTATTGGTATAAAACGTCTTGAAGCTCGACCAATTGCAGTTCTATCACTGGAAGCACAAGAACGCCACGAACGGCGAGAAAGAGTTTATCGCGACGACTAGAAGCAGTTAACAAAATAAAGTGTACATAGCGAAAACTGCATGTTTTATTTTGGAGGAGCAGGAATAAACAAAGATGGTTCTTGCCGTCCTTCAATTTCAGCAGTGATGGCTGAATCTTTAACGTTTTTATCCATAAGAAGAGTGGTGTTTTTGTTTTTCGTATATCCTTGTTTGTTTACAGAAGAAGATCTTTTTTCTGTGGAATCTTGGGTTAGATTGTTTTCCATTGTTGTTGGTGTTGGCTGTGTTTCTATTTTTTTTGTGATAGATGCACTAGCGACATTAGATTCTACAACAATATCTGTGAACCCACCAATAAGAAGCAAATGTTCTTTATCATCACAACGTACCAAAACAAGACGACGTGCGCGATCTATAGCAATTGTCTCGCAGAGAGTTAGTCGTGATGAAGGCTTCTTTCTGTTAATACTGAATTGGCCTCTCTTTAAACAGCGCAAAGATAGGATGATCGTAGCAAGAGCTGTGAGTGTTATTATAAAAAATACAACGCCCACTACTATATTAGTGGCAGACGTGCCCATTTGGCTTGATAACCAGACATACATAGAATCCCTCCCATTTTAAGATGGAAATAATTGTTTTTCGTTGAGATAAGCTTGTAAATATACCCTTAAAAGTTTTACTTATAATATGAGAAAAGGTCTTTCAAACATTAAGTAATTTTTCTTAGGAGGATGCTATCACAGCATATACTCCATAACAATAATTATGAAGGCAATTTTTTGTACAAGAAACAACTATAATCAAGGCAAAGTGAGATGGATAAAGGTTTTGAGAATAGCGAAGGGACATTGTCTTCTTCTGCATATCGAAGAGGTATAATTCTTGGTGTCTTTTTAATAATAGCTTTTCTTTTCATTTTGGGTATTCTGAACCTTTTTTGTTCTCATGACTATTTGCAAAAGGCTGGATTGATATCTTTTTTTGCTTTAGCAGTTATAGGAGTTGCAGCGCTTATTCTAAGTGCAATGGGGTTTGTAAAATACAATGCGGCACAGCTGTATGATGAATGCGATTTTAGTATCTTTGATAATATTGATGATGTTATTGTAGTCTCTGATTTATCTGGTTTTGTTTATTATTCTAATCAAAATTATCGAAAAATTCTTACCTATAAGCCTCAGTCCTCTTGTTATGTGGTTATTGCTAATCTTCCAGGAGCTGATGCACTTTCTTACCGTTTAAAGGTTGCGGCATATAGTGATCTTGCTGCACAAGAAGAACTGAGAGTGGAACAATCGATTTTTTCTCATACTATACAAAAAAAAACCGTTTGGTATAACATCTCTGTTCAACCAATCAAAAAGCGAGATAAAAAGCTTTTATTTTGGCGCATTACTGATATTTCCCATTTACAGGAATGTCGTGAAGTTTTTTTCTCAAATCTTCAAGAAGCCATCAATCACTTGGATCAGGTGCCTGTTGGTTTTTTATCCGTTAATGCACAAGGAACAATTCTTTATGAAAATGCAATTTTTGCTGAATGGTTTTCAATTGATTTGGCAAATTTTACAGTTGGTCAGCATAGTTTTGATCAATTGTTTAATAGCGTTGGAGCTAACAGTACATGGAGTGATATTTGTTTGCAAAGCAACAAATATCAACGTTCAGGTTATTCTTTGCCTTATACGTTTTCATTATGTTTAAATTCAGAAACTGCTGATAAGAAAATATTGAATTGTTTTATGTATGCTTCTTCTCTCTTAGAAGATGACGCTATTTATCGTATTGTGATAATCCCACAGCAAATACAAAATAGAGAAAGCGATGCTCAGTTAAAATTACCCAGTGTATTGGTAGAGTATTTTAATGCGAGTCCCTTTGCAATAGCCGTGCTGGATCAGAAAGGACAATCGATTTATATGAATAATGCCTTTTCATCACTTATAGGATGCATGGACAAAACTATTAATCTTTATGATGTTGTATCGCGCAGCGATTGTACGAAGTTAGAGAATGCGTTTCAAAAAATTATGAAAAATAAAGATTATGCAGTTTCGATAGAAACTGTTTTAGAAAACAATGAAGAACGTCATTTACGTCTCCATGTTATGTCTATAAAGCCATATTATGATGATGTCTTAAGAAATTCCGTCATCATCTCTGTTATAGAAACAACAGAACAAAAAACACTTGAAGATAAAATGGTACAAAGTCAAAAAATGCAAGCCATTGGGCAATTAGCTGGTGGTATTGCTCATGATTTTAATAATGTTTTAACAGCAATTTTGATGTCATGTGATCTTCTTTTAAACACACATCGTAGTTCTGATCCTGCACATGCTGATCTTATCAATATCAAAAATAATGCTAACCGTGCAGCAGCACTTGTGCAGCAATTATTGGCTTTTTCTAGAAAACAAACACTTTGTCCTGAACATGTTGATTTTACTGAATTTTTATCAGATATCCGTAACCTTATTTTGCCCCTTTTAGGAAATAATATTCAATTAAAAATTATTCATGGTAGGGATTTGTGGAGCGTTGAAATTGATCAAACATCTTTCCAGCGTGTGATTATGAATTTGGTTATTAATGCGCGTGATGCTATGCCAGACGGAGGTGTTGTTACAATTGCGACAAATAATATTACAAAACAACAAAGTGCTGAATTTGATCATGTCGATTTTGAAATTAGTGAGTATGTACAATTGACCATTTCAGATACGGGGACTGGTATATCATCTGCTATACAAGAAAAAATGTTTGAACCATTTTTTACAACAAAAGAAGTTGGAAAAGGAACTGGACTTGGTTTATCAATGGTTTATGGAATTATAAAACAGACAGGTGGTTATATTTATTGTGATAGTAGAGAGGGGGAAGGTGCAACATTTCATATTTTTCTTCCCCGTTACATTTCTCCTGATAATGTAAAAATTTTTCCACAGATTGAAAAAGGTAAAGAGCAAGAAAAAAATACAGACCTAACAGGATCTGCAACTGTTTTGTTGGTGGAAGATGAAGATGCTGTCAGAATGGGTGGGATAAAAGCACTTCAAATGAGAGGGTATACTGTTTTAGAGGCCGCAAGTGGAGCAGAAGCACTCAAAATTCTTGAGGAAAAAAGCGGGGCTATTGATATTATTGTTTCTGATGTGGTGATGCCAGAAATAGATGGACCAACTTTGTTCAAGGAAGTACGTAAAAATTATCCTGGTATCAAATTTCTTTTTGTTTCTGGGTATACAAAAGATGCATTTGCTAAAAATCTTCCTCAAGATGCTGTTTTTGGATTTTTATCTAAGCCTTTTACACTCAAACAGTTATCCCTAACAGTTAAAGAAATACTTTCAAAATAAAATGAAAATTTATCCGATAGCAAAATTGTTCATTTTCAGTTTTTCTAGACTCAAAGTTAGAATATCTTGAAAAATAAGTAGAGCAATACGTAAAATCATTGAAGTAAATAAGTAAAAATAATTTTGGAATTGAATATTAGAAATTTTAAAAAGGATCATGCATTTCCCATGAAAAATGTTTGCTGGGCTAATGGAATTTAGTCATGTCAAAATCTCATAATAGAGGAGGCGAAGGCAAATTGGGATGCAATGTTGAAAAATGCTGATTGACACTCAAAAAGATAAAAGTTGTTGTTGAGTATTTATTATTTTACTGTTTCCTTCAATAAATGCTTTTAAGGCCTTGGGATAGAGTTTATGTTCGGCTTTAAGGACTCTTTGTGCTAAGCTATCAGCGGTATCATTGGGACAAACTCGAACAGCCGCTTGAGCGAGAATCTTTCCCGAATCCATTTCTTCTGCTACAAGATGAACAGTGCAACCGGTGATTTTTACGCCCGCTTGTAAAACCCTTTCGTGCGTGTTTAAACCTTTAAATGAAGGCAAAAGGGAAGGGTGAATGTTTAAAATTTGTCCTTCATAAAGTTTCACAAAACGCGGTGAAATGAGGCGCATATAGCCAGCAAAGCAGAGAAGATCTGGTTGATATTGAGCCAAAATTGTGAAAATGGATTCTTCATGTGCTTCCCTAGTTGGATAACTTTTGCGGTCGACAACATGAACAGACAAGTTATTGTGACAAGCCTTTTCAATGCCTGTAGCATGAGGATTATCACAAATAATTGCAACAATTTCAGCAGGGTATTCTTTCTGTTTGCAGGCTTTTGCAAGGGAAACCATATTGGATCCGTTTCCAGAAATAAAAACAACAATTTGTTTTTTCATAATTGAAGCACACCTTTATAGAGTATTCCTTTATCTTGACGTTTTGTCAAAATGCCGAGAGGAGTAACTGTTTCCCCTTGTATTTTAAGTTCTTGCGTAACTTTTTCAACTGCGTGTTGTGCTACAATAACAACCATACCAACGCCGCAATTGAATGTCCGTAGCATTTCTGTTTGTTCTATTTTACCTTGTTTAGCAATCCATGAGAAGACGGGTGGAACATGAATGGTAGAAAGATTTATTTCAGCGCAGAGGGAAGATGGAAGTATTCGTGGAATGTTTTCAGTAAATCCTCCACCTGTAATATGGGCAAGAGCTTTGATCCCTTGGTAATTTTGCATAATGGGGAGGAGCGATTTTACATAAATGCGTGTTGGTGTGAGCAATGCTGTACCAAAGCTTGTTTGAGGATTAAAAGGAGCAGGATCTTGCCATCTTAGATTACTTTGGTGAATGATTCGTCTTACGAGAGAAAAGCCGTTGGAATGAATTCCAGATGCGCTAAGACCTAAAATGATGTCACCCTCTTTAAGATTTCTTGAAGGAAGTAATGCGTTGCGTTCGCATGCTCCTACAGCAAAGCCTGCTAAATCATAATCTCCTTCTGCATACATACCAGGCATTTCTGCAGTTTCTCCTCCAATAAGGGCTGCACCTGCTTGTTTACATCCCTCAGCAATACTAGAAACAATTGTAGCACCTTGTTCAGGATCAAGTTTACTCGTTGCAAAATAATCTAGAAAAAAGAGGGGTTCAGCGCCTTGTACGAGTAAATCATTGACGCACATGGCTACGAGATCAATGCCCACAGTATCATGGACACCTACTTCAATGGCAATTTTTAATTTTGTTCCTACACCATCATTGGCTGCCACGAGAATGGGATCTGTGAATCCTGCTGCTTTTAAATCAAAAAGGCCACCAAAGCCGCCAATTTCGCCATCTGCTCCTGCCCGTTTTGTCGAGCGTATAAAGGGTTTAATTTTTTCTACCATAGCATTACCTTTATCGATGTTTACACCAGTTTTTGCGTAGGTAAGACCACACTCGAATTTATCATTTATAATATCTTGATTGCTCATTGGAGCCTTCCTTATGAAAAATCAGGTTTTGATGTTATGCAATGCCATGAGAGAGTTATCTCTGCAAGAGATATTGATACTACGATTTCAAGAAAATAAGCAGCTCTGCTTGTGTCCTATGTTGAAGAAGCTTATATTCTCCGTAAAAAGTTTTTTTAGGACATTTTATGAATACAATACCAGATAATCACGAACAGCCTTTTTGGCAGCCTATGAAAAAAAAAGTGCACGATGATGGATCTCGTGGCCGTTATAAGACCTATGTACCAGCTTATACCCAAATACCTTTACCAAATAATATGAAAAGGCAAATTTTTTTCTGGCTTAGTACATTGATTTTTTTCATTTTTTTTATGTTTGTTTTTGGATCAATTTTGCTTCCTTTCGTAGCTGGGATTGTATTGGCTTATTTTCTTAATCCCATTGTTCAATTGCTTGAAAAACTTGGTATTCGTCGTGTTTTTGGTACCATCCTTATTACTTTGTTTATTATCATTATTTTTGTTGCTGCTTTAATCATTTTAATTCCTGTTATTAGTTGGCAAATACAGCAATTTGTGAGTAATGGTTTACCTGTTTACATTAATCGTATTCAAACTTTTTTTGTTAATCATGATTTCGATTGGGTTAGGCGTTATTTTGGCAGTGATCCAAGTGAATTACAAAGCAATATTAAAGGGCTTTTGGGAAAAAGTTCTGATTTTATCACATCTCTATTAAATTCACTTTTAAAGTCAGGAAAATCTATCGTTAATCTTGTCAGCTTATTTGTTGTAGCACCTGTAGTGGCATTTTATATGTTGTTAGATTGGCCACGTATGGTTGCAGCAATTGATTCGTTAATACCGCGAGATCATCTTGAAACTGTCCGCAGTATTTTTCATGAAATGGATAGAGCTATCGCTGGCTTTGTTCGTGGACAAGGAACAGTTTGTTTAATATTGGGGGGATATTATGCTATTGGTCTGACCATCACAGGGCTTAATTTTGGTCTTTTGATTGGTATGTTTATTGGACTTATCAGCTTTGTTCCATATATTGGTACAATGAGTGGTTTTGTTCTCTCTGTTGGAATTGCATGGATCCAATTCTACCCAAATAATTGGGGATGGATCGTTGTTGTTATGGTTCTCTTTTTAGTTGGTCAATTTGTTGAAGGTTACATTCTTCAACCAAAACTTGTGGGATCATCAGTGGGACTACATCCGGTGTGGTTGATGTTTGCACTTTTTGCTTTTTCTTCACTCTTTGGTTTTACAGGTATGCTTGTTGCTGTTCCTGCGGCGGCAGCTGTTGGTGTTTTGGTTCGTTTTTCTATTCATACTTATCTTAATTCTCAGATGTATTCACGAGATAAAAATTCGGAGTCTCCAGAATGAACAGGCGTGAAACACAATTACCCTTAAATTTTCCTTATAACCCAGTTTTCCAATTTGACGACTTGGTGGTAACAGAAAGCAACCGTATGGCTTTCCAACTCATTGATAATTGGCCGAACTGGATTTTACCTGTTGCGGTTTTGGTGGGAAAAGAAGGAGCTGGAAAAACACACTTTTCTAGCATATGGGCACAGAAAGTTGACGCTTTAACTCTTCATCGTAATGAAATTGATCAAGCCGTTACTATTGCTTCTTCAGGAAAATCATTTTTGATTGAAGATATTGATTCGGGTAAAATTAGTGAAACAGGACTTTTTCACTTGATCAATAGCGTTAAGCAAGCCAATCTTGATACACTTAAAGCTACTTTGTTGATAACCGCACGTACAATACCCTCAGCGTGGAATTTAAAATTAAATGATCTAAAAAGTCGTCTTAATTCGGTTATGTTAGTTGTAATCAATCAACCTGATGATGCACTGTTAACAGCGGTTGCTTTTAAACTTTTTTCTGATAAACAGATTATTGTTCCTCCAGATATTGTTCACTATCTTACAAGCCGTTGTGAACGTTCTTTATTTTCACTAAAATGTGTTATTGATTCTGTTGACCGCTTAGCATTACAAAGAAAAAGCAAAATAACGCGTGCCGTTATTAACGAAGTCCTTAATATGCAAATACAGTAAATATTTTTTGGATATGGCGCAAATTATTTAATAAAAATGCCTGTGCCTTGTTGCCATTATAGTGTGCAGGTACAAATACATTTATTCGAATTTTCTGTTTTTTAGTACCTGTCAAGAGTAAATAAGCAGTATGTTTTCATTTACTCTTTTTTCATATGATGCATCTTCCTTTTTATAATATTCATAATACATTCATTCAATTTGTTTTGATATTTATAATTTATGATGTTGTATTTTTTCTTGTTTGTACAAGAGTATTTAAACATTTTAAAATGATTTTAGAGAAGAGAAATTTTTTCTTTTTCCTATTAAGGGAAGTGTTTGTTTTTTAGTTTCTACATTGGTCTCGTAAGTGAGAATAGAATTTTAAAAATAAAAGCGATTGGAAGGAGAAAATGGCAAAATACCATACCATTTTTTTTATAAGGCCTACTTAGGTATCTTTAGTATTGAAATTTTTCTCGAAGCAATATGAGAATTGCGGGAATCTAACCAAAGAAATCTGTTGCTTGTTAGCATGGGGGTGTTTTTTTCTTTTGTAGATATTATTTTCTTAATTGCTGTCAATGAAGTGTATTATTTGGCAAAAAATGAAATTTAGAAAAGTTTTTTCTTGTAAAGAAATACAAGAAAATTAAAAAAAGTGTGTTTTTCTCTTGCACTTCTGCCATGAAAATTTTAGGGAATGTGCATTAGTGATTATAAACAGCGGAGCGTAGCGCAGCTTGGTAGCGCACCTGATTTGGGATCAGGGGGTCGTAGGTTCAAATCCTATCGCTCCGACCATATTTTTTTGTGTGAAAGAATGGTTCGATTAAGTGCATGTAGTGAGAAATGGTCATTCAAGCGTTGTAGTAGTCTGAAGGAAGCTAGTTATGATTGCGCGTATTTATAACCCTGCGAAGACAGCTATGCAGTCGGGCAGGAGGAATGCTGATTTTTGGATTTTGGAATATGAGCCGTTACAAACAAAAATGCTTGAACCTCTTATGGGGTATACGGCAGTATCTGACATGAGGAGTCAGATAAAGCTTCGATTTGATAGGCAGGAAGAGGCTGTCGCCTTCGCTTGTAGGAATGGTATTCCTTATCGTGTAGAGAAAGCGCATAAATCGATTCGGCGTATCATCTCTTATTCTGATAACTTTCGCAGCGATAGATATCAGCCTTGGACGCATTGAGTTAAGAATGTTATTGTGAATTGAAAAAATCAATTGGTCCCGTAGCTCAGTTGGATAGAGCAACGGCCTTCTAAGCCGTGGGTCACAGGTTCGAATCCTGTCGGGATCGCCATATTTTAAATAAAATCAATGAGATTATAAAAATGCAGAATTTTTTATTTTATTGATTCTATTAGCTTATTTTTCTATCTATCCCGAAGCTTTTTGATTGATTCTAAAGCGAGTTTTTTGCGGTCGGCACTCTTAGTATAGAGTGATGCCGTTTTATCTTCACTCCAGTCGAAAAGCGCTTTCATTCATGAAACTGTGGCACCCGCATTAGCAGAACGTGTTATTGCTGATTTTTGCATTCCTCTCTGGTTACACGCTTCATGAAAGTGATTACTTCAAAACTTTCTTTAGTGAACTTGTTTTTGCCTTTTTTACAAATAAACATTTCATCTTAGCTGAAATAATTTAGAGTGTTTCTATTCATTCAAGAAAAATAAAAAAGACACCTATTCAAAGGTTAAAAGATAAAAAAATTTTCCTAATTATATATTAAAATGTTATGTGAATAAAATCTAAGTTACTTCTATTTATGTGTTTTAAAGCAGTTATTTCCTTTTTTTAAATTTTAGTAGGCGTGTGATACCAATGAAAAAAATTAATTTTTATCATGACTTTCTATTCTTTTAACCTTTATTGTAAAGTAACTGTAGTGTGTTATTATGCTAAAATATTTTGGTAAAAAATTTTCTCTAATTAGTAGTAAAAAAGAATCATAGAGCAGTAGTTAGATTGGGAGACAACAGCACTTTTGAGAAACGCACTTCACGGAGCGAATGTTGAAAAACCTTCTTTTAACTCGTCACCTGCAGATTCTTTACCTTTAAGAGATATATAAAAATAATAATCTATTTGTGGCATAAAGTTAAATGGTGGGCGTGACAGGGATTGAACCTGTGACCCCTACGATGTCAACGTAGTGCTCTCCCGCTGAGCTACACGCCCATTCAATGGCATTGCCATACACCACATAGAATTACAAACGTCAATGCCTAATTTAGTTTTTTATTTAGGCACGCATGAATAACTTAGAAAAATACTCTTTTAAGCAGCTATGAGTATTTTTTCAACCTCATTCACAAGTTCACGCAGGTGAAAGGGCTTAGAAAGCACTTTTGCATCTGGAGGAGCATCACTATTTGAATTGAGTGCTACTGCTGCAAAGCCTGTAATGAACATCACTCGTAAATCAGGATCAATTTCAGTAGCACGTCGTGCTAATTCAATTCCATCCATTTCTGGCATCACAATATCAGTAAGGAGAAGGGAAAATGGCTCCTCTTGTAAACGTTCATATGCGCTAGCACCATTATCGAAATCGGCGACTTCATAGCCGGCACGTTCCAAAGCTTTTGCTAAAAAGCGGCGCATATCATTATCATCTTCTGCGAGTAGAATTCGTTTCATGATTATGTTCCAATAGCTCCATTCGTCAGAGTTTTTGCCATATCAATTATACAATACAGAGTATTTATAAAAAAGATGATAAAATGCTCATAATTGGAATGAATGGTAAAATTGTTGATTCTTACATTATTTTCAAGCATACGGCATATTAGTTGTGAGTTGGTTAAATTTGAAACGTATGTGATACGAGAAGAGAGAAGCAGTGTGTAAATACTCTAAACATAATTAATGGCAGTTTTTTCTTCTTTTTAATTTTTTCATTCTGGATAGACCTCCATTGAAGGACATACAAGGACATTTTGCTTTAAAGACTAGTTTTGTATTAAAAAATGAGAAAAGCGCTATATTATTGCCATTTTTGAGAAATCACACGACAACAATGATTTTTTGCCGCTGTTTATCTTTCATGCACTTTCTAAATATACCTTGTAAATATATTAATTTCGTTTTCTAAAATATTTATTCTAAACAGATAAAATTTATAATTTTTCTATGATATAAATTAATAGTGAATTATTCTTAATAATACACTGAAAATATAGCTTTGGTGTTCTTCATATTACATTAGCATTTTTCTTAGAATCATTTTTATTTTTTGCAAAATGTATTAGTTATTATGAATTACTCTGTAATTAATTATTTTATTTCCTAATTTAAAATTAACATTTTCACGTTCTCAATTGCGTGACAGAAACTTCGTTAAAAACTTCATTACAAAATACAAAAAAGATATTCTTAAATAAAATTATCCATATTTCTATTTAAAAAAATAAATATCCTATCTTTTTATCGTATTAAATCATGGTGTTACTGAGAGATATTAACTTATAGGTATATCACCTGGAATAAATGCATCAAACGCAGCCCAAAATTGTTTTTTGTAATTTTCTTCATGCATAATTGTATCAAGTTCAGCACCTGTAATGGTAATACTATCTGTCAGGCGTGTGTGTTGGCATAATTGTCGTACTTCAATATTGTTCGCAATATTGTTTTGGTTAGCGAGAATAAACAGTGTTGGGATTTGTAAATGCCCGCGAAGTATATTTTTCTTCATAGCATCAATCGCATTGAGCACTGATGCCATCCATCGGGATGTTGGGGGCTTGGAAAAGGAGAACGGTGCTTTATGAGTGCGCCAAAATTGCACATTTTTTTGTTTTGTTTGTCTGAGTTTTTTCCCACCTTTAGCTGGCAAAAATCCAAGACCTACGTCAGAGAGAAATTGTGCTAATTTATGTTGAAAACTATTCGTTTTATTGCCAAACGGAGAAAAAAGAGGAGAAATGCAGAGCATTTTATTAAACTGATTGTTAATGAGATCCAGTCCACTAAGTGCTATCAAACCACCCATACCATAAGTTAGCATGTAATAAGGCGGAGGGCAGTTAGGATATACAATTTTTTTAAGAAATTCATCTAAGTCTTTAATATTATTATTAATATTAAAATAATGATATCGATTTTGTTTTTTTGTATTGAATTGTGATTTTTCTCGACCAAACCAATCAAATATTGCTGTATGAAAACCACGTTTAGAAATTTTATCCATTGGTAACAAATATTCTTCTATAGTATTTTCATAGCTTTCGAGGATAACAATTGTCCCCTTAGATTTTTCTCTTTCGGGATATGTTATTGCAAAACGAATTTCACGATCTTCGGTTACTTTAAGATAACTACTACGGATACTAAGAGGAATGGAACTCAATTCTGTTAGATAAAGGGGCATTTCCAATTGACATCCTTTACAGTGTATTTTGCGACTTATTGCAAAGTGAGATAACGAGAGGACGGACATTTATTGAATGATGAAAAAGGGTTTAAAAACGGTTATATTATTTTTCTGTATTATTATAAATTTAAGCACAAAAGTGTTGAAATAGGATAAAATGATTACCAAATAAATAATGCGGTCGCCATTCTGGGATCGCTGGTTCACGGGTTAAGTTTGCCATTTGGGAGCTTCGTGAGTCAATTAATTATAGTCGCTCTAAAGGAGGGCAATATTATGCGTCAAATAGATTTTTCGCCGTTTTATCGTTCAACAGTAGGTTTTGATCATCTTTTAAACTGGTTTGATTCCAGGACACAACCCGATGATGTTTCTTCTTATCCACCCTATAACATTGAGCGTTTGGATGAAGATTCTTATAGAATTTCTATGGCTGTTGCCGGTTTTTCTCAAAATGAAATCGATATAGAAACGCATTGCAATCAACTGATCGTTAAGGGTGAGAAGAATCCTGAAAATGATGATAAAGAAAGAGAATTTCTTTATCGAGGAATTGCTTCACGTGCTTTTGAGCGGCGTTTTCACTTAGCTGATCATGTTAAGGTTACTGGAGCAGAGTTTGGCGATGGCCTCCTTCATATTCAGCTTAAAAGAGAAATGCCAGCTGAATTAAAACCAAAAAAGATAACTGTACAGGCATCATCATCTGCCGTAAAAGATGATAGCAGTTCATAGCATGTGAAAAGCAAACTTAAAAATTAAAAACTAGAATGATCGTCAGTTCTTCAAAATAGCAAAACAACGCGAGATCTTTGTCTCGCGTTTTTTATTTTTTTATCAAAAAAAAGGAATTTAAATGTCCTCTGTTCTCAATTTGTAGTAATTATTTCATTATGTACCGTTGTACACAGAGGAAGTTTTTAAAGATTCACCCGGATGCAAGAACAATAAGCTAACTGTCATTTCTCATTATATTTTATACTAAGTAGGGAGATGTTGGATTGAATAAAAATACGTAGTAATTTGTTGTTTTTATGTACAATTTTTACCATTGAATGCGTATTTTATCAAAATGGATCTTGATACCTAAAATTGTAAAAAAGAATGAAAAATCAGACAAATCGTAAAATCGATTCCAAAAACAGTTTAAAAATGACCAAAAAAGCAAAAAAGATATGTTTCATATGGTATGATTTTTATTATTTTAATAAATAATCTTTTAAAAACAGTTAGTTAATTTAATTTTTAATATAAGATAAAACGCGCCCATATTTTTCATTTTAGAAAGGAATTAATCCGTATTTTGTGTGGTTTATAGATGTGCTTTTTCAGTTCTAATTTGCCGTTTTAAGTGCAGTATTAGAAGAGACAAAGATATCTTCAGGGGAAAGTTTTATTTTCTCATCACAGTATCCCAGTATAAGCCATACAACCGAATTTCTTCAGAAGAGCAAAATGGATAACTTGTCGTTTAAAACCCACTGCTTTAGCTATGTCTGTGAATATTTTACCAAGAAACATTGCATATTTTTTCATATTTAGAGAGAATAGAGGCTGTAGGTTCACTTATACATGTTTTATAAGTTCCTACAAATTATGGACACAATTTATTCAGAAACATCACAATCTGTTTTTGCTGTGACACCAGCAGCTGTTTATGTTTGTGGCAAGGGAATATTGGCCAAAATCCTTGTCAAAATTTTGAATAGATTCCGCACAATGCTTATGCTGAACTTTTATTGGAATGGGAGGAATTTTCTTTAGGAGAACATTGATACCAGTTGTGGAAATCATCCCTGATCGCTCAGGGGAGATGTGATCAATTTTTTCAGAGTTTTGCAACGCCATTATCGGCCTTTTATGGATATGCTAAAGTTCCAAATCAGCATCCGTTAGGCATTTCAACGTCTCTCACGGCAAGAGCAAAAGGATTTAACCGATTTAGAGCGTGTTGTTCGGTTTTTGTATTTGCAACGGTCAAGTTTTAGCGGCAAGGTGGTAAAGCGCACATTTGGCGTTGAAACGAGCTGTGGTGCACGGTTTAATTATTTTAAGGTTGAAGCGTCATTAGAGCTTCTTTGCCAGCGCTTGGCAAGGGTTGCGATTGAAAATACAGATTGGTCAGACTTTATTCTTCGCTATGATAAATAAAACGTTTTGTTTTACCTTGATCCGCCTTATTGGGGTGCTGAGAATTACTATGGAAAGGATTTGTTTAAACGAGAAGATTATCAGGTGATGGCTACGATTCTTGCGTAATTAAAGGGCAAGTTTCTTCTTTCTTTAAATGACGTACCAAAAATTCGGAAAACCTTTAGTCAATTCCATATAAAATAGGTCACCACATCTTATTTATGTGGCAGCTCAAATAATGCTATTGCTAAAGAACTGATCATCACGAATTGCGATTTTTAATAGAAAAAAGACTCTTTGAAAGGCCTGTGAAGATCCTTTAAAGCCACCTTGAAAACCCTGTGAAAAAATAAATCTGTACAAAACGAGGCAGCAAGCTACAAGGAAAAATATGACATCGCGAAAAACATCGCCAAATATGCAGAATTATCTTGCTTATTCGCATGAAACCGTATTTTTATGGCTATATTGATTTCTTTACTTTTTAATTCGTTCATAGCATCTACAAAATCGCGCTTATTTTTTGCAAAAATCATAAAAAGATTAATAATGAATAAATTTTCTTGATAAAAGGTAATTTTTTGGGCTATCATAACTGCGTGAGAGAGGTCGTCAGAAAATGTGGATTTTTATGTCGCATATAGAAGGCGTAGTGTAATTTTTCACAGTAAATACTTAATTAAAAATAAGCGGGTTGATAAATGCTTTTGATTGACAAAGAAAAGTTTATCTCTGTTCTTGATTCAACGTTTCAATTCGTTTCTGTAGCAATCGTATCTCAGTTGTTGGTATCTTGCTGTGCAAGCCAAGTAGCACCTCTTACAGAAAAAGACTTTTATAATAATAGAGCGGCCAATGTAAATACTTCTGTTCTTCCTAAAAAAAATCCCAGCGGACAAAATCAATCAAATGAAAAGAGAGGTGGACGGGCTGTTGTCGGTAAGCCTTACCAAGTAAACGGGAAATGGTATTATCCAAAAAGTGATCCAGCCTATCGACGTGTTGGAGAAGCATCATGGTATGGTGCGGATTTTCACGGGCGTTTAACTGCAAACGGTGAGATATATGATATGAATCTTTTGACCGCTGCCCATCCCACAATGCCTTTACCAAGTTATGCGCGTGTTACTAATATGAAAAATGGCTCTTCTATTGTTGTTAGAGTCAACGATCGCGGTCCTTTTATGAAAAATAGAATCATCGATTTATCGAAGCAAGCTGCAGAAATACTTGGGTATGTCAATGCAGGCGTGGCAAATGTTAAAGTGGAATATATTTCTGAAGCGCCTGTCGGTTATTATGATGGTGCTTATTTAGTGTCTTCTTATATGTCAGGGAATAAAGATCCGTCCTCATTAGCATTGGCAAGTCTTTCAAAAGAAAGAGAAAATATTGTGCTAGAAAGAAACGGTGCGGATAATCAAAAACAACTAAACGAAGCTGCAATTGAACGAAAGCAACTCAATAAGACTCTTTCGATAAGCTTGCCCGAAATCGGTCCTGTTTTGATTGGTAAACCAGCCTTGTTTGATCAAGTGGCTTTTATAAATAAGCCAAGCAAAAAAATACGCGTCAATTAATTACAAGTTTTTTAGAAGAATAATGTTTCCTCATTATTTGTAATTGTTAAGTTACATATAATGATAGATTTTTTCATTTTAAACAAAAAGATGAGATTGTGTATTATTATGGAATAAGGTAAATTTTCAAAAGTGTTATTAATCTTTGCCACATTTAAAACATTCAAAATAAATTTTATGTGAAAAAATGAAAAAGAAAATGTAGCATGCCGGTTTGTCTTGATAATACTGAGAGAAAATAAAAAAACGATCTCATTTTAAATAATTTTTAGTTTATAAAAAACAAATCTTTCTTTGTGTAAGAAGATTCTTTATGCTGCTCCTTTAGATATGGGAGAAGGGGTTATGTACAAAGCATTAAGGGTTTTATTCACCTTATTTTGGATGATAACGTTGGATGAACGAGGAAGAGCACAAAATTTTCAAAATTCTGCATCGCAATTGCTGTTATTAGATAACGACACAGATACAATACTTTTTGAAAAACAGAGTGATGTTGCTTTTTTTCCCGCATCATTAGCAAAGCTGATGACGGCCGAAGTCATATTTCATCAATTAAAAGAAGGATTGTTAAGTGGTACACAAAAATTCAAGGTAAGTGAAAATGCTTGGCGAAAGGGTGGAGCACCTTCTGGTACGACAACTATGTTTGCAAAAATAAAAACAGAAATTAATATTTTTGATCTTTTACGTGGTTTAATTATTGTCAATGGAAATGATGCTGCTATTATCCTTGCTGAAGGAGTATCGGGGAGTGAAACTGATTTCGCAAAGCTAATGAATCAGAGGGCTCGAACTATCGGATTGTCGCATAGTCATTTTGTTAATGCGACAGGACTTCCAGAAGAGGGGCAGTTTGTAACATTGCGCGATATGATCACATTAGCGCGTCATATTGCTCATGAATACCCTGATTATTACGCGCTTTATAGTGAGCCAAACTTTACTTGGAATAAAATTTTTCAACGTAACAAAAATCCTCTTATTTCTAAAGGAATTGGTGTAGAAGGATTTGGTTCCGGCTACAGTGAAAAAGAAGGTTTTTCAATGGTTGTGTCCGTTTATAAAAACCATCGACGTCTTTTTTTAGCAATAAACGGTTTGCAAGATGGTAAAAAGCATACAAAAGAAGTAGAACGCATTCTTCAATGGGGAATGACAGCTTTCGATCTTAAAACGATTTTCACAAAAGGGGAGGTAATTGGTTACGCTTCTGTTTATGGTGGATCGCAAAATTCTGTTCCACTTATTGTTAAAGAGCCGATAAATTTTATGCTTTCGAATCAAAAAAAAATGAATGTTAGAGCACAAATTAAATATCGTGGTCCATTAAAAGCTCCTATTGTTTTAGAACAACCAGTCGGTGTTCTTCAAATTTTAGAAGATAAAAAGATTCTTCTCGAAAAGGCCGTTTTTGCCGGGAAAAATATTCAGGAAGGAAGCTTTTTTGCAAAAGTAAAAAATTCATTCTATGAAATAACAATTGGGTGGCTACGAAAATATTTGTAATATGCGCTAGATAAGAGACAAGGTTTATAAGTGTCAGGTTATTTTATCACATTTGAAGGGGGGGACGGAGTAGGAAAATCAGCGCAAATTCTTTGTCTTTTTGAACATCTCAAGGGCAAAGGCTATGAAGTTGTTATAACGCGAGAACCAGGAGGAACGCGAGGTGCAGAAATAATACGTGATATTTTATTATCCGGTCAGGCTCAACAGCATGGACCTGTGATTGAAACTGCTTTGTTTACGGCTGCACGAATCGATCATGTTACCGAAGTTATCGCACCTTCTTTGCAAGAAGGTAAAGTGGTGTTATGTGACCGCTTTATTGATTCTACACGTGTTTATCAAGGACTCAATGATAAGGTAAGTTCTTTTACTCTTTCTGTTTTAGAACGTGTCGCTCTCAATGGGATAATGCCTAATTTGACATTTCTATTAGATATATCGGCAAAGCATGCTATGGAACGTGCAAATACCCGAAGGCTCTCGAAAAGCATAAATTATGTAAGAAAAAAAGCAAAAACAATTGATTATTTTGAAAAAGATAATTTAGAAATTCAAGAACAAAGGCGCCAAGCTTTTCTTCGACTAGCAGAACAGGAACCTCGTAGATTTCGTGTGATTGATGCGACAAATACAATTCACGTTATTGCAGAACAAATAAAAAACATTTGTGATCAAGCATTGGTGGATCATTTTACATGAATGATGTAAATTTTTTGCGTCAATATGACGATATTGATGCAGTTTTATCACCTTTACAGAACAATACGATTTTTGGTCATGTATCTGCTCGTCATTTTTTGATGCGAACGCGTAAGGAGGGGCGTTTGCATCATGCTTTATTATTTGAAGGAGAGTACGGAATTGGCAAGGCCACATTGGCGTTTCACTTTGCTTGGAATATTTTAAGCTCTCAAAAGGATGATTTCCTGCAACCAGAGCATAATTCTATTACATGGCATCAAATTACGCAGGGTAGTCATCCCAATCTTTTATACATTTCACGTCGCTTTGATTTAAAAACACAAAAATTCAAAACAGGTGTACTCATTGATGATATTCGCGATGTTATGCATTTTTTAAACAAAACTTCACAAAATAATGGGTGGCGCATTGTTATCATTGATCCTGTAGATGATATGAATAGAAGTGCGGCTAATGCGATTCTCAAAACGCTTGAGGAACCTCCTACAAAAACTTTATTCATTCTTATCACGCACTCTCTAGGAAGATTGCTCCCAACGATTCGCTCACGATGCCAGAAAATTTCTTTGCGGCCATTGCATGATAATGAGATGAAAAAAGTCATTACACATATTTTTTCCACTAAAAATTTACCTGATGAAAAAACTGTCAAGATGATTATTCAAAGATCTAACGGAAGTCCTAGAAAAGCTGCCTTACTTATTTGCAATGATGGTTTTGAAATTGTTAGAACTATTGATACTCTCTTGGAGAAATCTGTTTGCAACCCAACTGTTGTACATACTGTTGCACAAACACTTTCATCTCTTTCTTCAAGGATTCAATTTCAACAATTTTGTGACGAAATTCTTGATAAAATTCAAAAAAGGGCTATCATGCTCGTTGAAAAGGGAGATTTGGCTCTCTCAAAAAAATATGCGCAAGCATGGCAGGAGATTTATCAAGAGATAGAGGAAATACAATCATTTAATCTCGACAAAAAGCAATTCATTATTAACTTGCTTTTTAGGGTTCATAAGATCGTTCGCGAGGGTGCGCTTTTTCCGTGACAATGTGATTAACAGACGTTATGTGAGTGTGTCTTTTATTGCGTTTCACAATGAGTATAACATGCGTAACATATATTACATAACGACTCCAATTTTTTATCCTAATGGTACTCCACATATTGGACATGCCTATAGTGTAATTGCAAGTGATGTTTTGGCTCGTTTTCAGCGATTAGACGGAAAAAATGTGTTTTTTCTCTCTGGTACGGATGAGCACGGTTTAAAAATGCAACAAACAGCAGCAGCGTTAGGTATAGCACCTAGACAACTTGCAGATCGTAACAGTGCAACATTTCAAAAAATGCTTGCAATATTAAATTGTTCTAATGACGATTTTATCCGTACGACAGAAGAGCGTCATCATCAAGCTTGTCAAGAAATTTGGAAAAAGATGGAAGCGAATGGCGATATTTATCTTGGACGTTATACTGGTTGGTATTCGGTTCGTCAGGAATCCTATTATGAAGAGAAAGATACTGAAGTTGGAGAAGATAACATCCGACGCGAAAAAGAATTAGGATCTCCAGTTGAATGGAACGAAGAAGAAAGTTACTTTTTTAGACTTTCCCGTTATGAAAAAGCTCTTCTTGAATATTATGAAAACCATCCTGATTTTATTGCTCCATCTGAACGACGGAACGAAATTATAAGTTTTATAAAATCGGGTTTAAAAGATATTTCAATTTCACGAGCAAGTTTTAATTGGGGAATTCCTGTTCCAAATAATCCAAAGCACGTTATGTATGTCTGGGTTGATGCACTTACAAATTACTTATCAGCAATTGATTTTTTTGATAAAAATTCAAAAAAACGTGATTTTTGGCCTGCAAATGTTCATATCATTGGTAAAGATATTATTCGTTTTCATGCAGTCTATTGGCCAGCATTTTTAATGTCTGCTGGAATTGAATTGCCTAAGTGCATTTTTGCTCATGGTTTTTTACTCAATCATGGTACAAAAATGTCAAAGTCTATTGGAAACGTCGTTGATCCTTTTAAAATGGTTGATCATTATGGTATTGATCAGTTTCGTTATTTTCTTCTTCGTGAAGTGCCATTTGGACAAGATGGTAGTTATAGCCATGATAGTTTTGTAAATCGCATTAATGCGGATCTTGCCAATGATCTTGGTAATTTAGCACAGCGCTCTTTGTCCATGATTGCTAAAAATTGTGATGCAAAAGTTCCTATACCATCTGCATTTTTAGTTCAAGATCAACAGCTTTTAGAATACTCTCTTAAAACGCTTGAAATTATACGCCAAGCTATGTCTTCTTATGGGATGCATTTAGCGCTTTCAGCTATTTTTTCAGTTGTAGCAGATGCTAATCGTTATTTTGCCAGTGAACAACCTTGGAGTTTAAGAAAAAATAATCCAGAAAGATTTTCTACAGTTCTTTACATAACTGTAGAAGTTCTGCGGCAAATAGGAATTATGCTGTTACCTTTTATACCACAATCAGCGGCCAAACTTCTTGATAGCCTTGCGATTGTAGAAGAACATCGGTTATTTTATCATATCAGTAATTCAAAAATTCAAACAGGTATTGATCTTCCTCCACCAGAACCAATTTTCCCCCGTTATATCTTGAAAAATGACGAGACTCATCATGTTGATTGATACACATTGTCATCTTGATTTTGAAAATTTTTCACAAGATTTGGACGGTGTTATCCAACGGGCTTTAAATGCTGACGTTAAGCGTATGATAACAATTTCAACACGCGTTCATGATTTAGATAAACTTTTGGCAATTGCGCAAACTTATGAGCAAGTATTTTGTTCCGTTGGCACGCATCCCAATCATGCCCATGAGGAACAAAATATCACAGCTGAGAATCTTATTCGTCATTCAAATCATTCCAAAATTGTTGCGTTCGGGGAAGTGGGGCTTGACTATCATTATGATTACTCTTCACCAAAAGAGCAAAAGAAAATTTTCCAAGAACATATTATCGCTTCTCGTGAAACACAACTTCCTCTTGTCATACATTCACGCAATGCAGATGGAGATATGGAGAAAATATTACGTGAAGAAATAAAGAAGGGTATTTTTCCATTTGTCCTTCATTGTTATTCATCTGGGATACAACTTGCTCGTGCCGCTATTGAACTTGGTGGTTATATTTCTTTTTCAGGTATTCTTACTTTTAAAAATGCCCTTGAAATTCGTGAAATAGCAAAAATTGTACCTCGTGAGCATTTATTGGTGGAAACGGATGCACCATTTTTAGCTCCTGTTCCTCATCGAGGTAAAACAAATGAGCCATCTTTTGTACGCTATACAGCCGCTGCTTTGGCTGAAATAATTGGTTTAAATATTGAGGAAATCACTCAGATAACAACGTGCAATGCTTTACGTTTATTTAGCAAAATGAAATAGGGTAAAAGGTATGTTTGATCGGTACCGATTTACGATATTAGGCTGTGGTTCCTCTCTGGGAGTACCACGCCCTAATGGTGATTGGGGAGTTTGTGATCCCAATAATCCTAAAAATAAACGCTATAGAAGTTCTTTATTAGTCGAACGCATTAAACCATCAGGAAAGAAAACAACGGCTGTTATTGATACTGGTCCAGATTTTAGATTACAAATGATTGACGCTCGCGTGAACCATCTTGATGCTGCATTTTATACGCACTTTCATGCAGATCATATTCACGGTATTAATGATCTCCGTAGTTATTCGCTTGCACAAAAATGCTTAATAGATATTTATGCAGATACCCTCACATTGAGCCATTTGAAAAATGCTTTTGGATATTGTTTTCAAAATTCAAAAGGTTCATCTTACTCACCCATTTTAAAAGATCATCTTATCAACGAAGATAGCCAGTTTATAATTCATGGGCAAGGTGGAGCAATAATTATTAACGCACATTTACAATATCATGGAAATATTCATTCTTTAGGTTTTCGTATTGGTAATGTTGCTTATTGTACAGATGTTAATAAATTTCCTGAAAAAACATTACTGAAATTAATGAATTTAGATGTTTTGATTATCGAGGCTCTTCAATTTGAATCTCATCCAAGTCATTTTTCTGTTGATCAAGCATTACATTGGATAAAACATTTAAAACCAAAACGAGCTATACTCACACATATGGATAGATCGCTTGATTACAATGAGGTTTTAAACTATGTCCCATCACATGTTAAACCTGCATATCAGGGACTGATTTTTGAAACAGATACACAAATATAGCAACAAAACATTTTATTCTAACTAAAATTTCCTTTGAAATTCTAGTCTTTATCTTTTTGAAATTCTAGTCTTTATCTTGTTTATGCCTATAGTTTGTGTCTCTATTTATCGCATAATATATATTATGGAACTTTTATAAGTAGAAAGACGACATCTGAGGAACAGTAACATCATTACTGTGAATACTCTCGTCACATGAAAGCTAAAGAGTAGAGTATCATAATAATTTTTGAATCTAGTAATCTGTTGTAACAATTTTAACAGCATTGATCGCATGATTTTTCTTAAAAAAGAACATCATAATTTGTAATGCCATAAGAACTAAGAATAATATTCCATAAAATAGCGCAAGTAGCTGGTAGTTGGAATAATAAATTTTCATCGCTAATATTTCTGTAAAGGCTGCAATACACCACAAAAAAATTCCCCATAGTGAGTACATCCAAAGTCCAATCAACGCGATAGGATAAATAACAGCCAGTGTGCCTGATAAAAACTGCCACTGCCATGGCATAAGATCAAAGCGCCATAGAGTTCCTGGAAAGACACCAACAAGACGCAGCCAATAAAGAGCACTTAAACCGAAGCAAATTAGCGCTAAAAACCGTAAATAAAAGCTATAAGCTAATAGAAACATGTCTATCTTTGAAATTTGTTTTTGAGGGATATTCATCAAAGCAATAATTCTCGTTCAACGGGTTGGAAATAAAGGTCGATCATTTCATCTGTTATATCTGAGAGTTTATCTGGCTGCCATTTAGGTGTTCTGTCCTTTTCAATCAGCATTGCACGCACACCTTCATAAAAATCATGTGAGTTAATCATATGATGTGCAATACGATTTTCAACTTTTATACAATCTTCAAAAGTTTGAAATGAACTTTGTTTCATTTGTTTCCAAATAATTTTTAAACTTGTCGGAGAACGTGATAGCAAGCTATCGTAGCATTCTTGAGCAAATAAGACGCCTTCATTGCTTTTTTTATAAAGCAATTCAATACATTCCTCTAATGTATCGGTACTAAAACAAGCTCTGATAATACAGCGTATTTCATGGCTCGTTTCATAATTTTTTGTAACTGTTCGTTCTTTCAAAGCTAAAACAGGATTTCCCTTTTCAATGATAGCTTTTCTAATGCACTCTAATTCAACTTCAGGAACAGCATGTGTTGCTAACCCTAGATTTAAGCAATCACCCCATTTTATACGCGCACCGGTTAATGCAAGATAAATGCCAAAGTAATCAGGAAGAGATGGTAAAAAAAAGCTCGCACCAACATCTGGAAAAAAACCAATAGCACCTTCCGGCATAGCAAAGAGTGTATTTTCTGTAACAATTCGGTGTGAACCGTATATGGAAATACCTACCCCCCCTCCCATCCAAATTCCGTTTAAAAAAGAAATGTATGGTTTTGAAAAGCGTCTAATATAAGCATTTAAGCGATATTCGTCACTAAAATATTGGTAAGAAGATTCTTTTTTTCCCATATGGTAGATTTCTACAACATCTCCACCAGCACAAAAAGCACGCCCCTCTCCTTCAATTAAGATACAAGAAACATCATCATCTATTTCCCATGTGCTGAGTGCCTTTTTAAAGGCGAAAACCATTCGTTGATTAAGAGCGTTTAATGCTAGAGGACGTGTAAGCTTTATAATGCCAGCATGCCCTTCTTTTATAAAAAGAATATCATCGCCTGCCCCAAAATCAATCTGCATTTCATACCTTTTTTACAGTGTCTATATTATTGTTTTTTTACACCCAATTGAGGAAATAGCTGCATAATAGCACCAATACAATATATATAAATGCCTGTTACTGAAATTCCTAGTTTAACCCAATATGGAGCATCTAATTTGTAAAAAAATGCGGCAACACCAAAGAAACACCATGAAAGAAAGATTGGAAAATTAAGCCACCGCAAACGGATAACTCTTGTTGGATGAATGAAATGAACTGGTAAAAAAGATATAATTGCTGATAAAACAATAATGGTAAAAGTTATCCACTCCCCTGGCTTTACTACAAAAAGCATGAAAACCATCATATTCCAAACGACAGGAAATCCTTTAAAAAAGTTTTCTTTTGTTTTCATTCCAGTATCCGCATAGTAAATAGCCGATGAAATAACAATAATAGCACTCAATAAAAACGACAGTCTTGAACCCATAAAACCACTTTGATAAAGCGCAAAAGCTGGAATTAGGACATAAGTTACATAATCAATAATATTATCTAAGAGTTCTCCAGACCATGTTGGAAGTACGTATTTAACATCAAGTTTGCGCGCAATCGGTCCATCGATACCATCAACAAGAAGTGCAAATCCAAGCCAACAAAACATAGCAGTCCATTCTTTTTGAGATGCCGATATAAGAGAAAGAAACGCTAAAAACGAACCCGAAGCTGTCAGTAAATGGACAGAAAAGGCCTTCGCTTGTGGCATCGTTACTTTTTTATGGCGCAATAAATCAGCATTAGTTTTGATTTTTTTTGTTAGCTTACGTTTCAAAGTTTTCTTATCCTCGTTTCTAAGGTTTTCATCCATTTACCAATACACCACTTTTATTAATGGTATAATTGACTGTAAAAAAAATCATAAAAAAGTTACTTTTTTATATCGTATTATTTATTACATAATATAATAGAAGAGCTTCATACAATAAAAAGAGATTCTTCATTTAGAAATATTAAAATATTTAGTAAATGGTGAAAGGCTCAGGTGGCTATGACATCTGAAAGAAATGAGCATAGAGGTATTGCTGTCATTGGTGCAGGCCCGATCGGTATGTTAGCAGCACTTAGTCTTGCACATAGGGGGCACTCTGTTTTTCTTATTGGTCCACCTGCTCATGCAGATGAATTACGGACAACTGCTCTTATGATACCAGCAATACGTACGCTTCAAAAACTTAATATTTGGAATATTCTTAAGGATCATGCAGCAGCTTTGTCTTTCATCAGAATTATAGATATAACCTCTAGGATTGTACGTGCTCCTACTGTGAATTTTTCTTCCGCTGAAATTGGAGAAGAGGCCTTTGCTTATAATATACCTAATGCAGAATTAAACAATGCTTTAGTCAATTCTGTTACGCATGTACCAAATATTACAAGATTTGTTTCTTCAGCAAAATCTTTTCATCACCAAAAAAGCCATGTATCTGTCACTCTTGCAGATGGTAGAGTTATTCAAGCGTCGCTTGTTGTTGCTGCTGATGGACGCCATTCTCTAACACGAGCGGCAGCGGGTATAGGTGCCAAACAATGGAATTATCCGCAAAAAGCGCTTGTTCTCAATTTTTCCCATGACTTTTCCCATCAAAATACGTCAACTGAATTTCACACAGAAAATGGTCCATTTACACAGGTTCCGCTATCAGGGAAAAGATCTAGTCTTGTGTGGGTTGTTAGTCCTTCTCGTGCTGAGAAATTATTGAATATGGAGAAAAAAACAATTGCAAAAGTCATAGAAGATCAAATGCAATCGATGCTTGGAAAGCTGATATTAGAAACACCAATCCAACTATGGCCTCTTTCAGGACTTATCTCTTATCGTTTTGCTGCAAATCGAACAATTTTAGTGGGCGAAGCAGCCCATGTCTTTCCTCCTATTGGAGCGCAAGGACTGAATTTAGGGTTTCGTGATGTTCAAACTTTAACTGATATTTTACCAAACAGAATATCCGATTCTAACTCTGAAATGATTGTTGCACGTTATAACCGATACCGCAAACCTGATATATTGATCCGAAGTGGATCTGTGCATATGCTCAACTCTGCTTTACTTTCTAATATGTTGCCTGTTCATATCATACGAAGCATTAGTCTTGGATTACTACGTGGTTGCTCACCGTTACGTAATTTATTCATGCGAGAAGGAATGTACCCTGGTTATGGATTCAAAGAAATTATACAAACATTCTTAACAAAATCACCTAAACAGCTCTACTGATATGATAAAATAACTGATGTAGACCAGTTAAAGCAACAAAAAATAACAACAAAGACAAGATCTAATCTTTCTAATAAATTTGTTAATTAAATTAAAATATTAGCAATTGTTTTCTACAGTGCGCAATATAACAAAAATGCAAAAATTACTTTAACAATACAGCATAGTAGTATTTGCAAAAAAATATAACGTTACCTTTTCTTATAAGAAGAAGAAATAAAAAACGATTTTTGTTAATCAATATAAATTTTAAAAAATTTTCTTCGTTAAGGATAGCATTAAAAATAAAGTATTCCTGGGAACCAGTTAGCAATAAATAAGTTAATGAAGTGTTTTTTTAACAAACGGTGACAAGATGGCCTTAAGTAAAATTTCGAAATTATGTATTCTTTTTATGGCGATTATCTGCTTCTCATCTATAGTCACAGCTTCAATAAGTAAAATTTTTTATGCTCCCTATTGTCAAAATTCTACCTATATTTTTACCAAAGATATCACAAAACAAGGCCAGAATTCATTTACAGCTTCACAAGTTAAAAACTGTCTCATGCAAAATGGTTTCATGGATATTAAACAATTGCGTTTAGACGATAAAGGTATTTGGCGCGCTTTGGTAGAATTTAAAAAGCACACTTTTCTCGTATCAATTGATTACTCTGGAATAGTTAGTATTCAAAATGAAAGAAACAAATATGATTAATTTTAAAACTTATAGCAATACTGATTCCAAAAACTGTGAAAGAACTTTTTTCAAAAAAATCTATTATTCCATTAAGGAACCCGCTTTTATTGGAATCTTAAATGGCAGTATATCAGGAGCAATTGTGGCAACTCTCGCAACTTATGGTTATATTGGGCTGTCAGGATTTGGTCCAATTATCGCAATGGGTATAGGTACAGCATTTTTTACCGGAACGATAATTGGTGCAATAATAGGATTAATAATGGGTGTTTTTGTTGGTACGCTTTGTGCTTTTGTGGAAGGAGTACACACATTACGATAGATTATATTTCATAATAAATAAAAAGTTTTGCCAGTTAACTTTATTCAGAAACAGAATTTTTATAAAAATTATGAAATCTGCTTTAGAAGTATCTCCTGAAAAATGTAGGAAAATTTCCATAAAAGCCGCATTATATCATTTGATATAGGAAATTATTTCAGATAAACATAAAGATATATAAAAGGATTTATTTTTATTTTATAAATTTTTTGTGAATTATACTATTTCAAAGATAGCGCAGTTTGTTATCTTTTTACAAAGTAAAAATTATATTAAATTTAATAAATATTTTTATCAGTATGATATTTATTTTATATTTTAGCAATAAAATTTATTTCAAATAAGTATAAAAAGGTGCTACATGGATAAAATTTTCTTTATCTTCTTATCATCACTAATATTTTTAGCTAATTATACTTCTACACTAGCAGAATCTATGCAGGTAAAGGTTTATGAACTAGAAAATAACAACACAAAAAAGCCTATTGGTACAATTGAAATTGAAGAAAACACATATGGTTTGATTTTTGTGCCAAACTTATCCACTCTACCGGAAGGTTTACACGGTTTTCATGTGCATGTAAATTCTTCATGTGATACGAAAGATGGCATAATTGGTGGTGCTGCAGGTAAACATTATGACCCGCAGAGTACTAGCAAGCATCTTGGACCTTATAATGTCAATGGTCACTTAGGTGATTTACCTGCGCTTTATGTCGATAATAAAGGGCGATCCACAATGAGTGTTCTCGCCCCACGAATTAAAAAGCTTTCAGAAATTAAAGGGCGCTCATTAATAATTCATTTAGGAGGAGATAACCATTCTGATAAGCCATTACCGTTTGGCGGAGGTGGAGCTCGTTTAGCATGTGGTATTATCGAAGAATAAGCCTAAAATTACGATAAGATATGAAAATATGCATTTTTTTATATTTCATCAATTAGGTATCTTATTACTACAATTTGTAATACGGTTTATTATAGGATTTTATAAAAATTCATTTTTATTTATCAAAAGACCTCTTCTTTCTCCTTTTGGAAAGCAGTGAACAATCGCAGTAATTCTTTCATTGATCACTGATTTCCTCAGATCTCTTTGCAATAAATGCGAACAAAAATTTTTTAAATATAATTGATGGTGCCTTGTATTACTTTGTGGTGCACGTTTTTTATCAATAGAACGTTCTAAACTATCCTCATAATACTCGAATGCATTGCCTGTATTATACGGTAGATCAATATAGATATTCTTCACCTTACCCATATATACACTTGTTCAAGTGCTCTAAATACCAGAAAATTATCATCAAAAGCGTCCTGAGCAGACATTTAATACGCTGCATAATAACATTTTTAAAGATCCTCTAATAAAATACGAAGATCAAACTTTGTGCATCTCCCTTTTCAAAATCCAAGTGAGTTCCAATTTTCGTTTATTATGGTTCATATAAGCGTTCTTAAATCTAAAAGCTTGTAAAAGTAAAAAGTTCGTTCATGAGCAGTAGTTTTAATACCATCCAACGGCAATTTGCGCCTCTTCTGACATATAATCAGGTGTCCATGGTGGATCAAATGTCATGGTGACTTCAACATGCGAAACACCCTCAACTGTACTTACAGCATTTTCTACCCAACCTGGCATTTCTCCAGCAACAGGACATCCTGGTGCTGTGAGTGTCATTTCAATTTTTACTGAACGATCATCTTCAATATCAATACGATAAATCAACCCTAGCTCATAAATATCAGCAGGAATCTCTGGATCATAAACCGTTTTCAGAGCAGCAATAATATCGCTCGTCATACGGTCAATTTCGTCTGCTGAAATTGTTGATGTACAAGGCTTCTTACTTTCACTTACCGTCTTAACAGATTCTGTAGAACGACACTTTTCAATTAGTTCAGTCATTAAAAAATGTCCTCGTTTCTCTCAGTGCTTCTACTAATATATCAATATCTTCATAGGTATTATACATAGCAAACGATGCACGACAAATAGATGTTAAACCAAAGCGTTGTAATAACGGCTGTGCACAATGCGTTCCTGCACGTATAGCAACTCCTTTTTTGTCAATAAACATGGCAATATCGTGTGCATGAATACTTTCAATTGTAAATGATATAATAGCCCCTTTATTGGGAGAATGACCATAAATACGCAATGTTTCAACTGTTTCAAGCTTTTCATGTGCGTAAGCCAATAGTGCTTTTTCATGTGCATAAATAGCATTCCTATCTTTTTCTTGCACATAATTAATGGCTGCAGCCAATCCAATAGCTTCAACTATGGGAGGCGTTCCCGCTTCAAAACGGTAAGGGAGAGAATTATAAGAAACTTTATCAGTCGCGACATCCTCGACCATCTCTCCTCCTCCTTGAAAAGGAATCATTTCCTCTAGCCGATGTTTTTTACCATAAAGAACACCAATGCCTGTCGGACCATAAAGCTTATGACCTGTAAAGACATACCAATCACAATCAAGACTTTGCACGTCAACTGTTAAATGTACAGCACCCTGAGAACCATCAACAAGAACAGGAATGGCATTTTTATGCGCTAGTTTAACAATTTCTTTAACAGGAGGCACAGTTCCCAATATATTAGACATGTGCGTAATAGCAACAAGTCTTGTTCGGGCACTTAAAGCTTTTTGGAAATCCTCAATATGTAAAATACCATTTTCATCAATCGGAATAAAAACAAGCTTAACACCTTTTTGTTCACGAAGAAAATGCCAAGGAATAATATTTGAATGATGCTCCATGATGCTGAGAACAATTTCATCGCCCTCTCTTAATTTTGGCATAGCCCAACCATAAGCAACAGTGTTAATGGCTTCTGTTGCATTTTTCATAAAAACAATTTCCTCAACTTTTTGAGCATTTAAAAATGCACGAACTGTTTCACGAGCATTTTCATAAGATTGCGTTGCCGCATTTGCTAAAAAATATATTCCCCTGTGCACATTAGCATAGTTGCATTGATAGAAATCATCCATTGCATTGAGCACTGATTGTGGTTTTTGAGCAGAGGCACCATTATCAAGATAAGCTAATCGCTTTCCATAAACACCATGACGTAAAAGAGGAAAATCATGCCGAATTTTTTCTACATCATAGCTTAATGTTTGTACGTCATTTCCCATTTTTTTACCTTAAACATTTTTTTCCAACCACCTGCTAATAGTATCTCCCAAAATAGCTTGAATATCATCCTGTTCAACGTCTTCAATAATTTCGAAAACAAACCCTTTAATTAAAAGTGCACGAGCTGTTTTTAAAGGAATACCGCGCGCCATGAGATAAAAAAGATGATCATGGTTAATATTAGCAACTGTCGCACCATGACCACACGCAACATCATCAGCAAAAATTTCTAGCTCAGGCTTTGCATTAAATTCCGCGTTATTTGAAAGTATGAGGCTATTACAAGCCATGCGCGCATCTGTTTTTTGAGCTTTTTGAGCAACACGTATCGTTCCTTGAAAAACACCGACTGCTTTATCTGTAACCACATTACGTATAACTTCTGTTGAAGTTGATTTTTCTTCCGCGTGATGAACAGCCATCGTAAGATCGCTGTGCGTTTGTCCTGACAATAAATTTACAACTCTCAATTGAAAATTAGATTCTTCTCCCTGCAATTTAACATCAATTTCTTGACGATTTAATTGACTACCTATATTAATTACATAAAGTGACAATTTTGCTCCTTGACCAAGAAGAGCACGAAATTGGCTAAATTGTGTAGAATTAAAACCACGATCGCAAATAATGATCCATGTAATATCACTACAAGCGGCAATATCTAATGAAGATATTGAACTTACAAAGGTATCTTTATCATTACCAATCTGATGTTCAAGAAATACAGCTTGACAGTTTTTTTCAATTTTTATGTCTGAAAAAATATGAGACTGTCCTCCCATTTGAATGTTCTGTAATTCAATGGGGACATTTAATTTTGTATTTTCAGGAATGTGAAAAAGCCAACCATCCGTAACAAAAGCGGTATTTAATTGTCCAACAAAATCTTCATCAGAAATAATCTGATCTCTTTTTACAAAATTATCTTTTAATGCGTCTGAAAAACGTTTTACCGTGATATTTTTTATCTTTGATTGTGTAACTGTTTTTCCATTTTTAATAGAAAAAACAACACTTTCTGAAAGTAATGCATCAACAAATTGCTCATCATCTACTTCTGAAAAACTGCCAACAGATTTCAATAACGTGCGTAGATTCGTATAATGCCAATTTTCAATTTTACGTGAAGGAAGTCGTGTTTTTTGAAACAGTTCAATAGCTTTTTTACGAACTGTCTGTACAGCTTTATCGCCAGGTAAATTGCTCATATATTGATTGAAATTATTAAGTATATCTTTTTCAACTACCAACAATTCTCGCCGTGCATTCATATCCAATGACCTCAAGCCGCTTCACTAATAAGATCAGCATATCCATTTTGTTCTAAATAAAGCGCCAATGATTTATCACCGCTTTTAATAATACGTCCTTTATAAAGAACATGTACTGTGTCAGGAATAATATAATTAAGAAGGCGTTGGTAATGAGTAATAACCAAAAATGAACGCTTTGAATCCCGAAGTTTATTAACACCATCTGCAACAATTTTCAGCGCATCAATATCTAAACCAGAATCTGTTTCATCTAAGATACAAAGTTTAGGCTCAAGAAGTGCCATTTGTAAAATTTCAGCTCGCTTCTTTTCTCCACCTGAAAAACCTACATTTAATGGACGTTTTAGCATGTCCATATCTACCTCAAGTTTTGAAGAAATGTCTTTAACACACTTTATAAACTCAATAATTTTAAGCTCTTCATCACCACGCGCTTTGCGTTGAGAATTCATAGCAACTTTTAAAAATTCCATCGTTGCCACTCCAGGTATTTCCATGGGATATTGAAATGCAAGAAAAATACCGTATGTAGCACGTTCTGCTGGATCCATTTCTAAAATCGATTGTCCATTATAAAGAATATCGCCTTCTATTACTTCATAATTATCATGACCAGCAAGCAAATAAGACAAAGTCGATTTTCCAGCTCCATTTTGTCCCATGATGGCAGCAACTTCACCATCTTGAACAGTCAAATTTAAACCGCGAATAACCTCTGTATCGGTCCCAACAATACGGGCACGCAAATTTTTTATCTCTAACATAATTTTATCCTGTTCTAGCTATTTTACGCCAAATGCGCTATTGACCTAAATAATTATCCCACACTACCTTCAAGGCTGATACTAATGAGTTTTTGTGCTTCAATAGCAAATTCCATTGGAAGCTTTTGAATAACTTCCTTGACAAAACCATTCACGATTAATGCGATAGCTTCTTCTTCGGGAATACCCCGCTGCATGGCATAAAAAAGCTGATCATCAGAAATTTTTGATGTCGTTGCTTCATGTTCAAATTGAGCCGTCGCATTCTTCGCTTCAATATAAGGAACTGTATGGGCACCACAATCATTACCAATTAACAAACTATCACATTGCGTAAAATTGCGCGCATTTTGTGCTTTTCGATGTGCTGTAACTTGCCCCCTATAAGTGTTATTTGAAAAACCAGCAGAAATACCTTTGGAAACAATGCGGCTCGATGTATTTTTTCCTAAATGAATCATTTTTGTACCGGAATCAATTTGTTGATAACCGTTTGCAACAGCAATAGAATAAAATTCTCCACGCGAGTTGTCACCACGCAGTAAGCAAGACGGATATTTCCAAGTAATTGCAGAGCCAGTTTCAATCTGTGTCCACGAAATTTTAGCATTATCACCCCGACAATCTCCACGCTTCGTTACAAAATTATAAATACCACCCCTACCATCTTTATCTCCAGGATACCAATTTTGTACTGTAGAATATTTAATTTCTGCATTTTTGAACGCAATAAGCTCAACAACAGCAGCATGAAGTTGGTTGTCATCACGTTGGGGGGCCGTGCATCCCTCAAGATAAGAAACATAAGAATCTTCATCTGCAATAATTAATGTTCGTTCAAATTGGCCTGTATTGCGTTCATTGATCCTAAAATAGGTTGAAAGCTCCATCGGACAACGAACCCCTTTAGGAATATAAACAAATGAACCATCTGTAAAAACGGCTGCATTCAAAGCAGCGTAATAATTATCACCAGCAGGTACAACCGTTCCTAAATATTCCTTAATAAGGGTAGGATGTTCAGTAATCGCCTCTGAAATAGAGCAAAAAATAACACCAGCCTGTGCTAGTTCTTTTTTAAATGTTGTCACAACAGAAACAGAATCAAAGACTGCATCAACAGCTACCTGTCCTGATGCATAAATACTCCCATCAAAAGTAGAGGGAGCAGACTGTTTTCTTACCCCCGCCAAAATTTCTTGTTCTTTGAGGGGAATACCAAGCTTTTCATAAGTTGCTAACAATTCAGGATCCACCTCATCCAAAGATTTCGGTCCTGTATGATTTTTAGGAGCAGCGTAATAATATAGCTCTTGAAAATCAATTTTGGGATACTTAATGCGCGCCCAACTAGGCTCTTGCATTGTTAACCAACGATGAAAAGCTTGTAAACGCCATGTCAGCATCCATTCAGGTTCGTGTTTCTTATCGGAAATGAATCGAATGATGCTTTCAGTTAACCCCTTCGGAGCTTTATCTGTTTCAATATTAGTTTCAAAACCGTATTTATATTGATCAACATCTATCTCACGTACCTGGCGTACTGTTTCTTGTACTGCTGGCATTATTTTTCTCCATTCTTTCCAATGTTAAGAACCGGTGATTAAACGTCTTGTTTTTACAAGATTAAAGCAAGAAATTGATTTTCTAGATTATACGCAAAGTAGAAAAATTTCAATCAAGCTTATTTCATCTTTTAAAACAGTTCTAAGTTTTTTTTATGGTAAATTCTGCTTTTTGCTATTATTTATAATTTGAGAAAAAACTAATAAAAAATCATCAATATCTTTGGAAGTCGTTTCAAGTCCTGTTGAGATACGGATTGCACCGTTTGGAACGTTGTACCCCATCGCTTCCAATACTTTGCTTTGTTTGACTTTTCCTGAAGAACAAGCGGAACCTGCTGATACAGAAAACCCTGCCAAATCAAAACTAATTTGCATAGTTTCAGCTTTTATATCGCGCACAGCAAAATAAGTTGTGTTTGGCAAACGCTGAGCTCTTTTGCCAAAAATTTCAACATCACTGCATATTTTTTCTATTCCATTTTCCAATTTACTGTGTAAGTACGCTAAGTGTCTTATCTCTTCTTGGGTAAAACAATCGGACATCGCCGCCCCAAAAGCAGCAATAAGCGGCAATGCCTCTGTTCCTCCACGCAAACCTTTTTCTTGTCCTCCTCCAACAATAAGAGGATACGGCATTAAAAGGTTGCCGCATGAAACAAAAGCACCAATTCCCTTAGGCCCACCGATTTTGTGCGCAGATAGTATAAAAAAGTCCCCTCCCATTTGTTTAATATCAACAAAATTTTTGTCTACATATTGTGTCAAATCAACGATAAGAATACCTCCAAAATTTTGAACAATAGAAGCTATTTTTTTTATTGGTTGAATAACACCGGTTTCACCATTAGCAGCTTGAATAGCAACGAGAGGAAGGCCTTTTGTTTTATCATGAACAGTTAAGAGAGAAACTAATTTATCTTGTTGAATGAGACCATCTTGATCAACAGCAATGATGCTGATGAATTCTTTAGAGAAACGTCCTCCTCCTGCAATAGATGGATGTTCAGTAGCTCCAATATACAGATGAGAAAATTGAACTTTAGAGCTCCCCATATCGTAAAAGGGTGTTAATAAGGTCATCGCTGCTTCAGTCGCACCAGAGGTAAATACAACATGATTTGGATGTGCGTTGAGATTTTTAGCAATTTGTCGGCGTGCTTTTCCTAATAAGGATTTAGCAGCACGCCCTTCCTCATGAACGGATGATGGATTACCAAATATCTCTAAAGATTCCAATAACGCCGCCCGCGCCATTTTTTTGAGTGGTGTTGTCGCATTATGATCAAAATATCGTCGTCTTACAACCATTTTACATCGCAATCATTAATCTTATGAATTTATTTAAAAAAATAGTGCAATTTTCTTGAAAAATGCACTTAAAAAAGAATATTTAGTAGTCAGTGAGTGGAGATTCTATGGTAAAAGTTGATCAAGGTCAATGAGAGTCTTTAATAGCATTTAAGGAGCATTTAATGCCAGAAATTATTTTTAATGGTCCCGCAGGTCGACTTGAAGGGCGTTATCAGCCCTCACACCAAAGAAATGCATCAATTGCAATTATTTTACATCCTCATCCCCAATTTGGTGGCACGATGAACAATAGGATTGTTTATGATCTCTTCTATATGTTTCAACAACGTGGCTTTACTACATTACGTTTTAATTTTCGCGGTATTGGCCGAAGCCAAGGCGAGTTTGATTATGGAATAGGAGAACTTTCAGATGCTGCAGCTGCACTCGATTGGGTACAAACACAGCATCCTGATTCTAAAAACTGCTGGGTTGCAGGATATTCATTTGGTGCTTGGATTGGTATGCAGCTTTTAATGCGCCGACCAGAAATTGAAGGTTTTATATCCGTTGCTCCTCAACCCAATGTTTATGACTTTTCATTTCTTGCTCCCTGCCCCTCCTCTGGGCTTATCATTCATGGCGATATCGATAAAGTTGCTCCCCCAAAAGATGTTCAAACGCTTGTAGATAAACTAAAAACACAAAAAGGTATCACCATTACACAAGAAATACTGGAAGGTGCTAACCACTTTTTTAGTGGATGCAATAAAGAGCTCATTGAGCGATGTTCTCAATATTTAGATAATCACATTACAAGTGAATTTCTCGCTCCTCCGCCTGAAATACTTTCACTTGCCTAAAATACTAAAAAAATTGAAAAAACATTTTGATAACAGATAAGTAACTTATCCTTCGGTATTTTTGTAGGTTTTCATCATTTTACCTGCTTTTAGAAGATAAAAAACATATCTGGTTATATCAATGAAAATTGTTTTTCTTTAAATATAAAAGCAAGAGAGTCTCTTTGTTATCTTTTACTCCCAGTATTGTTCATTCTCTTGTGAGGTATGCTTCATTTATGGTAGAGAAAACGCTAACAATCCAATGTAAATAAATGCAATCTTAAACTGGGAAACAAAATCCGTGCCTGCCTTTAAATCTGAATTTTTACATATTATGAGTGAACGTGGTTTTATCCATCAAATTTCGGATGAAAAAGGCTTAGATGATCTTTTTTCAAAAGAAGTTGTAAGCGCCTATATTGGATTTGACCCTACAGCTTCGAGTCTGCATGCTGGAAGTCTTCTTCAAATTATGATGCTTTATTGGTTACAAAAAACTGGCCACCGCCCCATTGCTTTGATGGGTGGAGGAACAGGGTTGATCGGTGATCCTTCCTTCAAAGATGAAGCACGACGTCTTCTGACACAAAATGATATTGCTGCAAACATCACTGGTATTAAAAAGGTATTCTCCAACTATTTAACATTTGGTAATAAAGAAACCGATGCATGTATTGTTAATAATGCTGAATGGTTATGCAATTTGAACTACTTAGAATTTTTGCGTGATATAGGAAAGCATTTTTCTGTAAACCGTATGTTGACGTTTGATTCTGTCAGGATGAGACTTGAGCGCGAACATTCTTTGTCATTCTTAGAGTTTAACTATATGATCTTACAAGCTTATGATTTTGTTGAACTTTATAAGCGCTATGGGCTACGTATGCAAATGGGTGGCTCTGATCAATGGGGCAATATTATCAATGGAATTGAATTAGGACATCGCTTAGGAACACCACAGTTGTATGCATTAACTTCACCATTGCTGACAACTTCTTCTGGTGCTAAAATGGGCAAATCATTGAATGGTGCTGTATGGCTTAATGTAGATATGCTTTCACCTTATCAATTTTGGCAATATTGGCGCAATACAGAAGATGCTGATGTTGCACGGTTTTTAAAACTTTATACTACATTGCCAATAGATGAGATTATTAAACTCTCTGCATTGCAAGGAGCTGAAATTAACGATGCAAAGAAAATTCTTGCAACGGAAATTACAGCAATGTTACATGGACGTAGTCTTGCTGATAAAGCAGCCGAAACTGCTCGTAGAACTTTTGAAGAAAAAACACTCGGAGAAAATCTTCCAACTGCTGAAATTAACGCCGCAGAATTAAAAACAGGTGTTGGATTACTTTTTCTTTTAGTACAAGCAGGACTTGCTAAATCTAACAGTGAGGCACGCCGACATATTCAAGGTGGAGGTGTGCGTATTAATGGTAAAATCATTGAAGACGAAACACGTCTTATTATTGAAGAAGACATCAATACAGAAGGAGTAATTAAACTTTCTTTCGGTAAGAAAAAACATATTTTGGTGAAACCAGTATAAGCTCTTTATAACTTTTTGCATTCCTTTACTTATGTTGTTCATACCGACCTTGTTTTTTAATTCAATTTTTGTGATAAAATGACCCTTGTTAAGAAAAATAAAAATTTTTTGAAATCATTATTATTAAAACGTTAAATTCTCGCATCTTCGACGTATTTTTAATACTCTATACTTGCTACACAAAAAAGAAAGATGAAAACTAATGACAAGACCCACTAAAGGCACTTTTGCTCCTGATTTTGATTTGCCACGCGATGGTGGAGGTAGGTTATGTCTTTCTGATCTTCAAGGAAAAGCTGTTGTTTTATATTTTTATCCAAAAGATGATACCAGTGGATGCACAAGTGAAGCAATTGATTTTACGCGATTGAAGACAAAATTTGATCAAATCGGGGTTGTCATCGTTGGGATATCTCCAGACAATATAAAAAAACATGATAAATTTAAAATAAAGCACGAACTTGATATCATCCTTGTGTCCGATGAAGAAAAAACAACTCTTGAGGCCTACGGTGTTTGGATTGAAAAAAGCATGTATGGGCGCAAATATATGGGAGTTGAGCGAAGCACTTTTTTGATTGATGCAACTGGAAAAATAGTAGAAGAATGGCGCAAAGTTAGCGTATCTGGACATGCCGATGAAGTGTTAGCTTCTGCCGCACTTTTACATCGTAATGGCTAATCTTACAAAACTTAAAAAAGTTTACGTACGATTAACCAATATTTTTGATTTCTTGGACTTTTCCGTAAACTCTTTGGGCAAGTGCCGCCTCTATAAACGCGTCTAAACTACCATTAAGTACGGATTGTGGATCAGTGTTTTCAACGCCTGTACGTAAATCTTTGACAAGTTGATACGGTTGAAGAACATAAGATCTAATTTGGTGTCCCCATCCGATTTCTGTTTTAGAAGCTTCAACCGCATTCGTTTCTTCTTCTCTTCTTTTAAGCTCTTCTTCGTAAAGCCTTGCGCGCAACATAGACCACGCAGTTGCTCGATTTTTATGCTGAGAACGCTCTGTTTGACATTGAACAACAATACCCGTTTTTATATGTGTGATGCGAACTGCAGAATCTGTCGTATTGACATGCTGCCCCCCAGCTCCTGATGCACGATATGTGTCAATACGAACATCTGACTCTGAAACATCGACTTCGATATTATCATCAATAACTGGATAAACCCAAATGCTTGCGAAAGAGGTATGGCGCTTTGCATTGGAATCATACGGTGAAATGCGTACCAAACGATGAACACCTGATTCTGTTTTCAGCATACCATAAGCATTATGCCCTTTTACAAGAATAGTCGCTGATTTAATTCCTGCTTCTTCTCCATCGTGAATTTCTAACAGCTCAACCTTCATTTTATGCTGTTCAGCCCAACGCGTATACATACGCAACAGCATAGAAGCCCAATCTTGGCTTTCCGTACCTCCTGCACCAGCATGAACTTCTAGGTAAGTATCGTTTGGATCTGCTTCCCCTGAAAGGAGTACATCGATTTGCCTTTTATCTATCTCGTTCTTAAGATTACGTATTGAATTTTCTGCATCAGTGATAATTTCAACATCACTTTCCTCTTCGCCCATCGCGATTAACTCAATGCACTCTTCAAGTATTTTTGCAAACGACAAAACACCATTGATTGAATCATCAAGGTGCTGACGCTCACGCATCATGTCTTGTGCTTGTTGTGCATTATCCCAAAGCGTTGGATCTTCTGCTTTTTGATTGAGATATTCAAGACGTTTCAGAGATTGATCCCAGTCAAAGATGCCTCCTTAGCAACTTAATTGCTTCTCGGATTTCATTGACTAATACTTCTATTTCTGCTCGCATAATTTAACACCATAATTTTTGTTTTTTAAAGACTCTTTTTGGTTATGCTTTTTAGCATTTTATACAAATTCAATGATCATGTAAAAAAGTAGCATAGCTTCGTTAAACTTGTTTACTATAACTACACCGCAGAAAGATAGACAAAAATGACCTTACTCCGTTCGAAAGTCATATTAAAAGAGAACTTTTTGGTTAGTATAACCCACCTGTACCGCTTTCAAGAGCTTTGTTGACCTGTGGAGAAATTGTTCCTGAAGGAATACCTTCTTGAAAAGAGTTTGTGCTGCCAATAACCTGGTATATATCAGCAGGTCCAGTTCCTGGTTTAAATGCTTCTATAATTACATCACGATCTCCTCTTTCCGCGAGCATGCCTGTCCTACGATTAATGGGCATTAAAATCATACCCTTTGGCATTTTAAATGGTACATCTGGTTTTCCTTTCAAAGCTTCTCCCAAAAATTCACCAAAAATAGGTGCTGCCAATGAGCTTCCTGTTCCACTGTACCCTAACGGTGCTGGTTGATCGTAACCAATAAAAATACCGACGACAAGATCTGGAGTGAAACCCATAAACCACACATCTTTAGAATCATTTGTGGTTCCTGTTTTAGCAGCAATATGCCGATTAAGATAATGTAAACGTGCTGCTGTACCGCGCTGGACAACCCCCTCCATCATTGATGTAATTTGATAAGCTGTCATAGGATCAAGAATTTGATCTCGCTCATCGATCAATTTGGGTTCACTTTGATTATCCCATGATTGAGCATTACAATTTTCACAGATACGATTATCATGACGGTAAATCGTTTTCCCATAACGGTCTTGAATTCTATCTATCAGAGAAGGCTTAATAGAACGCCCTCCATTAGCGAAAACTGAATAAGCCGTAACCATTCGTAAAACTGTTGTTTCACCAGCTCCTAAAGCCATGGGGAGATAAGGCTGCAATTTATCTACAATACCAAAACGCTCTGCATATTCAGCAACAAGGGGCATTCCCATATCGTAGGCAAGCCGCACCGTCATAAGATTACGAGAATATTCAATACCATAACGCAGTGTTGAAGGCCCTGCAAACGTACCACCATAATTTTTAGGTTGCCAAACTTCACCATTGTATTGATGAACCTCGATGGGACCATCTAAAATAACTGATGCTGGTGTATATCCATTATCGAGTGCTGCTGCATAAACAATAGGCTTAAAAGCAGAACCAGGCTGGCGATAAGCTTGTGTTGCACGATTAAATTCAGATGCTGCAAAAGAAAATCCCCCAACCATCGCAAGAACGCGCCCTGTATGAGGTTCCATAGCAACAACAGCACCTTCAACCTTTGGGACTTGTTGTAAACGATAAGTATTGTTTGTATTTGACGATTTTTCAACAAAAATGACATCTCCAACTTGCAGAACATGAGATAAATTATCAACAACTTTTCGATGGCCATTTTCTTTAACAACATTTAATGCCCACTTTGAATCAGTTTCAGACAAAACAGCAGTTTCTCGTTTTTTTGATAATAAACCTGAAGATTCGCGCTGTGGCCGTAACCCGATCTCTACTTTATTGGCGTTAGTAGAAAGAACAACGGCTAAACGCCATTCAGGAACATCACTTAACCCTGTGATGTTTGCAAGTTCTATACCCCAATCATCTTTATTATCGATATGCCCATAAGCTCCGCGCCATCCTTGTGAGTGATCAAATTTAATTAACCCATTGTGTAAAGCTCGCCGAGCAAGAATCTGCAAATGCGGATCAAGCGTTGTACGAATTGAAAGCCCACCTTCGTAAAGCGTTTTGGCACCATAGCGATGAATTAAACGACGACGTACTTCCTCAGTAAAATAGTCAGCAGCAAAAACATAGTTATCGCTACCGCGTATTGTCGCTCCCAAAGGCTTTTCTTTAGCTTTTTCACCTTGTTCACGTGTTATATACCCATTTGCAACCATCCGGTCTATAACCCAATTGCGCCGATTAATAGCACGTTGTGCATTTTTGAAAGGATCATAATTTGCTGGTCCTTTCGGAAGAGAAGCCAAATAAGCACACTGCTCTAAAGTAAGATCATTAACGGACTTATTGAAATAACTCAAAGAAGCAGCTGCAATACCGTAAGTGCCACGGCCAAGATAAATCTCGTTGAGATAAAGTTCAAGGATATGATCTTTTGAATAGGTCTTCTCAATACGCATTGCCAAAATAGCTTCCTTTAGCTTACGTTCTAATGTAGCCTCTGAATTTAAAAGGAAGTTTTTAGCGACCTGTTGTGTAATAGTCGACGCTCCCTCTGGGCGTCTTCCAGAACCAATATTACGAATATTATTAATCAAGGCTCGAGAAAGCCCTTCAGGATCTAAGCCGAAATGATGATAAAAATTTTTATCTTCGGCAGAAATAAAAGCTTCTTTAAGAATTTTTGGTATTGATTGAATTGGCAAATAAAGGCGATATTTTGTTGCAAACTCTGCCATAAGACTACCATCAGCAGCATGGACGCGCGTCATCACGGATGGTTCATAGAGTGAAAGAACTTCATAATCAGGAAGTGCACTTGTTTGTTCTTGCGCCACCGCGCTCTGTACTACTGTTTTCCAAACCACAACAGCGATAATAAAGCAAGCAAGATATCTAAAAAAAATCACCATCAAAATAGTTATCACTTTCTTCAAAATTGATCAAAGAAAAAATATGCCATCTCACCAAGACTATGCGGGCATCTCCGCTAGACTGAGATAAAAAACTGTTTTCTCTTTTTTACCCAGGAACCCATACTGCTACTCTATTTTCTCACAAATTTAAAGAGGCTGCATAATTTTCTGCTTATACTCAGCAAATTGACGAATAGAATACGCAAGAGAGGTAGCCATTTTTTTTCTCCATTGAGGATTACTTAGTAATTTTTCATCTTCTTCATTCGATAAATAACCTATCTCTATCAAGACAGAGGGGACATCTGAAGCCCTTAAAACTTGAAAATTAGCATATCGATGAGGATTATTTATCAAATTAATATTACTTTTTGATAAGTTTGAGACAACATTATTAGCAAAATTTACCGAAAATGCATGTGTTTCACGTCGAATCAAATCGATTAAAATATCTGTAATTTCAAGCGATTCATCTGCAGGAAAACCATCTAAAAGATCAACTTTGTTTTCACTTTCAGCTAAAGACTTTGCAATTGCATCAGATGCTTTATCTGATATGGTATAGACTGTAGCACCACGAAGGGAACGTACATTAATGGTATCTGCATGAATGGATATAAAAAGATCAGCACAAAATTCTCGAGCTTTTTTTACTCTTTCGCTTAATCTTAAAAAAACATTAGAATCACGTGTTAAAGCAACAGTGATATGAGAATCTTTTTTTAGTTCATCTCGTAAAACACGTGCAAAGGCCAGTGTTACATCTTTTTCTAAAATGCCGCTAATACCTCGTGCACCACCGTCAATTCCACCATGACCAGGATCAAGAATAACACGAAAATTACGTATCGGCATTTTTTGTGTTTTTATATTGCGATTATCCTTTTGTTGTTTTTCAAATATTTCATAAAATTTTTCTTGCGTGCTTTTACTAATATCAATGAGCAATTGCCATGAATTATTTTCTAATTTTTGTACTGTAGTTTTTTCAACAACAAATGCAATTTTGCTTGTCAAAATAATGCGTGAAGTTCGTATATCAGATAAACCATAACGCACGTCTGATAGCATACCTGATAATACATTCTGTTTCTTTAAAGGTGTATTTTGTGCTGAAAAATCGGTAGTAGGTAAATTGATAACCAAGCGTGCTGGGTTATCAAAAATCTGCAACCGAATATTTGGTTCCGCATTAAAAATCGCAATAATACGCGTATGCGCACTATCACCAATAGCACGCAAGTTGATAAGTTTAAGAGAACCTGCAGCTCGAATATCCGTTTGGAATATTAAAAAAAATAACAAACAATATGGAATGTATAAAAAAATACCCCAATAGGCTACTTTCAGCTTTTTGATAGAAAACCCTCTTATCATAAGCAAAATATCTCATATCCTATATTATTAACAACTTATCTCATTCTATAAAGGCGGAGATCAAATTTACTCAACCTTCTTCAAGAAATGCTGAATATTTTGATTTTAAGCAATTAAAAAACTAGATTAAGGCAATAAAGACATTATAATGGCATGTGGTTACATTGTTACTTGCCAAAACTATGATATCAACATAAAAGAATATTTAAGCTTTCTAGCTGACAGTAGCCATCTGAATTATCTGCAGTCCATGTTAAGTTATCTTTAGAAAATTTGTTTTATGTTACAAATTTAAGCTTTTTGTGGATAAAATTTTTTATGTCAAAAAAGCTAGGATTGAGCTATTTAAGATTCGCGAGTTTGGATATCCGAACTATTTTAAAGATTGTTTTACCGGAGACTTACAAAAATTATGAGTCATACAAAACAAATGGAGATGACGATTAAAAATGCTGTCAATGCGGTTATGCATCTGCACGTAGTGTCCCATCCTGTTTTTCTGGTACCTCCCTTTTATGGCAGACAGCCTCTCACATTTGCGAACAGTCACACTGTTCGTTTGAATAAGATTGAGCATGTCGCCTTCAGGATTTTAACTTATGTCAAACAAAATGCTTATAGATGCCTCCCATCCGGAGGAAACACGTGTTGTTGTTGTTCACGGCAACAAAATTGAAGAACTTGATTTTGAATCAGAACATAAAAAGCAGCTTAAAGGGAATATTTATCTAGCGCGTATTACGCGTGTAGAACCATCTCTCCAGGCAGCTTTTGTTGAATATGGGGGCAACCGCCATGGTTTTTTGACGTTTTCTGAAATTCATCCCGATTATTATCAAATTCCTGTTGCTGATCGTCTCGTTCTTCTTGAGGAAGAAGAAAAAGCTGCCGTAGGAGAAAATTATGCAGATAATCTTCCTGAAGAAACAAACAGAAGTAAAAAACGCTCCAGAAAAACAAAAAAAGATGGACGTAACAGTACCGTGGCAGAGAATGTTGAAAATGGCGTAACATCCGAAGCAATAACATTTGATGATACAGAAGAAGCATTTGATATAAGTGCTTCTCATGATGATATCGAAATGGTTGGTGCAGAGGATGCGCGTGAAGAACTCCCTACCTATCAACGAAAACAAGGACGTCAGTATAAAATTCAAGAGGTGATTAAGCGACGTCAAATTTTGTTAGTGCAAGTCATCAAGGAAGAACGTGGCAATAAAGGTGCTGCACTCACAACATACTTATCTCTGGCAGGTCGTTATTCTGTTTTAATGCCTAACACAGCGCGTGGTGGTGGTATTTCACGAAAAATCACAAATACACAAGATCGCAAACGTCTTAAAGAAATTGTAAAAGAATTAGCAGTTCCAAAAGGTATGGGAGTCATTCTACGAACTGCTGGAGCGAACAGAACAAAAGCTGAGATTAAACGTGATTATGAATATCTTACGCGGCTATGGGATACTGTTCGTACTTTGACGCTAAAATCTACGGCACCATGCCTTGTTCATGAAGAAAGTAATCTTATAAAGCGCTCCATAAGAGATCTTTACAATAAAAATATCAATGAAATTCTTGTTTCTGGTGACCAAGGATATCGTGAGGCAAAAGACTTCATGCGTATGCTCATGCCAAGCCATGCAAAAGTTGTGCAACCCTACCGCGATCCTATTCCTATTTTCACGCACAACAATATCGAAATTCAACTTGATAAAATGTTACATCCACAAGTTTCTTTAAAATCTGGTGGTTATCTTGTTATCAATCAGACGGAAGCGCTCGTTGCTATTGATGTAAACTCTGGCCGCTCCACTAAAGAACTTTCTGTCGAAAAAACAGCATTACAAACTAATCTTGAAGCTGCAGAAGAGATAACGCGTCAATTACGCTTACGTGATCTTGCTGGTTTGATTGTGATTGATTTCATTGACATGCTTGAAGAGCGTAATGTGAAACTTGTCGAAAAAAAGTTGAAAGATTGCTTAAAAAGTGACCGTGCCCGTATTCAAGTTGGTCACATTTCGCACTTCGGCCTTTTGGAAATGAGCCGTCAACGTATTCGCGTATCGGTTTTAGAAAGTACAACACAACCCTGCCCGCGTTGTGCTGGAACAGGAAATATCCGTTCTGAATCCTCGATAGCTTTGCATGTCATGCGTTCAATTGAAGAATATCTCCTTCATAATCCACAACATAATATTACCGTACGAACACCTGTAACAACAGCGCTTTATGTGTTAAACCACAAGCGCAATATTCTTGTTAATCTAGAAGCGCGCTTTAAGCTTAATATTAGTATTGAAGCAGATGATAGCATTGGAACGCAACATCTCATTATTTCTAAAGGAACGATAGCAGAGGCAGGTTCTCAATCACCATTGATTTTTGAAAATAACCGTGAAGAAGAAATTGAAGATACAATCTCAATGGACAGTGATTCTATCGAAGATAAAACACCGGTTGAAATGAATCAGAAACATCAGCGTAAAAATCGTCAAAGTGAAATTGATAATAGTTCTTCTTCTAACATGCATAAAAAGGACAATACGTTAAATGATGATTCTCGTCGTCGTACCCGTCGTCGGGGACGCCGTGGTGGTCGTCGTAATCAAGATAATGGATTTTATCATCTTCGTATTCCTTATGCAGAACCAGTAGGAGATTTTGCCAAACAGGCTTTGGAAGAAATTAAAACAGCACATCGCAAACGCCGTATTCCAGCTACTAAATCCGAACAATTTGAAGAAGAAAAAAGCGATATACAACACTTAAACATACAACAAGATGAAAAAATTAATACAGTTGCAAAAACCAAAAAGCGTAAAACACGTTCTTCAAAAGCAGTGCAAAATCAGCAAACCTCTGAGAACGATCAAAATGTAGAAATATTAGAACCTTTAGAAAAAAAATCAACAACAACTGGCTCAATACATAAAGCTAATACAAAAAAATCAGATCAATCTGCTCATGACATGGCGGAAAAAATTCTTGTAGATGCTAAAAAGTCTACACGTAGAACATATAAAAAATCATCTTCTAAAAAATCAACAACAACAAAAGAAACATCAAAACAAAAAACTGTAAGTGAGGAATCTGTTGAACAAACCCCCTCAAAAATTGAGGAAAAAGTCGATTATCCTGTTGTTATATCATCAACATCCGATGATGCTCCAAAAACTGAACGTATTGGTTGGTGGAAACGTAGAAACCTTTCCAAAAATTAAGTATAAAAAAATTGCCATGAACATTTCATGGCAATTTTAATAAATAAACGTAAAAAAGCTTAAAAAATGCTCTCCTTATATCGTGAATTGGTTAGTTTTGTTTAGCTTTTTCTTGCTCAGCACGCATACGATCTTCAATCTCTTTTTGCTTTGATTGAATGGCTTGTTGCAGTTTTATTTGTTCTTGTTGAAAATCTTTTTCTTCCATACCAGGACCTGTATATGCAGCTGTGAACCCATTAAGAGAAAATTCGATAGGATTAGCCGAACCACGGAAATTAATTGTGGTTACAATCATTTTTGAGCCACTTTTCATAGCGGCAATGAGCTTATCATCTAAGATATCATTGGCAATACAACTCGGTCCATTACAAATAATATAAGGAACTTTTTTAGAAAAATTATCCCCTATTTGGATATGAACACCTTCTGGCAAAAAACGACCTGTAGGCACTTGAATACCTATGCGTTTTTCATTTTGTTTCCCTTTTATTTCAACGAGATTAAAAGCCGTTAAAGGCTGTCCAGTATTTGACACAACAGTATTCATTGTATTACAAACATCAACATCATGCTGCTTACTACAAACCTTGTACCAACCTTGAGATAAAGTTTGAGCACCTGCAGAAGCATGAATTGTAAGAAAAAAGACAACGGCTCCAGCTAATGCTAAAACAACAGAATAAAAATTTTTATGCAACATGGCTAAGTTAATCCTTTCAACGCACTTTTACAATAATCTCAACACTAGGAATATTAAAATATAGTTTTAATCAAGTGTATTAAATTAAAATAATGAAATGACTCCATCTTTTACGTTTCTTACTTCAATATAAAGAGAAAAGTCAAATTGAGAGAAAAAAGCTGCAAATAGCTAATTAAATTCCTGTGCACTCATATACACATCCCCCTTTATGGCATTGGCCTTTTATGAATTTATTCATAAAAAAACTTGTTGCAATGAAAAAAGACACGATTGCATAAACGAATATAATTGAAGTAGGTTCTCCTATTATTCTATAGCACATTAATTTATAATTTTGTTTTTAAGTTATGGATTTTTTAGCAATAGGCATTGCAATGTATGGAACTCTTAAATTGTTAAATAAATTTTAACATTTCCCTTATGCATCTCCTGATGTAAAGCAGAAATAAAGTTACCTATGAGGTCCTTGAAACATTTGATAAATAAAATTTTCCTTGTTGCCCGCAATTTTAGAACAACTACAAGAGAACTGTTTTCGGATAAACAATTTTTTTGTCCTGTTTACGAAACAATAATTGCACACTTCTCGTCTGTGACATTTAATCTCATGACAAAAAAATTGAATTAAGTAATGAGGGTACTGAAATTGCTTTTTTTCTTAATCAAAAAGTACGCTTTTCAGATGAAAGTTCTATAACAGTTGAAAACGTTTCATTCATAAAAATTTCTTAATAATAAAGGAGGTTCCTATTTAATTGTAATATAAAACGCATAAAATTCTCCGAAAAAATCGAAGATTATAGCATTAAGTGCATCTTCATACTTAAAAAGATTACGAATTACTGCTTATTTTGGCAAATATAATGCCTATACTACTCAGACGTGCTATTAATTTTGATAATTTTGAAAAAATGAGCTGAATAAAATTCCAGAAAGTAGATCCTATATCACTGAGATATGCTGATCCAAGTGAACCATTATGAACACCATTCTTATTAATAAGAACAGAAACTTCCTGTTAATGAGGAGGTTAAGCAGTTTTGATATAATTCAGACAAAATACTTTCGCGATGATAGAACCCGTTTTGAGAACTTAAAAAATGGTATAATTGATGTCTCTATAGAAAAAGATCCAAACATTGGTAACACCCCTGTAATTTTCTAAATATTCGTGAAAGGTGTGTGTTATTAAAGAAAATTTTTCGAAGGATACACCCAGTGATCTCATGAGATTTGTTTTTAAACGCGCGTCGTACTGTTTTAAAAGAAAAAGAACAAGGTAGGATTCATCGAATCAATTACGTCCTACACCCAACTAAAATATTTGCGCAACAAAGTCCATATATCGCCGTATAGCACAATCTCTTAAATTTTGTAACTAAGAATAAAACTGGATAACTCTTAATTATTTCACCGATCTCTCCATCGTTAATATTCTCTACACCCCTCTGCATTACCGCATAATCCCAATTCATAAATGCATCAAGATTTCAGATATTTTCTTACTTTACGTGCGCTATACCACAATTTTTCTTTTTCGTTAGCCAAATCATTTAATTTAATGAATTTAAGATGTTCTTCAATGAAACCGCTCTGCTCCTTTATAAACTGACCGTATTGTATATTAGAATATACGTATTTGCAAAAGAATTAAATCAACAAATGTTTTTTTCAATTAATTTTATTTTTTTAATAATCTGTAATCTTTTTTTAGAACGCTCGGATTTTTCATAAACTGTTAAATCAGAATTTTCATAAACTGTTAAATCAGAAAAAAATAACTCGGTTTTAAAAGCTACAGCATGAGAATTTTTTATGCCGCACATCAAAGTGAATAACAAAAAGGCTATATAAGCAACTTTTGTAATGAAAAAATCAGTTTACCATTTTTTTCTCGTATGTCTAAAAAGTATACGAAATTTCATTAATAGCACACATGATGTGATCATTGTGTTATGAATGTGCTGTTTAATCTGCTATGTTACTTAATGTATCACTATATGGTTATGCAGAATAATTTTATAAAAACAGATGATAGCTTTAAAATGATGGAAAAATTTTTAAATGGAATGTTGTTCTGCCATTTCGACAAGCTGTGTCATAATATTCACTGCTCCAACAAGTCTTTCATCCGCTGTGAACCAATCACGAATAAGAGCGATACTTTGATCTGGTCGAATCTTTGCCGTCGAACCTTGTTTTCCAACCCACTGAACAAGAGCAACACTATTTGCAAAATAATTATTGCGAAACTGTATAACAATCCCTTTTGGTCCAGCATCCAATTTTTCTACATGTGCTTTTCGACACAATGTTTTGATATAAAAGACTTTAAGAAGGTGTTGAACTTCAAACGGCAAAGAACCAAAGCGATCAATTAATTCCGCTGCAAATTCATCAATTTGTTCTAAATTCTCAAGTTCTGTTAAACGACGATAAAGTCCCATGCGTAATGGCAAATCAGGCACAAAACTTTCTGGTATCATCGCTGTTGTACCAAGTGAAATTTGAGGAGACCATTGCTCATCTTCATTTGGCTTTCCATCTTTTAATTCAGAAACAGCTTCCTCAAGCATTTTTTGATAGAGTTCAAATCCAACTTCTTTGATATGTCCCGATTGCTCTTCACCTAAAAAATTTCCTGAACCGCGGATATCCATGTCATGGTTTGCCAATTGAAAACCGGCTCCTAAAGTGTCAAGAGATTGTAAAACTTTAAGACGGCGATCAGCAGCAGCTGTTAAAACTTTACCGTTAGGAAATGTAAAGAGAGCATAAGCACGTTGTTTTGAACGACCTACCCTGCCACGTAACTGATAAAGGGCAGAAAGACCAAACATCTCAGCATGATGTACAATTAGGGTATTGGCTGTTGGAATATCAAGACCTGATTCAATAATAGTTGTTGAAACCAGCACATCATATTGCCCATTATAAAATGCATTCATGATATCATCAAGTTGTCCAGCCGGCATTTGTCCGTGAGCCACGACAAATTTAAGTTCGGAAACATGCGTTTTGAGATATTTTTCCACAAAGACAAGATCAGAAATACGTGGACAAACATAAAAACTTTGTCCGCCACGGTAATATTCTCGAAGCAAAGTCTCTCGTATAACAAGTTCATCAAAAGGCGAAATAAAAGTACGCACTGCCATTCTATCAATGGGAGGCGTTGTTATCAATGAAAGATCACGTACACCCGATAATGCTAACCCTAAAGTGCGTGGTATGGGTGTTGCGGAAAGTGTAAGAACATGAATATCACTTTTTATCTCTTTTAAACGTTCTTTATGTTTTACGCCAAAATGCTGCTCTTCATCAATAATAAGAAGTCCTAACCGTGAAAAATTGACTGCATCGCTTAATAATGCATGGGTTCCAACAACAATATCAATTGTACCATCTGCAATCCCTTTTTTAACTTGTGCAAGTTCTTTAACTTTCATAAGCCTTGAAGCATGGCCTATCTTAACCGGTAATCCCTGAAAACGCTCAAGAAAAGTTTTGTAATGTTGTCGTGAAAGCAAAGTTGTTGGCACAACAACAGCAACCTGATATCCATTTAATGCTGCGACAAAAGCACTTCGAAGAGCAACTTCTGTTTTTCCAAAGCCAACATCACCACATATTAAGCGATCCATTGGTTTTCCTGATGCTAAATCGTCTAAAACAGCATCAATTGCATCCGTTTGATCTTCTGTCTCTTCATAAGGAAAACACGCAACAAACTCATCAAACGCACCAACTGGCGGGACCAAAACAGACGCAGAACGAGTAGAGCGTTCTGCAGCGATACGGATCAATTGCTCAGCCATTTGTAATAAATATTTTTTTAGCCGTGTTTTACGTGCTTGCCAAGAAACTCCACCTAACTTATCTAACGTTACATCTGTTTCATCCGATCCATAACGTGAAAGAAGTTCGATATTTTCAATAGGCAAAAAAAGCCGATCGCCTCCAGCATAATTAATTTCAAGACAATCGCGTAAAATTCCAGTTGTCGTGATGGTTTTAAGACCAACAAATTGTCCAATACCATGGTCGATATGCACAACAATATCGCCAGAATTTAAGGCAGAAATTTCAGAAATAAAATTTGTATTATGCTTACGCTGTCTTGGCGATCTTATTAATCGATCACCAAGGATATCCTGCTCCGCTATAATCACAAAATCTTCAACCTCAAAACCGTGCTTAATCATTACAACAGCTGCCGTTATGCGATCACGTGGTGTTGCTTTAACAGTTTGCAATGATTTTACAATGTCTATTTTTTTCAACCCGTGCTCATTAAGAACTTGTAGTAAGCGATTAAAAGACCCTTCACTCCAACATGCTAAAAGCACCTTCTTGCCAGCAGCGCGCAATGAGGCAATATGATTAACGACACTTAAAAAAACATTTTTTTCTTGAGCATTACGCTCTTTTACAAAATCATATCCCGACGTAACATTCGCGTGAATAACAGTTTGTCCAAAAGTTTGTGGAATATTAAAAGGCGTGAAATCGATACGCTGCCCAGATCGTTGTGCACATTCTAAAACATGTTCTGGTGTTAAATAAAGAAGGCTAGGCTCCATTGGATGATAAGAAAGTGAATTTTCTTTATTATTTTCAAGCTCTTTACGAGCACTATAATAATCTTCAATAAGCCGATAGCGCTCAATGAGCACCTCTTCTATACGATGCTCAAAAACAACAGGTAAATTACCACAATGGTCAAAAAAACTATCAAGTTTTTCATAAAAAAACGGCAACCAATGCTCCATACCAGGAAAACGTCGCCCTTGAGAAATTGCTTCATAAAGTATATTATTTTTTTGTGATACTCCAAATGTAGCGATATAATTACTTTTAAATCGGCTGATAAGTTCTGGTGTAAGAACGACCTCACTCATCGAATGTAACAAAAATTCGGTTCTTTTACCTGTTGTTCTTTGTGTTTCTGAATCAAATACGCGGATTGTTTCTAGGGTATCCCCAAAAAAATCAAGCCGTAAAGGTTTAACATCAATGGGAGAAAAAATATCAACTATTCCGCCTCTCACGGCAAATTCACCAACATCACGAACAACCGTAACACGCTCAAAACCATTGAATTCTAAAAATTGAATTAAATGCCCCACGTTTATACGCTGTCCAGCACGTGCATGAATAATTTGAGTCTCAATCATTTCACGAGGAGGCAATTTTTGCATAATCGCATTTACTGTTGTCAATATGATTGCAGTGCATGGATTCTTACGTAAATTTGCTATATGCGCTAATGCTGAAAGGCGACGTGCTGTAACAACAATTCCAGGTGACACGCGATCATAAGGCAAACAATCCCATCCAGGAAATTGAAGTATAGGCACACTAAAATCAATAAAATTTAATACTTGCTGTAAATGGGTGATTTTTGTTCCATCTCGGACAACATAGATAAGTGGTTTACCTTGTGCAATTTCTGAACTCAATTTTGCAAGCGCAAAGGCCTCAAACCCATCAGTAACGCCATCAAAAACTGTATGAACAGAAATGTTTTTAGGAATGACAATTTTTTTAAATATAGGCATCAGAATCAATTTAAATTTATGCAAACATGATAATTAATAATGTCACGAAAAAGCGAACCATCTATTTCAGATGGTAGTGAAACTTCTTCAGTAATCCACGTTAGTAAATCGCGATCATCAAAAGACATAATATATTCGAGTTGAGAGACTGTTTTATCACTCATCCCAACAATATGGGCATCTACATAGCGTCCCAAAATGAGATCCATTTCACGAATACCTCGATGCCATGCTCGAAAAATCAACCGGCGCCGACATGCATCGAGTTGATTTTTGTCAACGGCACAAACTGTCATAAAAGTCTCCTTGCACTAAATAATAAAGTTATATTAATATAATATTCAATTGGTAGAATATTTTTTCCTTTACTATCAAGGAAGTTCAATAATCTTTTTTTCCTTAAGGGTAATACGGCGATGCATTTGTTTAGCCAAGCCATAATTATGTGTCGCAATAAGAGCAGAAAGACCAGATTGACGAACAAGGGTAGATAAAGCTTGAAATACATAAGCTGAAGTTACAGGATCAAGATTTCCCGTAGGCTCATCAGCTAAAAGAACCGAAGGACCATTTGCAACTGCACGCGCAATAGCAACACGTTGCTGTTCGCCACCTGATAATTCTGATGGACGATGGTTGGCGCGATGAGAAACACGCAAATATGTCAATAATTTAAGTGCACGATCTTCTGCTATAGACTTTTTAAATCCTGCAATCATTTGCGGCATCATAACATTTTCTAGAGCTGTAAATTCTGGAAGCAAATGATGAAATTGATAGACAAAACCGATATCATGCCGTCTTATAGCCGTTCGCTCACTATCAGAACGTCTCGCACAAGAAACACCCCGTAACATAACATCACCAGCGGTTGGTTTTTCCAATAATCCAGCAATATGAAGAAGTGTTGATTTTCCAGCACCAGACGGTGCAACAAGTGCTACAAGTTCTCCACGATTAAGGATAAAATTTGCTTTATCCAAAATGACGAGAGGTTCATTACTCTCAAAAAAATGTCGCTCAATCTCTACAAGCTCTAAAACGGCCATCATCATTCATACCTCAAAGCTTGCACAGGATCCAGCTTAGCAGCGCGCAATGCGGGAATGAGTGCAGCGAGGAATGACAAAAACAAAGCCATTACAGCCACCAAGATCGTCTGTTTCCAATCAATTTGCGCAGGCAATTTTGTTAAAAAATAAAGCTGAGAATTAAAGACATCAACATTAAATAACCAAGATATAAAATTCTGAATATGGTCGATATTCACTGTTGCTATAACACCAAAAATTAAGCCCAATATTGTTCCAAGAAATCCGATCATCATACCAGTGACAATAAATATACGCAAAATCGCACCTTGTTGTGCGCCCATCGTACGCAAAATAGCAATATCATGGCTTTTATCTTTTACAAGCATAATCAACCCTGAAATAATATTCAAAGCAGCAACAAGAACAATAAGAGAAAGAATGAAAAACATAACATTGCGTTCAATCTGTAAGGCTGAAAAAAAAGCCTGATTGCGTAAACGCCAATCAATTAAATAGATCTGTTGGTCGATTGTTTTCTCTACGGTTGGTTTTATTTGATCAACAGTATCAGGATTATTCAGAAACAGCTCTAAAGAATGAACCTTATCTCCTAAATTAAAAAACATTTGTGCCTCACGGAGCGGCATAAAAACAAATATTGAATCATATTCAGACATGCCAACTTCAAAAATAGCAGTCACTTTGTAAGCTTTAACACGTGGTGTAATCCCAAAAGGAGTTTCATCACCATCTGGTGTAATAATACGAAGATCACTCCCAACCGTAAGACCTAATTTTTCTGCTAAACCACTTCCAATTGCAACACCTTCTTCTTGATCAAATTGAGCAAGTGAACCAAACTTAATATTTTTGGAGACTGTTTTTAGCTTCTCCAAATCTTGTTTGCGCATACCACGAACCAAAGCACCAGATCCTCCTTGAAGTTCACCCTGCACAAGTGCTTGACCTTCAATGACAGGTAATGCAAATTTTATACCTTCTATGGTCTCTAAAGAAGAAATAAGAGCATTATAATTGGGAAAACCAGAATCAATGGTTTGAATAATAAGGTGTCCATTCATGCCAAGAATACGATTGAGAAGCTCCGTACGAAAACCATTCATTACCGCCATAACAACAACAAGAGCAAATACCCCTAACATAATCCCAATGAGAGAAATGATTGAAATAACAGATGAAACGACATGTTTTTTATTAGGAATCATATAACGAAAAGCAACCATCCATTCATAAGATGAAAACCATTTACTGCTCAACCGCTTCATAATATTGCCTATCAAAACACAGAAAACTGATTGAGTACAGCTTCAACAGTTAGAGATTTTTTAATACCTGTTTTTCTATTTTTCATTTCAATTTCATTTTGCGCAATGCTTTTAGGACCAACAATTATTTGCGTTGGCAAACCAATTAAATCCATTGCTGCAAATTTAGTTCCAGGACGTTCATTTCGATCATCTAATAATGGATCAAAACCAGCACGCCTTAATCCTTGATAAAGCGTTTCACATGTCTGTGTACATTTTTCATCCTCTGGCTTCATATTAATGATACCAAAATCGAATGGCGCAATAGACTTTGGCCAAATAATACCATTTTCATCATGAGAAGCCTCAATAGCTGCCGCAACAAGACGTGAAGGTCCGATACCATAAGATCCCATAGAAACAATATGCTCTTTTCCATCTTGTCCCATAACCTTTGCTCCCATTGGAGCAGAATATTTCGTGCCAAAGTGAAAAATATGTCCTACTTCAATGCCACGCGCTGAGAGGCGCTTATTTTCAGAAACTTTAGTCCACTCTTCTTCATTATGCATTTCTTCTGTTGCTGCATAAAAAGATGTCCACTGTTTAACGATATCATCTAAAACAGCTTTATCTCTGAAATCAATCGAACTGTCTGGAACAGTAAGTTCAAGAAATTGTCTATCACAGAATATAGCGCTCTCTCCCGTTTCAGCCAAAATAATAAATTCATGACTGAGTTCACCCCCAATTGGGCCCGCATCAGCACGCATGGGAATTGCTCTTAAACCAAGACAAGAAAAAGTACGTAAATAAGCAATAAACATTCTATTATAAGATGTTTTAGAACCCTCATAATCAAGATCAAAAGAGTAAGCATCTTTCATTAAAAACTCTCGTGAGCGCATCACACCAAAACGTGGACGAATTTCATCACGAAACTTCCATTGAATATGGTATAAGTTGAGTGGTAAATCCTTATAAGAACGAATATACGAACGGAAGATATCTGTTACCATCTCTTCATTTGTCGGACCATAAAGCAAATCACGTTTTTGACGATCTTTAATGCGGAGCATTTCTAAACCATAATCATCATAACGACCACTTTCACGCCAAAGATCCGCAGATTGAAGTGTAGGCATCAATATCTCTAAAGCACCTGCACGTTCCTGCTCTTCACGAATAATTTTACAAACTTTATCAAGCACTTTTTTTCCCAAAGGAAGCCAAGAATAAATTCCTGACGCTTGTTGGCGAATCATTCCAGAACGCAACATAAGTCGATGAGAAACAATTTCTGCTTCTTTGGGATTCTCTTTTAGAAGTGGCAAAAAATATTGAGAAAGACGCATTAAATAACTAACTCCTAACTAAGCCCATCGTATTAAAACAATTTAAATATACTACATGCTCATCTATAGCTACATTCTGAATTCTTGCAAACGTAACGATCATATTTATGAGAAATTTATGTGCTCTCTTTTCTCATTTTTAGCTATAAAATGATCTGATAATTCCCTTTCTTTCATTAAAACGAAATAACGTAATATGAGAATGCTTTATTTCGAGCAGTGTAAAAAAACCGTACAAACAGGCTTTTTGCGCCAAACTTCATTAACGGCTGCTCTTACTGCGCGCCGTATTGCTTCTCGCATAAGTTCCTTATTTTTTCTTTTAATGCGCGGAATGCTGTAAAATGTATTTTCCACAACATCGAAAAGAATATCTTGCAAAACTTTGCCTTGTCTATTAGTTTCAGGTAAACCAGATATGGTCAAACCAACATCACCCTCTAGATCATGTTTTTTATTCATTTGGAGAGAAATAGCAACATAGCCAGCATAGCTTAATTTGCGACGTTCACGAATTCCTAATGCCTCTTCATCACCAATGAGACAACCATCTTTATAGATTCGACCAACGGGGACTTGATCAATAACTTCCACAGGATCCGGTGCAAAACGTAGCATACTCCCATTTCTAATATCAGCAACAATTTTTACACCCGCTTGACGCGCCAAAGATGCTTGAGAAGAAAGATGCATTGCCTCGCCATGTACAGGAACAAGTATCTGTGGTTTTATCCAATCATACATCTGTAAAAGTTCTGAACGGCGAGGATGTCCTGAAACGTGAACAAGAGCATCTTCATTCGTAATTATTTTAATCCCCAAATCTATGAAACGATTTTGTATGTCAATAATAGATTTTTCATTTCCCGGAATACTCCGTGAAGAATAAATAACGGTATCACCGGCAGAAAGTGCAATATTTCTCATTTCATTTCGAGACAGTTTAGCTAAAGCAGCACGCGGCTCACCTTGACTACCAGTTACAATTAAAACGATATCTTTTCGCGGAATATAACCGTAATCCTCCTCAGAAAGGAATGGCGCTAAACCGTTCATATAACCAAGCTCTTGTGCAACCATAATGCTTCTCTTAAGAGAACGCCCAATAACAAGAACTTGGCGCCCAACAGATTCAGCTGCAAGAGCAATTGAATGTATCCGACCAATATTAGATGAAAAAGTTGCGATAGCAACTCGCCCTTCAGCTTTCGAGATAATTTCAGAAAGACTTGCCTGAACCTGCTGTTCAGATTGGGATATACCATCCTTACACGCATTAGTAGAATCACAAAGCAATGCTAAAATACCTTTGTTGCCTAAAGCGCGAAATCGTTTTTCATCCGTTATATCTCCAAGCGAAGGTGTATGATCAATTCTCCAGTCGCCAGTATGAATAACTGTGCCTAAAGATGTTGTAATTGCCAAAGATACAGATTCCGGAATCGAATGGTTAACAGCAACAGCCTCAATTGAGAAGGGACCAATTTGAAAATGATCACCAGCCCGAAAAATATTGAGTGAAATTTTACAAGATCCAAAATTCGATTGTTTTTTACTCTCTAATAGTCCTGCTGTAAAAGGAGTACAATAAATTGGAACATTAAGCTTTGGCCATAAATCAAGAATAGCACCATAATGATCTTCGTGAGCATGCGTCACAATAAGACCGCGCAAATTGTGTTTTTCATTTTCTAAAAAACGAATATCCGGTAAAATAAGTTCTACTCCAGGTAATTCAGAATCAGCAAAACTAACACCCATATCAACAAGCAGCCATTCACGAAAATTTGGGGAACCAAATCCATAAGCAGCCAGATTCATCCCTATCTCACCTACTCCTCCCAAGGGTAAAAAAACAAATTCATTTTTATTGGCTACAGCCATAAACATCTCCTAAATCATTAAGATAATCTGATGGTGAAATAAAAATTTATCAATTAATAACGACCTGCATTAACAGAAGCAGCCGAGCCAAAATGAACATCTCCAGCTGTTATAATTGCTTGCTGACCATTTTTTTGTTTTATGATGCAGTTAAAATCATTATCAAGACCATCAAAAATACCTTCGATGATTTTTTCATCATTGATTATTTTGACATACTGCCCAAGGTGAGCAGAGTGTAAAAGCCATTTTTCGCGGATTATATCGCACCCTCTTGATTGATTCCAAAGGAGATAATTTTTGGAAAAATACTCTGTTAAAACTGTAAATATCTGCTCTGCATCAATATGTAAACCAACACTTTTTAGACATGAAGTGGGACAGGGTGCATCTTCATAATGATATTTTACATTTATTCCAATACCAATAACCAAAGCATATTGTTGTGACGGCAAATTAAAAATTTCAAGTAAAATTCCTGAGCTTTTAGCTCCTCTTAATAAAATATCATTCGGCCATTTTAAGCTAATGATACTATTTATTTGCGTTTTATTTTTTATAAATTGTTTTACTGATTCTACTACGCTTATCCCAGCAACAAAACCAAGCTGAGCAGCAGTTTTATGAATAATATTATCGGTTAACAAGAGGCTAGAATAAAGGTTTCCCTTCGGACTAAACCATGTTCTACCTCTTCTTGCTCTTCCCCGTAATTGTTCTTGTGCAACAACCCAGTGATAACCTTTATGACCAGCTTGTGCTTTTTGCTGTGCGATGAAATTCGTTGAATCCACACTTTCATACGATTCAACCGTGTATCCTTGTTTTTGTGCAAAATCTGATAAAATATAAACCATATTCATTAAAACAATGCGATTGCTGCTTTTTCTGCTAACTCAGCAAACCAAATTCCAAATAGTGTATAAAACAAAATGAATAATGTAGAAAGACCGAGACAAAATTGAAGTTCATTCGACAAAGTAATAAAATGTGCCTTCTCTTCATCGAACCACATAATTTTAATGACTCGTAAATAATAAAAAGCCCCGACAACAGATGTTATCATACCAACGACAGCAAGTGGAGCAAGTCCAGCATGAACAGCAGCAGAAAATGTATACCACTTTCCAAAAAATCCAGCCATCGGTGGTATACTTGCTAAAGAGAAAAGCTGTATAGTCATCACAACAGCCATAAACGGATTTGTCTTTACTAATCCTGAAAGATCATAAATATTTTCAACATTTCCACTATCAGATCGCATCCCAAGAATAAATGCAAATGAACCAATCGTCATCCCGAGATAAATAGTCATATAAAGAATAACACTTTTTATCCCAAGTACATCTCCAGAAGCCAAACCAACAAGCGCATATCCCATATGACTGATCGATGAATACGCCATTAAACGCTTAATATTACTTTGACCAATCGCAGCAAATGCACCAAGTATCATTGATGCAATCGCTATGAACACCAAAATCTGCTGCCATGCAGGCATAAAGCCATCGGTACTACCTAATGGAATGAAGGCCATAGCAATAATACGAACAATTAATGCCATTGCTGCCACTTTAGGAGCACCAGCAAAAAATGTTGTAATTGGTGTTGGCGCTCCCTCATAAACATCAGGTGTCCACATATGAAACGGAACTGCAGAAATTTTAAAAGCCAAACCAGCTAAAATAAAGACAATTCCAAAGATAACTCCCAATTGCAAGTTTTTACCTTTTAAAGCAACAGCAATTTCGTTAAAACCAATTTGACCGGTAAAACCATAAAGCAGCGAAATACCATAAAGCAAGAGTCCTGAAGATAATGCCCCTAAAACAAAATATTTTATACCAGCTTCAGAAGATCTTACATTGTCACGATTAATCGCCGCTAAAATATACAAAGCCAAAGATTGTAGTTCCAACCCCATATAAAGCGATAGCATATTACCAGCTGAGATCATGAGCATCATGCCAAGAGTTGCTAAAAGAACGAGTACCGGAAATTCAAATACATCAAATTTATGATTACAGGCAAAATCAACAGACATAACAAGAGCAAAGAGCGCACCAATAAGCGTTAAAATTTTCATATAACGGCTGAAAGAATCGATAATAAGCGCATTGTTTTGAAATAAGCCACTTTTCGGAAAAACGACAATAATAATAATAGTTGCGACAAAAAGGGCAATGGCTAAGCCAGTCACAGTTAGAGAGGCACGTGCCTTGGAATAGACACCAATCAAAAGCAAAACGATCGCCCCAAATGCTATTAAAAGCTCTGGAAAAATTAACACTAATTGCGCTATTATTTCAGTTTGCATGAGCACTCTTTTCTTAATTTAGTGTAGTTTACTAACAAGGGATTTTACAGAAAATGCCGTTGCTTTAAGAACAGGGGTTGGATAGATACCAAAAAATATCGTAAGAACAACCATCGGATAAAGAATAAATTTTTCTCGTGAAGAGAGATCAAGAAGGACTTTTAAGTTCTCTTTATCCAGAGAACCAAAAACCACACGCCGATAAAGGTAAAGTGCATAAGCAGCTGACAAAATAACACCAGTTGTAGCAAAAACAACGACAAATTTATTTACCTGAAAAACACCTATTAAGGTTAAAAATTCACCCAAAAATCCTGAACTTCCTGGTAAACCGACATTTGCCATCGTGAAGATTAAGAAAACAACAGCATATTTTGGCATGTTATTCACTAAGCCACCAAAAGCTGAAATTTCACGTGTATGCAAACGATCGTAGATAACCCCAACGCAAAGAAATAAAGCTGCTGAAACAATTCCATGCGAGAGCATTTGATAAATAGCGCCTTGAATAGCTTGTTCATTCACAGCAAAAATGCCCATAGTCACATATCCCATATGCGCTATTGAAGAATAAGCAATAAGTTTTTTTATGTCATTTTGAACAAGAGCAACCAGTGATGTATAAATAATCGCAATAAGCGATAATACGAAAATCAAAGGAGAAAAATTTAATGAAGCGACAGGAAACATTGGTAAAGAAAAACGAAGGAAACCATAACCGCCTAATTTGAGCAAAACACCGGCTAAAATAACAGAACCAGCCGTCGGAGCTTCCACGTGAGCATCAGGTAACCATGTATGAACTGGCCACATCGGCATTTTAACCGCAAAAGAAGCAAAAAATGCAAACCATAACCACATTTGCATATGCGCTGGAAATTGGTGTGTTAATAAAGTTGGTATATCGAGTGTCCCAGCTTCCCAATACATAGCCATAATAGCAACCAGCATAAGCACTGATCCAAGTAAAGTATAAAGAAAAAACTTCATACTCGCATAAACACGACGTACCCCACCCCAAACACCTATAATAATAAACATTGGAATAAGACTGCCTTCAAAAAAAACATAAAATAAAATTGCATCAAGAGCACAAAAGACTCCAATAATCGCAACTTCAAGAAGAAGAAAAGCAATCATATAAGCTTTTAATTTATCTTTAATATTTTCCCAACTTGCTAAAATACAGAAAGGCAAAAGAAAAGCTGAGAGGACAACAAAAAGAATAGAAATACCATCTATTCCCATACGGTAACTAATACCCCCTCCTAACCAATTGAATTTCTCAACCATTTGAAAATCAGCATTTGTATGATCAAAACCAGCCCAAATAATTAAAGAAATAATGAAAACAAAAACACTCGTAAAAAATGCTACATTGCGTATATTATGTCGTGCTGCTTCGCTATCATCTTTGATAAACAAAATTAAAATCACACCAACAAGCGGCAAAAAGGTAATCGTAGAAAGAATAGGCCAATCAATCATCAATTTATGCCCCCGATCATCATCCATGTGATCAGCGATGCAATCCCAATTAGCATTGCAAATGCATAATGATAAAGATACCCCGTTTGTATCCGAACAACTCTATTTGTAATATCAACAACACGCGCTGCTATACCGTTCGGACCTAAACCATCAATAATTTTGCCATCTCCCACCTTCCAAAGAAAGGAACCAATTCTTAAAGAAGAATGAACGAACAAAAAGTGATACAATTGATCAAAATACCATTTTTGGTAAAGAAACTGATACAATCTAGGCATAAATCTAGCTAATTTCTTAGGAAGAGAAGGAACAGAAATATAAAATAAATAGGCTAACATAAATCCAAGAATCATTGCTATAAATGGTGACCATTTTACTAAATAGGATACATCGTGGATATCATGAAGAATATGATTATGGCTGTTTGTAAATAACGCCCCTTTCCAAAAAACATCATATAAACTACCAAAAAAATAAGGTTGGAAAACAACACCCGAAAATATTGCTCCAATAGATAAAATGAAGAGAGGAAGCAACATAACAAAAGGCGATTCATGAACATGATGCATCACATCAATGGTCGCACGTGGTTTACCATGAAATGTCATAAATATAAGCCGCCACGAATAAAAACTGGTTAATAAAGCTGAAAAAATAAGAAGCCAAAAAGCATATCCTGAAGCAATATTATGAGATACAAAAGCAGACTCTATAATTGCATCCTTAGAAAAAAAACCAGCAGTCCCGAAAAGTGTCCCTGGAATTCCAACACCGGTCAAGGCAATAGTTCCTATGACCATCATCCAATAAGTTGCTTGTATATGTTTACGCAACCCACCCATTTTTCGCATATCTTGTTCATCAGACACAGCATGAATTACAGAACCTGCACCAAGAAATAATAAAGCCTTAAAAAAAGCATGTGTAAAAAGATGAAAAACGGCTGCTCCATAAGCTCCAACACCTAATGCAACAAACATATAACCAAGTTGCGAACATGTAGAATAAGCAATGACACGCTTAATGTCATTTTGCACCAATCCGACAGTTCCTGCAAAAAATGCAGTTGTTGAACCAACAATAATAATTACTGTCAAAGCAATGGAAGAAAGTTCGAAAATTGGTGACATACGCGCAACCATAAAAACACCTGCCGTTACCATCGTTGCTGCATGAATAAGTGCTGATACAGGCGTCGGTCCCTCCATTGCATCAGGGAGCCATGTATGTAAAAAAAACTGGGCTGATTTCCCCATAGCACCAATAAATAACAGACAACATGTAACAGTAATTGCCGTCTGACCATCAAGATGCAAACCTAAAAATGTTACATTCTGCATGAATCCCTTGTCGGCAGCTTTTGCAAAAATAGAAGAAAAATCAACAGATTGAAATAAAACAAAAATACTAAAAATTCCTAAGAGAAAACCAAAGTCTCCAACACGATTAACCACGAAAGCTTTCATTGCAGCCTTATTGGCTGAATCCCTCTGAAACCAAAAACCAATGAGCAAATAAGACGCAAGCCCCACACCTTCCCATCCAAAAAACATCTGAATCAAATTATTGGATGTCACCAACATAAGCATCATAAATGTAAATAAAGACAGATAAGAAAAAAAACGTGACCTGGAAGGATCGTGATGCATATAACCAATTGAATAAATATGCACCAATGCCGAAACACTGTTTACAACAACAAGCATGACAGCTGTTAAAGTATCAACATACAAAGCCCAATCAAAAGTTAATCCATCGACGGCAAGCCAATGCAATAGTAAGAGATCAACTGCCGGAACATGACCAAGTGCAATACCAAAAAAGACTATCCAAGACAATACAGCGACAATGACCATAAAGCTACAAGTTACCAATTCACTCGCCCGATTTCCTATAGTTTTTCCACCTAGAGCAGCAATTAAAAAGCCTAAAAGTGGAAGAAAGACGATCGTATAATACATCACTGATCAGCCTTTCATTACATTAACGTCTTCAACCGCAATAGAACCACGATTACGGAAAAAAACCACAAGAATTGCTAAACCAATCGCGGCTTCAGCAGCCGCTACGGTTAAAATAAATAAAACGAATATCTGACCAACAAGATCATGAAGAAACGCTGAAAATGCAACAAAATTAAGATTCACTGAAAGCAATATAAGCTCAATGGACATCAAGATAATAATCACATTTTTTCTATTGAGAAAAATTCCAGTAATACCAATTGTAAACACTAAAACAGAAACAACCAGATAATGAGTGATATCAATGTGCATAGCCTCCCCCCCTTAAACGCCCTTACCTGACTCAACTTGTTTGATTTCGATTGCATTTTCTACTGTTCTAGACACTTGCACCGCGATAGATTGTCGCTTTACACCCGATTTGTGACGAAGTGTCAAAACAATAGCGCCAATCATCGCAACCAATAAAATTATTCCAGCAATTTGAAAATAAAAAATATAATCCGTGTAGAGGATGTCGCCTAATGCTTGTGTATTTGTTCGCTGCGCTAGATCTGGCATTGGTTGCGTAATATCTGTCCTAAGAACTGGAGAAAAATGGCTAGCAACAAAAACAATAATTAATTCTACGGAAACAATGCCCCCAATAAAAACCCCAATAGGAGCATACCGAAGTGCACCACCTTTTAACCCAGCAAAATCAACATCAAGCATCATAACCACAAATAAAAACAAAACAGCGACAGCTCCAATATAAACAACAAGCAGAATAAGCCCTAAAAATTCTGCTCCTGCAAGCAAAAACAAGGCAGAAGCATTAAAAAACGCTAATATTAAAAATAAGACAGAATGCACAGGATTACGTGCTGTAATAACAATAACAGCACTCACAAGCATAACAAAAGAAAACAAATAGAAAAACGCTGCCGCTAGATCCGTTAGCATAGGCCTCTCCTCAGCCAATCAAACAATTGGTATAATACTTCATACCAGATTACAATTTATCGGAAAAATTATCCGACACCCCATCATTCAACAATACACTTAACGATAAGGTGCATCCATCAATATATTACGAGCGATTTCCCGCTCCCAGCGATCTCCATTCAACAAAAGCTTTTCCTTATCATAATAAAGTTCTTCACGCGTTTCCGTCGCAAACTCAAAATTTGGACCTTCGACAATAGCCTCAACCGGACATGCTTCTTGACAAAAACCACAGTAAATACATTTAACCATGTCTATATCATAACGAACAGTTCTACGCGTACCATCATTACGCCGCGGTCCCGCTTCAATTGTGATAGCTTGAGCAGGGCAAATCGCTTCACACAATTTACATGCAATACACCGTTCTTCACCATTTGGATAGCGACGTAATGCATGTTCACCACGAAAACGCTGAGAAACAACCCCCTTCTCATAAGGATAATTAATTGTAGGCTTTGGTGAAAAAAACTGACGCATTGCCAAGAAAAAAGCGCTCACAAATTCCAACAAAAGGAGTGATTTCGCTGCTTGAATAAGATCTGACATATGAAGAGCTCCTCTTAAGCAAAACCAGTATATTTTAAGAAAGAAGCAGTTATTACAACCATCGCTAATGAGAGAGGAAGAAAAATCTTCCAACCAAGCCGCATAAGCTGATCATAACGATAACGCGGAACAAATGCTTTAACCATAGCAAACCAAAAAAATACAAAACAAACCTTTAGAATAAACCAAATAATACCAGGAACCCAATTAAGCCACCAAACATCCAAGGGAGGCAACCAGCCGCCTAAAAATAAAATGGTTGTTAATGCGCACATTAAAACAATAGCAACATATTCACCAAGAAAAAAAAGCATATAAGGTGTTGAAGAATATTCAACCATATGACCAGCTACAAGTTCAGATTCAGCTTCAACCAAATCAAAAGGGGGACGATTCGTTTCTGCAAGTGCAGAAATAAAAAATATAATAAACATTGGAAAAAGAACGAGCCAATTCCAATCAAGAAAACTGTTAAAAGGAAGACCAAGGATCGTACCAATTCCAGAACTTTGTTTATGAACAATTGTTGTAAGATCCAATGAACCACTCACTAAAATGACGGTTACAAGTACAAATCCAATTGAAACCTCATAAGAAACCATCTGTGCAGCGGAACGAAGAGCCCCTAAAAAAGGATATTTAGAGTTTGATGCCCACCCCCCCATAATTACGCCGTAAACTTCAAGAGATGAAATAGCCAAAATATAAAGCAAACCAACATTAATTTTTGCAACTTCCCATCCTTCATTAACTGGAATAACAGCCCACGTTGATAAAGCAAGTGTAGCGGACACAAAAGGCGCTAATAGAAAAACACCCTTATTCGCACCAGCAGGAATAACAGGCTCTTTAACAATAAATTTAATCAAATCCGCAAAAGACTGTAATAAACCCCACGGACCAACAACGTTTGGTCCACGACGCAATTGTACAGCAGCCCAAATCTTTCTATCTGCGTAAAGAAGGTAAGCAACTAGAATGAGAAGAACAACTAAAAGGAGAAGTGTTTTTCCGACTATAATGAGCAATGGCAAGAGCCAAGTCATAAAGAAATTATACATCATTACCCTTTTCCTTCTACCTTTACTCTACAGCTTGCATAGCACGATTCTTTGCAAAAGATGAGCATTCTGCCATAATGGCAGAAGCACGTGCTATTGGATTTGTCAAATAAAAGTCTTTTACCATAGAAGGAAACGTTTGTGCTTCTAAAACGACCGTTTGTGAACCAAGAACTTTAAGATCATCTATATCAGAAGGCGCTATATCATCAATGACACAAAGATGTGGATAATCATCAAACAGATTCTGTCTTAATTGAGAAAGAGAATCAAAAGGAAGCTTTCGTTCTAAAACATCCGATAAAGCACGTAAAATAGCCCAATCTTCTTTTGCTTCACCTGGGGCAAAACCCGCCCGATTTGTCATTTGAACACGCCCTTCTGTATTCACATAAAGCCCTGATTTTTCAGTATAAGCTGATGCTGGCAAAATAACATCAGCAGCGTGTGCACCTTTATCACCATGGCTACCAATATAAACTGTAAAAGCTTTTTTATTAGCCAATTCTACTTCATCAGCACCAAGCAAAAATAAAACTTCACAGGTTTTAAGAATATTTGCAACTCCAAGTTTGGAAGTAAAACCTATATCCAACCCTCCAACAGTTGATGCAGCATTGTGAAGAACACCAAACCCATTCCATTTCTCGCTAAGAGCTCCAACACTATCAGCTAATTTTGCAAGATTTTTTAAAACACACAAGCCTTCCTTACCTGAAAAAGCTCCCTCCCCGATAAGAATAAGTGGCTTTTCGGCTTCTTTTAACACATTTAAAAACGCATCTTCACCACGAACAAGTGCACTCAATGCATTGGTACCTGCTCCAAGATGAGAATAAGGATAACGTAAATCGACCTTTTCTCCAATTAATGCGATAGGAAAATGTCCCATCCGCTGGCGCTTTAAAATACGTGCATTTAAAACAGCAGCTTCATAACGTGGATTAGACCCCACGATAAGCAATGCATCAGCCTGTTCAATACCTGCAATCGTCGGATTAAAAATATAACTTGAACGCCCAAATTCAGGGGATAAAACCATCCCTCTTTGACGACAATCAAATATTTCTGACCCCAATGAAAGAAGCAATGTTTTAAGTGCATACATTTCTTCAACAGACGCAAGATCTCCAGCAATCGCTCCAATTTTTTCTGGCAATGTTTTAGAAACCACCATTTTAATTTTTGCAAAAGCTTCTGTCCAATTTACAGGCTGAAATTTTCCATCTTTGCGTACATATGGCCTATCAAGTCGCTGAGTGCGCAATCCATCCCAAATAAAACGCGTCTTATCAGAAATCCATTCCTCATTTACATCTTCATTTGTACGCGGCATAATTCGCATCACTTCACGACCACGACTATCAATGCGAATTGCGCTACCAAGCGCATCCATTACATCAATCGATTCCGTTTTTACCAATTCCCAAGGACGCGCATGAAACGCATAAGGTTTTGACGTTAAAGCTCCCACCGGACAAAGATCAATAACATTTCCCTGTAATTCAGATGTCATTGCTTTTTCAAGATACGTCGTAATTTCAGCATCTTCACCACGACCTATCAAACCAAGCTCAGAAATACCCGCTACTTCTGTCGTAAAACGAACACAGCGTGTACAATGGATACATCGTGTCATAACCGTCTTTACAAGTGGCCCAATATATTTATCTTCTACAGCACGCTTATTTTCATTATAACGAGAACAATCACGCCCATAAAGCATCGCTTGATCTTGAAGATCGCATTCTCCTCCTTGATCACAGACAGGACAATCCAAAGGATGATTAATAAGGAGAAACTCCATAACACCTTCGCGTGCTTTTTTAACCATTGCCGTGTTAGTAAAAATTTCTGGGACTTCACCATTAGGGCCTAACCGTAAATCGCGAACTCCCATAGCACAAGAAGCTTGAGGTTTCGGAGGTCCGCCCTTAACCTCAACCAAACACATGCGGCAATTTCCAGCAATTGATAAAGATTCATGAAAACAAAAACGAGGAACTTCGGCACCAGCCGCCTCAGCAGCTTGAAGCAACGTATAGTAATCAGGGACTTCAATCTCTTTACCATCAACTTTGATATTTATCATCACTCATCCAGCCTGCGGATACCGTTTCTCTTAAAATAAAATTCTTTATTACACCACTTCCAAAGCAATATTTTTGCTTTGGACTACATTTCGCGTATAATCATCAATTCTGCGCTCAATTTCCGGACGAAAATTACGTATCAACCCCTGCACGGGCCATGCAGCAGCATCACCAAGCGCACAAATAGTGTGTCCTTCAACCTGCTTAGACACTTCAAACAAGAGATCAATCTCACGTTTTTGCGCTCTTCCCTCGACCATACGCCCTAAAAGACGCATCATCCAACCCGTCCCCTCACGACACGGTGTACACTGACCACAACTCTCGTGCTTAAAAAAAGCAGATATACGCCAAATCGCCTTGATAATATCGGTTGATCTATCCATAACAATCATTCCTCCTGTGCCAAAAGAAGACCCGACATTTCGCATCCCATCAAAATCCATGACCGCATCGATCATATCCTCACCGCGAACAACTGGACAAGAAGCCCCTCCTGGAATAACGGCTAAAAGATTATTCCATCCACCACGAACACCACCCGTATGTTTTTCAATTAATTCACGAAATGAAACACCAAGAGCATCTTCAAATGTACAAGGTGCATTGACATGCCCTGAAACCATAAACAATTTTGTTCCAACATTATTTGCCCGTCCGATTGATGAGAACCACGAAGCACCCCGCCGCAAAATCGTTGGAACAACGGCAATAGACTCTACATTATTTACTGTTGTTGGACAGCCATAAATCCCCATATTGGCAGGAAATGGTGGTTTAAGCCGAGGCTGTCCCTTTTTCCCCTCAAGACTTTCAAGAAGAGCCGTTTCTTCACCACAAATATAAGCACCAGCTCCATGATGAATAACAATATCACAAGCATGTCCATATTTCGTTTTTTTACCAAGTAAACCTGCATCATAACATTCATCAACAGCAGCTTGAAGCGCTTCACGTTCACGAATATATTCACCACGAATATAAATAAAAGCGACATTCGCTCCCATAGCAAAGGTAGCAAATGCACATCCCTCAATTAAAGTGTGGGGATCATGTCGCAAAATATCGCGGTCTTTACATGTTCCCGGTTCTGATTCGTCTGCATTGACAACCAAATAGTGTGGCCGTCCATCACTCTGTTTTGGCATAAAAGACCACTTCATCCCTGTAGGAAAACCAGCACCACCACGTCCACGCAAACCAGATGCTTTCACCTCATCAATGATCCAATTACGGCCTTTGTCAATAATCGCCTTGGTGCCATCCCAATGTCCACGCAACATCGCAGCCTTTAATGATTTATCTTTTAAACCATACAGATTGGTGAAAATGCGATCTTTATCAGCCAGCATACCCCACCCTTTTTTCTTTTTTCCATAGCATTTTTTGCTTTTCCTCAAATGCAATTTTTAAATATCTTTTCAAGATTTCTTATTTTTTGTTAAATGCTGCCATCATGGGTAGAATAATAAAATATTTTCTCAAGAAAAATACTTGATTATGTTCTCATCCTTTTCCTATCCCTTTTTTGTAAAAATTTGAGAGATCTTTTTTTCTTTTTCATCATCAATAAGAGAAGTTAAACCACCAATCGGCTCCGACGATTTACGACTACTTTGTGGACCAACCGCTATCTCAGAACCCTTACCCGCTTCAAATGCGTCAATAATTTCTTCAAGACGCTCAACTGTAAGATCTTCATAGGTATCTTTAAAAATAAGAACCATCGGAGCATTTACGCAAGCACCAAGACATTCTACCTCTTCCCATGATAAGGTTCCATCCTGATTGGTAACAAAAGGTTCACGATGAATTTTTTTCTGACAAACTTTAATCAATTCACCAGATCCACGTAACATACAAGGAGTCGTGCCACAAACTTGAATATGTGCCTTTGTTCCCACAGGTTTGAGTTGAAATTGAGTGTAAAAGGTTGCAACTTCCAAAACACGAATATAAGCCATGGAAAGAATCTGAGCGATATGCTCAATCGCAGCACGTGTCACCCAACCATCTTGCTCTTGAGCACGCATCAACAGTGGAATTACAGCAGACTGCTCACGCCCTACAGGATATTTTTTTATGGTACTTTTTACCCATATCTGATTTTCTTTTGTAAAAGAAAATTCAGCGGGCTGATAAACATCATCTGCAAGACGACGCACAGACATTAGCGATCAACCTCCCCAAAAACAATATCAATCGAACCCAAAATAGCCGTGGCATCGGCCAACATATGACCTCGGGTTAAAAAATCCATAGCTTGAAGATGCGCAAATCCAGGGGCACGCAATTTAACACGATAAGGCTTATTAGTCCCATCAGAAACAAGATAAACGCCAAACTCACCCTTTGGAGCTTCCACAGCAACATACACCTCACCAGGAGGAGTATGAAAGCCTTCCGTATAAAGCTTAAAATGGTGAATAAGCGCTTCCATGGAATTTTTCATTTCAGACCGCTTTGGAGGTACAATTTTGCGATCTAAGCTTGAAACCGGTCCATTTTTTTCAGTACTCAACAAACGCTCTACACATTGACGCATAATTTTTGCTGATTGACGCATCTCTTCCATACGAATCAGATAACGATCATAGCAATCACTGTTTTTACCTACAGGAATATCAAATTCCATCTCATCATAACATTCGTAAGGTTGGCTTTTACGTAAATCCCATGGTACACCAGCTCCACGAATCATAACACCAGAAAAACCACGCGCCCAAGCTTCATCAATACTTACCACGCCGATATCCACATTACGCTGCTTAAAAATCCGATTTGGCGTTACAAGCGAATCAAGTTTACTAAGAGCAACAAGAAAAGAATCAATAAAATTACCAATATCTTCAATCAAAGATTCTGGTAAATCTTGATGCACACCACCAGGGCGAAAATAATTTGCATGAAGACGTGCACCACACGCACGCTCATAAAAAATCATCAATCTTTCACGTTGCTCAAACCCCCAAAGTGGTGGCGTCAAAGCACCAACATCCATTGCTTGCGTTGTCACATTAAGTAAATGATTAAGAATACGCCCAATCTCTGAAAACAAAACACGTATTAACTGTCCTCGTTTAGGAACCTCAACACCCAATAGTTTTTCAATAGCAAGCACAAAAGCATGCTCCTGATTCATGGGAGCAACATAATCCAAACGATCTAGATAAGGACATGCTTGAAGATAAGTTTTTGTTTCCATTAACTTTTCTGTACCGCGATGCAGCAGTCCAATATGGGGGTCTACACGCTCAACAACTTCACCGTCCAATTCCAGAACCATACGCAAAACCCCATGCGCTGCAGGATGCTGCGGACCAAAATTGATATTAAAGTTTCGAACATTGACCTCAGCCACAATTAACCCCTTGTTTTTTTAAAACTTCATACAGAATCCTGACAAGAGTTCCCATCACATTAAAATGTTTTATTATAAAATAAGCTACTATCTCAATCTCAAGCCCTATAAGTTCTAATACCACCCGTTGACATCTAATTTTTCATCACACGGCAAGACACATTACACTCCTTCCCAAGGAGAAAGAAAATCAAAATTGCGCATTTCTTGTCGCAAGACAACAGGTTCATAAATTACCCTCTTTGCTTCATTGTCATAACGACATTCAACAAACCCTGTTACGGGAAAATCCTTGCGTAAAGGATGTCCCTCAAAGCCATAATCGGTCAAGATTCTCCTTAAATCTGGATGACCAAAAAATAAAATTCCATACATATCGTATATCTCCCGCTCATACCACTCTGCTCCAGGGTAAATCGAGCAAGCAGAAGCAACGGGAGTACTTTCATCCGTACGCACTTTTACGCGTAAACGTAAATTCTCGCGAGGCGATAACAATTGGTAAGAAACGTCAAAACGTTTATCACGAGATGGATAATCAACACCGCTAATGTCTGTAATATTAATAAACTGACAGCGAGAATCATCACGCACAAACATTAAAACATCCGTAATTGCATCAAGACGCGATACAATAGTCAACTCACCAAATGCAAGAACAGTCTCTTCAAGCTTATCTCCTAATTTGTTTTTTAAATAGGCAGCAAGTTCAACTAATAATTCACTCACCATGATAATGAAATCCCTATCGCTCTATAGAACCAGTACGACGAATTTTTTTCTGAAGCAATAATATACCATATAGCAATGCCTCCGCTGTAGGAGGGCACCCTGGAACATAAATATCCACAGGCACAATGCGATCACACCCACGTACAACTGAATAAGAATAATGATAATACCCGCCACCGTTTGCACACGACCCCATAGAAATCACATAACGTGGCTCCGGCATTTGATCATATACTTTTCTCAATGCAGGAGCCATTTTATTTGTTAGAGTACCCGCTACCACCATCACATCCGATTGGCGAGGCGAAGCGCGTGGCGCATATCCAAAACGCTCATTATCATAATGAGGCATTGAACACTGCATCATCTCGACAGCACAACAAGCCAAACCAAAACTCATCCACATTAAAGAACCGGTACGCGCCCAAGTAATCAAAGCATCCGCTGAAGTAACTAAAAAACCCTTATCCGATAATTCAACATTAATGTCACGGAGAAAACTATCGTCAGAACCCATCAAATTACCGGCATTATGATCAATAATTCCCTTTTTTTTTGGAGCAATAAGCATTGAATTATTAGTCAATCCCATTCCAGAGCTCCTTTTTTCCATTCATATATAAAACCGACAGTCAAGAGTGCTAAAAATATGATCATCGACCAAAAACCAAACATACCTATCGAGCCAAATGAAACAGCCCAAGGGAAAAGAAAAGCAACTTCAAGATCAAAAATAATAAACAAAATTGATACCAAATAAAAACGAATATCAAACTTCATGCGTGCATCATTGAACGAATTGAATCCACATTCATAAGCCGATAATTTTTCTGGATCCGGGGAGCGATAAGCCACAATGTAAGGCATAATTAAAAGGGATCCAGCAATAATTGCTGAAACAACAATAAAGATTAAGACCGGCAAATAAGAACTCAATAAATCAGCCATAATCCTCTCCCATCTTAATTAAATGCCTGAAACAAAATAATCACCCGACATTGCTAGATCAAACAGACAAACCGCAATAATGGTTTTATTAACTCTGCTTATACTGTTTCAGGGACATATCATGCAATATTTTTCCTATTGGCATAGGTAACGCAGAGCAAAGAAAGACGCAAGCCCTATTCTTAAAAACTACGTAAAAAGGAACAAAAGCTGCATTCTTAGAATCACTCTAAGGTCATCGTCTTGATGATCATATGCCCTATAAGTAAAATGTTCACATTTAAAAATGGAAATTCTACAAAGAAATCACAAAATGGCGCGAGTGACGGGGCTCGAACCCGCGACCTCCGGCGTGACAGGCCAGCACTCTAACCAACTGAGCTACACCCGCGCACTTCTTATGAACCAATTGACAATTGGTACAAGCGGTCGTGTAAGGGGTTCATACGTTTATGTCAAGCAGGCGTATGCATTTTTTTAAAAAAATAATCAAACAATATCTTTATTCTTGCGTTTGAAAAAAATTTTCCTTAAAGAGGTTCCATTCAGTTGTTGATCATTTCATTGGGCGATTAGCTCAGCTGGTAGAGCGCCTCGTTTACACCGAGGATGTCGGGAGTTCGAGTCTCTCATCGCCCACCATTTAGCTTTGTGCATTTATTAGGTTAATGATTCTTTGCGTTTTTATGTGGAGAATACGCAAAGAGATGGGGAAACAGATTTTTCTGATACTATGCTATAATTGTTGCGAATCGGGACTCTATCAGAGTTTTTTGGCTGTATCGGAATTTTCTAAAAAGGGAGACAGTTTAGCTCTTCGTCGACAGCCTTTTGAGATATGCAAAATATAGTCTCGCGCATCCACAAACTAATGGAATTAATAATAAAAAACGATAAGTCTAGCTATCCATACATAAGAGATATCATTTTCACATCTCGATGATGTTGATTATTTCATGAAGCTGTTGTTTTTATTTTCTTCTGAAAAAAGACGCCTATCCTAAAATGAAATTACTGATTTAAAAAGAAATCTTCGAATAAAAGGTAGATTAGGGATTGTTTTTGATTCTCTTGAGATAATTTTATTAAAAGCGTTTAGATATACATTTAAATAATTGACCTTTTGTAAGAATAAATAATTGACCTTTTGTAAGAATTTTGTAAGAAAGCGTATTCAGTTTGGAGGGGTGGCCGAGCGGTTTAAGGCACCGGTCTTGAAAACCGGCGTGCAGGAGACTGTACCGTGGGTTCGAATCCCACCCCCTCCGCCACTGCGTTTTTGTGTGCGTATAACTTATTGATTCTACATTTGTTTTTTTAAGGTTCGGGATAAATAAACAAAGGTAAGGGAATAGGATTTTCGAATGTAGCTGTAGCTTGCTACCTTGTTTTGCACTATTTGACATGATTCCTGTTGTCCTAATCCATTTCTTTAAAGACCTTTCAAAGGGGCTTTAAAAGCTCCTCAAAGAAGATTTTTTGTTAAAAAGCGCAATTTGTGATGATAAGCTCCTTGGCAATGTTTGAACCGCCAAATGAATAAGATGTAGTAACCTCTTTATATATAAAACTCACTAAAGATTTTTCTGATCTCTGATATTAAGAAGAGAGGCCATGTTTTTATGTATATTTTTCAACTTTTTGAAAACCACTGCTTCAAATGAACAAAGATATTGTCTAGTGCATCCATAAGGCGTGCAAAATTAAGAATGAATAAAAAAATGATGAATGCAATCCATTTCATAAGGCGAGACATCATTTTCACACTTTGGTAGGTAACAATCATTTCTTGAAGCATTTCTTTTTCTGCTTCCGTAAACTCTGTTATTTTCTCAGTCTTCTTTTTGGCCATGCTTCCACCCGCACAAGCACTCGCCTTGCTTGTTATGCTTTAAGATATCTCTTGCTAAGTTTGAGCTGATGACGTTCAGATCTTGCTTGCCTAAGTAAATGGGCATCCAACCTAGACAGGAAACAGACCTATTTATCGCGCAACCAGTTAGAGAGATCAGCACGCACATCAGCATCACTTTTCTTGTTAATTTCATTTTCCACCTTAAACCGTGTTGCTGCTGATTCTAAAGCTTTCTTTGTTTGTTTCTGTTGTCCAAACTTCTTTCCAAGGTAAAATGCTTTCACTATAGCCATAGAAAAAGCAGCAAAAGCCGCCATCATAAGTATTAAATTTTTCTTTACCCGCCAGATCATAAGCGTTGCTCATGAAAACGTTTGGCTATAAACATAACACCGATACAGGCAGCTATAATCATAATGGCCGCAAAAGCCCATTGAACTGGGCCATTGCCTGCCAATAAGCCTCCAAGTCCAGAAAAAGAACCAATAATTGGTGCAAGAATTTCTGCTTTGAAAAAACCTGTTGGTTCTTTTGTTTCTACCGGTTGATAATTTGAACAAACATAAGACCCCTTTGCCCATAATCCCGATTCTGCTGCACGACGATTAACAAGACCTTCGAGACATTGTCCTCCTGCTTTTGTCCATCTCTGTAATTCGGTTGGAACAGATTCATAATCACTATTATTGAGCTTTTTTAAAAGCGTCGAATTGCAAAAAGCCGTTGCCCCTACATTATAACAAAAAGACACCAATGCTGAAAATTGCTCATCCGTTAAAGGGACAGCGACTGCTTGCTCAACAGTATTCTCAAATTGTTTTAAATCTTGGCAAAGAATGGTTTCTGCTTCTTTTTCTGTGATACTCATACCTTTACGCACCAAAGGTTCTCCAGCAGCGTTGGTATGGCCATAACCAATTGTCCATACACCAATAGCATCCTGATAAGACTGTAATCGCAGTCCTTCCCATTGCTTAATGAGCATAAGCCCCTCTTTCGATATTTTTCGCATTGCTTCCCTCCATAAAAAAAGCCCCGCAAAACGCGGAGCTGATTGACATATTTAAAATTCATTTTTCCGTCTTTAACAACGGGAAGAAATAAGACTCATTGATAAAGGTTAAGCCACTTTCTTAAGTGGGTTTTCTAAACTTGGATCATAAGCCTTCAACAAAGGTTTCAGAAGGTAAGAAAACTCTGAAACACCAAAATTTGTGAGAACTGCTAACATCTTAATAATGTGTGGAGCTTCTTTCTCAAGCTTTAAAACTAAAGCTTTTTCTACTACGCCCATGGTGTTAACCAAAACATTATGCTCCTCATCTTCCATACCATCATAGCTATTGCAAATCTGAAACAATACCATCCACAAATCACACAAAGAGTCGATATCAGTATTCATTGCACACCCCCATGGATTTCTTCTCTCAAGAATGCCAAGCCCTTTGTGGTGATTTTTGTTGAAGGCAAGACCTTTTCTGTGCCATCGGGTCTTTGAATCGTGACAGTTGGACAATCCATCAGACCTTTCTTGATCTTATCCTGATAAGGCAATAATGCAGATCCTGGAGCACGTCGGTAAACCCAATCATTCCCACGCAAATAATCAATTAAATCCTTTGGCCGCACTTCCAAAACTTTTGCTGCTTCTGTAAGACCAAACAAACCATCAGAGCGTGTTAAACCTTCAAGCGCTTCTGCTTTTGGCTTGAGTTCAGCGATGATTATATCCTTACGCTCATTTTCATCTTTTAAATGCGTTAAAACACCAAGGATTACTTCAGAACTGGAGTAGTCGATCGATTGGATATGGGATTGCTTTATCTCGCCTCTGCGCCATGCAACAAATAGCTTAATAAGCATATAACGAACTTGAGAAGATTTTTCTGTATTCGATAATGTCGCAATCAATAATGCTTGCTCTTCGTTAAGCCAATATTCTGTTACGTTATTGCCTTTTATTACGTGCGCCATAGTGGCGCACGTCCCAAACCTTTCTATTTCTTTCATATTTCTTGCGATTAATTTTCTAACGTCACGTGTACGAACAAACCCTAGTTTTTCTGCTAAGTCCACATCGCGAACACGGGGCTCGTTTTCGATTTCTCTTAATTTGATTAATTTGTCTTTATTGATAGGTAAGTATGTGCTATTGTTCATGGCGGTTAACCTCTTTCAGGTTGATTAGATGTGAAGCGTTAGAGTGGGTTTTTGCGGACTTATGCTCTAGCGCTTTTTCTCTTTTAAGAATGTTAATTATTTCAGATGAAAGAGAGCGATCATTCTCTATCGCCCTATCAAACAACCACTCCTTTAATGTATGTGGCATATTTATTTTATATTGGATCGTTTTCATTTTACCTCCTATGCACATATTTAGTACCAAAAAAGTACCTTGTGTCAAGTGTATTTTAGGTATATTTTAGGTGCATGACAAAAAAAGATCGTGTGCAATTTAAATTTCTCATCCCAGTTGAACTAAAAAATCAATTGGAAGAGTTTGCTGAAGCAAACCATCGTAGCCTTACGGGCGAAATTCTTTCTCGTTTAGAGGAGTCTGTCCGCACTACCCATCTACGAGCAATGGACTCAAAAGATCTCCCAACGCGCATGAGACAATCACTTTGTGAATAAAAAATAATAAAGCCCGATTCCACACATAGTCCCATCAGAGCGGGTTAAGCCTTCAAGGGTCTTTGCTTTCGGTTCTAATTTAGCAATGATAGCATCCTTACGCTCGTTTTTATCTTTTAAATGCGTTAAGACAGCAATGTCATACATTCACTCTTTCTGCAATCTTGATAAAAAATAGTATCATCAGCTCTAGTAGCACTTAAAATTAAAGAATGTGGAGTGTCGGAATTTTGCTAACATCTATTTCACGCTCAGCATGCCAAGCATCATAAGCTGCTTGCATGCGCAACCACACAGCAGCACCATCCCCAAACATTTTTCCTAAGCATGCTGAAAGAGAGGGAGAGACAGGTTTTTTGGCACATAGAATATCGTAAAGATGTTGGCGTGATATACCAAGCATTTGTGCAATTTCTGATTTTGTTTTGCCGGTTTCAGAAATGATCTCTGCCAGTAAATCACCTGGATGAGAAGGGCAACGGTTTTTATCTCTTTGTGCAGGAATATCATTCATAACTGTATCCTTAGTGATATTGTTCAAGATCAACACGATAAGCATGGCATGTATTAAATTCAAAGGTAATACACCATGGTCCATTAACATGAACAGTATAACGGGTGGGTGAATATCCAATCAAAGCATGAAAATTAAATCCTGGTAGATTCATATCTTCTAGTCTTTCAGAAACATCTAAACGATCGAGACGAACAATGATGCGTTTTACAAGTCTCTTATCAATCTTGGATGATTTTCCTGTTTTGAATAATTCAGCCAATTCTTTGCTTTTAAATGTTTTAATCATTCCTTTATATAATGTAGAAAATGATAAATGTCAACAAATAGCTTACATTAAATGGCAGCGATCAATGGTTACTCCCAACCGTAAACAGCGAGCCTTACCCCCATGAAGATGAGCATTCTAAAATGCATTTTGCTTCTGCAATGAGAGCTTTGTAGCTTCCGTTTTCTCACACATCTTCCTCATCCATATGGATGACATCTTCGCCTTCATCATATGCCGTGGTGGAGTGAGCACTTGGGTCGATAATGTCATCTTTGTCTGGTGTTATATTGGCAATATTCCCTGCTGGATCTTCCTGTGCTTTATTAAAGAGCTCGCATTCTATATTTGTGGTGTAACCACCAGTTTTATCAAGTTTGTGCTTAACGCTTTTGATCCGCCATTCTGCTGGAATATAAGGTCGGAAAGGCGGCTCTTGGATCAGCTTTGCTTCTGCTTGAACAAAGGGGTTGCCACCCATGCTACACGAAAAGGATGCTTGTCCACGCGAGGATCTATTACGATAAGCAGCAATTGCTGCAACAGCTTCTGATTGATTATGGTAGGTATATTTTAATTCATGAAAGGGTGCATTCCCAACTTTGACCTCTTTTTTTTCACCACTGCGCAAATCATGGTAGCTAGCAATCACACCACCTTTTTTCTCTTCCTCTTCTTGGTTAGATTCTTGTAACCCTTTTTCTCTTCTTTTTAGCTCAGGTAATGCTGGAATATCGCTTTTATCCATATGGATGAGATCAGAACTGTCATCAATCTCTTCTGGTGCTCTTGCAGCAGAAGCAGCTTTTTGATCGTCACCCACATCCGTTCCCAAGCCATTGGCTGCCCCTGCTTCCTCACGCGCACTGTACTTAAAATCCCAAGAGCTACACATTTGTTCATGAATGGAAACAATAGGAAGTGGCTCACCCGTAATGGCTATGCCAAACCCACGCTTAGCAAGCACAAGTTTTCCATCAACAGGTTTTGCAACAGCATCATATGCTTCAGCAAGGCGTGCAGCAAAAGCCATATCACTTTCCGACGTTTGGTCAATGTGACGCACAACAATTTTTGCAAGAGCAGGATCAATCTTTGGGATGTAACCATTGCGTCTTGCGATCTCTTGAACAATGCTTCCTAATGTTTGCTGGTGATAAGATCGGCTTTGAGGCGTTCGGTAAGATGTGTTCATTGATGCTGCATGGCCAGTCACACTTAAACTTCGTGGTGGATTGCTAACGGATATTTCATCTATTAAGTAGCTCCCCATATCGCGTGTTTGACCACCTTCATAGCCTAATGTCACAGCAGTCACTGTTCCAATTAAAGGAATATCAAGAAAGCCATTATCGCTATGACGTGCACGATCATCAAGCTCTATGGTGATGCGATCACTTTTTTCCTCTGCTTCATCCGTAATTTTAATGGACAAAACATAATCCATTAAAGAGCTTGTAATGTCTTTTCCATTGGCCATAACCACACAAAAAGGTTTCATTATCCGCTGCCCCAAATTCTGATTACTGGTGTCGCTTTTGGATAAAGTAAGGAAGGCAAAACAATTGTGATCCCTGCTGGTAACATTGTCCCATAATCCGCAAGTCCAGCATTGGCTGCATAAACACGCTCAACAGCAAGCGCCTGTTGACCTTTGGGGTAATACTTCCAGCAAATAGCATCAACCATATCACCATCTTTGGTGATGTAAAGATGACTCATTAATCACCACCATATTCTTTCAAGTGCACAGTAAATTCTTGTTTTTTGGGTGTGCCATCATAATGAAAAACACTTTGCTTCTCAGAAACGGAAAGGATAACAAATTTGCCTAAAATTCTTCCCTGCCCCGTCACAAGGATGTGAGCACCGTCATGCGTCATTTGTCGTAGGTAATCTAACTGTCCACGACCACCTCTAAAATCTGGATAAATCACACCTGTTAATGACAGTTCTGCATTAGCAACAGCTGGTAATTGAAGAACAGATTTTCTTCCTAATCGTCCTTGCTCAACCCATGGAACGTCATAAGACATATCAAGGGTTTGATAAGTTGCTGTTTTGAGCGAAAAAATAAAGCTTCCTAACGCTAACATCATGGCGTTTAATCCGAAAGACTCGATGCGATCGCCAAACGCTGTTGTTTGGCATGATTTTCAAGGGCTTTATTGATCGCAGCATTAATGTCACCGGGAGAACCATCTCCCCCTGAAATATTCAAATTGGTGATCGTAATAGAGGCATCTACATTAACAAATTTATGAGCCATCATTGGCTCAAGAGTATTAAAATCTTTAGTTTTTGCTCCTATCGTGTTAGCTGAGTTGCTATTGTATTGTCTTAATGGAGTATTCGTAACAACTGCTGCATCAACAATTTTTGTTGCATGCGCACCGGTTTTTTCAGTAAGATTTTTGATAGTCTCTGTTGAGTTTTTGTTGATCACAGTGCTAAAACCTAGCTTTTTTTGCATCCAACTTGGCATCCAGCTCATCAATTTTTTAACTGCGCTGCTAAGCCAATCAGACACCGTCTGCCACGCGCTTTTCATGCCATCAAAAAGCCCACCGATCAGGTTAGCGCCTGCATCCACTAAATTGACCCCCAATAACCAATCAATCAATGAATCAATTTTCTCTGCTATCCAACAGAGTGGAGAAAAATTTTTAAAAAGAGCAAAAAGATTACCAAAAACATTACCGCATAAAGCAGCAAAGGAATCCCATAGCTTGCTCAGGTAGCTTGTTACCGTATCCCAGTTTTTGTAAAGTAGATATCCAGCCCCAATAAGCAGTGCAATACCACCGATTATCCAGCCTATAGGGGTAGTCATGATTGCGATACCAAGCGATACAAATGCTGAGCTTGCTGCAGCTATTGCTGAAAGCAGCGATCTTCCAAGAGTTATAGAAAGTCTGACAAATGCTAAACTTGCTGTAGCTGTTGCTGAAAGCAAGGATCTTCTAAGAATTGCAAAAAACCCGATAAAAACTGCACTAACCACAGCTATGGATGCAGCCAACCAGCCATTAATTTTATCCCAGTTTTGATAGAGCATATATCCAGCCCCAATAAGCAGTGCAATACCACCGATTATCCGGCCTATGGGTGTAGTTGCTATAGCAAAACCAAGCATAGTAAATGCTGATCCAAGTGCAGCCAATGATGCAATGAGTGGAGCAAAAATAAAAGAACCAAGTGCAACAAGAGCAATCTTAAAGAGGGTTATTTCACCAATTAGTGGCTCCATCCACTTAAACCAACCTTTAATCCTTTCCGTAATATCGGTAATATTCTTTCTTAAATCGGAAGCAGGATCCTGTAAATCTTTAAGCGCTTGTTTTAAGGTTTTCGCCCATTCAGTAATGGTTGTTTGAATAAGATCACGATTTTTATCAATCAAAGCGGAAAAAGCATCGATCATATCATTCATAACAGGCATAAAACGCGCCCCAATAAAACTGGCAACACCACCAATTTTCTTTTTAAAAGCACCAAGCTTATCACTTAAATCTGCCGCATACTGCGCAACATCTGCCCCTATAAGCCATTTCCCCTTTCTTGCCTTTGCAAAGAGATCTTTGATGGGCTCCATACCTTGCGAGAGCATTGCAGCCATTTCCTTGCCATCACCCCCAAAAAGCAGAGCAGCAATATGCTGTCTTTGCGCTTGATTTTGTATCTTGCCCATCTTATCGGTAATTTCTTCCAACAAAATTGAATTGGATTTGAGCTTTCCAGAAGCATCTTTTACAGAAATGCCAAGCGCCTCAAACCCCATAATTCCTCTTCTTTGCCCAGCAAAAGCTTGTGCAGAACGCCTATTTAAAACAGCTAAAGATTGTTGAAAAACCTCAGCAGAAGTTCCAGAATTATCCGCTGCATCACCCCATAATTGAAGCGATGCAACGCTCATACCTAAATGCCGTGACGCATGGTGAAGACTATCTCCCATGCGCATGGTTTTCATCGTAACAGCCGTCAAACTGGCCACAAGACCACCACCAGCAATCCCTAACGCGCCAGAAAAAACTGCTGTGCGACTGGCCGCTGTACCAAGGGCACTTTGAACACCCTTAAGGCTTGCCGTCATCTTTGTTACCGCAGCAGAAAAGCGAGGAACCCCCAATCCATGAGACAATTCCTTAAAACGCTTTTGTAAACGCTTAAGAGGTGCAGTTATTTTGTCTTCAAGTGTTAATTTTACCTTTGCGTCAGCAACTTTCTTGCTCATTTTGTTTTATACCTCTCTGCTGCTTGCTTTCGCCAAAAGATCAATTCTTGCGGTTCCATTTCCAGCATATCTGAAAGCGGCCAGTGAAAAACGATCGATATATCCGCTATGAGTTTAGCGGCGGTTTCCCAATCGAGGTATCCCGCCGCTTGATAAAAGATTCCAGAATCTCGCCAATACTCGACAAATCCTCAATATCAAGTTCACAAACAGCTTCGTGTGGCCATCCAGAAAGACGTGCAACCATTGCTATTGTTTGTTCAATACCCTCCTTTTTATCAATCGCTTGTAAATCTTTGGTTTTTGCACGACGTAAAGTGATTTCGGTATGTTCTTTTCCTTCAAATTGAACAGGAACGAATAATTGATGCGTAATGCTTGATTGTATTGTCATGATTAAATTCCTAAAAATTCTCTGTGTTTTGCTAATTGATCAATACCATTGAATCTTCTCACCATATTGATGGCGTCTATCTCAACAATTTCGGTATTATTCTGAACATATTTGAAATAATGGAGCGTGAATGTTGCTGTAGAAGTTGCTTTGCTGGCAGGCTGCCATTCTGCCATTTCAAAACCTTTGCAAAGCCCTCTCATGGTGATAGAAACCCCTTCTGCAGCTGTGCCTTGTGCTTGCATTGAACTACGCAATGAAATGTCAACATCAGATCTTCCTAATTGTGACATCAACTCTGGAGAACAATCAGAAATGACCATGGTGAGTGTTAAAACCTCAAGTCCCATATCAAGCTCAATCGGCACATCCATGCCACCACCACGATAACTTTCAACAACAAGGTTTAAATTTGGCAAAGTAACGCTTTCACACTTTGCTTGATAAGGAACGCCATCAACATAAATGTTAAAATATTTTAAAATTCTTGGTAAAATTGGTACTGACATTACGCAATCTCCTCTAAATAATCATTGATAATCACCGAATGAAATATGATATGTTCTGCTGGTGTTGGAGGCGTGAACTCAACCTTGAAATAGACTTTACCATCGGCAAGAGCACTCACTGTATTCCGCTCTGAATCTGGAGTACAACGTCCACCAAGAATGGCGCCTTGTGCTTTTAAATCACGCAAGTAGGCATTGACGCTTTCACTAACATCGCTCATATAGGTTTTTGTTATATTTCTATCAATCGCCCATAAATGCCAGCGCAAAATGGCATCATTGATCATGTCTGCCGTTCTCACCACGGATAAAAAAGAAAATTTTACATCACTTGAAAGTGTACGGTTTCCCCACAAACGATAGCCATTTTCACGAATAATCGTTGTGATATTTTGCTCATTAAGAAGGTTAGCACGACTAGACCTGTCACCAATAGAAAAATCAACCGGACGTGCTACGCCAATAATCCCATTGATCACTTTATTGGAAGGAGAATGCCAAAATCCGTGCGTAAAATCTGTTTTAGCGATAACGCCAGCAACGGCTGCACTTGCCGGTTCCTCTGAAATTTTTCCATCACGATTCACATGAATAAAAGGGTCAATCAAAAGTGCACGCTTTGAATCAAAATCCTTTGCTGAGGCAAGCGCTGCCTCATCCGTTGTGTTTGGTGCATCAATCACCACAATGGCACGAAGTCGTTCCGCAATTCCCAGAAGCTCTGATACTACAGGATTAGAGCTTGCTTTAATTTCAGCTTCAGCTTTGGCACCAGTTCCATTACCTTCAATTGTAACACTTGGGACAGTGTGATAATCAATGCCATTCTCTTTAATAACGACAGACGTAATTTTGCCATCTGAAATAACCGCCTCTGCTTTCGCACCACCCGAAATTTTAACCGTTGCTCGACTGTAACCACTCCCTTGGTGCGTAACGATAATCTTGTTAAGAGCAACAGAACGCTTATGTGTAAAGCCTGGAGCGATCAAAATACGTGGTGTGTGCCCAAGAATGGATTGTGCTCCAATGAAAGCATGAATACCTTCATAAGAGCCTTGCGCATTAACGCCACCAAGAACATGTTTGAGGGTTTCTTTTTCATTATCGCCTTCCTTTACCCGCACCACAACAACAATGGCTCCCACTTGCTTAAAAATCAGGTCAAGAGCATGAGGTAAAGTACCACGTCCTTTTCCTGTTTTATCAAGTCTTGCTGCTTGTGAAAGAGAACCAGAAACTAGAACTGGGGTATCAAGTGGAAATATTTGTTCATCCGCATCTGGTGCTGTTCCTATAATTCCAATAACTGCTGATTGAGCAGTATGAAGGGAACGCGTACCGTCATCTGACTCGATAACTTCAACACCGTGTAAAAAGCCTGCTGCCATTTTTATGCTCCTTAAAATAGTTGGCTAATGAAATGAATAGGAAAAATAAGGGGTGAAGTGCTGCTCTTGAGAACAACTTGAAAATAATGATACGAGGTTACAAATTTTGCTGAATGCTGATGGATTCATAGGAAAATAATAAAAAGTACAAACCGAACATTGAAATACATATATAAATGTATTAACATAAGATATGAAAATAAGGTTTGAATGGGATAAAGTTAAAGCAGAAAGTAATCTTAGAAAGCACCGTGTAAGTTTTGAAATAGCTACTCGTATTTTTTCTGATCCATTTGCTGTGGTTCAACAAGATCGTATCGAAAATGGCGAATATCGTTGGCAAACCTTAGGTCTTGTAGAAGGGCATTTATTACTATTAGTAGCTCATACAATATATGATGATAAAGATGGAGTAGAAGTAATCCGTATTATTTCAGCACGACGTGCTAATTTAAAGGAAAGAAAACGTTATGAAAAAGAAAGTTTGCTATGAAGTAGATGTAAATAATCTACCGCCTCTTACTGATGAACAGAAAATTGAAATAGAAAAACTCACTGCAATGCCAGATGATGAAATAGATTATAGCGATATTGCTCCGCTAAATAATTTATTTTGGAAACATGCTGTTCGTAATCCACTTTATAAACCAACGAAAACTGTGACCACTGTACGCGTAGACTCAGATGTGTTGGCATGGCTTAAGAGTCAAGGGAAGGGATATCAAACACGTATTAATGCTATTTTACGTGACGCTATGCTTCGCTCTATTCGATAATCTACCCTCCCTTCTAAAGGACAATTTTTTAGTATCTTAACTGATGATATATGATGCAGATATTCATATCTGCAAATCTAAAAAAATTTTAGAAACATATAAGACCTATTCATATCGGATAGATTGTTAAAGAGCATTTAAAAGTTTATCTGTAAAACTGCACCAACAATTTCATATCCCGCTGGAAAGCCTGATCCATTATCCGAAAACATTATGATTTGATGGCATAAACGACCGTTGCATTCACAGGTCTCGTTTCTGCTTCACCCGTTGCAGAAAGAGTAATCTCATGCGTATGCGCACCAGCAAAGGACTTTAGAAAATCACATTTTTAAGACTTAATACATCATGCAAATTTCCGGTTTGCGTACCAGTTTCTCCATAAGCGCTATTCTTGCCACAGGCATCTACACGACCATCGTCATAGAGAACACCAATACCCCATCTTGATGAGATACCATAAAGATTCCAATCAACAATTTTGCCAGAGACTCCTAATACACGGGTAAAGTGTGTGTTAGAAAAAGTATTCTTGCCTATACCAAGATTGCCGTTGCTGCTATAACCTGCCGCCCAAAGCTGATTGTCCGCTTGAATAATTGTGCCATTATAGCCAAAGCAACCACAAATTTTTATTTTTTTTACTTTACCTTGAAAGGAATGATTTGGCCAGTAGAGTGCGTTTATCTGTGTCGTAGTGCCATTGCCAAGTTGTCCATAACTGTTTGCACCCCATAAATAGACATGCCCTTTTTCGGTTAGTGCTCCAACAGTGCAGCTTTTGCCATCGGATATAGTAATATCAGTAAACTTATCTTTATGTGTGATTTTGGTAAAGCTTTTTCTATTGGTTGTATCGCCAAGTCCCAACTGACCATCATTATTGTTCCCTGTACTCCAAATGCTGCCATCTTTTTTGATTACAAATCCAGAACCAACGGATTGAGTACCATCACTGGAACAACCGCAAGCGGGTATTGCTTTATACACATCCGTCATGGTGGTATTTAAGGTTGGAGAATGACGGTTTGTTGTATCGCCAAGTCCTAGTTGACCAGAGCCATTCCACCCCCAAACCCATAACGCACCCTTTTTGTCAACAGCGTAAACTGTATAATGATAGCCCGATACTCCAACATCTACAATATTCTCTAAAGTACCACAACGAATAGGAGTAGATTGATTGGTTGTAGTACCAATGCCGAGATTCCCGTTACTATTATCGCCACAGCTGTAAAGACGACCATCAGTGGTTAAAAAATATGCAGCAAAAGAATTGTGATAATTAACGGAGCTGAGAATGATACGGGCAATTTTTATGTCATTTTTTATAAAATATTCGATGCGTTTAGGAAATGCGCGTGTAACCGTATCTCCATGTCCTAATTGACCATAATTGTTCCCGCCCCATGACCAAACTTCTCCATTTTCTGTTAAAGCATAATGTTGTGTTCCACCTGAATACACTTCAACAAAGCGTACATCGGGATTTTCAGGTGTGATGGTGCTTGGAATGTAAATATCTTTGCCAGCGGGATCTCCATTAGAAAAATCAGTGCCTGATCCACAGGTTTTAATTAATCCATTGGCCATTAAGTAAACGCGAGTATCTATACTTCCACTTTGATTTACATTAGAGAGCTTCCAAACTTGGCGTGAAGGATCAAGTGCTTGATCACGCCAAGAAGGTGTAGTTCCAACCATTTGTAAAACCTGTGTATTACTTCCACGTGGCAAACGGACTGGCATGGTACCATTGTGTGTGAGAAGATCACCTTGTTCTATTAATTGATCAGAGCCAGCTGCCATCAAATCCCAATTATCACCTTGAGTTGGAATTACGTTGTTTATTGCGTGTTTTGCAATATAGCTTGAACCTTTATAAGACACCGCATCATGACGAACATAGTGTGCTGTGCTGTCATAAACACCACGCCAATTTATGCGAATATTCCCCAAACTAATCTGTGTCATAAAATTTTATTCCTTTAAATTGTGAGAGTGAGGTAACCATTGTCATTGATAGTGAAGACAATGTCAGGCAATCCAATAAACCAACTGTCAAAATCGTTGACGTCATAATCGCCGCTTCCTGTGGTCAGTGTAAGCTTGGCACCGTCCACATTTAGCCCATAAAAAACACCACGAGTCTTTTCTAAAAAACGGGAGTTCGATTCAGTTTTGTCATAAACATCATCACTGCGTGCAAAGCTGCTTAAGCGCGTCTCAAGACCCACAATATCTTCAGTTTTATGCTGGTGTGCACCTAAGAGCGATTTAGCACTGCCAAAGGTAAAATTATTGTTACTTGACTTGTAGAGAACATAATTGTTCGCTGCATCTTTTGCTCCTTCTACATCTGCTAACTCAGAGAGTGCAAAACTTTTTTCCGCAGGCATCTTTTCTTTGAGAGCCATTTCAAGACCTGTTACATCGCTGATCTTATGCATATGGTGTAAAGAGGCTTTGTCATCTACTTTTTCATCAATCGTAGCAATGGCCTGATCAATTTTTATCAAATTTTCACGCAAAATGGGAAATTCAGAGCTGATAAAACGCCCCTCTTGTGGCAATTCCATTTCTAATTTTTTTGTTTTTTTCATTTTCCACTCCAATTACAATATACCTGCACCAAAATCACGCGCCATGGATCGCGCAGCGGGACACCCTGTAAGGGTCAGTTTTAAACGCGCTTGTTTGGCTGTTTTATCACCACTGACAAATTTACGCTCCGTCCAAAGTGGCTCACTCAGTTGTTCTGTCTCTGCTAATTTGAGAGAAGTAAAAGTCCCATCATCTAATTGAAGATCCATCGTGCAGGAAGATCCTCCTGGTAAAAAGGTTTTCACATAACTGATAAGATTAGATTTCTCACCAAAATCAAAAGCGCGGGTAATATAAGTGGCTTCCTTGTGAAGTTTACCCGCTATCAATTCAATCGGAGCAAACAAAATAGGAGAAAGTTTGTGTGTCCCTTTCAAAATGGCACGTAACTGAACTTTTTCACTAATATATTCTGTTAAACTCAGTAATTGAAACGGTAAAAGCTGGTAAATCGTGCCATTGTTCCTTTCAATTTCAAACACAATAGCACAAGCACTGGACGGCAATTCAACAGCTGCACGAACTTGTAGATCTGAGCAATCAACAAGATCAAACGTCCCTAAATCGACAATTTTTTCTGTTTGTGTATAGCGGGCGGCAAGCACACGAAATGTCAAAGCCTCATCTTGATGCGCTGTCCATGTTTGTGCATTGACAGAAGAAAAACGAGACCCCGTCACATAAGGATGGCTCGAAACATATCTTTGGTTGGCTTCATCAAAATCTCCCAATTTTGCCAAGCCAACAGAATGATCACCATCATCTGTCTTAATCACAAAAGCTGTTAAGCGATCATCTGTAACCGTCAAAGGAACATCGTAACGTGCCTTTGCCCAACCGGTTTTGGCTTCTTTCATAGAGTAAAATGTTTGAGCTTGAACATCAGAGGTCGGATAACCATTTTCTGTTGTCACCAAATCAATCATCAAATCACGAGCGGGATCACCAATGCGACAGAGATAAAAATCAATCCCTGTGATTTGCCGTGTTTCATCGGGAGTAAAAACCTGCGCTTGGGGATCAGATTTTGTCCACACACGCACCGTCGTGGTGCGTCGCATAACTTGTACATCAATGACGCCTTGGCCAGTAAAGAGACCCGTTGCAATCGTTCCGCCTTTTCCTTTCGCAATCACATTTTTTGTTCCTGCTGGAATCTTTGCAGGAATCTTAAATGTTCCTTCTATAAGACCTTTATCATCCGCACTGCACTGTTGCTTTGGTAAAACAGACACATCATCAAAGGTCAGGCTTTCCAGGATTTCACCCTTACCAAAACCTTCAATTTTAAAGCCAAGATCAATCTGTCTTAAAAAATCGATTTGTTCCTGATGATTATTGATTAATTCATCACGAACTTCCGTCCTCTCCACACGACCGCCACTAGACTGTCCCATAAAGAGTTGATTGGTGACGGGTGAAAGCCACTCAGTGCGCTGTTCATGCCAAAAGTCTGTCGCTGGTGTCAGGGTGACCATCCCAGGCAAGGGTGCAAAATTTTGGTAAGGATTGATTTTTTCGCAAGCCGTTGTCAGTTCTTGTGCGATAATCACTTCGTTTTCCCAATCAAGGGTGACAGGAGAGGTTAAAGACGCGTAATAAAATGTCGGATCAATGGCCAATCGCAAAACGCCATTCCCAATAGCACCCGTTTGCGTAAAACCTGCATCGCGATAGCTATCATCAAGAAAAGGATCTGCAAGCATGCCCTTTTTTGCCACCGGTTCTTTTGCGTCAACACCGCTTTTTATCCGCTCTAACTGCATGAGACGATCAAGGGACAGAACACGCTGGAAATAGCGCCACATTTCATCATAGGGAGCAACCCGCGTGCCATCATTTTTGACAACAGGAATATCCATCCAATTATTGATAACCGTCGCTAAAGACAACACATCATCAGGAACAGCAGGTGCCATGGGATCATCAGCTGAAACACCCTTGATATAAACCACTGTGCCTTGCGTATTGAGACCAATCCGATCAATCCGTGGCAATTTATAAGCATAGCTGACAATAATATCCCCTCCTTGTGCTCCATCTGAAACAGTGATTTCTTGCGCTGTTATTTTATCTGCAGTAACACTTGCATGATAGCGATAGGTGACTGTATAAGTACTCCCCGGAGCCGGCTCATCACCAGCTGGTGCCCAATCAATGGTATCCCCAGTTCTTTTAAAATCGGTGCCTTCTTTAAATTCTTTACTGCCTTGAACAACTTTGATGAAAGAGGTGATGCTTTTATCTGGAAGGCCATCACGACCTGAAACAATGGCACCTCGGGTGACATTGACGGTTTTTTCTTTGGTCAACAAAATCGAATGAACCCTCGAAAGAGGGAAATAATATGTTTTAAAAGTAAAGCTATTTTCTCCACTCTTAGTCGAAAAAATATGCGTTTCACTGGGAATAAACCCTTCGGAAAAATCTTCCAATTCCTCGTATCTTAAAGCCGCAAGGCGTTTGCGTTTAAAACCGTTAATATTAGCTTCCCCTTCTTGAATACTGAAAACTTGATTTTCTCCCTCTTTGCCCAAAGCTGTTACGCGGCAACCGCTAACAACATAATGTCCATGGGCGCGATCGTACGTTGCAATCGCTTGCATCGCAGGTTCAAGCAGTGATGGAGATTTTTGATCAATCAAAATGCCATCTTGCAACACATAGACAGGATAAAAAGAACCTTTTTGAGAATCATCTTTAAGCGCCCAGACAAGCTTGACAGTCTCGCGTGCTGCCCCTGGTTCACCTTCAGCTAATGTTCCTGGAATTTGGCCTAATAGCTCTGGGTCATCCTCATGGGTTATCCATCGTTTTTGCAGTTTAACACCAATTTCAATCCGTCCAACCATGGAAATATTTTTCAAAACAACTCGTGAGACTGGAAAAATATCGCCCGCAAGAAAAATCTTGCCATCCGTTAACGTAACAGTTTGGCTGTCCTTATTCACAAAAGCATCAGCACGCTCAATGCGATCACCTTCTTTGGCAACCAACCGTCCCAAGCGGTCATGACGCCCCCGAATGATTGTTTGCAACTCATTCAGTTCACCACTTTGAAGAAAGGAACGTTCTCCATAAAATACAACGCTTTGTTGCTCATCTTTGCCAACAGATCTGTTAATGGCAAACGGTAAATTGCTTTCATGCTTCATGTTAAAACCTCAGTAAAATCTTGAATTGTTCACGAACATCGATGCGTAAAGGAATGTTGACAGGCGTCTTTAATATTTCCACACCATCATGCATTTCATCAGGCTTTAGCCAAAGCTTGCCAGAGGCTGTCTGCTCTTCTAGGGAACCATGAACGAGAAGGGAAACAGAGGCTGCTTGTGTGTCCCCAACATCCTGAAAATCTGTACGAGCAGCAAGAAAAAGCATTGTGCCTTTTGCAGAGGGTTTAAATCTGTTGCCACAATGACTGTAAATACCATTAAAAGATTGCTTAACAGGGTGTACAGCATAGCACTTGCGATAACCAATCACAGCATTTTGAGTATCTCTTAAAACGAGATAAAGCGTGCGGTTGTAAAACCACTCTGCCATGAGTATATCGCGTTCATGCTTTTTTACCGAACACCACGGAAAGTTTGCCATGTCCCATGGATAATCAATATCATCCCAATTTAATTCTTCATCTCCATCATCCATCCAATTACCAATAAGCTTGCCTTCTTCTTCTTCGAGAAGATGGTGGATCTCTGTCGTGCGCCCAAAGGAAAATAAAGTGCTATCAGTAGTCATACGCATACCGCTTTCACGTTCAAAAAGCACGTTATTTAGTCTTGACATATCCCCTTCGAAAGCTCCAACACTATACCCACAGGTGGCACGTCGAAAATCAGAACGCAAACTTTTAGACAGGTTTGTGATCGCCACAATGGCTTCGAGACTGCTTTGTTCAGGTAAATGATCAAAATCAAGCTGGAAGGAATTCCACCAAACGCGCCCCGCCCATGCCGCTGTAAAATGAGCTGAAAGCTCTAACCACTGCAACCCCATATCGATAGATGCTAATGATCCACGTACCTGTTGCCATTTGGAACCTGTATCAAGCAAATCATAAAGGTTTGGAACATAGGGGGTTAACTCACCAAGCCCGTATTCTTCAATCAACCATGGCAAAAAGCTTGGTGGACGAATAAGAAGCTTTGAACGTGAAATTCCCGAAATAATGTCATCAACATCTTGATGAAAATCACAAACATTCGCAACGTGCTTTTCAAATTTTGTGGCATTGGTCGGAAGTAAAGAACCAACCATTAACGTGCATGTCCTTTAAAGTTTAAGGTGATTTTACCAATGGCTAAAACCTCCTCATCAGAAACTGAACTATCTTGTGTGGGATCAATGGCAATCACTTTTTGAACACCAGAAATCATCAATTTTGAAATCCACCACGATAAACTCAATTCATGACCTATCGCTTGTTCTTGTTGCCAAGACGCCCGTAAGTTCATTTCCATTTGGGTTAAAATTTGCAAAGATGTTTCGGGTAAAAGCCAAACATCTGCTTCTAAATCTATAACCTTTGCTACAGAAGAATGAACAATGATCGTATCATTGGTCATAATCACATTCTTTTTGTGAAGCGCTTCTGAAACTTTCTCTAACAGATCTTCACTTGCTGTTTCTTGCTCATCATTGCCAAAAAGAGCAACATGAATGGTCGGATCCTTTCCTTTACGATAAATGATAGCATCCTTAACGCGACTATCTGCTGATAAAGCGACAAATCTGTAATAAGGCTCTGTACCACTCCCTTTGCCACTACGAACATAAAGCCTGATGCGTTCACGATATCTGTCATCATCTTCATTATCCATTCTTTCAACACCGTGCCAATCTCCTAAATCATCAAGAGAAGAGCCTGTCGCAAAATCAAGAAGGTTCGCACGGGCCGCTTCATTAATACGTTGTCTTAAAAGCAGCTCTCGATAGCTAAAAGCCTCAATAACTTTTATCGCAGGATCACTTTCAAGAAATGTGTAGTCTGGTAACTGTTCTTTTAAACATGCAAGACTCGCTGCACGGATTTCCTCAAAAGAAAGTTCTGAGATGATTTCAGGATCAGCAAAGGACTTCTTCATTTTATTAGTAATCCTTCCATAGTAATGGGTTTCCCTGATGGCAAATAAATTCCTGAAAATGACAAGGAAACTTTTCCAGCCTCAACCAATTGCAAGTCAATTTCTTGAAGTTTAAAACGCGGTTCCCATTGATCTAATGCTTCCGCAACAGCTGCATAAAGCGCAACTGCAAAAGCACCATTAACGGGGGCATCAATCAGTTCAAGAACTCGTGAACCATAATCACGCCGCATCACACGAGACCCAATTCGCGTGGACAAAATATCAAGGATCGATTGACGCAAATGATCTATCCCAGATAAGGGCTTGCCCGTTATTCTATCCATTCCTGTGGTCAAATGGGAACTCCTGTCATAGAGCCGCCAGACGTAACACCACCGTGACTATGGGATGCCCCAATATTTGTGCCATTATGGGTTAGAGAGCTGCTATTTATTGAAACATTACCGCCCGCTTTCAGAGAAAGATTGCCCTTTGCGCTTAGACGCAAATCACCTTCTGAAGCAATTTTAAGACCATCAGGAGCTGTAAGCTCTAACATGCCCCCATCGCCTTTAACGGAAACGCCATCGGAAATCGTGAGAATGAACTTTCCTCCTGCTATGATGGAGAGAGCATAAGTATTCTGTTCATCATCATATTCAATGGTTGTCCCGTCAGGATAGACGGTTTTATGAATGCTCCCTTTATCAGCCGCTTGATTAGCATCCGTGTGAATAGAGCCAATAATCACCCCTTGAGATAAATCACCCGATGATGACACAACAACCACTTGCTCTCCAACATCACGCCCCTCATAAGAGCAGGTTTTGCCTGCACGCGCTTGTGTGTCTGGAATCCAATCACTGACCAAAGTGCCACTTCTTACTCGATAACGAGCATTTTTATGATCCACATGACTAATCTTTCCCACAACAACTATATTAGCCATACGCCTTTTTAAATCCGTGATCTCTTTATTGCGCTGCTCAAGCATGAATATCCTCGATTGTTTGACATGAAGCTTCGTTGTTTAAATCTGGATTGAGAATAAAGTCCGTGAAGGGTTCAACAAAGACCGCCAGTGATGTTCCTTCATCAAAATCAGGAATGTTGGTGTTGTAAATAACTTCAAAGGTTAAAATGGCACCATGCAGCGATACGACACCATTATCACCAAAGGCAAAAGCAATATTCTGTAACCGACAGCTTTCAACCGTATTGTTTAAAGTAGGGTTTGCATGGAAAATCTCTTCAACCTCCCATGCCAAATGATCCACACAGCGTGCTCCATCTTCTTGGGTTGCATAACATTCAACATCAATGGTTAAAATACGCCGACGCAATCCATAATCATGCCCTTCTTCCAGCCTTTCATTTTGCGTAGAAACGTTAATGGCTGGCATACTCTCAACAGAAAAATTAAAGTCTCGCATATTAAAAACACGCTCAGCAGCTGTTGTCTTGCCTGCCTTGAGCAAGGAAACAAAGCTCTCTCTTATCTTCTCTCGAGGGTGCATAAATAATCCTGTTATTGAACATTTATCCTTTCTTTAACGTTAGTATCATGATACGATACGAAAAAGAATGAATAGAATAAAGGTGATTTTGTGATTGAATCTTTTGCGGATAAGCGATGTAAGGATCTTTTAGAAGATAAACTGCCCAAAGGCTTTCCCGCAGATTTAATGCGTATAGCTCAGAGAAAGTTATTCATGCTTGATAAAGCAGTTGACCTCAAAGATTTACGTAGCCCTCCTGGCAATCGTCTCGAAGCATTGAAAGGTAGTCGACAAGGACAATATTCTATCCGTATTAATAACCAATTTCGTATTTGTTTTGAATGGCGCTCTAAGGGGGCTCATAACGTTGAAATTGTAGATTATCATTGATGTATGAAGGAACTTTAATATGAAAAATTATATAGCGATCCATCCTGGAGAAATTCTACGGGAAGAATATTTAAAAGGATATTCCCTTTCTGCTTATGCTCTTGCAAAAGCGTTGAATATTCCACGCACACGCATAGAGCGTATTGTTGCTGAAAATAGTCCCGTAACACCAGATACAGCTCTAAGATTAGCCTATTTTTTTGATACAACAGCTGAATTTTGGCTTAATATGCAAGTTGCTTACGACGTCAGTGTTTTGCAATCAGAAAAAGCAGAAGAATTTGCCAAAATCAATAAATTTGAATGTATACTTTAATTGTCTCCCCACCTTGAAGATGGGAAGATGTGAATTGAATTATAAGATTAAGCCACTTTCTTAAGTGGGTTTTCTGAACTTGGATCATAAGCTCTCAGCAAAGGATCGATTCCACGAGGAAATTCCGAATCTCCAAAGTCTGTAAGAACCGCTAAAAGCTTAACAATATGCGCATTTTTCTTGATCTTTGAAACCAAAGCTTTTTCTACTATGCTCATGGTATTAACCAAAGCATTGCATTCTTCTTCTCCAACACCACCACAATTGCAAAGCTTAAACAACGCTATCCACAAATCACACAAAGAGTCGATATCAGTATTCATTGCACACCCCTATGGATTTCTTCTCTCAAGAATGCCAAGCCTTTTGCTGTAACACGTGCCTGAACAGAAACTTTTTCGCTGCCATCATCTCTTCTAAACACATTCGTTGCGCAATCCATAAGCCCCTGTTGTATCTTATCCTGATAGGGTACAAATTCAGATGTACCCACGCGCTTATATATCCAACGTTTTTGTTGCATATAGCCGAATAGATCTTTCGGACGTATTTCAAGCATTTTAGCGGTATCTGTGATGCACATGGTGCCCTCAGCACGGGTTAAGTGGTCATAAGCTATAACCTTATGGGCTTGTTGTTCAATCAACGCGTCTTTATTTTGCAACTCCTCTTGCATATGGGTGATAACGCCAAGTATCGTGCGTGGATCCGAATAGTCAATCTGTGGCGCTGATACTTGCTTCGCACGTCGCTCGCACTCGATAAAATACTGCCGTGCTTGTTTGCCTTTATCGTTACGCTCAACCATGGCAAGCTCTTTCGCCATGTCTAAGGTAAGAGCATAATCTTTAAAAGAACGACCACCCTGAGGTTTTACTAAATTTTTAGTAAAACTCATAAAGTCTTGATTTTCAAGAAAATCATACTCTTTGATGCGATTCTTAATCCAATCATTAAAACGAGATGTGACTTCCAAAAACGCATGCAATTCACGTGCATTTACCGTCTGAACAGTATCATGTCCGATCGTTTGTTCTGTAATTTTTATAAGAGTGTTCATAATGAACTCCTTACTACTTAGAGGCTTCTTATTGACACTCGAAAAGAGTGTCGGGTGCTAAGAAACACGGTAGTAAGTCCGTCGTTACACTTTCCCCGTGAGGGTATTGTATAGTGTAACTACACCCGACAAGACCATTATACGCAACAAGCGCATGATGAGTCAAAGTCTTTAATGTGCGGAGAGAGATCGTTTCGTAACCAACCCGCTTACTATCAAGGTGTTTCTTAGGCACCCGAATCAACAATAGAAATATTCTTGCCATATTGTCAATGAGTAAAGTAAGATTTTTAAAACAAAGGTATATTATTATTTTTCCTCCCGTAAAATCAGCTTATACATTCCAGATTCAGAAGCTTGTACATCTGTTACAATGAAATGCTCTTGAGAAAAGGTATCTTTGCTGTTTTCAAGAGACGTAATCACAACACTATCCTTAAGGCTTGGTGGTACCCCTCCAATGTCATTGATGCAAATATCCAGCTCTTTTCTTGGGATTGTCGTGGGGATTCTGCCACCGGCTTCAGATTCTGAATGCTTGATGCTATAAATTGCTGTGATATTAAAAGACTGCCCTGTTTCTTTTCGTGTGTAGACAACAGACTGCCCAAAAGTATTGCGCACATCCTTCACCATTTGCTTGAGAAGCCCGTGCCATAACATTATTTCGCTCCGATAACGCCTTTAAAGAGCATTTCAGGACGTGTGCAAATATAAAGCGGATAGCTGTACACTTCAGGCTTGACCCACGCATTACGATCGCGATCAACGATCAGCATAGTGTAAAGAGGCTTTCCGACCGTGTTAACAAAGTCTAAACTTTCCCCTGGAGAAAAGGTTTTCTGGAACACACCAGGTGCATTAACAGGGAAGAATTGACACTCGTCAGGCTTAATCCCTATCGCACGTTTTGTACCAGCCTTGGCATTGGCATTATAGTTGTAAATGCTTCGGTAATTTATAAAAGTGGCTCCAGCAAAATCAAAACTGCCAAAGCTACCTGACCCAATAGCACTCGGTGTTGCAACACCCCCTGCACTATTCAGTGTTTGTGCTAAAGATGTATTTAAATAAGTCTCACGAATGGTTTTATGATTTTTTAATTTGGAAAAAAATTCATGTCCACAAAGCCCTATAATCCGTGAAGAATTCGTAAATGCACCCTTTGATGCCTCAACCATCTTCAGAATAACTTGATCGACAATATCCGCAATATCTGTCGTCTCAGTGTTTAGTTTAAAATCAATTGGCTTTGGAGGAGTAATCTCCCATTCTTTATACCAATCAACAATCATTGATCCGTCAGCATCAAGAACAGCACCTTGGATAGCTCCAAGCTGCATGTTTTCCCATGTTAGTTCGATTTCAGAAATCAACTTTTTTTGTTTTTGTGCGATAAATTTCATCGCACTCTCAAGTTGATCTTCTGTTCCAAATTCCCGACGATCTTGGATTTCTTCCGCCTTCACCGTATCACTCTTGGCAATACGAGTTGTTTTAAAAAAGCGAAGATTACGATAACTTCTGTCCGCTTCTTCCAAAGGTGCACCGCGTTCACTTGTCTGGATAAGAGACAACATATTATCACGCCTCTCTACACCAACCACCGTTGTACTTGTTTCAACTGTCTCAAAAAGATCGAGAGAGCTAATGAGATCAGGTTTAAATTCATAGTCTTCAATTGCTTTCATCATTGTCGTGGCTGAAAAAGCATCATGTTTAAAAAAGTCAATGTTCATATAGGATATCTCCTTTACCGTAAAATAATGTTGTTGTTTTCTAAAGATTGAATGGCCGCCTTTTTCTGCTCAGCAGTTATGCTACTCGGCCATATCAATTCAGAAGCTTTCACTGTACTCAAACGGGCTGTAATCACTGCACGCTGTTCTTCCTTTGTTGCATCAACATTGGCATAAGAAATACCTGCTGGCACTTGGCTTCCATCCTCTGCTTCGAGATTAAGTGGAACATAGTTTCCCGTTGCTGTCACTTTTCCCATGACAGTACCCGCTACAATCTCTGCTCCTGATGCGAAGGTAACCTCTTCATTTGATAAATCGGGATCATAACGCCCAAGATAAGCGGCATTACGAACGTTTTCATATAAAACATTGCTCATTTTATTTCCTTCCATTGACTGCTTTCCAAGCGTTTTCCCATTTTGCATTAATCTTCACCTTATTATTTCCGTCTTGATGCGGTACATAAGGTGACACTTTTAAAGATGCACTTTTAGAAGCAGCGGCCATCAAAACAGCATAACGCGCTTTTTCTAAGCTCGTACCGTTTTCGATAGCCTTTGCTGCATCAAAAGAGACGCCTAAATTTTTGGCTTGTTTTTCAAGAATTGTTAATGAACGTGCACGTTGTCTTTCTTGTGCACACGCAACTTGAAGATTTTTGTGCGTGTCTTCGTTGTCTTCGTCAAAGACTTCGGAATAAGTGCCAATATCGTCATCCCCTATTTCAGTGGTGACGATAGCAATCTCTTCTGTGTCATCTTCTTTGATAATACCTTCTTCTTCGGCGCGATATTTTGTATGTGCCATGTATTTGATCCTTTTTGTTTTGTTAATGTTGGAGGTAAATTTATGGAATTCATCAAGGCTTCCAAAGTCTGCGCAAATGTGCCTTGCGCATCTGCTAATCCAAGCTTTACAGCTTGGCTGCCTATAAAAGTTTCTGCCTTAGTTTCTCGAATGGCGGCAGAACTTATTGGTCTGTTTTGTGCAACTAAATCGATAAACATATCGTAGAGAAGCGCACAATCTGCTTGCATTTTTTCAAGTGCTCTATCTGCTAAGGGTTCATGAGAGTTCCCGTGGACTTTATGATCGCCTTCAAAAATGAAAGTCCATTTATGCCCATTCTTTTCATCAAAACGGGATTGATCAAGATGCGCACAAACAACACCGATTGAGCCAACAACACTCGTGCGAGCAACCCAAATTTGAGAAGCAGAGCACGCAATCGCATAAGCTGCAGAACACGCAAATTCATTCGCATGCGCCCAAATGGGCTTGTTGTACGTTTGTGAAAGCGTGCGAAATTCATCAACCAAATCAAACACACCGCCCGCTTCTCCACCACCGCTATCAATATCCAACAAAACAGCACGAACATCAGGCTGTGCAATGGCTTCACCAAAAGAAGCACTTAAGCCTTCATAAGACGTAATTCCCGACAAAGAACTAAGCCATGCACCACGACGCACGAGCGTGCCATGAACAGGGATAATCGCAATATTGTTTTGTACCACATAAGTCTCAGGTGGTTTTAAAGCAGACACATCATGTTCCGATAAAGCTCCAGCGGCAAATCGTTCCCCATCAAAAAGACGCGGTGCAAGTGCATTGAGAATGACATCAAACTTTGTAGAAGCAAGCATGTGAGGTACGCCAAAAAGACGTGATGCCAAAAATGGCATATCAAGACTATGATGTGCCATGGATGTGTGCCTCGCTGACTTGATTGTGCTCATAATTATCGTCAGAGTCTGTAGAATTAATCACTGGATAACCCGCAGAAGAACCAGCCATATCCGTATCAAATATTAAACCGCGCACTTGAGCATCTTTGCGTTCTTCCTCAAGCTCAACATGAACGCTGTCAATATCAAAACCACGTTCAGCAAGTGCCATACGTCGTGTTTTTAAGCCTGATCGGATCTCTTCTTTTTCTGCTGAAATATCCTTGAGCGGATCTATCATTTCAAGCGGCGGTGCAAAGCTCTCACATTGTATCCACGGCAAAGAATTGTCTTCCCAGCCTGGCAAATCAACACAACCACCAAGCACAGCCATTTCAACAAAACGTTCCCAGACAATACGGTTAAACTGAAAAGCTATAATATGCTCGCGCCATTGTTTAACGTGGCGTCTAAACTGAATGATCGATGTACGCACATTGGAAAAGTTGCCCCGCGTCACATCCCCTGTCACAACGGCATAAGGCATGTTGAGGGCTGCACAAATTTTTAAAGTATTGTGAAATTGAAAAGCCTCATAAGATCCTCCAACCTCTACGGGATTAGAAAATTTGATGTCCGTTCCCTCTGCTATTTCTTGGATTCCACCTGTCTCAAATATGAGAGGAGGCTTATCTTGCTGTTCTTTGTTGCTTTCTTTGTGGTTATCGGCCAAGCCTGAATAACCATCATTAGAACGCGTAATAAACCCTGCAAAAAGAGCAGCTGTTCTTTTCCTATCAATCTCGGCATCATCATAAGCTTCAAGCTGAAAAATCTTAACCAGACTACGTGTCACTTTTGGTGATCCACGCAATTGTCCTGCAATACGCCTTTCTTTAACGTGGATCACCATTTCAGCAGGAACTCTTACACGCTCTTGATTTCCAAACACTCCATTTTGTGGACTGCTATCATAAGGATGATGCTTCCAAAAATGGTACGCAACACGCTTTCCACTGGCATTAAACTCAATCCCCATGCGGATATAATTGCCTTCAATTTCAGCAACCCCGCTATAGGTTAAATCAAGCATTTCTGCTGGATAAATTTGCAACTGAAGAGGCACACCAGAACGCCCATAAAGGTCAACATAATGCAATCTCACAAAACATTCGCCGGTTAAAAAAACTTCCCGAGCAATCGTGGCCTGTAGACCATAAAAGCTTGCATCTTCATCATAATCAGCTTCATCAACCCATTGCCACCAAAGATCAAGCAGCTTCTTCTTTTCTTTCTGAAAACCTTCAATTTTAGGATAAGGCTTAATTCCATCACTAATCGCTGCTGAAACCCATTCTTCTGTTGCAGAACCATAAAGCGCCTCATTGTCATAAAGCCATCTTGACCGCGCAATAATGGTATCACCCGCTTCTTCAATGGCTTTATTGATATGTTTTTTTGCAGGGTTTAATCCCCTCATTCGACGACTGCGACTCGCCGCCTCAAAAGGTGGATTATGATCTCTGGAATTGCGAAAAAAGTTCGTTACTTTACCCAATAACCCAGCCATTAATAACCTCTCCTCGCATCAATATAGAAAATACAAGGACTCCCGCTGCGCCCTTCAAGTTCTGCTATTTGCTTATCCAGTAGTGCGAGTGCTTTGCGTAGCTCTTCAACAGAGCGGTTTCCCACTTGCTTGTCACCGTGACGCACAAATTGCGCTCCTGAATAAAGGGTCTCCTCAAGTTGCTCTCGCCTGTTTTTTAATTCTGCAATTTTTTCATTTTTGCTCTTCAATTGATTGAAATGCTCACTCATAAAATATCCCACTCCCTTTGCATGTAAGGATTCACTGGTCTCCTTTGTTGTTGTTGTATCCTTTGAGGCTGTGTTATCTGAGATGCTGTTGGAAAAGAGGTTGTACTCTCTGAAGACGCCTCAACATTTTTGAGACTTTCCAAGCGCTTTTCTAAAATATCGACTTCTTCACTGAGGTTCATCCCCGCTGAAATGAGACCTTGCAAAGCCGCGTAAGCATAGACGCGACAATCCAAAGCCTCGTTTCTAGCCTTCTCACTTTTTTGCCATTCGATGCGCTTAAAACCTTTGAAATACTTGACAACCTTCTTTTCAGCCGTCAGTTGTTCGAAATATTCTTGGTCAAGATTTGTATGAAAGTGCGTTGCACCAGCACCTGATGCTTCAGAACCTGATTTCTTGAAACGCGCTGTAATAATGTCTTTGGCTGCATCAACCCCTATCATATAAAGATTGATCTGCCCTTTGTTGTTTCTGCTCGGACGACGCGGCCAGACTGCTCGCCATCCAGCCTGACCTTTCACTCCCCATATGCGCCTTCCCTCGCGAGGACGGACATAATTGTAAACAGCCTGTGTGTGGCCACCCCCTGTATCAATACAAGCTGCCGTAATCCTTATGCCATTTTTGTAACCTGCATGTGGCCAGCGTTTTGCAAGATATTCATCTAATTGATCCCAAACTTCAAAGGAGGACGGATCACCTAAGATCACTTGATAATCAATATGCCAGCTTTCTTCACCACGCCCCCACCCGACAACTTCCAATTCTAATCGATCATTTTGCACATCGATGCCCGCTGTTAACAACACAGCTTGTGGCGGTGCAAGGGGATACTCTTCACGCCGTGCATAGAGGCTCTCAGGATCAATAACCTCACCCGTTTTATCCTCCCAAGGTTCTCCAAGAACAGTATTGATAAAAGGCTGTAAAAGCGCAGGATCATCTTTGGCATTCAAAAATTCTCGCGCACACTCTCCCCATGTCAGCCACGGTGAATAGAGCGCTGAAATGTGATAAGAACGCAAATTTGGTCGGCTTGATTCACTGGTGGGAACCCAACATGCTCCCCTCTCTTCAGACATCAAATCTTCTTTGCGATGCTCCGCATGTTCATGGCCACAATGCGCACAAACAAAAACAGCCTTTTCTGGTGATCCTTTTGGCCATTTAATTTGCGACCAAACAATCGGCTGTAACACACCGCACCCATCACAGGGAACATTGTAATATCTTTGATCGCCAAGCACAAAGTCTTTGGATATACGACTGGTGTCGCGGTGCGTAGGTGTCGACAATTTAAAAATCTTTCTTTGCACAAAGGTCGATGTACGCTTTTCAGCAATCACCACAGGATCACCTTCATTATCCACACTCAAAGGATAAGCATCGACCTCATCCAAAATCAGATAACGAATAGGCATCGAACGAAGCCCAGCAGCACTGTTGGCTCCTGTGAGCATTAAGACGCCCCCGTCAAATTCCTTCGAGAACATCGTATTGCCACTGTCGCGTGCACGAGCTGGAGCAATCCGTTCACTTAAAACAGGACTTGCTGTAATCATTGGATCAAGACGAGTCTTCGACAGTTTCTTCGCTGTCTCAACCGTCGGCATCACGTAAAGCGTCGGACTCGGACTATAATGAATCGCATAACCACAGAAATTCAGTCCTGCTTCCGACATGCCAACCTGCGCACCTTTCATCACAATGGTTGTTTCAATTGGCACATACGAGGAAAGGTTATCCATGATTTCTCGCAAATATGGCGTCCGTTTTGTTCTCCATAATCCAGGCTCTGCACTTGCCACGGTGCTCAAATATCTATTCTTATCCGCCCATTCTGAAACCATGTAAGGTGGATCAGGTTTTCGAGATTCATTGGCATGCGAAAAAAACTCTTTGACCGCACGATCATCCATAATTCACTTGCTCTTATTAGTCAGAGAGGCTCGGATCATGAAAAGGAACAGGTATATGGATTTCTTCAAGCAAAGCTTTTCTCATAAAATAATCAAGGGAACCGATAAGGCTCGCTGCATCACACTCAACTTGAGCAGCAATGCTGGCACCGAAACGATGCGGAAAATTCAGCATCGCATCACGATGGGCTCTTCCAAAATCACGCGCTGCCTTTTTTACTTCTTCTCGATCAACCGTTGTCTCACGTAATCGTTCAAGCGCAATCTGTTCACTTTCCAGTGCAACTTGCATTCTCTTCAGTTTGATTTCGTATTCATTCGCTCCGTCTATGGAATCTTTTTTAATTTTTGCACAAGGACGACCAGAAGATGTTGAAAATGATTGAGCCCGCTTAGTTGGATTCTTATTCCATATGGCTCTCGCAACCTCTTCATCAACCGAACCATCTGCAAAAATCGCTTCATCAAATTTGCCCGTCTTAAAGCGAGAAACCACTGCATTCGCAGACACACCCATCTGTTTCGCAAACGCGCGAACCGATATCCCTTCTCGATCTCTCTTATTCATGAAATATTTGCCTGTGGTGAATAACTTATAGGAATTATCGTACACTTTAAATTTGTTTACAGTGTCATATTTTTCGTGTACATAAAATATATGAAAATAGTGTGGGATGAACCAAAAAGAGCTTTAAACATTGATAAACATAAACTTGATTTTGCAGATGTTATTTACTTTGACTGAGAACATGCTTTCATTGATGCAACACACTCAAACCGTATGAAAGCTATCGGATATTTTGCCGATGGTACAACAGTTGTTGTCTTTGCAAAACTTGGTACTGAAGCTATATCCATTATTAGTTTCCGTCATGCAAATAAAAAAGAAAGAGAGGTTTTCAATGACTATCAAAAAAACCTTTAAAAAAGAATGCGGTTACACAAAAGAAGACTTGGAAGCTGTGAATTCACCACCCCTTACAGATGAAGAGCTTGCACGCTTAAAACCAGCAAAAGAAGTTTTACCTGATTCTTTTTTCAAGCATATAGCAGAAGAGCGTCGTAAGCGTGGACGCCCTTCAATTGAATCTCCCAAACAAGCCATCACCATACGCCTTGATCCCGAAGTTATTGCCTTTTTTAAGAAACAAGGCAAAGACTGGCGCACACGTATGAGCGAAGCGCTAAAAAAAGCAAGTGATGACTTTAAATATACATCTTAGCTTTCTTCCCACCTTAAAGCGAGAAACCACCGCATTAGCAGACACACCCATCTGTTTCGCAAACGCACGAACCGATATCCCTTCTCAACAGCTCTTGTTCATGAAATATTTTCTCCCCACTCTAAAACGATATTTCTCAGTGTACCGAATAAGCCAAATATTCTTCAGTTGAAATTAAATTTCAATTGTATTACATTGAAATACAGTGAAGAGAGGAGAAATCATCATGACTGCCAGTCGCATGGTTCAAGCACGTGTACCAGAAGAGATTCAAAATGTCGCTAATCAAGTTATCAAAGCCTCTGGCTTATCCGTAAGTGATGTCGTGAGAGTGTTGATGACGCGTATTGCGCAAGATAAAACTATTCCATCCTTCTTGTTTCAACCCAATGCAGAAACCATAGCGGCTTTTTCTGAACTAGATAAAGGCAACTTAAAAAAATTTCATTCTGTAAACGAATTATTTGATGATTTATATACGGACGATTGAACGTACCGCTATCTTCAAACGTGATTTCAAGCGTGAAATGAGAGGACGGCATCGGTCTCTTTTAGAAGTTGATTTGCGTCAAATCATTGAAGCATTAGCAAATGATCGGCCTCTAGAGCCTCGGTATCATGACCATGCATTAATTGGAAATTGGAAAGATTACCGAGATTGCCATATTCGACCTAATTTGGTTCTGCTTTATCGCTTAATCGGCCAGCATAGACTTATCTTAGTGCGTCTTGGCTCCCATTCACAGCTTGATCTTTAATCTCTCCCCACCTTGAAGATGGGAAGATGTGAATTGAATTATAAGATTAAGCCACTTTCTTAAGTGGGTTTTCTAAACTTGGATCATAAGCTCTCAGCAAAGAATCGATTCCACTAGGAAACTCCGAATCTCCAAAGTCTGTAAGAACCGCTAAAAGCTTAACAATATGTGTATTTTTCTTGATCTTTGAAACCAAAGCTTCTTCTACTACGCTCATGGTATTAACCAAAGCATTGCATTCTTCTTCTCCAACACCATCACGATTGCAAAGCTTAAATAAAACCAGCCACAAATCACACAAAGAATCGATATCAGTATTCATTGTACACCCCCATGGATTTCTTCTCTCAAGAATGCCAAGCCTTTTGCTGTAACACGTGCCTGAACAGAAACTTTTTCGCTGCCATCATCTCTTCTAAACACATTCGTTGCGCAATCCATAAGCCCCTGTTGTATCTTATCCTGATAGGGTACAAATTCAGATGTACCCACGCGCTTATATATCCAACGTTTTTGTTGCATATAGCCGAATAGATCTTTCGGACGTATTTCAAGCATTTTAGCGGTATCTGTGATGCACATGGTGCCCTCAGCACGAGTTAAGTGGTCATAAGCTATAACCTTATGGGCTTGTTGTTCAATTAATGCTTCTTTATTTTGCAACTCCTCTTGCATATGGGTGATGACACCAAGTATCGTGCGTGGATCCGAATAATCAATCTGTGGTGCGGATATTTGCTTCGCACGTCGCTCGCATTCGATAAAATACTGACGTGCTTGCTTGCCTTTATCATTACGCTCTACCATGGCAAGCTCTTTTGCCATGTCTAAGGTAAGAGCATAATCTTTAGAAGAACGGCCACCTTGAGGTTTTTCTAAAATTTTAGAAAAACTCACAAAGTCTTTATTTTCTAAGAATCCATATTCCTTAATGCGATTTTTAATCCAGTCTGCAAATTTTGATGTAACTTCCAAAAACGCGTGCAATTCACGTGCATTCACCGTTTGAACAATATCACCATCAATAGTCGTTTGATTTATATCGATTAAATATTGTGCCATAACTTGGCTCCTATGTGCTTAGAGGTTTTCTATTGACACTCAAAAAGAGTGCCGGGTGCTAGAAAACACGGCACATAGCCCGTCGTTATGCCTTCCCCTAGGGTATTGTATAGCATAACCACACCCGACAAAGCCATTGTACACATGCAGTGTATAATGAGTCAAAGCTTTTAATGTGCGGAGAAGAGATTGTTTCGGCAATTTATCCGCTATGTGTTGAAGATGTTTTCTAGGCACCTAAATTAACAATAGACATATTCTCGCCATATTGTCAATGAGTAAAATTACCTTCTGCTCTGCATTTTATTAATCTTATCTGCGCTTCCAATCGTTTGCAAAATACTGACTCGATCGATGTTTCAAAGAAGCTGCCATGGATCAATAATAGAAACACCTGTATCTATAAAATCTTTTACATTATGCGTCACAACTGTGAAACCATGAACTAAAGCTGTAGCGGCAATGAGCATGTCACTTGCGGGTTTTGGATCAGGGACATGAAGCTTTGCGCATTGGCGAACAACAGACAAATCAATAGGCAAAATCCTGTTGGTAAAAAATGGTAAAACATATCCATCAAGCCACTGACGCAACAATTTCCCTTGTATTTTATCCTTCCTCTCTACACGTAATATACCATGCTCTAGTTCAAAAATTGTCATAACAGAAAGATAAAGCTGTGCACTATGTACCTGTGATAGCCAGCGACAGACATTCTCATTAGCTCGTCCAGCACTTACTTTGCGCAATTCAGAAATAACATTTGTATCAAGGAGAAACATTAAAAAATTTCCTGTTCCCCATCAAGAAGAGGTACTCGCTCCGTTTCCAAATCAATATCCGCAAGGTCAATATCTAAATGGGCGGGCATCGCCAAACGTTTCAGAATATCACCAACACCTTGCTCCGTTATTTCCTGATAAGCTTCCATTGACATTAGAACATGTGTGGGCTTACCTCGATCAGTAATAAAGACTGTATCTTTGCAAGCAACTCGTTTCGCTTTGCTGACTTCATGATTAAAATCGCGGCTTGTAATAATTACAGGCATGATCATTTCCAATTCTATTATGTAGTTATGTTACTACATAAAGATAGAGTCGTCCAGAGTGATTTTCAACAATATAAATAGTTCCTCATAAAATACGGCAGTTCTCTACCATAAAAAATGAAAAAATTATATTCTTTTCATGAAAACATAAATTTATTGTCTTTCCCAAATTTGCCGCAATAGTCCAATCTCTAATTCTGTAGAATTTGTTTTCGTTTTAATCATCCTACATTGCACAGTCTGTGCATTTAAAATTGATTATTTTCAATGGTTTATGTGTACAATGCACAGTCATTTTAAAATTTTGTCGCTAGCGATAGGTCGCGCTGCCTTGCCCCGCAACAAGCCCAACCCGCTAGGAAGTACCTTTTGCATTGATTTTATTGACTTTTTTATGAAAAAAGCGAAGTATCATAGATAGTCTTGTCTTAAAAATTACGATCACTGCATACAACACATAGACATCGCTTAAGAACGTGCCTTAGCCTTACTCTTTGCAGCATAGTCCTGACGAGCAAGTTGTATCTGGATATTTTTAGTTAATCTTTCATTGGCATATTGTGCAATGGAATCTGCAATCTCTGGCTTAGACATAACCTCTGCAATGGAGATGCCTTCTTGTTTAACAATGGGGAATTGATCTCCTCCAGCTCTTTGGAATACATTCCCTCCTCCTCTCCTTAAATTAACACGCTTGGGGAACTTTCCACCTTTGATAAAGCCATGAGGCAAAATCTTTTTTACTCCAAACATCGTGTAGACCACACCACGCTTTGTTTCTTTTGCCTTAAAAAACTTAAGAGGCAATGGTGCTCCTGAACCAACAATATCCGCTTCAGGAAATTGTGTTGTCGCTTTTGATTTTATGTATATACCTTTTTTAACATGCTTTACTTGAGTAGATGAAACTTCAGAAACTTTCCGTTTTGTAAAACGTTCAACTTGCTTTGCTGCAGTATTTACAGCATTGCGAAGTGCCCAATTAAGACGTGGTGCTTTAAGATTGGTAAAAGTGTCTTCAACTTGCTGAAGATACCATTTTTGGTGAACAGTGAACTTCAAATGCTAAGCCTTCTTTGGAGAATCCATTGATGGCTTAAAAGCTTTAGCATCTTTGGAAACGATCGTTTCAGTTTCTTTTTTCTTGCTTATCTCTTTGTGACTATCTGTCTCTGTTTTCCAATTAATCGGTTGTTCTGGATCAGCAGCAATACATTGTTCTTCTTGATAAATGTGAGCAGCATTAGCCCGTTTAAGACGAGCATAAACTTGATTAGAAGCCTCCACAAATGGATTATCCGAAGTTGAAGGATCAAAACGAACAGTGCTTTTGTTATCGCCAAAAACGCACATTGATCTAGTAATAACCACTTTCATAGGGTCTCCTTTTGTATGCTAATTTTTAGCTTATTTAATGACAGAATTAATGACACAACTGATCAATTATTGGATTTTACTCTTTGAAAAAAAGAAATAGCCAGTTTTCCTAAGAAAACTAGGCTCTCTAGCCACATTTAAGGCTCATATTTCACTGAATTTTTTGGGATATTTTTTGAATTTTAGACGCAATAAAACTAGTGCAGCGATGTCATTAAATACGATTTTTAAAACCATGTCAACACAAAAAATTTAAATATTATATTTTTTTCCCTACCTAGACTTTATGTTTAAAAAATTAAGTAAGGAATGTTGACAATCTGGCAAGCACTTCGTGCATAATCATGGGAGGAACTGTTTCCATTTTTTTCCCTTTACGCGCTCCTATATCTAAAGCACGTGGTTGATCACAGCGTATCACACCTGTTGTATGCAATCCAACTCCCATTAATGAGACAGAGAAACCTGCCATTCTAGCAAAGTTTCCTCCATTTGTAATAGGCAAAACAACAGGTGTTCTCGTTATACGATTAAATGCCTCTGGAGATACAATCAACACTGGACGCATCCCTTTTTGCTCATAACCAGAAGTTGGATCAAGGGATACTAACCAAATTTCACCCCGCTTCATTACAAAAGTTCCCGACCAACAGGTGGAACAGAAAACCATTCCGAATCTTCATCAGAAAAATCAGCTAAAGGATCACATTGAACCAATAATTCGTCAAGAGTATAACTGGGGAATGCTTGTGGCTTCACTACTAAATATCCATTATCAATCGCCAATCCAACTTCAGTATTCTCAGAAAGGTGAAGAACATCAAGCAATGCAGGTGGTATAGAGAGCATAACTGACCCTCCAACTTTACGCAATTTTGTCGTATGCATGAAACGCTCCATTTTAAATATTACATAAAAATATAATATTTATCTTCCTGTTATTCAATGATTTTTCAAAATTTCATAAAAAATAATAGAAGAATATTCATTTTTTACTATTTTTGCCAAAATATTCATAGAGAGTATTAAGAACGATACGTAATGACTGTACAAGATATGACAATGATTGATCTTCCACTACAAGATACTGAAGCGCAGCATAAAAATTATACTGTCTATAGAGATTCTGTGCCTCTTTTATGATTTTTTGCATATCTAAAAACTGTTCTTCTGCAAATTCAACCCACTTTTCTCTTGCATCACCATCAGAAGTCGTAGGTATTTCATCATAAATGGCACTAGGCAAACCTTTTGCACACAAGTAATCATTTCTGACTTCAAGATATTTTTGTGCAGCATCATACTGATCTTGGCTAATGCCTGATGGATCTTGTCTATATCCAAGCAAACACAGTCGCCCGATATAAGTGCCAGAAAGAGGATTTTTTGCCTCTTCAACAGTCAAACCATATCGCTTTGCACGCATTTCAATGGTTAATTTATGAATGGGTTCACGAGGGGTTTTTGCACGTGAGATACGACCATTTGGTTCCCTCAGACACCCCTTAATCCGTGGTCGTCCACGTTTTGCACGTTTTTTCTTTTTGGCCATATTTCTTTAATCAAAATGGAATGTCATCATACATAGACGCAGTATGATTTTGTGTCTGTGCTACAGAGGTATCGCTCTTGTTTTTCGCATCAAGCAAATACAGCTCACCTCTAAATTGTGGCAAAATCACTTCTGTCGTATAACGATCGATACCATTTCTATCTTGCCACTTACGTGTCTGTAAGCGCCCTTCGACGTAGACCTTGCTGCCTTTTTTGAGATACTGAAGAGCAACCTTTGCAAAATGAGGATTAAAAACCGATACAGAATGCCATTCCGTCTTCTCTATTTTTTGATTGGTGTTTTTATCTTTATAGCTCTCTGAAGTGGCCATGTTAAAGCTAACCACTTCTGCTCCTGAAGCCATCGTTCTACTTTCGGGATCAGCACCGAGACGCCCTATTAACGTTACTTTATTGAGCATATTTGTATATCCATGAAACCTGCATTTTAAACAACAAGTATTATAACATAAATTATTTTATTTTTCAAAAAGATATAACAAAATATTAATTAATAACATGATGTTTTTCAGTCAATCTACAGATACTAAAAAATTCTCATGACCTGTTGATGTTTTATTTCGAAAAATCGCTAATAAAAAAAGCCGCTTCACATAAATAAAACGACTTTTTTTCTGTTTAAAAACAGGTGCCCCGCCGCACCGCTGCTTTTTTATGCAACTTGATCTAAAATCTTTTCACGACCAGTCATTATGATATTGTCACTAACATCATTACAAACCTTAGCTTTTTCGAATATTTTCGCATTGCCATAAACCTTGACATTGTTAACAACTATTGCTTTTCCATAAACCCTAGCATTATCGAAAATATGAGAACCCTCACAGACATAAGCAGACCCTGATACTTTAGCATTGCCATAAACAAAGCCACTCACAGAAGCACTATTCCAAACCTTTGCATTGTCATAAATCTTTGCATCTATAGAAATAAAGGCTTTTCCATAAACCACGGCATTGTTACAAACTTGACCACAAATTTTTGCATTACCATAAACCTTAGCCTTACCATTAACCACGCACTTGCCATGAACCCACCCCTTGCCACGAACAAACATCTTACCACAAACACTGGCATTATCAAAAACTTGGGCATTGCCATAAACATGGGTAGTACGACCATAAACCTTAGCCTTACCACCAACCACAGCGTTACCATAAACTTTAGCATCATCACCAACAATGGCATTATTACGTATTTTGGCATTTTCAGAAACGACAGCATTCATAGCAACTATAGCACTGTCATAAACCCAACAGTCACCATCATGACTTAAGTTATCTTCTTTTTCTATAAAACCACCAAGGTCACCTGCCTTGACATTCCCAAAGTCCCTTAATGCACGGATGCGATAAAAAGTAAGATTATCAATCTGTTTAGCTTCACTTGTAAATTCATATTTTTTTGAGAAAGTGTTCATAATTGAACTCCTATGCAGTTAGAGGTTTCTTATTGACACTCAAGAAGAGTGTCGGGTGCTAAGAAACACGGTGCATAGTCCGTCGTTACACTTTTCCCATAAGGGTATTGTATAGTGTAACCACACCCGACAGAGCCATTGTACACACGTAGTGTATAATGAGTCAAAGCTTTTAATGTGCGGAGAAGAGATTGTTTCGGCAATCTATCCGCTATGCATTTAAGGTGTTTCTTAGGCACCCGAATCAACAATAGAAATATTCTTGCCATATTGTCAAGTGACTTTCGATATTTTTTTAATATTTTTGTTAATCTCATCGATAAGAGGTTCAAGATTCAGCACTGTGCTAGGAACTTTACCTCCATAAACCCATGCTTTCACTTGTGCTTTAGTACTGAAATCTGCATTACTAGGCATATCATGGTATTGACCCCCACCAAACTCCTCATACTCTCTGGTGCCATCTTCACGCTCATACAGATTATAAAAATATTCAGCACAGCCAAGACCCCATGGAGCATGACCAACAGCTGTTGCCACAAACCTTTTTTGCAGTGACTGTTTACGTTTTTTTAAGACCAGATGTTTTAAAATTTGCATTGATTAATCCTTAATTTGATCGCATGGATTTATTTGCCTTAAATTTGATCGTACAGCGCGATTTATGCATTTCATGTGGTTTTCATCAAAAAAATTATAGATTGCGCTCTATGGTGCTTTTTTGTCTATTTAAACGCATGTCTAAATACAAAACAATCGCAACTTCTCACTAGTTTGCTGACTTAAGATCCTTCATTACTCCTCCAATGCCATTAAAAACCTCTTCAAGCTCTTGCTTCTGAATAAGCGTAAGTGGTTGCAAAGGTTTTCTCTCTCCCTTTGCTTTCATTGTTTTTTCACGAGTATTCAAAACAGCTTTGCGAACAATACTTGCTCTTGTCAAAAGACTGCTTTCCAAATTACGACACAATCTCACAAGCTCACGAGTACTCGGGAAAAACGTATCGGATAAACCTTCTATCTCATCACACAAAATCCGTTTAACCATTTGCATGAGTGACCATGCCGAAACATTCTCGAGAACCATTCCATACGTAAGCGCCATACCTTCATGGTCTGAATGTTGCGATATTCTCAAACCACATGACAACATGCGAATGGCTTTTGCTATATCCTCTTTTCCAGCTTTCACTGCAAACAACTCTTGAAGCCGATCAGAAGCTTCTAATGCCGTCGTTTCTTGCTGTTTCGTTAACACACTGCCAATTTTCAAAATCAAGGGAAATCCCGGAGCTATCATTTCGTGAATTTGCTTCAAAGTAACCTCGATTCCCGATATCAAGGACGCAGTCTGCGATGCGCTCGCCAATGCTTTTTTGTCTTTGAGAGTTATTTCCATAATTACCGCCTATCTTGCTGTTTCCGTATTTTTTTGAATTTCTAACCCAGTTACGCCATGTTGCCTGCCAATCATGCTTGGTCGCGTCTTTCCCTGTCTTGGCATTCCAATAATCTCGGAATTTTGCAATTTCGACTTTCACACACTCTGGAGACAAACCCTCTGCAATGGCAAAATCGTAATCCGGTTCAAAATCCTCAGGCAATCGACAACCACGTGTGCTCTTGCCTCGTGAAGAACGCTTTTTTGCAGGTGAAGAAACAGGATCTGGCTCTTGAGCGAGTGCTGCCTCATCAGCAAGAGAGGAAAAAACATCTCCGATAGATTCTCCAAGCATTTTAGCGCTTGATTGATCTTCACGTGTTGGAAGCTTCTCTAGCGCATCATCGTCAATCGGTGCCCAGTTTCTGAAATCAGGGATGCCCTCGTTATTTTGCTGATGAATGGGTAGGATGTTTTCTGATGATGTTTTGACTGGATCTGAAAAACTCTCCAGAACATCAACTTCTGTTGGCTCGTGAACATGATCCTCAGTTTCTGAATGGTCAGAACCAATTTCTTTTTCTTTTTTTGCTAACACGATAGTGTTAGTTTTTTTGTTTTTATATATATTTTTATTTTCTTTTAGGGGGGTGTGGGGGGATCTTTTCTTTTCTTTTTGTTCATCGACATGCTTAGCATCATTAAGCATACCACAAGCATCATGCTTAGCATCATTAAGCATACCACAAGCATCATGCTTAGCATCATTAAGCATACCACAAGCATCATGCTTAGCATCATTAAGCATGCCACAAGCATCATGCTTAGCATCATTAAGCATGCCACAAGCATCATGCTTAGCATCATTAAGCATGCCACAAGCATCATGCTTAGCATCATTAAGCATGCCACAAGCATCATGCTTAGCATCAATTTTATTTTTCTCCCATCTTGCTTGTGCTGCTTTCTGTGCTCTTTCTGATAATTTCTTTGACTGAAATGTCTCTGATACCTTCTCTAAATTCTCATTAGGAGAGTTGTTAAGTTCTTCTTCAACATCTAAACTCCATAAACGACCATCTTCTAAACAAATGATGTGTTCAGACCTAAATAAATAATCTAATGCCTTTTGAAATCTTTTTACTGAACAGCAAGTAAAATGAGATAAGATTTGTGAGTCATTTAAAAGAGGTTCACGAGTGTGTAACATTCTTATCCGCAATTTCACATAAACATTGGCTTCCATAGGAGGTAAATCAGAGAGCTTAAATAGCCACTGATCCGTAAATAATTTTGTCCAAGTTAGTTTAGTTGACATATTTTACCTCCTTATTATTAGAGGTAAAATTCTCTAGTTCTTCACGAAAGCTGTTGAGTTCTTCTTCAACATCTAGATTCCATAAACGGCCATCTGCTAAACGAACGATGTATCCCTCTTTTAGCAAAACATTCAGCGCAGCTTCAAATTTCTTTAATGAATAACCAGTGTAATGAGATAAAACTTTCATGTTACAAAAAAGAGGTTCACCAGTACGAAGCATGCGAAAACGCAATCTCATATAGATATTACCTTCTACGGGAGGTAAATAATCGACAACTATCGCCCACTTATCTGCAAATAACCTCGTCCACGGTAGTTTACTGGACATGTATGCACCTTTCTTTAATTAAATGTAAAATTGCTAAAGCGTCTGCTTCATTATCATCTTGCGGTGCATGCCCTTTTGCACACACCGCCTTTATCATTTCGTCTTTTGAGGCATTCCCCTTCCCTGTCATAACTTTCTTAATCGTACCAACGGGGATACCCTCATAGGGAATTGTGTGCTGCTCACACCAAGCTGTTAAAGTTGCTAACAGACCACCATAAATATGAGCAGCATCGGTGCCCACATGACGACGCACCTCTTCAAAATACACCTCACCAATTTGACCCGCGGTCATCTTCATTTCTGTAAGCCATTGCTTAAAGCGCAAATAACGCATTCCCCCACCCTCAAAACGGCGTGGTTGAAAACTGACCGTTCCACTGATTATGTGGTTATCTGCACCACAAATCGCCCAGCCTGTCTTTGTGCCTAGATCAAGGCAAAGAATCGTGTTAGTCATCTGAAATTCCATTATAAGAATACTTTTATAAAGCTGTTCAATGATAATTATTTTAAAAACGGGGGAAGAAAATGCCTGATAATGATGCAATTCGAAACGTAAACAATCAAGTAAACGGCACTCCACTACAACCTTTATATATTACATCTTGTTATGAAAATTTTTCTGATGATGTTACATGGCTTAATTTTCATAATGTAACCCCCTTTGATATTAAATTGCGTTCTATTTCTGCTGTTTGCTATTGGAAAGAAGATATTGTTACTAATCAGGCACATGCTAGTTCTTATCCTAAAGTACTTCTTTCTGTTGGCCAATTTAATGCACCTACTTTTCCTTATTGCCATAATATCGAAGATAAAATTCATCTTATAACCCCACCTACAATGCCAGCTTTAGAAGTATCTTTGAGAAACATAAACATTCCAGCCCAGACAAAATGTTTTGCCATTATGGGAACACAATTTTGGGCGGACATTGACCATACATGCTTTGCTTCTGTTAAACTCACTTTTCAATTTTCTCCGACATATGATTTTACAAAAATTTTTAGTACTAACATTTATCTAGAAAAAATATTTTTGTATTCTCCTACAGAAGAAGCTGAACGAATCCATTCGGCATGGGATGAAATGGAAAATGCAACAGATCAATTAAAAGCATATCAATTACGAGGTACTTCATTTAATATGAAGACCGCTTATTGTGTTTCTCAAATAATCTCTGAAATTTCTCTTTGAAAGTTTGTGTATTTCCGTGTATCTCTAAGTACAACATTGATCCTAAATCATTTTTTGCTACTAAATGGTTGTATTCATCAAACGAAAAGTTCCAATTAGAATTATCAAAAACGATTGTACAACCATCTGGAAAACCTATTGCATGTATTAAATCTTCTGAACAGCTGAAAGTATAACCTGGTGTTCTTTTCATGTTTTTCCCCTTAAGGTTATTGCGTGTTTATGTCCATGCTGCATGCACGATCTATTAATTTAATTTCTTCTTTTTTCTTTTCGATGAGCTTATCCCTTAGGCTATTAAGCTCATTTTTGACTATAGCCATAAAAAAGACCAGCTCACTTAAGCGATCAAAAGATAACAAATCTCTAGAAAAATAATTGTCAAACCAAGCAGTAAAAGCTTGCGTAAACACAGATGAAAACCATTGGTTAAAATCATCGTACGGATATAATGTAAAATAACTTCTATCATCATTCTCAAAAATACTGTGCAGCGTATAGAGAATAAAACTTGTTGATGGAAAATATAATCTTACTTGAGAAGGTGGTTCATTAAGCGGACGGGCATCATAACACATATCACTCTGTTCAATCTTATTAACAAGATCGATCAACTGGACTTTACTTATAGTGATCTGGTGCTGATTATTTGCCATCTCTTCTCTTTCTAGTGCCATTTATTCAAGAGTGTGAATGCTGGTGTTGTTGTTCACTCTTTTCTTCATATTGAAGCTTCGTAATTTCATTTTGTTCACATAGCTTCATGCAAACAGGAAAACCGTCAACAAATGCGGACGTTGAAAGGGATTGTTCATTCCATAACGCTTCCAGAAGATATGCAACAGCTCCTCTTGAAGGAACACCATATTTTTCCCAACGCCATACTGTTGATTTATTGACGCCTAACCGTTCCGCCATTTCTTTTAAAGTGAAATTTAGATTTTTACGTAACTGTTTTACTGCTATTTTTTTCATAAACGTAAATATGCATTATGAGCACTTTAATGTCAAGTCGAAATGCATACCAATTTTATGCAATATGAGTATATTAAGGAGACAAAAATGCTTAGTAATACTGCAAATCAATCTGCTAGATTAATAAAAGCACGCTTAGCGCGTGGCTTTAGAAGTGCTAAAGAAGCAGCTAGATATTTTGGCTGGAAATACTCTAGCTATATACAACACGAACAAGGATTAAGAGGAATATCGCGTGCATCTGCGAAATATGCAAAAGCATTTAGAGTTAGTGAGGGATGGTTATTAACTGGGGAGGGAGATGGCCCCTCCTTTCCAATCCAAGCCACAAAACAAACTATTGATGAACAAATTATTGATCTGCTACAAAAAACAACTCAACCAGATAAAGAAACAATTCTTCACCTTTTAAATCGCCTGCATGTAGAAGAAAAAAAATAAAAGCTTTTTTTCTTTCATAACTAAATGTAGAAATTAGCTTTATTATTTTATTATCTAATTCCATATCGTCTTTTATTATCTTCATAATTATTTCATTTCCCCTTTTGTAGAAAATTGTCATTTAATAATAAAAATCTTGTAGAGAAAATTTTTACACTTTTAAAAAATACACATAATGCATATTTTTTATTATTGACATATATGCTTTATGCATACTATATTCGTATCACAATTTACACACAAGCAATTTCCAAGAGTTGTTAGAGGGGAAAAATGATGCAAAAGAAAATTTTCATAAATTCCGATGAAATTTTATTATTTGTCTACAATAACGGTAACCACGTTGCTAAATCAGGACCATTCTACGATGAGTTCGAAATATTAAAGATACTTGAAGGTACAGAAGGTGTTATAAAAATACTTTATATAGATACTTCAACAAAGTGCTGTGAAGATATTAGCGAAGAAATTGCAAAAGCATACATTAAGGAAAATGATATTCTTCAATCCAACAGCACTGGACATCCTTTTATAGAAGAGAGCGATGCTTTTGATGCTTTTTATGATGAAATAGCAAAGAAAGAGCATGAAGATACGATGTACAACACTTACGAAGTGCAACACAGACTACGCCTTGCTGGCGTTCTGTAAAAAACTAAAAACGTTTTAGAGAACGCCCCTCTCAATCCAATCAAAATATGAAATAAGCAATGAAAAGCTTTTTGCTATTCAGCACAGTGAATACTGGAATTTATAGGGCATCGGTATTCTTTCTCAAAAATTACAAAAACAAGACATACATTAATATAAGGAAGCAAAATAATGGAAAAGAAATACGAACTCACAGATGAAAAAATCGAATTCAATGGACTTGAACTTCACCGCATTAAGGCTGTTAGAGACTTTGGAGATATAAAAGAAGGCGATTTAGGTGGTTTTATAGAACGTGAAGATAACCTATCACATAATGGAGATTGCTGGATTTATGGCAATGCCAAAGTTTATGAAAGTGCCAAAATTTATGGCAATGCCAAAGTTAGTGGCTGTGCCGAAGTTTTTGGAGATGCCACAGTTTATGACGATGCCATAGTTAGTGGCGATGCCAGAGTTTATGGCTGTGCCGAAGTTTGTGGAGATGCCGTAGTTTATGACGATGCCATAGTTTCTGGAAATGAAACCGTCTTGAGATAGAGATTATAGCTCACGGGCAGTACAAATTCATCGATAAAATCATACAGCCTCAAAAAATAAACTTCTAACGAACAAACAACCATTTTTAATAAAAGCGTGATTCACGCCACGAGTGAATTGCGCTTAAATGAAGGATCTTAATGACCAATTCTCCATTAACTGCCATGGCGCAAAAATATGGCTTATCCTATGATGAGTTCAGAAAAACTATTATCAAAACCTGCATCAATCATAACTTCTCTGACGAAGAGTTTGTTGCCTTTATCTCTGTTGCCAATAGTTACAGTCTTAATCCGCTAACAAAAGAAATCTACGCACTTCCTAAAAGAGGTGGAGGGATTATACCTGTTGTTTCTATTGATGGGTGGATTAAGATAATTAAATCAAACCCAGATTTTGATGGAATGACCTTCCAAGATCAACTAGACAACAATGGAAATTTAATTGCTATCAAATGCTCCATCCGTTTAAAAAATATTCAAGACCCTATAGAAGTCACCGAATATTTGTCAGAATGTAAACAAAAAACAGATACTTGGCAAAAATACCCCGCACGTATGTTGCGCCATAAAGCTACCATACAATGTGCACGTTATGCTTTCGGGTTTTCAGGCATTTATGAAGAAGACGAAGCCGCACGCATTAATGGCACAAACCACAGCACACAAAGCCAACAGATTTCAAATGAAATGCTTATGCAAATTCAGGAATTAATGGATCAAACACAAACACAAGAAGCAAAAGTGCTTTCTTTTGCCAAAGTCGAAAAGCTTAACGATATCTCTCATGATAAAGCACAAACTGTCTTAGAAGGTTTAAAACGAAAACAACAATCACAAATGGCTCAAGCACAACAAGACGCTAGCATACAAGATACTGAATATGAGCCAATCATGCAAGAACAGGCAATGGCGGTGTAAGATGGAACAAAGAACAGCAGAATGGTTTCAAGCGCGGTTGGGAAAAGTCAGTGCCTCAAACGTTTACAGTGTCATTAACAGAACAGCCAAAGGGCTACCTACAAGCAAATATGACGAATACAAAATCAAACTCATCACAGAACGCTTAACAGGAGAAATAAGCCCACATCATGAAACTGAAGATATGCGATGGGGCATTGAGCATGAGAATGATGCCATAGAAGAATATAACTTCATTTATGATGCCAATGTCACAAGATGCGGTTTTGTACCTCATCCAACAATTGAGATGGCAGGTGCAAGCCCTGATGGACTCATTGGAGAGCAAGGATTAGTGGAAGTCAAATGTCCAAGATCAACAACCCACATTCGCTTTTTTATTGATAGTAAAATCAAGCCTGAATATCTTGCACAAATGCAATTCCAAATGGCTTGTACAGGACGAAAATGGTGCGATTTTGTAAGCTATGATCCACGCTTTATTGGTCAATCATCATATCTACGTCTCAAAAGACAACGTGTCTACCGTGATGAAGAACAGATTGCACACATCAACAAAGTTGTTGAAGCGTTTTTAACAGAGATAGAACAAGACATGACGCAAATATTGACAAAAGCCGCTTAAAATTATGGGAGCGATGTTTTTTCTCCTTTACCAAGTGCTCCCACCCTCTTTCATAACAACTTTTCATTAAACGCGTGTTTCACGCCACAGATAAACTGCATCTAAAATTAGGAGATAAAACATGGCACATCGCCAACCTACCATAACACAACCAGCCATTGCTCGCGCTTTAAGAGAAGCCAAAAAACAAGGCTGCGAACTAATAGAAATCAAGCCTACTGGTGAACTGTTAATCTATCTCAATAAAATTATAACATCAGAAAATACACGAAATGCCTATAGTATCGACGACTTTCCGTCATTTGAAAATGAGCAAGAAGAATATGGCTCCAACAAAACCTGTCGTCCTGTCGATGGTATAAAATTTTAGCCATGCCTAAGCGTCGTCCTCCTCATCTCGTTCGTGAACGCACCCGCCATGGTAAGGTCATATGGTATGTACGTATTGGCCACGGATCACGGTTTCGGATTGAAGGAACCTATGGAACACAAGAATTTGTTGATAATTACACACTGGCCATCAAAGAAGCGCAAAATGGTTCCTCAAAAACCATAAAACGCACCAGACTTACAGAAGGGTCTTTCGATTGGTTGTTGCATCAGTATTTACAAAGCATGCAATGGTATAATCAATCAGAATCTACTAAAAAAGTGAAGTATAGAATCCTGAATAACATTTCTAAACTTATTGGTGATCGTTCTTATAAAAGCATAGAAAAACAACATATTCTTGATGCTGTAGACAGAAGACGTAATACCCCCGCAGCAGCAAAACACTTTTTGAATGCTTTAAGTGGTCTTTTTAACTGGGCAGTTGATAACGATCTTATGTATAAAAATCCTGCCTTTAATATTAAAGCACCAAAATCTTTTAACAGCGAAGGATTACGGCCATGGCTAGAAGAGGACATAGACAACTATTACCATCATTGGTCACATGGTACACATGAACGCGTCTGGATTGATGTTCTTCTTTATACAGGATTGCGGCGTGGTGATGCGGTTCGTATTGGTTGGAAGGATGTTACAGACAACATTATTTATTTAAAAACGGAAAAGAGCCAATTCAAAACAGATGTTTTTCTTCCAATTTTGCCTGAACTCGCAGAGACTCTTAAGATTGGTCCTGTTGGGAATGAAACATTTATTTGCGGAAAAAACGGAAATAGATTGGTTAAAGAAAGTTTTGGCAATCTGTTTCGTGAAGCATGCAATGCAGCTGGAATAAAAAAATCAGCTCATGGATTGAGAAAACTAGCAGCAACACGTGCTGCTAATGCAGGCGCTACAGTTTCGCAAATGAAAGCGCTTTTTGGCTGGACTGAAGATAAAATGGCATCACTCTATACTAAGAGTGCTGACCGCAAAAAACTCGCTTTAGAATCAATCAAAAAGCTTCAAAAAGGTTCGGGATAGACAGCAAAATAAACTAATGGAATCAATGGAATAAAAATTCCCATACTTTTATATAACCTATTGATTTTATTTAAATATGGTGATCCCACCCCCTCCGCCACTGCATTTTTATATGTGTATATAGCTTGCTGCCTCGTTTTGTACAGATTTATTTTTTCACAGGGTTTTCAAGGTGGCTTTTAAGGATCTTCACAGGCCTTTCAAAGAGTCTTTTTTCTATTAAAAATCGCAATTTGTGATGATCAGTTCTTTAGCAATAGCATTATTTGAGCTGCCACATAAATAAGATGTGGTGACCTCTTTTATATGAAATTGACTAAAGGTTTTCCGAATTTTTGGTACGTCATTTAAAGAAAGAAGAAACTTGCCCTTTAATTACGCAAGAATCGTAGCCATCACCTGATAATCTTCTCGTTTAAACAAATCCTTTCCATAGTAATTCTCAGCACCCCAATAAGGCGGATCAAGGTAAAACAAAACGTTTTATTTATCATAGCGAAGAATAAAGTCTGACCAATCTGTATTTTCAATCGCAACCCTTGCCAAGCGCTGGCAAAGAAGCTCTAATGACGCTTCAACCTTAAAATAATTAAACCGTGCACCACAGCTCGTTTCAACGCCAAATGTGCGCTTTACCACCTTGCCGCTAAAACTTGACCGTTGCAAATACAAAAACCGAACAACACGCTCTAAATCGGTTAAATCCTTTTGCTCTTGCCGTGAGAGACGTTGAAATGCCTAACGGATGCTGATTTGGAACTTTAGCATATCCATAAAAGGCCGATAATGGCGTTGCAAAACTCTGAAAAAATTGATCACATCTCCCCTGAGCGATCATTGATGATTTCCACAACTGGTATCAATGTTCTCCTAAAGAAAATTCCTCCCATTCCAATAAAAGTTCAGCATAAGCATTGTGCGGAATCTATTCAAAATTTTGACAAGGATTTTGGCCAATATTCCCTTGCCACAAACATAAACAGCTGCTGGTGTCACAGCAAAAACAGATTGTGATGTTTCTGAATAAATTGTGTCCATAATTTCTTAACTTCTTCCATCCATAAGTGCCTTCTTCTCATTGCTTTGAGTGATAAAAAATGGCTGCAATGTTATGTCTTTTGGCATCGGACAATTTTATCGATAAACTGTTCCCGTTGGCTGGATAACAAGACAAGCCTCTATTACTTACTATTTCCCCTTTCCTTTTCTGGTCCTTCTAGGATAATTTCTGTGGTATAGTCGCTGGCTTTTTCATGGCGATGGGGCACCGTAGAGGCTTTCCATTGTCCATTCATTTCCCCACGAAACCCACAGAGAAAAAAGGTCGATTGGCCATGATTTCTGGGTGAACCTCTAACAGAAACAAACAACTTCCAACAGCACGACAAAGCCTCTCTCCTTTTTTGTAAAAGCATCCTCAATATGCTTTCCGCCTTCCTGAATATGTGTACTCATAAAGTTAAAACCACGGGCAGCACTTTCTGGAACAATACCAGAAGAAATCATTGCCGTACCAAAAGCCGCGATTTCACGTGCCGTGAGCTTAAACATGGTTGCCGCGCCAATGGCACGATTGGTAAAATCGGAAACTTCACTGGCTTTTGCCGTCATATGATTGGAAAGATAATTGATAGCATCGCCTAAATCTTCAATGCCTCTCTGATTCAATTGAAAAACGTTACGCAACTTAGCAAAACACTCACCAATTTGATCACCAGACATATTAAAGGCTACGGCAGCCTTTGCCGCATAAATGCTAAAAGCTTCCAAATTCTGTTCACTAATCCCTGATTTAGCAATTGTGGTTGATTATCCGCCAATGCCATACCACGCAAAATAGACCGCAATTCTAGATGTAAATACTGAGTAATGCGGTTAAAACGTCTTACTGACTCTTCAGACAAACCAATGCAATCCGCTACATGTTTAGCAAAAGGGCAGACATTACCAAATTGCTCTAAAACTGCGCCATCACCGATCAAAGGTCAACTTGCATTTTTGATTTTTTATTCTCTTCACGCTCAATATTGCTTTGATCTGAATTTTGTGCAACACATTAGTTTACAACGCACTGCTCTTGTCAATTATGAAATCGGAGCACACGAACCAGCATCCTCAACAACTAACGCCCATCGTAGGGTCTATAACATTAACCCCCATTGGCTCGTTACGGGTGAAGGAGAAATGTTTCGTGACGTAGATAAAGCGAAAGCCGCTGGTTTTAAACCACAAACTATCCTTGATGAACTCATAAAAAAGCTTGGTCGTATAGCTTATATGACCTATCGTGGTATGAAAATAAAACTCCTCCCTGAAGATATAGCGGAAATCGCGGCGGAACTCTATAGAAAGTTGCAAGAGCTTGTTCAAAACATCAACGATATGGAAAAAATCGAAGCAACTTTTCCTCTTCTAAAACCACACTTAAAACGGTAGATTGAAACTGAAAAGGCACATCTAGAAATCACACAAAATACGGCTTAATGTCCCTCTAAAATACAAAGATGCAGGCGCATTTCTATTTTGCTTTTTTAGTAATTTTAGCTGATTTTGAGGCTAACCTGACTTTTTAGGTGATTTTTTTCAAAGATCTTTCAAATTCGATCTTCCAGGCTTTCAAAAACCTTTCAAAGCCTTTTTTCATTTTTAGCACAAAATTCCGATTTTTATGATTTTTCGCTCTTTTTGGAAATTTTAGATATCAAAATCCAATTTGATAAAACATGCATTTAATAGTAAAAATCGTACATAAAAACAACAAATTAACACATATTCCTAATCAATCCCATCTCTTCCCACTGAATACAAAAACAATTGTCAAACTACACTATCCAAATGGGAGAATTAACCCTTACTATAACACCCTCCAGTCTACCCATCGAACATAATGAGAGTGTAGCTGAAAATTTTATGGCAATACTTGCACTTAGTAATATTTTCCTCTTAGCTTCTATCAGCGTTATAAGCAATTTTGCTAAAAATCGACATTACCCTCTTATGAACTGCGCTATCTTAGGCTGTGTTGGAAATTTTATGATATCATGGATAATAAAATATTAATGAATTTTGATTTTTTTCTCCTTAGAGGCGTATCTGCAAGTTTTTATACAATCAGACCTGCACGCCTAGGTGCGCATCTCAAAGAGCATGAACTCTCTGCCGTTAATTCTGTTTTTATCTTTTATTATGAAATTTCTATGCTCATCTGATCAACCATTATCGGACAATACATGAATATCTTTAAACCATTTATTTTTTCAGCAGCAATAGCCTGTTTTTTTGGCTTATATATTATTTTGATGTTTGTACAATTCATGATAAATTAATCAGCTCTTGACTTTTTTTATAACATCCGTAGTGTTGCCGAAAAATCTGAGTACATTAGAAATAGATTTTGACAACGAAACGATATCGTTTTTAGCATGAGTAGGATTCTTAAATTATGGCTAAGGCAGCAACCATTAAGATCAAGCTTTTGTCAACTGCGAACACTGGTTTTTTCTATGTGACAAAGAAAAATAGCCGTACGATGACAGACAAAATGAGCAAACGTAAGTATGATCCAATTGTAAAAAAACACGTTGAATTTAAAGAAACAAAAATTAAGTAATAAATTGTATCGTTTAAATGATAGATTTTGTAGCAGAAGATAAATACAGTTTTATTGATTCTATCAGGATTGTTTTATGAGATTTTTTTGGTTAAAGAAAGTGGTGTCTCTGTAATTTTTATGCTTTTTGTAGATGTGTGATGATTGGTTTATTTTTTAGTTGCCTATCTACATCATAAGTATTGGAATTGTAAGGTGTTTGGTTTGTCTTAGTGTATAACGAAAATACGGGACGCGTCAAACATAACGGAGTGCCGTTATTAAAGCGAGATAATATTTTCGTCAAAATAATGAAAGTCTTTTGTAAAATTATGTAAGAGATTCTTACTAAAGCAATTGCATTATAGCAGTGATTTTTTATTTCATGAAAAAGAAATTTTCTCGTTTTAATCTAAGAATTTTTAAGTTAGGGATTATCGGTTTTTGCGTTCTTGTCACAGCTATTATTCTCATTGCTGTGACGATTTATTCTGAAAAGACTCAGCCCCACCCTCAAAAGGAAACTTTTATTTCCAAAACGTCTATCAAGGGAAATGCTCTAGTTGTTGATGGTGATTCGATCGTGATTTCTTCTGTCAGGATCCGGCTTTTAGGGATTGATGCTCCTGAACTCCACCAGTTTTGTGGTAAAAAGCAAACGCGTTATCCGTGCGGACTTGAGGCAAAAAGATATTTGAAACGACTCATAGCAAACCAACCAGTTACATGTCATTGGCACAAAAAAGACAAATATCACCGTATTCTTGCGACATGTGGAACAAAACAAGTCAGCAATATCAACGCATCGCTTGTGCGCAGTGGCTGGGCTGTGAGTTACTACGATTATCTTGAAGAAGAACAAGAAGCCAGAAAAAAAAGAAAAGGAATATGGAAATCAAATTTCCAACGACCGATAGAATGGCGAAGAACACATTCTCAAACAAAATAAGAAAAATATTCTTTTTCTAAAACGTATTTTTTAATTTCCTATTTACCAATGAAGAAACCACCCTGTAGTTAAATTACCGAACTTGAAAATTTATTTCTGCCGTGTTTGCATCAAACAACCACATTATCTTTCTTTGCTTTCTCACGAGCCAAAACCTGTAGTTTATTTATCCAACTCAGCTTTAATTGCAATCGCAGGCTAAACACCAGAGTTATGTGTACATGAAACTTCTAGCCCTTTTAATGATCATTCTGGAGAAAGATTGCGTAGTTAGCTCAATGTTACGAAAAAAAAATTTTATAATAAATCCCTCTTTGCTGTTGTTCCTATGAGATTTTATTTTCCAGGCTATAACAAAAATAAATCTGATTTATCACCAAAACGTGAGTAGCACGAAATATGTCATGAGAAGATATTTCACAGTGATGCCACAAACAAAACTTGTTCTTGCTATTGGAAATTACGCACAAAAATGGCATATTACAGAGTTATAAGCATAAAACTGTTTCAGAAATTATCCATGATTGAAGAAATACTCTTTCCATACGCCAACCTCGAAGTTATAGTGTCGCGTCTTTGCCTCATCCTTCATGGCAAAATATTTCTTAGTCACAAAGGTTTAATGATGAGCTTGCTATGTATCTGTGCAATCTAATACATAAGCTTTTATAAACTGAATATTGAGAAAAAACATGGACCACCTTGATAGAAAAATTCTACATCTTTTGCAAGAAAATGCAACACTCTCTGTTGCTGATATTGCAAAAAAAGTTGGACTTTCAACCACTCCTTGCTGGCGCAGGATTCAAAGACTTGAAGAAGATGGCGTTATTCAGCGTCGTGTTGCTGTTCTCTCTCCAGAAAAAGTAAATGCACACGTTACTGTTTTTGTTTCCATTCGTACAAACACACACAGCCATGAATGGTTTAAGCGTTTTGCAAAAATTGTGCAAGAATTTCGTGAAGTCATTGAATTTTATCGCATGAGTGGAGATATTGACTATTTATTACGTGTTGTTGTTCCCGATATTGAAGCTTATGATCTTTTTTATAAAAAATTAATTGCTAAAATTGATATTCGTGACGTCTCATCTTCTTTTGCAATGGAACAGATTAAATATACAACGGAACTTCCACTCAACTATATAAAGTTGCAAGAAAAAACAAGCGAACAAAATTCTTAAAAATTTTTTTAAATATGCTATTATTTTTTAGACGATAGAATCCTTTTGTTAAAAAATTGCCATTTTTGTGTGCGTCAGAATAGCAGCCTTGACAATGCCAGCTGCCATAGCTGCACCCGTTCCTTCACCAAGACGCATCTTTAGATCTAAAAGCGGTTCTTTGCCAATCTTTTTTAAAAGTTTACGATGTGCTGACTCAGAAGAAACATGTCCAACAAGAGTATGATCAAGAGCTCTTGGATGCATTTTATAAAGTACCGCTGCTGCTGCTGTTGCTACAAAACCATCTAAAATAACCGGAACTTTTTCCATTCTTGCTGCTAAAATCGCTCCAACCATAGCTGCGATTTCACGCCCTCCCAGGCGACGCATAATTTCAAAAGGATCATTAAAATGATCCTCGTGTAAAGAAACCGCTGTCTTGACCACCGCTATTTTACGCTGATAAAATTCTTCCTCAGATCCCATACCATTTCCTGTCCATTCCTCAACCTCTCCACCAAACAAAGCTAAACACAAAGCTGAAGCTATTGTTGTATTTCCAATACCCATTTCACCTATACATAGGAGATCTGTTCCACCAGCAATAGATTCCATTCCAAATGCCATTGTAGCGGCCGCACTACGCTCATCCATTGCTGCATCTTTGGCAATATTCATTGTAGGATATTCCAGTGCTAAATCAAATATTTTCAATCCAAGATCATAAGCTATGCAAATTTGATTAATAGCAGCACCACCAGAAGCAAAATTTTGAACCATCTTTTGCGTCATAGATTGCGGAAATGGTGTAACATTTTCCTCCGTAACGCCATGATTACCAGAAAAAATAGCAACTAAAGGTCGTTTTACGATAGGCTTTTCTGTTCCTCTCCAGCCCGCATACCAAACCGCAATATCTCCCAATTTCCCTAGAGCTCCTTCAACTTTCGTTAATTTTTCTTGCCGTTTTTTTGCTAAATTTACAGAAAACGCATCAGAAACAGGTAAATTTGTGAGCAAAGCACGAAAATCATCAAATGGACTAACGGACATGAAGATACCTTTTAAAATCTACAATGTTTAATGAGAATCTTGTCATATATACAGGATATGAATAATTTATTGTTTTTTCAAAGCAGCATTTTAGAAATGTTAAATACTATTAGCAAAATTATTTTTGTACCATATTTTCTAACAGAATGGCTTTTTCAGTGATTTATATATTTAAAATATTATCAATATGTTATTATATATTTTTATATTATAATATTAATATATTTCTATATTGATTAACATTGATCCACACACTGTTGAACATATGGCATTGACATCCTCTTCGTAATAAAGGTGATGGATTTCTGAGATTCACGAATCTTGTTTCATCCAAAATCTTCGTAAAGAGGCAAAACTTCAGGGAATCCAAACTTTAACATATATTAATCTGCAAACTACTGTTAAATGATAGCAGAAAAAGCTTCCTTCAAAACATGCACGCCCGCATCTGTTTTTATTGCATCATTTGATAATATTTTTCGCCATCGACGTGCTCCATCTCGACCATGAAATAAACCAATCATATGACGCGTCACATGAGAAAGCCGCCCTCCTAATGCAATATGTCGATCAGCGTACTCACACATAGCTTCAATAAGATCCCTATCACTAAGATCACTCTGCGGTTCATCATATATTTCAAAATCAATGTATTTTAACAAAGTTGGATCATGATAAACTTGTCGACCAACCATGGTGGCATCACACAAAGTCAAATGCTCTTTAATCTCATAAATCGATTTTATTCCACCATTTATCCCAATGAATTTATTATGATATTTATGTTTTAATTTATAAACTCTTTCATAATTAAGTGGGGGAATATTGCGATTTTCTTTCGGGCTTAATCCTTGTAACCATGCTTTGCGTGCATGTACCCAGAGTGCATCACACCCAGCATTCCAAACTTGATCAGCTAAAATATCTAAAGCTAATACCTCATCTTGTTCATCTACACCAACACGACATTTAACGGTGACAGGTACACTAACTGCTTTTTTCATCTCTTCTACAGCACTTGCCACAACATCAGGATGTAACATCAAACAAGCACCAAATACACCCGCTTGAACACGATTTGATGGGCAACCGACATTGAGATTTATTTCATCATAACCAAATTCTTCAGCAATTCGTGCAGCCTCCGCCAATTTTTTTGGATCTGCTCCCCCTAGTTGTAATGCAATTGGATGTTCTATATTGTTCAAAGCTAATATTTGTTTGCGAACACCATGAATTACAGCATCGGCTACAATCATTTCAGTATAAAGAACTGCTTTTTTTGTTAAAAGACGATAAAAAAATCTGCAATGCCGATCTGTCCAGTCCAACATTGGTGCTACTGCAAATTTTACTGATGATGGAAAACCATAAAATATCATAAGAAGATTACTCTCTTAGCTCTATTAAATGTTTCCCATTCATACATACAAAGCCTCCACTTTTTTTCGCTATGCAGAAAGTTTTACTCTTTTTACTGTCACCTAAAAATACAGCTGCACTATCCGGTATAGTATCTAAGATATTTTGAATTTAATTAAAGGACAAACCAGAACATTACAGAGCTCGTATTGTTATAACGCACCTTTGTTCAATATTTTTAAATGTATTGCGCGAATAGATTCTAAAGTGCTTCTTTTAATTTTTGTGATCATAAATTTTTTCACTTCCTTTTTGGTTTTGCATATAATCAGAAAGCATGCAAGTTTCTTTCTCATTAAACAAAAGTCCAAGTTTTGAACGGCGCCATAATACATCTTCACATGTTTTAGCCCATTCCTTTTCTATTAACCACTTGACTTCTATTTCGTAGAGACCATGTCCAAAATTTTTTCCTTTATCTGCTTTGCCATATGCAAATACCAGCGGTGCCTCAGAACCATAAGACCGCGCAAGTCTGCGGTATGTAAAAGTATCTAAATCTGGAATCAAAAAAGAAATCTTATCTTCAATTATATTTAGCCTATTATATGGAAAATCACCTCCAGGAAGCGTTGAGTTTTCTGTCCATGGTTCTCCCTTTTTTCCAAGTGCTTTTTCAACAAATGTCATTGCGTCCTCTGCCAATTTGCGATACGTTGTGATCTTGCCACCATAAAGATTAAGCATCTTTGGCACATCTTCTGATCCTATTTCTTTCAGAACATAGTCACGTGTGGTTTCTTGTGCTTTTGACGTCCCATCATCATAAAGCGGACGAACTCCAGAATAAGACCAAACAATATTTTCACGTAATACGGGTTGTATGAAATATTTACTCACTGCTGTACAGATGTAATCAATTTCTGCATCTGTAATATAAACATGAGCAGGGTCACCTTGATAGTCACAATCTGTTGTTCCAAGCAATGTAAAATCTTCTTGATAAGGAATAGAAAATATAATACGCTTGTCGTCGTTTTGGAAAATGTAAGCACGATTATGAGCATAAAGCTTTGGAACCAGAATATGAGAACCTTTGACAAGTCGTGGTGATGGATTATCTTTACAGTCCGACACGTTTGCCAAAATGTTCTTAATCCAAGGACCCGTCATATTTGCAATATAAGAAGCCATGACGCAATATTCTTTACCGCTTAATTTATTTCGAAGCATTACAAGCCATTTTTTTTCTTCTCTTTTTAAAGAAAGAACTTCTGTTCTCACTTTTATATCAGCACCATACTTTTCTGCATCACGAGCATTAGCAATGACCAAACGCGCATCATCCACTGTTGCATCAGAATATTCAAAACCTTTCTGATATTCTTCCTTAAGTATAGAGCAAAAATTTTTTGAAAAATTAATTGTTTTACTGCGCCACAATTTTTGATTCCAGTTCCCTAGATGATCATACATAAAAAGACCAAGACGCAATATCCAAGCAGAACGCAATGCTTTATGATAGGGGAGAAGAAAACGTAAAGGACGCACAATATGGGGAGCCATACGCCAAATGATCTCGCGTTCTTTTAATGCTTCACGAACCAACTTGAATTCATAGTGTTCAAGATAACGAAGACCGCCATGAATAAGCTTTGTAGATGCACTTGATGTGCCCGAAGCAAGATCATTCATCTCCGCCAATCCTACTTTAAACCCACGTCCAGATGCATCCCTCGCCAGCCCGCACCCATTTATTCCTCCACCAATGATAAACAAATCATAATGCGTTTTGGTTTTCATAATTTTACTTTTCACCATTTGATTTAATTTGTTCTAATGTGCTCAATAAAGCAACAGTAAAAAATCAATAAAAATGCTCTTAATTGGATTATCAACGTGCTTTTTTCCATAATATATAGTATATCTCAAAAGAACTTTGATATTATCATAGATGCAACCAACGTTTGATAAAAAAAGGGAAATTTAGCTATTAAAGAAAATACTCATAGCAAAACACATATTATATTTATATTAACTCTTCTGAAAGAAAAAATTGATGTTTTCTCTGTAACATACTGGATGTATGCTGCAGTTAGGTGCTTTGTTGCACATAAACAATAGCTTTTATACCCCCTACTCAACTTTACAATAAAAATCATGAAGGCATACAAATGACTCAGCAGTCTCAATACTCAAAAATAATGCTTATTGCAAAATTTTTAGCAACAGTTACGTTAAGTGTTTTAACCTTTTCATCTTCTTTATCAAACGCAACCTCAAATGATAAAATAGCAAATTATTTGAGTTCAGAAAAACTTAAAATGCAACTTCTGGAAGATCTTACTTTTTTATCTAAGCTAAAAGAAAAGCTTGCACTAAGCGTTGACGAAAATGATATTCAAAAAATTGTAAGAAACTATTTGCTCGCTAATCCAGAAATCATGATCGAAATGCAGCTTATCCTTCAAGAAAAGCTGAAAAATAAAATCGAACAAAAAGTTCAAAAACAAGCTTCAGTTATCAATTCGTTTAAAAAAGAAATTTTTCAATCTCCTCATGATGCTGTTTTGGGAAATTTAAATGGTAGAAGAGTGCTTGTTGATTTTTTTGATTACAATTGCGGATATTGTAAGATGTCCTATTCATACATAGAAAATTTAATAAAAGAGTACCCAGATCTTCGGGTCATTATCAAAGATTTACCAATTTTAGGACCTGATTCTATGGCAGCACATAGTGTTGCTTATGCTTTTCGAAAGCAACTTCCAAAGAAATATCCTCAGTTTCATAAAGCACTTTTAACCAATAAAAGTCGCGTCAATGAGGCTAAAGCTATTAAAATAGCAGTTTCGTTAGGAGCAGATGAGAAAAAACTGCGCAATGCAATAAGAGATTCTAATCTTCAAAATTCCTTTAAAAAAAATATTCAAATCGCCTTTGCACTAAATATTACGGGAACGCCTTCTTATATTATTGGTGATAAAGTGCTCATCGGAGCCGTAAGCCAAGATATTTTAAAAGAATCCATAGAAAATACACAGTAAATATATTTTTTTATCTCATCTACTTTAAAAAATACCGTCAATGAAATGATTTTATGCTTTCTCTTTTTTGATAACAGACTTATAAATGCGATCTCATACAGTAGATACCAGTTTAAAATTGTAAACTATAATCTAGAAAAGTAGATAGCTTTTAATAGAAGCCTCAAAAAAGGTCATCCGTAGTCTAAAGATATTCGATCATAAGAAATTAAATAATGACGATCTTCATTGATCAAGGAGTGAGAAATAAAATGTCAACAAAAAAAATGGACGTGGAAAAACATACCGCAATTGATACAAAAGTTATCCGTGACCTTGCTGAGATTTTAAATGATACAAATTTAACGAATATTGAACTTGAACAAGGTGGCCTTCGTATTTGTGTATCACGTCACAACACCTCAGCCACTCCTGAACAGACAATTTATGCTCCCATTCCTGCCCCTACTGTTACTGTAACTTCTCCTCCTGCCCCCACAATTGAAATTCCTGCACAAGAGGACAAATCAAAAAATGCAATAACATCTCCCATGGTTGGAACAGCTTATCTTGCACCTTCACCAGGCGCACAACCTTTTGTAGAAGTAGGCCAAAATGTTTCTGAAGGACAGACGTTACTTATCATTGAAGCGATGAAAACGATGAATCAGATTCCATCGACACGCTCAGGTACGGTGACCACTATTTTTGTGAAAGATGGCCAACCTGTTGAATTTGGCGAACCACTTATTGTTGTTGAATAAAGCGAGGAGCATCTATGATTCGAAAAATCCTCATTGCTAATCGGGGAGAAATTGCTCTTCGCGTACTACGAGCCTGCAAAGAACTCGGAATAAAAACCGTAGCTATTCACTCCACTGCTGACGCTGATGCAATGCATGTTCGTCTCGCTGATGAAAGTGTCTGTATTGGGCCTCCTTCAGCGCGCGATTCTTATCTAAGTATTCAGCAAATTATTGCTGCATGCGAAATTACAGGGACTGATGCTGTTCATCCAGGCTATGGATTTCTTTCTGAGAATGCAAAATTTGCGGATGTTCTAGAAGCTCACAACATCGCATTTATCGGTCCAACAGCTGCGCATATTCGAATCATGGGTGATAAAATCGAAGCAAAGAAGACTGCTAAAAAACTTGGAATTCCCGTAGTTCCTGGTTCAAACGGCGCTGTTACTGAAGAAGCTGAAGCTCTGCGTATTGCTCGTGAGATTGGCTATCCAGTTATTATTAAAGCTTCTGCCGGTGGTGGTGGACGTGGTATGAAAGTTGTTCATTCTGAACAAGATTTTGCTATAGCCCTCAAAACAACCCGTTCAGAAGCGGCAGCAGCTTTTGGTAATGATGCAGTTTATATCGAAAAATATCTAGAAAAACCCCGTCATATTGAAATTCAAATTATAGGTGATGGGGCGGGAAACGCTGTTCATTTAGGAGAACGAGATTGTTCACTTCAACGGCGTCATCAAAAAATATGGGAAGAAGCTACGTCACCTGCACTTAATGAAACTGAACGGAAAAAAATTGGCGCCATTGTGGCAAACGCTTGCGCACAACTTGGATATCGTGGAGCAGGTACTATTGAATTTCTTTATGAAAATGGCCAATTCTACTTTATTGAGATGAATACGCGTTTACAAGTCGAACATCCTGTAACTGAAGCGATTACGGGCATAGATTTAGTTCATGAACAAATTCATATTGCGTCAGGCTGCAAACTTTCAGTTACACAAGATGATATTTGCTTCTCTGGTCATGCCATTGAATGCCGTATTAATGCGGAAGATCCAATTAATTTTACACCATCACCAGGAACAATTACACACTTTCATACACCTGGAGGTTTAGGAATTCGCGTTGATTCAGGCGCTTATTCAGGTTATCGCATCCCTCCTTATTATGACAGCATGATTGGAAAACTCATTGTTCACGGACGTACACGTTTAGAATGCATGATGCGCTTACGGCGCGCTTTAGATGAATTTGTAGTTGATGGAATCAAAACGACATTGCCTCTTTTTCGTGATCTCATTAACAATAAAGATGTTGCAGATGGTAATTATAATATCCACTGGCTAGAAAAATATCTTTCTAACAAATTAACTTTTTTAGATTCGTAATTCGATAGCAAAATAGTAAGTGCTCATCGGCGTTTCTACGAAGTGGCAATATGATCGTAATATCTAAAATTGCTACAAGCGATAGTGAAAAAACAAAGAGGCTGATCATTTTATAATCTATGATACAAATTTCTAAAAATATCCACCAAAATTGATGATTTTCTATTTTCCTTTTTGTAAAGTTTGTGCTACTCCCTGTGTGCTTATGCCCTTATAGCTCAGTTGGTAGAGCACCTGATTTGTAATCAGGGGGTCGGGAGTTCGAGTCTCTCTGGGGGCACCAATATTACAAATATTTTTCTTTATTTTTTAAATAGTTATTTAAAATCATAAAAAAATAAACCGCCTTTCGTGATGTTGTTACAGTGCCATCAGACAGCACCATGGTAGTGTAAGATTATGAATTGCCTCTTCTTGTCAAGGTATTTTTAGCAATACAAAACACTCAAATTTTTTCCACATGTGGACAACTTCCAAATAAATGTCTTTCTTCCAATCCTACCAAAATTAAAAGAATAGAGGCAAAGGAATAATTATTGAACATCCCCCTATAAAGTACATCTTTTTTCGCCGAGTTGTTCTATTAACGCTCTAAATTTTTCTAGGTCATGCTGCGAAAAAATTTCTATCGCCTTATCAAACGTACCATACATACATCTGGTAATTAGATGGATTAGGAGGAATTGTAATTCAAATTTTATACAATATTCATTATCATAGGTTATGATTTTTTCTGCTAAAAACAATTACATTGGTGTACTTATGCTGGTCAATCTATAATCTATAATCAGGGATCTTAAAAAAGCTGACATCATTACAGTACCTAAAGAATCTGTAATCAATTCTATACAAGCTCATGCAAAAGAAATTAAGGTTGTATTCAATTTTTCTGCAAATGAAGACTTATTTGCTATTAAGCCCATTTCATCTATAAATATTTTTGATAATGGAGATGAATTCACAAAAGAGAATAAAGATCTTTTTCTACTTATAAGAGCGATTATAAAATTAAATAAGGGTGTAAAGGCGCTGGACGTATTTCTTACTTAAAAGTATTTCAAAAAATTAATATTACAAGCTTTGTTAAAAACGAAAACAATGCTGATGTTTGTGTCTTACTAGACTTTGCACCGCAGTCTACACAAGATTCCTTTAAAAACGAATAGGCTAAACAAAATGAGTGGTGGAAAACGCATCTATGTTTTGAAACTCCTTATGAGCCATAAGCATTATTCGCCGATAAATATTAAATCAATTTGTGATAAAATTTACCATTACCTTTTTTAAAAAAAAGAAGATATTCAGATTAACTTTCATATAAAAAAAGGCAATGCTGACCATATGATTGATACAATAAAAACACAAGAACTGCCCCATTCAGATAAGAAAAATTTTAATATCAATCATTTAAAAACCCCATTTACTCTTTCTTATTATTTTACAAAGATTGAAAAAACAAAAACTCCAAAAGCACAGTAGAAACGTTTTATTGCGCTAATAAGCGTACTGTTATACCATTTTCAAAATTTATAAATATCAATCCAATCAACGGGAAAATGATGATATTTTTATTAGAATCTTCTTTTTTGGATAAGCATGTTAACGATGAAAAAAATGAATTTTATATCAATGAAAAAAATTCTGACTTAGAAAAATCATTAAGTTGGGCTAATATTAATAAAAATTTAAAAAGTGTTTTAAATGAAATTATTGACACTAACTTCCAAGAAATTAGAGAAATAAAGAGGAATTCTCTTAAAACAGTTGTTAAAGAATATCCTTATTTAGCAGAATTTTTAAATGGAAATGATATGATTGGTGGCATGTTTCAAGAAGATCAATTTATTGAAAAGGCAGAAAAAATATTAAAAAGAAAAATTATCCCTCAGAAAAGAGTTGCGTAACGGTAAAGAAAAAGTAGAAGAAAATTTACAAAAAGCACAAAAATTCGCTAATCTAGAATTAACCCAGTGCATTGAATTTCGAGATTATACTCTGCAGAGATTTGATAAGTTAATACAACCTGAAACTTTAGAAAAAGAGATTCATAATTTATTTATTCTTCAAAGAAGGTTAGCAAATAAAACTTCATCATTGCCATTAAGAGAAAATAATTTATGGTTGCTTGATGATGAATTCACGAGTTATGACTATTTGCAAGGCAAAGAAGGAACAAACAAATTTCTTTCTCAAGTTAGTTTACTATCTGCAGACTCTGAAGACGATATTCAAAAATTATCTAATCATCCTGATGTAGTTGTTTATTTTGATTCTACACAAGAAAAAAACGAGCTGTTTTAATGGAATTTAAAAGACCTAAAGCAAATTATAAAACTGATGGCATTGTTCAATTAAATCATTACGCTCAAATTCTCATACAGAACGGTTTAAGTGAAGTATATATGTGTCTTATTGCTAAGATAGATAATGCTTTTGAAAATGCGCTGCATCTTACATATAAATTTTCTCCTATTTTTTTCTTCAACAGAAAAAATTTACCAGCGTAGTTTACTTCCTAACTTAAATGCTCATCAATAAGTTATTTCGTCAAAAGCTATTATCGGAAACACAAAAGCACGGAATCATATTTTTATGAAAATTATTAAAAAAGATCCCCTACGCCATCTATCAACATAAGACTATAAAATATTTTATCACTCAGCTCCTTGAAAACCACTGCTTCAAATAAACAAAGATATCATTTAGTGCATCCATAAGGCGTGCAAATTCAAGAATGAATAAAAAGATGGTAAATACGATCCATTTCATACAGCGAGATACCACTTTTATACTTTGGTAAGTAACAATCATCTCTTGGAGTATTTCTTTTTATGATTCCATAAGATCTGTTGTTTTCTCAGCCTTCTTTCTGGCCATGCTTCCACCCGCACAAGCACTCGCCTTGCTTGTTATGCTTTAAGATATCTCTTGCTAAGTTTGAGCTGATAACGTTCAGATCTTGCTTACCTAAGTAAATGGGCATCCAACCTAGACAGGAAACAGACCTATTTATCGCGCAACCAGTCAGAGAGATCAGCACGCACATCAGCATCACTTTTCTTGTTAATTTCATTTTCCACCTTAAACCGTGTTGCTGCTGATTCTAAAGCTTTCTTTGTTTGTTTCTGTTGTCCAAACTTCTTTCCAAGGTAAAATGCTTTCACTATAGCCATAGAAAAAGCAGCAAAAGCTGCCATCATAAGTGTTAAGTTTTTCTTTACCCGCCAGATCATAAGCGTTGCTCATGAAAACGTTTGGCTATAAACATAACACCGATACAGGCAGCTATAATCATAATGGCTGCAAAAGCCCATTGAACTGGGCCATTGCCTGCCAATAAGCCTCCAAGTCCAGAAAAAGAACCAATAATTGGTGCAAGAATTTCTGCTTTGAAAAAACCTGTTGGTTCTTTTGTTTCTACCGGTTGATAATTTGAACAAACATAAGACCCCTTTGCCCATAATCCCGATTCTGCTGCACGACGATTAACAAGACCTTCGAGACATTGTCCTCCTGCTTTTGTCCATCTCTGTAATTCGGTTGGAACAGATTCATAATCACTATTATTGAGCTTTTTTAAAAGCGTCGAATTGCAAAAAGCCGTTGCCCCTACATTATAACAAAAAGACACCAATGCTGAAAATTGCTCATCCGTTAAAGGGACAGCGACTGCTTGCTCAACAGTATTCTCAAATTGTTTTAAATCTTGGCAAAGAATGGTTTCTGCTTCTTTTTCTGTGATACTCATACCTTTACGCACCAAAGGTTCTCCAGCAGCGTTGGTATGGCCATAACCAATTGTCCATACACCAATAGCATCCTGATAAGACTGTAATCGCAGTCCTTCCCATTGCTTAATGAGCATAAGCCCCTCTTTCGATATTTTTCGCATTGCTTCCCTCCATAAAAAAAGCCCCGCAAAACGCGGAGATAATTGACATATTTAAAATTCATTTTCCCGTCCTTTAACAGCGAGAGAAGATAAAACTCATTGATAAGGGTTAAGATACTTTCTAAAGTGGGTCTTCTAAACTTGGATCATAAGCTCTCAGCAAAGAATCGACGCTACGAGGAAACTCCGAATCTCCAAAGTCTGTAAGAATCGCTAGAAGCTTAACAATATGTGTATTTTTCTTGATCTTTGAAACCAAAGCTTCTTCTACTATGCTCATGATATTGACTATAGCATTGCATTCCTTTGTATATAAAATGATAGAAAATTTATTAAAAAAATAAATAATATTTTCGCAAAATAGATTAAGTTTGATAGTTTGAACTTTCTAATATCTGTCTAATCTTTAATATTTTTTCTTCTGAAAGGCTATCAATTACTCTAACGAACATGCCAATTGTTTCACGATGAAGAGGATTAGAGGTTTTTACCTTAAAGCTTTTACGGCAAATATCAGCGTCTTCTCTCAAGAGATCTGCAACTTCCTGATTTAAATTATATGCTTCAATTATTTTTTCTTCCATTTTAGGAGGAATAGGCTTTTTTCCAATTTCTACAGAAGATAGAAATGCTGAGGATACACCTATTTTTTTAGCCATATCAACAAGACGTTCGACACGGTCAATGCGGAATTTTCGTAAACTCTTTCCGAAAGAAGTTAACATATGGACAATCTACATTCTAATAATCATTAACAGTATATTTATTATCACAATTCAGATGTTATTTTAAAATCAAGTTACAAAATTTTATGCTTTTTTAAAAATTATATTACACATCTTCCTCATCCATATGGATGACATCTTCGCCTTCATCATATGCCGTGGTGGAGTGAGCACTTGGGTCGATAATGTCATCTTTGTCTGGTGTTATATTGGCAATATTCCCTGCTGGATCTTCCTGTGCTTTATTAAAGAGCTCGCATTCTATATTTGTGGTGTAACCACCAGTTTTATCAAGTTTGTGCTTAACGCTTTTGATCCGCCATTCTGCTGGAATATAAGGTCGGAAAGGCGGCTCTTGGATCAGCTTTGCTTCTGCTTGAACAAAGGGGTTGCCACCCATGCTACACGAAAAGGATGCTTGTCCACGCGAGGATCTATTACGATAAGCAGCAATTGCTGCAACAGCTTCTGATTGATTATGGTAGGTATATTTTAATTCATGAAAGGGTGCATTCCCAACTTTGACCTCTTTTTTTTCACCACTGCGCAAATCATGGTAGCTAGCAATCACACCACCTTTTTTCTCTTCCTCTTCTTGGTTAGATTCTTGTAACCCTTTTTCTCTTCTTTTTAGCTCAGGTAATGCTGGAATATCGCTTTTATCCATATGGATGAGATCAGAACTGTCATCAATCTCTTCTGGTGCTCTTGCAGCAGAAGCAGCTTTTTGATCGTCACCCACATCCGTTCCCAAGCCATTGGCTGCCCCTGCTTCCTCACGCGCACTGTACTTAAAATCCCAAGAGCTACACATTTGTTCATGAATGGAAACAATAGGAAGTGGCTCACCCGTAATGGCTATGCCAAACCCACGCTTAGCAAGCACAAGTTTTCCATCAACAGGTTTTGCAACAGCATCATATGCTTCAGCAAGGCGTGCAGCAAAAGCCATATCACTTTCCGACGTTTGGTCAATGTGACGCACAACAATTTTTGCAAGAGCAGGATCAATCTTTGGGATGTAACCATTGCGTCTTGCGATCTCTTGAACAATGCTTCCTAATGTTTGCTGGTGATAAGATCGGCTTTGAGGCGTTCGGTAAGATGTGTTCATTGATGCTGCATGGCCAGTCACACTTAAACTTCGTGGTGGATTGCTAACGGATATTTCATCTATTAAGTAGCTCCCCATATCGCGTGTTTGACCACCTTCATAGCCTAATGTCACAGCAGTCACTGTTCCAATTAAAGGAATATCAAGAAAGCCATTATCGCTATGACGTGCACGATCATCAAGCTCTATGGTGATGCGATCACTTTTTTCCTCTGCTTCATCCGTAATTTTAATGGACAAAACATAATCCATTAAAGAGCTTGTAATGTCTTTTCCATTGGCCATAACCACACAAAAAGGTTTCATTATCCGCTGCCCCAAATTCTGATTACTGGTGTCGCTTTTGGATAAAGTAAGGAAGGCAAAACAATTGTGATCCCTGCTGGTAACATTGTCCCATAATCCGCAAGTCCAGCATTGGCTGCATAAACACGCTCAACAGCAAGCGCCTGTTGACCTTTGGGGTAATACTTCCAGCAAATAGCATCAACCATATCACCATCTTTGGTGATGTAAAGATGACTCATTAATCACCACCATATTCTTTCAAGTGCACAGTAAATTCTTGTTTTTTGGGTGTGCCATCATAATGAAAAACACTTTGCTTCTCAGAAACGGAAAGGATAACAAATTTGCCTAAAACCCTTCCATGCCCCATCACAGAGAAATTAAAGTTCCGTATATTAAAACACGCTCAGTAGCTGTTGTCTTGCCTACCTTGAGCAATGAAACAAAGCTCTCTCTTATCTTCTCTCGAGGGTGCATAAAGGATTCTGTTCAATAATTTGATTTTTATTGTATTTGTGGATACATTTTAATATACATATGTTATGGCATTAAATATTAAAATTCATGGCATAAACTGGAATAACGAAAACTGGTCTAAATGCGCTAAACACGGTGTCTCCCAAAAAGAAGTCGAGTATTTGTTTACCAATTTTGATATTTTTTTCATAGAGCACTAACCTAACATCAAAGAAGAATTCTTCAGAGATATTGGAAAAAATTATAATGAACGATACATTTTTTAGTTTTTACCTTAAGAACGATAAATAACAAATTATTCGTGCGCCCTGTTAGTGCCCATTATATGCATCAAAAGGAGATCGATTTTTATGAAAACCTCTAAGCTAAAAAAAATACCTGTTTTCAAGACAGATGAAGAAGCGGAAAACTTTGTGGATACTGCTGATCTTACTGATTATGATTTAACTAATTTTAAGCCTGTTCATTTCGAATTTTTACCGAAAGAAACGTCTGTTAACGTTCGATTACCTCAAGCACTTATGAAAGCGTTAAAGGAAAAAGCTAAAAGTCAAGCCATTCCTTATACACGTTACATTCGATATCTAATCGAACAAGATTTACAAAAAAGTCATCGGAACAAATTTTACCTTCATAAAACAGGCAAGATATGAACAATAATCATTATACATATCGTGTTTTATGGTCATGCGAGGATGAAAAATATGTTGAATTATGTGCGGAATTTCCATCCCTTTCATAGTTAGACGTTCAAGCAGAAAATGTTTTAAAAAGCATTATGAACCTCGTTTCAGAAATTGTTAAAGACATGCAATACAATAGAGAAGAAGTTTCCATATCTTTGTCGCATGGCAAATATAGTAGTAAGTTTCATCTAAGAATACCATCAGAACTCCACAGACAATTGGCAATTCAAGCTGTCGAAAATGGTGTAAGTTTAAGTAGATACATTTCTTCTAAACTGTAGCTTCTGAAGGAAATAACATGAGTGGCCATATGACCACCGAGATCCTTGATTTACCCAAAACTCAAACAGAAAAAACCAAAATCGATAATATACCTGTATCTCAAACACATGCTTTAAACAAAATTCTAGATAAAGCGTTAGCAAATGATGTGGATCTGGATCGGCTAGAGCGCCTCCTTGCTTTAAGAGACAAAGAGATAGAAAGGCATAATTATGAAAACTTTGTTTCTGATCTTTCTGCAATGCAAATAGAGTATCAAAACATCTCAAAAAACACTAAGAACACCCATACAAATAGTACATGTGCCACACTTGACCAATATATTGATGCGGTAAAAGATACTCTTTCAAAATATCGTTTTGCTTTGTTTTCTCATATCAAAGACCAAACTCACGATCATATCATCATAGAAATGACTTTAACGCATCCATCAGGCAACAAAATATCAACACACGGAAGATTCCCAATAGACGTTAAAGGATGCAAATCAAACATACAATCTATTGGATCAACAATTACCTACGCGCGAAGATACCTGTTGGGAATGTTGTTAAATGTCGCAAGTGCAGAAGAAGATACAGATGGAAATCCCACAGAAATTTCTAAACTCGCATCTAGTGAGCGACTCAAGGAAATAAATCGATTAATCAAAGACACAAACTCGGAGACAGAAAAAGTGCTTTCTTTTGCAAAGGTGCAAAACCTAACCGATATGTCAGAAAAGAAGGCGCAAATTGTTTTAGAACATTTGAAGAAAAAACAACAAGTTCAAGATATCAAACATGAGCCAATCAAGCAAGAGCAGGAAGCGGCGGTGTGATATGGAACAAAGAACAGAAAAATGGTTTCTGCAATTTCAAATGCTGTAGACGTTGTTTCTGCTATCCAATCACGAAGACTTGATCTGAAACCGTGAAATCTATAATCAATCCTTCTTTCTTTCATGAATTTAGAAAGAGTCACGTCAGATACAGGTTTTCCAGAACTTCCAACAAATAAAAAGTCATTTCGTTTTGATTTTTCAATAACAGAAAGTGCTTTAACTGTAAGTGGAACGCAAAAGTCAGAAACCATTCCAACTGTCCCCTTCATGTTTTCCTTTGGAATCGTCCATATTGATTCATTAATCTCCTCCAACCGAATATACCTGATCGGCATCGAGAAAACCACAGTTAAAATAAGAAGCTTTAAAGCTAAATTTGATATAAATGAACATTGAAAGATTGATAAAATTCAGGCACTTTTTTCCATAGCATTTCTGGAATATCTTGAGTATCTTGGATAAAATTTCCTGATAAAGATTTTGCTTTTGGTATCAATTGCATATCAACATCTATACCATGTGCTGCCGCATATTTTATAGCAATATTCAAGCGAGACAAAGAGCTTTGCTTGCTGTTTCGTTTTTTGTTTTCAAAATAGGAACCACACATTCTTTCATATCAACCTGACTCAATTCGTTAATTGCTATATCACCAAGTTTAGGGAAAACATGCAGCTCAAGAAGTATTAACCACCTTGCAGTTTTTCCCCCGCCTTTCAATTCATTTTTTTCACTTCAAAAGCACTTAAGACAATCTCTCGTAAAGAAATACAACCACCAGTTCGTTGTAATTTTTCTTTCACAAATTGGATCAATTCCCTGACTCAAGAGTTTACGGTAAACTGTATCCTTAAGCCTTGCCTCTTTTAAAGATACATCATCACAAGAGCCTAATCCCATCTCACGACGCTTTTTATTAAGATCAAATCTAAAAACCCAACGCCCTTGATCTAATGTCGTTTTAATAAGCCATAAGCCTGCTCCATCAACATATTTTTCCTTTTGTCAAATTCTTTATTGCTAAGATAGACAACCTATCACGCATTCTCACTCTTAAACCACCTTTTAAGTCGCGCTTGAGACGCTTTTACCTTGTATAAAAATTACAATAAAAACAATTACTTATTAAATAAAACAAGACAGATAACATTATAACATGATACCGTCAAGAACTCTAGAGAGAAAGAAAATAGGTGCCTCTGAAGCACCATATATTATATTTATTCAAAAAATCTTTTGTTTTTTTTAATATTCTTTTTCGAAGAGATGTGGGCTTTCGACAATAAGCTTTTCTCGCGCTTTTTGTAGCTGTTTAATGACTTCATCAATTCTTGATGGAGAATAAAAAGATTCTTGGCTATCCAATAAATGTTGTCTTTCTCTTCCCTCATAAAAACACTGCATCTGAGACTGAAGTATTCTAATCTCTTGAAAAAAAAGACGTCCAGTCTCTTTGAACCCATTATTAAGTGAAAAAAGTTGATCGGAAATTGATACCAAAATTTGTTTTAAAAAGCGCTCATTTTCTTGTCGTTTACGATATTCTAAGATAAGAGCATGGCTTATTTCATCCAGCTGTTTTTTTGTGGAATCAATTTGACGCAATAAATTCGGTTTTTCCCCCATATTACCTTCTCTCACCTTCAAAAGCATAGTATGAATATCTAATAACTTAACTGCGGAATGAGATAAATAATCAACCAATGTAGGCGTATCGGTACGGCGTTTTCGTGCAAGCATCATAAACTCACCTAATAACTATTTACATTCATCCCGCCATTTACTTTCATTTTACAAAACCATTCTAAAGAAAGTGCTAAAAAATATTATTTACAACTCATTTATATTTAATAGAAAATTTCGATCTTTCTTATGCTTAATGCGAAGCTAAAGGAGTTAAGAAACGTACAGGTGTATAAAGAATAAGATGAGTTGTTTTTTCCAACACACTGCTACTGTCAGCGAGAAGCGCCTGACTAGGCGACAACTCTGTACCTTGCATAATTGTTGAAGCCAAAGAACCTTCTCGAGAAAGAGCCATCAATGTTGGTGAAGATGCAAAGACATGATGTGTCCCGCCATCAACATTAGAAAAATCGAAAACAGCTATTCCATTTTTACGCAACATTTCAACATCTGAACCATCCCCTACACGATGATGTCCACCTGTAAGACGCCCTGAAACAGCTAGCGCTTTATCCGCACGAGATACCAAAACAGCCGTTGGTTTAGGCAATTTTTTAATATCGTTAAGTTGACGCTCAAACACATCAATATCAATATCCGGCGCTGCCATTAAAAAACTTGTAATACGGCGAATGGGTTTATAGTTCCCCTGTAATGCTAAAGTTCTAAATGCCTCCATTACGACAAAATTTCCCATAGAATGCGCAATAACTGAAATCTGATCAGCATTGGTTTCGCTGATGATTTTTAAAAGCTCTATGAGTCCACCACGCGCGAAATTAGCGCTATCACGATCATAAATATAAAGAGGTACTGATCCAGCAGATGGCCAAGAATAGTGCACAGCAACAACATCCAAAGAATAATCGTATGTAAACTGAGCTGTACGAAATGTGCCATCTGCAAAATTGTTATTATAGCCATGAATAAAAAGGAAAATTTCTTTTTTTCCTTTTTTCTTTTTTGCTAAAGCAGCATTTAATTGCTGCTTAAACTGTTCTTTGCTATCGTATTTTTGTAATGCCACTGCCGCAAAATACTTATCATGAGTAGGTTTATAAGCATTTATTTCAACAACACCCTTCATATGTTGTTGAGGAATTCCTACATCGACGCGATTGTAGTGCACTTTATTTGATCGCTCTGCTCCATAAGGCTGAGAATAATTATTTTGCATCATACGACTTGTTGCAACATACACTGGAACAACGGTTTTCGGAAGAATTGATTTACCTTCAACTTCCTTTTGTGCTGCAGCCATGGACGGTGTTGCATGTACCCCATGCCAGAGCACAGCACGCGACTTGCTACATGCCGTTAATAAAGAAACACAAATAAAGAATGTAAAATACCTTAAAAATACTGTACTTCTCACTCCAATATCACCCGATCTTATTAAAAAAATCAAAATCTCAAATCTACAGGTAAAAAAATTCTACCACCTCTGAAATGAAACCATTGCCAGGAATGCAAACAGATAATACATAAAGAAATCCCCCGCGACAATGAACAAAATAGCATCCCCCTCAAACATAATACAACCCTATCCACTACAGAGAATTTAAATGGTGCGGTCGAGAAGACTCGAACTTCCACGGGCTACCCCACAGCGACCTCAACGCTGCGCGTCTACCAATTCCGCCACGACCGCACGTAGTAAAGAAAAATATACTGACCTCTGGCTTTAACAAATCATAAAGCGAGGTACAAGCCTATTTTCGCTTTCCTACAATTTATTTTATTTGAATGATTTATAGCTCAATAGAATGTACACTTTAATTATAATCCTTGAACCATCCTCATAAAGTTATCTCGCATATCTTGGTCTTTTTCATAACAACCACTAAAATTCGTTGTAATTGTTGTAGCGCCTTGCTTTTGAATCCCTCTCATAGCCATGCACATGTGCTCAGCCTCAATCAAAACCGCAACACCACGAGGCTTCAGATGTACTTCCAAAGCACCAGCTACTTGAGCTGTCATAGCCTCTTGTGTCTGTAAGCGACGAGCAAAAATGTCTACAACACGCGCAATTTTTGAAAGTCCAACAATCTTTGTATCAGGAAGATACCCGATATGAGCTTTACCAACAATTGGGATCATATGATGCTCACAATGTGAATAAAAAGGAATATTTTTTACCATTACAGATTCATCATATCCTGAAATTTCTTCAAAAACCGTACCTAAAATCTCTTCAACCGATTTGCTGTAACCAATAAAAAGCTCGCGGTACGCTTTAGCTACACGTCTCGGAGTGTCTACGAGCCCTTCCCGATTCGGATTTTCCCCCATCCATAACAACAATGTACGAATCGCTTCTTCTACCTCTCCAAAACTAGGACGCTTTCCAGATAAAAATGAATCTATCCTACCTCCTTTAACAACATTATGCATCTAAAAACTCCAAGTTTATCCTACACAAAATATTTGCTACATATCTATTTCATTTTGTATAATCTCTATATAAACGAATTAAAAGCTTAAACAATCACGACTCTCAAAATTTCAGGAAAGTGCTCATGATTGATAAAATCTATAGTGAAAAAGTACTCAAATATGCCGCACATATAAGTAGTATCGGGCGCCTTAATAATCCGGATGCAACGTCAAAAAAACATGCACGCCTTTGCGGTTCAACAATCACTGTAGATCTAAAAATAGAAAATGACATCGTTATAGATTTTGCCCATGAAGTGCAAGCATGTGTGCTAGGGCAAGCTTCAGCTTCACTTTTAGCATCTCATATTAGAGGACAAACAACAAAAAATCTTAAAATATTACGTGAAATTATCTATCATATGTTAACGAAAGATGGTCCATCTCCTCAAGATCCATTTCAAGCTTTTTCTTGCTTGCAACCCATTAAAGACTACAAAGCGCGTCATGCATCAATAATGCTTCCACTTGATGCAACTGTAGATTGTATTGAACAAATTGAAGAAAAATAAATGCTCAAATCACAATCCCGAAAAAAAAACGGCCAAACTCGAAATTATATAGGACATTGGCGAAAAACACCTGGACGATTGCTTGGCATTTTTTTGATACGTTTCTATCAAATAACACTTTCCAGCTTTATAGGGAATCAATGTCGCCATGCACCAACCTGTTCGGAATATATTTATGAAGCAATCGCACGTCATGGTCTGTGGGCTGGTGCATGGATGGGACTTTTTCGTATTATGCGTTGTGGTCCATTTGGAACACACGGATTCGATCCAGTACCTACTTTTCTTGAAAAGAATTGTTGTTTTTATAAACCTTGGTGTTACTGGAAAATTTCTACTAAGCGTAATAAATAGTTCTTTTCTTTTTTCATGTGTATTGATAAAAAACAATTTGTAAGCTTTAAATTAATTATTACTCAGTTTTCACAAAACCATCCGTGATCGTTGACGGAATTGGATTAAAGGGGTGTTGTATGTCTTGCTCTGTTTCTCTTTCTTTTCCTGACGGTTCAAAACGTGATTATCCCCCTGAAATGACTGGTTTGGAATTAGCAGAATCTATTTCTAAATCACTTGCAAAAAAATCAGTGGCCTATAACCTTAACGGAAGCACACGAGATCTATCAGATCCATTAGAACAATCTGGTCAAATAGAAATTATTACCCGAGAAGATCCGCGTGCTCTTGAGCTCATACGTCACGATTGTGCACATGTACTAGCTGAAGCAGTGCAAGAGCTCTTTCCTGAAACACAAGTAACTATTGGTCCTGTCATTGAGAATGGTTTTTACTACGATTTTGCACGCCAACAACCTTTTACATTGGATGACCTCACCATTATTGAAAAAAAAATGCGTGAAATTATTCAGCGCAACAAACCTTTCAGAAAAGAAATTTGGTCTCGTGAAAAAGCGAGAGAGATTTTTTCTGAAAAAGGCGAACTCTACAAAGTAGAACTTATCGATAGTATCCCCACAAATCAAGATTTAAAAATCTATTATCAAGGTGATTGGTTTGATCTTTGCCGTGGACCACACATGCAGTCTACTGGACAAGTTGGAAATGCCTTCAAACTAATGAAAGTCGCAGGAGCTTATTGGCGTGGAGATGCCAATAATCCAATGCTAACAAGAATTTATGGCACAGCATTTGCGAATGAAGATGACTTAAGAGCCTACCTACACATGCTAGAAGAATCTGAAAAACGTGATCATCGCCGCTTAGGACGTGAAATGGATTTATTTCATTTCCAAGAAGAAGGACCGGGAATGATCTTTTGGCACAAAAAAGGCTGGAAAATGTTCCAGAATTTGATCAATTATATGCGTAGGCGTCTTGATGATCATCAGTATGCTGAAGTTAATGCACCGCAAGTTCTCGATAAATCGCTTTGGAAAATATCCGGGCATTGGGGGTGGTATAAGGAGAATATGTTTAAAGCAATCCCAGCAGCTGAGGATTGGGATAATGAAACAGTTTATGCTCTTAAACCAATGAATTGCCCTGGTCATGTGCAGATTTTCAAACATGGTTTAAAGTCTTACCGCGATTTACCTATTAGACTTGCTGAGTTTGGTATTGTTCATCGTTATGAACCTTCAGGCTCTCTGCATGGTCTTATGCGTGTACGTAGCTTTACACAAGATGATGCCCATATCTTTTGTACAGACGAGCAGTTAGCGGATGAATGTCTCAACATTAATGATTTAATTTTATCAACTTACGCTGATTTTGGTTTTAAAGAAATAAGTCTTAAGCTTTCAACACGTCCAGAAAAGCGAGTCGGATCTGACGCATTATGGGATCATGCGGAAAATATCATGAAATCCGTTTTGAAAATTATTGAAACAAAATTTGCAGGACAAATCGAAACAAGTATCCTTCCAGGTGAAGGTGCATTTTACGGTCCAAAATTTGAATATACATTGAAAGACGCTATCGGTCGTGAGTGGCAGTGTGGGACAACACAAATAGACTTTAATCTTCCGGAACGTTTCGGCGCATTTTATATTGATAAAGATTCAGAAAAACGTCAACCAGTTATGATTCATCGGGCCATTTTTGGATCAATGGAACGTTTTCTTGGTATATTAATCGAAAATTTTGCTGGACATATACCACTTTGGCTTGCGCCTGAACAGGTCGTTGTAGCAACAATTACATCAGAAGCAAATGAATACGCAAAAAAAGTAACAGCAAAAATTAAAGCTGCTGGACTTTCTGCAACATTAGATCTTCGTAATGAAAAAATTAACTATAAAATACGTGAACACTCTTTACAAAAAATTCCTGTAATTTTGGTATGCGGCAAACGTGAATCTGAAACAAATAGCGTGAATATGCGCTGCTTAGGAAGCACAGATCAAATCTCTTTGCCTATAGAAGAAGCGATTAAACAACTAACGGATAAAGCAACACCACCAGACTTGTGCCGTTTAATAAATACTTAAAAGGTATGCAAAAAGATAAAAGGGACTATAAAGCAGAAAGAATCGCCGTTATCGCGCTCTATCAAGAACCCGCTTACATTCAATGAGTTCAAGCAGCGTTTCTTGCAACAATGCTTTATCGGTTTTTTCTTTGTGAACATCCACAGAACCAACAGCTGTTTCTTCCTCATTTCTCATAAAACCCAAAAGACCGAAAGAAGATTTTTTAGGTTTGTTGTTACCAGATTCAAAAGTTTGTCCTGTTTGCTTTTTCTTTACTACAACATTCATAGCATCGAGATCGCCACTACCAAATGCAGCAACAAAAGCAACACCATTCTCCTTTAAAAGGCGCTGCACACCTTTTATTGTATAACCCTGATCGTACAGTAGTTGCTTAATACCATTAAGCAAATCAACATCAGTCGGACGATAATAACGTCTCCCCCCACCACGTTTCATTGGTTTTATCTGTCGAAAACGCGTTTCCCAAAATCTCAAAACATGCTGCGGAAGCTCCAACAGCTCGGCTACTTCGCTAATTGTGCGAAAAGCATCAGAGCTATTATCCATCTTGCAACACCTTATCCAAAACACTACGAATGATTCTACAAAGACTCATGAGGTTTCAATTTATTAACAAGATTGGTCAAAAATAGGACCACACCTTAAACTAAAAAGCCTTTTTCTTAAAATAAAATGTAGAGTTTAATCTTATACACTTTTTTAATAAATACCAAGCACTGTAACAGCGTTCACCTATGTGATATCATTTTTCTGTCTTGTACGATGCGCATCTAAAATTCTTTGTTTAAGTACATTTGCAGCCTTAAATGTCACTACACGTCGCGGTGGGATAGGAGCTTCAACACCTGTTTTTGGATTCCGTCCAACACGCTCATTTTTATTGCGAACTTGAAAAGATGCAAAGGAAGAAAGTTTAACTGCCTCACCCCTCACCAATGAATTGCAGATTTCATCCAAAACCAATTCAACCAAAGCGGCTGATTCGGTGTGTGACAAGCCTACCCTTCTACAAACTACGCTCGCTAAATCTGCACGCGTTACCGTTTTACTTGCCATTATAACCACCTATTTAAAATTAAAAATTACAAAATGACTTATACGTTTTATTCAAATATGGTCAAGCGACTATAATCTACCAACGAACAAGAACTGCTCCCCATGTAAATCCACCTCCCATAGCTTCTAACATAATGAGATCTCCTTTTTTAATTTTTCCATCGTGAACAGCCTTTGTTAACGCCAATGGCACCGATGCCGCAGAAGTATTACCGTGCTGATCAACAGTAATCACAACTTTATCTGCTGAAATTCCTAATTTTTTAGCTGATGCTTCAATAATACGTTTATTAGCTTGATGAGGCACAAACCAATCTAATTGTGAAGAATCTATGCCAGCAGCCGCAAAACAATCATCAACCACATCTGTTATCATACCAACTGCATATTTAAAAACTTCTCGTCCTTCCATACGTAAATAGCCCGTCGTTTGCGTTGTCGAAGGACCACCATCAACATACAGCTTATCCATATAGGCACCATTAGAGCGCAATTTTGCAGCCAATATGCCACAATCAAAAGCAACATCACTCTCACTTTTTTGTGCTTCCAAGACAGCAGCCCCCGCACCATCACCAAATAAAACACATGTAGTGCGGTCTTTCCAATCTAAAATTCGAGAAAATGTATCAGATCCGATAACTAAAATTCTTTTAGCTGTTCCACAGCGTAAATAAGCATCTCCTGTTGTTAAAGCAAAAATAAAACCAGAGCAAACAGCCTGAATATCAAAAGCAAATCCATGACTCATCCCTAAAGCATGCTGAATTTCAACAGCAGAAGCAGGAAAAGTGTGGTTCGGTGTTGAGGTTGCTAAAATAATACAATCAATGTCTTTTATTGTTAGACCACCATTGACAAGTGCTGCTTGTGCAGCCTCAACTCCCAAAGAAACAGTTGTTTCATTTTCATTGGCAATATAACGTTGGCGTATCCCTGTACGCTGAACAATCCATGAATCAGACGTTTCAACAAATTTTGCAATCTCACCATTTGATAAGCTTTTTTTTGGTAAAGCACTCCCTACACCACACATAACGGATCGAATCATTCGTCCCTAACCTTTTCTTCACACTTTTCAATTATACTACAAAAGCTTATCATAAGCTCCTCCATTCACCGTCGCTTCATCATCCTGGTCAAAAAGTATTTCTTTATCCTTATGAAAGCGCCGTAAATCCGTAGCTATTTTTTTCAAAAGTCCATTATTAACCATCTCATAAGCAACACGGATAGCAGAAGCAAAACCGTTAGCATTAGCACTCCCGTGACTTTTGATCACAACACCATTCAACCCCAAAAGCACTCCACCATTCACTCTATCTGGATCCATTTTGTATCTCAGTGCACGAAAAGCACTCCGCGACAAAAAATAACCAAGAGATGTTAAAAAAGAACTGCGCATAGCGGAATTTAAGATCTCCCCTATCTGGCGTGCAGTTCCTTCTGCTGTTTTCAAAGCAATATTACCAGAAAACCCTTCTGTTACAACAACATCTACTGTTCCCTTTCCAATGTCATTACCTTCGACAAATCCCTTATACTCTAATCCTTCCAAGTGCACTTCACGCAATATCATTCCGGCCTTTTTAATTTCATAAAGGCCTTTAACCTCTTCAACACCCACATTTAAAAGCCCAACACTTGGCTTTTCAGTATGATAAAGCGCGCGAAACATACCCGCCCCCATAACAGCCAAATCTACCAACTGACTAGCAGATGCACCAATTGTTGCACCAATATCCAAAACGATACTTTCACTGCGAAGCGTTGGCCAAATACCTGCAATTCCAGGACGTTCTGCCTCTTCCATCATTTTTAAACAAAAATAAGACATTGCCATGAGTGCACCGGTATTACCTGCAGAAACACAAGCATCAGCCTCGCCATTTTTTACCGCTTCAATTGCATACCACATTGATGATTTACCACGTCCATTGCGTAGTGCTTGGCTTGGCTTTTCATCCATGCGCGTATAACTTTCTGTAGGATAGAAACGTGATACGGACGCTAAACAAGAGTATTTTTTTAAAACTGGTACAACAACCTCCTCTACCCCATAAAACAGAAAGTAGATATTCGACAAAGCTTTTTGTATAATTGCTGCCCCTGCAATAGTCGCTTCTGGGCCATAATCACCGCCCATTACATCTACAGAAATTCTAATCACGCTTGCATATCCCACATCTTTTCATTTACGCTTTTTAAGTGCATATTATGACTTTTCGCTATTGAACAACCACAAAAATACACCGTGCAAAAATACTGTTTTTGTAATGCCATACAATAGATAATTTTTTTATGTTTTTATAATCGCTTCCAACTTTTCAAAACAGAAAACGGCGATAACTTTTGTTCAGATTCTTCTAAATTTTCAATCATACGTATTCTTACCCCCTCTTTGCGTGGATAATGATTAATGGACAACTCAAAAAATTCTTCCATAATTGCACCAATATCAATTTTATCACCATAAAACACTTCTGGCGTATCTAGCTCCTCCACATCTAAGAACAATTCTCCTGCATCTTCTAATATTTTCGGCTTCATCAAATTTGAGTCTGCACGAACCAAAACAACATCAATATTTTCACAGAGAATATTCTCTAGTGGCTCTAATGTGACAACACATAACTGCATTATATGTGCTCGCAATAGACCTTTTATACGTACTCCGCGTTTTTTCCACGGGAAAATATGAAATTTTCCTTCACAGAATTTTACTTCAACCAAATCGTGATTCTTAGCTAAATGAGCACATTCTCGCTGTTTCGCACAAATATAAACATTTATACCCTTAGCAGGTAGAGAACATACTGATATTGGATAAGCCAAAGCAAATGTCATTTGAGAAACATTTTGAACATTCATTAATGACTCCCGAATATAGAGTGTAATGTACTGCAATTTTATTTAACCAAAGTACATTTTATTCATTTTTTTCTTTTCTAAAGAACCTCTGTGTGTCATAATTTACTTTATAACAGGGAAGCTCAACGTAAGCTATGGCAGATTAAGCTAAAATGACGAAAAACTTGAGGTTGCCTTTTTTTGTGTATCTAGATACAGGAGATGTCGTTGTTTCAAATGTTCCACATAGCGGTTCTGATCAAGCGTGAGTTACTAGTTGGTCTGTCAATAGCAAGCATGATAGTGGTTTCCGGTTGTAGTATTCTCGATTCTTCAGGTTCAAGCCAGATATATCAAGAAGGTTATGTCCTTGATAAAAATGCTCTTAGCTCTGTTTCTGTTGGATCAAGTCAGGAGCAAGTTATTTTAAGTTTGGGAACCCCCTCGTTAAAAACGAACTATGATAATGAAATTTTCTATTATATCTCACAAACGCGCTATCGTAAAATGCAGTTTATGAAAACAAAGATTATTGATCGTAGGATTTTGGCGATTTATTTCAATAAAAATAATCAAGTTACTAAAATAGCTAACTACGGTCTACAAAATGGACAAATATTCGATTTTGTCGCGCAAACAACCCCAACCGCTACAAAAGAACAGCCTTTTCTGATCCAGATTATTAAAGGTTCTGCGAATTTACCAACGCATGGCTAAGTTATAACAGTTCGTGTACAATTTTGATAATCTCAGGACTGATAATTATTAGTCCTGATAGCATTGAATTTGTAACCGTCCTCTTAGAGGCGGATTTTTTTTGCCATACTGTCAAGAACTGCATTGACAAGCTTTGGTTCATCCCCTTCAAAAAACGCTTTTGCTATATCCATATATTCATTCATAACAACAGCAACAGGCACATCTTGGCGGTTGATCAACTCCCATAAACCTGCACGCAAAATTGCACGTAGTATAGAATCAAGACGTGAAAGCGACCACTCAGCAGAAAGCTGTTGATGAAGCATAGGATCAAGCTGTTTTTGATCTTTTACAACACCTGTGATAATAGCTAAAAACCACTGAAAATCAGCATCAAGGTACTGATCTCCATCAATATTTTTTCCTAAACGATAAGTCTCATACTCAGCTGCTGTTTCCATTACACCAGAACCAACAATATCCATTTGATAAAGCGCTTGAACTGCAGCGAGTCTTGCTGCTCCACGTTTATTAGCTGAACACGAAGAATGTATTCCTTTTATATCAGCCATATTTAATGATTATCTCCAAATCTTTTTTTGAGAGCGATCATACATAGAGCAGCTTTAGCAGCAACACTACCTTTATTTTTTTCATCCTGTTTTGCGCGCGCCCATGCTTGCTTTTCATCTTCAACGGTCAAAATACCATTTCCGATAGCCAAGTTCTTATGAACAGTTAAATCCATTAATGCACGACAAGAATCATTAGAAACAATTTCAAAATGATATGTTTCACCACGAATAACACACCCAAGTGCTACATAACCATCATAAATGACCTTACCATTTTTTTCAGCAAAAGCTATTGCGGCTGGTATTTCTAATGCTCCTGGCACTGTTACAATATCATAACTTGCTTCAAATTTTTGCAAAGTACTCACAGCACCAGCAAGAAGCGCATCAGAAATTCCATTATAAAAACGCGCTTCAACAATCAATACATGTGATTTTTTATGTATCTCTTTTATCATGACAGAATCCTATAGATAAAAATTAACCAAAAAAATAGGATTATAGAGTGCAAAATTCTAAAAAATACAATAAGCTTTCAACTTACTCGTCTATCATTTTAAAGCCAGAAAACTTTGCAGCATAACGAGCCAATTGATCAATTTCTAAATTAACGTGATCTCCAATTTTAGTTTGTCCCCAAGTTGTCATTTCAAGTGTATGGCGAATAACAAGGATATCAAAAATACAATCCTCAACGCAATTAACAGTCAAAGATGTCCCATTAAGTGCAATAGACCCCTTGCTTACAATAAAAGGTGTAAATATTTTTGAAACTTGTAGAAAAAAACGAACTGCATCACCTTCATTTTTTTGATCAATGACCTCTGCCAAACCATCAATATGACCAGAAACTAAATGCCCGCCCATTTCATCACCCAAGCGGAGAGAGCGCTCTAAGTTAATACAAGTCCCCTTTTTCCACTCTGCAAGATTAGTCAAACGCAATGCCTCTTCCCATGCTTCCACAGCAAACCAACTGATGTTCGCATGTTTTGATCCTCGCTCAACGATTGTTAGACAAATTCCTGAACAGGCAACTGATGAACCAATTTCTAAACTTTCCATAGCATAACGCGTAGAAATATTTAAGCGAACCCCTTTTTTTAAAGATTGAACATCTTCAACACAACCTATATCCGTTATAATCCCTGTGAACATAATGTCTTACGTCTCCATTTATAAAAACGGTCATTTCCAAACATCCTTGTCTCAACTTCCTGAAATTGTGAAAGGTAATTTCCAAAACGAGGAGCTTCAATACGATTTTTGCCTAAAATAACGGGTGCATAAAAGCATATCAAATGATCCACACAACCGGCATTTAAAAACTCTTCCCCTGTTTTTACACCTCCCTCAAGTAAAACGCTATTGATTCCACATCGATAAAGCAGCTGTAAAATAGCAAAGGGCTGCATGCAACCATTGCCCATTTTTACCGAATACACAGACACACCAAAATGTTCTAGTGCACTTTTTTTGCTTTTCTTCAAAAAATTTGTATCACAAATCACCCATGTAGGAATTCTTGTTGCTGTTTGGACAACTTTTGCATCAAGTGGGATGCGTAAATCTGAATCCAAAATAACGCGTATAGGCGAACGTGTCTCCATCCCTGGCAAACGGCAATTTAATTGCGGGTCATCCGCTAGTATAGTACCAACACCAACAAGAATAGCATTATTTTGAGCACGTAAAATATGAGTATGAGTGTGAGAAATCATTCCACTAATTTTTATTCCACCCTGCCCCTTTTTTCCCACACCATTATCAGCAGAAATTGCCATTTTTAAAGTAACTGCACATCTCTGTAGCTTCCTTATACACAAATGTGTGCACAACGCCTCAAAAGCCTCCTCAGCTAAAACTCCCTCAACCACTTCAATCCCAGCCGCACGTAAAAGAGCAATACCACGACCATCAACTCGCTTATCTAAATCAATCAGAGCAATAACAACCCGTGAAATACCTGAATCAATGAGTGCATTCACACACGGCGAAGTTTTTCCATAATGCGAACAAGGCTCTAAAGTCACATAAGCAGTAGCACCACGAGCCAAGGAGCCCGCCATATGTAAAGCTTGCACCTCAGCATGAGGCCTTCCATGGATGGCCGTTACACCATACCCAACCACGGACATTCCTACACCATCATCGTTTCGCACAATCAACGTACCGACTGAAGGATTCTCACCTGTAAGACCGACATGACGCTCTGCCAAACGGATAGCTGCAGCCATAAACCGCTCATCTTGCACTTTTTTATTCATCAAAGCGAGATTCTGTATCCGTATCCATTATACCCTTTGACAACTCGTCAATCACATCATGAAAATCGCTTGCATTACAAAAATCCCGATAGACGGAAGCAAAACGAATATAGGCAATATCATCAATACTTTTCAACGCTTCCATAACAAGATGTCCAATTTTTTCCGAAGCAATCTCTGGTTCTCCCAAACTCTCAAGCTGACGTACAATACCAGAAATTGCTCGTTCAACATAGTCAGGATCAATATTGCGCTTACGTACAGCTATATCAACTGAACGCATTAACTTATCACGATCAAATGGCTCACATCGTCCACTTTTTTTAGATACTAAGAGTTCACGCAACTGAACACGCTCAAAAGTTGTAAAACGTCCACCGCAAACGGAACATACACGTCGACGGCGAATGACCGATCCCTCTTCCGCAGGACGCGAATCCTTAACCTGTGTATCTTCGTATTGGCAGTAAGGGCAACGCATCTTTTTGCATCCTTAACAAGTGCTCAGATAAGAGTAAAGAGGAAATTTATTCGTTATATCTCCTACCTTTTTCTTAACAGCCATTTCAACAGCACTGTTGTCTTCATCATTTTTCGCTATCCGAAGACCATTAAGAACCTCTGAGATCAAATCACCAACTTGAATAAACTCTTTTTCCGTAAAACCACGCGTCGTCGCAGCAGGTGACCCCAAACGAATTCCTGATGTGATAGAGGGTGTTTCAGGATCAAAAGGAATACCATTTTTATTACAGGTAATATGCGCTCGTCCCAAAGCCAATTCTGCGCGTTTTCCTGTCACATTTTTAGAACGCAAATCAACCAATAGCAAATGATTATCTGTACCGCCAGAAACAATATTAAAACCATTACTTTGCAGTGTTTTTGCTAAAGTTTTTGCATTAGCAACGACATGAGCACTGTAACTTTTAAAAGAAGGACGCAAAGCCTCCTCAAATGCAACAGCCTTAGCCGCAATCACATGCATTAAAGGACCACCTTGAAGACCTGGAAAAATTGCTGAATCGATTTTTTTGGCTAATATCTCATCATTTGTCAATATCAAACCACCACGAGGACCGCGCAGCGATTTATGCGTTGTAGTCGTTACAATATGCGCATGCGGAACAGGCGAAGGATGAACACCTCCTGCAACTAAACCCGCAATATGAGACATATCAACAAGAAAATAAGCACCGATCTCATCTGCAATTTCACGAAATCGTTTCCAATCCCATAGGCGAGAATAAGACGAGCCACCTGCTATAATAAGTTTTGGTTTGCGTTCTTTTGCAAGGCGTTCAACTTCTTCCATATCAAGAATCTGATCCTCTTGACGCACACCATAGGAAACAACATCGAACCATTTTCCTGACATATTGACCGCTGAACCATGGGTAAGATGACCACCAGCATTTAGATCCAGTCCCATAAATGTATCACCTGGCTGAAGTAAAGATAAAAAGACAGCCTGATTCATTTGGCTACCAGAATTAGGCTGGACATTTGCATAAGCAGCACCAAAAAGCTGCTTTGCTCGTTCAATTGCTAAATCTTCAACAACATCAACAAATTGGCAACCACCATAATAGCGTTTTCTTGGATAACCTTCCGCATATTTATTGGTTAAAACCGACCCCTGTGCTTCAAGAACTGCTCTTGAAACAATATTTTCTGACGCAATCAGCTCAATTTCGCATTGTTGACGCCCAAATTCACCCCTAATCGCATCAAAGATTGCAACATCAACAGTTTGTAATCTATCATTAAAAAAGCGCTTTTGTATGTCGTTTTCCTGTTGATTCATAAAACACATTCCTAAAGTAAAAAAATAAAGTAACTAAACGATAACACAGCAAATCGCGCAAACAAAATATTTTAAACCATTTTCATCCAAAAATGATGCAAACAATTACCTTATTTCTTTGCTATGTGAGCAAAAGCTCTTTTCCCACAAAATGCTGCAAAATGGGTATGACGTTTTTCCTCCCGCGCTCCTATCTGCCATAATTTCTATAAAAATATCTATAATATTAGTAAATTCAATAACTTAATGACTATTATTTAAATTGGTAATAATTTATAATATGAAAAGCTGAATATGGTGGAAGAAATTAATTCAAGGTAACCAGGATGACAACAAGAGTTTTTATTGATGGTGAACATGGAACAACCGGATTACAAATACAAAAACGACTGGCAGAGCGTTCGGATTTTAAATTACTCTCTCTTTCTCATACAGAGCGACATAACATTAACATTCGGCGAGACTATCTTAGTCAAACTGACATTGCCATTTTATGTCTTCCAGATGATGTCGCACGCGAGACAGTTGAATGGCTTAAAAATAATAAAAAAATTAGAATTATTGATAGCTCAACAGCACACCGTGTTACGCCAAATTGGGTCTATGGTTTTCCTGAAATGACTGCAGGACACAAAAAACGTATCCAAACAGCGCATTACGTGACCAATCCCGGATGTTATCCTACCGGTGCAATTAGCTTGATTCGACCACTCCGTGAAGCAGGCCTGCTAGATGCTTATTATCCGATATCAATTAACGCAGTATCCGGCTATACTGGTGGAGGTAAACAATTAATTGCACACATGGAAGATCAATCTCAACAAAATAATGTTCGGGAAAATTATTTCATCTATGGTCTCAATCTTGGACACAAACATGTGCCAGAAATTAAAATCTATGGACAAATCAACCAAACACCCATTTTCGTACCAAGTGTTGGTCGTTTTGCTCAAGGAATGATTGTAAATATTCCACTACATCGTCATTTATTTACAAAATCAGCGAACTGTTCTGATCTGCGAGAAATTCTTCAAAACCATTACAGTGGACAAAATATCATATCAGTTGCCTCACAAGAAGAGACCGATGCACTCACCAAACTCAATCCAGAATGCTTAGCACATACAGATGGGATGAAACTATTTGTATTTGGCAATGAGCGCGAAGGAATTTTTAATCTCTGTGCCATATTGGACAATTTAGGAAAAGGCGCTGCTGCTGCTGCCGTTCAAAATCTCGATTTAATGCTTTCAGGATACTAATACTTCTTTGGTGATAAATTATTAAACAGCACGATATACCCCTTTTGTTGCTCGCCAGTGAGCAACCGAAAAACACAATATCGCTAACGCAACGCTTTGATGAATAAGCCCAAAACTTATGGGAACTTCATGTAACAAGGTGACGACACCCAAAAATGCCTGAACAACGATCATCATACATATAAAAAATGCACGGCGCGCATGGGTTGAGTATGGAGCATTCTTTTGTACGTATAAAACATGAATAACTGCTGTAATAAACAAAAGATACGCAAAACAGCGATGAAAGAATTGAACAGTTAGAGGATTTTCGAATAAATTAAGCCAAACAGGATTATGCTGAAATAATCCATCAGGAATGATCTGACCATCCATAAACGGCCATGTGTTGTAGACTTTCCCAGCATGAAGCCCTGCAACTAAAGCACCAAAATAAATCTCAATCACAATAAGAATAACAAACCAACCAGCAAAATATTGAACCTTTTTATTTGCTGGTTCCTCTGAATACTCTGTGAGTCCTCGCGCCAAATAAGTAACAAAAATAATAACAAAACATGCTGTTATAAGATGAAATGCCAAACGATATTGACTCACGCTTGTCAAATCACTCTTGCCAATGCCTGAAGCTACCATCCACCAACCAATCGCCCCTTGAAATGCAATAAGAATTGGTACAACCGCGAGCTGAAATAAAATATTTTTTTCAATACGTTTTGTCGCCCAAAACCAAATTAAACCGAATAAAGCCACAAAACCAACAAGACGCCCGAGAACACGATGTGCCCATTCCCACCAGAAAATAACCTTAAACGCATTTAACGTCATATCACGATTAAGTAGCTTATATTGCGCTATCTGTTGATATTTTAAAAACTCTTCCTGCCATTGATCTACACCAATTGGTGGAATAACACCATGAATCGGCTTCCATTCTGTTATAGACAACCCTGATCCTGTCAAGCGGGTCGCCCCTCCCACCAAAACAATAGCCAAACAAAGCAATAAAATAGAATAAAGCCACACCTGAACTTGTTTTCTATTTTTCTTTTGCAATGCTGTTAAAATGCCACCATTCAACCCCTCTACTGTCATCTCTGATTGCCCCACGTCTCTCTCCAATCACAACTCATTTCAAAATTTAAACATTAAATCTTAGGCTATTTTAAGTATGTCTATAGCTCTAACACAAAACAAGCGTATCATTACAACATGCAACGAGCAATCTACGACATTTATGATGCAACCACACGATAAACAGTTTTCGGAAACTTACTCACCATTTGCATCATCCAATCCTGTTCGTTAAGCGCAATACTACAAATATAATAATCTGTTAACTCTGCAAATTTCTCAAATCCATATTTTGGTTCACTCGCCATTTCTAAAACGATAAAATCGTACTCTTTTTTAAATTCCTGTAATACATGAGGAATTTCATTTGAAAAATTTTGTGCACAAACAGCACTTGTTAATCCTTGAGGAAGAATATCAACTCCCGTATCATAATCACGGTAAATAACGTCATGCAACTGGGCATTTCCTGTTAAAATATCGCTCATTCCCCGATGAGGACCAATAACTTTCTCTATTTGTTGACCAGAAATATCCACTAACAGGATTGTTTTGTGCTCTTTTACGAGATGAAGAGAAAGCCTTGCTGCCATCCGCGCAGCTTCTGGCCCAATTATTGAAACGACCGTTGAAGTACGGCATTTCAAAAAATCAGATAATCCCTCTATTGTGATCAAAGATTCAAAACTTTTTATTTTCTCAGATACTAAAGCGCCCTCATTATTTTTAAGATCATTTTCTCCTAGTTGACCTTTTTTTATTTCAAAGAATCGGCGAAATAACAATATTCCTCCCAACAAAGTAACCACGCTTGTGAGCACACTGATAATAACATTTTTTCCGTAAAGATCCATAAAAGAAATAGGAACTAGCGTTGTAGGCACAACCACGTGGATCTTTGTACCTTGTAACAGAGAAAAAACTCCGCTCATCTTTTTATTTTGTAAACCCACTACTGCTTTTATTTTATTTTCAAGCTCATCAAACATTTGATTCAAAGATTGGGACTGATCTTTTATAAAAGAGCTCATCCTTTTTTTGAGTTGTTTTTCAAATTCTGTTGCAATAACTTCATCCGAATGAATTTGATGAATGATCTGCAAAATTTTATTCTCTAACTGATGAGAAATTGCCTCTAATTCCGCAGTCATTGCTTTAATTTGAGGATGTGTCCAACCTAATTGCGCAACCATATGTGCTCTTTGTGTCTCCAAAAGGTCACGCTTGGATTCTAATGCAGCAATCACTGAATTATTTGCAATAAATGATAGAGACAGTAAAGACTGTCCTTTTTCACGCATCATATTAATAGTTGAATTTAAACTCGTTAAATGAATACGCTTCAAGGTTGCTTGCGTTAATTGCATAGAAAGATCACTAAGCTCTGTTCGCTTTACATTTTGATAAATGAAAGAATCAACAGATGAACGAAATCCCTGCACTATATTAAGTACCTCAGTTCTATCGTATTGTTGACCAGTCTGTAACTGCGTTAACAATAATTTTTTTTTCTGTTCTATGATTGCTTGTGAAAATGCAGAAAACCACATTTCCAATCCATATCGAGCAGCTTCAACAGTTCCAGCTTCAAAAGTAAGATCGATAAAATTACCATTGCGAGACAAGCGAACATTTTCATGAAAATCTTTCTTCTGAGCAGCATCTGAAGCAAAATTTTGTACGCTTGAAGTGCCCGAAAATATGGACTGTGAAAACAGGAATGCAAGGATATTGTTTTGCTTATCAGTTGGCAATGGCTTTCCTACAGAATCAGATAACGAAAAAGTCAAGCTTGCCCGATATATCCGTGGTTGAATAAGGTAATACAACCAAATAAAAAATGCACATACCAACACTAACAGCAAAACGAACAAAACATTTCGCAGAATCGCGCGTACAAACAGTCTTTTATTACACTTAAGACTCATTTTTATTTCAACCAGTAAAATATTTCATATTTATTTATTAAGAGAAAGTAGTAACTATCCTCTTAACTTGAAAACATATTATTTTGAGATGAAAAAAACGCAAAAATTGAGAAAAATATAAAGAAATATCTCAAAAAACTTTAATTCATATTTTGCTTGATATGTTCCAGCTGTTTTTTTGCTTCAGAGGTGAGTACTGCTCTAATGGTAACAGAACCATCTTCATGACTTTTCTGCATTATATTACCAGAGTTTGCATAAAACCAATCAATAAGTGACATTTCATGAGGTTTTAAAAGACATTCAACCTTTTGCAGTTTTCCAAAAATTCGCTTTTCAATTGCTATTAACAATTGATCAAGTCCATCACTCATAAGCGCTGATACCATTACTGCAAGATTTAACTGTGTCTTCGCGCTTGTTCGCAAAACGTTTAATGCGTGCTCATCCAATATATCAATCTTGTTCCAAACTTCTATGATACGTTCTGTATCTTCAATGTCGATACCAAGGCTTGAAAGCACTTCTAAAACATCATGGGCATGCGCACGATGCTCAAAATCTGACATATCTTTCACATGAAGAATAAGATCAGCTTCAACCACTTCTTCAATGGTTGCTCTAAAAGCTGCAATCAAATGCGTTGGTAAGTTAGAGATAAAACCTACAGTGTCAGATAAAAGAATATTTTTTCCATGGGGAAGAATAACTTTGCGCAAAGTCGGATCAAGCGTTGCAAACAATATATCCTTTGCTAATACATCCGCACCGCTTAAACGGTTAAAAAGAGTTGATTTTCCCGTATTAGTATATCCTACTAAAGCAACAACAGGATGGGATGCTTTTTTTCTTTTTGCTCTATGAAGAGCACGTGTTTTAATAACTGTTTCTAATTCGCGGCGGATACGAATAATTTTCTCTTGCAAAAGACGTCTGTCCGCTTCAATTTGAGTTTCACCAGGGCCACCTAAAAAACCACGACCACCACGTTGTCTTTCCAAGTGCGTCCAGCTACGCACAAGTCTACTTTTTTGATAAGACAAATGCGCCAATTCGACTTGCAAAACTCCTTCTTTTGTTCGCGCACGATCCCCAAAAATTTCAAGAATCAAAGCCGTCCTATCAATAACTTTGCAATCCCACAATTTTTCTAAATTACGCTGCTGCACTGGTGTTAAAAAATAATCTACAATTGCAAGCTCAATATTCTCTTCACTTATATAACGGGCAAGTGCATCTACTTTACCCTTTCCAAACAACGTTGCAGGACGGAGATTAACGATATTAACTGCTTCATAATGAATAACTTTTAATTTTATAGCGCGTGCTAACCCCAATGCCTCTTCAATTCGGGAAGATACTGACCCACCACTTAAGACATTTTTACCCTTATTTTCTTGAAAAACCGGCACCAAAACAAGTGCGCGCACCTGATTTGCAATCTGTGAAGAAGAATCCCTAAATCTCTCATTTTCATTTATCATGGCAATTTAAGCACTTTATAAAATGGGATAAGAGGTTTAAATTAAAAGTAATTTGTTTATTCTGAACTTTCACCTTCAAACATCTGCACAGGTTGTCCAGGCATAATTGTGGAAATAGCATGCTTATAAACCAATTGCGCGTGTCTATCGCGACGTAAAAGAACACAAAAACTGTCAAACGAAGTTACGATACCTGTTAGTTTAACGCCATTTACAAGAAAAATTGTAAGAGAAATTTTTTGCTTGCGCACCGTATTTAAAAACACATCCTGCAGGTGTTGTGATCGTTCTGCCATTATTCTTACACCTTCATCTCGAATTGCATAAAATATTCGTGCATGCATATCGGCTGAAAAATATCCAATTGTCAACGTAGGAGCTTCAAAAATTAGTAAAAGGTAGCTTAAATATTAAAAAAGGAATCTTTTAAGGCAAAAGCACTGCACACCGTGAAAATCTGTCACTAAATAAAAAATTTCCTACGTTTACTTTATGCATTACGGTTCAAAAGTGGGCTTTTATTTTGTCCTCAAAGCACTGTGCATACCCTATTTCACATTCTGTGCATTTTAAGGAAATATATGGTCATCTAGAATCAAACAAAATAAACAGCATAGTAATACGATTCGCTAATTTAGCATTGATAAAAAGAAATAATAGGTTACACAATACAAATATATCCACACACCATAGACTTCTTTTAAACTCTGTGCGTAACTACCACTAAATTATATCTTCCCATAATATAACAGGCTTGTAATTCTATTATGAACAAAAGTTGTAAACAGCATTTTTGTTTTTATTCTACTCAAATATCCATTTGTTTTTATTGTATTTTATACAACTTTTGAATCGGATATAATGAGCTGCGTTAACTTTATCCTGATAAGTTTTTAAAATTTTTCTCAGAACATATTCCTTTCCAAATAATTAACAGCTAGTATACTAGAAAATCTGGAGGAGGACGTATCCCTTTCCCATCTGTAAGAGTACGAGGCGAGTATGGCACGCAGAACCAAGTTACAAACATTTGAAATTGAAGTCGAAGAAGCTCTCTCGAAAGCTATGAACCTTGATTTTGATGACGAAACAATTGAAACGATCTCATTTAATAATTCTGAAAATGCCCCTAATGTAAATGAGTTAGTTCAAAAAATCACACTGGCGGAAGAAGAAATTTTTTCTGAAAATGGTGCTTCAACTTTTGTCTCAAATGCTCATGATAGTGCTGTAATTGATGAGTCCGTTGTTGAACAACTTTTTACTCAAAAACCTGCACCTGAACTTTCAGGTGGAACTGTTCATAATACATTATTGTCTACACAACTGCTTCCTGCTAATGATGATATAACAATTTCTGCAAACCTTGGCTTCTTAAAGCAGCGCTCTACCTCTCGAATCTACTGGTGTACAACAGCACTCAGTGCTCTATGGGCAACAGGAGGTGCTTTTGTTGCTCATAAGCTAGCCCCTGCTGGACTTACTTCCTTATCGAGTATTGCTTCCTTTATTACATCCCAAATGGGAATAGCGGTAGCAGCTGGAACAGCAATCCCTATCCTTATTTCTTGGGGGATTGCTCAATTAATAAAACGTTCAAACGAATTGCATGATATCGCTCTTCTTATGACAAATGCTGTACAACGTCTTAGCGAACCACAACATATATCTGAAAAGCAAGCTATTGCTATAGGACAAACTATCCGTGAAGAAGTCGCAGCCATGAATGAGGGAATTGAGCGCACACTTGAGCGTGCTGTTGAGCTTGAAGCGATCATACAAGGAGAAGTTCACAATCTCGAACAGGCCTATGCTGAAAATGAATCACGCATTCACACATTAATCAAAGAATTGAGTAATGAACGCATAGCCATTTTAAATCATGCTGATCGCGTACAATCAACGATTAAAGGAACACAAGAACAGCTAAGTGATGAATTTGGCTTAGTTACCTCTAAAATTGTGACAAATGCTGAAAAGCTTGCGCAAACTCTTTCCCAGACTCTACAAAAACAGGGAGAAGATCTTGTTGAGAAACTTTCCTATGCAGGTGATAGCGTAACAAATCATCTCATTGAAAAATTTAATGAAACCACAACACAAATTCAGCAAAAAAACACACAGTTCTTCCATGAATTAGGAAGAAATTTTGATGGTTTCTCAGAACGTTTTGATAATAATGAAAGACAAATAGAGAAAACCTTTGATGAAGCAGCTGCTAAAGCTGAAATGCATATCGCTAAAATTGCGACGCATATACAAACAACAACAGATCAAACTCTGCATAGTATTGATGAGAAATTTAAAACGTTAGATGAAACCATTATTGATCGCAATAATCAATCTTTGCAGAATTTTGATGAAAAAATCATACAGCTCGACGATCAGGCACATAAACTCTCTTCTAAATTCGATAAAGTAACTTCAGAAGCGATTGAAGCCTTTGAAAATCGTTTAGCAGCTGTTGATCTTTCACTCAAGGAACACAGCGATTCTATAATCGAATCCTTCATTGCTCGCACACAAACTTTAGAAAATAATGCTGAAAAGCTTGGCGATTTCTTAGAATCACACGCCTTGCAAATTAATACAAGTCTCAAAGAAAGAACGACTGATATCACCGAAGCATTTACAAACGGGCACGAAACCATTCTTTCTGCAATCGACAAAAGCAAAGAAAGGCTAAGAGAGGAAGTTCAACATATTGATAATGCTATCGTTGAGATTATACAAGAACGTTCGCAAGACTTCAAGTTACAGCTTTCTGATCAACGAGCTCTAATGGTAGATGTACTCGATAATGAAAGGAATAAAATTGCTGATACGTTAAGAAGTCAAATTGATATCTTAGCTCAAAATACTTCAAATCTTGAACAGGCTTTGATTGATAAGGTTCAAATCGTTAACCAGCATGCTGGAGATCATGTTGAAGATATAGTTCAATGCACAGAAAAACTACAAGGAATCATCGAACAAAGCTGCAACACAACGAAAGAAGTTTTAGAAGCACAAGCTAGAAATATTGATATACGTGCTGATGCTCTGCGTGACTCTTTAGCCATTAATAGTTTTTCTCTCAACGAAGTTCTCGCAGATCAAGCACGTACACTCGAGCAACGGATGGAAACAATCCATAATCTCATCGCAAAAAGTGATATACGCGTTGATGTTGCATTAAAGCAACAAGTAGATCTAGTTGAAAATGCAATTGCTGTCAACAACAAGAACATTACTGAAACTGTTCAAGGTCATATTAAAAACCTAGAAAGCCATGCAGAAGTTTTGAAGAGTACTCTCTCTCAATCTAGTGGTATATTCTTTAAAACCCTTGATGCACGCATAGAATCGTTTGACACAAATCTAGAGGGTCGTACACACAAAATTTTTGAACATGCAGTTGCACTAGAAGAAACATTGTCCAAAAAACTTGGTCAAGTATGTGAAACTATTGAGATGCAGACATCTGCTCTTGAAGAACGCTCTGACACATTAAAAACATCTATCATGCTTAATAATGAACAAAGTCAGATGATTCAACAAGCGCTGGAAACAAACATTGATAATATGCGCATCACATTAGAAGATTCCGTCAATACAGTCACAGACAACTTGCATAATAAGATTATAAAAGCCTCTGATATTCTTTCTTCTGCAGGTGAACAGATACTTTCATCGGTTACAGATGTCACTGTAAAAGCAGAAAATATTCTCTCAGAATCTGGCAATCGCATCGTATCGAATGTTAAACAAACAATTTATGACACTAGTGAAAAAGTTTTGTCTTCTTTGTCTGATCAAACAACTCATACTGTGGAAGCCTTCACAACGGCTAGTCATAATGCACAAGCATTGTTGAATGAAACAATTCACACTTCGACAATAGCAATTGAACAAGTCCTTAACGAACGCTGTAATATTCTTCATCACTCTATGCGGAATCTTAAAAATAACTTAAAACATCAGCTTTCTGATGTAAGTGATCGTTTGGAAGAAGCGAAAAATCAAACAGCTACTCAAATTTCAGAACATGTGGGAAAAATCACAGAGTTGACAAACCATTTAAATCAAGCTGCACAAAGTACAACGGAGTCAATTGGTTATTTAACAGAGCATATCGGTGAACAACTTTCCCTCTCGGCACAAGATGCTGAGCAAAGAATTTATGCACACAGTGAATCTTTGGTGAATAGCCTGGCACAAACCAATTCTGAAACACTTCAAACAGTAACTGCTATGAAGGAAGATCTCATCAATAATGTCTCATCCATCCTTAAACAGCTAAATCAATCAATTTATAGCTTCCACGAAAATAGCAATGCTTTATTATCGGTGGTTCAAAATATTGATGGTCAATTTAGCGAGACTGCAAATAATTTTTTTCGAAATACCACCCAAGCTGCAGAGCATTTATCAGCCTCAAATCAAGCGCTCAACAACAATGTTGAGGTTCTGCAAGGGCTTTCACAAAATACATTTGAGCAAATTAGTCATATAACAAATAGTTTCTGTGAACATGCTAAAACACTGTCTGAAACTGTTCATGTTCTCGAACAATCCGAAAATTCACTGAGTACAACACTTGAAGAAAAACATAACATGCTCTCTGCATTAAGCAGTGCTCTTGTTTCAAAATCTAATGAAATCAATCAACTGATTGAACATTATGAAAACATTTTCAGCTTAGCACTTGAACGTGCTGATAAAAGTGCGCGTAATTCAACACATTCACTCCAACAATCACTTAATCAGCTGATTAATGAAGCTTCAACGCGTTTTTCAGGAGCAGCAGAAGATATACGTCGTTCATCTGATGAGATTCGTTTAGAACTTTCAAAAATTAATGATGATATTAATGGGAATGTCCAAGAATTGCCTGCAACGAAAAAAGAAATGACGAAAACAATCCGTGCTCCTCTCAATGAACAAATTACGGCATTAAAGGACTTAGCAAGTGTTGTACGAAAAACTGATCAAAAGAATACAAATGAGCAGCTAATGTCAGCATTTCCTACCTCATCAACACTTCGGAAAAGCGATAGCATTTCTCCTGATTCCATCAAAAAGATAGTGCCACCGAAACCCGTTTTACAACAACACCAAAGCAAAAAAAGGCAAAATAAATGGGTATCCAATCTCCTGGAGAGAGCTTCGCGTGAAGAAAATTGGTATGACGAAATTCCTGATGATGCTGTTTTTGCGCCAATGCAAACAAAACCACGTCCTGCTAATGTATCTCTTAATACATTAGCAGCAGGTATATTACGGGCTATTAACCACAATGCCATCGTTGAATTGTGGGATCATTATCAGCGTGGACAAAAAAACATCGTAACGGAACGCCTTTATACTTTGAACGGAAAAGCCATATTTGAGATGATTAGGAAAAAATATATGAATGATGTTGATTTTAGACGTTCAGTTAATCAGTATATTACGGATTTTGAAAAACCCTTACATGAAGTATCCCATGGTTCTGGTTTTTCTAGCTCAGTTCGAAAATATCTGACATCAGATACTGGGAAAGTCTATACTATGCTTGCTCATGCAAGTGGTCGTATTCAATAGATACCGATAGAAGTGGGAAAGATATTTTTCTACTTTTGTTCTAACTGTATTCATAGCTCACCATCATGTGATGCACTAATTTCAAGTATAACATTGTATGTTAAAGGGTAAATAGATGATTGGCATGCAGTTTTCTATGATGTTTTAAGCAGTAACCCTATTTAAAATAGCATAATTAACTACCAAACAGACCGGCATAATGAGATGAACATACCGTTTCATACTTCTCTTGTTCGCCCCCCCCCACTTCACTTTTTATAAAGAGCTACTGAAAAAACGAACTGCATGCGTATAAAACACCCAATGAAAGATTTCTCAACTAAATCTTCATTCATTGAAATACATATTTTTTCTATAATAAACCTTTTTAAAATTATACAAAATTTAGGATTTATAAAAAATGAGCTAATAAATCACACATCTACTTGTAGAACGTATAAATAAGGCACATATTTATGGCAATTAGATTAAATTAGTAAGTAACTTTCTTCTGTTTTTTGCTTATCTTACCAGCATTGCAAAAAAATAACTGCTTGGTAATGTAATGACCAGTAATATTTTACTTATTAAAAAATTGACTAACCTCCGCGAATTTCGGTTAAGGAGAGAAAACTAATTGTGCTAATATCAATAAAACTGTTAATGAGTGCAAACAAAAAGAAATATCAAACTAATTTAACAATCTAAAAGAATTTGTTCATACTCGTTGCATTTTTGTATTGATATAAATTAAGCTCTAGCGGTAGATAAAACCTTATCGTAAATGAAACACTCATATAAACGTACACTGTAATTTGGATATCATAAAAATGTCTACAGAACGAAATAGTAATTTCAGTTCACAAAAAGCTGAACTCGATAGTGCCGCACTTTTTTATCACCAATATCCAAAGCCTGGAAAATTGGAAATACAATCGACAACACCCCTTGATAATCAGCGTGATCTGGCTCTTGCTTATTCTCCAGGTGTTGCTGCGCCATGTCTTGCAATTCATAAAAATCCAAATCTTGCCGCACAATATACTTCCCGTTCTAATTTGGTCGCTGTTATATCAAATGGAACTGCTGTTCTTGGATTAGGAAATATTGGCCCTCTCGCCTCAAAGCCAGTTATGGAAGGAAAAGCTGTTTTATTTAAAAAGTTTGCAAATATTGATGTCTTTGATATTGAAATTGATGCATCCAATATTGAGAAAATGGTAGAAACTGTATCTGCCTTAGAACCCACATTTGGTGGCATTAATCTTGAAGATATTAAGGCTCCTGAATGTTTTGAAATTGAAGAAAAACTTTGCTCTCGAATGAATATTCCAGTTTTTCATGATGACCAACATGGAACTGCTATTATTGTTTCTGCAGCAGTATTAAATGCCTTAAATCTTGCTGGAAAAAAAATTGAAAACGCAAAAATAGTTGTCTCTGGCGCAGGCGCTGCAGCCTTAGCTTGTATTAACCTTTTGGTTCGCCTTGGAGCAAAAGTTAAAAATATTTGGCTTAGCGATTTAGAAGGCGTCGTTTATAAAGGTCGTGAAACCCTTATGGATCGTTGGAAAATTAATTATGCACAAGAAACTGATGCACGAACTTTATCCGAAATTATTGATAATGCGGATATTTTTCTAGGCGTATCAGCAGGTGGTGTTTTGAAACCTAAATATCTGAAAAAAATGGCTCAAAATCCATTAATTCTGGCACTTGCTAACCCAACACCAGAAATTATGCCGGAAGAAGCACATTTCGTGCGACCAGATGCAATGATCTGCACAGGACGCTCTGATTATCCCAATCAGGTCAATAATGTTCTTTGTTTTCCTTATATCTTCCGTGGTGCATTAGATGTTGGTGCTACCGCAATCAATGAAGAGATGAAGATGGCTGCAGTTCATGCAATTGCAGCCCTGGCTCGTGAAGAAACTTCAGACATTGCAGCACGTGCATATTCAAAGAAACCACCTAGTTTTGGTCCAAACTATCTGATCCCCTCTCCCTTTGATCCACGATTAATACTGCGCATTGCTCCTGCTGTTGCTAAAGCAGCAATGCAAACTGGTGTTGCTGTTCGGCCGATTGAAGATATGGAAGCCTATCATGATACCCTTAATCGATTTGTATTCCGTTCTGGCTTAATGATGAAACCTGTTTTTGCTGCTGCAAAAACAGCAGAACGTAAGCGTGTCATTTACGCCAATGGTGAAGATGAACGCGTACTTCGAGCAGCACAAATTGTACTTGAAGAAAAAACTGCAATACCTCTCCTCATTGGCCGTCCACATGTCGTGGAGACGAGATTAAAGCGCCTTGGTTTAAGAATTCGCCCTGGTATAGATTTTCAACTTACCAATCCAGAAGATGATCCACGTTTTCGTGATTATGTTAATTTATTTCTTCGCTATACAGGAAGGCGCGGTGTCTCACCTGACGTTGCTAAAACAATCGTCAGAACATCAACAACAGCGATTGCAGCACTCGCCGTAACGCGTGAAGAAGCTGATGCAATGATTTGCGGCTTAGAAGGGCGTTTTGAACGTCATCTTGAATTGATTGAACAAGTTATTGGTCTTGATTCAAATGTTCGTCATTTTTCTGCTGTGAGTTTGCTTATTTCTCCGCGTCGTACTCTTTTTCTAACAGATACTTATGTTAATGAAGATCCTTCTGCAGAAGAAATAGCAGAAATGACCGCACTGGCAGCACAAGAAATTGAAGCATTTGGTATAACACCAAAAGCAGCATTGTTGTCACACTCAAATTTTGGCTCAAAAAATACAGCAAGTGCGCGTAAAATGCGCCGTGCAACAGAAATTCTTGCTAAATTATACCCTAATTTGGAAGCCGATGGTGAAATGCATGGTGATGCTGCACTTTCTAAAGTTTTTCGTGATCGTGTTTTTCCTGATTCACGCCTCAAAGGCGAAGCTAATTTGCTTGTCTTTCCAACCCTTGATGCAGCTAATATAGCACTCAATCTCGTAAAAAATCTCACCAATGCACTTCACGTAGGACCTATTTTAATTGGAGCCTCACGTCCCGTGCATATCCTGACACCTTCAGTAACTTCACGGGGAGTTGTTAATATGACAGCCCTTGCAGTCCTCGCTGCTAACAGAAAAAATTCTATGATAAAGTAAATAAAAATAAGCAAGCTCAAAATAAATTCCAAAGTTTTTCATAATCTTACAGTATGGTATTTCAAGCACTGTAAACCCATGTGCTCTACAGAAAAGACAGCCATATTCTGGATTTAGCTTTTTTTTTAAAAGAAAAAAGGCTAAAAGAAGGGCAGTAGTGTATTTTGAATTTATCAACTCTATAATAAGGAATCGTACATTGTCCTCTACGTTTGATAAAGTTGCTGATATTATTGCAGAAATTAGTGAAATGGATCGCAATACGATCACACCTGAAAGCCATACAATTGATGATTTGGGAATCGATAGTCTTGATTTTCTTGATATTGTGTTTGCTATTGATAAAGCTTTTGGGATTAAAGTTCCACTAGAGCAGTGGACGCAAGAAGTTAACGAAGGTGCAGTTACAACTGAAGAGTACTTTGTTCTTAAAAATCTTTGTACAAAAATTGATGAGCTTGTTGCCTTAAAAGAGAAAGAATAATTTTTTACCATGTATGATCAGGCTGTATTCATTACTGGTATAGGACTTATGACCTCTCTGGGAGAAGGAGTTGATCATCATTGGAATCTCTTAAATGATTCCACAATTACGCCAAATCTTGATTGTACAACTTTTTCACCCTATACTGTTCATCGGTTGCCAAAGATTGATTGGAATTTACAGATTCCTAAAAAAAGTGATCAACGGCAGATGGGTACGTGGCAACGCCTTGGTACCTATGCGGCTGGTCTTGCTCTCAGTGATGCAGGTATGAAAGGCAACGAACAATTAACATCAACAATGGATATGATCGTTGCAGCAAGTGGAGGGGAACGTGATATTGTTGTTGATACACAAGTTCTTTCTAAAGCACGTACAACAGCCGACCCTAATTCCATATTGAATTCAATCCTTTCGACCGAACTTCGTCCTACTTTATTTTTAGCACAATTATCAAATCTTTTAGCTGGAAATATTTCAATTGTTCACAAGGTTACTGGATCTTCTCGCACGTTTATGGGAGAAGAAGGGTCTGGACTTTCTGCACTTCAAATTGCTACAGCACGTATTAAATCAGGACAGAGCACGCATGCACTGGTAGGTAGCTCCTATAATGCACAGCGCTATGATATGTTATTGGCTCATGAACTTGGAAACCTTTTAACACGGGGTGGGTGGACACCAGTGTGGGAACGTAAAAAATACCCTGGTGGCGGTGTTATAACTGGTTCTGGTGCTGTCTTTCTGGTTCTTGAAAGCAGAGCTCACGCAGAAAAACGTAATGCACGTGTTTATGCTGAAATTGACCAGATACTGACAGATCAAATAGATAGAACAAAAGTCTCGCTTGAAGAGTCAATTATATTAATGTTGAAAGCAATGGCTGCTAAATCTACTTTAGCCATTTCAGCTGCTTCAGGATTTCATGAAGTAACAAAAATGGAAAAAATTGCTCTTGAGATTGCTGATATTTCTTACCGCGGTATTGCAACATTATTTGGGTATATGCGAGAAGCGCAATTTCTTTTAGCACTTGCACTTGCTGCTATTTCTGTTGAAAAAAAACGCAGTTTTTCAGCCTTAAGTAATCATGAAAAGCCTTTTTCTAAAGAAGTACGTGAAGCATTTGTTACAACTGTTGGTATAAAAAGATCTGAAGGTATAGTCCGCCTAACTGCTGTTTGAGGGAGATTTCTGTAGTGAAATATAACGATCATCTCGGACGTCCCATTGTGGCAATCACTGGAGTGGGAATTGTAACATCGCTAGGACAAGGCAAACACGAAAATTGGCAAAAATTAACAAGTGGTATCAGCGGTATCCATAAAATAACGCGTTTTCCCGTTGAAGGATTAAATACGCGTATCGCTGGGACAGTTGATTTTCTTAAAGAAAGTACCCTTGGTGCTTCAGCTCTCTCTGAAAAACTCGCGTATCTCGCAGCAGAAGAAGCTTTAGTGCAAGCAGCTCTTGATAAAATGGATTTTAATGGCCCACTCTTTTTAGCGGCTCCTCCTGTTGAGCTTGAATGGACAGCGCGTTTTGCTCTTGATAAAAAAGAGACATTCACTAGTGATCCCTCTTATGCGCGTCTTCTTGAAGTCTGCAGTCGTAGCCTCCACGAAAAACTCTTCAAGAGTACACAATTTGGTGCAATTGCGGAAAATCTTCAAAAACAATTTGGAACAAAAGGACTTCCTGTTACACTTTCAACTGCTTGCGCATCTGGTGCAACGGCTATTCAATTGGGCGTTGAAGCTATTCGACGGAAAGAAACAAATCGTGCACTTACAGTTGCTACGGATGGTTCAGTTTCAGCAGAATCCCTTATTCGCTTTTCATTATTATCTGCTCTTTCAACCCATAATGATCCTGCAGAAAAAGCAGCAAAACCCTTTAGTCGTGATAGAGATGGTTTTGTTATGGCAGAAGGATCAGGCGCTCTTGTTCTTGAATCTCTTAAAAGCGCATTAAATCGTAACGCTACAATTTTAGGAATTTTGGCTGGTTGTGGAGAAACAGCAGATGATTTTCATCGTACGCGCTCAAAGCCTGATGCATCTCCAGCAATTGAATCAGTTCGCAAAGCCTTAGATGATGCCAAAATAACCATCAATGAAATTGACTATATTAATGCACATGGAACCTCAACACCTGAAAATGAAAAGATGGAATATCTCGCATTGTCGACAGTCTTCGGTGATATTTTAGAGCATATTCCTGTTTCTTCTAATAAATCAATGATTGGGCATACATTAACTGCTGCCGGTGCCATAGAGGCTATTTTTTCATTGTTAACGATTCAATCGGGAATAATTCCCCCTACAATCAATTATGATGATCCTGATCCTACTATCCCTTTAGACGTTGTTCCCAATCATAGTCGTAAAGCTTGTGTCAATGCGGTTTTATCAAATTCATTTGGATTTGGTGGTCAAAACACGAGTCTTGTTATCACAGCATATAAAGGCTAAATCTTTTAATACTGATCAAACTCATTATGCTTAACCTAATAACCATATATATTTAAGTGGAAAGATAATGCGTGCACTGCAATTATTAAATGAACGCGAGCTTGAAATCACCAATATTGCCCCACCGCCGCCGCCTAATCCTGATGAAGCAACAGTGCGTATAAAAGCCGTTTCTCTTAATCATATTGATGTATGGGGCTGGCGTGGTATGGCCTTTGCTAAAAGAAAAATGCCCCTTATAATTGGTGCAGAATCTTCCGGTGAGATCACTCGACTAGGAAGGAATGTTAAAAATTTACAGCTAGGGCAGATCGTCTCAATTTATGGAGCGCAAACCTGTGGAACATGCAAAGCTTGCCGTGAAGGACATGATAACCTTTGCAATGATGTAAAAGGTGTCTACGGTTTTCATCTTGATGGATTTGCCTGCGAACTTGTCAATTTGCCAGCACGCCTATTAGTTCCGGCTCCACAAAAATGTAATGAACTACAAGCGGCTGTTGCTCCAGTTACTTTTGGTACTGTAGAACATATGCTTTTTGATAATGCAAAACTACAAGCCGGAGAAACAATTTTGGTACAAGCAGGTGGTTCTGGCATCGGCTCAGCAGCCATTCAACTTGCAAAACATATGGGATGCACAGTTATTACGACCGTAGGTTCAGATGAGAAAATTGCAAAAGCACAGGCTCTCGGAGCTGATCACGTGATTAATTATCGTAAAGAACGTTTTGAAGGTATTGTCCGAAAATTGACTCAAAAAAAAGGTGTTGATGTTGTTTTTGAACACGTAGGGGCTGATACATGGAGCGGTTCTCTGTTATGTATGAAACGAGGAGCACGCTTAGTAACTTGTGGCTCTACCTCTGGAGTTACAGCACCACTAAATCTCATGCAGTTATTCCAGCAACAACTTAAGATATTCGGTTCATTTGGCTGCCGCATGGAGAATATGCAAAATGCTATGCAGAAAATGGCACAAGGCGTTGTACACCCTGTCATTGATACAATTGTTGGATTTAATGAAATTGATACAGCTTTAAAACGCATGGAAAGCCGTAATGTTTTTGGTAAAATTATTCTTAAAATCGATTAAATTATGATAAAATTTTATATTAAAGTTTTCATGTATCGTATTAAAATAATGGTAAAAAGATCATTTTATTTTTTATGGGGATATCTGCTCATTGGTTCTTTATTTATTTTAAAATATTTTCCTGCAAACATTGGAATTTCTTTTTTTTCCTTCTTAGCAAAAACATTCGGTCCTCTTGTCCATCGTCATAAAATCGCGCTTGCAAATCTTAGAGCTGCATACCCAGAAAAAACAGAAAAAGAACTGCATGCAGTTGCAATAGAAATGTGGGAAAATATAGGACAATTTATAGCTGAATATATTTTTCTTGATAAAATTTTTGATTTTGATCCTCATGCAGACCAGCCAGGTCTTATTGAGGTTAAGGGTGCCGAAATATTTCAGCGATTAAAAAATGAAAAAAAACCGCATATTTTTTTCACAGCCCATACTGGAAATTTCGAACTTCTCCCTATATGCGCTCAAAGTTTTGGCCTTAATATTACAGTGCTCTTTAGACCACCAAATAATCCCTATGTAGCAAAACGAGTTCTGAAAGCTCGACAAACTTCTATGGGGCATCTCGTCCCTTCTAAGGCAGGTGCAGCTTGGGCATTAGCAGCTAAATTAGCAGAAGGTCAAAATGTTGGTATGCTCGTTGATCAAAAGTTTCGTCGAGGTATTTTAGGAACATTTTTTAATAGACCACTTAAAACAAATCCCCTGATTATAAAGCTTGCGCGACACTATAATTGCGATATTTATCCAGCGCGCTGTATTCGTCTTCCTGGAGGGCGTCACCGTTTAGAGTTGTATGAACGTGTAAACCTTCCACTTGATGAAAACAATGAAATTGATATAGCTGCTTCTGTACAAAAATTAAATGATATTGTTGAAAGTTGGGTACGTGAATACCCCGGACAATGGACATGGTTACACAGACGCTGGGATAGCTGATATATTGCAGATTTATGTGAAGGACATAAATGAGCGCGTCAAAAAATATTAATGATCTTATCGCAGTTGTTGCAGCATTACGAAATCTTAAAAACGAACGTATCTGGAATGTAAAACAAGCATTTTAATATCTTGTACTCTACATGCTTGAAGAAGTTTACGAAGTTATCGATGCCATTGAGCGAGATAACCGCACAGATCTTTGTGATGAACTCGGTGATCTTTTTTTACAGATAATCTACCACGCTACAATTGCGCAAAAAGAAAAAACTTTTCTTTTGGAGATGTTGTTTACGTAATTACCGCAAAAATAATTCTTCTCCATCCCCATGTTTTTGGAAATGTAGAGAAAGAAAACGTGGTTTTATAGCAGAAGAATGGGAACAGATTAAAAAAACAGAACGAGCTAAAAAGAAACAATAGCGCAAAGAAATAAACCTATCAAACGATTTCACAACAAGCGTTCTTGCAAAAATAAATTCTTGCAAAAATAAAAAAGATCTAGCCAGCAGACCAGGAAGCACTTACTTTACAAAGAGCGGCTGCCGAAGTGGGCTTTTATTAGTATGAAAATCATAATTTTTTTGCAAAAATTGAAGAAGAATTCAATGAACCAAAAAAGCAATCAGAAACAATAATATATCAGATATAGAAGCAGAATTCGGTGATCTTTATTTTACCCTGCTTAATCTTGCACGCTACTTGAATACTGATTCACAAAAAGCATTAAAAAAAACAAATATAAAATTTCGAAACCGTTTTGCCTGCACTGAACAAAAAATATCCGCTCAATCCAAAATACCAGCTGATGCAACTTTAAATGAAATAGAAAACCTTTGAAATAAGGCAAAAAGCAAGAAAAATATCAGATTTCGCTAACCTAAAAAAACCAACAAACATCCAAATTATTCAATAAAATCTGACCAAGTTCAATTGGCTTGATACGCTTTATCTAGCTGATCTTGCAAAGCAGGACGAAGTTCCACCGATTCACCACATCCACATGCTGAAACTTGATTAGGATTTTTAAACACAAAACCAGAACGAAGTGTTGTCACTTCGTAATCTACCTGCGTCCCTAATAAAAATAATATTGCATCATGTGCTATAAAAACACGGGCGCCGTTAATTTCAACAACATCTGCATCCACCCCCTCTTCCTTTACAAGGGTAATTGTGTATTCCATTCCCGCACAGCCACCTTTCTTTATACCAATAAGGATGCCATGTGCATCTTTTGCATCCATAATCGCTTTAACATGATTTACTGCAGATTCTGTCAAACTTACTACCGAAAAACAGCTCATTATTTACTCTTTTCTGCTCAACAAAACTTTGGTAATGTTTTATCTATAATATCTTTAATTGTCTGATATATCAAACATAAAACAACAAGACGTAAATTGAAATATTTTGCCATCGGGATGAAAGCCTCATATCTGATAATTTGGATTTATCATTATACAATCTGAACCTTCTATTTTACCACCCTCACATCTTGCATAAAATGCCTGTTGTAGAAAAATCAAAAAGATGTCACCATCCCCTCATATTTATTAAGTTACTGAAAAAATGAACAAGTTTAGAGACACAAACTTTTTATGAATACAAACTCTCTTTAAAAATACAAAAGTATTTTATAGATTTTATTCTGTTTATTTTTTCTCTTGCCTTTAAAGAAACAGTCGTTTAGTCGTTTTAAGCAGAAACGGAGCGTAGCGCAGCCTGGTAGCGCACTTGACTGGGGGTCAAGGGGTCGTGGGTTCGAGTCCCGCCGCTCCGACCATTTTTTTCACAGGGTTTTCAAGGTGGCTTTAAAGGATCTTCACAGGCCTTTCAAAGAGTCTTTTTTCTATTAAAAATCGCAATTTGTGATGATCAGTTCTTTAGCAATAGCATTATTTGAGCTGCCACATAAATAAGATGTGGTGACCTCTTTTATATGAAATTGACTAAAGGTTTTCCGAATTTTTGGTACGTCATTTAAAGAAAGAAGAAACTTGCCCTTTAATTACGCAAGAATCGTAGCCATCACCTGATAATCTTCTCGTTTAAACAAATCCTTTCCATAATAATTCTCAGCACCCCAATAAGGCGGATCAAGGTAAAACAAAACGTTTTATTTATCATAGCGAAGAATAAAGTCTGACCAATCTGTATTTTCAATCGCAACCCTTGCCAAGCGCTGGCAAAGAAGCTCTAATGACGCTTCAACCTTAAAATAATTAAACCGTGCACCACAGCTCGTTTCAACGCCAAATGTGCGCTTTACCACCTTGCCGCTAAAACTTGACCGTTGCAAATACAAAAACCGAACAACACGCTCTAAATCGGTTAAATCCTTTTGCTCTTGCCGTGAGAGACGTTGAAATGCCTAACGGATGCTGATTTGGAACTTTAGCATATCCATAAAAGGCCGATAATGGCGTTGCAAAACTCTGAAAAAATTGATCACATCTCCCCTGAGCGATCAGGGATGATTTCCACAACTGGTATCAATGTTCTCCTAAAGAAAATTCCTCCCATTCCAATAAAAGTTCAGCATAAGCATTGTGCGGAATCTATTCAAAATTTTGACAAGGATTTTGGCCAATATTCCCTTGCCACAAACATAAACAGCTGCTGGTGTCACAGCAAAAACAGATTGTGATGTTTCTGAATAAATTGTGTCCATAATTTCTTAACTTCTTCCATCCATAAGTGCCTTCTTCTCATTGCTTTGAGTGATAAAAAATGGCTGCAATGTTATGTCTTTTGGCATCGGACAATTTTATCGATAAACTGTTCCCGTTGGCTGGATAACAAGACAAGCCTCTATTACTTACTATTTCCCCTTTCCTTTTCTGGTCCTTCTAGGATAATTTCTGTGGTATAGTCGCTGGCTTTTTCATGGCGATGGGGCACCGTAGAGGCTTTCCATTGTCCATTCATTTCCCCACGAAACCCACAGAGAAAAAAGGTCGATTGGCCATTAAATGCGAGAGATATAAAACAAAGGCAAAGGAATAATTATTGAACATCCCCCTATAAAGTACATCTTTTTTCGCCGAGTTGTTCTATTAACGCTCTAAATTTTTCTAGGTCATGCTGCGAAAAAATTTCTATCGCCTTATCAAACGTACCATACATACATCTGGTAATTAGATGGATTAGGAGGAATTGTAATTCAAATTTTATACAATATTCATTATCATAGGTTATGATTTTTTCTGCTAAAAACAATTACATTGGTGTACTTATGCTGGTCAATCTATAATCTATAATCAGGGATCTTAAAAAAGCTGACATCATTACAGTACCTAAAGAATCTGTAATCAATTCTATACAAGCTCATGCAAAAGAAATTAAGGTTGTATTCAATTTTTCTGCAAATGAAGACTTATTTGCTATTAAGCCCATTTCATCTATAAATATTTTTGATAATGGAGATGAATTCACAAAAGAGAATAAAGATCTTTTTCTACTTATAAGAGCGATTATAAAATTAAATAAGGGTGTAAAGGCGCTGGACGTATTTCTTACTTAAAAGTATTTCAAAAAATTAATATTACAAGCTTTGTTAAAAACGAAAACAATGCTGATGTTTGTGTCTTACTAGACTTTGCACCGCAGTCTACACAAGATTCCTTTAAAAACGAATAGGCTAAACAAAATGAGTGGTGGAAAACGCATCTATGTTTTGAAACTCCTTATGAGCCATAAGCATTATTCGCCGATAAATATTAAATCAATTTGTGATAAAATTTACCATTACCTTTTTTAAAAAAAAGAAGATATTCAGATTAACTTTCATATAAAAAAAGGCAATGCTGACCATATGATTGATACAATAAAAACACAAGAACTGCCCCATTCAGATAAGAAAAATTTTAATATCAATCATTTAAAAACCCCATTTACTCTTTCTTATTATTTTACAAAGATTGAAAAAACAAAAACTCCAAAAGCACAGTAGAAACGTTTTATTGCGCTAATAAGCGTACTGTTATACCATTTTCAAAATTTATAAATATCAATCCAATCAACGGGAAAATGATGATATTTTTATTAGAATCTTCTTTTTTGGATAAGCATGTTAACGATGAAAAAAATGAATTTTATATCAATGAAAAAAATTCTGACTTAGAAAAATCATTAAGTTGGGCTAATATTAATAAAAATTTAAAAAGTGTTTTAAATGAAATTATTGACACTAACTTCCAAGAAATTAGAGAAATAAAGAGGAATTCTCTTAAAACAGTTGTTAAAGAATATCCTTATTTAGCAGAATTTTTAAATGGAAATGATATGATTGGTGGCATGTTTCAAGAAGATCAATTTATTGAAAAGGCAGAAAAAATATTAAAAAGAAAAATTATCCCTCAGAAAAGAGTTGCGTAACGGTAAAGAAAAAGTAGAAGAAAATTTACAAAAAGCACAAAAATTCGCTAATCTAGAATTAACCCAGTGCATTGAATTTCGAGATTATACTCTGCAGAGATTTGATAAGTTAATACAACCTGAAACTTTAGAAAAAGAGATTCATAATTTATTTATTCTTCAAAGAAGGTTAGCAAATAAAACTTCATCATTGCCATTAAGAGAAAATAATTTATGGTTGCTTGATGATGAATTCACGAGTTATGACTATTTGCAAGGCAAAGAAGGAACAAACAAATTTCTTTCTCAAGTTAGTTTACTATCTGCAGACTCTGAAGACGATATTCAAAAATTATCTAATCATCCTGATGTAGTTGTTTATTTTGATTCTACACAAGAAAAAAACGAGCTGTTTTAATGGAATTTAAAAGACCTAAAGCAAATTATAAAACTGATGGCATTGTTCAATTAAATCATTACGCTCAAATTCTCATACAGAACGGTTTAAGTGAAGTATATATGTGTCTTATTGCTAAGATAGATAATGCTTTTGAAAATGCGCTGCATCTTACATATAAATTTTCTCCTATTTTTTTCTTCAACAGAAAAAATTTACCAGCGTAGTTTACTTCCTAACTTAAATGCTCATCAATAAGTTATTTCGTCAAAAGCTATTATCGGAAACACAAAAGCACGGAATCATATTTTTATGAAAATTATTAAAAAAGATCCCCTACGCCATCTATCAACATAAGACTATAAAATATTTTATCACTCAGCTCCTTGAAAACCACTGCTTCAAATAAACAAAGATATCATTTAGTGCATCCATAAGGCGTGCAAATTCAAGAATGAATAAAAAGATGGTAAATACGATCCATTTCATACAGCGAGATACCACTTTTATACTTTGGTAAGTAACAATCATCTCTTGGAGTATTTCTTTTTATGATTCCATAAGATCTGTTGTTTTCTCAGCCTTCTTTCTGGCCATGCTTCCACCCGCACAAGCACTCGCCTTGCTTGTTATGCTTTAAGATATCTCTTGCTAAGTTTGAGCTGATAACGTTCAGATCTTGCTTACCTAAGTAAATGGGCATCCAACCTAGACAGGAAACAGACCTATTTATCGCGCAACCAGTCAGAGAGATCAGCACGCACATCAGCATCACTTTTCTTGTTAATTTCATTTTCCACCTTAAACCGTGTTGCTGCTGATTCTAAAGCTTTCTTTGTTTGTTTCTGTTGTCCAAACTTCTTTCCAAGGTAAAATGCTTTCACTATAGCCATAGAAAAAGCAGCAAAAGCTGCCATCATAAGTGTTAAGTTTTTCTTTACCCGCCAGATCATAAGCGTTGCTCATGAAAACGTTTGGCTATAAACATAACACCGATACAGGCAGCTATAATCATAATGGCTGCAAAAGCCCATTGAACTGGGCCATTGCCTGCCAATAAGCCTCCAAGTCCAGAAAAAGAACCAATAATTGGTGCAAGAATTTCTGCTTTGAAAAAACCTGTTGGTTCTTTTGTTTCTACCGGTTGATAATTTGAACAAACATAAGACCCCTTTGCCCATAATCCCGATTCTGCTGCACGACGATTAACAAGACCTTCGAGACATTGTCCTCCTGCTTTTGTCCATCTCTGTAATTCGGTTGGAACAGATTCATAATCACTATTATTGAGCTTTTTTAAAAGCGTCGAATTGCAAAAAGCCGTTGCCCCTACATTATAACAAAAAGACACCAATGCTGAAAATTGCTCATCCGTTAAAGGGACAGCGACTGCTTGCTCAACAGTATTCTCAAATTGTTTTAAATCTTGGCAAAGAATGGTTTCTGCTTCTTTTTCTGTGATACTCATACCTTTACGCACCAAAGGTTCTCCAGCAGCGTTGGTATGGCCATAACCAATTGTCCATACACCAATAGCATCCTGATAAGACTGTAATCGCAGTCCTTCCCATTGCTTAATGAGCATAAGCCCCTCTTTCGATATTTTTCGCATTGCTTCCCTCCATAAAAAAAGCCCCGCAAAACGCGGAGATAATTGACATATTTAAAATTCATTTTCCCGTCCTTTAACAGCGAGAGAAGATAAAACTCATTGATAAGGGTTAAGATACTTTCTAAAGTGGGTCTTCTAAAACACGATTAGATTCATTGATTTAAGACTTTAATAATGTCCGTCCTCTCACACATCTCTTTCATTCACCTTAAAAGCATCAACAAGACGCTTATGAATTAATCCCAAAAGATAACAAAGCCTTTTCGGCAGATCTCATATCATTCCAATAATTTGGTAAATCAAACCGTGTATCACGGTCAACAGATTGGCTTTTTAATTTCTTCTCGCACTTGATAAAATAGCGACGCGCTTTCTCACCATTTTCATTACGCTCTACCATGGCAAGTTCTTTTGCCATGTCAAGTGTGAGGTGATATTCTATATTTGGACGACCACCTGAGGGTTTCGGTAAATTTTTACCGAAACTGATAAAGTCCTAATTTTTTAAGAAAGCATATTCCTCAATACGATTCTTTACCCAATTTTTAAATTCAGATTTTACTTCCAAAAACGCATGTAATTTACGTGCATTTCCTGTCTAAACAGTTTCCTAACCAATAATTTGTTTTAATATTGGTATGAGCGTCATTGCTAACTCCAAGAGGCTATAAGTTATTGACACTCAAGAAGAGTGCTGGGTTCTAACAAACACGGCATCTAGTCCATAACTCCCTTAGCCTATTCAGAAACGACCGTTTCAGTTTCTTTTTTTGCTTATCTCTTCGTGACTATCTGTTTTTGCATTCTCATCAATCGATTGTTCTGTATCAACAGCAATACATTGCTTTTCTTGATAAATTTTAGCAGCATGAGCACATTTAATACGAGCATAAATTTGATTAAAAACTTCAACAAATGGATTATCCAAAGTTGAAGGCCCAAAACGAACAGTGCTTTCGTTATTGCCGAAAACGCACATTGATCTGGCAATGACCATTTTCGTAGGCTCTCCCTTTGTAGACTAATTTTAGGCTTATTTAATGACATGACTGGTCAATTATTAGATTTTTTTATTTACAAAAAAGAAACAACCAATTTTCCTGGGAAAACCAACCTCTTCAGCCACATTTATAATAAAAAATAAAGGCTCTATCTTAAGATAGAGCCTTTTAAGCTGACTTATCTAAAAAATTAGAATTTGTAAGCTATTCCAGCACGGAAATCATTCGTCTTATATTTAACTTCGATTTTGTCATCAAATTTCCTTTTACCAAAATCTGAGTAACGATATTCTGCACGCACAATGATATTATCTGTCACTGCAAAATCAATACCACTACCCAGAGTATAACCAATCATGGTTTTTGTAGCATCTAATTCTTGATCAAAGGGATTTTTCCCCTTAATTGAGACCGACATAACATCCTGAAACTGCCCATAAGCGATACCACCAGAAATATAAGGCATCATACGACCAGCAGAAAAACCAGCACGCACCCGCGTAGCACCTGTCCATTTTTGTCTGAAAGTATGACTAAACGATGAACGACCGTCGTTGTCTCCTTTTTCAGCTTCAGCTTCAGCTTCAGCTTCAGCCCTTACAACAGATCGAGAAAATTTGCCACTCTTACCTACTGCAAACCCCAATTTTTTCCTACTATTTGCTTCCCCCCCTTCATCACCATTGGACCCACCAGCACCATCACCAGCACCAGCACCATCACCAGCACCAGCACCATCACCAGCACCAGCACCAGCACCAGTACCAGCACCAGTACTAATTTCAAGATCAGGATCAGTACCAACACCAGGAGCTGCAACAGTTATTGTACTCTTTCGATCCGTAAAAAGTATATCCGTATCAACCCCAAGAACAAAATTATTACCGAGACTAAAGTTAGCACCAGCATAAAAACCACCTATAAAACCAGAAGGTTCAGGCGTATATATTTTTTCGACTGGTACCCATTTATTCTTTCCACTATTCTTACCAGGATAGAGAGGAATATCAGTATTAGGCATCATAGCAGAACTTTTGCCTGAAGAACCACCAATTTGAGCTCCAAAATAAAGACCTGACCAAGAAAAAGAGGGAGAAGAAAAACCCGCTGAAGCGACGCGATGCACCGGCTCTTCAAACACCGCTATATCTGCTGCCTGCACAACAGAGGACGAAAATAACGCAAAAATGGAGGTTGTTATAAGTATTTTATTCATAGTATATCCCAATATTCTGAAGTTGAAAATTAAAAAAAAACGCATACTCTAAGTCAAATATAAAAAAAAATGATAAATAAAGTATTAAAAAACATTTTCTGAAAAATGACATATGCTCATCTGAAAGTATATGTACAATTATCACTAAACTTCATATATATATACCATACTGTATACACCTAATTAAAAGTATTATCAAATAAATTAATTTATATTAATATTTCATACACTTATATTAATATTTTATACATAAAATAGCTATAAGTATAAAATACATTTTGTTTTATTTTTTATGTAAATTATCGTACAAAAAATACATAATGTATTGTATGTTTCCTAGAATTTATTTAAAAAAACAGATATAATTGTTAGAAAAACACTATATAATAAATATTATTTTAAATATGTTATGGATAATACAACATGAATAATTAACTTGTATAAATAAATTAAATTTACTTATTGTAATTAACATAAAATAATAAAAATATTGCAGAAACATTTATGATGTTGTTACAATGATAGTACATGTTTCAAATTATGTGCATATTTATAAACATTACATTTTTATCTTTTACTTTTAATATTACTCTTATTCAATGCACATAATAGCAATATTAGTTGCTTATAAAGCTTACCTTATAGTATAATTTTATTTAAAAATTGCTCTACCATCACTGATTTCTATATTATCTTCTGCCTTTATTACAAAGCGGTCTTTGTTAGGAAAAGTGATAAAACATCCCTTCATACAAACTGTAACAGTTTGATGAGTATTCAACGAAATATTTAAAGGCACACTCCCTTCAACGATAATGAGAGATTGTACCTTTAAATCAGTGTTTTTTACAGTTGCTGCAAAAACTGTTACAGTCAAAATATTCAACAACGCAATCGTTATAAAAACATGGATACATTTTAGCACTCTAGGATTCCTTCTTCAACAAAACGCTTATATAGCACAAAGCGAAGAGTATTGGTTATCTTAAAAGGTGAAGTGATGTTAGGCACATAAATAGCCAAATTAAAGGAAAATTTTTTACTATCAAATGCAGTAAAACTCACTTGGGGAGCAGGATTTTTTAAAATTCCTTCTGTTGTAGAAGCAGTTTCTAGTAAAATTTCAACAACACGTTCTGGAGCAATATTGGAAGAAACAGCGATAGGGATATCAATCCGCCCCATTTTACTATGTCGAGTCCAATTACTGACATTGTTGTTGATGAGGCTTGAATTAGGAATAATAACTGTTTTACGCTGAAATGTTTCAAGTTCCGTCGCGCGAACACTGATACGTTTGACAATACCACCTACTGATCCAGCTTCTACATAATCGCCAAGTTTAAATGGTCTCCCAACCAAAATAATAAGCCCAGATACAAAATTTTGAACAATATTTTGTAATCCAAAACCTATACCAAGCGAAAGCCCACCAGCAATGAGAGCAAAATTTCTAAGATCAAAACCTGCCATCGACAATCCCATCAGAGCTGATAGAATAATACCAAGGTAACTTATAACCGTTTTGATAGAATTACGTACACCAGAATCGAATTCACCATGCGATAGTATCGTGCCATCTAGCCAACCGATAGCTTGACGAATAACGAAAAAACAAGCGAAAAAAACAACGATTCCTGTAACAATAGAAATCAAAGAAATAGATACATTTCCAATTTGAAAACCAGTCATCAAATGCCACAAAACTGCTCTCAAATCAGAGTAAGAAAATCCAAACTGTACGGCAATTGGCATTGCACAAAATACGACAACAAATAAATTGAGAAAAATACTTAAAACAATCCCCAATTGATTCATTGTTTTCTCTTCTAAATGGAACCGTTGCATCAAAGTATGACCAACACTTGTTTTCATAAATTGTCCTTTAGTTCCAATCATTTGTGAGCTTTTTATCCCCAAATACATTAAAACCAAAAATGCGCCCCAGATTATAACTTGCTGCATAATAAAACGCGCCAGGCCAACATAACCTAAAAAATTCATCACAACCAGAAATATTCCCAATATAATCAGAGGAATACGTATATAAAGTGGCCAAAAGTGTTGTTCTCTCTCTCCATCTTGAGAAGTTCCACGTCTAAACCATAAAGGCACAAATGAGATAAGAAACAGCAATATCGCGACAAGAAAAACAGCAATAAAACTTTTAGCAATTGTCAAAGAAAAAGAAGCCAAAACAACTTGATAAATACTATCGAAAACAGCATCAAGTGCCAAAACTCCACCTAAAAAAGTGATCAAAATCACTAATTGATATGATGCCAGCGGTGTAATATTGAGAATATGCACTTGTTTTATATTCGGTGATAACAGAACAACTGCTAAACGATTTATCAAAAAAACTAAGACAATTTGATATCCAAGCATATCAAATACCGTTGTGAGTTTGCCCAGATCCAAACCAAAACTATGGAACAAAAACAATACGAAATAAATATAAACAGCACACACAAGCGAAGGGAGAAGAACTGAAATAAAAGAAACCAATAAACATTGCAAATAAGATATTTCTCCATTCTCCTTGGTAAAATGATCGCGCACATGTACCAAAATTTTGCGAGAAAAATAAGAAAGTCCCAAAACAACAAAAAGTGGAATTAAGAAGGAAAGAATAAGATTTAATAATTTGAAATAAAATACAAAATTCCACCAAGAACTCAATAACAAACGAAAATCCGATGAAGCCTCTTTGGTTTTCTGGATGAGATGTGTAACTATCGACATCGAAAACTCAAATCTGTGCGTAAGTGTATATTTAAAAAATTCTCTAGATTGAGAAATAGCAAGTTCGGCCATTTTATTTGTGGCCAAAAAGATTTCTTCAAACCGAAGCACTATACTATTAATTTTAGCTTTTTTTTCCATCAAGTGAGAACGCTCCTCACTTGTTTTTTTCAAATTTTTTAAATCATCATGGAGCTCTGTTAATTGATCAAGAAGTGCATTAATATCATTAAGAGGAGCACGCAAAAAAAACGCTGCTTCTATGGCACGTTTATTGATATTTTGTGCACGTAACCGCAGTTCTACCAAAGCATGCTGATCTCCTGATTTTTTTTCAAAATCTTTTTCTAAACGTTCTGTGTTTTGTTCAAGATTCTTAACAATTAACTGTTGTTGTTGAATAATTTTATCAATTGAGTGAAAAGTGTTCCCTTGTCCAATTGTGGTATTTTGCGATTCAAGATGCCCCCATGCACACGAACTGAATACAACGGCAATCTCAAAAACAAAGAAAAATATGAGTGATTTTTTTTTAAAAAATGAATACATATCTGCCTTAGATGCATAAAGAAAAATCCACCCCTTTTTAAAAATATGGCATGGAATAAATATTTTCAACTTTTATAGAATAATCTTATAAAAGCTTTTCCTTATCCCATAATGCTGATAATAAGAGAAAAGATAATAGCTAAGTTTGTGGACTTAACAAGATTAAAGAAGGCGTTTTAGCATGCTTTTTTTGCACCTTTCTTGCAAAAAAGAAAATTTTCTCTCTTTTACAGCCTGGATTCTTCTGTCCAGTTTTGGCATATTGTTGACAAACAATCTAGGAACAAGAGCCTATTCAATCAAACAATCACAAGCAGATAATATAGTTGAAACGAATACCCTCGATTCACAAAACAAACGTAATCAGTTAAATGCTAAAACAACCAAAAACAAAAAGCTTGTAACACTTCATAAAGATTCTGTATTGCCCCTCAGCATTTTGCAAAATATCTCGATGTTGGATCTCTTTTTAATAACGACCACATTCGTTTGTTCAGAGCTTGAGAACCTACAAACACAATATTTTTCAGATAAACGTGCTCCTCCTTTTGCTTGAATCTTAAATTGTGAGATTATTATCCTGTCTCACCTTTAATTTTAATAACTCTTAAATTTCCTATCAGTGGAATATATCATGCGCACACCCGGTTGGTTAACTACTCTTTATTGTTTGATCATTTTAAGCAGCATTTACATCGCCTTGCCTAATTTATTCTCGCAAGAACAAGTTAAAAACTTAAAATTCTTACCCGACACCCGAGTAACACTTGGGCTTGATCTTCAAGGAGGCTCTTCCCTCTTACTTGAGGTCGACAGCAAAACACTAAAACGCGACCAACTGCACACGGTTTTAAGCAATGTGCGCAACACGCTACGCGAAAAACAAATCCGTACATCGAGTATTCGCATCCTCGAAGACAGTATAATTGCAATTATTTCTGATCCAACACAAAATGAAAAAGCTGTCACTGCTTTGAAAACATTAATCACTCCTGTATATAGCAGCTTTGGTGCTACAACCGATGATATCACTATTAGTGCTCAAAATGAAACTATCCGTGTCGTATTAACTGAAGCTGGTATAAAGGATCGTGTGAACAGTGCTATTGAACAAAGCTTAGAAATCATACGTCGCCGTATAGATCAAGTTGGTATTACTGAACCTGCTATACAAAAAGTCGGAACTGATCGTATTATGGTTCAATTGCCGGGTTTACAAGACCCGAAGCAGCTACGTGATCTTTTAGGAACAACTGCTAAGATGACCTTTCATTTGGTGCCCTCTAATGTAGATATAAATAACCCACCCGTAGGTGTTTCAATTCTCCCCGGATATACAGAGGAAACACAACGCTACGCGATTTATGATCAAGTCGCCTTAGATGGAAATGTTCTGACAGATGCCCGCGCAGGTTTTGACCCGCAAATACCTGGACGTTCTATTATTTCATTTACTTTAAATTCCGCTGGTGCAAAAATGTTTGCGGAAATAACGCGACAAAACATTAATCGCCCTTTCGCAATCGTTCTTGATAACAAAGTTTTGACTGCTCCTACTATTAATAGTGTTATTCCCAATGGACAGGGTCAAATTACAGGAAGCTTTGGCCCTAAAGAAGCCTCAACTCTAGCAGCTCTCCTGCGCGCTGGTTCCTTGCCAGCACCACTAACCGTGATTGAAGAGAGAACTGTGGGTCCAAATCTTGGTGCTGACGCCATCCAGATGGGGTTTTACACCGGCATAATAGGCTTTGCTCTTGTTACAGTTTTTATTTTTCTTTTATACAGACTGTGGGGTATCATTGCAAATATAGCGCTAGCACTACATACTATTTTAACATTTGCTACACTTAGTCTTCTGGGTGCGACACTCACATTACCAGGTATTGCTGGTATTATTTTAGGCATTGGTATCGCCGTTGATGCCAACATTCTCATCAATGAGCGCATCCGTGAAGAAAGTCGAAAAAGTGTCAGTGCCTTTGCAGCCTTAGATCGCGGTTTTAAACACGCTTTCGCAACCATTGTTGATGCTAATGTTACTGCAATTATTGCAACTATTTTACTGTTCTGGTTTGGCACCGGTCCTATTCGCGGTTTTGCTGTAACAATGCTGCTTGGTATTATCATTTCTATGTTCACAAATGTTACGATTGTGCGTATCATGATGACTTGGGTAATACGTAAATGGAAAATTAAAACTCTGCATCTTCATTCTATTTTCAACATCATCCCACAAAATACAAATTTCCATTTTATGAAAGCACGATTCGTTGGAATTGGCGTCTCAATTATTTTATCGCTAGCTTCAGCTTTTCTGTTTTTTAAGCCTGGCTTGAATTTTGGAATTGATTTCATCGGTGGTAGCCAAATGAGTATTACCATAAAAGTACCAGCAAACTTAGCTAGCTTGCGCTCTAAGCTTTCAACTCTCAATATTGGTGAAATTACCCTGCAAAATATGGATAATGCAAACACTGTGCTGATTCGTATACAGAAACAAAATGGCAGTGAAGCACAACAAATTAGCGCTATTGATAAAGTGAAAACAGCGGTACAAAACATCTATCCGGATGCCACATTCGATCAAATAGAGGTTGTTGGACCAAAAATTTCAGGTGAGCTTGCTACAGCTGCTTTTACCGCTGTTATTCTGGCGGCCATTGCTATGTCTCTCTACATATGGTTACGTTTCGAATGGTTTTTTGCAGTTGGAGCAATTGTAACACTCATTCTAGATACTACGAAAATGGTTGGTTTTTTCGCTTTATTTCAATTTGATTTCAATTTAACAGCCATCGCTGCTCTTCTAACAATTGTTGGTTATTCTATAAATGATAAGGTTGTTGTCTATGATCGAATGCGTGAAAATATGCGCCTTTATAAAAAAATGCCCCTGCGCGAACTCATTGATCTCTCAATTAACCAAGTTCTTGTCCGTTGTTTCTTTACATCGGCTACCACAGTTCTCGCTATGCTCCCTATGGCGATATGGGGTGGAAGTGCTGTCCATAATTTTGCAGTACCTATGGTCTTTGGGATTGTTATTGCAACATCATCCTCTATTTTTATTGCCGCACCCATTTTACTCTTGCTAGGAAATTGGTGGCATAAACGAAATAATTGTATAAATACAAAAGCAAAATGAAAATGCCATTCTCATATAATAGGTTTCCTCTTTTTTCTCATAAGAAATACGTTCATTTCAACCCATTCATTTTTTAACAACAAAGCCATAAATAGTCCATGCTCCATGATACACCACTGATTACAACTATTGTTTCCGGTTTATGTTTAGCATTTCTTTTAGGAATGATTGCAAGCCGTTTGCGTATCTCACCTCTTGTGGGATACCTATTGGCTGGTGTTATCGTGGGACCCAATACAGGCGGATTTAGGATAGATTCCGTTATTATTAACCAACTCGCAGAAATTGGGATCATTTTATTGATGTTTGGTGTTGGACTCCATTTTTCATTAAAAGACCTTCTATCTGTGAGAGCTGTTGCTATCCCCGCTGCTATTGCACAGATGATATTTTCTACTTTTCTTGGCTTGTGCCTTGGTTTGATCATGGGATGGGGATTTAGTGGTAGTTTAATCTTCGGTTCAGCTTTATCAATTGCAAGCACTGTCATCCTTCTGCGTGCTTTGCAAGAACGCCACCTTATTAAAACAGAAAAAGGACGCATTGCTGTCGGATGGCTGATTATTGAAGATTTAGCAATGGTTCTTATTCTTGTTCTCATACCATCACTGGCAAATGTCCTTAGCAGTGCAAAAAAGGAAGCGATTGATCCTCTTGTTCAATGGTTAGATTTAAGTATTTGGGGAATTTTTGGTCTCACAATCTTGAAAGTTATCATATTTATCGCTCTTATGCTCATTATTGGTCGGCGTGTTATCCCGTGGTTATTAAAAATGAGTGCACAATCAGGATCACGCGAATTATTTCGTCTTAGTGTCTTTGCCATTGCATTAGGAGTGGCCTTCGGAGCAGCTCATCTATTTGGTGTTTCTCTTTCTCTTGGTGCTTTTTTTGCAGGCATGGTGATGAGCGAATCAGAATTGAGCCATCATGCAGCAGAAGAATCCTTACCACTACGAGACGCATTTTCTGTTCTCTTTTTTGTTTCTGTAGGTATGTTATTTGATCCAGGAAAATTATTGACTCATTTTTTTCCTCTCCTAGCAACATTGTTTATTATTGTATTGGGAAAATCTGTTGCTGCCTTTTTCATCGTTAAAGCTTTTCGCTATTCTAATGCAACAGCTTTAACTATTTCTGCAAGCCTTGCCCAAATCGGAGAATTTTCTTTTATCCTTGCAGGTTTAAGTTTGAACTTAGGACTTTTAAACAACGATGCCCATGATTTAATTCTTGGAGGTGCGATTCTTTCTATTTTGCTCAATCCCCTTGTTTTCTTAGCCTGTAATAAAATTAAAAAACATCTAGAAAAGGTTTCTGAAAATTTACACGATATAGAAAAAATTATTGACATTGATCCACAAGATCTCGATCAAGAATTTTTACAAATGACCTTAAAGACCAACCATATCGTGATTATTGGCTACGGTTGTATTGGTAAATGTGTTGCACTATCTTTAAAAGATAGAAAAAAAAACTTAGTGATAGTAGAAGAATCAAAACGCCTCGCTGATCAAGCAATTGCAGATGGTTTCGAGGTCATTTGCGGCAATATTATTCAACAAGAAATAATGAATGCAGCAAATATAAACAATGCACACAAAGTTGTTATTACAATGCGAGGTACCATTGAAGTAGGAGAGTGTATAGTGAATATACGTGATACAAGAAAAAATATCCAAATAATCACGCATGCACTATCCGACGTAGAAACGTCTTATCTCATTGATTTAGGTGCAGATATTGTAGTAACCGATGATGAAGAAATTGCCAATGGTGTTATCGAGCATATAACGGAGCAGAGGCCTGTAAAAAATATGCAAAATCATGAATTAAATTTACAAAAAACATAAAATGGATAAAGAAGCGTGAAAATAAAGCAGTTTATATGGCCATTTATTGGTGTCTTAGCAATGCTGATATCTATCCGCATTCTTTATATAAAGCTTTCTGCGATTTCTTTTAATGAAGTATTGGAACGCTTGAACAGTTTAAATGGACAACATTGGCTGTTAGCCTGTTTGTGTTCTCTTTTAGCTTATGCCACTCTTGCGGGATATGATCGAATTGCTTTACAGCATCTTGGCCATAAAATTTCTTGGATTTTTATCGCTATATGTTCGTTTACGACCTATGCCCTTTCGCACAATATAGGTGCTTCGGTTTTTTCTGGTGCAGTCGTGCGCTACCGCGCTTATAAAATGAAAGGATTAAGTGGAACTGAAATCGCAATATTAGTAGGTTTTTGCTCTTTTACATTTGTGGTAGGTACAATCTTACTTTTTGGGATCGTTTTGATTCTGCAACCCGAAATTATCACGCTCATTCATGATGATCTTCCTGGATGGCTTGGAACAACAGTTGGTGCAATTTTGCTCAGCTGTATAGCACTTTATGTTTTTGGTAGCTGGCTTCAATTAAGACCCTTGCGCCTAGGTAAAAAAATTCAACTTTCTTATCCGCGACTAAAAATTGTCATTCAACAGCTTCTCATTAGCCCCCTAGAGCTTTTAGCAGCAGCAGGGATTATATATGCTGTTCTCCCTTACAATACAGATGTTCATTTTATTTCTGTGCTCGGTGTTTTCCTAGCATCTTTTACGATAACTCTTCTCTCCAATGCTCCAGCAGGAGGAGTTGGTGTTCTGGAAGCCTTATTCATAACAGGTATGCCCAATTTAAATCCAGCGGATGTTGTTGCAGCACTTATCGTATTCAGAATGTTTTATTTGATTATACCGTTCATCATTTCACTATTTGTTGTAGCAATTTTTGAAGCCCAACAATATTGGAAGCGAACTCCCAAAACACCACCTGAGTAAATAAAAAAAATCAGCATCTTCCTTTTTTTGTGGTGTGTAAAATGTAAAATAATGCAGCCATTAGTCTTTATTCATTTTTTTTATATTAAACTTTGAAACGCTCTTCTTTTTATAGAAACACCGCAATACAAAACATGGCAACATTTTATATTTCATTCTTCCTTCAAAAGGATGTTCATGAACCTATAAGATGAATTTCCATGCAGAAAAATAACCGCTTCTATAATCTCTAATTAACTTTCAGAATTGAATGTTAAAATTACCATTTTATAAAGTAATATACTCGATAAAAATGCAAAAATAATGCACATGCAACCATTATTTCTGATAATTAATGATTATTATTACAAATAATTCTGTATCATTTTCTCTTCCTAGCAAATTATTAATAAAAGTCTTCATCTAGTGTGAAAATTTCCCTCTTTTAACCTAAAGACTCATTGCAATTCAATTTTTGCTTACTCCGTGTTTTATCCTCAACATAAATAAAAAAATAATACGCTTTTTTCTTACATGAGAGGAGAAATAAGGATTTTAGATACATTTCGACGATCCATCTCTATAACTTTAAAATGTAACCCATCAGCTTCAAAGCTTTCTCCTTCATTCGGCAAATGACCAAACCTCCAAAGCATAAACCCTGCTAGAGTCGTGTAACGATCTGCCTCATCAACAAGATTACGCCCAAGATAACCACTCAAACGGCGGATATCAGCATATCCTTCAACAAGAATACTTCCATTTTCAAGTTGTTCTGCAATCATGGGTTCTTCATCATCATCAGGAAAATCACCTGCAATGGCTTCAAGAATATCGGTTGGTGTTGCAATCCCTTCAAAAGATCCATGCTCATCAACAATAATTGCCAGTTGAATCGAAGAATTGCGTAATTGCTCCATCAATCGTAAGACGCTTGTATTTTCATGAACCACGAGGGGTTCTCGCATAGCTTTTTTCCAATTGATTTTTTTTCCCTCAGCCAAATTCAAAAGGAGATCTTTGGTCAAAGCAACACCAACAAATTCATCCACTTTTTCACGTGCAAGAATTAAGCGGCTATGTTTAACTTGTTGTAGTTCTTTACGCATTTCATTCTCATCGCTATTCAAATCCAACCACTCAATTTCATTGCGCGGAGACATTATAGAACGAACAGGACGATCAGCCAAATCGAGGACGCCACGGATCATCTCTTTTTCTTCAGGTCGAAATAACTCAGAAGCTGCTGCTTGTTCAGCAATAACATCCACAGTCTCGCCCAGATGACCGTCTTTATTTCCCCCTCCTAAGAGCCTTAAAACAGCATCAGCCGTTCGACCACGGAGATTATTTGTTGTAATCATCTTTTCACGATTACGACGTCCAATTTGATTAAAAGATTCAATGAGAACAGAAAAACCAATAGCAGCATACAAATACCCTTTTGGAATATGAAAACCAAATCCTTCAACAATAAGGGTAAAACCAATCATCATCAAAAAGCCAAGACAAAGGATGACAATAGTAGAATGACGATTAATAAAGCGCATAAGAGGACCAGATCCACACATCATCACCCCCATGGCAGCAATGACTGCTATATACATAACCACTGCTTGCTCTCTTGCAATCATACCTGTTGCAGTAATAATACTATCAAGGGAAAAAACGGCATCCAGTACCACGATTTGAATAATTACCTGCCAAAAGACAGCATAAGCAATGCCTGTCTTTCTTTCATGCGATATCCCTTCTAATCGTTCATGTAATTCTAATGTTCCTTTTGCTAGCAAAAAAGCCCCACCACCAATTAAAATAAGACTGTGCCAACTAAATACAAAAGAGGAGAATGAAAAAATTATCGTATCAAGATTCATCACCCATCCAATAACCGTAAGAAGAAACAGTCGCATAATGAGTGCCAAAGTGAGACCTATCAAGCGCGCACGATCACGCAAATGGATAGGCAATTTTTCAGCTAAAATTGCAACAAAAACGAGGTTGTCTATTCCTAAAACAATTTCGAGAAAAATTAACGTGACCAAGCCAAACCACGCGTGGGGATCAGTGATCCACTCCATTATAGTACACCTTTTAAAAACTTAAAAGTGCGCAATTGACAAAATAAATTCATGAGCTCCCATTCGCACAATTGATCAAGAATATTGTATGCAAAAAGACTGTGCTCAAAACAAGCGAAGGTAAAATATTACTTAAACGCATACGATTATTTATAAAATTTATACAAAAGAACACTAATCTACATTACTCACAACCATAAGAAGGTTTCTCTAAATTTTTCTCAAGTATCACGCCTGACGATCTTCCAACCATAGCTCCACACAACAATCGAAACACTCGTTTACAAAGCTCTTTATAATGAGTCTATTTTTATATAAGATCAAGGGGTCATATCATATTTTTAATCATACAGCCAATTTAGCTATAAATTTTGCTACTTTCATGTAAAAAATAATAAAACTATCTGGACATCCCCCTTTATGAGCATTATAGAACCGCTCATTCTCATCTTCTGAAAAGTTGTGGGTGATTAGCTCAGTCGGTAGAGCAGCTGACTCTTAATCAGCGGGTCGTGGGTTCGATCCCCTCATCACCCACCATTTCCTTTCATGATTAAATCTTGCTGCCTCATTTTGTACAGATTTATTTTTTTCACAGGGTTTTCAAAGTGGCTTTAAAGGATCTTCACAGGCCTTTCAAAGAGTCTTTTTTCTATTAAAAATCGCAATTTGTGATGATCAGTTCTTTAGCAATAGCATTATTTGAGCTGCCACATAAATAAGATGTGGTGACCTATTTTATATGGAATTGACTAAAGGTTTTCCGAATTTTTGGTACGTCATTTAAAGAAAGAAGAAACTTGCCCTTTAATTACGCAAGAATCGTAGCCATCACCTGATAATCTTCTCGTTTAAACAAATCCTTTCCATAATAATTCTCAGCACCCCAATAAGGCGGATCAAGGTAAAACAAAACGTTTTATTTATCATAGCGAAGAATAAAGTCTGACCAATCTGTATTTTCAATCGCAACCCTTGCCAAGCGCTGGCAAAGAAGCTCTAATGACGCTTCAACCTTAAAATAATTAAACCGTGCACCACAGCTCGTTTCAACGCCAAATGTGCGCTTTACCACCTTGCCGCTAAAACTTGACCGTTGCAAATACAAAAACCGAACAACACGCTCTAAATCGGTTAAATCCTTTTGCTCTTGCCGTGAGAGACGTTGAAATGCCTAACGGATGCTGATTTGGAACTTTAGCATATCCATAAAAGGCCGATAATGGCGTTGCAAAACTCTGAAAAAATTGATCACATCTCCCCTGAGCGATCAGGGATGACTTTAGGATCACTGCCATAGCCTGTAAACTGCAAGCTCGACGCCCTCCCAAAGCGTGCCATTGAAACCCATGTAGCTAAAAACTCCTCCTCAAACGATTAAAAATTGAGCCAATCGACATACAATTGATGTGGTCCTAGCATCATAAAGGGATCATTCATTCTGTCCCTCCATGGAGTGCATTGGCTTGTGCACGTTGAATCGCAGCACTAACGGACCGCCCTGTCGTAACAGGATCACGCGCACCATAAATATGCACCGTGACATTTTTGACTGTGTGTGATGGTGAAGCAGTCTTTGTCCCTTATCTATATGTTAGGAGCATGTTTGTCATGACTTCACGAAAATTGCACAATGGGTTGGACGGCTGTTTGCCCCCTCCAAGCCAATTTGACAAATGGAAAAGATCCGATAAATCAATACTGATAAGTCCATATATTGATGTAGATTGGCAAGGTTGATCACCTTTTTATCAAGCTTGGAGTACTCAGCCGTAATCTTTTTACAAGCGGGAGAGGAATAGCCGGCTTCAGATTGTTCACTGAAAATGATGCAAAAAAATAGCTCAACTTCGTGATAAAGGTAATAAAACCATCGACAATCCAATTGGCAAACTCCTGCTCTGCTTGTTTCATACCAACATTGAAATCCTTAGAGAGCTTTTCTTGAGAAAAAAAGATTCCTCTGAAGATATGGCGAAATTAGCAGTAAAGCTTTATAAAAACTTACAAGCACTTATTCAAAATATCAACAATATAGAAGAAGTAGAGGCAACTTCCCCTCTTCTTTAAACTGCATTTAAAACATCAAATAGAAGCTATACAAAATACGGCTCTATGCCCTTTTAAAATCAACAATCGATATAAAAATATTTTTTGCCTATTGAGTTATTTTTGACTAATTTTGGAGTTGATTTCATTTTTTTATTTATTTTTTTAAAGATGGTTCTTAAGCTTTCACAGACTTCTTTCATTTTTAACAGAAAATTCCAATTTTCGCTCTTTTTAGCTCTTTTTTATAATTTTAGATATCAAAATCCATTTTGAAAAAATGCGCATTTAATTATAAAAATTATACGTAAAAACAATAAATTACCACGTGTTTTTAATCAATACTACTTCTTCTCACTTAGTGCACAAACCAATATCAAATTACATGCATAATAAAAAAGAGAAGAAAATTTTGCATTTTCCTCTACAAAATGTGTCTTGTTATTTTTCTCTTTATCTATCAGAATTTCGATTTTTTTCTGGCGATTTTTTGGAAAAATTATCAAAAACCCTAACAAATATACCTACAGCTTTGTAATTAAATGAGCAAAAAGAACTTACTATGAAACTGTTACAACAAACATCTGTATTTACTTCTTAAAAGAACTTTTCTTTCCTAATTTAAACCATATGAAAATAAATCTCTTTATAATCTATTCAAAAAAGACACTACAAATACATTGTATTTCTCTATCATCCTCTAAAGATCTTCTACATGACTAATCCGATTCTCTCGTAAGACTTTACCCAGTGGTATGAACGTCTGAATGGAATTCTTATCACTGACCTTGCACAAAAGAAAATAGCGATTTTTCATTTATGGTACAAAATAAAAATTATTGTAAAAATCGCTTTATATTTCTTGTCATAAAAACAATTTCTTAAGTGATATTTTAATTACACGATCTACCTAAATGAAAAAAAATATTTTTTCATTATAAGATCTATGAAAACTACAGTCTTATTATACGAATATGTTTTGCTATGATCCATAAGTATTTTCTTACAACTGTTTGAAATATCTTAAAAATAATTTAAATAACAATACTAAATATTTGTATCAACCATTTATCAATCGCCTCATCTAAAATTTAAAACTCTGCATTCAAATTTTATATTATTTTGGAGTGGAGTCGTTTATTCTTATCAGTTTCCTATGCTTTCCCTTTTTCCACATGAAATCATAAAAAATGTTTTTCTCCTTTACGACTCACTCATATCATGCTTCGATACATAGGTTACTTTTCTCAATGTAATTTGAATCTTAAATAATTAAAGGGAACCTTCAAAAAATGAACTACAAACAAAATTTAGAAGATGATCCTCGAAAGAAATTGCAACGGGGATTGGATAACCGTCACGTACAACTTATAGCTCTCGGTGGTGCCATTGGGACAGGACTCTTCATGGGATCAGGAAAAACAATTAGCGTAGCAGGCCCCTCTATTATACTCGTTTATGCTATTATCGGTTGCGCCTTATACTTTGTAATGCGTGCTATGGGAGAACTCTTGCTTTCTAATTCGCAATATCGATCTCTCATTGATTTTTCAACCGATATGCTGGGACCAGGAATTGCTTTTTTTGTTGGCTGGAGCTATTGGCTAAGCTGGGTTGTAACTGGAGCAGCAGATATTATCGCCATTATCACTTATATGCACTTTTGGTGGCCCGAACTCAATCCATGGACTGTTGTTTTTTCTTGCATTACTTTCTTTTTAATCTTTAATCTTTTCGCAGTAAAAATGTTCGGTGAACTTGAATTTTGGTTTGGTCTTATCAAAATTGTAGCGATTTTAGTATTAATCATTATAGGATTTTATATGATCGTTACTGGTTTTACCTCTCCCAATGGTACTGTTGCCTCTCTCAGCCACATATGGAACAATGGAAACATATTTCCTCTGGGAATCGCAGGTTTTTTTGCTGGATTTCAAATTGCTATTTTTTCTTTTGTTGGTATAGAAATTGCCGGAACAACCGCAGCTGAAGTTAAAGATCCTAAAACAGTTCTGCCGAAAGCAATTAATGCAATACCGGTTCGTATTGTATTTTTTTATATCTTTTCTCTTATTGTAATTATGTCCATAACTCCTTGGGATCAAGTGCTTCTAGATAGAAGTCCCTTTGTTGAAATGTTTTGGCTTGCTGGCATTCCGATAGCTGCTGGTTTGGTGAATTTTGTTGTCCTAACATCTGCCGCCTCTTCTGCAAATAGTGGTATTTTTTCTACCAGTCGCATGATATACGGGCTTGCAACGCAAAAAGGAGCACCTCGTATTTTTGGAAAACTTTCCAAATATCATGTCCCAGCCAACGCCCTATTCTTTTCTTGCTTGTGTATTTTATTAGGGTACACAATCACATCACTATCCCCAAGTATCATAAGTGCTTTTACAATTGTGACCAGTATTTCAGCTATTGCGTTTTTATTCGTATGGTCTGTAATTTTAGTTAGCTATATTGTGTATCGTCGCAATCACCCAAAACTGCATGCTGAATCTGTCTATAAAATGCCAGGAGGTGTTGTCGCATGCTGGGCTGTTCTAGCTTTTTTTGCTTTTATGCTCTATTTGTTGACATTAGAATCTGATACCTTCACGGCTCTTAAATATAGTTTAGCATGGTTTGCTTTCTTAGGAATAGCGTATTTTATCTTTCTAAGGAAAAAAACAGCTCAAGATAACAAATAAAACCTACACGTAAAAAGCATGTTAAAAGGGTAAGAAGTTACCCTTCTTATATGTGAGACATTGAATTTTCAAATAAAATCTTCTACGGAAATCGACAAGATTTTTTATTTGCAGAAGCACTAGCACTTATACGGAGCAGTATAAAACAAAATTTTTCAAAACTTCCTCTTAGAGCTGAAAAGCGCATTAAACAATCAAAAAACACAGATTTACAAATACCTACAGCAAAAGAGTAATAAAAGCCTTTTTTATTGTAGGATAAGATTTATTTTTTTGCTTTTTCAAAAATGACTTTTCGAAATTTTAAAAATATAAAAAATCTTAAAAACTTTTCAAAGACCTCTCAAATCATTTTCTCTTTTTTACCAATTTCTACAAAAGTAAAAAAAATCATAAATACACTTCATTTCTCTACCATATCTTGGAAAAGATTCTATATAATCAACATGAAATTCTCACAAGTTTTTATCCAAGCTGAACATAATTCTTGTTCACAATTTCAGAATAAAAAATCCCACCGTATTTCTCATTTTCTTTGTGAAAAAGAAAAGAAATCTCTCCCGTTTATACCACTAAATAAAAATAAATAACCGTGAATAAATCTTGCATTCCAATTAACAACATAGGCATATTGGAATAGAAAATACCCTTCTAAAAATTAATAGTGGAATTTTTCTCTCTATTTCTATCCTCTACTGTAATTATAATAATTCATAGAGAAATCATTTCAAAATTTCTTACCGTATTTTTTTAAAGAGGATAGCAATCCTAAACTCTATCTGAAAAATCAAAACTCCGCCGCCCGCCATAACATCCAAAATAATCATTACACCTAATTATGGAGGATAAGCATAATGTAAACACATTATTTCACCTCAAACTGTTCTCATCCACCTATCGATAATCCAAGTGATCTCTCACAAAAATTTAGCAGCTCAAGAGTAATTGTCTAATTAATCATAGTATGCTTTCTCATAGCCATCACAGCTATACTTAAAAACTCCGCACTTAAATTTCTATTCCGTTATTTTTCAGTAAAATAGCATACCCCCGTTCATTTCATATTCTTTTTCTTTGATTCGCATGGAATCATAAAAAATCTTTCTTTCCTTTATTCTTCATCCATATCATGATTGATGAGGAGAATTACCCTTTTTAAGGTAATTTTTATCTCATCATAATTAAAGGAAACCTCTTTTAAATGAGTTGTAAAAAATTAGAAAAAATCTAAGAAAATTGCAACGTGGACTAGATAATCGCCACATACAACTTATAGCCATTTGTAAAATTATTAAAACAGGCATTTTTATGGAGTCAGAAAAAAACAATTAGTACCAATGATTCTTCAATCTTATTAGTTTACGCTATTATTGGTTGTGCTATATACTTTGTAACACGTATTATGGGATAGCCACTACTTTCTTGATCTTTTATTGATTTTTCAACCGATCTTCTTGGTTCAAGTGTTGGATTTTTTATCGGCTAAACGTATTGGTTGTGCTGAACTGTAACTGAAATTGCCGAAATTATTGCTACTGTCAGCTATACACACTCTTGAGGGCCTGAACTCAATTCGTGAACTCCTACTCTCATAGATCTTCTGTCATTTTTAATATTCAACCTCAGAGCCGTAAAACTATTTAACGAATTTGAATTTTGGTTTTATCTTATCAAAATCCTAGCAATTTTAGTATTAATTATTGCAGGATTTTACATGATCTTTACTCGCTTTATATCCCTGAACAGCCTCATTACCTCCTTTGGCAATATATGGGACAGTAGAAATATCTTTTCTCGAGGCATTACAGCATTTTTGCAGGATTTCAAATTGTTATTTTTGCTTTTGTTGATCTCGAACTTGCTAGAACAGCTACAGCTGAAATAAAAGAACCATAAGAAGTTTTTCCAAAAGCTATCAACTCGATATCCATCCGCATTATTTTCCTTTATATTTTCTTTCTCATTATGACTATTATCCTGTCACTCCTTGGAACCAAATCATTACAGAAAAAAGCTCATTTGTAACGATGTATGCACTTATTGACACTCCAACTGCTGATGATTTGATGAACTTTGTTGTTCTAACAGCTACCACATCTTCAATCAATAGTGGTATTTTTTTCAAACAGCCGCATGATATCCAATCTCGCAACACAAAAGTGATCACCTAAATTTTTAGGAAAACTTTTTAGCAATCGCATTCCATCCAATGCATTACTCTTCCCTTATTTATGCATCTTATTAAGCTATGCAGTTTTATCTCTATCACCAGCAGTCATAGACGCTTTTACAATTATAAGCACAATCGCAAAAATTTTGTTTATATTTGTATGGTTTATAATTTTGATCAGCTATATTTGTCCATCGTCGCAAATGTCCTCTCCAACATGCCGTATCTCCTTATAAAATCCTGTAGATATTTTTATGCGTATGGAATCTTTTAATCTTCTTTACATTCACTATTTATTTGTTGTCATTAGAATGAATGATACTGCAATAGCTCTAAAATACATCCTAGTGTAATTTACCTTTTTTAAAATTGTATACTTTATTTTCGGAAAAAAGAGTTTGCAAATACAAAAATCCGGGGAATAAGGCCTATATATGAAAGGCACATCAAAAAGGGTAACTTTAGGTACCCTTTTTATGAACAAAGCATAAGAGCTTTTTGCATAGAAATTTTTATGACTTTAATTACGCTCTCTATCAACCAAAGCGTCAGACTTTATCCAAGGCATCATAGAGCGGAGTTTTTTGCCAACTTCTTCGATAGGATGATGGCCATTTAAACGCCGCATACCTTTAAAATGAGCTGCACCGGCCTTATACTCTTGAATCCAATTTGACGTAAATTTACCCGTCTGAATATCCTTCAAAATACGCTTCATTTCTGCTTTTGTTTCATCAGTAATCACGCGTGGACCAGACATATATTCGCCCCATTCAGCCGTATTGGAAATCGAATAATTCATATTTGCAATGCCACCTTCATAGATAAGATCGACAACCAATTTAACCTCATGTAAACACTCAAAATAAGCCATTTCTGGCGCATAACCTGCTTCCGTTAGTGTTTCATAACCTGCGCGAATAAGCTCAACAAGACCACCACAAAGAACAGCTTGTTCACCAAAAAGATCAGTTTCGCACTCTTCTTTAAATGTTGTTTCAATCATCCCAGCACGTCCACCACCAAGACCACACGCATAAGATAATGCTACATCACGAGCATGCCCTGAAGCATCTTGTGCAATCGCAATTAAGCAAGGAACACCACGACCACATTGGTATTCATTACGCACTGTATGACCTGGACCTTTCGGAGCAATCATCACGACATCAACTGTTTTTTTAGGTTCAATTAAGCCGAAATGAATACTCAAACCATGGGCAAAAGCAATCACTGCCCCGTCACGTAAATGATCATGAATATGCTCTTTATAGATATCAGCCTGCAATTCATCTGGTGTTGCCATCATAATGAGGTCTGCCCATTTTGCTGCTTCAGCAACACTAACAACCATAAAACCATCCACAGCAGCCTTTTTAGCTGTTTCCGATCCTGAACGCAGAGCAATTTGAATCTTTTGAACTCCAGAATCTTTTAAATTTAAAGCATGGGCACGCCCTTGTGAACCATAACCAACAATAGCTACTTTTTTTTCTTTAATCAAATTAACGTTCGCATCACGATCATAACAAACACGCATGAAAATACTTCCTTATATTTATACTCAAACTGAATTTAAATTTTTTATTGAAGAAAAAATCCACCCCCTAACACACCTCGCACACCATGAACAACCACACCATTATTCATAAAAACATGACATCTAAATAATCTCTAGAGTTTAAGTCTTCTACACAAAAATACAATCCAAACCTTCCCCAAAAATATTCAGATCAAAAATAGACCTCAACCGCTACTCTACAAAAACGAAGCATTATACACAACAACATTGCCAAAAAAATACACACTCTAAAATTCTGCTTTTCTTCGCATGATAAACTCTTGCATTCTGGACACCATATGGCCTTTCGGCATGAACTAAATTAAAGTGGATAGCAAAAAAAATTACAAAATGAGCATAGTATTTCTATACACTCTAACGTGAAGATTTAAATTCACATTTATAACTATAAAAAACATCACTCATACAAAGCTCTATACAACTTTTTGATAAAAATAATATCTGCAAAATCTTATTTTTATCTCTCATTTAAAGAGCACATGGGAAAATTTTAACCAAAAGAATCTTCATAATCGAGAGTATGAAGATAAAAAATTTATGTTTTAAACAACATATAGTGAGCTATAAATCAATATATAACCAACAAAGTGGTGCTATTTATTTTATCATACGCAAACTTATTCTTTTGCAACAAAACTAATAGAGCTTTATAAGACATCATCCGCAAAATTTAATAAAGAACAAAAGTTAAGACAACAGCCCAACAAAACGTTGCACAGTCTCATGCATTCCATATTCTAATGCATCAGCAATAAGCCCATGACCAATAGAAACTTCATCAAGCCAAGGAACACGATTGACAAGAGCGGGAAGATTAGCAATCGTCAAATCGTGACCTGCATTAACACCTAACTGCAGCTCTTTGGCTTTTTTTGCCACTAAAGTAAGTTTATTCAACTCTTGTTCCTGCTTTGTCTTATCTTTGAATGCCCCTCCATAAGAGCCAGTATAAAATTCCACACGATCAGCGCCAATTGCTTTAGCAATGTCGAGACCATCTACAAGAGGATTAGCAAATAACGACACACGAATTTTTCTTTTTTTCAAGCGCTGAATAATGGGTGCCAAAAATTCTGCATCACGAACGAAATCCCAACCATGATCAGAAGTTGATTGAGCTGGATCATCCGGAACAAGGGTAATCTGATCAGCATATTTTTCTGCCAAATCCAAAAATGTATCGCTTGGATAACCTTCAATATTAAATTCAGCAGTAGGAAAAAAGCTGTTAATTAAACTGCGTATATCCGGCAAATCAGCAAAACGAATATGCCGCTCATCTGGACGCGGATGAACTGTCAAACCAGCCGCCCCAGCTGTAAGTGCGATATGCCCAACATTTTTAATATTTGGCCATGGAAGATTACGGCGATTACGCAAAACAGCAACAGCATTGAGATTAACCGAAAGTTTTATTGCCATATACATCCCTATTTACATATATATTTTAAAAGACAGAAAAAATACATTCCCCAGCATAATTTCAAACAATAAAAATATTTTTCTCTATCGAACAATCATCAAACGCTCTGCCGCACGTGTAATTCCGGTATAAAGCCAGCGCGCATACATATCACGAAATGCAAAACCTTCGTCAAATAAAACCACATTGTCCCATTGGGATCCCTGCGCTTTATGAACAGTTAGTGCATATCCATAATCAAAATCATCATATCTTTTTTTTAATTGCCATGAAATATCATTATCAGGATTTTCAAATGATGCTTTTAAAAGCTTGATCTTCACCACTCCACGTTCATTCTCTTCAGACTTAACGAGAAGATTAACACCCGGTTTAACAGTTTCCTTCTGTGAAGTGAGAACTTTCCATAAAGAGCCATTTAACAAACCTTTAACGGGATCATTGCGCAAGCACACAAGCTTGTCTCCTGCTTGCGGATAATTTGCTGTAAACCCCTTCAACTCACGCAAACGTTTATTATAAAGATAACGTGTTCGATTAATCCCTACCAAAAGCTGATCAGCTTCTAAAATAAATTGTTTCTCAACCTCTTTACGTGTAACAACGCGCACTGTCCCATAATCACCATAAGCAATATCGCGTCCTTCACGCACATTCATAGCTAAACGAACAATCGGATTATCCCGCGCTTGTCGGTGAATTTTTGAGAGAAGAAAATCTGGCGCACCATTAGAAAAAAAACCACCTCCTGAAATGGGAGGCAACTGACCTGGATCACCAAGAACGAGAATTGGCGTCCGAAAACTCATTAAGTCATGCGCTAATTGTTCATCTACCATCGAACACTCATCGACAATAATGAGTTTGGCTTGTGCAGCTGTACTCTTCCGATTTAATGCAAATGTCGGCGCAATAAACTTCTTTCCGGTAACTTCATCGGAAACTTCTTCTTCCCCACGCAGACAATAAATCAGCGAATGAATAGTACAAGCATTGCTTGCACCTTTAGAGCGCAAAACCTGAGCTGCTTTGCCTGTAAACGCCGCAAATTGGACAGAACCATCAACTGTTTCCGCAAAATAACGTGCAAGCGTTGTCTTTCCCGTCCCCGCATAACCAAAGAGGCGAAAAAGTGGAGAATACCCCTCTTTCAACCATGCAGCAACAGCCTTCAATGCATTGTCCTGTTCCGGTGAAAATTGCATAATTTATCAAAATAAGATTCGCATAAAAAGAGCAAGAACTATTGCGAAATAGTCCTCATTATTGAGGACTTTTCAATAGATTGGCCACCACTTTTAAAGCAAATCCCAAGCATCATATAATAACTGTCGAATAAAATATTTCCACAACCTAAATCTTGCATTTACACAAAACTCGTATCAGATGTTTTAATCAAACCTCATTTTCGTTGAACAAAACACTCTATTCTAAAGGAACAACAATACGAACAACTAAATTAAGAATATGAAGTAATCTCAAAAAACTGCACATGATCTCTACTAAATCATTTTCAAAATGAAGAAGTGAAATAAAGGCAAAATTTAAATTCATGTTATCGCAATTACAAACGCCTTATACAAAACACTGTCCTCCAGCAGGAACAGCATTTGCAACTGCTTCATCATTAGCCTCATCAGGCAACAGCATATCATTGTGCGCACATCCAGATGGGATCATTGGAAAACAATTTTCTAAATTATCAACACGGCAATCGAAGAGAACTGGCTTATCACAGTCAATCATTTGCTGAATTTTATCATCAAGTTCGTCTGGTTTTGAACAACAGATACCAACGGCTCCATAAGCTTCTGCCAATTTCACAAAATCAGGCATCGACTCCGTATAAGAATGAGAAAGACGATTGCCATGCAACAATTGCTGCCACTGTCGAACCATACCCATATACCGATTATTTAAAATAAAAATTTTCACTGGAGCATTATGCTGTATCGCCGTTGCAAGCTCTTGAATATTCATCTGAATTGAAGCATCACCAGAAATACACAAAACAAGTGCATCAGGATGTGCGATTTGAACACCAATAGCAGCAGGCAAACCATAACCCATAGTTCCAAGACCACCAGAAGTCATCCAATGATTTTGTTCATCAAAACGATAATATTGTGCTGCCCACATCTGATGCTGTCCAACATCTGTTGTTACATAAGCACGTGCATCTTTAGTAAGAGCATAAAGTCGTTCAAGAGCATATTGCGGCATAATAACATCTTTTTTCTCCGCATATGCCAACGAATTACGGGCTCTCCAGCGATTAATTTGCGTCCACCATGCCTCACGAACTTCACCGTTAAACGCTAATTGCTGTATTTTTAAGAGTTGCATCATATCTCCCAAAACACAAGCCACATCACCAATAAGAGGCACTTCTACTTTTACGATTTTATTGATGGAGGAAGGATCAATATCAATATGGATAATACGTGCATGAGGTGCAAACGAATCCAGTCGCCCAGTGATACGATCATCAAAGCGCGCCCCAACGGCCAACATAACATCACAATCATGCATAGCCATATTAGCTTCATAAGTCCCATGCATCCCAAGCATTCCAAGCCAATTTTTGCCAGAAGCAGGATAAACACCAAGCCCCATGAGTGTTGACGTAATGGGAAAATTACCAAGTTGAACAAAATCACGCAAAAGCCTTACAGCTTCAGAACCTGATGAAATAACACCACCACCAGAATAAATAACAGGACGCTTTGCTCCTGCTAAGAGAGAAACCGCTTCTCCAATAGCCTGTGTATTCCCTCTCGGTTTTGAATAAGAACGCATAAACGTCGGCACTCGAGGTGCTCTATAAATCCCTGCAGAAAATTGAACATCTTTTGGAATATCAACCAAAACTGGTCCAGGACGTCCCAATTGAGCAATAAAGAAGGCCTCATGAATGATCACCGCAAGATCATTTACATCTTTAACCAAACAATTATATTTTGTACAAGACTTTGTAATACCAACCGTATCAGCTTCTTGAAAGCCACCTGTTCCAATCACTGTTGTCGGTACTTGACCAGAAAAACAAACAAGAGGGATAGAGTCCATGAGCGCATCTTGAAGAGGTGTCACAGCATTAGTTGCACCCGGGCCAGAAGTCACCAGCATAACTCCTACCTTCCCTGTGCTTCGTGCATATCCCTCAGCAGCATGCCCTGCTGCTTGTTCATGACGCACCAAAATATGCTGAAGTGAGTCTTGTTGATAAATAACATCAAAAATAGGGAGAACAGCCCCACCAGGATAACCAAAGAGATGTTTAACCCCTTGATCAATAAGAGCCTGCACCACCATTTCAGCTCCAGACATTATTTTTCCGTCCGCACTCTCTTTTTCTCTTAGATGATTTACCATTTTCCCCTCTCGCCCATCTATAGCACAATAAAAAAAGGCTCCCAAAAGAGCCCATTACACGCAAAGATATGCACCGTATAATTATCCCCTCATTCAAACGCACGACATACCGTAAGAAAGATATTCCTTGTTGGGAAGACATTAATTTCATCAATGCTACCCGTCAATCAAAAATTATCTTTTAAAAAATTTTCCATCCCAAATGCTCTCTTTCTTTTAAAATTTTCTACAGCTCTTCATCTGAAAAAATGGGTATCCATTCCTCGTCAAATTGATGACGAAACCACGTCATTTGCCTTTTTGCATACCTCCTCGTTTGTGTTTTTGCTATTTCAAGAGCATCCTCAAAACTTTTACATCCGTCCAAATAATCCATAAATTCACGCAAACCAATAGCTTTCATCGCCGGCAACAGAGGAGAAAGCATAAGATTTTTCATAGCAAATACTTCTTTTAAAACCCCTCTTTCAATCATAGCGTCCAACCGCTTATGAATACGTTCATAAAGCTGTTGACGTGTTGGAAGAAGAAGAATTTTTTCTGCACAATCTGACGAAACCAGAGGAGGCGTTTTTTTCTTCTGCCACCAACTAAGCTTTTTACCAGTTGCCTCATAAACTTCTAGAGCACGAACAATACGTTGACCATCTTGCAAAGAAATTTTCTCAGCAAGAACGGCATCAATCTGCAACAATTGGCGGTAAAGGCCTTCAGCACCCTCTTTATCAAGCAAAAGCCGCCATTTCTGCCGCACAGTATCTGGAATATGAGGTATTTCCGAAAGTCCTTCTAAAAGAGCACGAAAATAAAGTCCCGTTCCACCAACAAAAATAAGTGATTTTGACGTGAATGCAGTTAAAAGCTCTCCAACATCACATAACCACTGTCCCACTGAATAATGAAGAGTCGGACTCACATAGCCATAAAGATAGTGTGGAACGATCGCAATATCAGACTCTGTAGGCCGTGCTGTTAAGATATTTAAAACCTCATAAACCTGCATTGAATCGGTATTAACGATGAAAGCATTTTTTTCTTGAGCCATTTGTAAAGCAAGCGCTGACTTACCACTTGCCGTAGGCCCCGCTATCAACGTAATCTCTCTCTTTGTCATGAATGGATCTCCCCTATGTCTATCCAATACCAACGTATCACAACACACATGACAAATCTCAAAGAAGCTTTATTTTACCTACATTGCCATAGAATGAATTCTTCAAAAAAACGCGAGCAAGATCTCTACGCCTAATACAGAAAAAGTGCTTATGATAGTTTTAATTCCTTAGAAGAATAAAAAATGAATACAATAACAATGTTAAAAGGCCTTAAAAGCATTTATTTCTGCTATTATTATTCAACAATAAAACACAACCACCAAAGCCCTTTCAGATAGAAAACTATAAAATAACATACTTTTTGCAATCGCATGGAAAAATAACACTTAGCCTATCGCATGTAATCAAACAGCTCTATTTTTTTACATTAAAATTGGTGGCTCTCCGATTCACAGTAAGTGACTGAAAATTACTTCCTTTAAACTCCTATTTTTCTTGCAGCCGCTTCTTTTTCACCGGCTACGAAGTAAAATACAGTAATGCCCACAGCGTACGGGTTCTTATGTTAATCTTCCTATTGCAATATAAGAGCAAACCACCACCTCTTGCACACTTTGAATAGCGATAACAAAAACACAAATAACTCAACACGCATTCAAGAATATCAATCCATTGGAATTGTCACGAGTCGCAACTCTCCATTTGGCCGAGCAACAATGAAGAGGGCATTTTTACGCCCAGCCTCACGTAACTTATGAATACGTTTCTTAGCCTCATCAATGGTTGTAATGGAACTTTGATTGATATCAACAACCACTTCACCAATGCGAATACGCTTTTTATCCGCAGCACTATTTTTTGCAACAGATGTCACCACCAACCCCCGAACTTTATCCGTAATTGAATAGAGATGCCGCAAATCAGTTGTAAGCTCTGATAATGTCATTCCCATAAATTGCATTATCACGCTTTTTGATAGAGCACCGCCTTTTTCATCATCGACTTCTTCTACTGTATTTTCATTTGCATCTGTCTCAACCAAACGTCCAAGCTTAACTTTTACTGTTTTTTCTTGTCCATTCCGAAAAACAGTGACATCCACCACTTTTCCTTCCGGACTTTCTGCTACTAAACGCGGCAAATCACGTGCATGCTTAATTTTTGCATTCCCAAAGAGAAGAATAACATCTCCAATTTGCAGCTGACTATTATCCACATTCGCCTGTTCTATTTTACCAGCAACCAGTGCTCCCACAGCTTCTTCTAGTTTTAGACTTTTTGCAACATCTTCTGTTACCGGTTGAATACGAATAGCTAACCAACCGCGTCTTATTTCTCCAAAATCACGCAACTGATTAATCACGGAGAGAGCCATATCTGATGGTATAGCAAAACCAATACCGATAGACCCACCAGAAGGCGAAATAATCGCTGTATTAATACCAATCACCTTACCATTTCTATCAAATAACGGACCACCAGAATTGCCCCGGTTAATCGCAGCATCTGTCTGAATAAAATTATCATAAGGACCGGCATTAAGATCACGATTACGTGCAGAAATAATACCAACCGTTACACTACCACCAAAACCATAAGGGTTACCAATAGCCATAACCCAATCACCAATACGTGCCCTTTCTGAGTCACCAAAACGTACAGCTTTTAATTTCTTACTCCCAGCATCCACTTGAAGAAGTGCCAAATCAGTCTTGCTATCCTTTCCAAGCAACTTTGCCTTTAGTTTTGTACCATCAGTAAAATTAACTTCAATATCATCAGCATCAACGATAACATGGTAATTTGTAACAATAAGCCCTCTTTGCGCATCAATCACAAAACCAGAGCCCAAAGAACGAATTTTTTGAAATTGACTATCTTTTTGACCATCTTTTGGTGTAAAAAAATCACTAAAATATTCTTGCAACAATGAATCTTTTGGTATGGTGGGCACAGAAATATGCTCGTCCTGTTCGGTTCCATCAACAGTCTGTGCTATGGAAATATTCACAACCGTCTCCAAAAGTTTAGCGGCCAAATCAGGAACGGAAAGTGGCGTAGTTTCAGATACTTCTTCTAGAGACCAACAACTCATTGTCCCCGAAAAAAACAAAACTACACCGATGGTAGCTCCTATAGCAAAGCGCTTCAGAGACATATCTTTATCCCTAATATTTTACCCATAACCTGCCTTTGATAAATACTACCAAAGGCGTTACTAAATTCATTCCCGCGAAGTTATTATGGCTTTCAAGACGCTATACCGCCTTTATCATATAAGGAAGCAATCACGAATTATCTCACAAAAAGCTCAAACTGCAATCCATCACCCTATCTACTCTCCTACGGATTTCTTATCCGTATTATTAAGACCAGTATTCATCGTCGGTGAGAATTCTCTATTTGCTTGTGGCGAATTACGAAAATAGAAAAAGAAATCCTCATGTGGTGAAATCACCATCGGAGTACGCTCTAAATTCTTGTATTGCTCCATAGCTAACCAAAAATCGTAAAAAGACGGATTAGCTTCCCGCGCATTCAATAAAAGGCGAATACTTTCAGCCTGACCTTCACCACGAGTAATTTCAGCATCACGCTTTGCAGCTGCTACAATTTCTTCATATTCACGATTAGCTTCCGCTACAATACGATCCCGTTCCTGTTGGCCACGAGCACGAATATTTTCCGCAGCAGCTTCACGCTCAGCTGCCATTTGCCGATAAACATCTTCTGAGACAGCATCAGTTAAATCAGTTTTACGAATACGCACATCAACAATGGCAATGCCCAAAGAACCAGCATCTACAGAAAACTGCTTCTGCACTTCAGCCATCATCGCTCCTCGTTCATCCGATAAAGCTGCTTTAAATTCTCGCTTCCCATAAACGGCACGCAAAGCATCGATAAAACGCGGCGCGAGATTTTCACGAGCAGCAATTTGCGGACGCCCAGAAGAAATGCGCTGCAAAAATAACTTAGGATCTGTAATACGATAAATAAAGAACGCATCAACTTCATAATATGCACCACCACGAACCTGTACAGATTGTGTAGGAACATCATAACGCAACAACCGATTATCAATAATAATCATCTTATCTATAAAAGGTGCCTTCAAATAGATCCCTGGATTAGATTCCACCTGAACAATCTGTCCAAAACGCTTAATTGCCACCTGTTGACGAGGATAGACGATAAAAATAGACATCCACAAAATCATCAAAACAAGCACTATAGCACTCAAAACAAACAAAAAACGAGACTGTTGCATAATTAATGTCCTCCAGAAATGCGAGAATCCAAAGGCGATGCAGGACGCGCTGATGTTGCCTTCATTTCTTCTAATGAATTGCTACGTAACAATTCGTTTAGAGGCAAATAGGGCACCGCTGGAGAATTTGCCTGATCAAGAACCAACTTATTTGGTGAAGAAAGAATACGCCCCATTGTTTCCATATAAAGACGATAGCGCGCAGCCTTTGGTGAAACTGCAGCCTCACGAGCTATATCTTGAAAACGCTCCGCACGCCCTGTTGCCTCTTCAACCATTTGTGCCTTCTCACCCTTTGCAATTTCCCGTGTGCGTGAAGCTTCACCATTTGCCAAACCAATCTTCGCAAAACGCACACGATTCCCTTCTTCAATCATTCGACCACGTTCCTGCTCTGCTTGCTGAACAGAATTAAACGCAGCAGCAACCTTTGTAGGAGGAGCAGCCTCACTGATAGACACACGGCTTATTTCCACACCAAGTTGATATTTATCTACAGTCAACTGAATAATCTTTCTGACATCACTAGCAACTTCTTCTTTCTTGTCACGCAAAACATCATCAACTGGTCGAGAACCAATGACCTCACGCATTGCACTCTCAGCAACTTGACGAACTGTCCCTTCTTGATCATTCACATTAAATAAAAACTGACCGGGGTATGAAATTCGATAGTAAACGGAAAAATTAACATTAACGATATTTTGATCACTTGAAAGCATTAAACCATCACTTTGTTGTGCCTGACCACGCTTCCCACCAATCATGATTGTTTTTTCCGTTAAAGGGACTTTCATATAGGTCTCAATTGGCCAAAAATGAAAATGTAAACCATCGCTGATGATTCCCTCTTTAGGAACGCCAAAACGTAACTCCACAGCCTGTTCATTTTGCTGAACAATATAAATTGATTGGTACAGCCAAAAAAAAGCAGCAAGCAGAAGTAATAAAACAGAAAGCCCGCTCCTACTAAATTGTTTAAACTGATCTTGCCCTTTACGCAAAATATCATCAAGATTGGGACTATTATCACCACCGTTATTGCCACCAGAACCAAAGAAATTCTTAGCTGGTTTCTTTTTATCACCACCAAGTTTGCTTTTATCACCACTCCACGGGCTACCACCATTTTGATTTGTCCAGGGCATCCTCACCTCTTTAATTAACTACCACTACTCAAATATCAACCATTCGCTTGATCTTATAGGGTACCTCTTACCTCATTACAACACAACTGACATACTCTTTCCACTTTAATCACAAACGATTATTTTATCACAAACAATTATTTTCGTTCATAAACTACAAAACGTGTAGGATGGCTATCTTTCTCCCCTTCTGGAATATATTGTGTTTGCACAATAATCCACTTCTCTTTATCAAGAACAGGAAAAAAACTATCACCTTCAATGGAATCCAAAATTTCTGTAAGGAATATTTTATCAGCAATATTCAACCCTTGTTGAAAAATTTCGCCGCCACCAATAATAAAAACTGCATCTGCTCCATTTTGAGAAGCCACCTTTTTTGCGACGGCACAAGCTTGAGACAAAGAGTAAACAATAACGACACCTTCAGCCGTGAATGCACGATTGCGGGTAATGACGATATTTGTACGCCCTGGCAAAAGACGTCCAAGAGAATCCCAAGTTTTTCGCCCCATAATGACGGGTTTACCAAAAGTCAAAGCCTTAAAGCGCTGCAAATCCGTCGACAAATGCCAAGGCATTGCACCTTCACGACCGATAACACCATTTTTTGCAACAGCTGCAATTAAACAAACTGGAAAAGTCATACTGCTACCGGTGCCTTGATATGTGGCTGTGCTTCATAATTAAGCAATTCAAAATCCTCAAATTTGAAAGAAAAAAGATCTGTTACCGCTGGGTTTATAATCATCGACGGCAAAGCATTTGGTATACGAGACAACTGGAATCTTGCCTGTTCAAAATGGTTACAATAAAGATGTGCATCGCCGAGAGTATGAATAAAATCACCTGCTTTAAGCCCACTTACTTGGGCAATCATCATCGTCAACAACGCATAGGAAGCAATATTAAATGGAATACCTAAAAAAATATCCGCTGAACGCTGATAAAGCTGACACGATAATTTACCATTAGCAACATAGAACTGAAAAAAACAATGACAAGGTGGCAAAGCCATCTTCTCTGTCAAAGCCGGATTCCAAGCAGATACAATCAAGCGACGAGAATCTGGCGTTTCTTTAATCATAGTTAAAAGATTACTGATTTGATCGATATGACATCCATCAAGAGCTGGCCAAGAACGCCACTGGTAACCATAAATAGGACCAAGATTACCTTTTTCATCAGCCCACTCATCCCAAATTGACACCCCATGTTCTTTCAACCATGCAATATTTGTATCGCCTCTCAAAAACCACAAAAGTTCATAAATTATCGAACGCAAATGCAACTTTTTCGTTGTCAAGAGAGGAAATCCCGCCTGTAAATCAAACCGCATCTGATACCCAAAAATCGATCGCACCCCAACACCCGTCCGATCTGAACGATCAACACCCTCATTTAGAACATGGAATAAAAGATCAAGATAAGTTTTCATATAAACATTATGACCGATTCTACCCATTACAGGAAAAGAAAAATAGCAAAATGCATAAAAATACAGCCCAAACCCACTAAAAGGGCATCCTACACAAGAAATTGGCATTGTAAAATTAAAATTTTGATGACGCAAAAAATAAAACACTGTAAACAACTTCAAAACCAAGTAAACAGATCTGAACACACAAAGGGATAGCTTTATGGCAAATCAAACATTAGCACCCCATGATACAAGAAAACGTATCTGGTCTATCGTGTCCAGTGCATCAGGTAATCTAGTAGAATGGTATGATTTTTATGTTTATTCCTTTACGTCCATTTACTTTGCATCACAATTCTTTCCTTCAGATGGCAATGTTATTACGCAACTTTTAATGGCCGCTGGTGTCTTTGCTATTGGGTTTCTTATGCGTCCAATCGGGGGATGGCTTTTTGGCTTCATTGCCGATCGTTATGGCCGCAAACGCTCAATGCTTATCTCTGTTTTTATGATGTGTGGTGGTTCATTTTTAATCGCCCTACTTCCCACCTATGAAACCATTGGAGTAACAGCAGCAGTTCTTTTACTTTTACTCCGAATGCTTCAGGGACTTTCTGTCGGTGGTGAATATGGTACGATAGCAACTTATATGAGTGAAATTGCCTTAAAAAATCGCCGCGGTTTCTTTAGCTCCTTCCAATACACCACACTGATTGGCGGTCAACTTCTAGCCAGTCTCGTTATATTTATTCTAGCACTTTACCTCACCGAAGATCAACTAAAAGCATGGGGATGGCGTATTCCATTTGCCATTGGTGGACTAGGAGCAATTGTTGCGATTTATCTACGCCGCACACTCCACGAGACAACGACAAAAGAGGGTCGTTCTAGTACACAAGCTGGTAGTATTAGTGGACTTCTGAGTAACCACCGCAAAGCTTTTTTTCTAGTTATCGGCTTTACCGCCGGAGGATCACTCACATTCTACACTTATACGACTTATATGCAGAAATATCTGATCACAACCACCGGCTTTGATAAACATACCGCAACAACTATAATGACTGCTGCACTCTTTATTTTCATGTTACTTCAACCTGCATTTGGCTTTCTGGCTGATAAAATTGGAACAAGAACTTCACTCCTCATTTGGAGTGCACTCTCTACCCTCTTTACTATTCCTGGACTTAATATGATTGGTAGCACTAATAATACGTGGATTGCTTTATCAGTCGTTATTGGAATGCTCTGTATTATGAGCTTTTATACATCCATCTCTGGCATTGTAAAATCAGAAATGTTTCCCGCTTCGGTGCGGGCGATCGGAGTTGGACTCTCTTATGCTGTTGCCAACGCACTGTTTGGCGGTTCTGCTGAATATGTCGCACTTGGATTAAAAGAGCTTGGATGTGAATCTGCTTTCTATTTTTATATAACCGGTATGATGATTATTGCATTCATTGCAGTTCTCTTAATGCCCGATGCCCGAAAAGAGGGCTATCTTCAAGGTGACGATATTCATTAACTTTTTATGTTAATCAAAAAAGCTTGGAACATCGGGATTTTTTATGCCTGTCGTATAGAAAGCGAATATTTGCAACCTTCCCTCCTCTCGTATCATAAAGAAGCAATACTCTCTTTGTGAAAAGCGCTAAAAAGTAAATTGCTTTCTATTACTACAAATATGTCATTTTATGCTTCTGCAAAACATAACCTTTAAGATCAAAAAATATTTAACTATTGTAACAAGTATCACCTTTAAAAAGCATTCGCTCTTTCTATTAAAATCAAAGAAAAAAGGATTTTTTTCAAAAAAAATTAACCTTTATTAAAAATCATCCCCCTTCCATAATAAAAATTACATGCTCCACATTTTGGAAAATTATTTTTGTAACAGTAGGTTAAGTGTAAAATAAAATAAATAACAACAGCACCCTCAGCTGTAAACATGTGGAATTGTGGATCATCACAAAACGGATGTGCATAATAAACCTTACTTGAGAAAAAAATCTTGTTTCATCTCATAAACGTATTATAGATTAACATCTTCAAATATTGCAAATTTATCAATAAATATCAAGAATTTCACAAATAAATATGATAATGATATTTTAAAAATAGCAAAAATTACCTAAACGTAGGAGTATTAAACTTTATACTTCCATATATTTATTGAAAATAACAATAAAATTATGATTTAATTAACCACATAATTTTATTACTATATTTAAAATAAGTTTAAAAATTGTATTATAATTAAAGTAACTACATAATTTATTATTATAAAAAATAGAAATTAAATTATAATTTTATTAAAATACTATATGTTTATGTATTATTTATATAATAATAATTAATATTATTAAATAATAAATAAAAACTAAAATATATATTACATACTAATATTATAATTATATTAAATTACTGAAATAAACTCATAAAAATATATAAATTTATAATAAAAATCATTGTTATTAAATAGTTTTTATAAAAAATTATCACTTTAGAATTAATTTTTTTATGATATAGAATACAAACTATAGTAGACTTTAAATAAAAAAATATAAACTACATATTTAAAAGGAGAGCACTTCATGAAAAACGAAGCAATATTAAAACCAAATGATACAAGAAAACGTATCTTTGCTATCATATCCAGTGCATCAGGAAATTTAGTAGAATGGTATGATTTTTACGCTTACTCATTTACGTCAATTTATTTTGCTTCGCAATTTTTTCCTACAGATAAAGATCCCATTACGCAGCTGTTAAAAGTCGCAGGAATATTTTTTATTGGCTTTCTTATGCGCCCGATTGGAGCATGGCTCTTTGGCTTTATTGCTGACCGTTATGGACGTAAACGCTCAATGCTTATTTCTGTTTTTATGATGTGTGGTGGTTCATTCCTCATTGCCGTACTCCCTACTTACGAAACTCTAGGAATAACAGCAGCGTTTCTTCTACTTTTAATCCGTATGTTTCAAGGACTTTCAGTTGGCGGTGAATATGGTACAACCGCAACTTATATGAGTGAAGTTGCTCTTAAAAATCGACGTGGGCTCTTTGCTTCCTTCCAGTATGCTACAACGATTACAGGTCAACTTCTCGCCAGCCTCACCATATTTATTTTAGCACTTTACCTTACTGAAAATCAGTTAAAAGCATGGGGATGGCGTATTCCTTTTTTAATTGGTGGCTTTGGAGCAATGATTGCAATTTATCTGCGTCGTTCGCTGCATGAAACAACGACCAAAGAAAGCCGCTCTCAAAAACACACTGGGAGTCTTAAAGAGATTTTACGCAATCATAAAAAAGCTTTCTTTTTGATTGTTGGTTTTACAGCTGGAGGATCTCTGACATTTTATACCTACACCACTTACATGCAAAAATATCTGATCACAACCACCGGTTTTGATAAACAGACTGGCACAACAATAATGACTGCTGCACTCCTTATTTTTGTGTTACTACAGCCCTTATTTGGTTCTCTAGCCGATAAAATTGGAGCAAGAACTTCGCTCATCATGTGGAGTACCTTATCCATCATCTGTACAATTCCTACACTAAAAGCAATTGGTAGCACTAACAGTGCATGGGTTGCGCTATTAATTATTATTGGAATGCTCTGTATTATGAGTTTTTATACCTCTATTGCTGGTATTATAAAAGCAGAACTGTTCCCTACTTCAATCCGAGCAGTCGGAGTTGGGTTTTCTTTTGCCATAGGGAATGCGCTGTTTGGTGGTTCTGCTGAAACTGTAGCATTTGCATTAAAAAGTATAGGACATGAAACTATCTTCTTCTTTTATATAACCGGTATGATGATCATTGCACTCATCTCAATTCTCTTGATGCCGGATATAGACAAAGGAGGATACCTTAAAGATAATGATGTCTATTAAGTTTTCTACATAAAAATAAAAAAAGCCCAAATTATTGGGCTTTTTTATAATTATTGAGCAAAAATTTAATTTTAAAATTGTTTAAATTTTATCAAGTGCGTCTAATTGTTTGGCTAGCAAATAATAGAAAGTCATACGACTTTTTCTGCGATCTCCAGACATCATTTCCGCAACTTTTGCAACAGCGGCTTTAGCGCTCTGCTCATCAGCAACTAATACATCTTGAACCCATTTTTCAACACGTTCTAATTCTTTTGGATCCGATGTAGCAACAAGTGATGCATCCTGCTTTTTCATCACCAAAGCTAAACGATGACGAAGTCTTTCTATTGCAGCTTCATCGGGATTTGAATCGTACAATTTAATATCTTCTAAATCATTTGTCATTCTACAACATTTCCTCTCCAAAAATCAGCAGCTGTATTTTACAATCGCATTATCTAGTTTCATAAATAACTAGAGGATTAAAAATATTAACAAGCCCCCTTTTACAAAGATTGTTTTTCATCTATATTTAAAGGGCTGGCTTGCCAGCTATGGTAATAAATGGACAATGAAATAAACTCATTGGACCCGGGGGCAGTACCCGGCGCCTCCACCAAAATATAACAAATAAAAGTTATATTTTGGTGGGGGCGAAATAGGATCGACAAGGGCGTAAAGATTGCTCTTTTACTCGGTATAGTACCACCGTTATCGGACTAAATGAGTAGTTGCAAATGACAACTATGCGGAAGCACGTCTCGCTGCTTAATGCGGTGCGAATGTTTCAAATTAAGCCTTAAACCATCGCAGGTTTAAGCGGGGTTCGAAGGCACCTGGCAACAGAAGCCTTCACTTTTGTGAGTATTATTGATTGATCTTTCAGACACTATTTGTCATAAGATTTCGTGTTTTTCTCAATTAATGAGGTGCATTGTAAAAAAATATTGCTACCCTAGAAAAACATTTCATCGCACAATATTATGTATGCTCATCTACTGTGTGAAATAAAAGGAATAAATTTCGATGATTCAAGATCAAATCCGTTACGATATTCTCGTTCAGGATGCGCTCCGTGGGGTTATCCGTAAGGTTTTATCGGAAGTTTCCAAAGCAGGACTTCCAGGCAATCACCATTTTTTTATTACTTTTTTGACAAATGGGTCAGGAGTAAAAATTTCTACTCGACTTAAAAACCGTTATCCAGAACAAATGACAATTGTATTACAACATCAATTTAGAGATTTAAGTGTATCAGAGACTGCTTTTGAAGTGACATTATCTTTTAGAGAAATTAGCGAAAGATTAGTAATTCCTTTCACATCTATCCAAGTATTTTATGACCCTGTAGCAGCATTTGAAGCAGCATTTGACCTACCATCAAACTTTACTTCTGGAGAAAGTAAAAATTCAGGCAATACCTCACTCACACCTATCACTCTATCAGACAAACAAAAAAAAGAGAATACACTCAAAAAAGAACAAAATCTTAGTACAAATGAGGAACCTTCAAACAGTGATACTAAACAAAGTGCTGACGTTGTCTCATTAGATTCTTTTCGGAAAAAATAAATAAACTTTCTCATGATTGAACCGATTAACCTTCGCCGATTTCGAAAACAAAAAAAGCGTGCAGAAAAAGCTGTTCGTGCAGAAGAAAATCGCTATCATTTTGGACGAACAAAAGCTGGAAAACTTTTTGAGCAAAAAGAATCTTTAAAAGCACAAAATTTTCTTGATCAAAATCGTTTGTGGTACAACGAGTAAGAGCAGAGAAATGCACGAAAATAATTCCATCGATTGGTCAAAAATGATTCCACGAAAAATATCTGTTCGAATTGATGGTCACGCAACGAGTGTATCTCTGGAACAACCATTTTTAGACATTCTCAAAGCCATAGCGCGCAAAAAAGGGCAATCTTTAGCCTTTATTATCACCGATATTGACAGCAAAAGACCACAACAAGTAAATCTCTCAGCTTCGTTACGCGTTTATGTACTTCAAAGTGTTCTCACCCAAGACCTTTAATATCCGTTTTTATTTTTTGCAATCTCTGTCTTCTTATTCAATTGAGGGTTTTATGGTGATTTTAAGAAAAGTTTTTTAGACCTAGCGCTCAAATGAAAAAAATACTACAAAAAAGGTGTAATGAGTAATTTTCACGATCACATACCGTTCTTTGAAGAATATCCTCTCTCTCCATAAGCATGAAAATATCTCTAGGTTCAATAGCTGCATAACAGCAAAAGAAAAAATGCAATATGATTTCAAATGATGCCGATTATTTAGAAAAGCTTAATCTAGAACAACGACAGGCCGTCATAAATACAGAAGGACCTCTTTTGGTTCTTGCGGGTGCAGGTACTGGAAAAACGCGCGTTTTAACGACCCGTATTTCTCACATTTTGCGCTCCGGTCTTGCCTCTCCTCAGCAAATACTTGCTGTAACATTCACCAACAAAGCGGCACGTGAAATGAAAACGCGTATTGCTGAACTTATGGGTGAAATTGTTGAAGGCATGCCTTGGCTTGGAACCTTTCATTCCACCGGTGCTAAGATTTTGCGCCGCCACGCAGAACTTGTTGGCTTAAAAAGCAACTTTACAATTCTTGATAGCGATGATGTCCTTCGTCTTTTAAAACAGCTTATTCAAGCTGAAGGCTTGGATGATAAGCGTTGGCCAGCACGAAGCTTCGCCATAATGATTGATTCCTGGAAAAATCAAGGACTTTCACCAGAACACATTTCAGAAAGTGATGCCTATTCCTTCGGAAATGGCATGGGGCGAGAACTTTACCGTAGCTATCAGAGAAGATTAAAAAGTCTTAATGCCTGTGATTTTGGTGATCTTTTACTTCATTCTATCTCTCTCTTCCAACACAATCCAGATATTCTCAGCAAATATCATTCCAAATTCCGCTATATTCTTGTCGATGAATATCAAGATACAAATGCAGCACAATATCTTTGGCTTCGTCTTTTGGCACAACAATCAAAAGGACAACATGTCAACCTTTGTTGTGTTGGCGATGATGACCAATCTATTTACGGGTGGCGTGGCGCTAAAATTGACAACATATTGTGTTTTGAAAAAGATTTTCCTCCTGCAAAAATTATTCGTCTAGAACGCAATTATCGCTCCACATCCCACATTCTCAAAACCGCTTCTCATCTCATTTCTCATAATCAAGGAAGACTTGGAAAAACACTTTTTTCTGATCAAACAAATAATGAAGAAGAAAAAGTAAAAATTCATGCAGCATGGGATTCACAAGAGGAGGCACGCGCCATCGGAGAAGAAATTGAACAGCTACAAAAAATCGGTCATTCATTAAATCACATAGCTATACTGGTGCGCGCATCATTCCAGATGCGTGAATTTGAAGATCGCTTTGTAACACTTGGTCTTAATTACCGCGTCATTGGTGGTCCACGCTTTTATGAACGAATGGAAATACGTGATGCCATAGCTTATTTACGCGTTGTTGTTCAACCAGCTGATGATTTGGCTTTTGAACGCATTATCAACACACCTAAACGTGGTTTAGGAGATGCAACCTTACGCACCCTTTATGAAAGTGCACGTGCACGCTCTATTCCTCTCTTTTCTTCTGCTGCTGAAATAATTGAAACGGACGAGCTAAAACCAAAAGCACGCAGTGCTTTACGAAGCATTGTAGAAAGTTTTCGCCGCTGGCAAAATATGCTGCAACACACCCCCCATAGGGAGCTTACCGAAATAATCCTTGATGATTCAGGCTATACAGCTATGTGGCTAGAAGATCGCTCACCAGAATCACCAACGCGACTAGAAAATCTTAAAGAAATGGTCCGCTCTATGGAACAGTTTGAAAGTCTTCATAGCTTTTTAGAACATGTTTCACTGGTTATGGATGCTGAAAATAACGAAAATACCGATGCGGTCAATATCATGACTCTTCATTCAGCCAAGGGGCTTGAATTTAAAACAGTTTTTCTTCCTGGTTGGGAAGAAGGACTTTTTCCCCATCAGCGCTCATTAGATGAAGGAGGTCGTTCGGGTTTAGAAGAAGAACGCAGACTAGCCTATGTAGGACTAACAAGAGCAAAAAAACATCTGCATATATGGTTTGTATCCAATCGAAGAATTCATGGACTTTGGCAAGCTACACTTCCCTCGCGTTTTCTTAATGAATTACCACAAGAACATATAGAATTAGTAGAAATGGCAACACCTTATAGTGGTTATGGGAAATCGTACTTTAAACATCAAAATTCCTTTTATAATGATTATTCGAAATCAGGATGGAAACGTACACAAAAAAACATTGAAGGAAAAGTGATTACACAATCAGTATCTGAGATTCCTTCAAACTTTTCAATCAATGATCGGATTTTTCACATAAAATTTGGTTATGGTCATATTTCCGCAATAGACGGCCATAAATTAACTATTATGTTTGAGAAAGCTGGAGAAAAACGCGTGCTCGACAGTTTTGTAAACAAAGCTTAGCACAAGCATAATGGAACCAAACCACAAAACAAAAAATATTTTTTCATTATAACGAAAATATTTATTAAGATGATAAGTTATTTTATACGTTGAAAGGCGTTCCATGGGATGCTCTAGCGCATTTACAAAAACATGAGATGCAATAAAATAAAAACGTCCAATATTGCTGTAAATATCCTTACTGTTACGCTCAAAATAAGAAAAATCTCCAACCATCACATCGCGCAAAACCACCCGCTTATTGATTTTCACATAGCGTCTCAATTTACAACCTTATAGCCGTGCTGTCGTATGAATACGAGGATCACTGTCATGAAATCGAAGATCTTTATCTCCATCCATTCATCTTCCACAAATTATTTTTCCATAAATAAAAAGACAGACTAGGTAAATAAAATCAATCATGAAACATGAGATTGCAAAGTTAACCAGCCAATGTTACAATTCTCCGATCTATTTAAGAGAGTCTAAACTATGAAAAATGTAATACGCATCTTGGGGCTGACGGTCATATTTCTTGCAGGCATTTTTATTTATGATACACTAAAAAATAAGCCTTTAGGTGATAATTTTACACTCACCGATTCCAATGGAAAAACTGTTACCGAAGCTGATATTCGGAGCAAGCCTTCAGTAATTTTTTTTGGCTTCACTATGTGTCCTGAAAGTTGCCCTACAACACTGATCAATCTTGATCGATGGCTTACAGCTCTTGGCTCCAATGCCGATAAATTGGGAATATGGTTTGTTACTGTTGACCCTGAACGTGATACACCAGAAGTGCTCCATGAATATCTCCGTAATTTTAACAATAAAATCATTGGTATCAGTGGAGATCCTGATAAAGTTCATAAAATGGTAGATTCTTTTAACATCGTTGCTGAAAAAGTTCCTGGAACAGATGGAAACTATACATATAACCATACAGCAGCAATTTTTTTACTCAAAAAAGGTGGAAAATTAGCTGGCGTTATTCCTTATGAAATTAAAGAAGATAACGAGGAACTAAGAGATGATATTGCCATTGAACGGCTAAAAAAACTCGTCTCGAATTAAATTTAAGAGCTGATTTAAGAGAAAAAACAGCATGTCGCAGCAGGTTCGTTTGTATTGTACTATCTTCAAAAACGAAGCAGAGCAATTGTACACACTTATGGAAACAGCCTTTGATGAAGAGGGGTATCCTCTTGCTCTTGCAGAGATAGATGAAAAAAATTCTATATATGAACTTTCACTTTATGTAGACCAAGAAAGCCAAGAGATTGCTTCAAAACGCTTTGCACACATTTTTTCTATAAATTATGATAAAATTAACAGTGAAATCTTACCCAATATTGATTGGGTTAAACAAAGCCTTGAAGGACTAAAACCTGTGCATGCTGGGCCTTTTTTTCTTCATGGAAGCCATAATAGAAGCGACATTCCATCCAGTGTATTGCCTATTGAAATTGAAGCAAATCAAGCCTTTGGTACAGGACATCATGGAACAACAGCTGGTTGTTTAGAAATGATTGCCAAAGTGATAAAACACGAAAATCCCCAAAATGCACTTGATCTTGGTACCGGCAGTGGAGTATTGGCCATCGGCATTGCAATGCTCAAATCTATTTCTGTGCTTGCATCTGATATTGATCCAGTTGCTATTCAAGTCACGCAACATAATATCCAACTCAATGGCGTGAAAAAATATATCACAGCAGTCACAGCAACAGGTTTTTCTCATAATGAAATTGCTTCACGGGCGCCCTTTGATCTCATTGTTGCTAATATTCTTGCCAATCCTCTGATCGAACTTGCACAAGAAATGGTAAAAGCACTCCAAAAGGGCGGATCACTCATACTCTCTGGAATCCTTGAAGAACAACATGCAGATATTCTAAAGGCTTATGCAAAACAAGGGCTGAAGCACATTGAAACATACCACCGTCAAGGATGGGTTACGATACATCTAAAATGAAAAGAAAGGACGTTGTTATGTATCAATCTTTTGAAATGACAACAAATCCAGCCCATGCTCTAGGACGTATTACCTCTCTTCGTAAAGAACTAGACCGCCTTGAACTCGATGGTTTTCTTGTTCCACATGCAGATGAACACCAAAGAGAGTATATCCCTCCTCATGCTCAACGCCTTAGCTGGCTAACTGGCTTTACTGGATCAGCTGGGATTGCACTGATTTTAAAAAACAAAGCCATCATATTTACAGACGGGCGATATAAGCTCCAAGTTCGCCAACAAACCGATCCTGATATTTTTGATTATGAAGATCTCATAGCTTGCCCTCCCTCAAAATGGCTTGAAAAAAATGAGCAAAAACTTACTATTGGCTTTGATCCATGGCTTCACACCATTGTTTCCGCCGATGCATTGAAAAACGCATTAGAAACGAAAGTAGGTGGAAAACTTGTAGCAATTCACTCTAATCCCATCGATCTCATTTGGTATGATCAACCACAACTGCCACAATCTGCCCTATCAGTTCATCCTCTCAAATATGCAGGATGCAGTTCAGATGAAAAATTGGCATTGATTTGCAGATATATACAAAAAGCCAATGCAGAGGCCTTTATTTTTACAGATCCCTCCTCCATTGCATGGACATTTAATATACGTGGCAATGATGTTTCCAACACACCTTTTTCCCTTTGTTTTGCTCTCGTTCCAATTAAAAAAACACCATCCTTATTCATTAACAGCAAAAAACTTGGTGTAGAACAAAAAAAATATCTGGAACGTTATGCAAAGCTATATGAGCCAGAACAATTTATTCCAAAGATCAAAGAGTATGTTCAAAAAAGGACAGTGCTTGCCTTAGATCCACGACTAACGTGCGAAAAATTACGCATTACTATTGAAGAACAAAAAGGCTCTTTTATTACGATTACTGATCCCGCTGCTCTACCACGTGCTATTAAAAATAACACAGAACTAAACGGTGCGCGCAAAGCACACCTGCGCGATGGTGTAGCACTTACCCGCTTTTTTTCTTGGTTAGATAAACAAACACCTGGCACAATAAGTGAAATTTCTGCTGCTCAAAAATTAGAAGAATTTCGCATAACAACAGCAAAAGAAATGGGAGAAAAACTTAAAGATCTGTCTTTTGATACAATCTCAGCAGCAGGTGCAAATGGTGCTATTGTTCATTATCGCGTGACAACTAAAACAAATAAATTATTGAAAGCTGGTGAACTTTATCTTGTTGATTCAGGTGGACAATATCGTGACGGTACAACAGATGTCACGCGTACAATAGCAATTGAAAATGTTGGAGAGGAAGAGAAACGCTGTTTTACCCTTGTTCTCAAAGGTATGATTGCTCTTTCAACAGCACGATTTCCAAAAGGCACACGTGGACAAGACATTGATAGTCTAGCACGCATCGCCTTATGGAAAGCGGGTTTTGATTATGCTCATGGCACGGGCCATGGGGTTGGATCTTATCTCTCTGTTCATGAAGGTCCACAAAATCTTTCGCGCAATGGATGCCAGAAACTCATTCCAGGAATGATTATTTCTAATGAACCTGGATATTACCGTGAAGGTGTTTTTGGTATTCGTATTGAAAATTTGATGATTGTGAAGCCAGCGCAAAAAATTGATGGCGGAGATATAGAAATGCTCTCATTTGAAACACTTACAAATTGCCCCATTGATCGACGCTTAATCCTCCCAGAGATTTTGACATTGCAGGAGCGACAATGGCTTAATGATTACCATGCACATGTTTATGAGGTTAATGTGCCTTACTTGAACGAAGAAGATAAAAAATGGGCAAAAGAAGCAACCATGCCTCTTTAAGTAAAACAGCATACAACTTTACTTTTTCCACAAAAACTCCTCTTTCTCTTTTTTTAAAGAAGGATACAGATTTTTCATAAAAGCATATAAGAAGCACTCTTTATATGGACAATCGTACTTGAAATATTCACAAATCAAAACTCTTCGCAAAATAAGAGAGAGCGTAACAATTTTAAGAAAAGAAAGAGAGTATCAGCATTTCTCATTTTAGCACACAGGCACAAACAATGTTTTACATAAAATGAATGATAATACTGGTATATTCACTATTCTTGAAGGAAAAATTTTAAACATAATGCCCTTCAATTAACTGCAACCAAGTCTCTTCATCGATAATCTCAACACCTAACTCCTGTGCTTTAGCCAATTTTGATCCTGCCCCATTTCCTGCAACGAGAAGATCTGTTTTTTTAGAAAGTGAACCGGAAGTCTTTGCACCCAACCGTTCCGCTAATGCTTTTGCTTCATCGCGTGACATCCGTGATAAAATTCCTGTAAAAACAATGATTTTTTCTGCTATTGGTGAAGAATCTGTCATCACAAGTTTTTCATCAAGAGGCGTAATTTCCTTAAGCAAAACAGACAAAACCTCACGGTTATGCGCTTCCTTATAAAAATTAAGAATCGCACTCCCTACCTGTGGTCCAATTCCTTCAATATTGATAAGATCTATCCAAATCTCATTTCCTTCCGTATTATTCTTATCACATGGCATAATAGCCGTCATCGCCGCCATCTCAAAAGCTGTATAATTTTGATAGGTGCGTGCAAGACGCCGTGCATTAACCTGTCCAACATGGCGAATTCCTAATGCAAATAAAAAACGGCTTAAAGGAATTTTTCGGCGTGCATTAATCGCATCATAAAGTTTACGAACTGAAGTGGTACCAAAACCTTCCATATTTTCTAAATGCACCAGAGATTTTTCTTGGCGGCGTTGTAAAGTAAAAATATCAGCTGGCGTATGAATACAGAGCGTCTCATCTTGAACATGGAAAAAAAACTCTACTTGTTTTTTTCCAAGTCCCTCAATATCAAAAGCATTGCGTGAAACAAAATGACGAATACGCTCAATTGCTTGTGCAGGGCAAATAAGCCCACCAGTGCATCGACGCACCGCTTCTCCCACTTCACGAACAGCATGACTCCCACATACTGGGCATAAGTGAGGAAAAACAAAAGCAGAAGCGTCTTTTGGACGCTTTTCAGCAACAATATCGACGATTTGAGGTATCACATCACCAGCACGTTGCACAATCACTGTATCTCCCACACGGATATCACGCCCTTCACGAATTGGAGCTCCTTTATGACCAATTCCCTTAATATAATCCTCATTATGCAAACTCGCACTGGTGATCACCACACCACCAACAGTAATAGGTGCAAGACGCGCAACAGGGGTTAATGCTCCGGTTCGTCCAACTTGAATATCAATTCCTTCCAAAAGTGCCATCGCTTTTTCTGCTGGAAATTTATGCGCAATTGCCCAACGTGGCGAACGAGAGACAAACCCCAAACGCATCTGGAGCATCAAATCATTAACCTTATAAACAATTCCATCAATATCATAACTTAAGAAATGGCGGCATTCTTCGATATGATAATAATAAGAAATAATCTCTTCTAATGTCTTAAAAACTTTTGTTAATGGATTGATAATAAATCCATATTCTTTTATCTTTTTTATCATCCCTATTTGGCTTTCTGCTGGCATTTCACTCACTTCACCTAAAGCATAAGCAAAAAATTTAAGCTTTCTACTTGCGGTTACCCGTGAATCAAGCTGTCGTAGCGAACCAGCTGCAGCATTCCTAGGATTAGCAAAAACCAATTTTCCCTTCCCCTGTTGATTCATATTAAGCGCTTGAAAATCCCCCCGCCCCATATAAACTTCACCACGAACCTCAACAACATCAGGAAAATTGCCTTTCAAGACTTTCGGAATATCAGAAATTGTCTGCGCATTCGCTGTAACATTTTCACCTACATACCCATCACCACGAGTAGCAGCGCGCACAAGACTCCCTTTTTCATAGCGCAAAGACAAAGATAAACCATCAATCTTCGGCTCAGCTGTTATTTCTAATATCTGTTTTTCTGGAAGTCGTAAAAAACGACGAACGCGCTCAATAAACTCACTAACATCTTCAAAGTTAAATGCATTATCAAGTGAAAGCATCGCCTGTGAATGAACAGCTTTTTCAAATTTTTCAGAAACCGGTGCCCCAATTTTATGTGAAGGAGAATCTGAACGAATAAGCTCCGGAAAGAGGGATTCAATTTCTGCATTACGGCGACGAAGAGCATCATACTCTGCATCAGAAATTTCAGGCTGGTCGTGATTATTATAAAGCACATCATGACGTGCAATCTCTTTCGCCAACCACTCTAATTCACTTTCTGCTTCAAGAGCAGTTAAGTTTTTAATTTCGTCCTTGTTCATAAAATCTATTCCAAATTATGGGCTATGGCCATAGGAATCTCAATTTTTTATCACGAATAGAATTCAAATAAATACCCGCCAGTATTTTTATCGCTCATCAATTATACCTACGCAAGAAGTTTTTGAGCAGCTGCACGCGCCTCTTTAGTAATCTGTTCTCCTGCCAACATGCGAGCAATTTCCTCTGCGCGCTCATGCTCTTCCATTTTATAGATACCCGTAACAAATCGTCCTTCACCATCGCTTTCAACCTTTGAAACAAGAAAATGGCTCTGCGCTTTCGATGCTACCTGCGGTGCATGCGTAATAGCAAAAACCTGAACACTTTCTGATAAACGCTGCAATCGTTGCCCAATAGCAGCTGCAACAGCTCCACCAACCCCCGTATCAATTTCATCAAAAATCAATGTGGGAGCCGATCCCCGATCAGACAAAACAACCTTTAATGCCAATAAAAAACGGGATAATTCACCACCAGAAGCAACACTCAACATCGGCCCAGCGCGTGTTCCAGGATTTGTCCGAACCCAATATTCAATATGATCTATTCCCTCTGCACTACGTCTTTCAACATCACTCTGCATTTCAACGATAAATTCTGCCTTTTCCAATTTCAACGCTGGCAACTCAGCCATCACGCTTTCAGATAAACGCTTTGCTGCTTTTCGACGTTTTATTGACAACGTTTGCGCCAATATGTCGTAATTTTTCTGTGCTTCCCGCGCCTCATCTTCAAAACGCATCAATATGATCTTATCCTCCTCAAAGTTAGCGAGTTCAGCATCCATTTTATCACGCAACTGAGCCAGTTCGTCGGCAGAAACTTGATATTTACGAGTAAAACCACGAAGAGCAAAAAGACGCTCTTCTATCTTCTCTAATTCATCAGGTTTAAAATCCAATGCTCGTATTGCAGATTCAAGACCTTCTTGTGCTGTTGCAAGTGCATGCAACGCATCATCAATAGATTTGACCACAGGTGTAATCAACTCTTGCGAATCAGGAATTTTTCGCTCTAAACGCCTCACCAAATTAGAAAGAACTGGGATTGGTGATTTTGATCCACTTAAAAGATCATCAGCTTCCTTAATATCTGTCGCTATTTTTTCTAATTTAAGCATATCCGCACGACGAAGAGATAACGCATTCTCTTCACCGACTTGAAAATCAAGTTTATCAAGCTCTTCCACGCACGCGCAAAGATAATCAGCCTCACGCATAGCATCCTCTACTTTAATACGCTGTTGCTGCAAACGCTCTTCAAATTTACGCCATATCTGATAACACTGGCGCAGATTTTCCGTTTCATCCTCAAGCCCACCAAAAGCATCTAATAGTTGGCGATGCATAGCGGCATCAACAAGCGCGCGATCATCATGCTGTCCATGAATTTCAACCAACATACGGCCAACACTGCGCATCAATGCAATGCTGACCACCTGATCATTGATAAAGGCACGGCTACGACCATCACTTGATTGCACACGCCGTAAAATAATATCGCCTTCATCATCAAAACCATTTTCACGAATAATTTGACGCGCGGGATGTGAAATAGGCACATCAAAGACAGCCGTCACCTGCCCTTGAGCAGTGCCATGACGCACAAGAGAAGCATCACCACGTCCACCAAGAGCTAACGACAAAGCATCAAGGAGAATAGATTTTCCAGCACCCGTTTCTCCAGTCAAAATCGATAAACCCGCTGTAAAATAAATATCAAGCGTTTCGATCAAAACAATATTATGAATCGAAAGCTGTACCAGCATAGAAAATCAACGTGCCTTATTCTTATCACCACTCAAAACATTTGAAATCCAAGAAGATTTATGCTCCTTTGGTGACATACTATTCTTCTGTAATAAATTATAAGAAAATTTATACCATTCACTTTTTGGATAATTACGTCCTAAAATAGCCGCTGCTGTTTGCGCTTCCGCAATTAAGCCAAGAGCAAGATTAACTTCCGTCAAGCGAAAAAGCGCCTCTTCAATTTGGTTTGTATCCGAATATTCCTCAAGAACTGTACGAAACCTCCTACTGGCGGCAAGATAACGTCGCCCCTCCTCATAATAACGGCCAACCTGCATCTCTTTACCGGCTAACTGCTCCCGACCAAAACGTATTTTTGCCTTAGCATCTTCAACATACTCAGAATTAGGGTAACGCTCTATAAGAAGCTGCATAGCAGCAATAGCACGTTTCGTATCACGTTGATCACGTGTAACATCAGGAATCCGACGGAAAGAAGAAAGACCAACAATATAATAAGCATAAGCGGAATCCCCTGCCCCTGGATAAAGAGCAATATAGCGCTGAGCCATGCTAATTGAATCATCATACTTACCAAGCCGATAATTTGTAAAAGCACCCATCACCAAGGATTTACGTCCCCAATCCGTATAAGCATACTGTTTTTCAATCATAAAAAATTTTTTCGACGCATCCTCAAGCCGTCCACTATCAAGGCTAGCAAGCGCCTGATTATATAAAACATCTGGTGGATCTATTTTTAACACATATGCAGATGGATCAAGGGTATTTTTCTCTTTAAACAAACAACCTGCTAACATGCAGGTGCTCCCCAAAAGCATCACTCCCAATACCGTGCGTACAATGTTAGATCTCCTATCTGCCATATTTTCAATACATACATCAAATTTTGTCATAGTTTTTCTGGCCTCCAGAGAATATCACCTTGTAGCAAAAATTATTTATTAAAAATTTTTATACCATATCACTTTAAAATCCACCAACCAATTTAGTGACTTAGGTCAATCATCCCCTTAAAAATCAAATAAGCTATGAGAAAATCTCTTCAATTTTTCTTTCATACTACCCTATAAATAACTTTCTTCGTAACAAGATTTATCTGCCAAAACAGTTTTTACCAATTGTGAATTAATTTTATGCCCACCACAATAGGAACGGAATAATCCAATAAAAGGTGCTCCAAGCAAAGCAGTATCGCCAATCGCATCAAGCATTTTATGCCGCACATATTCGTTTTCCCAATGAGGACCATCTGGATTCATGATTTTACCATTAAGTCCGATAACAAGAGAATTTTCAAAAGAAGCGCCTATCCCTTTTCCAGCAGCCCATAATTTTTCCACATCTTTGACAAAACCAAAAGTGCGCGCACGGGATAAATTATCTCGAAACCCTTTTGTGGTAAGGTCAAAATTGAAATGTTGCTTACCAATAACACAAGAAGGAAAAGAAATTGTTACATCAAAACGGCGTCCATCAAACGGCAAGAACTCAGCAACTCCACCACCTACTTCAACCAACAGTGGCTTTTTTATAACAAAATAGCAACGCAATGCATCCTGCTGTACGACGCCAACATCTTCAAACCCTTGACAATATTGCCATGAAGAACCATCTAAAATAGGTATCTCATTACTCGACACTTCAATGACAAGATTATCCAAATTATAAGCAGCGATTGCAGCCATCAAATGCTCAATCATCTCAACTCTCACTTCTCCATATCCAAGCACTGTTGATAATTCAGTTTTTCCCGTTTGCGATGCATGCGCTTGCAATATTTGCTCTGTTCCATCCATCATACGACGCTTAAAAACAATACCACATCCAACGTCAGCTGGACAAATCTTCACCATAGATAAACACCCACTGTGAACACCATACCCCTTAAATGTTACTGCTTTTTTTAGAGTGGACTGATATTTTTGCACCAACTTCATCATATTGTTTCATTGAGTAGTTTTTACGCACTTTCAAAATATTTATAAACGCATAAAAATCATAACCCAAGAAAATAATAAACCCGCTTATAATACGCGGGTTTATAAAAACAGAATACTTCATCAAAAATCACAACAGATTTTTACCATACAAAGCTTTTATTGATCATAAAAGAAAGCACCAAATCTCCCCATATTTCTCATCTTTTTACTAATTAATTTGCCTGACGACGTAAAAACGCCGGTATCTCCAACTGATCCTCTTCGCTTATAAAAGTACGCTGATCTTGCGATACATGGGGATTCAGCTCACCAGAACGACGTGGAACATAAACAGAAGCATCCTGAGCAAGCGTTTGAGAATTTTTCTTATAGTGCACTTCTTGCTGCTGAGAAGATTTCACAGCAGGCTCTAGTCGAGCTTCTGATTCAACTTCTTCCCGATGTGTCAAGCTCTGTTTCAAACGCTGCCAAAGATTTCGAGGTCCTTGGCCAGCTGCAGATACTTTCTCACGTTGAGCATGAACAACGGGAGGAAAGTCTTTTAACTCAGGCATACGCATCGGTGAACGTACCTGCATCTGTTGTGCTTGCTTGTCTTTCTGCTTCACAATGCCTACCATATCATCAAGAACATGCGCCGTCGCCTCCATGCTTACAGGTGCAATCATAGATTGCTGAGAACTACGGCTAACTTGCATACGTGGTGCATTTGATATCTGCCCATGCACAACACTTGATCCATAAGGGGAAGCATTCGCACTTCGTGCGGCAATAGCATCTGCAGGTTGTGCAAAAATTTTACTCTTAGGACGAAACTGTTCTCCAGCCGGTTGACCCTTCTCTATTTCAAGCGCCTCTATCACTTCTACCATTGACTCAGAACGCAAAGGTGGTGACTGAATAGGAAAAGAAGTCTGCGATGCTGTAGGATCACTCCTACGAGCTGAGGTTGCATGCCTTTGAAGCTGAGAATGAGAAGGTTGAACTACATCACTAACCTCACGATCGATACCCGTTGCAACAACAGATACACGAATAACTCCCTCTAGGGAATCATCATCAATAGCACCAAAGATAACATTTGCATCCGCATCTACTTCTTCACGAATGCGATTCGCTGCTTCATCCACCTCAAAAAGAGTCATATCACGACCACCCGTAATAGAAATGAGCAAGCCACGAGCGCCCCGCATAGAAGTATCATCCAACAGCGGATTTGCAATAGCAGCTTCAGCAGCTGCCAAAGCACGACCGTCACCAGATGCCTCACCTGTTCCCATCATTGCACGACCCATTTCATGCATAACAGAACGAACATCAGCAAAATCAAGATTAATGAGCCCCTCTTTAATCATGAGGTCTGTAATAGAAGCAACACCAGAATAAAGAACTTGATCGGCCATAGCAAAAGCATCAGCAAATGTTGTTTTCTCATCTGCAATACGAAAAAGATTCTGATTGGGAATAACAATCAATGTATCAACAGACTTTTGTAGTTCTTCAATACCAGCCTCTGCCGTTTTCATACGGCGAGCACCTTCAAACTGAAATGGCTTTGTTACGACACCAACGGTCAAGATACCCTTATCACGCGCTGCGCGAGCTACAACAGGCGCCGCCCCAGTTCCTGTACCTCCACCCATACCAGCCGTAATAAAAATCATATGGGAATCTGCAAGATGATCAATAATTTCATCTATACATTCCTCCGCAGCCGCCTGCCCAACTTCTGGTAAAGCACCAGCACCAAGACCTTCCGTAACGGCTGCACCAAGCTGGATAACACGTTCAGCCTTCGACATAGCCAAAGCCTGTGCATCTGTATTGGCAACAACAAAATCAACTCCTTGAAGACCAGCATTAATCATATTATTCACGGCATTCCCACCACCACCGCCAACACCAAAAACGGTAATGCGTGGCTTCAATTCCGCGATATCTGGCCGATGCAGATTAATCGTCATTTCTTTTTCCTTCTCATAAGACATCGCAAGTCAAAGCGATGAAATTTAACTTTACCTCAATAGACTTACTTAAAAACTCTCACGCAACCATTGACCGACACGCTGAAAATACCCACACGTGCCCATCGATAAATGTTTTACTGCACCCTGCATTGTTTTTTCTCCAAAACCCACCAATTGCGGATAAATCAACAATCCAACAGCAGATGTAAACGCCGCCCCTTTTGCAAGAGAAGGAAGCCTCGAGATACCCAAAGGCCGTCCTATGCGAACATTTCTTCCCAAAATACTACGTGCCATTTCTGGCAATCCTGTTAACTGACTTGCTCCCCCAGTCAAAATAACGCGTTTACCGATAATGTGACCAAAACCAGAACGATTTAAACAATCACGTACCATCTCTAAAATTTCTTCAACACGTGCATGAATGATACGACCAAGAACAGCGCGAGGATATTGAGTTTCACGCTGCCCATTCCCAATCTCTGCCACATTAATCATATGTCGCTCATCAGCACTTGTCAGAAGCGCTGAACCATAAACAACCTTTAAACGTTCTGCCTCTGTAAGCGACATAGAAAACCCCCGTGCAACATCAAGAGTCACATGATGTCCGCCAATCGCAAGTGCGTCTGCATGGACAAACTTTCCTTCAAAAAATACTGAAAATGTCGTTGTTCCACCACCAAAATCAATACATGCAGCCCCTAAATTCGCTTCATCATTCATCAAAACAGCAAGACCACTTGCAAAGGGAGTTGCAACCATTGTTTCAACACTTAAATGTGCACGATTAATGCAAGACTCCAGATTACGCAAAGATGCTGTTTCCGCTGTTACCACATGCACATCCACACCAAACAATTCCCCTGTCATTCCAATAGGATCAGAAATCCCTTTATCTCCATCCAACACATAAGAGACTGGAACTGAATGCATGACATGACGTTCAGCATCAAAAATCTTACGCGAAACATCTGAAAATGCCACACGCACATCACGCTTGGTTACCTCACGGCCATCCAGACGTACCATGCCATTAACAAGAGCACTTTGTAATCGGCTTGAAGAAAAATTCACAATCACAGAATCAACTACCAAACCGGCCATTTTTTCCGCTGCATCAACAGCCAATCGTATGGATTGTTCTGCTGCACACATATCCATCACAACCCCCGATTTGATACCGCGTGAACGCTGCACTCCAAAACCTAGAATTTCCATAGAATGTGTGCGACCATGTAAATAGTGCATATTCTTCAAAGGACGCAAACAAGCAATAAGACAAACAATTTTACTTGAGCCGACATCGAGAACCGTCAAAAAACGTGTTTTACGTCCCCCCATATGCTGTGATCCAAGCAACATCATAAACCTCTCGCCTTTCGCGCCTTTAAAGCGCGTTCTTCTTCAGCCACAGCAACCCCACGACGTTCCAATGCTTCATCTGATAAAGAAACTGTAATTCGATCAGAAAGACGTAAATCAACACTTAAAATATCGCGAGAAAAAAGATCTTGCGCTGTACCTGTCCTAATAAAAGAAGAAAGCCTTTCAAGTGCACCATTTTCAGGCAACTTAACGCGTATGCCATTATCCAAGACAAGATCCCAACGCCGATCACCTACACGCACATAAGCACGAACACGATCATACAACTGCGGATATGCCGAAAGCGCTTGAATAAAAACTTTGGCAGCATTTTGTGCACCCCGACCAACCACAAGGGGCAATCCCTGAACTAGACCTCCCCGAAAAGGCACAATTACGCGCCCTGTACTATCAACAATATCCATCACACCGTCATGCTGCCAAATCGCATATGGCTCACGCTCCACGACTGAAATACGCACGCGGTTAGGATAAATCTTTTGAACATTAGCCGACTGAATCCAAGCCTGCTGTTCCAAAACAGAACGTGCCCTATCAACATCAAAAACAAACATTGATGGAGAAAGATCAAGTCCTAAAATTTTTAAAACTTCCTGTTTTACTACACGCTTATTACCACTTATCTCGATATCGGTAACCTCAAAACCAATATCCGATATTACAGTCTTCATGATCATCTCCATACGACCACTTGATGAAAGCCCATAAAGCACTGTAACAAAGAAAAAGAATAAAACCGCAAAAGAACCGAAATGGCGAGGCACACAAATACTGGTAAATACAAACTCAAACATAAATCGGAGAAAGCGACGATAAAGACGTGGCAAAGCCGACACTGAAAGCATCATCGGAACATTTGTTTTACCAATATTCAACGCATACACGACGCGTCCTCCACCATCCACTGAACAATATCGCGATAGGTACGACCACTCGCTTTTGCAATATCAGGAAAAAGAGAAGTCGATGTCATACCAGGCTGTGTATTAATTTCAAGCCAAACTAACTCTTCCGTTTCCTCATCAAAACGAAAATCAGAGCGGCTAACACCTCGACAACCTATCGCCTGATGTGCGGCTAAAGACATTCTTTGCACCTTTTGGTAAATATTTGGTGAAAGTTGTGCAGGACAAATGTGACGAGAGCCACCAGATTTATATTTCGAGTCATAATCATAGAACCGAAAACACTGATCAGGTAGAATTTCACAAACATCCAAAGCCTCATTTCCCAAAACAGCACAAGTAAGTTCACGCCCAGGAATATATTTTTCAATAATCACCTCATCTGCATAAATCCATTCATCCCCCACAACATTACGCGGCGGCGCAGATTCATTTCCTTTTACAATAACGACACCAAAGCTCGACCCTTCACGCACAGGCTTAATTACATAAGGAGGCTCCATAGGATGCACTCGCCCTACAGCAAAGCGGTTCATCACATAAGAAGGAGCAACAGAAACACCAACGCTTGCAGCAACAATTTTTGCACGCCCCTTATCCATTGCCAATGCAGACGCCATTACTCCAGAATGGGTATAAGGAATTTTTAAACACTCAAGAACACCCTGAATACAACCATCCTCACCAAATGCTCCATGCAATGCATTAAAAGCGATATCAGGACGCAATTGTTCAAGAACAGAAGCAATATGACCATCAACATCCACGCGGCTCACACGATATCCCTGCACCTCAAGAACATCAGCACAAGCGGCACCTGAAGATAAACTTACAGACCGTTCAGAGGAGATCCCCCCCATTAACACAGCTATATGCTCATCTTTCATAATAACCTATCCTCCTTAGCATACTATATATAGACCATATAGAAATCACCAATACTATATACAGAAAATACCAAGATTTATCCTTGCGAATCAATAACCTAAGCATTTTGCACAGTGAATCAGACTCAAACGTATGACGCAAGAGATTCTTTGTTAATTTATTGATTCTTAATGGATTTTTTTATTATCTCTTTGAAATGACTCAATTTTTTATTACAAATTTTTTATTACACCGAATAAATTAATTAAACTGATCAAAAGAAGGAACACTACGACCCTGTTCAAATTGTCCAATACGCTGTATTTCCCACTGTAATAAATGGGCTGAGTGAGCAAAAACGCGGGCACGCACTGTTTCTCCCAATGCTTCAAGATCATAGCCTGTTGCTTGCCCTGTATTGATCATAAAATTACAGTGCATTTCACTCATTTGAGCCCCACCAACCCGTAAACCACGGCACCCTGCCTCATCAATAGCACGCCATGCAGATATATTTTCAAAATTTCGGAAAGTTGATCCACCTGTCTTTTCACGAACAGGTTGTACTTTTTCCCGATGAAGTGTAACTTCATTCATAGCCGCACGAATATTGTTTTTATCTCCTGGTTGTCCTTCCAACAAAGCAGCAGTAAAAATAAAATCTTCCGGAGTATTACAATGGCGATAGGAATAGTGCATATCCTTCAAAGTCAAAACATGACGCTTCCCTCTACGATCAAGTGCATAAACTTCAACAACACGCGCAGCTGTTTCGATACCATTAGCTCCTGCATTCATTTTGAGTGCTCCTCCAATACCACCAGGAATACCATGATAAAAATGAAAACCTGCAACCTCAGCTTCTAAAGCTACCGCTGCTAAATGTTTATCTGCCGTAGCAGCACCAACCAAAAATCGCTTTGGAGAAACTTGTTGTACTTGCCCAAAACCTTTTGCAGAAAGACGAACAACAACACCAGGAATCCCCCCATCCCGCACCAGAAGATTAGAACCGATCCCCACAATTGTTATAGGGATAGATTCAGGCAAATTTTGAAGAAAAAAAACCAAATCCGCTTCATTAGCAGGCTGATAAAAAAGCTCTGCCAACCCACCAGTACGAAACCATGTTACTTTCCGCATCTCTACATTAGGCGTAATTTTGCCTTTTATCCCGCCCAACATCGGTTGCAATCGCGCCAACAGCGCCTCACCATCAATGAGTTGAAAATTCATCATTATTATCAAGCACCATCAACTGGCGAGGCAAAGCATAAGCCCATTGTGTGATATTGCCAGCACCAAGAAAAACAACATAATCCCCCGCTTGAGCAAATGTAGAGATAAGCGAAATGACATCTTCCAGACAATGAATCAAACGTGCATCACGGTGACCGGATTTTTGAATATGTTCTACCAATTCTCTAGCACCAAAACCAGCGATTGGCTCTTCACCGGCTGCATAAACAGGTGTGATCATCACAGTATCAGCATCATTAAAACAAGCAGCAAAATCATCAAATAGATTATGCAAACGAGAATAACGATGTGGTTGCACAACAGCAATAATGCGCCCTTTTGCACTTTCACGCGCTGCACGTAAAACAGCTTTTATCTCGACAGGATGATGTCCATAATCATCAAAGATCTCAATACCATTCCAGCTCCCTATCTGTGTAAAACGCCGTTTTACTCCACTAAATCCTTCTATCCCCTTTTTTATAGAGCCGTTTGAAATGCCAAGTTCATGAGCAATAGCAATCGCAGCCGTTGCATTAGACACATTATGCTGCCCAGACATTGGCAAAATTAAATTTTTTAACTCAGTCTCTCTACCTGTCTTACGCGAACGAATAAGAACATCAAAATGCGTTTTTTGACCATCCATAGACAGATTAAGAAAACGAACATCTGCTTGTGGATTGGCACCATAAGTGATCACCCAACGGTCATGAATACGACTAGCTAAAGACTGAACCTCTGGATGATCAAGGCATAAAACAGCAAAACCATAAAAGGGAACATTCTCTACAAAATTCCGAAAAGCTTGGCGTAAAGCAGAAAAATTCCCATAATGATCCAAATGCTCAGCATCAATATTAGTAACAACGGCAATATCAGCAGGCAACTTTAAAAATGTACCATCACTTTCATCAGCTTCAACAACCATCCAATCACCTCCCCCCATACGAGCATTGGTACCATAAGCATTAATAATACCGCCATTAATCACCACCGGATCCAAATTACCGGCAACAAGAAGTGCTGCTACCATTGATGTGGTCGTTGTTTTACCATGTGTACCACCAACAGCAATTGCCCGACGAAACCGCATAAGCTCTGCTAGCATTTCTGCACGCCTCACAAGCGGCAAATGCCTTTCTTTTGCGGCAATATATTCAGGATTTGTTTTTTTAATAGCAGTAGAAAAAACAACAACTTCTGCATTTCCTAAATTTTCAGGGTTATGACCGATATAAATGTTAATTCCTTTTCCCCGTAAACGCTCAACATTCGCATTCTCAACTTGATCTGATCCTTGAACTTGATAGCCAACATTATGAAAAACCTCCGCAATTCCACTCATACCGATACCACCGATTCCAACAAAATGGATAACACCTATATTAAGCGGCATTTTCATCAAAAAACTCCTCTTTTATATCTGACAATAATTTCCCTGCAATCAACGATTCAGCCACATCAGCAAGGCGGCTGGTTGCATAAGGTTGTCCAACTTTTTTTGCAGCAAATGCTTGTTTTTCCAATAAGTACGGCGTACGACAGGCTTCTGTTAAGAGAGACGCAAGTTTTTGTGCATTAAAATCTTTTTCTGATACAATTTGAGCACCTCCCGCAGCAGAAAGCAGTGCTGCATTTTCCGCCTGATCATGATCTAAAGCATAAGGATACGGTATAAGCAAAGCGGGTCGACCAATCACAGCTATTTCACAAACAGATGAAGCACCAGCACGTGACAAAATAAAATGAGCACGCGCCATACGTTCTGCCATATCATCAAAAAAAGAGGCAACTTCTGCACGCACACCAATCTTACGGTAGATTTCTATTAACTCTCCGGCTTCACCTCGAACTTGCTGAACAATTCGCAAGCGTTTACGATCCTTCTCATCTAGCAAAGCAATTGCTGCAGGAACAATTCGTGAAAAAGAAGAAGCCCCTTGACTACCACCAAAAACCAAGAAATGAAATGGATCTTCACCAATTGAGGGATGATAAGGAATTTCCGCTGCTTTGAGAACAGCCTCACGCACAGGATTGCCAGTAAGAAGTATTTTATTGGTAGAAATATTATTTGGCAACAACAAACCACCTGCTATTGCACTCACAAAAGCTGCCAACGCTCGATTTGCACGTCCCATAATGGCATTTTGCTCGTGAATAAATGTTACACGCCGTGTTAAAGCAGCAATAAAAAGAGGAGGAACAGTAGGATATCCCCCAAATCCACCAACGAGAACAGGACGCAGCTTATAAAAAAGCACCAATGACTGCCCCATTCCTTTTAGCAAAGCCCAAAATGTTTTTACAAGTGCAAAAGGATGGTATCGTGTAAACGTCGCTGATGAAAGTATATGTGTATGCTCTTCATCAAAGCAGCGTATAAAACATTGAGCTCTTTCATCTGTAGCTAAATGAACATCATATCCACGCCGTCTTAATTCAACAGCAAGTGCTTCAGCAGGGAAAAGATGCCCACCCGTACCACCAGCCACCAAAACAATAACTTTTTTATCAGTCATAAATGATATCCAAAACAGCAGAGGAAGAAAAAGCGGAAAGGCGTGCTTCTGGCCAGCGGCGCGTTAAACTAAGTAAAATCCCCATTGACAATGCAATCGCCACCATAGAGGAACCACCATAGGAAATAAATGGCAATGTCATTCCCTTTGGAGGGATGAGATGAAGATTAACCGCCATATTAATCGCTGATTGAAAACCAATCATCATTGCTATGCCAGCAATACCAAGACGTATAAAGGAATCACGTGTATTCATGGCTATATACAATGAACGCATGACGATAAAGCCAAAAAGCATCATAATCAAAAAACAGAGGATAATACCATATTCTTCAGCTGCAACGGAAAAAACAAAATCTGTATGGCTATCAGGAATGATACGTTTCACCGTTCCCTCGCCCGGTCCTTGCCCAAACCAACCACCATTCAAAATAGCCTCACGTCCCACATCCACTTGAAAAGTATTGCCTTCACCTGTCAAAAAACCATTGATCCGCTCGCGCACATGGTGAAGAGAAAAATAGGCAAAAACAATTCCTACAATCCCTAAAATGAGAAAAAGGAAAAGAATAGTAAGAGGTACACCAGCAATAAAAAACAACCCTCCCCATGTTGCACTTATTAAAAGCGTTTGGCCAATATCAGGCTGTAGAACAAGAAGCACACAACAAATGGCATAAAGTATAATTGCCAACGCATAACCCAAAATTCCCCTCCTGCGCATCCGTTCCGAAAAAAGCCAAGCAGACATCACAACAAAAGCTGGCTTCATAAATTCTGAAGCCTGTACAGAAAAACCAAAAAGAAGAATCCACCTGCGTGCTCCCTTTAATTCTGGACCAACGAACAAAGTTGCAACCATAAGAACAAGCGTTGCAATTAACAAAAGAGCACATAAACGGCGAATATTACGAATCGAAAAAAAAGAAATGGTAACCATTGCAAAAAACGCTGGAATACTAAAAATGATATGCCAGCGAACAAAATAAAAACTATCAGCAATTCCGATTTTTTTTGCAATAGTGGGGCTTGCAGCAAAAGAAAGCATAATGCCAATCCCCATTAAGATTAAACAAGCCGCAAAGATAGAGCGATCAATCGTCCACCACCAATTCGCAATTGGATCTCTATCAGCACGCGTAACCATTACATCTACCTCATCTTTTTCATAATTCTACTCAAAGTGATATGGTTCCCTACTTTTTAGCAAAACACTTCAAAACTGAATTACACGAAAAAAGATTCCGGAATATTAACGTGAAAACGCTTTTTTTAAATTCATGCTTCTTTCAGCTGCATAACCAAGGAAATAAATGCTTCTCCACGAATTTCATAATTTTTAAATTGATCATAACTTGCACAAGCAGGTGAAAAAAGAACCACAACCTCCTTCGCCTTGCAATGCATTGCATCAGTAGCAGCTTCATGCACCGCATTTTCCAAAGTTAAGCTCATCGAAAAAGGAAAAACAGATCCAATAACACCGGCAAATTCTTCCGCCGCGCTCCCAATCAAATAAGCTTTGCGAACTTTATGAAAAAATCCTCTAAGAGACTCAATCCCACCTTTTTTTGCCTGCCCTCCAACAATCCAAAAAATATCATTAAAAGCAGAAAGTGCAGGAGCTGATGCATCTGCATTGGTAGCCTTGCTATCATTAATAAACAAAACTGTCCCCATTTTACGCACCTGCTGCATACGATGAGCCAATCCTTTATAACTTGCTAAATGGTTCTCTATATATGGATCAGTAATTTTTAAAGCTTGCAATGTTGCTAAAACCATAAGCACATTTTGTGCGTTGTGGCTACCACGTAAAGATGTCATAAAAGCCAGATCTGCAAGCATAGAGCGCTGCCCTCGATGAACAGAAAAAAGTTTAGTGCTCTCAGCATAAAAACCATTTTTAACAAAATGTTCCTTGGAAATTGCCTCGACTTGACGACCTTCATGAAGAAATTGTTGATACAAATCCCGACAAGCAGCATCATCAACTGAAATCAAGGCATGAGAAGCCCTAGTCACTAAATACCTTTTAGCTTGTACATATTGAGAAAAGCTACCATGGCGATCAATATGATCAGGTGTGAGATTTAATAAAAGACCAACAGTCGGCTGAAGAGAGGGTGTAAGATCAATTTGAAACGATGAACATTCAATCACATAAATACGTTTTTTTACAAATGGCTTAAGAGTCAATACTGCAGTTCCGATATTTCCTCCCATCTGTACATCATAGCCCATTTGTTCTAACAAATGAGTAAGCAAAGCTGTCGTCGTTGATTTCCCATTCGTACCCGTAATAGCGATAAAGGGCACATCTTGATTACAAAAACCATAATGCTGTAAAAAATGGTTGCGCGCACGAACAAATAATTCAATATCGCCGATAATTTCTATACCTTTTTGACGTGCTTTCTCAACAACCCAATGGGGTTGAGGATAATTTAAAGGAACACCAGGAGCTAAAATCAATGCCACAAATTCTGACCAATCTTCATAATAGAGATTTCGTGTTGGAACATTGTGCTGTGAAGCCGCTTGCACGCTTGAAGGACTATCATCCCATGCAACAACTTCCGCACCACCACGTATCAATGCTTTTGCTGCTGCCAATCCAGATGACCCTAATCCAAACAAAGCAACTTTTTGACCTTTATAACACGTAACAGAAATCAAAATGTCACCGCAATTTAAGTGTTGAAAGACCAATGAGAGCGAGAACAATCGAAATAATCCAAAAGCGTATCACGATTTGGCTTTCAGTCCAGCCTTTTTTCTCAAAATGATGGTGTATTGGTGCCATAAGGAACACACGCTTTTTTGTTAATTTGAAATAACCAACCTGAATAACAACCGAAAATCCTTCCAGAGCAAAAAGCCCACCAATAAGAGCCAAAACAATCTCATGCTTGGTTGCTACAGCAACAGTACCCAAAAGTCCTCCAAGCGCCAAAGAACCAGTATCGCCCATAAAAATGGCCGCTGGCGGCGCATTAAACCATAAAAAGCCAAGCCCCGCACCAACAACGGCTCCCAGTAAAACAGCCAGTTCACCGGTTCCTGATACATAATGAATTTGTAGATAATCAGCAAAATTTATATTACCAGAAAGGTAAGCAATTAAAGCAAAAGATAAAGCAACAACCATCACAGGAACGATAGCTAAACCGTCAAGACCATCAGTCAAATTAACCGCATTCCCAGTTCCCACAATAACGAAAGCAGAAAAAGGAAGAAAAAACCAACTTAAATTGATAAAATAATCCTTCACAAAGGGCAAAGCTAATCCAGGAGAACCAACTTGTAAAATCATAAAAGCAGCAATTGCTGCAACTAAAAATTCTAATCCTAACCGAGCTTTACCGGAAAATCCTTTGTATGTTTGTTTTGTTACCTTAAGATAATCATCATAAAAACCAATTGCTCCAAAAGAAAGCATAACAAAGAGCGATACCCAAAAATAAATATTCAATAAATTACACCACAAAAACGCTGATACAACAATGCCTGTTAAAATCATCAAACCACCCATAGTAGGCGTTCCAGCCTTTTTAAAATGTGTTTGAGGACCATCAGCGCGAATTGGCTGCCCTTTTCCCTGCCGCAATTTTAGAGAAGCAATAATACTAGGACCAAATAAAAACACAATGAGCCCCGATGTGAGCATTGCTGCTATAGTGCGAAAAGTAATATAACGAAAAACGTTAACGCCTGGGAGCCAATCATTAAGCAAAGAAAAAAATAGCATCATAATATAAAAAACTTATTTAAAATTAGAAAGAAACCACTTTATAATGATCAAAAAGTACCGCCACAATATCAGAAGAATTAAGACCACGCGATGATTTAATCATAAGCAGATCCCCATTGGAAATTTCTGCCAAAAGAAGCGGTAAAATTTCTTCAATATTTTCAGCATAATAAACCTTAACGTAAACAGATAAATCAACGGCCAAAAATTTCATTGCCTTACCAAATAAAAAAACTGGATTGGCTCTAGAAAGATATACTGGTTTTACTAAATCACGATGAAGTTTTTCACTATGAACTCCCAGCTCCAACATATCGCCTAAAATAGCAATGCGCCTACCATATAAACCCACTGGCCCCGTAGCAAGCAGCTCAAGAGCAGCACACATGGACGCAGGATTCGCATTGTAGCTTTCATCAATGAGATAAAATTCGCCCCCATTTGGTAAAGACAACTTGTAGCGGAGCCCCCTCCCCCTTGGGAGAGAAAAACGGCTCAAAGCAAGTGCAATACATTCTAAATCAGCACCAACTGCATCACAAACCGCAAGAACACCTAAACTATTTTGAATAATATGTCGTCCAGGAGCACCAATTTTAATCTCTTTATCTTGCCCAGAAATGCGCACAATGATAGACGAAGAACCCGTTAGAAGATGTACATCTCTAACCTGATAATCGGAATTTTTAGCCTCACCAAAGCTTAAGATTTTTTTCACACCACATTGCTTTGCTTTTTGAATTAAATAAGAAAAAAGATCATTATCTGCATTTAAAACAGCAACACCTTCCTCATCCAATCCTTCAAAAATTTCAGCCTTTGCATTTGCTATGTTTTTAAGATTTTTGAAAAAACCCATATGTGCCGCAGAAATATGCGTAATAAGAACAACATGCGGACGAACCAATTTTACCAGAGGACGAATTTCATCTTTATGATTCATACCAATTTCAAAGATACCATAATCACATTCCGCTGGCATTCGTGCTAAGCTAAGCGGCACTCCCCAGTGATTATTCAAAGAAGCAGAATTCGCATGAACCTTTCCAACAGTTGCAAGCGCTTGTTTGAGAGCTTCTTTTGTTGTTGTTTTTCCAACAGAACCTGTTACCGCTATAATTTTAGCCTCTGAACGCCTACGCGCAGCTTGCGCAAGTTTTTCTAAGGCTTGCAAAACATCAGGGACAACAAGCAGTGGAGCGGATATTTTTTTCATATCAGTCAAACGATCTTCAGCAACAATGAGAACGCCTGCTCCTTGTGCATAAGCTTGCGCAGCAAAATCATGACCATCAAGATGATGTCCTTTAATGCAAAAAAAAATATCACCTTTTACAAGCGTGCGGCTATCAATAGAAATTCCAAAAAAAGTTTCTGGTAAGCATCCAATTACAAAACCATCAATTGCTGAAATAAGTGCTTGTTTATCCCATAACACTTTCATCTCTTTCGTTCCTGCAAAGCCTCAATCGCTTTCAAGCGATCTGAAAAAGGATATGTTTTTTGCCCTATAATCTGACCATTCTCATGACCTTTTCCAGCAATGATGAGTGTGTCTCCAGCTTGCAAAATTCCAACCGCATAAGCAATAGCTTTACCACGATCCGATATTTCCATCGCTTTTGGAACTGCTTGCAAAATATCTTTTCGAATTTTTCTAGGTTCTTCAGTACGGGGATTATCATCCGTTACAATAACAATATCAGCCTTATCTTCTGCAATTTTTCCCATTAAAGGTCTTTTTCCCCGATCGCGATCACCACCACAACCAAAAACAAGAATTAAACGCTTCTGTGTAAAAGGGCGAACAGAAAGCAATACCTGCTCTAAAGCTTCTGGTTTATGCGCATAATCTATATAAACAGGCGCATTATCTTCTGTCTTTCCAACCAATTCCAAGCGCCCAGGGGCTCCTTGCAAAGTTTCAAGTGAATGGAAAACTTTATCAGGAGAAACACCTGTTGCAATTGCCAATCCCGCTGCCATAAGTGCGTTGATTACCTGAAAATCTCCAGCTAAAGGCAAATCAAATGTATAAATATTGTTTTCTATGCGACACTCAATACACTGTTTTGATCGTTGATGTTCAATACGATTAATAGTGATAAATTTCCCTTTACGCCCAACCGTTAAGACACGGCGGCGTGCTTGCGTGATCGTATCAATAACCTTTTGCGAATAAACATCATCCGCAAAAATCAGAGCAGGAAAATCTTGAGGCAAAAGTGTATCAAACAGCCTCATTTTAGCACGCAAATAATCCTCTACGCTCGTGTGATAATCCATATGATCGCGCCCTAAATTTGTAAAGGCACCAGCAGTTAAACGGACTCCATCAAGTCGGCATTGATCAAGCCCATGCGAAGATGCTTCAAGAGCAGCATGTGTAACACCTTCATTAGAAATTTCATAAAGGAGGCGCTGTAAAACCACTGGATCAGGTGTTGTGAGAGAACTATGATCATTCCGGTGATGAGAAACAACACCCACCGTCCCTATACTGGCGGCACATAATCCAACATGAGTCCAAATTTGCCGAACAAAAGAGACAACGGATGTTTTTCCACTTGTCCCTGTCACAGCAACGATAGTTTCAGGTTGAGAACTATAAAAACGTGCAGCTGCTATCGCTAAACTATGACGAACATCACGAACACGTAAAAGGGGAACAGGTAAATTCTCAAGAACAACATTACAATCTGCAACGACTGCTTGTGCACCACGCTTTAGTGCATCATTTATATAGTGTCTCCCATCACCTTGATTGCCTTGAACAGCTACAAAAACATAACCTGGCAAAACTTGCCGAGAATCCGCACTTATTCCTGTTATTTCCATTGAAAAAAGATTCTCATCTTCAATGCATTCTGTAAAAACTGTTCCAAACAACATAACAACGTACCTTTATATTAATTTTACTGTTGTTTAACGAATCTCAAACTATTCTTTGTACGCGAAAAAGGCTCGTATTCTTTTTCAAAATCTGGTTTTATTCCCAAAAAACTCGCTGAACGTCGAATAATATTGGCAATCATCGGCCCTGCATTCATTGCTGCTGTTGCTGAACGCTGTCCATCTTCAGGATGAGGTTCATCAATAATTGCTAAAACAACATAGGAGGGATTTTCAATAGGAAAAGCAGCAAGAAAACTATTGAAATTTTTTGTTTTAGAATATTTTCCATTTTCGACTTTTTCAGCTGTTCCTGTTTTACCACCAACCCGATAGCCTTCTACTTTTGCATTACGTCCAGAGCCAATATCGCTGTTCAACCTATAAAGATAACGCATATTTTGACTTGTTTTTGGATCTAAAACTTGTTTTGCATGTTTCAAAGTTTCTGTTTTTGTGCGTTTCAAAAAGGTGGGGGCAATCAACCAACCATCATTCATTAAAGCGGCAGCACCAACTGCTGTTTGCAAAGGTGTTGTTGCCATACCATGTCCAAAAGCAATAGTCATTGAATGAATATCCTTCCAATGACGTGGCACAATAGGATGGGCAACTTCAGGTAATTCTGTTATCAATCGGTCCAATAAACCAAGTCGTTTCAAAAAATTATGATGTCCATCAATCCCCACCGCCAATGCCTCCTTAGCAGAACCAATATTAGAGGAATAAATAAAAACTTCCCAAAGTGCTAAAGGACGATTTTTTCCATGAAAATCACGAATAAAATAATTCTGACTTGCTTGAAGAGGCCGTGAAGCATCAATAACACTATCTAAATGAAAAAGACCTGAATCAAGCGCCATGGCGGTCGTAAAACTTTTAATGATAGATCCCATTTCAAAAGTTCCAGCAGTCATCCGATTAAGACGATCACTTTTCAGAGCTTCAACAGGATTTCCAGGATCAAAATCTGGCAGTGATGCCAAAGCCAAAACTTCACCGGTATGAATATTTAAAATAACAGCTCCTGCAGCAAGTGCTTTATAGCGCTTCATTGCTTTAACAAGTTCATCATGCACAATACTCTGAACACGCACATCAATCGAAAGCTGAACTGGGTTTAATGATTCCTCTGTTGCAAGACCAGCAGCACGCAAAGCACTCAATCCGGCATCATCAATATATTTTTCCATTCCCGCTATACCCTGATTATCAACATTAACCATACCGAGAATATGCGAAACTACCGATCCACTTGGATAAAAACGACGAATTTCAGTACGAAAACCAATCCCTGGAATACCAAGAGCCATAATCTGCGTCTTTTGCATTGGCGTTAAACCACGCTGAATCCAAGAAAAACCAGATTTTTTTTTGAGACGTTTATAAGTTTCCTGCCAATTGAGATCAAGTAAAACTGTTGAGAGCAATTCAATTGTTTCATCCACATCAATAATACGCCGTGGTTCAGCAAAAAGCGAATAGGTTTTAATATCAGTTGCTAGCAAACGGTTATTGCGATCAACAATATCAGGCCGCGCAGTCAATTGAAGAAGTCTTGGCCCTTTTGCTTCTTCAATCTGCCCACCTTCAAATCCATAAGAAATAAGACAAGCCCCCATAACACCATATAAAATAAGAAAACAAAACAAAGAAAAAAGCAAACGTGGACGACTAGAATAAGAACGACGAACAGGAGAGTTATGAACATTTAATGGAGTCTTTAAAAACTTTTTCCTCTGTGAAAATAGAAAGTACGATTTCATCGCCGCACACCTTCTTGAACAATATTGTTCACCCGAGAAGTACGATTATTTGCCAAAATATCCTTCTCTTCCTCCAAGATAGTTTGTTTAATCACTTCTTCAATTTTATCATGGACACGTACTGGAATATCTTTAAACTCTACGATTTGGCGAGGCTGTATAATCTCTAAATTAAGCTCTTTTTTATAACGCTTCGCAAGTTTTTGCATGCGTACTGGCTCTATCATCACAACCCACTCAGCACGAAGTAAACCCACTGTATTTTTTGCTGCAACAATTTCATGTTCAAGACGACGGATTTCACTCATCCGTTTTTGAACATCATATTTCACTTTATAGGTAAGACCTGCCATACAAATCATAATCATCACTAAAATCATATCAAATGTACGAAAAACTGTCATTTTTTTCCGCTTTCAAAACTAGGAATCTCTGCCATACCAAATAATTTCATATCTGCCATGCAACTATCCGCCTTGGTGCGTACACCAATACGTAACCGTGCAGAACGCGAACGAGGATTCTGCCGCAATTCCTCTTCACTTGCAGTTATCCCTCCTTTAAACAAAGGAAAAAATGTTGCTGGATCTGTCTCTATTTCAGGAAAATAGCGCGACCACATACGCTTCCCTGAACGAGCAGAAAAAAACCTTTTGACCATACGATCTTCAAGAGAATGAAAACTGACAACACCCAAACGACCACCCGGTTTCAAAATGCGTTCAGCAGCAAATAAGCCACGTGCAAGTTCACCAATTTCATCATTAACATAAATGCGAAGAGCCTGAAATACACGTGTTGCAGGATGAATGCGATCTCCTAATTTATGCCCCACTAACACCTTGATAGCATGAGAAAGATCACCTGTACGCAAAAAAGGCTGAATGCAGCGGCGTTTTTCAATCATCCGTGCAATCTGACCAGCATAGCGCTCTCCTCCTAATATTTTAAATATTCGAGCTAACTCATTAACCTTTAAACGATTTACAACATCGCAAGCGGTAAAACCAGTCTGAGCCATTCGCATATCTAATGGACCATCTTTCTGAAAAGAAAATCCCCTTTCAGCTTCATTAATCTGCATAGAAGAAACACCAATATCCAAAACAACAGCATCTACCTTCTCTTCAACAACGCGATCCAACTGTGAAAATTCCATTTGCACCAAACGAAGCCGTGGAAAAAATTCATTAACAAGAAATTGTCCCTCACGAATAGCATGAGGATCACGATCAAGAGCAACAACTTCTGCCCCCGCATTTAAAAAAGCACGCGTATAACCACCGGCACCAAAGGTACCATCAATCACTTTTGCCCCACCCAATGGCGCAATACCAGCTAAAACTGGCTGCAATAACACTGGAATATGGCGCTCAGTTTTATGACCATGCTCTGTCAAAATAATCCGTCTTGATTTATGCTTCTTCAAATCAATAATTGTTTAATAGCAACTGATGTCAGAGTAACCAAAACTTCGACTCTCATATCTATCACAACGAAAGAGAACAAAGTCAAAGCTAATCCGAGGCATATCATAATGCATTATATTTAAAGAAATGTTATGATTTTTTGAAATATTCTTTTTTAAATGTACACTTTCAAAAATGCATCTTTTATAGAAAAAACTATATAATACAGCGTGGAAATATCAATTGTTCATATCTAATCTATAAAATAGAATTTCAGCATGAAATATCAGTCGGCCTATAAGCCGGGTTCTGTATGGTAAAGCTTACACTCTCCATGGCAACCATTCATCTGGGACGGATGTTACCATCCGCCTCGTGCAACCTACCCAAATGACTCGCCCGGAAAATGGCTGCAAGTTAAGCCTTGCGCGTCATTTCTATTCGGTCTTGCTCCCGGTGGGGTTTACCTTGCCACATTCATTACTGAATGCGCGGTGGGCTCTTACCCCACCCTTTCACCCTTACCTATAAAAATAGGCGGTTTGCTTTCTGTGGCACTTTCCCTAGGGTCGCCCCTGCCGGGTGTTACCCGGCACCGTTTTTCCGTGGAGCCCGGACTTTCCTCACCTGCCGCCTTTAGGCACAAGACAAGCGCGGCTGCCCAGCCGACTGACACAACACTTATAAAATATTTTTTATCACGTGAAAATAGCACTCTCAAGATATTTTATAGCAAGTGCACTACCTTTAAGATTATTTCCATTTTAATGAAGCTAAATAAATTTTCACTTTTGAGCAATATTTCGCTGAAATAGAATTCATTTTTTTTGCGGCATGACCTGCATTATATTTAAGAATCGTACCACATGTGTTCCCACCGCTTAGCGTATATGCCTGCGCCAAATAACGCATACCATATTCAAGATTGATCGCAGGATCATAAAGATCTTGCACAGAACCATTAAAACCCAACCATCGCGCAGTAGATGGTTTAATTTGCATCAAGCCTATTTCGCCAGCAGCTCCCTTTGTACGCGCCTTGTAATTGCTTTCAACTCTTACAACAGCATGTGCTAAATTAACAGGAACATTATACTTATTTGCAAATCTCTGAATAAGAGATTCATAAGGACGAGAAAGAATCTTAGAAGCAACTGCCCCTGAGTTTTCTTTTGAGTCTGCAACATTCAAGATAATATGAGCAAAACTTATATCAAACACAAAAAATACAGCAAATGCTGCACTTAAAAAAATCTTCAAAAATTGCATTTTCTTTCTCTTCAAGACATTTTCAAATCCTAACCGCAACGGCTTTATGGACGCATCATACAGAGAAAAAAAGCCAAAAAACGGCTCGAAAATGAAAATATTAAGATTATTTCAAGATATTTTTTTGTAAAAATAAGAAAATAACTCAAATCTCTTATTATATGTCTTTCATCTTATAGGATATCAAATAATAAATAAAATACAAAGATATTTTAAATGCAATAAAAATACGATATACAACATTAACTTATTACAATAACTGCACAAAAATATAATTTTAATAAATGAAAAAAGCATTAAAAACACTTATTCTATATTTTACATCTTATTATTGAATCTTATTAAAAATAAGTTTCATAATCTTAAAAAGCAACATAATCTAAGACACCTTCATCAAATGCCATCTATATCGCAAAAAATCTACCAAGAAGGGAAATCATTATCAGCTTTTCTGTTGCTTGATAAATACTCACTGCGGAAAATACTATACCAAACAAGTCATCTACCAAAAACGACTACTATGTATAGGAAACGCACAAATATGCACAAACACACCGGTCTTTGATTTTACAGAAAAAATTAATAATTATTCTGTCTATTTTTGGAAAATTCTGTAAAAGAAGTAATACAAAAATCTCAAAAACATCTACATAAAAATTTGCATTGTTCATTCCCATTGAAATATTTCACCTGCATACTATGGTTTCATAAACCATGCAAAACCTCATGCTGTCTTCAGAAATCATAGAAACGAACAAAAATTTTAAAATCTGCAGGAAGAAAGAGATTTCAAAAACTTTACTATTTTTATCATCCTATGGAACAAAATCAGCAGTACTTTTCCTGCACATTTTCCAAAATCCACGAAAAACACAAGAGCCCTTTAAAATTGATCGCAGATGTATAATAAAAAAACAATTAAAAATAAGCATCAGCAATGGAGGGACGAGAAACCGCTCTCGATAAAACCATAGCAACCTTTCTACCCAACTTCTGAGCCTGTTCATTATTCTGACCACCTGCAGAAGCGGCAGCAACTATATCGCGACAAACCTTCTCAATCAGTTGCTTCTGTTGCTTAGGATTTAACTTAGAAAGTTGTGTTATAATATCAGGAAAATAAACCGCTAATCTCTCTAGAATCGCCTCCTCCGTAACATCAACCTGCTGAGAAAAAAAAGGTCGATGAAACAAAAACCTATAAACAGAAGCATTCCGAAAAGCAAAAAAACTGATGAAAAACACCAAAAACACAAACAAAATAAAAACAACACGACGCCAGCAAAATCCCATCATCTATTACCTAAGCATCATAGCACAAAAAGCATCCCTATAAACAACACCACCCATCAAAAACCATAGCATTCCTCTTTAATATACAAACACTACACAAGCCAAAATGCCTACACTCTTCCCCCTTTAATAACACTCCAAAAACCGCAATATTAAAACCTAAAAACCTGACTGAGGAAAGCCCCAGCCAGGCCAGACAATCTAAGGGATCCACGCGGGGGGGGGGGGAGGAGGTTCCCCGATCGTCTTTCGCATCAACTACTAACGTAGCTAACACAATATTCCTGCTATGGAATAAAATGTTTTAAACAACAAGAAATTCTTATCATCTTCCACGCAAAAAAACATAAAAAAATTATAAATCGTTTAAAAATGGAAAAATTTAGGCAAAAAATATTCTAATTGATCCAATTTGAAGCAATTTTATTTCAATAAGTATCAATAAGAAGAATCTGAAATCATCACAATTTGAAAAATAACCTTTCCCAAAAAATCGCGTAACCGTAGAAGGTTAACAATACAGGTAATTTACACAAACTCCCCTTATGAATAGCAAAATTCATAAAAGCAGCAGTCATTTGTTCAGTAGTTACCACCACAAAAATCCGAAATTCTAAATGTAATATTCTTCGAATCATCCATTATTTTAGCTTAAAATAACTGCATATTAATTGACAACAAGCAATAAATTATAACACATCATAGACAACGACCAGCGCAGAGAATTTCTTCCAATCTCTACGATAGAAACGATCACCCAAGAAAATAACAAAATTATAGCTTCTGTATTCGGAAACCTTTGTATGCTATCCGCTCTTAAGGGAATTCTACAGTATCTTCTTTTTTGCTGTTCATCCTTCTTAATGGAATCACATCTTCTACGAGGAACTGTACGCCTTTAGACTACGCGCTCGCCTATTTACTTTAAAAAGATCTCACCTTGCTCCTAATCTCATCTCCCAGCACTATTTGTGAACGATAAAATACAAGATCTATTAGAACTATCTATCCTTATATCCAGTGAAGCTACATTCCAATACCATACTATATCTACCTAATTCCAATGTATGACTGTTCTTACATATCAACGATTTAAGAGACATATTTACCACTTGTTCAAATGATTTTTATTCGTACATTAATTTCTCTCGTAACATAAAAATAAATAATTTTTAATTTCTAAATCAAAAAGTTTAAAATAAGAAAATATTCTTACACCTAGAATTAACGTTCATAAAATCAATAGACTAGTCAATCGACAAATACTATACAACATGCATTAAATGGCTGCCATTATAGCCTCATCTCTATAAAAATTCCGTTAGCTGATACATCTACATATGCATCTCTTGAAGCATCTATAATCTCATAAAAAAATACAATACACGCCCCAAAAACGATAACTCTTCAAAGAGTTACTAAAATCCCATTCTTGCGCCTCTAATTGAGAAAAGCCAAAAAATGAAGCACGTTAACAAATATAATTATGCAAAATCTACTTTTTTGTCTTTGATATCATCAACTAGTAAACGCGGATCACGTGCAAGCCAAAGCTTACCCATCAACCCTTCATTATTTTTATTTTTCAGAGGAGCAAAATAAGCCGTTTGTTCTATAGTAAGCCCCACATTTTTAAGCCATTGTTCTATTTGTGAATCTGAAAATACAAAATGCCTATAAGCATGGGAAGAATGCAAAGGATCAACTTCATAACAAACAAAATCTACAATCAGCAAACGCCCACAAGGACGCAAAACACGCGCTGCCTCATTAACAACTATCTCAGGATTCTCAAGAAAATTTAAAGCCCAATAAAGAATAACCAAATCAAAAGTCGCATCTCCAACAGATAAATGCAAAACATCGCTGTTAAACGCAACTTCAACAGCACGCGTATAAAGACTTGAAAACAATTTTAAGAGATAACTTGTATCCGTACCAACACTCAGCATAGTCTCAAATGGTTTATCACCAATAATTTCAAGTAAAGCGTCTTCCACCACGTGATCTGCAACATACGATAACCGTAATGCATTCCATTGCGCCACATTTTGTAAGAAATCCTTCTTTTCTTTCTTTTGGTGCTGTTTTTTTGCATCTACCAAGCGTACCAAATCGTGCATAAGCATTAAATCATGCTCTGGAAGAACTGAAAGAGCAGCCATCACAATATCTTTCTTAGCCAAACAACTATGACAAAGTTTAAAACAAACCTTTTCCCCCTTCTGATAACGCTCAATCAATTGTGCTTCACACAATAAATGTAAATTCCGTGATACACGCGATTGCGACTGACCAAAGATAAATATAAAGTCCGCTACTGTTAAATCTTCATGATACAAAAGTGCAAGAATACGCAAACGACTCGTCTCTGCCATCGCTTTTAGCAACACAATCATCACATCCAAGCTTTCTACTTTTTCCATAAATATTCCTTACTGCTCAGATAAGCATCTATTCCTACAAATAGAAAATCAAGCAGAAGGAATATAGTTGCATCACTTCTGTTCATACTGTTTTTTGATAAGATAAAAATGGATAATTGCTAAAAAATGAAAAGCCCCTCCCGGCTATTTCACAACAACGATGACAAAGTTATCAGTATTCCAACCATCTACAAAACTGCGTATAAAAACCTATGATTCTCTATTACAATCTAGATAAATGCTAAGCTATTTTATACTTTAGAAAAAATATGATAATAACATACCTCCCGAAGAATAAAAGCAACACCGAAAGCATCACCATCTTCTAAGACAAGAGGGCAAAGTAAATAAGCAACGCTAACGTATAGGGGACTTATAATTCCTACGCTTCAGATTAAGGGACTCTGGCCCAAGACGACGAGCCTTATCAGCCTCATATTCTGCAAAATTACCTTCAAACCACTCTACATGTCCATCACCTTCAAAGGCCAAAATATGCGTTGCCAATCGATCAAGGAACATACGATCATGCGATATAATAACCGCACAACCAGCAAAATTTTCCAGAGCATCCTCCAATGCACCCAACGTTTCAATATCAAGATCATTGGTTGGCTCATCAAGAAGAAGGACATTACCCCCTTCTTTTAAAAGCTTTGCCAAATGTACGCGATTGCGCTGCCCTCCTGACAAACTTGCTACTTTTTGCTGTTGATCTGCACCCTTAAAATTAAACGCACTGCAATAAGCGCGGCTATTCATATCATATTTACCTAATTTAATAATGTCATTTCCGCCGGAAATTTCTTCCCAAACGGTTTTATCGCCCGCCAATGAATCACGGCTCTGATCAACGTAACTCATGTAAACTGTTTCACCGATACGTATTTGGCCTGAATCTTGTTGTTCCTGCCCCGTCAACATTTTAAACAAGGTAGATTTTCCCATACCATTTGCACCAATGACTCCAACAATTCCACCAGCAGGAAGCTTGAAAGAAAGACCATTAATCAACACACGCTCCCTATACGCCTTAGAGAGGTTATCAACTTCAATGACAACCTGCCCCAATCTTTCGCCGATAGGAATAATAATCTGTGCATCTCCAGGACGACGCTCATGTGCAAGCTGAACCAATTCATTATATGCTTTAATTCGCGCTTTTGATTTTGCTTGTCGTCCTTTTGGACTAGAAGCTATCCATTCTTTTTCGCGCGATAGTGCGCGGTGCCGAGCAGCCTCTTCACGCCCTTCCTGAGCCAAACGTTTAGCTTTAGCCTCTAAATAAGCAGAATAGTTCCCCTCATAAGGAATACCTTTCCCGCGATCTAATTCTAAAATCCATCCCGTTACATTATCTAGAAAATAACGATCATGCGTCACTAAAAGCACTGCACCGGAATATTCACGTAAATACCTTTCAAGCCAGGCTGTAGTCTCAGCATCCAAATGGTTTGTTGGTTCATCTAAGAGCAATAAATCAGGTTTCGACAAAAGCAGTTTACAAAGCGCAACACGCCGCTTCTCACCTCCCGAAAGCTTTGTCACATCCTCATTGGCTGGCGGACAATCAAGAGCAGCCATAGCCATTTCTACTTGACTTTCTAAATCCCAAAGATTTTGGCTGTCGATGATATCTTGAAGACGCGTACTTTCATCAGCTGTTTCTTCACTATAATTCATCATCAATTCATTATAGCGTTCCAAAATTGCCTGCTTATCGGCAACACCTTCCATCACATTACCACGTACATCTTTGCTTGCATCGAGAAGAGGCTCTTGAGGCAGATAACCACAACGTGCTCCTTCAGAAAGCCATGCCTCTCCAGTATATTCCTTATCCAGCCCAGCCATAATCCGTAAAATGGTTGATTTACCTGCACCATTCGGTCCTAAAATACCGATTTTTGCATCTGGATAAAAAGACAGATGAATATTTTCCAAAATTTTCTTATTACCGTAAACCTTGGTAAGCCCAGCCATGTGATAGATAAATTGACGTGCCATAAACTTCTCTTTAAATATTTTGTGGTATCAGAGTTAGAACTTTGAAAAAAATGCCTCCGCTTTTCCCAGACTATCGGATAAGCAACATTTATATCCAATGCAAGAGTTTTGCATTCTAATATTGATACATTTTTTCTAATCTCACAAGCCCCACTATGGTTCTGAATGCAAAAAAACATACCTTCAACGAATAAGAAACAAATCCTCTTAGCTGTACCTGAAACATGCTATCAAACATCACCCATCTTTTCCTTAGCAGATACAACATTGTGTTTTTACCGTATTAAACCGACCTATCAATGCAATATGGTCCCCTCAAAAAAACCAATTCTCTATGCCCCATCTTTTTTTGCTTTATGGGCTTTAGATTACGCTGTAAAAAGAAGCTCTCTTTTTTCATCGATTTTGTGTCACGAAAAACAATGGACTTCATCCCTCGCTTTACTACAGCTCAAATTGTGTTTACAAAATGACCGCCGCCTTATGGGATCTGACGTTCCAAGCTTAATGATCATGAAGGCTTTACACCGACATGTTGCAATTGGTAACTACAGTGCACTTCCCATTGGTACATGGTTGCAATTTGTAAAAAACTATAAAACGAATTGTAAAAACCTATCACTTCCCCTTTTTTGGCTCGATAATTATAAAAATAATACCGATATCCACGAAATTATTTCAAAACTTCCACGAGATGAAAGTACAACTTCTTAAAGATATCATCAAAAAGTAAGTCTCCTACAGGAATATATTCTATGAAAAAAAAAGCTTTAATCGTTATTGACGTTCAAAATGATTTCTTACCAAGTGGGACACTTGCAGTACCACAAAGTGATACCATATTACCCGCTGTCAATAATCTCATAAATCATTTTAACCATGTCATTTTAACCCAAGACTGGCACCCAAAAAATCATTGCAGCTTTGCTTCTTCCCACCCTGGAAAAGCGCCCTATGATATCATTGAGCTTGACTATGGCCCTCAAACACTTTGGCCTGATCATTGCATACAAGGAACACAAGGAGCAGAGTTCCACCCATTTCTCAGAATTGAAAAGGCGCAACTTATCCTTAGAAAGGGTTATAATAAAAAAATTGATAGCTATTCTGCCTTTTTTGAAAATGATCAAAAAACACCAACAGGCTTACAAGCTTATCTCAAAGAACATGGTTTTACAAAACTGGCGATATGCGGCCTAGCAACCGATTTTTGTGTAGGATTTTCCGCACTTCACGCTATACAATGCGGCTTTAAAGTAAGTGTTGCATTAAACGCCTGTGCTGGTATTGATCTCAACGGGTCTCTTAACACTATACTTAAAACTATGAACGAATCCGGTATAGAACTTTTAATGGCTTGCTAAAATACCTTCTTCTGTCTTGCTATCATAATGCATAAAAAATTTTCAATTTACTTAGATACATCATGCTTATTCAGGTGATACCGCTTAAAACGAAGAGAAGCATAAAACGCCATTCCAATAATCCCCCCTCCTATCAGCCCTGTTAGTATTTCAGGAACCGATATAACAGTCTGCAAATACATAATCGCTGCAAGTACCAAAATCGCATAAAAAGCACCATGCTCCAAATAACGATAATGCAACAACACCTTTGATTCGACCAACATGATCGTCATAGACCGAACATAAAACGCACCAATACCAAGACCAATTGCGATAATAAAAAGGTTGTGTGAAAAAGCAAAAGCACCAACAACACCATCAAAAGAAAAGCTAGCGTCTAGAATCTCTAGATAAAGAAAAGCTCCAGCTCCCCCTTTAGCAACAGCAGATAAAACCGCTTTTTGACCATCAAAAAGCGAACTAATAGCTTCGACACCTATAAACGTCAAAAGTCCATAAAGGCTCGCTAGTAAAAAAGTCATTTTATCTTCTTTTGCAATCTGTTCTGAAAAAAACAATATCAAAACTAAAACGATTGCAATATCAATGCCAACAAGCGTCCCAAACTTTTGAGCAGGCTTTTCTATAAAAGCAAGCCAATGCACCTCCTTTTGAGAATCAAGAAAATATCTCAAACCAACCATTATCAGGAAAGTTCCCCCAAAAGCTGCAATCCCAACATGAGCATCTGTTAAAATTGCAGCATATTGATGTGGTTCCCATATTGCTAACTTTACGGCTGCAATGGGGTTAATCTCAACAGCAACAGCAACTATCAGCAATGGAAAAATAATCCGCATCCCAAACACAGCCACCAAAATACCCCATACAAAAAAACGACGGCGCCATAATGGATCCATTTTTCCGAGAACACGAGCGTTGATAATAGAATTATCAAAAGATAAAGAAATCTCCAAAATTCCTAAAACACAGCAAATGAAAAAATATTGAAGAACACCAGCAACACTTTTTGTTTCAAACCAACCAATCGCCCCTCCCATAAAGACGCCAACAATTGTGAAAAAAAAAGCCCACCTAAAATAACCTAATAGGGCCATGTTCACTCCTCAAAATCCATCTCCTTCATTCATTTGTAGCGCGAATCAAAAGATTACATTTATTAATGCAAAGGTAGAAAAGCCCTACACGGCAGATCCATATGGAAGTTCCTGCAAAAAAAACAAGAAAAAACCAGCAATTTTATCATTTTGTTTGAAATGAATACCAGTTTTAAGTAATATGAAATACAACAAGTTCAAATTAGCTTTCTATCCACTAAAATTAAAAAAATAAAGAGAAATAAACTATAAATATTGACATTGCATCATGAAATATTAATACATAGTGTGCCTTTATCGGTTGAACTCTATACCATGATGATTGACTGAGGGAGATAATTCGTGGCTCGTCCTGAAACTGAATCAAAAACTATATTTGGAAAACGTTTGCGTTATGTACGCCTTGCTTTAGGGGATCCATCACGTGAAACATTGGCTAAAAATTTTAGCATGACAAAAAATTCCATTGCCTTTTATGAGCGTGGAGAAAGAGAACCTAATCTTAGTGTCTTACAAACGTATCGCACATTGTATGGTGTTAATATCAATTGGCTTTTAACAGGACAAGGAAAAATGTTTGACACCGAATATGCTAAAGGTGATTTTGATTGGAACTATTTTATAAAAAAAATCGAGGGTCTTGAAGAAATTCTTACCAGCAGTGACAATAGTGAAAAACTAAATCGAGAAAAAATTGATGGTTCTTATGAAAAATTGCAACAATATTTGTCAAGACAAGGATTGTCTAATAGCCTTAGCCCAAAAGTTGCAACTTCTTTAATCGATATGAAGGCAAAAATGGCCAATTCTTACACTCTCAGCCTGTTCATTGACCTACTCATTCGTAGCATATCGCAAAAAGAAATGATAGCTAATCAATAGATATCTTTATCAATAAAGAATAACAAAATAGATGTAAGCCCTATCAGCATGGAAAACAGTGCTCCTACTTTTTGCATGTTGGTAGAATTCGGTGTGCCATACAAATTTTACTTCTGTAGCAAAATAATCGAATATGTTTAGCTAATAATAATGAAACATTTCCTACTAAATAATAATATAATAAAATTAATTAAAAAGATGAATTTTATAGTAGCAAAATGCTTATTTATACCTTGTTGACAATAAATATTTTTTGTTACAAGATACCATTATCGTAAAAATTATTGTTTAAAATCAAAAAAATTGAGAAGAATATATTGATTACTTGTGACAGAGATGTACTTTAATATCCGTAGTTAGAACATTTGAATATTTATCCTACAAATTATTAAATGTTTTATGAGGTGGAAAGCATGTATTTTGAGGTATTTAGAGGTGTTCACAATCAATGGTACTGGCGTCTAATCTCAAAAGACAAACAAAAAATTGCTTTTTCTAGTAAGGGTTATCCAACAAAGCAAGATATCCTGACAAATATTGAGCAAATAAAGGAAATCACGCACAAAGCTCTTATTAAAGAACTGCGATCTTAGCGTTTTTTACCATTAAAACAAAATATTACTCCGTATACTTGAAATTTCGTGCTTTTGTAGTGAGCAACAAAGTGGTTTGTTTGTCTCAATAGAGGAGTGGTTTCTGTATGATTCATAATATACACAAACAACTTAGACAACAGTGCATGCTGTAACTTATGTATAAAATAACAATCAAGCTGCATTAAATTGACAATCATCAACTCCTCTAGGTTTTGTATCTATTCATACAAGTAATAGATATAATGGAATGCATATAAATTATGAATATAATTGCTCTACCAAATGCCGGATATTTTCTGCGTACATCCTTCTCTTCCTATTTTCTTGACCGCTTCATCTTCTAAAGAACAGGAAACTCTCTTCTTATTATTGCTGTGCTAATCTCTTGAGACATTTTTATCATAATATACTTCATTTCTCCCAAAGTGAACGTACTACCTTCAGTATTATTTTCAGCAATATGTACACATCACGAACAGTTGCGGGATCATATATGTGTACTCTTAATAACCTTAGTATATCTATAAGTTAGTGCATCGCCATAAACTCTTACGTTGCTACCAACGATTACCTTTCGATAAACTTTAGTATTACCCCAAAACATAATTTCACCACTAACCAAACATTTGCTTTTATAATAAACGGTTACCTTTCTTGTTGTTCAAAATCTTACGTTATAAAAATCTTTTAACATACAAATCCAATGCAAATGTGGATAAATCATCTCTTCACATCATCTTTAAATTTAATTGCTTCCTGATGTTGTTTTATGACTTCTTCGTGCTGCTTAATTTGTTTTTTCAGTTTTTCAATTGCTTGATCACGTCTTTTAATTACCATACTTTGATCTCTAATTGCCCTATCTCGTTCTTCAGTCATCTTCATAGAATCTCTTAAGAACTCATGTTTTATCTTTCTTGCCTCTTCTTTAAGAGCTTTAACCTGATCGCGATAATAAAAAGCAAAACGAAGCATAATACCACTCAAAAGCACAATAATAATTACAACTGCTAATAAAATTTCATTTACACCCATTTTGATCTCCTTTAATTGTTATTAAATTGATCATCTTGACCAATTTATTTGGTTCAATCCTCCATAAAAAAGAATGCCAAAAATCGCACATGACAAGTGCAACAAATCACACTTGGTAATCTTTATTCTTTTTGCAAAACACTCTAACAAATGACGCAAAATAACCCCATGAAAGCTGCCTAAATCTATACTCTCACACCAATATGTTTGCATTGCATTTATTTATATAAAACGCCGAAACACAAATAATTTCAGACAATATTAACGGCGTGATAAACTTTATACACAACCCCATCGCATTGTTTTTGTTTACCCTTTTTGTAATATACACAATACGGTTATCTATGCGAATTTCCTTACCATTGCGAAAATCTTCATAGTTACAAACCTCAGCATTGTCATAAAAACGAGCACTGCTAGAAACAAGCAACATACAATATATCTTTGCATTGTCATAAATAGCGCTGCCACTGCAAACACGAATACTATTATAAACCATAATAGTATAGGTAAAAGAGCATCCACCTTTGATACAGCATTTACCACTTATACGATATTTCCCCCAGCAATCATCTTTATAATGAAGAATACTTTTAGACTCTATAAAATCACAAAAAACACTTTTTTTGACATTTATAAAGTCTCTCAACGCCCACATGCGATATGCCATCTGGAAGTAACCTAATCTATTAAAAAAATGACGCTCTGTGCCCATGAATTTACATTTTTTACAGCCACTATCCCCCTCTTAAGGCTGTAAAACTCTATTTTATCTGAGCACGGCCTCGACGCAGAAATTCCTTACAAATGCCAATGTTAGGGTATATCTTGATTTATAGTGACGCTGCGTATATCATCAGCAATATTTCATGAACACACCAAGTGTATTTCCATATCTGGTCATACGCATTCATCCTGTTACAACCGTGGAACTAAATAACCATTTTTTATTGATTCGAATCTGAAAGTGCATGGGGACATTTTGTTATTAGTTAAAAAAGACCATCTATCCTCCATAGGCAAAAAGCTACGCATGGATATTCTCACGCTCCTTATATCATCTACTCTAGATTCGCAGTTCAATATTAACGCTATAGCGTAAATGTGTAAAGGTCTAAAAATGAAAAAGACTGAAAAAGATTGGTTCCAACGCTTAATTGAATTAATAAAAAGTGATGGACGCACAATGATTGAAATAAGCAAAGCAGCAGGCTGTGGACAAAACTACGTACAGCAAATGATAAATGGAGGAAAAAGACCCTCTGTAGATAAACTGATGGCTATTCTTAACACACTCGGAAATGCCAGCGCTATATACGTAATAACCGGTTTTAACATTTCCGATGAAGATTTAAAACTCATCGCTTTGATTTCGTCTGGAGATAAAAAGAAGATTGAAGCTTTAAGTGTTCTACTGACTGAGCAGAAGTTGTAGAGCTTTCTACTATTTTCAATATTTCTTGCTTTTGAGCTCTCGACAAGGCTTCCCATTTCACTATAATATCAGACAAAGCGGCCTCAAATTTTTCGCTATCCTTCATCGTTATACTCCGTGTAGTCAAACTGCCTAACGCTAAAGCGTTTACACATGTCCCATACCTTACAAAAAATATTTGTAATAAGCAGTATGGAAGTGATTGTGTACAAACTGCTCTTATACAATCAGATGGGATTCTGTCAGTTATGTACCATGGTGAAACAGAAAACATCGCACAGTTCGGACTTTTTTATGAAAAAATGGTATCATCACTTTTATAAACACCGCTAATAATGTTACTCGGATCTTGTGAATCAAACCAATGACTAATTGATGTGAAAATATCTTTGAAGACATTACTATTCTCTGTATAAGAAAATACAAAAAACCTTATTTTAAATGAAAAATATATCACAATCCTATTCTACACAGCACTATCTATGTTTTTAAACGATATAGCAAAGCAAGTACATAACGACGCAATATGTACAGTTTTTATGAACATCAGCACTGCTTAGGACTCTACGACACGCCTTCCAGAAAAAGCCACCTTCCCTCCGGAGGCTCCTTAGAAATACCAGCATAGAAGTCTGTCATGGACAGGGATAGCAATACTTAAAAAGGTACAATGGGTCAAGCCTTAATGACACCTGTACATAAATTGCACAAGTATTTACAATAAAATAGCGAAAAACGTTATCATCTTTTCCCCCACGATATACATAAATGTCTGTGACCTACTTTCTTTTATACAGGCTCAAATCATCAAAATTGGATTAAAATGATACAGATCTAAACTTTCGAAAAAGCATAACAAATAATGTTACTTATTACAAAATAGAGAAAAGCCGATTTAAGATAAAAGTTTTTCTTCCAATTTTACCCAAACGCACCAAAAACTTTCAAATTTGTCTCACTAGGGTAAAACATCTATTTTAAGAAATAATATCAGCATAGATATTGAGAAAGCAAAGAGCAATACCTATCAGCTAATGCAAATGCTACAATATCACGAATAAAAACAAAATTCTAGTTGGCCTAAAGATAGAACAATATCCCTTGATACTAAGGAGAGTGATAAGAAGCCACATTCAAGAAAACTACAAGAAGATTCAAGACAAACAGAAAAAAATTCAAAAAATAGTGGAAGCGAAACCTCTAAAACTTCTCTATAACCTATTTATCCTATAAATGGTGGGCCCGGAGGGACTCGAACCCCCAACCAAGCGGTTATGAGCCGCTGGCTCTAACCAATTGAGCTACAGGCCCCACACAGGTTGCTTTTGTCTAAACTAAAACGGCCTATGATACAAGAGCCTACTCGAGTTATAATCTATCTTTTTCTGTTTATCTGTCGTTTTTTTTCTCTAGTGCCCTAATTTCTTTACAAAAACTCTCAAAAATGAGAAAGTGGAAGATTAACAAATACAAAGGAGCAGATATGACAAAAACAATTTTCCAACCATTAAATCATTGTAGAGTCAAAATAGCTGTAATAGCATTTACATTGCTGGCCAGTTCACTCACCGTGCACGCTGAAAAAAGTAGAATGAAATCGACTATTACGGTTACCGCAACCGGCGAGAGCCGAGCAGAACCGGATATGGCAATTATCAATTTAGCCGTTGTTACACATGACAAAACCGCCCAGAAAGCATTAACAGCTAACAATAAATCCATGAATGATATTGTAAATGCTTTTAAAAACAACGGCATACAAGAAAATGATTTGCAAACATCAGGCTTGTCCATTTATCAATCTAATCCCAATCAACGTCATGAAAAAAAGAATAACGAAAGACCGTATTATGTTTCAAATTCTTTAACGGTACGTATTCGTGATCTTGCCAATGCTGGTAAAATATTTGATCAAGCAATGGCGCTCGGCGTTAACTCAGTTAATGGTATCACCTTTACCAACGCCGATACAAAGCCATTTTATCAAGAAGCACGTAAAAAAGCTATTTCTGAATCCATTGAAAAAGCAGAAACTATAGCACAAGCAGCAAATTTGAAATTAGGAAAAATCATTGCAATCAATGAAAATAATGACAATTATTATCCAACGCCACGGCTTATGAGAAGTGCAACACATGCAGGCTACACCGATACAAATTTTTCAGGGGGTGAGTTGGGCTACAACGTCAGTGTTGTCGTAGTATTTGCTGTAGAATAAGCCATATAATATCATCTAATATCATCAATTATTTCGTAAAATAATCATATCATTGGCCTTCACAGAGAAGACCGGTGATATGGTCGAGATAAGCCTCTTCGGACGATAACTCGTCTTCGTAAATTTCTATCTGTCCACGGGCAGAAAATTGTGTTTTATGCACCGTCTGCCAATTTCCTGACACCAGTGGATGCCACCATTGAAGACCTTTTCCCTCATTAATCAACCGATAAGCACAACTCTCCGGAAGCCAACGGGCTTTTTTAACCGTTGCAACATCTAACGATATACAGTTTGAAACAATTGATTGCCGATGAATATAGTCCCGACACCGACAAGTTTCCCCATCTAAAAGACGACACGCGACACTGGTTGCATAGATATCACCAGTATCATCATCTTCTACCTTATGCAAACAACAACGCCCACAACCATCGCAGAGACTCTCCCACTCAGAAATGGAAATTTCTTCTAATTTTTTTACTTCCCAAAAGGGGGGTTTTTCACTCATAAAATCGATCATATCTTTTTGAAATAAGAAAATCTATAAGCAAAATTCAATCCCTTCTATACCACCAATTTTTATTTCTTGAAAAACATTCAATCCACTCTGTTTCCTTAAGACAATTTTTTAAAATCAATAAAGAAAGATGTACTCTATTTTTAGCAAGCATCTTGTATAAAGAAAAATAAAGCATAAAAACATCTGTTATGAGCAACATAGAAAAAATTTCAACACGCAGTTAATATTTTACAATCTAAAACAATAATACCCATCCAAATGGAATTTTTAGACTCCCACATATCTGCATAAATTGCTTCTATAAAAGCCTCATTACTACAAAAGAAACCGTGCATTTCGTTATAAAAATCTAACATACCTTAATAAGTTACCTTTAAGGTATTGCATCTCTTTAAAAATCCACAATCCCTACGATACACACAAAGGATGCTTAGAACACCGCGTTTATTTTGTTGAGAAGTCACCACGAAATGTCACGCTATTATCTTTTTAGCTCTACAGATAAAAACACAACATCCTTTATTTAAGAATCGAGAAAACTACGCAATTTTCGTGAACGGCTAGGATGCTTCAACTTACGAAGAGCCTTTGCTTCAATCTGTCGAATACGTTCCCGAGTCACCGAAAATTGTTGACCAACTTCTTCCAACGTATGATCGGTATTCATCCCTATACCAAAACGCATTCGCAAAACACGTTCTTCACGTGGAGTTAATGAAGCAAGGACGCGCGTTGTCGTATCCCGCAAATTCGCCTGAATAGCAGCATCAATCGGCAATAATGCATTCCTATCCTCAATAAAATCACCCAAATGTGAATCATCCTCATCACCAACAGGCGTTTCAAGTGAAATAGGCTCTTTTGCAATCTTAAGAACCTTCCGCACTTTTTCTAACGGCATAGAAAGCTTACTAGACAGCTCTTCTGGTGTGGGCTCACGTCCAATTTCATGCAAAATTTGTCGGGATGTACGAACAATTTTATTGATTGTTTCAATCATATGAACAGGGATACGAATAGTACGTGCCTGATCAGCAATTGAACGGGTAATTGCCTGACGAATCCACCATGTTGCATAAGTTGAAAACTTATACCCACGCCGATATTCAAATTTATCCACGGCTTTCATCAAACCGATATTACCTTCTTGAATAAGATCAAGAAACTGCAAACCACGATTGGTATATTTTTTTGCAATTGAAATCACGAGACGTAGATTAGCCTCCACCATTTCTTTTTTAGCAATTGTTGATTCGCGTTCACCTTTCTGTACCTGTGTAACAATCCGACGAAATTCACCAATCGAAATAGCCGTCTCTTGCGCAAGATTTTGTATCTCGCAGCGCAGCTTTTGAATTTCCCTTGCTTCACGTGTTGAAAATTCCTTCCAACCAGATCCTGGCAAAGTTGCAATATAATTTATCCAATCTGCATCTAATTCTCGTCCTTGGTATTCTTTTAAAAAGTCCTCATGACCAATGCCGTAACTATTAGCAATCCGCTTTAGCTTACCCTCATTATGAATCAATCTCTTATTGATGTCATAAAGCTGCTCAACCAAAGATTCGATACGATTCTGGTTCAAAGAAAGGGATTTTACTGCTTGAATCAACTCACCCTTTAATTGAATGCATTTTTTCCTCTGAGAAGGCGTGAGAGCACCCTCTTTACGCTCTGCCAAACTACTCTCAACATGCTGATCTTGTAATTTTCGCAATTTTACATAGGTTTGCGCGATGAAATCCAATGTTTCCATTACTTGAGGACAAAGTTCACTTTCCATTGCAGCAAGCGACAAGTTAACCTCGTCATCGTCCTCCTCATCATCCTCAATGCCTCTATCTCCTTCAATGCCCAGCATATCACGCGTACTATGAGATATTTTTTCCTCTTTTATCTCATCAACTTCTCCTCGTTCAACAATAGGAGCCTGCTTAGCTTCCGGACCAGCGTAAGTCATTTCAAGATCAATAATTTCACGAAGAAGAATACGCTGCTCTTTCAATTCTTCACGCCAGATGATAAGAGCTTGAAAAGTCAAAGGACTCTCACAAAGTCCTGCAATCATTGTCTCACGCCCTGCTTCAATACGCTTAGCAATGGCGATTTCTCCTTCCCGAGAAAGCAGCTCAACAGCTCCCATTTCGCGTAAATACATACGCACCGGATCATCAGTACGATCTGCTACTTCACGCTTATTTGTTGTTGTAACGATCGCATGGCCAGAGGCCTCTACTAAATCTCCACCCTCTACAGTAATTCCTTCATCATAATGTTCAGAATCGACTTCATCTTCATCGTCCACAACATTAACACCCATTTCAGAAAACATCGCCAAGATATCTTCAATTTGTTCGGATGTAACCTCTTCAGACGGAAGAACTGCATTCAGTTCATCCATCGTCACATAACCATTTTTTTTGGCGAGCTTAACCATTTTTTTAATGGCATCATCAGAAAAATCAAGAAGAGGATTATCCAAACTCGCGTGGCTTATTACTTCCATATTATCTTTCTGTTTAACCTTTGTTGCCATACCGTAACTCCACTTGATCACTCCACAGCTTCCACGTGACCAGCTTTTCGCGCTCTCACTTAAGCGTACTAACAGTTTTCCATAATACTCCCCTCTTTTAGAGGAGATTACTATTTGAAAGAATACATTTTGTATACATCATTCATTCACACAAAAACGCGGGAAAACTCCAGAAGTTTCCCCGACACCTCTCAGCCTTTCTGAGATAATCTCTGTATCCTACAAGTAAGAACCAATTTCCCGCTTTTCCTAAAATCTAATCGTCATTTTTTTATAAAGATGATGCCCTACATGAACCTCCTCATCCTACGCCTTAGGTGACTGATTCGCATTAAAAAAGCGAATCATTTTATCGTATCTTTGTTATTCCCGTCTACTTTTTCATCCAACCAACTTCCAAATCCCTCAATTAACGCTTCTGTTGCTTGTGTTTGTTCTAACTCACTTTTTGTCTCACGAAGCAAATCAAAAATCTCACTCTTAGGATTCTTTACGAGTTGCTCTTCAATATCTTGTAATCTCTTATGTAGGTGGTGTTCTTGAAGATGCAAGTAGATAGCCTGTTTTAATATAGCACGAGCATCTTCTACAGGAGCTCCAATAAAGACAGCGCGCATACCAACATGTTGCACAAGATGTTTCATACGCTCTAACAAATCTTTTTGCCCTTTTTCTTCTAAGAGTGCAACCATTGTCTGTTTATCATGAAGTTGCTGATTTCCAAGAATTTCTAACATAGATTGATGAAAACAAACCAATTGAGTATTGTGTAATTCCAATTCAGCAAATACTTCAAAGTTTTCATACCATAACTCAGGGTAATAGGCTAAAAGCAATAAAATAACGGCCTCACGCAGCGGAATAGACTGCGACGAATTGCGCACCATATCAGAATTTGCCAAAATGGAAAAAGATTGATCTTTAAATATTCTAGTTTGAGAAGACTGTTGATACTGCCCTGCGTCTTTTTTTTTCGAAAAAGAGGGACGAAAAAAATCAAAAAGCCGTTTCTTTATATCTTGCAAATAATAACGGCGTATATCTTCATCCTTAATCGTAAAAATTTGCTGTTTCAGTTGTTTTTCTAGCGCTGCTCGTGCTTCTGGGGTTTCAAAATTCTTTCCGTAAGCAGCACGCCACCATAAAAGCTCAATTAACGGAATCGCTTTTTGCAAAAAAGAAGAAAAAAGTTGTGCACCACCAGCAGCAATAATTTCATCTGGATCTTTACCTTGTGGCAACAAAACAAAGCGCACTGAAACCCCAGCCTTTAAAAGGGGAAGCACACGATCAGCAGCACGAAAAGCTGCTTTTAAACCAGCATCATCACCATCAAAACACAAAATGGGATCACTCCCCATTTTCCATAAAAGCCCAATTTGCGTTTCCGTTAATGCTGTACCTAAAGGCGCTACCACTCCTTCAAAACCAGCTTTGGTCAACGCAATCACATCCATATAACCTTCGACAACAAGGAGTGAATGGATTTTTTCATCGCCAACGAAGCGGCTATTTTTGCGAGCTGCTGCTGCATTGTAAAGCATATTTCCTTTATGAAACAGTACCGTTTCAGGACTATTGAGATATTTTGCTGACACATCCTTTTCTAACGCACGTCCTCCAAAAGCCACCACACGTCCGCGTAAGTCTTCAATAGGAAACATAATACGGTTTCTAAATCGATCATAGGAAATCGTATTATCTTCACTCAATTTGAGAAGTCCACAATCTTCCATTTGTTTTATTGAAATACCACGCGCGCCTAAAGCTTCTTTCAAAGCTGTACGTTTCATTGGTGCAAAACCAATTCGAAAACGCTCGACAAGCTTTGGTGTCACCCCCCGCGCATCAAGATAACGACGCGCCTGGGCACCTACTTTATCATGCAAGCTTTGTTGAAAAAAACTCGTAGCTATTCCCATAACATCATAAAGATCAGCCTTTTCCATTTGACGTTTATGGCTTTGTGTATCAAAAAGAGGTAATTTTATTCCCGCAAAATCAGCCAAACGCTCTACACTTTCTGAAAAGTGCAATCCATCAAGTTCACAAAGAAAAGTAAAAATATCACCACTCACACCACAGCCAAAACAATAATAGCGTCCTTTACGATCATCACAATGAAAACTTGGAGTTTTCTCACCATGAAATGGGCAACAACACCAAAAATCTCCTCGCGAAGGCTTGCTTTTTTGAGGATCAAATACCACCCTTTGGCCAATAACTGTTGAAATCGGTAATTTCGTGCGAAGATCATAAAGAAAATCAGGCGGAAAGCGCATTATCTCTCACAGAGTTTTAAAATTCTTTTTTGCATATTTAACTACTTTAGAGCATAATTCCAATACTTCCTTTTAAGCGGTTAAAAATTTTTAAAGGTCTAACCGTATATTTTTCAGAAATGGAGAGTAAAAAAGTGATAAAATTTCTCGTTCAACATCCTTTGCTAGAAGCTATTGCTTGGCTCATTATTCTTATCATCATTGCGCTTTTAGTCAACTTTTTAGCACAAAACCTCCTCTCACACAGAGCAAAAAAGCTTTCTTCTTTTCTCTCTAAAAATACCACCGCTGATATTGAAGCCACCATTCGCTACATGGCTAACGCTGTTGCAGCCTCTACTCTTTCAATCGGCATTAATTTTATCCAAAGACTCCCTGATGCTCTCAGTACTATTGTAGGCAATGTTGCCAACGCCTTCATTATTTTTGTTGTTGTCTTAGCAATTTCCTCTCTTCTTAATGTTATCAATATCCTTTATGAACAACAGCCAACGGCACGATTAAAACCAATAAAGGGTTATATTCAAATTGCCAAAATTGCGCTTTTTACTGCAGCTGCAATTCTCATGGTAGCCACATTAATGGATCGCTCACCGCTCATTCTTCTATCCAGTCTTGGTGCAATGGCTGCTGTCCTCATTTTAATTTTCCAAGACACTCTTCTTTCTCTCGTTGCAGGTATCCAAATTTCATCTACTGATATGGTACGTGTTGGTGATTGGATTCAAATCCCAAGTCTTGATGTAGATGGTGATGTCACTGAAATTGCACTTCATACTGTTAAAGTTCAAAATTTTGATAAAACAATCACAACTGTGCCTATCCGTAAATTGGTGACTCACCCTTTTAAGAATTGGCGTGGAATGAAAGAAGCAGGTGGACGACGTATTAAACGATCCCTCTTTATTGACCAATCAAGCATCCGTTTTCATACAAAAGAAGAACAAGAATACCTTTCTCGATTTAATTTGTTAGAAGATTATTTCACACAAAAAATACCAGAAATTGACGAATGGAATGCTCAATTAAACAAAAATCACGACGTGTTAGCCAATACCCGCCGTTTAACCAACATTGGAACTTTCCGTGCTTATGTTTTTGCTTACCTAAAAAATCATTTAAACATCGCACAAAACATGACTTTGATGACACGACAATTATCTCCTACACCCAATGGTTTGCCTTTGGAAATTTATTGTTTTACCAACACAACTGTTTGGTTAGAATATGAACAAATTCAATCTGATATTTTTGACCACCTTTATTCCATCCTTCCTAGTTTTGGTCTAAAGATTTTTCAAAATCCAAGTGGCTATGATTTTCATCATATACTAAAAGTAAAAGAACAGTAAAACGATAAATCTAAATTCATCAATTTTTTTAGATCAACCCTATTTATAACAACAGAGAAAGAAAAAGTATCATGAATAGTTCATTGGTACTCCTTCATCTTGCAGGCGCTATTTCTTTACTTCTTTGGGCCACACGTATGGTACGCACAGGTGTTAAACGTGCCTATAGTGACAGACTTAAATATAAAATGCGCTACGTCATTTCCAAACCATTATTTGCGATAAGTTTTGGACTTTTTTCAGCAATAATTTTACAAAGCTCTACAGCAGTAACACTCCTTGTTGGTTCTTTTGTCGAATCCGGTTTTATCTCTGAATTAGCAGGACTTATGGCTGTACGTGGAGGAGAATTAGGATCAGCATTCGTTGTCAAAATTCTTTCCTATAACCTCACACTTGTTGTGCCACTATGTCTTTTAATTGGCACATGTATCTTCATGACAACTGAAAAACGTGATTGGCGTCAAATAGGGCGTATTATCATTGGTATTGGTCTTTTGGTGTTATCTTTACAAATGATAAGCGCAGCCATGGAACCTTTACGTAATAGTGCTGTTCTTCCTAGCATTATTCGTTATCTTTCAACCGATCCTATTTCCACTTTTTTGTTGGCAGCAGCATTAACTTACCTCTTACATTCATCCATTGCAGGAATAATTTTGCTGGTCAATTTTGCCAACTACGACCTCATCCACGCTCAACTATGTGTTATAATGGTTCTTGGCGTTAATTTTGGTTCTTCTCTTATAGCTCCAATTTTAACGCGAAATGCCTCCCCTAATTCCCGCCTCATTCCCTTAGGAAATTTATTTATGCGTGGTGCCGGTTCAATCTTTATCCTCATCTTATTTCTTTTTTTTCAACCACCAATCACATGGCTTGGCAATGCCCCCTCTGCTCAAGTTACCAACGCTCATATTATTTTTAACGTTTTCATTCTCCTTGCTGGAATACCACTCTCGAAATGGGTTTTAAAATTAACCGCTAAAATTGTTCGTATAAGTACAAAAACAACGCAAAGCGATAAAATACTCAGTTTATCTGATCAAACAGCTCTTGATGATAGCGTTCTTGAACGCCCAACTTTAGCACTTTCCAATGTCATGCGTGAAGTCATTCATATTTGTGACCTCGTGGATATCATGCTAGAAAAAATCATGGACCTTTATGAAAAACCCGATCCCGACATCATCCGTGAGCTTAACCAGCTGAACACTATGCTGGACAAAAAGCATGTCGCAATTAAACTTTATCTCGCACAATTGGCTAGACAAAAATTATCTGATGAACAAGCCCTTCAAACACAAGAACTTCTGAGTGCTTGTATAAAATTGGATCAGGCAGGAGACATCATTATTCATAATATGCTTACACTGGTTAAAAAGAAGAAACAAAAAGGTTTACAATTTAGCAGCGATGGATGGAATGACCTCCTGCAATTCCACGCCATTGTTCTGGCCAATGCACATATCGCATTTAATGTTCTTGTTTCGCGTGATACACACACTGCGCATTTACTGGTGCAGAAAAAAGATCAACTCCGAAATTTAGAAAAAGAGATGAGTTTAAAGCATTTTAAACGCCTTCGTGAAGGCGATCTTAAAAACATAGAGTCGTCCAGTCTTCATCTTGACACCGTACGTGATCTAAAACAAATCAACTCCCTTTTAACCTCAATGATCTATCCGATTTTAGAAGCACAGGGACTTCTCAAAAGTTCTCGCCTACGTAATCCTGCTGAACAACAAACAGCCAAATTTTAATTTTAAGATCATTCGAACGATAAAATAATCACATCGATTATTAAATTTTGCATATCTGAGTATCGTGGTTAAATCAAATTTTTGTAAAACAACACACCACCCCACAGCACAAAGAAAAGAAACGTAACATAGGGAAATACAAATATCCATTGATATGCAAAAATTATACCATTTTTAAAGATTCAGCCTATGTAATTATTTATAAAAATTTAAATAACAATATTTTTTAATATAATTGATGTCATATTGATAAACTTCTTTTTAAACTTTTTGAATATCTATTTTTCTCGTTCCTTAAGATGTTCGTACGAATTGAAAAAACAGCGCAGTAAAAGTAACAAATTTTTCAACGGCAGCACCTCTCCTTGAGGTGAAAAGGTTAGCCTTGACCTTTACAAAGCTTACCCTAGTTAGGATTCAGGCAAAGGAGAGTACAAATGGAAAATGCAAATATCGGCTGGATTGCAGCTATTATTATCGGCGGCCTTGCAGGTTGGGCTGCGCAGTGTCTTATGAAAAGCCAGACTGGGCTTTTCTTAAACATTATCTTGGGAATTATTGGAGCAGTATTAGCCAATTTTGCTTTTGGCCTTTTAGGCGTGAGCTTTGCTGGTTGGCTTGGCTATCTCATTTCAGGTTTTATAGGAGCCTGCATTCTTATATGGATAGGAAGAAAGATTCGATCTTAGAATATCTATTTGTCTTTTTTAAGGTGTTCATTGATTCTAAATGAGACAATTTAAATGTTTCCGCCCCAGCTTTAAAATTACAGCCCGTGGTGAAGTGATGGTTAGATGCTTAAGCTACGATTTTTTGCATCGCCATCATTGTATTGTTAAATGAGAAACATCAAAGCTCTTTACAAGAACACTATCCCTTTCCATATGCTGCAACTTTACACCAACAAGGGTGAGGGCATTATTTTTGTACAATATCGATTTAGTTTTTTATAATTCATTCAAATATCATTGTTTCTAATATTTGGATTGCTTCAGCACCACACCAATACGCAAAATTTTGATCAATAAAATATACCAATAACAATTAAATCTTTCTCATCTCACTGTAATACCAACACAATCACCCAGTATTATTATTAAAATAATACTTTTTCCCCAAACTTCTCTCGCCGTAGCCCTAAATTCTATGTACTCCATCAACAAGATGGTTTTACCAGAAACCTCCAACACCAATTTTGAATTTTGTAGATCATAAAGAGAATTTCCTTTACTGTTAATGAAAGTGAAAAAGAGATGATACCTTATTCATTTCCCTTTCAGTTTTTTTATCTTCTAAATTTTATGAATGATAGATATGAAGTTTCAGCCAACAACACGCTTTCATCATACCTTTTTAAACATTCTTCGCTTAAACGTTCGCCTTAACATTTTTCCATTTAAAATCTTGCTACCTTTGCATTTCTATATTATAATAGGGACGTCTTTTTGTGCTGTCCGGTATAGCGTACGAGGTACGGTTTTAGGTGTGGAGTAAATGATGCATAATCCTAGGGATTCCATCTTACCGCCTCTAAAATGGCTTTCTGATCAAGACAATCATCTACCAAAGAACATCCGTAGCTGGCTCATGGAATCGGGCTCAATGACGCTTCGATTACAAAATCACTGTACCTGCATACGTGTCGAACCACAGCGTGAATGTTTTATTACGCGGGATCAATTGCAAGAAGAAGCGGATCATCTCCCCAACAGTGCACGTTACTGGCTACGTGAAGTCATACTGATGGGAGATAATCAGCCTTGGCTTCTTGGACGCACTGTAATTCCACAAGAAACCCTATCCAAACAGAATCAAGCATTGATGCATTTAGGCTCTACCCCATTAGGACACTATTTATTTAACAGTGACAAATTAACCCGCGATTACATTCATATTGGCCAACAAGGCACCCTGTGGGCACGCCGCTCTCGTTTGCGATTAATAAACAAGCCACTGTTATTAACCGAGCTATTTTTAACAGCTTCACCGCTTTACACAACAAACTCAGCATAAATGGAGGATACCTATATTTCTCTGAGCGTGCGTAACATATATGCCTTTTTCAAAGTAAAAAAACAGAGCTTTCCAATCTATCTCAACAGCATATTGCAAACGACAACTTATTCCCGAGATACTTTTTGAAATATCTCAGCTGGAGGGTATTGCTATTTTAAAAATAAGCATTTTAAAATCCCTCTTACCGTACCATAATCGTGAAAACATACGCAAACTTGCATATTGAACAGTTTGTTCTAGCCACCTTATCTTCTCCAAATAACTTTTTTGTATTTAAAATAATTAAAGCACTTATAGCCCTTTTATAACCTAAATAATTTGCAAAAAAAGAATATATACTAAGCGAAAACGATCTCTTCTCCTCTTAACAAAAAGAAACACTGGCTTGTTTACTAAAAAATATTCCTTCGCACTAACCTGTATGGAATAATTATTGCTTATCAAAATTTTCTTGATGCTTTCTCTACTAATTCTAAGTGACAAAAGTTCTTATAAGCACGCGTTAATTCCTCACATTGTTAAAACGTTCAAGCATGTTAGTGAAAACAGACTATATCAATTATTCACCTTTAAATTTTCTTCATCATAATTAAAGAATATCACGATCTCTGACCTAGCGTCTTACTAAACAAAAAGTATGGAAAGATGCACACTCTCCTGCATCTTCAAAGCAGAATTGACTGCCCCATCAATCTGGTTAGACAACACAAATTATCTCATTCTGTCCAATCAGAAAATCGCTTCTTAGCAATTATTACACGTCTTACAATACATAATAAAAAATAATTAATATCGGAATTTTAGAAAATTCAAAAACAAGACTTTACCTCTTCATAGAATATACCTATATTCGCCACCTTAGGTGAAATATTGTAAATAATATACATAAGAGCATAACAGCTTTTGTGTAACGTTTGTTTTTATATCTTTCAAAAATAAATTTTGGGCATACACCATGACACAAACTATCCCATCTCGCGATCCTTGGAGTGTAAAAAAACCCACAGCCCTCTTAGTATTAGCTGATGGAACAGTTATTGAAGGTAGAGGAGCAGGTGCTACAGGCATTGCCGAGGGTGAGGTATGTTTCAACACCGCTATAACAGGTTATGAGGAAATTCTTACAGATCCGTCGTACACGCAGCAAATTATCAATTTTACATTCCCTCATATAGGAAATGTAGGCACAAATAGCGAAGATATCGAAGATCTTACTCCTCTCAACTGTCATGGTGCAGTCGGTGCTCTTTTCAAAGCAGACATCACACGTCCTTCCAACTATCGTGCAAATGAAAACCTGCATCAATGGCTTAAAGCACGTAAAATTATTGCGCTTTGCGGTATTGATACGCGCGCACTAACCATTTTTATCCGGGAAAAAGGTGCACAAAATGCTATCATTGCACACGATCCTCATGGAAATTTTGATATCCCTTCTTTACAAAAGCGTGCACAAAAATGGTCGGGCCTCATAAATCTTGACCTTACAAAAGAAGTCACATCTAAATCGTTAAGGCAATGGAGTGAAAAGCCATGGATATGGAATAAAGGATATCATACAAACAATGTGCACAATCTTCATATCATTGCAATCGACTATGGCATTAAGCGTAATATTCTACGTCTTATTGCTACACAAAATGCACGCATTACCGTCGTGCCTGCACACACAAATGCAGAAGAAATTTTGGCAATGAACCCTGATGGTATTTTTCTTTCTAATGGCCCAGGCGATCCGGCAGCAACAGCTCAATACGCAGTTCCAACTATTAAAACGCTAATTGACCATAATTTGCCACTTTTCGGTATATGCCTTGGTCACCAACTTTTAGCTCTAACTCTTGGGGCAAAAACCATAAAAATGCACCAAGGACATCATGGTGCCAACCATCCTATTAAAGATCTTGACACCGGAAAAGTTGAGATTGTATCAATGAACCATGGCTTTGCTGTAGATGCTGCATCTCTACCATCACATGTCCAAGAAACACATATTTCCCTTTTTGATGGTTCTAACTGTGGTATTCGGATCATTGGAAAACCAATTTTTTCGGTTCAATATCACCCTGAAGCTTCTCCCGGCCCACAAGATAGCCACTACCTCTTTCAATATTTCAGCAATCTTATCATGAATTATAAAAAATAGCTTAATTGAAATTGCACCATTTTCCGTATACAAAATTTTCTTTTCAAAATAACAGATAATAATCCTTCCTCCATAAAACGACTTTGATAAAATGCCAACTTGGAGAATATTCTTACCAGCTAAAAATCCAGAAATCTATCGTACCCATAAGGCAAAGATTATCGTCGCAACAACAAACACATAAAAGACTCCCCCAAAAGTAGCGCAATAAAAATGGAACATCACATCTCCATGCGTAAATTATTCGAAAATAAATATATAAAAAATGGGATCAAATATAAGACTCAATGAAATAGTAGAAACCATCGCTCCCGGAGATTCTCCTTGCACATTCGCTGGTATCTGTGCTGAAATAGTGGCACGCATGGGCGCATGAACAGAACATTCAATCACGATATACGTAAAGACGAGATAAACCATCCACGCTTGCGTTGCAAATACGTAGCCACAGGCATAGCAACTGATGCAAACACAAGCCCTACCATAGCAATAAACCAACTGCCTCATTTCTTAGAAAAATAAGGAAAAATAGGAGTTACAACAATAATCTACCCTATACCAAAACACTTAGGACATCTCGATGAAAAACGTGCCCCAATTATAACACTCTTTAGCAATGAATGATCAAATACAAAGCCATACAGATTCAGCAAACCAATGAAGAAAAAAGGCCAACGACACCTAAAGAACCTTTGGATATTGCCAAAACTGAAAACAAGCATCTAGAAAAGAAAAGATCTGTACATTACATTTTAATATTAAAAGCGCACCGATTCCACATAGAGAGAATTTTAGGAAGCATAATCCATGCAAAAATAAAATGAATGAAAAATCAACGGCAAAATGAAACGCAACATGCGAACCAAACTGACCTAAAAAACACCGATCAATGAACCTAAAATAAACCTCAATTCAAATGCGATTCCCAATAAACCAAAATCGCGTATACGGATCTTATCATTGGACATATCAGCAGGATATGCCATGCAGGTTTAAAAATCAACACTATTCATTCCTGACAAGAGACGCCTAATAAACAACATAGAACAGCTCCATGCTATAGCACATATGAAATTATCAAGCGCAAAGCTTATAATAGAGATAAGCAAAATATTCAAGCAAAACAGAACCAACGATTGCAATAGCAATAACATACAACAACAAAATAATAAAAACTAAAACGAACCCCTGATGGATAATTTTTGAATCGCATTTTTGATTACTCATAGCATGCAAATTGTTTTCCCTACAATCTGTTAAACTCCACCTGCTATTAAAAATAGCTAATAACATAACTTATTCTTAAAAAAACCATCATGAAAGTAAAAACTTAAAAATGCCACAAATCCTCATTTTACTAAATACGCGACACTGTACATATCTTTATAAAGGATCATCTTTTTCAAAAAATCCCTTTTGATGAATGAAATGCATACGGGTTCCAGCATAATAATTTACCTATAACTTTCTTAAAATTAAAGAGGGTAGCGATAAATATGCTTTCTAAAAATAGAAAATTACATTTTAATATAATTTCAATTATTTAAAAAATTTTTGTGCATTTTTATGCTAAAAAACACCTACCTTGCACACAATCAGCATAACCTAAAATAAAACCATAGCTATATCTATTTATGCTGCATTTATAATATGCTACAATTAACATAGGACAATCTGGTTAGCGTAGAAAAGTACCGCTCATTATTCAATTCAAAAATGGTAAAAAAATGCGAAAAATATTCCTATTTATTTTAATTTTCACGTTGATTACAGGATATGATTTTCAGAATTCTAACATAAATAAAGAGACTCCTGAAAACAAAACGAAAACACAGCAAAAAAAACAAGTGAATCTAGATTCTTATACTTTAAAAAAGCTCAATGTTCTTCTTAAAGAACGGTTGAAAATCAATGACCATGAGACAGGAAAAATGATTGACTTTCTATCTGCAGCTTTTTTAGGAACACCTTACCAAGCAAATATGTTACATGGTTCACAAAATGTATCAGAAAAACTAATAATTGACTTTAGAGGTTTAGATTGTTTCACTTATCTGGACTATATTGAAGCATTACGGAAATCAACTTCGCAAACAGAATTCATAAATAACGTTATCCGAACGCGTTACATTGATGGTAATATTAGTTTTTTAGACCGGAAACACTTTTTCACTGATTGGGCTTATAGAAAATATAAAATTGCCGATGACATCACCGCGCAGATCAGCCCTAATGCGGTAAACATTGAAAAACATCTCAATAAAAAAGCAGATGGTGGAAACTATCTTCCCGGATTACCAATTGTTAAACGCAATATAACTTATATTCCAAGTAACTTTATTGATGAAGAAGTTTTAAGTCAGTTACAATCCGGTGATTTCATCGGTATCTACACCAAACTTGCTGGGTTGGATGTAACCCACGTAGGTTTTTTTATCATAACAGATAATGGTCCAATGCTACGAAATGCTTCTTCACGAAAAGAAAATGAAAAAGTTGTAGACTCCCCTTTTATGGATTATGTAGCACAAACACCAGGAATTATTGTTTTAAGAGCCCTTAAGTAAATCTATATGGAAACAAGAATGTTCCCTATGCTATTAATGTGCACCCAAGTTGTCAAAAAACATCAAAATTCATGTAATATATACACATACAATAGCTCTATTAATGCTTTCTATCGTAACATCAAAGAGCTTTATTCTATCCTTGTATCTTATATAATAAACAATTTAATATCAATAATTATTTTTTATCATTTTTAATTTTTGACCATGAAAAAAAGCATGGAAAAGGCATTTTATGGCTTACTTTCTTTGTCACTTAACCTATAAAATAGTTTTAGCCTCAAAATTTAAATATTCTGTCTAACACAATCTCGCACAGATGTTTGTCATAGGAAAAGACCATGCCAAAGCGCACAGATATAAAATCTATTCTCATCATTGGAGCAGGACCTATTGTTATTGGTCAGGCATGTGAATTTGACTATTCAGGCACACAAGCTTGTAAAGCATTAAAAGAAGAAGGTTACCGAATTATTTTGGTGAACTCTAATCCTGCCACCATTATGACAGACCCAGACTTAGCTGATGCAACTTACATTGAACCCATTACTCCTGAAATAGTTGCCAAAATTATTGCTCATGAACGTCCAGATGCTATTTTACCAACTATGGGAGGACAAACAGCCCTTAATACAGCCTTATCGTTAAAGCGTATGGGCATTTTAGACCGCTATCACGTTGAAATGATAGGTGCAAATGCCGATGCGATTGATAAAGCTGAAGACCGTGCTTTATTTCGCAAGGCAATGGCAAAAATTGGTTTGGAAACACCACGGTCTATATTAGCCAATGCAACAGAACTTAAAGAAGAAAATCGCCGACAGCATGCAAAAATGCGTGATGAACTTAAAGCGAAACTTTCCGGTAATGCTCTTGACAAAGCATTAGAAGACCTTGAACGCAATTGGCGCCATAAAGAGGCTGACCGTAAACAACATTATATCGCACATGCTACCGCAAAAGCAGTTCAAGCTCTTGATATCGTTGGTCTTCCAGCGATTATCCGTCCTTCATTCACTCTTGGTGGTACCGGCGGAGGAATTGCTTATAACCGCTCTGAATTTTATGAAATCATTGAACGAGGACTTGAAGCTTCACCTACAACGGAAGTTTTGATTGAAGAAAGTGTTTTAGGGTGGAAAGAATATGAAATGGAAGTTGTCCGCGATAAGAACGACAATTGTATCATTGTTTGTTCCATTGAAAACATTGACCCTATGGGGATTCATACTGGTGACTCGATTACCGTAGCCCCTGCCCTTACTTTAACAGATAAAGAATATCAATGTATGCGCAATGCTTCAATTGCTGTACTCCGTGAAATCGGTGTTGAAACTGGTGGGTCCAATGTACAGTTTGCTGTTAATCCCGAAAATGGCCGCCTCATTGTTATTGAAATGAACCCGCGAGTTTCTCGCTCCTCAGCGCTTGCCTCAAAAGCAACAGGTTTTCCAATTGCTAAAGTAGCGGCTAAACTAGCAGTTGGCTACACACTTGATGAATTAAAAAATGATATCACAGGTGGCACAACACCAGCATCATTTGAACCTTCTATTGACTATATTGTTACCAAGATTCCTCGTTTTGCTTTCGAAAAATTTCCTGGTTCATCAACCATCTTAACGACTGCGATGAAATCTGTAGGAGAAGTGATGGCGATAGGACGCACTTTTCAAGAATCACTGCAAAAAGCGCTCCGTGGACTTGAAACAGGTCTTACCGGTCTTGATGAAATCGTAATCCCTGAACATGCTGAAGGTGATGAAAAGAGTTCCATACGCTCCGCTATTGCAATACCAAGCCCTGATCGTTTACGTTACATTGCTCAAGCCATGCGCAAGGGATTATCCTTAAATGAAATACACCAAATCAGCAAAATTGATCCATGGTTTTTGGAACAAATAGCCTCCATTATTGCAATGGAACAATATATCCGCATCCATGGACTGCCCAAAAATGCAGATAATTTACGCATGTTAAAAGCTATGGGCTTTTCGGATGCGCGTTTAGCCACCCTTACAGGACAAGAACCGGATGATATTGCTGCTCTGCGCAAATCGCTTAATGTCAAACACGTTTTTAAACGGATTGATACGTGTGCAGCTGAATTTTCTTCACCGACAGCCTATATGTATTCAACATATGAAGTTCCCTTTGCAGGTATAGAAAACTCAGAAGCACACGTTTCTGAACGCAAAAAAATTGCTATTTTAGGCGGGGGACCAAACCGCATCGGACAAGGTATTGAATTTGATTATTGTTGTTGTCATGCTGCTTTTGCACTACGTGATGCGGGATTTGAAGCCATCATGATTAACTGCAATCCTGAAACCGTCTCGACAGACTACGATACCTCTGATCGTCTTTATTTTGAATCTTTAACAACAGAAGATGTTCTCGCTATTTTAGAAACAGAACAGCAAAAAGGCGAATTGGTCGGAGTCATCGTCCAATTTGGTGGACAAACACCACTGAAATTGGCAAGCGCACTCAAAAAACATAATATTCCCATTTTGGGCACTTCTCCTGAAGCCATCGATTTAGCAGAAGACAGAGATCACTTTCAAAAATTGCTGTTCAAACTTAATCTAACACAACCTCAAAATGGTATTGCCCATTCAATTGAACAGGCGCGTCTCGTTGCCCATGAATTAGGTTTTCCACTGATTGTGCGCCCTTCTTATGTTCTAGGAGGGCGTGCTATGCAAATTATCCGTGATGAACGCAGCTTGCAAAATTATTTGCTTGAGAGTGTTCATGAATTGGTTTCAGAAGATATAAAAGCTCGTTATCCAAACAACAAAACAGAGCAGATCAATACATTACTTGGTAAAAATCCACTTCTGTTTGATAGTTATCTCACAGAAGCAATTGAAGTTGACATTGATTGTCTTTGCGATGGAGAAGAAACATTGATTGTTGGTATTATGGAACATATTGAAGAAGCTGGTATCCATTCTGGTGATTCAGCATGTTCGTTACCAGTACATACACTCTCCCATAAAATAGTGGCTGAATTAGAGCGCCAAACAAAAGCATTAGCGAAAGCACTTCATGTGTGCGGTTTGATGAATGTGCAATATGCCATTAAAAATAACACAATTTATGTCTTAGAGGTTAACCCCCGTGCTTCTCGCACGGTTCCTTTCGTCGCAAAAACAATTGGTCGCCCCATTGCTAAGATAGCCGCACGAATTATGGCAGGAGAAACTCTTCACAAAGCCCTTCAGGCTTATGGCGGCTTACCTTCTCTGCAGAAAAAACAACACATTGCTGTCAAAGAAGCAGTTTTTCCTTTTGCGCGTTTTTCAGGTATTGATACACTTCTTGGTCCGGAGATGCGCTCAACTGGTGAGGTTATGGGACTTGATTATGAATTTTCTCTTGCTTTTGCTAAAGCCCAGCTCGGAGCTGGTGTTGAGCTCCCAAAAGAAGGAACTTTGTTTGTTTCTGTGAGAGATGAAGACAAAAAACATATCTTAAATCCTGTAAAACTTTTAGGTGAACTTGGCTTTTCTATTTTAGCAACAAGTGGCACACATAAATTTCTTACCGAATGTGGTATTGAGGCAAAAAAAATCAACAAAGTCTTAGAAGGACATCCCCATATTGAAGATGCCATTCGCAATCGAAAAATTCAATTAATTTTTAATACGACCAGTACTGCCAGTGCCATCTCCGATTCTAAATCATTACGCCACGCAGCACTCATGCAAAAAGTCCCCTATTATACGACAGTAGCTGGAGCCGAAGCTGCCGTGGAAGCCATCAAAGCACTCAAAAAAAAGTGCCTCGAAGTGCGCTCACTGCAAAGTTATTTCACTTGAACTTTTCACTATAGTAGAAAGTATATTCTACTCATATTTTATATTCTCTCTCAATCTTTTATTTGTATAAATAATACCAATTAAGGCTTGCTTTTTATCATAAAAACTTTTATACTCATCCCCATAAGATTTTTGGTTATGTGGCTTTCTTTCCTGTGCGCTCTGCACCTTTGACGAAACTTCTCCCACCTAATTTCGATCTAAAACCGTATTGAGGGATTTTTTCTCTCAGTACACAATGTAATTTATATTTTAAGGAGTTTCCTATGTCTACAGGAACAGTTAAGTGGTTTAATACAACAAAAGGTTTCGGATTCATTCAACCTAGTGATGGAAGCGCAGATGTATTTGTACATATTTCTGCTGTTGAGCGTTCTGGTTTAAGTAATCTTAATGAAGGACAAAAAATTTCCTATGACGTTCTTCAAGATCGTCGTTCTGGGAAATTTTCTGCTGGAAATCTTGCAGCACTTTAGTCTTTAAATAATCTTGCATTCTAATAAAAAATTCTCGCCTTCATGGGCGAGTTTTTTTACTTTTTATAAAAAAGTACTGGATTTTTGCTTTGCACAACGATCCAAGATATTCCCAACATTTCTTTGAAATCTTCCATAACCGCTGCAAACCGTTTTTTCCTATAAAACCTCAAAAAACTAAAACACAAATCCTTCTTTTGAAATAAATTTTCCTAAACTCTATGTATCTATTCACCTAAACCAAGAGAAAACGGAAACGTAATTCAGATATTCCATAAATAGAAAAGATTTTTTTTATTAAATCGCAAGAAAACATATCTTGAACTGTTTGTTTTGTTGTAGAAGAATGCGGGAAGATATCGTTCTTTGTAAATATATTCACCATAATTACGCAATATTTTTCTGTTGGAGTAAAAAAAATGACCAGGATGAGTGCAAAGAAGAAGAATTAGCCATCATAAACTCACGTTCATCATCCTTGACACATTCCTCTAAAACATCATGATATTCCCCTCGTCTCATATCAAAATGCATAATATTTTATGATATGCTATACCACTTACCTAAGAAAAAAAGACTCTTACATTTCGCTTACATCTTTAAACAAAATGGAGAGAAAAATTTTTAATCTTTATGCGAACCCAAAAAATTTTATCGACAAATCATAAATCCTTTGCAATCTCTGCTTTTAACGTAAAACTCCTCTCTGATAATATTCTTATTTTCTGTAAACAGAACATTAGCCTGTTCACCTTCATCTCAAATCTTCTTTAGATGTAAAAACTTAAACATTTCACTGCAATTTTTTATTGCATACGATGCAATCTCTTATAGAATAGTTTCAAATCCGCAATCATTTTCTTGTATCGTATAAGGATTGAAATTATGGCTTTTATCGCCGATAGGCTTTCTCGTATCAAACCTTCTGCAACAATTACTGTTTCCCAAAAAGCGCGTCATTTGAAAGCGTTAGGTCGTGATGTTATTGCTTTAAGCGCTGGAGAACCAGATTTTGATACACCAGACAATATCAAAAATGCTGCCATTGAAGCTGTTCGACGTGGAGAAACAAAATATACCCCCATATCTGGTATTCCAGAATTGCGCCAAGCAATTGCAGACAAATTTAAAAGAGAAAATAATCTCACTTATCAGCCAGAACAAATTATTGTCGGTACCGGTGGTAAACAAATCCTTTTCAATGCATTGATGGCAACTTTAAATAAAGGGGATGAAGTCATCATCCCATCTCCTTATTGGGTTAGTTATCCAGAAATGGTTACGCTCAACAGTGGCACGCCTATTTTTGTCGAAACCAAAGCTGAATTTTCTTATAAACTTCAACCGCAAGAGTTAGAATCTGCCATCACCCCTAAAACCAAATGGTTTATTTTTAACTCTCCTTCAAATCCATCAGGTGCTACTTATACACATGACGAATTAAAAAAACTAACAGATGTTTTAGTAGAATACCCTCATGTTTATATCCTCGCCGATGATATTTATGAACATCTCACATATGAAGGTTTTAACTTTGTCACTCCAGCAGAAGTAGAACCAAAACTTTACGACCGTACACTTACCATGAATGGTGTTTCTAAAGCCTATGCCATGACAGGTTGGCGAATCGGTTATGCAGGAGGATCAAAAGAGTTAATTAAAGCCATGGATATCATTCAAGGTCAGCAAACATCTGGTACAAGTTCTATCTCACAATGGGCATCCGTCGAAGCACTTACTGGTCCACAAGATTTTATTGCTCGAAATAAAAGTATTTTCCAAGCACGCCGCGATCTTGTCGTTTCCATGCTGAACCAAGCACCTGGCATTCATTGTCCAACACCAGAAGGTGCCTTCTATGTTTATCCTTCTTGTGCAGAACTCATTGGAAAAAAAACCCCCGAAGGTAAAGTAATCACTCGTGATGAAGACTTTGTAATAGAGCTTCTGGAGGCAGAATCTGTCGCTGTTGTTCATGGATCTGCTTTTGGACTTGGACCAGCTTTTCGTATTTCTTATGCAACATCAGAAAAGTTACTTGAAGAAGCTTGCCTACGTATACAGCGCTTTTGTGATAGCCTTCTTTAAAGCGCTCACTATCTTCTACTACTATATTTCTGTCACTAGATGTTGATACATCCAAAAAAATTGTAGTCCATTGAGTTATAGCACGAATATATGGGTTCTGTAGAGAATGCATATAAAGGAAAATTCTTCGATGTGTTCATAAAGCTTGTATTTCTTCATGTAATTTGAGACATCTCAGAAAATTTCCCGTCTAAAAATCCTATATTTTTTATAAAACCCTTTCTGCCCAGCAATAGTCATCATCATAGTCCCAATATTTCATATCTTGATGCACTTAAAAATGTTTCAAATTCATAAAAGCTTTAAAATTTTTCTCTTATCATCTTCTAAAACGCCTGCATTCTCAGATGCTATATTGCGAAACAAAAAAAGCCGGACAAACGCCCGGCAAATCTAGAAAATCTCCAAAGATAAAATCAATCTAGTAGATTTTCGTAAGGGAACACTCAAGAAAATGCAATGGGAGGCAACATAATCAAGAGATGGTATTGTATGTCATTTTATAAGGAGAAGCACAATAAAGACTTAAGCGTATCTGCTATGCATGAAACACATAGCTAAAAATCCACATCCATTAAAAAGCCCACTGACGAGCTTTCAAAAAAATATAATCTCGGAAAGCTTTCAGCTTTGCCAAATTTTTTAAGGCATAAGGGTAACAAAAAAAAGTATCAAAACAAGGGATATCAAGCATCTCAGGAAAAAGACGGACGAGTCGCTTATCATTATTCACGATATAATCAGGAAGCACGGCAATGCCAAGATCACGTATAAGCGCATTCTTGATTGAAATAATATTATTGATTCGCAGGACTGAAAAACGTAAAGATCCATCATTTCTTCCAGCCTTTTCCAACCAATTTAAACCAGATAAATAAGATGGAACAGGTTCACCAAATGAAATAATACGGTGTGCATCCAGTTCAGATAATGTTTTTGGTTGTCCATAATTCGCAATATAATTTTCCGAAGCATAAACATGCATATGAATTGTAAAGAGTTTTCTTTGTATAAGATCAGGCTGTTGAGGCTGATGTAAACGAACAGCACAGTCTGCCTGACGCATCGTCAGATCAAGTTCTTTGTCATCCAACAAGAGCTGAACCCGCATATCCGGATACAGGCTAAGGAATGCTGGCATACGCTCTACAAGCCACCCTGCCCCTACTCCAAAAGTCGACGTAACACGTAAATCCCCTGTTGGCTTTTCACAACTTTCACTTAATTGCGAACGTGCACTCTCAAGCTTCATTAAAACATCATGCGTTGCACGGTAAAGAATTTCACCCTGCTCCGTTAAGATTAGCCCTCGAGCATGGCGCTGAAACAAGGACACACCAACATCCTGCTCCAAAGCTGAAACCTGCCGTGAAATAGCTGATTGGGATAAATGAAGCTCTTGGGCGGCATGTGTAAACGAACCTGCCTCTGCCACTGCGTGAAAAACCCTCAACCTATCCCAATCCAATGGTGATGTCACAATTTTACCTCTAATTTTTTACTTTTTCAATGAATGTTATGCTTGCAAATCTAAAAAACGCTCCGCTTCCAACGCTGCCATACATCCCATTCCCGCCGCTGTTATAGCTTGGCGGAAAACTTCATCTGTTACATCACCTGCCGCAAACACACCAGCAATACTTGTTGCTGTTGAATCTGGTGCCGTCCATAAGTAGCCACCTCGCTTTTGTTTCAGTTGTCCTTCAAACAAAGAAACTGCAGGATCATGACCAATAGCAATAAATATTCCCTCTGCATTTACCTTAATTTCTTGATTAGTTTTAATATTCTTCAGACGTGCGCCTGTTACAACAGCTCCTCTTGAATCCTGGGCTGGTAAACCAACGATTTCTTCTACAACATGATCCCAAAGAACACGCACATTATTGCAAGCAAGCAATCTATCTTGCAAAATTTTTTCCGCCCGAAAATAACTGCGCCGATGAACCACACTTACACTTTTTGCCAAATGCGATAAATAAAGGGCTTCTTCAACGGCTGTATTTCCACCTCCCACAACAATGACATCCTTATCACGATAAAAAAATCCATCACATGTAGCGCAAGCAGAAACACCACCACCCATAAAGGCCTGTTCACTTTCCAAACCAAGCCAACGCGCCTGCGCTCCCGTTGCAATAATCAGCGCGTCACAACAATATCGCGTTCCAGAATCTCCGTACAAGATAAAAGGATACTTCAACAAATCAGCCTTCGTAATACTATCATAAACAATTTTGGTACCCATGTTTTCAGCCTGTTTTGCCATTTGTTCCATCAACCATGGTCCTTGAATTGGATCAGCAAATCCTGGATAATTTTCAACATCCGTTGTAATCGTCAATTGCCCACCCTGCTGCAATCCAGCAATCAAAACCGGTTTGAGCATTGCTCTTGCCGCATAAATCGCCGCTGTATAACCAGCCGGCCCTGAGCCGATAATAAGCAAACGAATATGCGATCGTACCATAAAATCCCCTTTACTTTTTGTTATCTAATTATTCTATAAATTATAATGGAATACAGCCTTTTAAAAAACATTTTTCAACAGTCTAAACTATGTTGTATACGTATTTCTTTTCAAGTTTGGTAAAAAATTTCGATTACCAATTTATAAAAATGCACTTAATGTAGAAAAATTAATCTTTGTCTTATAAAGATAATAAAGTGCAAATTTTTATGAGCACAAAACCGTAACAAAAAACGATACAAAGATAGGGAACAGCCATTTTTCAATTTATTATCAATGTCTGTGCGCGTTTTGCGTTAATTATGGGAGGAGCAATGCTTCTGCCAATTTTTGTGGGTTTGCACGACAGCAACCGCAATTGGATAGCTTTTCTCTACTCTTACGCCATCACCACCATGTTGGCAACGCTAATTCTTTTAGCTACTAAGGGTGCTACCTGTCGTTTTTCAGCACGGCTTGGCTTTATACTTACTGTTTGTCTTTGGCTAATAGGAAGCATTATTGGCGCCTTACCCCTTTATCTTTCCCCTCTCCCAATTTCTCTAGCAGCCGCAATCTTTGAATCTGTCTCTGGAATTACAACTACAGGTTCCACAGTACTCACTGATCTTGACAATTTATCGCGGAGTATTTTGTTATGGCGTTCTATTATATGCTGGATTGGAGGCATTGGCTTTATCGGTCTAGCCCTCTTGCTTTTACCTTCACTGCGCGTTGGGGGAAGCCAGCTTTTTCATATGGAATCATCAGATAAATCTGAAAAAATACTACCCCGCATCAACCACATTGCTAATGGAATTATCATAGCTTATGTTGGACTCACACTCGCTTGTATGCTCTCTTATTTTGCTTCTGGCATGAATTTATTTGATGCCATAAACCACGCAATGAGCACAGTGGCAACAGCTGGTTTTTCAACTCACGACACCTCTTTTGGCCATTTTTCTGATAAGCCAGCTATTTTAATTGTTTCAACAATCTTTATGTTGCTTTCTGCTTTACCCTTTGTGCTCTATGTTAAATTAGTGCTTCCTGGACGCTCTAAACGCTTCCTTGATCCACAAGTAATCGTTTTTCTCACTACTGTTTTTCTCTTTAGCTTTGCTTTAGCAGCATGGTTGCGTTTTTATGATCAGCGTACCTTCAATTGGATTTTTCTCGATGTAATTTTTCACCTTTCTTCTATCATTAGCACCACTGGCTATAGCGCTAAAGATTATCAACTTTGGGGTTCTTTTGCGCTTGGAATTTTTTTCATTGTTTCCTTTATGGGCGGATGCGCTGGTTCTACCTCTGGCGGTATAAAAATTAATCGCCTCATTATCCTTTGGCGTATTACACAAACAAATATAGCACAACTTCTTTCTCCTAATGTAGTGGTAAAGGCTCGCTATGATCATGCAAATATATCAAGCGATGTTGCCAAATCAATTTTGTTTTTTGTATGCCTTTATATGTTCTGCCTTATTATTGGTACTGCACTTTTACTTACTACCGGTCTTGATTTTACCACTGCCTTTACAGGTGTCTTAACCGCCCTTTCAAATATTGGGCCAGGTTTTGGAGATATTATTGGACCTGCTGGCAATTTTTCTACAATCAATGACAATGCCTTATGGTTTTTAAGTTTTTTAATGCTCGCTGGACGTCTTGAAATTATAACTATATTCGTACTTTTTATTCCCGCTTTTTGGCGTGAGTAATTCTAATGTGTAGCTTAATTGATGAAAAAATTTTAAATGTGTCATTATGTCAACAACACAAAGTTATCCTCCAAATAGGATTTTAAATCGCTCTTTTTTTGCACATCAACTATTTAAAATAAATGCAACACATAAAAAACCATCAAGTGTTACTCAAGAGCTTTCACATCAAAAAAGATCTTATAACTCTATGCTTTATGCATCTTCCTCATCAAAAAGAGAAAATGGATTCAGACAACACTTCAATATTTTTACCAATGGCTCATCATTAAGAAAGAAACAGTGATGATTTTTAGTAAAAATATTTTTTCATTACAGTGCACTTGATCGGAAATAAATTATCTTATTGCTTTTTCCTACACACTTAGTACCACAAAATAACGATACAAGCCTTACTTACGGCGCTAAATTTTACCTAAAATATTTAGAATTGAGTGTGTTAAAGCAATTATTTCCTGCCCCACCAATTTCTAGAATAAAAAATACATACCCCACACTTGTACTTTATAACAATATCCACATCACTCTAAGAGCATAAAATCCTAAATCTCTTCAAAAATTTTGAGCGTTTATTATCGTATCAAAACATGCGCAATTTTATGAAATAACATTTGTATGATTGAATATTCATTTACAAGAATCTCCATAGGAAAGTGAATACAAATACAAGATAAAATTTTTTGCCCTGCCACAAATGTTTTTTATAAATCAGCAAAATAAAGTTTAATTTCTGTAATTAACACTGCCTCATCTCCTTGTTTAACAACCGTTCCTGTTCTCTCTGCTATCAATTTTTTAAAATTCTTGCATCACTATCCACCACAACTGCCTAAGATATCATGGCTTCCAATGGTATCAAACAAAACCTTCCACACGAGAAGGTGTAATATAAAGCGATAAAGACGATACCACAAAAGTAAATCAATCCTCTCACCAAAACAAATAATGCAATTATCCAAACCGGATTCAGAAATCCTCTGACGTAATTTTTTTCAAAATTATAACGCTATTCCGCCATACAACCAGCAACAAGTGCTGTCCACTCAGAATAGCGCGGCAATAATGCTATCATTGCATCTATAAACAAATCAGTGTCCTTCAAATAACGCACGCGCCCAAAACATCCCACCGCATATTTTCCTAGAAGTTCTGATGAAGAAAAGCGACCATCAATAGTTTTCGGTTGTAAAAACCACCCAACATCCACCCCATGCATGATAATTTTATGAGGCACCTCTAGACAAGCTCCCGTACACGCACTTGTAGCAATAACCTTATTCATACGGCGAATCAAGCATTTGACAAAAGGCTTACTATGATGCTGAAAGTCAATGTAAAGGTGAGTTTAAGCTTCATCTGCAAAACATCGCGCAAAAAGACTCCACAAAGCATCTCAATATTGCGCTGTGCATGCCAAATACAACACAACACCTCCCCTCCCTCGGGATTTTTCAAAGCCGACAAATATTTTAAAAGGCAAGAGCCAGAAAATTGCTCGGCAACCCAAACCCAAAAACGGACATATGTACACCTTATCCTCTCTGCAGTGAAATGAGCTAAACAACCGTAGATGCCACTCTCGATAAAAAATTCTTAAACTGAAGAGCAATAATTTCAGTTTTTTTCAAAGATACACGTATAAGAATTTAGATGTACTGAACTTTAATAATTTCATAATTATGCGCACCACCTGGTGCATTTACTTCAATCACATCGCCCTCTTGCTTACCAATAAGTGCACGTGCAATAGGTGAGGAAATAGAAATTTTTCCAGTTTTGACATCAGCCTCCTGATCACCAACGATCTGATAAACCTTTTTTTCTTCAGTATCCTCATCCAAAAGTTTGATAGTGGCTCCAAATTTAATTTTATCGCCTGAAAGACGCGAAACATTAATAACCTCTGCCCGCGCAATATAGTCTTCAAGCTCATTTATACGCCCCTCATTATGGCTTTGCGCCTCTTTAGCGGCATGGTATTCGGCATTTTCTGAAAGATCACCATGTGCACGCGCCTCAGAAATTGCTTCAATAATTCTTGGACGTTCCTGTTGTTGGCGCCAACGCAACTCTTCTTTAAGACGTTCAAAACCAGCTGTAGTCATCGGAACTTTTTTCATAACCCGTTCCTTTCTGTTACACGGAAGGTTTAATAAAAACACAAAAAATGGCTTCCAAAATCACTTTTAGAATCCAAAAACCACAATTTCATACATTATATAGTACAGCATCCCTATTTTCCATATAAAAATAAAAAGGAAAAGAAAGCATTCACCAATTCTGTTTAGCAAAATTCAATGATTAAAGGACTTCAAATGTTCAAATAAAATCCTATAATTCAAGGTGTAAAGAAGAAACAATTGTAATTTTTTCTGTTTTATCATAGTCTAGCAGCAGAAATTTTATATGAAGAGAGAAATAAGAGAAACCTCTAAAGGAATCTTCTGTGGAAAAATGAAAAATTTGGTATTTTTTTTTGTGTTTTGCTCTCTCCTTCTAAACATAACAGTATCTAGAGCCATAGATGCTTTTGTAACGAGCAATCTTAATTTTAGAGCAGGACCAAGCACGCAGCATACGCTTCATGGTTTAATTCCAGCAGGAACATTGGTCTTTGTCCAAACCTGTAGAGAGAATTGGTGCCAAATCAAACATAACTCTCAAATCGGTTGGGTATCATCTCGCTACCTCTCATTTAAAGATGGAAACGATCTTTATCGCACATATGCAACGCTTCCCGTCACAAGTAGCAGTACATGCAACCTCAATGTCCATAACAGTCATAGTGAACATCATTACAAATACCTTTCTGTAGATCATCATGGCATAAATGAGAAAAATAATAAAACATCTAGTAAACCGGAGCGAAACTACTAAATAACGCTTTGTCGTTATCTCGATCAAATTTATGAACAATATTTCTTTGAATAGCACATGTATTTTCATGTCAAAGGAAGCGATAATGAAAAATGGTGTTACAGCAACAGTTGAAGCTCTTTCTGCTCTGATTACCTCGGGAAATCCTCTTTTTAAGAATGGCGCGTTATGGACACCTCACCGTCCTGTACGTCCTGAAAAGTCTGAAAGTGGCATTCCATTTCAACTCGAAACACCCTTTGAACCCGCAGGAGATCAACCTAAAGCAATCAAAACTCTGGTTAAAGGAATTCAAAAAGGTGAACATACACAAGTGCTTTTGGGTGTTACCGGCTCAGGAAAAACCTATACAATGGCCAAAATCATTGAAGAAACACAGCGTCCAGCTTTAATTTTAGCACCAAATAAAACTCTAGCAGCGCAGCTTTACGGAGAATTTAAAAGTTTTTTTCCCCACAATGCTGTCGAATATTTTGTTTCCTATTATGACTATTATCAACCAGAATCCTACGTTGCACGCTCTGATACCTATATTGAAAAAGAATCCTCAATTAATAAACAAATTGACCGTATGCGCCATGCTGCAACACGTGCTATCCTTGAACGTGATGACGTCATTATAGTCGCGTCTGTATCCTGTATTTACGGGATTGGTTCAGTAGAAACTTATACTGCTATGACCTTTAAAATAGAAAAAGGTGATAAACTCAATCAACGGCAATTACTGGCTGATTTAGTTTCCCAACATTATTATCGACAAGATATTAACTTCATTCGTGGTTCTTTTCGTGTTCGAGGGGATACAATCGAAATTTTCCCTGCTCACCTAGAAGATCGTGCTTGGCGTATTTCACTCTTTGGCGATGAAGTGGAAACAATTACGGAATTTGATCCTCTAACAGGTCAAAAAACAGGTAATCTCCAATCAATTAAAATTTATGCCAACTCACACTACGTAACACCCCGACCAACTCTAAATCAAGCAATGAAATCAATCAAAATGGAATTAATTCAACGCCTCGATGAGTTGAACGCAGCTGGACGTTTTTTAGAAGCGCAGCGTTTAGAACAGCGTACAATTTTTGATTTGGAAATGCTGGAAACCACTGGCTCATGCTCCGGAATTGAAAATTATTCACGCTATTTAACAGGACGAAAACCCGGCGAACCACCACCAACCTTGTTCGAATATATTCCAAACAATGCTCTTGTTTTTATCGATGAAAGCCATGTAACCATTCCCCAAATTGGCGGCATGTACCGAGGTGATTTTCGACGAAAAGCCACCTTAGCAGAATATGGTTTTCGCCTCCCCTCTTGCATGGACAATCGTCCTTTACGCTTTGAAGAATGGGATGCTATGCGCCCACAAACTATTGCCGTCTCTGCAACACCAGGACGCTGGGAAATAGAACAATCTCATGGCATTTTTGCTGAACAAATTATTCGCCCAACAGGGCTTGTTGACCCACAAACAGAGATTCGCCCAGCCCGCAATCAAATCGATGATGTTGTGAATGAAATTCATAAAACAATTCAAAAAGGTTACCGTACATTGGTGACGGTCCTAACCAAGCGTATGGCCGAGAATTTAACTGAATATCTTCACGAACAAGGTATTCGCGTACGCTATATGCATTCTGACATTGATACATTAGAACGTATTGAAATTCTTCGCGATCTGAGACTCGGAACCTTTGATGTCTTAATCGGTATCAATTTGCTTCGAGAAGGCTTAGATATTCCAGAATGCGGTTTTGTCGCTATTCTAGACGCTGACAAAGAGGGATTTTTGCGCTCCGAAACCTCGCTCATACAAACAATTGGACGCGCTGCACGCAACGTAGATGGCCGAGTTATTCTTTATGCGGATATAATCACTGGCTCCATAGAACGAGCCTTACAGGAAACACAAAGACGCCGGCAAAAACAAGTAGCCTATAATGAAGAACACCATATTACACCGAAAAGTATCAAAAAAAATATCAAAGATATTCTAAATTCAGGCTATGAAAACGAACATATTCGCACAAATATCCCTAATATCATCGAGAAAAAAAATACGGTTGGCAATAATTTAGCATCTCATATTAAACGCCTTGAAAAATTAATGCATGAAGCAGCCACTGATCTCAACTTTGAAGAAGCAGCGCGACTTCGCGATGAAATCAAACAATTACAAAGGATAGAGCTAACAATCACTGAGAACCCCTTAACACATAATAGCGAACAATCCACCCATGAGCCCGTATTACAGCCAAGCCTTTTCTTCAAGCCAGACCTTTCACACATGGAACCAACCATGAACATTGATATTTTAGAAAATCGAAGGAAAAAATCTTGTAAAAACACACCTAATCAAGAAACAATAAAACGAAAAAAAACGCAATCAACAAAAGAGTAAAAAATTTCAAACCGCCTAAAACAATCTTCATCTCTTCTAAAAAAAGACTAAAGCTCAAAAGAAAACAGTATTATCTGAAAAATATACAATCTTAAGCATCAAGGGTGCTCCAATTTATCTAAAACACCATAAAAGAGAACATTTTACAAAAAACGCCTAATATTTATTGACTTTTTAAGCATTTTTTCTTACTAAACCACGTTGTAAAAAATCTCCAAAGACGTAAAAAACTCATAAACTATAAAAATCAGACAAATTTAAAGAAAAAATCCTATGTGTATCAAAAAAATTACTACAATACATTGTCATTATACATTTATACTGTGATATCTTGTTCAAACATTATTTATCTTTACAAGATAATAGTCAAACAGGATACTATTCTATGACACAAATAAAGCAAAGTGATACTTTATCATATCACCATAAGTTTATGATAAAAAATGATAATTTCTATTCATACACCTATTATTCAACTCATACTATACCAAATAATACAAAAAGTATCCATAAATAAAGATTTTATATTCCACAGTAAAAAATCGGAAACTATCAATACAAACTTATTAATCAACCTCAAGCAGGATACATTAAGTGAAATCAAAATTATATCATATAATACCTGCGGTAGGTTTAGCTAAATGAATTTTTACTTGTTTTGTTATAATAAAATCCACAATTGTTCAGACTCTATTCAGTTTGGCACATATAGAATATGAAAAAATGCGAATTTACATCAAGGAGCGTTGTTATGAAAAAAGTGATTAGAGTAGCGGTATTATCGGCAATGTCAACTGCAGCTGTTTTGGCACCATTAGGTACAACGCTTGCTGATATGACATCCTTCCACAGTGAATATGTTACGAGAGAAATGGATAGAATGCAAAAGAAAATGGATAATTCGATGAGAAGAATAACGGCGGAAAATCGTTTCCCTTCTCATAGCTTTAACATCCGTTCTGATGATTATAGCTCTCGTTCTATTCTTAGCAAGCATCACCCTTTTTATTCTTCTGATAATCAGCACCACCATCATGTTGACCATAAAAGGAGAGAAAAAAAACATCATCATGTTGAACGCAAAACATACCATTATGTCGAGCGCAAAACAACAACACACAATCATATACATGAACATCATGTAAATCATAATAACTCAGGTGATGCTTTGGCAGCGGGAATTCTTGGCCTTGCTGCAGGTGCATTTCTCGGTAATGTACTAAAACAACCAGAACAACCACAAATTGTTTACCAAGCTGCACCACAAAATCATGTGGTGTACCAACAAGTTCCACAAAGTCATGTAGTTTATGAAATACAATCAGAAACAATATATCAGCCATGGACTGCTGACTGGCTTAAATATTGTAAAACAAGATACCGTTCATTTAACCATAAAACAGGAACTTTTCGAGGTTATGATGGCCTAGATCACTTCTGCTATGCTCCAGTAAGATGACCCTGAATAACCATTGCAGAAACCCGCTTTAAAGCGGGTTTTTTCATGTTTTTATTCATTGATTCCTTGCAAAAAAGGATTCCACTGGCGCTCATAACCTATTTGACTTCCAGGACCATGACCACAGATGAAATGAACGTCGTCGCCTAATGGGAAAATCTTCTCCTTAAGAGATTTCATCAATTTCTCATGAGAACAAAATGGAAAATCTGTACGTCCAATAGAACCACGAAATAGTACATCACCCAAGAGAGCAAAACGTTTTTTTTCATTAAAATAAATGACATGACCAGGGGAATGTCCTGGGGTATGAAAAACCCTAAATACATGTCCAGCAAAATGAACGCTCTCACCATCTTCCAACCATTGGTCGGGAACACAAATACGCACATCAGTTATACCATAATTTTTTGCGCTTTCTCTCATAGCATCCATTACAGGCTTATCGTCACGATGTGAACCAATAATTTTCACATTAAGCGTCTCTTTGGCTTGCATTGCCGCTCCCACATGATCAATATGACCATGTGTTATCCAAATAGCCTCAACGATCACACCACTCTTTTCGATCACTTCTTGAATCCGATGCCAATCACCACCAGGATCAACTAAAACCCCCGTTTTACATTCATTGTCAAAAAGCAAAGTGCAGTTTTGTTGGAAAGGTGTGACCGGAATAATATGTGCCCTAAAATTATCCATAATATCTTTTTCAAAAGTAAGCTTTTCAATCTTTTAAATAACACTCTACACTTTATAGAATAAAAATGTCAGCTCGACAGCTTTATGCAACTTATGTAAACTTGAATTTTTTGTAAAATGAATTTTTATCAAGGCTTCAAAGAATGACTGATCACATTCAAGTTTTGTGTGATGATGCACCTCACCTTCTTGTAATTGATGACGACACTCGTATCCGCAATCTTTTATTTCAATTTCTCATGAAGAATGGATTTCGTGTTTCAGTCGCTGCTAATGCCGGTGAAGCAAGACGGCAACTTGCAAGCTTAGATTTTGACCTTCTTATAGTTGATGTTATGATGCCAGGCGAAAATGGCATTGATCTCACCCATTCTCTCCGCCAAACAAAAGATGTTCCCATTCTCATGCTCACAGCTTTGTCGGAAATAGACAATCGTATTCATGGATTAGAAGCAGGCGCAGATGACTATCTCGCTAAACCGTTTGATCCTCGTGAGCTTCTCCTTCGTATCAATGCTATTTTACGGCGTGGTTTTCCATCGAATCAACCAAAAATTGAGCAGATAGTTTTTGGACCTTATATATTTTCAATTTCACGACGTGAACTTAAAAAAGAAGGACAGGTTATTAAGTTGACAGATAAGGAACAAGAAATGATGGTCATTTTTGCTGAAAATGCAGGCGATACGATACCGCGCCATACATTCGCAATGAACAGCAGTAATATTGGTGAACGTGCCATTGATGTACAAATCAATCGTCTACGCCATAAGATTGAAAAAAATCCAGCAATTCCCAAATGGCTCCAAACTGTGCGAGGAATAGGTTATAAACTCTCCATTGAGTAGACGCATAATGATCAAATCTTCAAAAAAATTTATCCGCTGGTTAACAAAGAAGATGCCTAAACGGCTTTATGCTCGCTCTTTAATTATCATTATCGCTCCTATGGTACTATTGCAAACAGTAATTGCTTACGTTTTTATGGAACGCCATTGGCAAATGGTAACCAAGCGTCTTTCAACCGCCGTTGTTCATGATATTTCTGCCATTATCGACATCATTGAAACATATCCGCAACAAGATAACTATGAAGATATCAAGCGTATTGCACAACAACGCATGGGATTAAACATTTCTATCCTGCCACCTGCCCCCCTTCCCCCCCCAGGACCTAAGCCATTTTTTGCAATTCTTGATTATTTTTTAAGTGAAGAAATCACTCGCCAAATTAACCGCCCTTTCTGGATTGATACAGTAGGCGATTCTAATCTTGTCGAAATCCGCATCCACCTTGGTCGCAACATTTTGCGCGTCTTTGCGCTGCGCAGCCAAACCTATGCTTCCAATACTGGTATTTTTTTAAGCTGGATGGTAGGAACAGCTCTTGTTTTATTACTGATAGCAATTTACTTTCTACGCAACCAAATAAAACCGATTCAACAATTGGCTGAAGCAGCAGAAAGCTTTGGACGCGGTCGTCCTTTACCAAAAGGATTTCAGCCACAGGGGGCTGATGAGGTTCGTCGCGCTGGCATTGCTTTTTTACGCATGCGAGAACGCATTGAACGCCAAATCGAACAACGCACCATGATGCTCTCAGGAGTAAGTCATGATTTAAGAACTATTCTTACACGCTTTAAACTTCAGCTAGCGCTAGCAAATACTGACTTTGATATTAAACCACTTGAGCAAGATGTAAGCGACATGCAAAATATATTAGAAGACTACCTTGCTTTTGCCCGTGGCGAAGGGAATGAAAGTGTTAAAAGTTTTGATTTAAATGCTCTTATGCAAAAATTCTCCGCCGATGCTCATCTTCACAAACGTCAATTTTCCTATACCATTGAAGGATCTACACACATACAAGTACGCCCACGTGCCTTCACCCGCCTGGTCAGCAATCTTGTGTCAAATGCATTTTGTTATGCCGACATTGTCCAGTTGACAACCATATACCAAAAAGAATCTTTCATCTTAACCATTGATGATAATGGACCTGGCATTGATAAAAATATGCGCACAGAAGTTTTTAAACCATTCTTTCGACTTGATAAAGCGCGAAATCAAGATGCAAGTGGAACCGGTCTCGGCCTTTCTATTGCTCAAGATATAGCACGCAGCCATGGAGGTAGTATTCAATTAAGTGACAGCCCTCTTGGGGGGTTGCGTGCCATTATCGATATTCCTCTATGAGCAATATTTCGCAAATCGTCCACAAGCAAAAATCATCAAACAAACATGATAATTTAAGCGTTCCCTACAGTTTCAAACAAAGTGTATTGCAGTGCCTTATAAGCGCTTTCCCCACTCCAAGCAACCATCTGAAATGCAACATAATGACTTTCACAGACTTTAAGAGCATATATCAACAATGTCTCAACCTGTACATGAGATGGATGCAACCCACCTGCCAGAAGAAGCCCTTGCCGATAAATAACTGAATTATTCCCTTGCCAATAATCAAAATGCCCCAACAACAACTTTTCATTAATTGCTAGCAATAAGCGCTGTATTTCAGCTGTTCGAGCATTTTTAATGGAGAGATCAAATGAACAGGCTAAATGAAGCGCTTCGTGTTCTTCCATCCATGAAAAGGCAAGACGATAATTTGCGCGTTTCCCTTCCACACAAACACTAATTTCATCTTCTGCATCCCGCTCAAATGACCAATCATATTTACAGGCAATCTGTTCAATAAAATCAACAGGATGCTCTTCCCTTTCTGTGGCGCAAAATGCAAGCCTCATCATAACCCTCAATCATATTAAAAATTGTCAACAGAATACAAACCGCCCAAACTGTAACAACACTTTGCCACAATCAAAGCTTTTACACCAAAAAATACACATTAAAAACAATCGACAGTATACACTACTCAGAACTCAATAATGCTCTCCGCGGTAGCTTGATAACAATAAAACGAATCATCAAGCTTTCCCAGTGTATTGATACAACTTCACAGTACTAGCCCCCCTGCTTCAAAAAAATGTTCTTTTACAAAAAACAAATCAAAAAATAAAGAACCGATCTGCTCTAACAGACTCAGGATTAAGCATTTTTTAGTTTCACGCATGACATTGAAAAATTGGGGATATTTTTTGTGTGACCCTTAATCTTTACAAAAACTATCTTGCGTTTTTTCCAAATCATCAAGACGTTTTTTCAAATCAACATTGTCAGCACGTGTTTTCAACACCATCTCCTTAAACGCCTCAAATTCTTCACGTGAAACAAGGTCAAGTCTATTGACCATCTTTTCAGCCTGCAAACGAAAAGCTGTTCCAGCTTCACGTCGTATACCTTGTGCGACATCGGCGATATCCGTTGCTAATTTTGCCAATTCATCAAGAATACGATTTGATCCATTACGCATAATATTTTTCCTTAAGTTTAACTATTAATAAACGCACTATAACGTATATTTCATAATACTTAGATGCTGTATTTGTTCCTTTTGTCCTATAGGTCTTACCTTACCGCCTATGTTTCATCATGCAGATTTTATTTTAAGCCTTTTTACACTGCTTTTACCATCATAAGATTTTAACACCAAAATTTAGTGGAAATCTACTGCTCTCCTAGCTTGACCATCGCGCATTCATCTGTCATTTTTGACCGCCATGTAACCTTATATAATGCGAAACACCTAACTCATGAACAATCTTTCCTGTCCAGCGATTGCTTTTCCATCTTTTCTCGACCCCGTAATTATACATTTAGGCTCCGTATCTCTCCATTGGTATGGATTTGGTTACGCAGTGGGTATCCTTTTTTCTTGGTGGTATGCACAAAAATTATTAAAAAAACAAACTCTATGGTATGCAAATCATCCTCCTATGGATAAAGAAAAGATAGGGGATTTTGTTGTTTTGTCTGCCATCAGTATTGTTGTTGGTGGCCGCTTAGGGCAAGTACTTATATGGGATCCTATTTATTATTTTGATCACCCAAGTGCCATCATCGCAGTGTGGAATGGGGGAATGTCCTTCCATGGCGGGCTTATTGCCATCATCATAGCAATGGTCTGGTTTTCCCATAAAAACAATATCAACATGCGAACAATGTTTGATATAATTGCAGCAGGTGCTCCTATTGGCATCGGTGTTGTGCGGATATGCAATTTCATAAACCAAGAATTATGGGGCAATATGACCACGTACCCTTGGGCTGTTTGCTTCTCTCAAGATCCCCAATATCTGCCGCGCCATCCAAGCCAACTCTACGAATCTTTCATGGAAGGATTTCTTCTTTTCATCATCTTATACCTTATTATTTTTACCTTCAAAGCATTAAAGCGCCCTGGCATGGTGGCAGGAGTATTTATTACAGGCTACGCGATAGCACGGAGCATTTCAGAAATTTACCGTGCTCCTCAAGAAGACCCAGAATGGTTTTCTACTCTTTTTCATTCAACTGGATTGACCTATGGCATGGCTTTAACTCTTCCTATGCTTTTTTTGGGAGGACATCTCCTTTTCCAAGCCTTTAGAAAGCAACCCGCAAAATAATGGCTACCCTCAAAGAGAAAATTAAAGAAATTATCACACGCAATGGACCAATCACTGTTAGCCAATATATGGCTTTTGCACTCACTGATCCTCAGTTTGGCTATTATCGAACACAAAATCCTTTTGGGTGTGATGGTGATTTCATTACCGCACCTGAAATAAGCCAATTATTTGGAGAGATGATTGGGATTTGGATTCTCGCAAGTTGGAACGCTCATGGATGCCCTAACCCTTTCATTCTGGCTGAAATAGGTCCAGGACGTGGAACTCTTATGGATGACATTTTGCGTACCATTCAAAAATTATCCACAACAGCATTTGAATCTGCTGAAGTTTTTCTCCTTGAAATAAGTAAAAAGCTCGCAAACGAACAAAAAAATCGCCTTTCTTCCTATCAAAAACAAATCCACAGCATTGAAAGTTTTGATCAAATCCCCTCAAAACCACTCTTCTTAATAGCCAATGAATTCTTCGATACGCTCCCCATCAACCAATATATTAAAATTAAAGGAGAATGGAGAGAACGCCGCATTACAATCAATCAAAATGGAGAATTTGCCTTTATTGCTTGCCCACGTAAATTTCCTTCTTCTTTCTTACAACCCTATTATTTTGAAGTCCCTGATGGAACAATTTTTGAACATGCGCCCTCACGGTATCAATTAATGCAACAAATTAGTAACCATTTAGTACGAGGAAAAGGCTCTGCTTTGCTCATTGATTATGGAGCTTCTGATCTTGCATTTGGTGATACACTACAAGCACTGTCAAAACACAGATTCCATGATATTTTCGATGCTCCTGGTGAACATGATTTAACATCGCATGTTGGTTTTTTCTTTTTAAAAAAAATAGCCCTTGAACAAGGTTGTTTTGCTGAAATCTTCGAGCAAGGAGATTTTCTTTTAAAAATGGGACTTCTGGAACGCGCAAAACACCTTGGAGCAGGTAAAAGCACTACACTGCAAGACAAAATTCGCCAAGATATCGAACGATTAGTCAGTCCAGATCAAATGGGTACATTATTTAAAATCCTGCATATTTGTGATAAAAATATACCATTACCTCCTAGTTTTTTATAACCGGCAGCAATATTTATTAACAAATGCATCTCATACACCATTCTCACTTTGAAAATCACTACTGATATAAGAAACTTTTATGAATCCTGTCCCTGCTCCTATCCTTGCAAAAAATCTTTCTGCTTTGCACCACCAAGGAATAAAACATGGTTTTTTTACTCGTCAAGGTGGTGTTTCAAAGAGCCTTTACCAAAGCCTTAATGTTGGCCAAAGCTCTAATGATCACCCTGAACATATTGCACAAAATCGCACTTTAGTTGCTCATTATTTTGATGTTGAGGTACAAAATTTGGTCACTGTCAATCAAATACACTCTTGCGATGTCGTTGTCGTTGATAAAGCCTGTATCGGTTCTCCTCCTCAAGCCGATGCTCTCGTTACGACTACAAAAGATCTTGTAATTGGTATTCTTACAGCAGATTGTGGACCAGTCCTGTTTGCTGATCCTAAAGCAGGCGTCATTGCGGCAACTCACGCTGGATGGCGAGGAAGCTTAAATAAAATTATTGAGAAAACAATTTATATTATGGAAAAACAAGGAGCTAAACGACAGTCAATAACAGCAGTCCTTGGACCTTGTATTGGTCCTTGCCACTATGAAGTAACAGATGAATTTTATGATCAATTTATTGATTGCCATAGCAAATACCGAAATTTTTTTATAAAAACAGACAAAATAAATCACTTTTATTTTAATCTATGGGCATTCATTATGCATCAACTCATAGAAGCAGGCGTTAACTCTTCTTGTGTAGGGCTTTGCACCTACAAAGACGAAAAGCGTTTCTTCTCCTATCGCCGTGCAATACACCGCAGCGAACCTGATTACGGACGGCAAATTTCTGCTATTATGCTGAAAAATAAATGAAAATTCTCTTTTATACCTTAAAACAATACCAAAACTACAAAACTAAGCTTTTTACCAAAATATGAAAATAAATTTCATTGTACTTTACTTTTTTACAAGATCATCTGCCGGCCCACAAAATACAACAGCTTTTGCCCTGGATTATTTTCAATATTTTTGTTATAATGATTGGAGGTAGGATAGCGCTCCCCTTTTTTTGCTCCCCTTCATTCATCTTAAATACGGAACATTCCCCATATTGAGAGCATTTTTTGTAAAGTAATAATCAAAGAACTTAATCAATATGTATCTCTTTGCCGCATGGAAAAAACTTTGCTCTAAAAGTAACAAACTTTTGGAAAAAGAGATAACAAAACGCATACCTTCTTTAACAATGATGAATAAAATTGTAATGCTCTCGTAATTGTTTCCTTGCAATCTGGCAACAAGAAGTTAAAAACCACATCACACTTCATCGTGATTACTCAGAGGATTTATCATGAAACTTTTCTGCGGCAATTCTAATCCACGCCTTGCTGAAGATGTCGCAAATTATCTAAACATTCCCTTAGGCAAAGCAACTGTAAAACGTTTCGCTGATCAAGAAATTTTCGTAGAATTGCATGAAAATGTGCGTGGACAGGACGTATTTGTTTTACAATCCACATCCTATCCAGCCAATGATCACTTGATGGAATTGCTCATCATGATTGATGCGCTTCGCCGTTCTTCAGCACGCCGCATCACAGCCGTTATCCCCTATTTTGGTTATGCTCGCCAAGACCGTAAACCTGGCCCACGTACCCCCATTTCTGCAAAACTTATCGCAAATCTCATTACAGAAGCAGGTGCTCATCGCGTTTTGACATTGGATCTTCATGCAGGGCAAATTCAAGGATTTTTTGATATTCCAACGGATAATCTCTATGCTGTTCCTGTTATTTCTCGCGATGTCAAAATGCATTATTCTCTTGAAAATGTCATCGTTGTTTCACCTGATGTTGGCGGTGTTGTACGTGCGCGCTCGCTCGCAAAGCGTTTGAACAGCTTGCTTGCTATTGTTGATAAGCGTCGTGAACGTCCTGGTGAATCAGAAGTTATGAATATCATTGGAGATGTATCCGGAAAAGACTGTCTTTTGCTTGATGATATTGTTGATTCAGGCGGAACGCTATGCAATGCAGCAAGTGCTCTCCTTAAACACGGTGCAAAGAGTGTCACTGCTTATATTACACATGGTGTTCTTTCTGGAAATGCTATCGAACGTATTACAAATTCAGAAATGAAAGAATTGGTTATTACGAATTCAGTTATGCCAACACAAGCAATCGAGGAGGCGCATAATATTCGCGTTCTGCCAATTGCCGATCTTATTGGAGAAGCAATTGCAAGAACAGCGGCAGAACAATCTGTCTCGAGCTTATTTAGTTAAACTAATTCCTTTGGATCTCCTGGTGCTGTTTCTACACCAAAATCAGGGAAAGCGATAACACGTTGACCACTAAAATGTGTATGGATAACAATGAATCCACGCTCTTCAAAATAGGTTAAAAGTCGGCGTGCACGACTTAAAGAATGAGTTCCATAAAGACGTGCCAGAAATGCATCCGATGGACACGGTTTTTTGCTTAGGGCAGCCTGTGCTACATGCAGAAAGACGCCTTGAACATCATCTTCTAAACTTTCTGATAGATGCAAAATACGTTTCCAGTTTTCACTTACAGCGGTTTTTTCGTCAACAGAAGCCTGAGCAATAGCTAATTTACGACGAAATTGCGAAAGATTTAAAAGGTCTCCTGAGTGACCATGAATACGACAACGAACCAAAAAATCTTGATAAAGCACCGCCGTTGAACGATAGAAGGCTTCAGGGTCATCAAGAATTTCCCGAATAATACGTTCTAGCTGAAGATCGCGATCAGCAGCAGAAAGTTCAGGAAATAAGCTTGGTTCTTTTTCCAGCAATTCTTGTTTTTTTTGCACCGCCTCCTCTAACATCTCATGAATTGACTTTTCTCTCACAGTTTCTCGTGAATGCTTGCATGGAATCAAAATTTCCTCTGGCGAAGCAGTAAAAACGAGTTTTTTTACATCAGCACGCTTTGTTGGAAGGGGCATTAATTTGGGACTAGAAGAACGTGCCAATGTTTCGACAGAACCAATGATAATTGATAAGGGACGCCTTGATAAAGCAGGACCTAAAGCTATAAAATGACCGCGCTCAAGATCTCTAAACATTTCTGCTTGACGACGCTCCATTCCCAAGAGATCCGCAGCTCGCACCATATCAATATCTAAAAAAGTGCGCCCTATTAAAAAATTTGAAGCTTCAGCAGCTACATTTTTTGCAAGCTTAGCCAAACGTTGTGTCGCGATGACACCAGCAAGACCACGTTTGCGCCCTCGACACATAAGATTGGTCATAGCATTGAGCGCAATTTTACGTGCTTCATCGGAAACCTCTCCCGCCGCAGCTGGAGCAAACAGTTGTGCTTCATCAACAACAACAAGCATAGGATACCAATAATCACGTTCCACATCAAACAGTGCACTAAGAAAAGCCCCCACAGCACGCATCTGTTGTTCGGCATCTAAACCTTCAAGGTTAAACACCACCGAAACGCGATGTTGGCGAATTCGGTGAGCAATACGTGTCAGTTCTGGTTCGCTCCTTTGAGCTTCAACAATGACATGACCAAATTTATCTGCCAAAGTTACAAAATCACCTTCTGGATCAATCACACAATGTTGTACCCATGAAGCACTTTGCTCAAGAAGACGGCGAAGAAGATGTGATTTTCCTGAACCGGAATTGCCTTGCACAAGAAGACGCGTCGCCAATAATTCTTCAAGATCAATGAATGCTGATGCCACCTTACGCAAAGCACTACCCTCTGCCATCTCACCTAAGGCAATCTCAACCTTCATAACATCTCCAATATTTTATTTTGTATCTGCTAGTATTTATTCTTCATCTAAACCATAGTTGTAGCATTTCCTCTTATCCAACGATAGAAATCATCGATTTTTCCCACAACTCTTGCATCTATGAATGGTTTGAATTATAGAAAAAATTCTGCGCAGACACCCTTGGAGGCAACGCAGAATGGAGTAATCGCTGCTTGGTAGCGCATATCTTCATATTCATGCAAAAACTGTTGTTGGTTTTTGATGAATCTCCAATTACATAAAAGGACTTAAATTATGAGCAAAAGCTACACTCTTAAGGCCGAAATACGCGAACGGGTTGGTAAGGGGTCCTCCCGTGAACTTCGTCGCAACGGTCTTATTCCTGCTATCATTTATGGTGAAAAACAACCACCTTTAGCAATTACAGTTCCCTATAAAGAAATTTTTTACAAAATTCATGCTGGTGGCTTCCGTACTACCGTCGCGACTATTGCAATTGGTAAACAAAAAATTATGGTTTTACCAAAAGATTACCAACTCGATCCCGTGCGTGATTTTCCCCTACATGTAGATTTTCTACGTATTTCAGCGAAATCTGTTGTGGAAGTGAGTATCCCTGTGCACTTCCTCAATGAGGAGACAGCTCCTGGACTTAAAAAAGGAGGTGTCCTCAATATCGTTCGCCATGAAATTGAATGTACTGCTCCCGCAAATGCCATCCCTGAAGCAATTGAGATTGATCTCGCTAGCTACTCTATTGGTGATTCGATCCATATTTCAGCAGTGCAATTGCCAGCAGGGGTAACCCCGGTTATCCAAGATCGAGACTTTACCATTGCAACTATAGCAACCCCTGCTAGCTTGAATGTTAGTGATAAAACTTCCGAACAAAAAAATGACGGAGATAACGAAAAAAATTGATAAACTTTATCAGGCGGGAAAATTCCCGCCTTCATTAAAATTTTTAACCTCTCACACTTTACTGAAAGCACACATATGTGGCTTATTGCTGGTCTTGGCAATCCCGGTTCACAATACCAAAATAACCGCCATAATATCGGTTTCATGGCTGTTGATGCTATTTATCAGCTCTTCTCTTTCTCTCCATGGTCAAAAAAATTTCAAGCCAAAATCTCCAGTGGCTTCATAGATAGGGAAAAAACGCTTCTCATAAAACCCCAAACTTTCATGAATCTTTCCGGACAAGCCATTGAAGAAGCTTTGCAGTTTTATAAACTAGACTTGAAAAATTTGATCATCATCTATGATGAATTAGATTTACCACTTGGAAAAGTGCGTATAAAAATTGGTGGAGGAAGTAACGGGCATAACGGTATAAAGTCCATTGATGCTCATTGTGGCACTGATTACCATCGTATACGCTTAGGGATCGGACGCCCTAACTCTAAAGAACTTGTGCATAAACATGTTCTAGGGAACTTTACGAAATCTGACCAAGAATGCTTACCTCCTCTCTTAGAGACAATCGCAAAAAACATCACTCTTTTCTTCAAGGGTGAGGAGGACCTCTTTATGAACAAAATCTCACAAGCAATGAAAAACAAAGACTTTCGATAACAGTTTGTTTCGCGAATTTACAAAACAAATCAGCATTGCTTTGTATACCTCTTACAAATAATGCGTCCTCTTTCAAAAAAAAGGCCATTGAATCGCAAAACCAAAACAACACCAATGAGGCTGCTAAGCTAATCCTCCTCAGAATTAAAAAAATTCACTTGGAGCAATCGTTGACTGTAGTGGATCGTGAAGATTTGATTGCTGACTTAACGCATTAGGTTGACGACGATCGCTATTTTGCAACACCACCACACGAGAACCAATAGGCACACGGTCATAAAGATCAATAATATCCTGATTAAGCAAACGAATACATCCACTTGAAATAGCACGACCAATTGACCACGCCTCATGTGAACCATGAATACGAAACAATGTATCATGCCCATTTTTGAAAAGATAAAGTGCTCGAGCACCCAATGGATTCTCTGGTCCTGGTGGCATCCCTTTCCCTAAATGACCATAACGTTCTGGTTCTCGCGCCATCATTGCTGCAGTAGGAGCCCAACTCGGCCACTGACGCTTACGCTGCACAACCCCCTCACCTTCAAATGCCAACCCTTCCTTACCAACACCAATGCCATAACGCAAAGCTTCCCCATTTTCACCAATCAGGTAAAGAAAACATTCCTGCGTATCTATCACTAATGTCCCAGGTGGATAAGATGTATGATACAGCACTTTCTGGCGCAAAAATTTTGGATCAATAGTTGCAAGATCAATGGCGGGCAATGAATAAAGTTCATTTGTTACAGGTCCATACAAAGCCTGCATTTCCGCTGAGATGTGCCGAACTTGTTGAGAAGAAACAAATGACACATCCGAACGACGCGCAGCGCATCCAGCCAAAGCCAGAGATATAGAAATTAAAAAAACACGATGAGATAACACTCTTACATTCTTTCTAATTAATTCTTCATACAGACCTGCATACTATGAAAAACTTAGCGTACTATTAACATTAATTTGGAATCTCCTTATCATTAAGATAAAGGATTTTAAATATACTGAAAAAATCAAAACATCTTTTCAACATGGCTTTTTTTCTTACCTACAGCAATAAGAGACTATAAGTCTTCTTAAAATATGCTATAGAAGCGTTAAAGACATTTCATCCTGACCATAAAATCAACAGAAAAGAAGATGCTCATGGGTTTTAAATGCGGTATTGTGGGATTACCTAATGTCGGTAAATCAACCCTTTTTAATGCATTAACAAAAACAGCGACAGCGCAAGCTGCCAATTACCCTTTTTGCACAATCGAGCCCAATACAGGAGAAGTTGCCGTTCCGGATTTTCGAATGGAAAAAATTGCATCGATCGCTGGTTCAAAAGAAATCATTCCCACACGTATCAATTTTGTTGATATTGCTGGATTAGTGCGTGGCGCTTCAAAAGGTGAAGGTTTAGGTAATAAATTTTTAGCCAATATCCGTGAAGTCGATGCCATTATTCACGTTTTACGCTGTTTTCAAGATGACGATATTACCCATGTAGAAGGCCGCATTGATCCTGTTTCTGATGCCACAACCGTTGAAACGGAACTCATGCTTGCCGATCTTGAAAGCCTTGAGCGGCGAATCGTACAAATCCGCAAACGTGCAACCGGAAAAGATAAAGAATCTTTAACAATTCTTCCCATGATGGAATTAGCATTAAACTCACTGCAAAAAGGGAGTCCTGTCCGGTTATTATTTAAAGATATCTCTTCCGATGAGCGAAACATCCTCGATAATTTAAACCTTTTAACTTCCAAACCCGTACTTTATGTATGCAATGTTGGTGAAGATGATGCCGCTCATGGAAATAATTTTACCAAAACCGTTGAAAAAATGGCAACAGAGCAAAATGCTCAAAGCATTATCATTTCTGCTTCTATCGAAGCCGAAATCACCCAACTTAATGATGCAGAAGCTACAGAATATCTTAATGCCTTAGAACTCTTTGAACCGAGTCTCAACCGCCTCATTCGCGCTGGCTACTCTTTGCTTGACCTCATTACTTACTTTACCTGTGGACCTAAGGAAACGAGAGCATGGACAATTACGCGCGGCACGAAAGCCCCCCAAGCAGCTGGTGTGATTCACTCAGATTTTGAACGTGGCTTTATTCGTGCCCAAACCATTAGCTATGAGGATTATATTGCTCTGGGTGGAGAAAACGGTGCAAAAGAAGCAGGAAAAGCCCGCGATGAAGGTAAAGAATACATTGTGCAAGATGGTGACATCATGCTGTTTAAACATAACACATAATATCTCAATATCTCAATGTTTCATTCTTGAAAGCTTTGCACAAAAAAACAACGCCACCATATATCATGATAGCGCTGCTCTCTCAATGGAGAATAAAAATACAAAATTAGCGTGTCCAACGTCCTTCGTATTTAAATGTTGGAGCCTCCTTTAAAGAATCCTTTGTTGCATTAGTAATAAGTTTCCATTTACCATAATCGTTTATCATCTGGATTGTTTCTGGAGAAACGACTACATAACTCTCCCCTATCCCAAGGAAACCACCAACAGCAACAACAAAACCCGCAATATTATTTTCACGCAGAATAATATCTTTTACTTCACCAATATTTTCATCATCTATATTGTATACATTTGCACCAATAAGGCTTGAAGCGACAAAGTCCGTTGCTAAAGGTGTAACATAACGCACAGACATATCTGACCCTACCTGTACAGTACCTGTTGAAGAAATCGTTTCAGGTTTAGGAGGTACCGCGAAAGACTGAACATAAGCACTAGAAGCCATCAAAACCGATATAAGAGTAGTACATGCAATTTTTTTCATTTTAACATCTCCGTTTTTGCTTTTATTTTATAAAACTCAATGCATCATGATCATGATTTGTTCCAAACTCTGTCAAAACCAGCACCCTGGCCCGGCCTTTTCTTTTTCTCAGTCTTTTTATCTTCTTTTCCAATTTTTCTTCTAAACCACGCCAGACACGGACTTTTAAAATATAAACAAACACTCCAAAAATAATGAAAAATAAAATAACATGAAAACCTGTTTTTTTAGAATCTCCATGTAAGGATCTGAATCCTAAACCCAAAAAGCAGAGACGTCGCGCACATATTGTTCGACTGTTTCTGATGTCCCATCACAACAGAAAACAACACCATAACTTAACAGAGGCGCCCGTGGTTAAAGAATCAAAAGAGTTAATACATCGAAGATAACAGCAAGAAATGGCAAAGATATGACGCGTGCCAGTGCTATCAATGAAAGTTCTAGAGGATAAGCACCATTAAGAACAAATTTCGGCTTCTTCTTCGTTACAAAAGGGAAAAAGAAAGGTGTTTTCTGCAATACTAGCGCGTTTGAAAAATTTTCTTCTCGATGATAGCCATCTCTCACTTCATATCGCTTAGCAAAATCCTTAATCTGTTCCTGATCATAGCCTAGCGCCTTTAAATCATGAAAAGCTATATATTTTAGCTCATGGCAACTAGAACAAACCTATTTATAAACTTTTAAACCACACCGCAACTGCACCTTATCATAAAGCCCAAATAGCCCTGAAAAACTCCATTCTTTTTTAGGAACACATATAAGGGGAAAGAAACAAACTTTTCCTCTTTATCAGAGAGATTAACCGCAACACTCCAAAAAGGAAAGCCTATCACCGCTATAACAATCAATCTAATAACAACATTCACCACAGTTTATTTTTCTTCTGTTTCATATCTTCAGTAACTGAAGAAAGAAGTTTCAAAAATAGGTAAAGTCAGCAAAACAATCAAAAAGAATATAAATAATAAAATGCAGCCAATTGCGTCCATAAATAGAGTGCCATCACCAATTTCTCTTGACCAAAGCCAACAAAGAAAAACAGTATCAACAATGAATACCAAAAAGAAAATATTATAAACAGGTTGATATCTTGCAGAGCATATTTTAGAGTGGTCTAACCATGGAACAAAAAACAAACCAGCTGGTAAAATAACACCCACAAAGTTGATAAAAGAGCACCAATGTTAAACGTTATAGCATAAAAAGGCAAAAAATACCATTCTGGCACCACACGAAGAGGTGACTTTAAAAAATTCACAACGCTATAATTTTCAGCCTACCCCACATAATTTGGCGTATGAAATAAAAACATGGCAAAAATATCTTTGATAAGCGCATAAGGTGGAAAAGGAACAATTTTCTTCTCGAATTGTGTTGCAAGACAAATTAGATTACCCTGTTAAACTTAGTAAAATGCCCAAATATGAAGCCCTACCCAAATAAGTAAAACAAATAAAAACATAAAAACGGCTCAATATCGCTTGCCCTACGCTATAGCCACCCAAAAGTGCCTCACGCAACCATCTCTCCACCAAAGGAATAGTTTAAAAAGGCTCGCAACCACTAAAGCCGCTAGAACAGACATCATCCTCCAAATCAGCCCATAGCCAAAAAATGCTATTGCCATCATGATGGTATAGATAAAAATACCCGTAACCCAAACCATTTCTCGCATATGTTTATAAAAACCATAATAAAGTCCGCGCGCTAAATGAACATAGACGGCAATAAAAAAAACAAATCCCCTACACAAATCCATGGGCGAAAAAGCCAATCAAACTGTCTCTCACGCCCAAATCGCTCACCAATTTTAAAAGATAAATGAACATCTGGCACATATAATACAGTGCTAAAACAATGCCGGCCAAAAGTTGCGATAAAAGCATAGCGGTCAAAATACCATCAAATATATAAAAGTAATTCAGATTACGTAGAACAGGAAAAACAGCAAATGCATTGTAAAAAAAACGGGAAAGAGGCAAACTTTTATCAAACCAACGGACAAGAGCACTATTAGAAAAATAAGGAAAAAATTTTGCCATCACCTTATCCTATCCTCAGCAAGGTATCAGAAAGGAATCGATAAGGCAGGATGGCTAAATTATAGTTAGCTAATCCTGAGCGTACTCTTCCAACTGTATCATAAACAGATCCATGACACGAACATAACAACCCCCAAGATCTACCCGTTTGTCCAAGTGTTATATAACCTAGATGCGTACAAAATTAACGAAAATAAGCCCATTCTCACACCCTTCACCTGCAGAACGTGCAAAATTTTTGCATCTTCTTCACTTTCAAAATTAGGATTGCGTGCCTGACGATCTTTAAGAATACTCAGTTTTGTAACACGAGATTCAGCAATTTCCTTTGCGGTACGATTACGAATAACAACAGGCTATCCACGACACTTAACCATCACTAACATGTCCTCTTCAACACCAGAAAGGTCTACCTCAACAGAAAAAGATGCCAAAACAGCCTCACCTGGACTCAGTTGACGGATAAAAGGCTACTCAACTGCACAAACCCCAACAGCCCCTGTAACAGTCGTTACCAAAAACAGAAAATCGCGCCTTGTTTTCTCACTCATTACTTTAATTAAAAAATCCTATGCTCCAAATTTCCTTTTTACTATACTATCCCCCATCGCATAATCCCTGATAATTAAGTTTCCTAAGCCATAAAAACACTTCAGAAAAAGCTTCTTACCATTTGTGTAATTGTTTTCCTTCCCAAAAAAACTTATAGCCCTCACTCTAGAAAACAGTGCTTATTCTCCCCCATTTTTCATGCTTCCTGTCTTCAATATCATCACCTATAAGGTAATACCAGCAGACATATTATCAACTATTGCTACGCTACTTATTGTAAAGACTAGGAATTATTTTAGCTCAAATAACATTCCAATCGCTAATTCACTGAACACAGAAATCTTTATTCGTAGGAATAAAATTTATACAGAACTCTTTTGCAATCAACCTTTACAAACAAAACTTAAATTTTGCATCAAATTTCCCTTAGCACTTAATCAAAATCATATAGTTTTGATTATGCTGATATTGGTAAAAAAAGCTATCACTCTGATAAGATTCTCTCATCTGCAGTAAAACTTTGCAAACGAAGTAGTCCTGAGTACTCTCTAAATAAAACATATTTTCATAACAATTCACATCCACATTGAAATACATTAATGATTGTCATCTTTCATTGTTTCCTTATCTGCGCATCTCATAATAAGTTTGAGAACATAATTTTTTCTAGAATACAGAATAAATGGCAAATAAACGGAAAAACTCTATGTTTTTCAATTATACTTTTTGAATAAATAATAAATCTTCTTTACAAACACGAAGAAAAAAACATACTGTAAGTCATATGACACTTCATATTGCTCTTTTTCAACCTGATATTGCTGGTAATACTGGAACCATTTTGCGTCTTAGTTCCTGTTTCGGTTTATATGTACACATTATTGAGCCCGCAGGCTTTAATCTGTCAGATCGCAATCTTAAACGAGCGGGATTAGATTATCTCGAATACGCTTCACTAGAGCGGCACATTGATTGGCAACATTTTATACGTGCTATGAAACACTTTCACCGTCGTCTTTTACTTTTGAGCACAAAAGCAGAAACATGCTATACGAAAATATGCTACCAGAAAAATGATGTTTTACTTTTTGGTCGTGAATCAGCAGGAGTTCCTGATTATGTTCATGAATCCGTTGATTGTGCATTAAAAATTCCTATGAAACCACATGCACGTTCTTTAAATCTAGCAATGAGCGTAGCCATAACAACAGGAGAAGCTCTTCGCCAAATTGGTTATAATGAAAAGAGAGAAACTTCATAAAAAAGTACAAAGCTTCTTTATAAAATCCATATTATAAATTAATTTTTTCTAATAATGCTTTACGATCTGTTAAAAATCCACTTTCAACCCATATCATTTCTAGCTCTTTGAGCTTTTTTCCTAAAAATACCCCCCCAGACAAACCTTTCTTCATCAAATCCGTGCCATTAACAGGAAAAGTAGGAATCTGCCATTTTTGAGCAAGCTGATAAAGCCTCTCATAACTTTCTGCTTTCTGCAAAGCTTCATCTTCTTCTAGGGCAGCAACATGTGCTGCTGCAACGCACAATGATAATTGATCTAAAACCGGTTGACGACCATGAAAATAAATCAGTTTTTGCACAAAACCGTCTGAACATTTTTGGTTAATCATTTTTAATTTTGCCCATTCCTTTAATCGCATTTTTTCCTTATTAGATAGACGCAAACGCTGTGCCATTTCATGAAGGCGTACAGGATCAGGAGGGAGAAGACTTTCCAGCCGTAACAACGGATCGATTTTCCAACCAAAATTCTGTTCTGCTTTCACCAATGAGTAGATTCCATCAATGCCCCATTTTTCTGTTTCAGGGAAAATGCGTGTCAAAATTCTACTTTGACGCATCCATAAAAGAGCACGTGTTGGATCTAAAGCCATGAGAAGTTTTTTCATCTCTCCCCAAATACGCTCAGAGGAAAGTTTTTGCAGACCATCTTTTAAACACACACACGCTTTCAATGCTTGTGCATCAGGTCGCCCTGCTCCATACCAAGCAAAAAAGCGAAAAAAACGCAAAATACGTAAATAATCTTCGCGAATGCGATTTTCTGCAATACCGATAAAACGCACTGTTCGGCGAGCAATATCATTCAATCCTCCTACATCATCATAAAGGCGACCATCAGCATCACAATAAAGCGCATTAATCGTAAAATCTCGCCGTTCAGCATCTTTTTTCCAATCACGCCCAAAGACCACTTTGGCATGACGACCATCCGTTTCAATATCAGAGCGAAGCGTTGTTATCTCATAAAAACATGACTGCGAAACCACAGTCACCGTACCAAACGCAACACCTGTAGGAATAACTTTAAATCCTGCTTTTTCTGCACGCACTATAACCTGTTGCGGCAAACAGGTTGTAGCAATATCAATATCACTAATAGGCTGTCCTAACAGCTGATTGCGCACCGCTCCCCCCACAACACGCGCTTCTTCACCACCCACAGACAAAATGCGAAGAAGTGTTTGGATATCACTATGCTGCAACCATTTAACTTGTTTAAAATTTTGTCTTATACTCACCCTCTAACCCTTCAAAAATTATCCTCTCTGCCTTAAGTATCTCTGCCTTAAGTAGATGTCTTTACGGAAATATTATTTCTCATACATCCCCTTATACAACACATTTATTTGTTTCAAATAGAGTGCTTTATGTGTGCGAATACTAAAAAACAACATATTAAGCTTCTTTTCTTCTTATTTTCTGCTACAAATCATAAAATATTCATTATCATGATCATGCAGAGAAAATTATCGATTTTGCAACAAACGCCTTAAGGAAGAAATATGAGTCAACATGATACATCCTCCAATTCCCTTAAAAAGGCCAATATCAATCATGACGCCCAAATGATCATTGATGATATTGATGCAGCACACCAAGAGTTGAATATTCTACAACAAGAAATTGACAAAGTTATTTTTGGACAAAATCATGCGATTGAATGCGCTTTAATAGCTATTTTTTCTGGTGGTCATGCTTTTCTTGTCGGCGCCCCAGGACTTGCTAAAACACGTCTTGTTGAAACTTTGGGAACAGTATTGGGGCTCGATGAAAAACGCATTCAATTTACCCCTGATTTAATGCCATCAGATATTATCGGTTCTGAAGTTATGGATTCAGATAAAAGCGGTAAACGTTCTTTCCGCTATGTTCAAGGTCCTATTTTTACCCAACTTCTCATGGCTGATGAAATCAATCGTGCTTCTCCCCGAACCCAATCAGCTCTTTTACAAGCTATGCAAGAATATCATGTCACCGTTGCTGGTACCCGTTATGATTTACCACAACCTTTTCATGTGCTTGCAACCCAAAATCCTCTTGAACAGGAAGGAACCTACCCACTTCCTGAAGCACAACTGGATCGCTTTTTGATGCAAATTGACATTGACTATCCTGATCTAACCACAGAACGGCGTATCATTTTAGAAACAACAAGAGAAAAAAACCAAAAGGCAAAACCAATTTTATCAACCCAAAAACTACAAAAAATTCAAAATATCGTTCGTAAAATGCCTCTCTCAGAAAATGTTGTTGAAGCTATTTTAAAACTCGTCCGTTTGGCACGCCCTTATAAAGGCAACACTCTCGCAAACACCTATGTTGCTTGGGGCCCTGGTCCAAGAGCATCACAAGCACTTTCACTCTGTGTCCGCGCCCGTGCACTTTATCATGGTCGTTTAGCTCCCTCACTTGATGATGTTGAAGCATTGGCTCATCCCGTCTTACAACACCGCATGGCACTCAATTTTTCTGCACGTGCTGAAGATATAACCGTAAAAGATATTATCAATAATCTCATGAAAGACGTTCTCTAAATGGCTATTGGAAAAAAAGCTCCGCCAAAGCCTCCAATATCACTGGCTTCTAAGCTGCATAAAGATGCCGCAAAAATGCCGTATCTTGTTTTACAAGCACGTAAGATCGCCAATACAGTGGTAACTGGATGGCATGGACAACGTAAACGGGGCAGCGGGGAAAATTTTTGGCAATTTCGTCCTTATATTGAGGGAGAATCTATTACACGCATTGACTGGCGTCGCTCAGCACGTGACGAACACACTTACCTACGTGAACACGAATGGCAAGCGACACAAACAGTTTGGCTTTGGCCTGATCAAACTGAATCTATGCATTACCGTTCGCGTTTCTCCAAAATCTCTAAGAGTGATTATACCATCATTCTTACCCTTGCATTAGCATCACTGCTTACACACAGTGGCGAACATATTGCTATCCCCACCTTAATGCCTCCCACGATGGCAAGCAATGTAATAGAACGCATAGCGCTAACTTTAGCAAATCATCAAAGTGAAAGTCCCTTTCCAAATTTTTCATCTGTTACGCGTTTTTCACACGCCATCATAATAAGCGATTTTCTCGATTATCCTGAACAGATCATCCAAAATTTAACCGTTTTATCGACAAAACAAGTCACAGCTCACTTAATTGAAATTGCTGATCCTGCAGAAGAAAACTTTCCTTACAAAGGTCATATAGAATTTTTTGATCCAGAAACAAAAGAAAAGCATATTTTTGGAAAGGCGGAAAATTTTCGCGAACACTATTGTAAACTCTATCAGGCAAGGCGACGCGAATTAGCAAACTTTTGCTCACGCCAAGGGTGGACCTATCATGTAAGTACAACAAACCAGTCTTTCACAGAAGCCATTTTGCATCTCGCAAACAAAATGGGGAGCTCACCATCTTACAGTAGGAGATTGCCTTGAGTTTTACTTCTCCTCTGCTTTTACTAGGACTTTTATCTCTACCAATTATTTGGTGGTTGTTGCGAATGACACCTCCATCCCCGCATAAAGAACCCTTTCCTCCTTTGCGCTTTCTCCAAAAATCAACCAATCAGCAGGAAACCGCAAACCACATACCCTGGTGGTTACTGTTATTACGCTTAACCATAGCAACACTCATTATCATTGCTTTGGCGCGACCTATTTGGAATCAAAAACCAATTATACTTTCCGGCTCTCAGCCAATTGCACTCATCATCGACAACGGATGGGCGTCTATAAGAGAATGGAAAAAGCGCATTTCCACTGCCGAAACCCTCCTTGCACAAGCAGAAAAATATCAAAAAGATATTTATTTTCTTGCGACAGCTGAAAATGATACCTCCAATATAGGACCACTCCCTGCGGAAGTCATAAAACAACATTTAATGCATTTGCAACCACGTCCATGGCCTGTCAACCGTACGCATGCACTGGAAAAGCTGATTGAAATAACCAAAGGTAAGCCTCTTGATATTGCTTACTTAAGCGATGGATTAAAAACAGATGAAGACGATCAAGCTTTCGCTCTTATTGAACAATTAAAACCCGAAACATTCTTATGGTACTTAGCTGATATTTCCGATTTAACCGGCATAACAGCCATAGAAAATAATAACGGAAACATGGCAGTGCGTGTTATCCGTTCAACAACACTCGGCAAAACTCCCATCACACTAGACCTTTACGATACAAACAACCAACTCCTCAATCGTTTTACAACAAATTTCCTTGAGGGAGAAACAACAGCGCTTGTTCCTTTTAATGTACCACTTGAACTACGCAACGACATTGCTTGGATAACAGTTAACAACCAATCCCATGCTGCTGCTACCTTCTTAGTGGACAGTCATAAGAGAGTAAACCGAGTTGCTCTCCTCTCACCAAATACGCATGAAATGATACAACCTCTTCTCTCTCCATTTTACTATATTATCAAAGCATTACAAGGATACACACAGCTTATAACAGCAAGCGGAAGAGAACTTTCAACTGATCTTGACCATTTACTTAAACAAAATCCTTCTGTTTTTATTATAGGTGACATTGTAAACATGTCAAAAGAAGCAGAAAAAAAGCTGTCTGACTTTGTAAATAAAGGAGGAACACTCATCCGCTTTGCAGGAGAAAACCTAGGTACTGTAGAACACTATGATAGTCTGCTTCCAGTACCACTACGTCAGGGTCAACGTTTACTTGGTAGTATTATGTCTTGGACAAAACCACAAAAACTTGCACCATTTGCAAAAAATAGCTTATTTTCTGATCTTCCTTTTCCAGAAGATGTCACTATCTCACGCCAAATTTTAGCAGAGCCAAGCCCAGATCTTTTTGAAAAGACATGGCTTAGTCTTTCTGATGGAACTCCCCTCATTACAGCAACTCATCGCGGCAAAGGAACACTCATTTTTGTTCATATCGCCCCAGATCCCACATGGTCTAATCTTCCTCTTTCTGGATTTTTTGCGAAAATGCTGCAAAAATTGATCACATTGAGTAGCTACGAAAACACAGACCTAACACATATAAAGAAAGAAACAACAATACAAAACCCTTGGAAAATAATGACCGCTGAAGGACAATTACGAACGCCTCCCTCTTATGTTATTCCACTAATCCTTGATTCTAAAAATCTACCCCGTCCCTCCTATCTTACTCCACCTGGGCTCTACGGTGTAAAAAATAATTTTTATGCACTCAATCTCTTAAATAATTCATCATATTTGATGAAACAATCGTCATCGCCATCTTCCTTAAAAGGAAGCCCTTTATCTTACGATACAAAAGAAACACACCTTATTGGCCCACTTTTAGGACTAGCAATATTATTATTTGCCTTTGACAATTTCCTTATTTTATGGAGAGGAAACGCCTTTTCTCTTAACCGACGACGCAATATGCTCCTCTTTGTATCCCTTATAATAGGTTTCGTTGCTTTTTTTCTATATAATTCAATAGTTCATGCGCAAGGCACAGAAAATAATAATGAAACTGTAATACAAGCAGCTGGCGCAGTACATCTCGCTTACGTTGTGACACATAACCATGAGATTGATACAACGAGCAAGAGCGGTTTAGAAGCACTCAGCCGATTTATCGCAGAACGTACAATGCTCTTGCCCAGTTTTGTGACAGCTCTTGATCTCGATAAAGATGAACTCGCCTTCTATCCTCTAATTTACTGGCCAATTGATGTTAACAGCCCTATGCCAACACAAAAGAGCCTTGAAAAAATAAACAGCTTCATGAAACACGGGGGCACTGTTTTATTCGACACACGCGATCAGATAAATACCAGCCTTAATCTTGAAGGATCTGCCACCCCAGCCACACAAAGATTACGAACTATCTTAAAGGGGCTAAACATTCCAACCATTGAACCAGCATCAACTGATCACGTTGTTACACGTTCTTTTTATATTATGCGAGATTTCCCTGGTCTCTACCGTGGTTCACCTTTGTGGGTTGAATCATCATCAATGAATAAAAAAAACAAAAATTCCCTTGGCAGCGGTGATAATGTAAGTTCTCTCCTGATTACCGGAAATAACTTTGCTGGTGCTTGGGCATTAGATGAAAAAGGCATGTGGAAATACCCCCTGATTCCTAACGATCCGATGCAACGCCTCTGGGCATTTCGTGCAGGATTAAATATAGTTATCTATGTACTTACAGGAAACTATAAAGCTGACCAAGTTCATGTTCCCGCACTTTTAGAACGCTTTAAAAGAGAAAAAAGGCAATGATATCATTTTTTACTTTTCAGCCTTTCTTGTCTCTCTCTTGGATTTTATTCTTAGGGGGAATATCCACTATTCTTGTCATTATCAGCCTTTTTACACAGCGTAAAGGGTCTTTATTACGCCTCATGGCATTGGCATCTCTCATCCTTGTTGTGCTTAATCCAATGATTATAAGAGAGCAACGTGAACCACTTAAAAGCACGGTAGGCATTGTTATTGATCGTAGTAAAAGCCAAACACTTGGTACACGTACGAATGATAGTGATGAAGCACGAATACAATTGATCAATGCATTAGCTCATTATCCACAGTTTGAACTACGCTTTATTGAAGCTGGGAAACTTGCTGATAACCAATATACGCCCTCAACAAATTTGTTTCATGCTTTAACACAAGCGACATCTGATATCCCACCATCTCGTTACGCAGGCACAATTTTTATCACCGATGGACAGGTGCATGACATTCCTTACATTTCAGACCTTCATCATAAAGCACCCATCAATGCTCTTATAACAGGAAGATCAGATGAATTTGACCGCCAAATTAAAATTATTTCTCCCCCTCGCTTTGCCCTTATTAATAAACCGCAAATACTCTCCATTTTAGTGGAAGATAAAGGACACTTTCAAGAATCTCTACCAACACAAGCAAATGTTACTGTAAGCGTTAATGGACAAGAAGTTGGTCATTATTCCGTAACACCTGGTGTCATTTTCCAAACTGAAATCACTCTTCCTCACGCTGGAAAAAATATCATTCAAGTTTTCACCGATGCGCACAAAGGTGAATTAAGCTTTGAAAACAACAACGCTATAGCTATTATTGAAGGCATTAGAGAAAATTTGCGTGTCCTTTTTATCTCAGGTGCACCTTACAATGGTGAACGAACATGGCGTGATCTTTTGAAAGGTGACTCTAATATAGATCTTGTTCATTTTACCATTTTGCGTCCTCCCAACAAAGCAGATAATACACCATCAAGCCAATTATCACTTGTGGTTTTTCCCACAAGAAAGCTCTTTGTTGAAGAGATTGATAATTTTGATCTCATCATTCTTGATGGCTATCAACATTCTGCTGTTCTCCCATTAATCTATTACGATTGTATTGCTCAGTACGTACAAAAGGGCGGTGCATTGCTGATAGTAACAGGACCAGAATTTACCAAAGAAAATTCACTGGCAAAAACACCTTTAATAAGCATTCTCCCCGCATTACCCAATGGTGTTATTATTCAAAAGCCTTTTCGACCCACATTAACCAAAGAAGGTGAACGTCATCCTGTCACAAGAGATCTTGCAACACCTACCTATCCAGCATCCCAATGGGGACGATGGCTACGACAAATTGCCATTCAAAACATACACAAAGGCACCGCTCTTATGAAAGGTGCTGATGAACAACCACTTTTACTCCTTTCCCATACTGGCAAGGGCCGTGTAGGCATGTTGCTTTCCGATGAAAGCTGGCTTTGGGCAAGAGGCTTCGAAGGTGGAGGACCTTATGCTGCTCTTTATCGCCGAATTGCTCATTGGCTTATGAAAGAACCAGAACTTGAAGAGGAAAAATTAAGTGCTACAAGCAACCATCATCGTTTAACAGTTCGTCGCCAAACACTCAAAGACCATCCAGAACCAGCCCACATAACCTTTCCCTCTGGAAAAAAAGAAAGTATCATCCTCACAAAAGAGCAAGAAGGAGTCTTTACAACAACTATTAATACCGATGAAACGGGAATTTTTAACATAAAAAACGGTGATTTAACAGCATTTTCTTCTGTAGGAACACTTGATAATCTCGAATTGTTTGATTTAATTTCAACAAAAGAAAAACTGGCTCCTATCAGTAAACACACCGGTGGATACACCGTACGTTTACGCGACAAAGGAAAAGACGGTATTAATCTTCCTTCTCTCAAACTAATTCAATCGCAAACAAGCCAAACATCTTCTCTTGCCCATTCAATTGTTTTGAAAGAAGCAACACAGACCCGTTTAATTAACAGTCTCTATTTTTCAGTCTTTTCTGGTTTTTTTGCACTACTTTCTTGTCTTTTATTGTTGAACAGCATGTGGTACCGTGAAAGCCGTTAAGAAATCTTAAGAATTTATACCGCGGCCTTGTAATGCAGCGTATCCTACGGAAAAGTATGCACCGCTAAAATAAACAACAAGACGATATATTATGCTATCTTTTTTCCTTCAAAAACCAATAAAATATAAATCTCTGATTATTTCTTGATTTCATAATCCTCTTTTATCTCAAAAATGCACTGAATAATCCTGTGCCTTTTTTCACTTCTAGCTAAATTGTTTCCTCTGCAGGTGATGGGAGAAGTGAGAGGCGATGTTACAGCAATTTCACGTGTTGAGATTGTGCCGGTAAGGGCAAAAGATGCGGTATCTTGAGAGCGGGGAACTAAAGATCGTGATGCTTGAGGATTTTGATACTCTTTTTTTGTCGTGAGATGCGCTTTTCTTTATTTGAAGGAACATCATGATGGTAGATGAACGTCGTCTTCCTTGATGCTTTACACTGAAGAGGGCGTCCAAAAGGTGCCTTGAATAAAACAACAAAGCGGTTTAATGAAGCCATTCTTACAGCTGCTGAGCAAGCTGGATATCGCTATGGTAAGGATGGGTTGGTATCTTATCTCCAATATCATACACTGACTTTTCTGTACTCTTTTTTATTGCTTAAATCGTTTTCAACGCTATGCTAGCATCTATGTTTTATCTTGCCCATATATCGGATGTGCATCTTTCTCCCTTACCACAACCTTCCTTGTTTGAACTTTGTGGAAAGCGTCTTACCGGCTATCTTAATTGGCAAAAAAAACGTAAAGATCAAATGGCAACAAATGTCCTAGAAGCTTTAATGGATACCTTGAAAAAGATAAATCCTGATCACCTTGTAATATCTGGTGATCTTGTCAATCTTGCTCTTGATAAAGAATTTGAACAAGCACACAATTGGTTACTTAACCAGGGAAAGCCAAGAAATATTTCTTTAACATTTGGCAATCATGACGCCTATATCCGTGGAGCATTTCAAAAAGCTTGTACTCTTTTACAGCCTTGGATCACAGGTGATTTTCCTCAAAAAAACACCCCTCCCTTCCCCTATATGCGTATTCGCAATAATGTCGCCATTATAGCTGTTTCTTCAGCTATTGCTACACCACCTTTTCAAGCGTCTGGTTATTTTAGTAAAAAGCAAGCGCAAACTTTATCACAGCTTTTAAATGAAGCTGCAATGCGCAATCTTTTTCGTGTCATCATGATACATCATCCCCCTTTTCATCATGCAACCGCTTGGTATAAAAAGTTATGGGGCATCGAATGTTTTTTAGGCGTCATCAAACATCACGGCTGTGAACTCATTCTTCACGGACATACCCATGTGCCCACTTTGAATACCGTTAAAGGAACAACAGGAAAAATTCCTGTTGTTGGTGTTTCTTCTGCATCACAAGCTTTTGGTGATAAAAAACCACCAGCAGGTTTCAACTTATTTGCCATTGAAAGAGAAAACCTTAAGTGGCACTGCCAATTGCAACGTTATAGTCTTATCAATCAAAAAAATGAAATAGAGTGTACTGAAACAATTAACCTTTAAATATCTCGTAAGAACATCCAAAAGTTGCAAAACAACAAAAACAATTTTTAAGCTCACACCCTTTTATTTTTTCATCACCTCAAAAAAAGTAGATTCTTGGCTACAAATTTGATAACAGAGTGATTAATTTCGAGTGCGTTTTACCTGCTACAACTTATATGATTTACTTTACAAGCTCACCGAAAAATCCCTGCCCCGAATATCCGGTTTAACTTTATTCTTTTGTTGGTTGATGCAAAAAATAAAACCAGATACAGGTGGGCACTATATTTTTAATAAGCATAAATGTGTCTTGTCTCACTATCTTGAAGCACAATATTTACGCGCACCTATAGAGAACTTTCTTATATAAAAGGTATCACCGTTGTACCTAGGGGCAATTTCGCCTCATCTTCAGGCTCAACGTGAATAGAAATACGCACATTATCAAATTCTTTTTGAAGAACAGCTTCAATTTTATCGCAAATCTGATGTGCTTCTCTTACCGACATTGCTGCAGGAACCACTAGATGAAACTCTATAAAAGTGACTCTACCAGCAACACGCGTAAGCAAATCATGAACTTCAAGCGCACCATGCGCATTTGAAGAAATAAGTTCACGAATCCGCATATTTTCATTCAATTCAACTCCAACATCCATTAGCCCTTGAACGGCACTGCTAATCACTTTCCACCCCTGCAAAAGAATATTAACGGCAACAATTATTGCTAAAATCGGATCCAAAATGCCCCATCCACCCACAAATCCAGCCACCAAACCAATTAAAATGGCAATAGAAGTAAAAACATCTGTTATGAAATGCACTCCATCAGCTTTAAGAGCTGGTGAACGGTGAATTTTTCCCTGCCGGATCAGAACCCAACCCCATATGTAATTTATGACACTTGCACCAAGATGCATAACAATCCATATCCCAGGTTTTTGCAATAATTTAACGGTCGAAAGAGCTATCCAGGATTCTCTCAAAATGATAATTGCCGCTATAATAATGAGTATTCCCTCAAGAATTGCAGAAAAATATTCCGCTTTATGATGTCCAAAAGGATGATCATGATCCGCCGGCTTCATACTGACTTTAACAGCCCACCATGCTGCCAATGCAGCAAGTATATTGACGATTGATTCCAACGCATCAGAATAAAGTGCAACCGAATCAGTGATATAATACGCCCAATATTTCAAAACAAAAACCATACAAGCAACGAAAATAGAGTATAAGGTCAAGCTTTGTATATTGATTTTTACAGCCATATCTATACCTTTTTCTTTACTCAATAAGGAACAATACTTTCACCCATACGCCCTGTGATATTTTGGCATACCACCAATATTTCTTCAATATCACAGAAGTTTCACAATACAATGAACAGCGCACACAGCCCACTATTTTACTGCAACAACCGTTCAGCCATATGATATAATAAACAAATAAAGTGAGCAGATATGACGCAAACAATAAAAATAAATCTCTAAGAGAAATTAAATACATAGCTCTGATTATCAATAAATTTTTGAGTAGCGTAGCTCTGATACATCTACATCCCTATAATTGAAAAAACACCTATTTTTTCTCAAATACAGCATATTTCCACGCCATCATTCAATCTTTTATAAACATCAAACCAGTAGATATATCAGTATAATTGCACGCAGTAAAACAGATTGCTTAACATTCTGCTGTAGTCTGACACCTTGAACTGTATTCAAAAAAGACAACTACTAAAAGAACAATGATCTCCAAGAACAAAGAAAATACTCCCCACAAAGCAAAAAAGAATCTGGGCATTGGGGACCCAGATTCCTTTCCCTTAACAACTAAGGGCATGCAGGGCATAGGAAATAGCGGGGACCTAAAACCCTGCATCCGATGCAAAAACAAAATACATTGTTCCGCATTCAGTACTGTGATACTATACCTATGGTTGTATTATGTCAATATAAATTCTACTATAGATTTTAAAATAATAAAAATTTTTATCTCTTTCTTCAAAATAAAATAAACATTTAATATCTAGCAATTTAAAAAAAATACTAAAAACCTCGCATGCGTTTGAATATTGCGCCAATCTACGAAACTAATGATATGTACCTGAAAGATTATCATAATATTCGTAAAAAAGATCTTGTTGAACGACAACATCAATTTATTGCTGAAGGCAAAGCAATATTGTCAGCATTACTACATTCGAAAGAGTTTTTTGCTCTCTCACTGCTCATAATAGATGAACACCTTCCTAGACATGCCCCCTTAAAAAAAGCACAGCCAATATGTCTTATTTATTGCGTTCCGCAAAAAATCATGGATAATACCGTGAATTTCCATGTTCATCGCGGCATACTCGGTATAGGTAAATGCAAAACACTCCCAGCATTGTAAAATTTTTTACAAGATTTACCAGAAAAAGCTTTGATTCTCGTTTTATGTGGTATTTCTAGTCGTGATAACATGGGCACTATTTTTCGCAATGCAACCGCTTTTGCCCGTGACGGCATTATCGTTGACAAAACTTTATGCGATCCGCTTTACCGCAAATCAATCAGGGTTTCTGCAAGTGCAGCACTCAAAATATCCTACACGCAAAGCACCGATATTGATAACATTCTAAAAATGCTAAGTGATTCAAATTTTTATGCTGATGCACTTTTCCCCTCTGCCCCACGCACTCTCAAGCAAGCAAAAAAAAAGACGGATAGCACTTATTTTTAAAACAGAATATTATGACTTGCCATCCCATATACTGCAAAAGTTAGAAACCTTACGTATTCCTATAGCTCACGACTTTGATAGTCTCAATGTTGCCACAGCAACAAACATTACACTCGCCCACTTTAGTGATTTTGATAAAATTTCCCAAACACGATAGCATCTCAAGTTTAAAAACAATTCCATAAAAATACCATTTTCATTTATAAGAAGCGGTTGTTTTAAGCTCGGAATCAACAGCAGCATCTATTTCCAGATTGTATAAAACGCGCTTCAACATCACTTCAATATCAGCAGCACGTTCTGAGTGTGTCACAAATCCTCCCCCAAGAACTCGTGCTTCATTACCATTTCCATCATAAAGAACACAAGCTTGCCCTGGTGCTACAGCATTTTCACGCTCCAATAAGTCAACAGAAAAAATACCCTCTTGATAATGCAGGCGAGCAAGATGTGGAGGGCGTGTTGAACGAACTTTTACAGCCACCTCAACACCATCGGGAGGAAAATTATCCAATGGCTCATCCCCAAGCCAATTTACATCACGCAAAAAAAGCTTATGTGTTTCCAACATTTCACGCGGGCCAACAATAACACGGGCATTTTCTACATCGAGATAAACGACATAAAGTGCTTCACCTGTTGCAACACCGATACCACGACGCTGACCGACAGTATAATGAACAATACCCGAATGTTTTCCCAAAACCTGTCCATCAATATGAACAATAACTCCAGGATTAGCAGCTTCTGGACGCAACTTTGTGATAACATCAGAATATTTTCCTTGCGGAACAAAACAGATATCTTGGCTGTCATGCTTATTGGCAACAGCAAAGCCCATTTCTTCTGCTATTTCACGAACACATGCTTTTGGAAGATCACCAAGTGGAAAACGCAGATAATCAATCTGCTCTTGTGTTGTTGCAAAAAGAAAATAACTCTGATCGCGATCGCTATCAAGAGGACGAAAGAGTGCCCGATGCACACCATTGGGACGCGAACGAATATAATGCCCTGTTGCCAAAGCATCTGCACCTAATTCGCGCGCAGTTTCTAATAAATCAGCAAATTTGACAGTCTGATTGCATGCTACACATGGAACAGGAGTCTCCCCATGTGCATAACTTTCTGCAAAAGGATCAATCACCGCTTCTCGAAATCGCTTTTCATAATCAAGAACATAATGAGGTATCCCCAATATCTCTGCCACACGACGTGCATCTTCAATATCTTGTCCAGCACAACATGCCCCCACCCGATGATGTGTTGCAGCACCATGATCATACAGCTGCAACGTAATCCCAATGACATTATACCCTTCTTTTTTCAAAAGGCCTGCAACAACCGACGAATCAACCCCACCCGACATTGCCACAACGACACGGGAATTTTCAGGTTTTCCTGGTAAATCAAGGCTGTTCAAAAACATGTACTCATTCTCTGATTAATAGACACCCATTGGTTAATGTTTTTATGCGTGCTATTCATTGTTCCTTTATATTGTTTTTTTATTCATTCCACAACCAGCAGCATCACTTTCTTTAAAGTGGCTGCAAACAAAAAAAGAGTGATGGAAATAAGGCACAATGAAAATCATTTTTGCTCTTTCAAAAAACTTTTACAAAAACATTGTAATAAGCTCTTCACTCCATTTCAATTTGCAGCACATTTTTGCATGTTGGCTTGCTTTATTAATTTTTTCTTTCAACGTGTTTAGCTCTTTTTTAAATTTCATGTTTTATAAACGAATCAAATCCTTGACTAAAGGTAGAGGATACGAATGGCAAATTTGATAAAAACACAAATGAAATATGTTACTGGACCAGATGGAAATCCACTTACAATCGCCGATCTACCACCAAAAACAACACGGCGCTGGGTGATCCGCCGCAAAGCTGAGGTTGTCGCGGCTGTTAGAGGTGGATTGTTAAGTCTTGATGAGGCGTGTCAACGCTATACTTTGACTGTAGAAGAGTTTCTTTCATGGCAAAGTTTGATTGATGAACACGGTTTAGCTGGATTACGAACAACCAGAATCCAACATTATAGGCATTAGCTGCTACTAATAATGATTTGGTAACTGCTTTAAAATAGCCAAACTTGATGAAGGTTTGGCTGTTTTTATGCTCTCAGCACAAAAACATCTGGAAGAATTTATTTTCAAATTATAAATCTTATCATCCAGTCATTGAACTAGAATGAACTACAATACTCTCGTTATCTGCTACTGCCTTTTTTTCCCGTTCTTCAAGAATCTGCGCGTGTTGCAGCTCTGTACTGACTTCATGGAGAGCAATTTCAGCATTTGTTTTTTGAGCCTGCAAATCACGAATCGAATTTATAAGATTATCGCGCCTTTTCCGTGCTGCACGAGCAAAAGTAGAATATGCAAAATGGTGAACATCACTGTTTCCAGATTTACGTTCTTCATTGATAATTTGCGCTTCTAATTCTAACACCATTTTCTCAAATTCTGCGATCATCATCTCAAGCTGTGCAATTTCACGACGCTTCCCACGCGCTTGAAACATTCTCAATCGCACCATACTTTCCCGTGGCTTCATACTTACTACTCCTCGATTACGCCAACTCAAAACTTGCATTCGCACTCTTTTATATGCCTTTAGTTATAGCTTTTCTAACAAAAACCGTTCATTTTTTAACTTGCCAATACATTATCCGCCTTCCTTTAAAACACCCATGAACACTGCCTGCTTTAAAGAAATATAATTATTTCTTTATTTTTCGCCTACACTGTAGAGTGAAGAGGTTTAAAGCTCAGTAAATAAACACTGAAATTGTAAAAAAGTAATTTAAAAGAATCTGTTATAAACTTTTTAAAATTAAGATTGATGAAAAAACATTTCATTTTCCTATTAATTAAAAAATACGCGATTTTTCTAAAATAATTTTATAGCCTCTTTCAAAAATAAAAATATTTTGTTAACCACTATCGTAGATAGTGGGGAATTCGGTGGTGATTGTTACGCGTACCGCTGAAATATTCATAGACACTTTTATTAGAAGTGTTTGATTTCATGGGTTGTTTTTATCAACAGCGGTTTTACTAGCTGTTATAAAACAAGAGTGCTTCTTCCGATTCGAAGGAGCAAAGTGAGGGATCTAAAATGCGCGTATTATTAATTGAAGATGATAGAGCAATGACTCAAAGCATTGAGTTAATGTTGAAGTCCGCAAACTTTAATGTCTATATCACTGATTTAGGTGAAGAAGGTATCGATTTAGGCAAGCTTTATGATTACGATATCATTTTGCTTGATCTGAATCTACCTGATATGTCAGGCTATGATGTTTTGCGAACCCTAAGATTGGCAAAGATAAAAACCCCTGTCCTCATTCTTTCCGGTATGAATGCCATTGAAGACAAGGTGCGTGGTTTTGGCTTTGGCGCAGATGATTATATGACGAAGCCATTCCATAAGGATGAATTAATTGCGCGTATTCATGCAGTTGTTCGTCGCTCTAAAGGGCATGCACAATCGATTATTGTTACCGGCGATCTTACCGTTAACCTTGATGCAAAAACAGTCGAAGTTGCTGGGCATCCCGTTCATTTAACTGGTAAGGAGTATCAGATGCTAGAACTTCTCTCCTTACGCAAAGGTACTACACTCACCAAGGAAATGTTTCTCAATCATCTCTATGGTGGAATGGATGAACCAGAACTTAAAATTATCGATGTTTTTATCTGCAAACTTCGAAAGAAATTGGAAGCAATCTCTTCTCATGTGAACTACATTGATACGGTTTGGGGACGCGGCTATGTGTTACGTGATCCGATCGAAGAAAACATACGTAAAACCGCTTGAGCAGTAGAAATGCACATTGTAAAATCTCGGAGTGTAGCGGGCCGGGATTTTTTTTCTGTCATAGTAAAAGGCTCGCACACCAGAAATTCCCTATATAGGAGAATTTTTAAGACTTAGAAAAGTCACTGTTATCGTTTACGGGTATAGCCCCATCGTTTGCGGATACAGTTTAAATCCTCTTTCCTCAACATAACTCAAGCGCCCCTGTTTTATTCAAAGCTTTTTATACTTTCCAAAATAATACAACTTTCAGTCCTATCAATATTTATTTGCATATCTGTCATCTCAGCAAGCAACACTGTATAATACAATTGGATAGTATGAGAATCGATAAATTCTTCCTGAATGTTCCCATTGTATAACGCAATAAAATGAGAAGGAACACGTAAAGTTTTACCGAAAATCTCAAAGCGAAAGATACGTTTATTTTTTTCCTGCAAAATCATAACAATGATTTCTCCCCCACGAGAAACTGTTACGTTTGCAATCAATAGCAAATTAAGCAAAAGTTTAACTTCATTTTTTGGTAAAAGCAGAGAGGGAGCTTGCCATTTTAAAATTGCTTTTTCTTCCCTCATATATTGTTGCGCAACCTGCTCAGCAGAACGTATATCTATTTGTCCTCCACTTGCCCCTGAAAAACCAAAAGCCAATCGTGCAAATTGTAGACGCGCAGAAGCATTCGCAACAGACAAACGTACCAATTGCAAAGCATCTTCTTCAGCTCCTCCTTCGTCATATAGCTCCATTGCATTTTGAATAGCACCAACAGGTGAAATCAAATCATGGCAAATACGGCTGCAAAGCAAAGCAGCAAAATCCGTGGGCTTCAAAGAAACATCTAACGTCATAATTATTGAAAACTCCTAGATTAAAAAACAAGTTTCATTTTAAAGAAAAATCCTTAACATCCAATGCATACGTACACAGGACTTTAACAATCACGCTAAAATTTTTTCAGAAACAAATTCAAAAATTTAAATAACCTTACATCTTATTTTTTATTTGAATATAATGAAAATTCTAATATTATCTTCTGTTCGTAACTAATAAAAGAAAAAAATTCTATGGCTCTCTCTCTTCTAAAACGCTGGTATAAAAGTATTGTATCTGCAATCTTCCTTTTATTCGTAATCATAAACGCTGTAAATGCTCAAATCCAACCAATAGAACAAAATGAACCCCACTATTCGCTACAAGAAATTATTGATTCCGGTCATGTTTTTTTTGGAAAAACCGCTAGCAATATAGCAGTAGCAATTCAAAAGATCTTTTCACAATACGGTTATCCAAATGCCTATATTTTAGGGGAAGAAGCTTCTGGTGCTTTTTTTGCTGGATTAACCTATGGTGAAGGGAAGCTTTTTACCAAAAGCTATGGTCAGCATAAAATTTTTTTGCAAGGTCCCTCTGTAGGATGGGATTTTGGCGGACAAGGCTCTCGTTTAATGATATTAGTTTACAATCTGAATAACGTAAATAATTTATGGGGGCGCTATGGTGGTATTTCAGGTTCAGCCTATTTAGTAGCAGGTGTTGGTTTTCATGTCCTTAAACGCCGTAATATCTTGTTAATTCCAGTACGCACAGGAGTTGGTGCACGCCTTGGCCTAAATGTGGGATATTTAAAATTGACACGCATACCAACATGGAATCCATTTTAAATGGATTTTTTTTGAAAATGAGGATTTATGCTTATCCAATCAGTTCTTTTTTTTATTTTTGGAGTTGCTTGCACCTCTTGGTTGCTCGTATTTTTTGCCCCTCTTATTTGGCGCAGAGCCATTTACTTTGCGCATAAATATGTTTCTGCACAAATTCCGTTATCACACACTGAAATGCAAGCAAACTATGATTTTCTTTGTGCACGATATGCTGTAACACGGGTACGCAATGAACAAAAATACGCCTATTTGCAAAAAAAATATGCCCAACAGAAAACACAACTTAGCCAAGTGACCGAACAGCTTCATCGGTTATGTCTTCCCACACAAGATACACCTTTTTCCCAAAAAGGAACACTCACAGTTGAACAAAATGTCGTTACAAGAAACATTTTTACAATGGAAATCAAAACTATGCGTGAAAAAATCGCACATTATCAGCAGCTTTTGCAGAAAATTCAAACCAATGAGTTTGACACTACAATGAATCAGCAACTCTTAAACGAACTGCGCGAAGAAACAAAAGAACTAGCGGCAACGTTAGCTGCCGAAATAGCATTACAAGAGGGTAAATCATCCCCGATCAACATAATGATCCAAAATTCTAAAAGCAAAAACGACCTGGCATCACGCATTCGCGAAAAAGTAGCATCCACAAAAAAAATACCCTCTACATAACTTATCTTTTGACAAGACGTGTCCTTGACGCGGAATCTATTCTCTTAACATAAGAACTGCTTATTTTGACTTTAGTTTTAATTGCAAATCAAAAATACCTTCCAAGAAGATAACAAAAACAACGCCTCCAACTAAACCAATTTTCAGGATAAAAATCTTCTCTCAAGAATGATAAAAATCCCTTATTCCTTGGATAATTATATCCTGGTCAATTTGCGTTAAATAAGGATGCATAGGTAAACTTAGAACACAATCTCCCAAAGATTCAGAAACAGAAAGAGAATTTTTTACATAAGAAAAATTTTTATAAGCCGGCTGTTGATGTAAGGGAGTCTTGTAATAAACCATTGTAGGAATAGATTTTTTCTGTAAATAATCCTTTAATCTATCACGCTCTTCCGCTTTAACAGTATATTGTGCATAAGCACAACGCATGTTCTCTCCAACTTCTGGAACTGTGACAACACCTCTTAATCCATCGGAGTAACGTCGAGCAATTTCCTCTCGTTTTTCCATTTCATCTTCAAAAATTACAAGCTTTTCTAGCAAAATTGCAGCCTGAATAGCATCTAAACGTGAATTCATACCAATACGCACATTGTCGTATTGCGTTTCACCTTTACCATGAAACAAAATAGAGCGTAAAAGTGCGGCTAAATTATCATCATTTGTCATCATAGCACCTCCATCGCCGTAACACCCTAATGGTTTTGCAGGATAAAAACTCGTTGCGGCAACATCACCAAAAGCTCCGCACATAATATTACCGCTCCTTCCCCCTATCGATTGAGCGGCATCTTCAATAACAAAAAGATTCTCCTGTACAGCTATTTTGGCAATTTGCACATAATCAGCAGGAAGCCCAAACAAATCAACGGCAATAATTGCCTTTGGTTTAAGACGTCCCTCTTTTTTAACTATTTCTATTGCTTCACAAAGTTTCTCAACATCAATATTGAATGTATCAGGAAGGACATCAACAAAAACAGGCTCAGCTCCTACCAGAGCGACAACTTCAGCAGTTGCACAAAACGTGAAACTGGGACAAAAAACAGCATCGCCTAAACCAATATTTTGAGCCATAAGAGGCATCTTCAGCGCGTCAGTTCCATTAGCACATGCAACCACATGTTTAACGCCAAGATAATCTGCTAATTGCTCTTCGAACTCTGTAACTTTTGACCCTAAAATATACTTACCACTAGTGATCACATGCGCAATTGCAGAATTGATTTTATCTTCAATGCGCACACGCTGCGCTCCAAGGTCGATGAATTGCATATTAACTCCATTGATAATCACAAGAATGCAAAAATACTATTTATTTTCTTTTATCTAATAATAATTGACGCTAGCAGCAGTTAAAATCCGTAAAACAGCAAGAGCATCATCACCATTTGTGCGAGGAGATTGGCGCGTTTCAATACAATGAAGGAAATGTTGTAATTCACAAGTAAGCGGTAAATCTTCACAAACATCAATGTAATTCAACTCATCAGTGCTAAAGGCCCACTCTTGATTCTCTTTCCAAATGGCAAAACCGTGTAATGCTAATTTACGATTCCATGGTTCCATATCATTAAAAACGAGCATAGCCTTTGTACCAACAACAGTTAAACGCCTTTCACGATAGGGACTAAAACGTGAAGCAAAAAGATGGCTACGTATACCATTTGGAAAAGTCATATGAACATGAGAAAAATCAGAACACCGATCAATGACAGCAGCTCCTTCACCTCGAATTTCTGAGGGTTCACATCCTGTCAAAGCCAAGATCATTGAGAGATCATGAGGAGCAAGATCCCATAAAGCGTCGCTTTGTGTATGAAATTTTCCAAAACCTAATCGGTAAGAATATATATAACGTACATCGCCTAATTCTCCCTTTGCTACTAACTCATACATTTTTTCAAAAGCAGGATGAAAGCGCACAATATGACCCACCATAAAAATCCGATCATATTGACTAGCAACCTGCACTTGACGTTCAGCATCAGCGACATTTAAGGCAATAGGTTTTTCAACCAAGACATCTTTACCATTTTCAACAGCACGTATCACATTGTCTGTGTGAAATTGTGGAGGCAACGCCAACACAAGTGCATCAATACCATTATGAGCAAAAAGATCATCAGGCGCAACAACATCCACGCCATACATATTTGCAAAACTCGCAGCACGATCAACATTAGCATCAGAAACTGCTACTAAAGCTCCAAGTTTTTGAAGCGTCCGTATATGATTTCCACCCCAATGACCGCATCCTAAAACCGCTACACGTGGCACCATCTTTATGCCTACCTTACTTCATCATATAAAAATTATATTTCCCTATACTCTCCATATCGAGGATAACATGGAATGACAAGCAAAAAGCTTAAAACGATGCTTGACATCCTACTATTCTACCTCTTATATCCGCAAAAGGTGAGATAAGTGCAATCATAGTGATTTGATTTTGGCGGAGTAGCTCAGTAGGTTAGAGCAGAGGAATCATAATCCTTGTGTCGGGGGTTCGAATCCCTCCTCCGCTACCGTTTTGTTTTCTAGAATGTTTTATTTTGTATATAGCTTGCTGCCTCGTTTTGTACAGATTTATTTTTTCACAGGGTTTTCAAGGTGGCTTTAAAGGATCTTCACAGGCCTTTCAAAGAGTCTTTTTTCTATTAAAAATCGCAATTTGTGATGATCAGTTCTTTAGCAATAGCATTATTTGAGCTGCCACATAAATAAGATGTGGTGACCTCTTTTATATGAAATTGACTAAAGGTTTTCCGAATTTTTGGTACGTCATTTAAAGAAAGAAGAAACTTGCCCTTTAATTACGCAAGAATCGTAGCCATCACCTGATAATCTTCTCGTTTAAACAAATCCTTTCCATAGTAATTCTCAGCACCCCAATAAGGCGGATCAAGGTAAAACAAAACGTTTTATTTATCATAGCGAAGAATAAAGTCTGACCAATCTGTATTTTCAATCGCAACCCTTGCCAAGCGCTGGCAAAGAAGCTCTAATGACGCTTCAACCTTAAAATAATTAAACCGTGCACCACAGCTCGTTTCAACGCCAAATGTGCGCTTTACCACCTTGCCGCTAAAACTTGACCGTTGCAAATACAAAAACCGAACAACACGCTCTAAATCGGTTAAATCCTTTTGCTCTTGCCGTGAGAGACGTTGAAATGCCTAACGGATGCTGATTTGGAACTTTAGCATATCCATAAAAGGCCGATAATGGCGTTGCAAAACTCTGAAAAAATTGATCACATCTCCCCTGAGCGATCAGGGATGATTTCCACAACTGGTATCAATGTTCTCCTAAAGAAAATTCCTCCCATTCCAATAAAAGTTCAGCATAAGCATTGTGCGGAATCTATTCAAAATTTTGACAAGGATTTTGGCCAATATTCCCTTGCCACAAACATAAACAGCTGCTGGTGTCACAGCAAAAACAGATTGTGATGTTTCTGAATAAATTGTGTCCATAATTTCTTAACTTCTTCCATCCATAAGTGCCTTCTTCTCATTGCTTTGAGTGATAAAAAATGGCTGCAATGTTATGTCTTTTGGCATCGGACAATTTTATCGATAAACTGTTCCCGTTGGCTGGATAACAAGACAAGCCTCTATTACTTACTATTTCCCCTTTCCTTTTCTGGTCCTTCTAGGATAATTTCTGTGGTATAGTTGCTGGCTTTTTCATGGCGATGGGGCACCGTAGAGGCTTTCCATTGTCCATTCATTTCCCCACGAAACCCACAGAGAAAAAAGGTTGATTGGCCATGATTTCTGGGTGAACCTCTAACAGAAACAAACAACTTCCAACAGCACGACAAAGCCTCTCTCCTTTTTTGTAAAAGCATCCTCAATATGCTTTCCGCCTTCCTGAATATGTGTACTCATAAAGTTAAAACCACGGGCAGCACTTTCTGGAACAATACCAGAAGAAATCATTGCCGTACCAAAAGCCGCGATTTCACGTGCCGTGAGCTTAAACATGGTTGCCGCGCCAATGGCACGATTGGTAAAATCGGAAACTTCACTGGCTTTTGCCGTCATATGATTGGAAAGATAATTGATAGCATCGCCTAAATCTTCAATGCCTCTCTGATTCAATTGAAAAACGTTACGCAACTTAGCAAAACACTCACCAATTTGATCACCAGACATATTAAAGGCTACGGCAGCCTTTGCCGCATAAATGCTAAAAGCTTCCAAATTCTGTTCACTAATCCCTGATTTAGCAATTGTGGTTGATTATCCGCCAATGCCATACCACGCAAAATAGACCGCAATTCTAGATGTAAATACTGAGTAATGCGGTTAAAACGTCTTACTGACTCTTCAGACAAACCAATGCAATCCGCTACATGTTTAGCAAAAGGGCAGACATTACCAAATTGCTCTAAAACTGCGCCATCACCGATCAAAGGTCAACTTGCATTTTTGATTTTTTATTCTCTTCACGCTCAATATTGCTTTGATCTGAATTTTGTGCAACACATTAGTTTACAACGCACTGCTCTTGTCAATTATGAAATCGGAGCACACGAACCAGCATCCTCAACAACTAACGCCCATCGTAGGGTCTATAACATTAACCCCCATTGGCTCGTTACGGGTGAAGGAGAAATGTTTCGTGACGTAGATAAAGCGAAAGCCGCTGGTTTTAAACCACAAACTATCCTTGATGAACTCATAAAAAAGCTTGGTCGTATAGCTTATATGACCTATCGTGGTATGAAAATAAAACTCCTCCCTGAAGATATAGCGGAAATCGCGGCGGAACTCTATAGAAAGTTGCAAGAGCTTGTTCAAAACATCAACGATATGGAAAAAATCGAAGCAACTTTTCCTCTTCTAAAACCACACTTAAAACGGTAGATTGAAACTGAAAAGGCACATCTAGAAATCACACAAAATACGGCTTAATGTCCCTCTAAAATACAAAGATGCAGGCGCATTTCTATTTTGCTTTTTTAGTAATTTTAGCTGATTTTGAGGCTAACCTGACTTTTTAGGTGATTTTTTTCAAAGATCTTTCAAATTCGATCTTCCAGGCTTTCAAAAACCTTTCAAAGCCTTTTTTCATTTTTAGCACAAAATTCCGATTTTTATGATTTTTCGCTCTTTTTGGAAATTTTAGATATCAAAATCCAATTTGATAAAACATGCATTTAATAGTAAAAATCGTACATAAAAACAACAAATTAACACATATTCCTAATCAATCCCATCTCTTCCCACTGAATACAAAAACAATTGTCAAACTACACCCGATCTTAATATTTGAAAATTCTTCACTTATTCTAAATGTGCAACATATAAAAATATATTATTATCATGCACTTACCATAGACCATACTTTTACCGCAATTTAAGACAAGAACTCACGCCGTTTAAGCCTGACTTTATTTAATCGTAAAGCTAAATGCGCAACGCCAAGATAATTTGCAGATTCTGTTACGATTAATCATAATCCATCAAGCAATTCATTTTTTAAAATAGTGCCAAGGTTAAAAGGATTATACGTCACAATAACAACTAAAAAATAAATAGTAACTCTGGCAGTTAACAAGCACAAATATCTGTTCAAAAAAACGAAAAGTAACACGCCTAATTTGTACTAATATGAATCCACCTATGGCTTTTAAAATCAACGAATAAGATTACATAAACGATACGATTTAATTGTTATTTTTCTAGGTACAAATATTTGATCCTGTTAATTACCACAATATTTTTATTTTTTATTGTATACGAGCTGTACTTTTTTCTACCTCCCTCTCTTTTGTAGAGTAACTTCAATCTTTGATATGTTAAAATTAACAATTGCTACGTATTCACCGCGCAGTGCACAACACCATATATCGTACAATCATAAAAACCGTAAAAAAATTAAAGACTAAAATTTAACTTCCTGTCTTAAAATCCCTATTATGAATAGCTACTTAGCTTCAAAAAAGTACGTTTTTCATTTTCTTTTTTAAAGCAAAGAAAATATCCAAAACGTAATCATTAATTATAGTAACAACATGCTCATTCAGAATACTCAGCGCTTGCTACAATTTTTGAAATTTAATTAGGTAAATTTGATTAAATACATTTCGTTCATGTTTTTTCTAACCTAAACGGTTAATCAATTCTGTTTTTGTAATATCAGTTTCATAAAAAGCTTCTAGAGCTACTAAATTAAGGATATTCTATGCATCTATTGTTAACTCCAAAATATTTTTACACTGCCGTATAAGTACCAAGAAAGCTACAGATAGAATGGATTCACATAATGCCAACCATAAAGATTTAACAGCATTTCCAATTCCTTACCCATATTTTTCCTCAAATGTCATTACCTTCAGTATAGCTGAAAGGCTACCATAACCTTGCCAAGCTTTAATTTTGATGTGAAATTTTTTCTTTAATACTTAATTCTTATTGAATTAAAAAACTATAGACATCAAGATACTCTTGTTGCATCTTTACGTAATTTTATTCACGTTGCTATGTTTTTCCGCATTTACTGATACGCTCTTTTCATCGCGTGTAATCTATTATTTTCACTAACACATTTTAAATATGAGAGATGCGTAAATAAAAATGATAGAACAGGATTTTTAAACTTCCCTTTGACAGTCTTAAGAAGAAGTATCATTTTAATAAAGTTTTTTCAAAAAACTACCGCAGCTGCGATACCCTTCTTTGTGAGCTATAGCAATTCAAAAAATATAACTCATCTAGACTGTCAAAAGCCAAACAATGCATTCTTTTGCATTCTACCAATTAAATATGGAAAATATGGAATTGTATAAATATGATCCTAAATCAGCATATACACGCGCTACTTTCTGAAAGATTGATCTTATACTTTTCCAAAAAGCACCATAATTACCTGAATGGACAGGTGTAACAACTTTATTTAATAAAGAATTCATCTGATCATCACAAAATATATTTGTCGCAAAAACTGTAGGAATAACAATAACAGATTCTTCTCTTTGAGAAACTACATGTCCAGACGCTTTTACAACAGACAAGAAACTTAAAATAATAATGCACACAGCAAAGTAATATCTTATATTCATAGCTTTATTTTGATCCTTATTCTTATTTAAAAAAACGTAATGTTAAAATAATATTATATCATTTTGCATAAATATCAATAATTATATAATACAAAAAGATAAAAATGTTTCAATATTTATTTCATTAAACAAATATATAAAATAATATTCCATTAAATAAATTATATTATATGTTTTTTGCTATAAATATATCAAAATATGCTATTGATAGAAACACAATCATTATTTCTAATTGTTAACTTTTAACGTTAAAAACTATAAATTTGCTGATAAAAAATTTAAAATCACAATTTGTGCTTAATAAAACATCTAAAAATTCTTCAATAAATTTATTTTAAACAAAAATCAAAAAATATCTCTTATAAACAGCAGAGATTATTTTTTACCCTTTTATATATCTTATATGATATTCTGTGCGAATTTTATACTACTGGTCTCTTATATTGGCAATTTGGATAGTCATGCAACATTTAGGTAGTCGTATAATAAGATGCTTTTATCTTGGTACATGCCCTCTCACCTATGGCACAAAAAATAAAACAAAAAAACTTTATAGCATGTCTTCTCTTTTTATCTTTATGTAAACTGCGATACACAACCTCAATTCAAACATAAGAACTACCCTTCCTTTTGGGTAATGAGAGGAGTAGATTTTTTAACTGTAAGTGCAACAAAAGATGAAATCAGCACTTTCAGAAAATCACCAATCAAAAAACCTAATGAACTTATTAAAGCTGTTAGCAAAGGAACTTGAGTAATATAGCTCATCCATGGTATTCCAAAAAGGAAAACAATTCCAACTCCACCTACAGTATTTATCACAAACAATGTAATAAAATTTAGATGACGCCAAAATAGCTCGACCATAAAACCAATAAAAAATGCAGCAACTGGATAACCAATTATATAACCTCCACCAGCTCCCAAAAAAACACCGATTCCTCCACGTCCACCAGCTAATAAAGGTAAACCAATAGCAACAAGCACAAGAAAAAGGAGAGATGCTAAAGCTCCTCTTTTCGCGCCTAATATAGACCCTGCTAACATTGGTCCCATTGACTGAGCAGTAATAGGAAGCCCAAGAAAAATAGGAAGGAAAATAGGAGGAAAAAGTCCTAAAATCGCGTAAATAGCAGCAAATAGAGCAATATAGGTTAGATCTTTTGTATTCATTGGATGATCCCCTTATCATGAATAACTTCATCATCAGAATCACAATCATAAGAACGCGCATCTAATGCTTCAGCAACTTCTGAAGCCATCCTTATAGTTCGTATAATTAATGGCATTGCAAGAGCAATAATACTTGCATCAAATCCACGTGCCCTTTGTGCTTCACGCACTTCATTGAATTTTTCACTAATAACTGGGATAAATCTGATTGCCATGGATAACACCATACTAAATTTTGATGGATTTATACCAAAGCGTTGAAATGGTTGAAGCCATGTTTCAATTGCATTCACCATATCTGAAACTTTTGTTGTTAAAGATAAAAGTGATGCCAAAAAAGCAAGAGAAAGAAGACGTAATATAACCTCAAAACCTGTAGACCAATTCTTAAAAAGAACTTGAAAAACAAATATAAGAACTAAAAATAAGCCCATTGCTTTAAGCTGTTTTAATACATTTTTAAAAGGAATTTTCGCAACTCTATACAATAAAGATACAAATAGCAAAAAGGGTAAAAGGATAAATATCGACGATACCATAAACAGGCTAGTTGCACATACAACAAGGAATAACAGCTTTCCTCCTGGTCTGAGCCTATGAATAAACGTATCTTGATGAAAATATAAGCCGATCACGACATTTTTTCTATATATTCTTTGATCGCAACAAAAGGTACATCATCAACAACTATTTCTCCCTTTTCAAAGACCAGCACTCTATCAAACTTTTTAAGAAATTCCAAATCATGTGATACAACAATTACCGTTTGTGATAATTCTTCTATAACGTGCGTAACACGGCGCTTATTTCGTAAATCAAGTAATGTTGTTGGTTCATCAAAAACAATATAGTCTGGATTCATTGCTACTATACTGGAAATGGCAACGAGTTGCTTTTGCCCACCACTTAATAAATGAACTGCATGATTTCTAAAATTTTGAAGATCATAGCGCTGTAAAATTTCATCTACACGCTCCTTAATTTCATCTTTACTAAGTTTTAGATTTTTGAGTCCAAAAGATAAATCTTCTTCCACTAATGGTAAAATAATTTGATTATCAGGATTTTGAAAAACAAATCCTACTTTACGTTTTACTGCCTTTGCATCGCGCTTTGTATCAAGCCCATCAACGCTTACAAAACCATGAGAAGGTAATTGTAACCCATTGATAAGGCGAACAAATGTACTTTTCCCAGAACCGTTCGCACCAATAACAGCGATTCGTCTTTCAGTAAGCTGTACAGTAATATTCTTTAAAACACACAAATCTCCAAAAATTTGTGTTACTTTATCAAACTTTATAATCCCCAAGATTTATTCCAATCAATCCCTTTTATTGCCTTTTCTACCGCTATCGATTAGTTTATAACTCGAGAGTAAAAATAAGCACCATACAGGAATAATAAGAATTGATAAACTCATATCAGGCATCTGCACAGGGATATATGCTTCAAGACAAGACGTCTTTACCCCTATCATATCAAAACCTCGAGCCATTAATCCATTCTTCCCAAAACCACTCACACACATAATGCAGAATAATAAAGCAAAAAAGCAGAGGCAAAGATAGTTAGCGTAAGGATATAAATCAAACGCATAAATAAAAGCCCTTTTTCTGTTCTTATGCGCTTTTCGAAATTTCAAATGAACAATAACAATAATAGCCCAAGTAATAACCGCTGCTGCAGTTGCAAGAGCCATGATCCGCATAAAACTGTTATCAGGGATAAGAGCATTAACAGCGATAATCATCGCAGTACAAATCGATGAAAAAAGGACAGCAATGTAAGGAACACGAGCAGCACTAAGTTTGCTAAAAATATGTGGAGCATTTTTTTGTATGGCTAAACTGTAAAGCATACGGCTATTAGAATAAATACCGCTATTGTAAACTGAAATAGCAGCCATAATGACTACAAAGTTCAAAATATGACCAGCAGCTGGAATTCCTATTGTCTCGAAAATTGTAACAAAAGGACTACCATTGTTCCCGATCATACTCCACGGGCTCATCATCATAATAACACCAATAGAGCCAACATAAAAAATTACAATCCTCCACATAACTTTACGAACAGCGATTGGAATTGTCTTTCGTGGATTTGATATCTCTCCAGCAGCAACACCAATTAATTCTGTTCCTCCAAAAGAAAACATCACCACGCACGTAGCCAAAACAACTCCTGTTGCACCATAAGGGAAAAAACCGCCGTGAGACCAAAGGTTATGAATACCAGATTCATATCCATCTATTCCAATGAAAATAAGAAAAATTCCAAAAATAATCATACCAACAACAGCAGAAACTTTAATCAAAGCTAAGAAAAATTCAAATTCACCGTAAAAACGAACATTCAATAAATTAATCAATGTCACAAAAAAAAGAACGATAAAGGATGACTTCCAATGATCAATCAAAATCCAATGATCTAGATAAAATCCAATAACGGTAAGTTCGGTCATACCAACGAGAATATAAAGAAACCAATAATTCCAACCTGTTATGAAACCAGCTAAACTCCCCCAATATTTATAGGCAAAGAAACTAAAAGCACCTGATGTTGGCTCTTCCACTGACATCTCACCAAGCATCCTCATGATGAAATAGATAATAAGTCCCCCAAAGAGATATGCTAAAATTGTTGAAGGTCCAGCTAATTTGATAGACTCTGTCGACCCATAAAAAAGGCCTGTTCCAATAACACCACCTAAAGCAATCATTTGAACGTGACGGTTTTGAAGATTACGCTTCAATTCATTGTGCTTTTCCTCAAACATCATTCCTCATTATCTTTGTTGAATTCAACCTAAATTTTCATCGAGACAAAACAATCATGGTTTTTATGCATCTTTTTCAAAAAAATACAAAACGAACGTAAACTTATTTTCTTGTTATAATGCAACTCCTTGTTTTGATGTGCATTATGTGAATGCTCCGTTAAAATTATAGGAAGAAATATGCTCCGTCCTTTACTTAAATTAATCGCTTTCATTTTCGTTACACTAGCAATTATAGCATTCGTCATTGATAGTACACACTCTGTAAGTGCATCACATTGGACGACAAACCCTTTAAATAAAATATTAGCAAACCTTCTGCAGACAGATATTTATCGTCTTAATCAGTCTATATGTAATACCATACCAGATTTCCTATCCTCAATTTGCATTGCTCTTACTTATTTACCAGCATGGTCTATCTCGGGTGCCTTAGCAGTAATATGTTGTATTTTGAATCGCAAAAAACAAAAGCGTTTTCATAAAATATTATATACAGAAAAATATATTTGATCTTGATAAAATTCTTCTAGAATTTATGGTGCTATACACAATTAATATACTTTTAATATATTTTAGAAAATTTAATTTTATAAAATGGCTGAAAACTATTTTGTTAAAAGGGGCAGACTAAAAGCATCTTATAATGAGCACAGCCGGCTCATTATCGCTGTAAGTGACTGCGTATCGACCCATTTTTTTATTAACGATTAAATTTAATCTCTCATCGTACCTATAAAAAAGTCTGTACCGGAAAACTGACGGTTTCGAAATAGCTAATTTTCCCATAATCACTAATTAGAGCATTCCAAAAAGTTTTCTCTGTTTTTCAGCACCACGGAAGCGCATATAGGAAATGCTTCTTAGATAATATCAGAACTCCTTATAAGATTGGAATTTCTGGAAAAAACGAAGAAGATTTTGAATTTTATAAAAGCTATACTCCATATCTAACAGAATGCATTAAATAAAAAGATGGGCAGTAATCAAATATAATTACGATAAAAACCCATATCATAATGGCTTATCCTCTGTTGAATCTTGAAAAAATTCAAGGTATCTAATATCATCTGTTGATGAGAAGATAGCGAAATAATATCTTGGAAACCACTCCGTTCTTCTAAATCTGAAAATCTCCTCATTAAAATACTAAATTTTTCAAATATCTCATTCAAACTTTTTCATTGATCAATTACAATACAAGAAATCTCGTCAATAAGATTTTTTTGATAGGATAGTTTTGTTTTTAACTTTATTAGCCTATTTTCATCAGACATGGCTCTTACTCTATTTTAAATAAAAACGTATTTAATTCATTAATCCACCATTTTCACCCTCATTTCTATAAAAATGAGAATTAATTTTTCTGCTGACTCTATTGATCTTATCTTCACCTCATAAAGATTGATGATATTTTTTATTCTCCCCATTGCCTACCCAATAAAATTCTTCATTTCCATAGAAGTAGCAGATATTTTTATCTTTATGAGGAAATCCTAACATCACCTTCCACTCCAAAGATGCATTTTTTATGCAATATTCTAAGTTTAAACGCGATCTTACAATTGAAAAGCATTTTATAGCATTAAAATCAAAAAAATACTATTCTACTCCTGTTCTTTGCGCTCCCCCACCTCCTATCTCAATAATTACAGCATTTATAAATTATTGAAAAAAATGCATACTTGCTTTTGTGCGAACTTTTGGCTATTACCCTCAAACTGGCTTTTGTCTAGCTAATATACAAACATACGCCGCATTAGCTCAGTTGGTAGAGCACATCATTCGTAATGATGGGGTCGCTGGTTCGAATCCGGCATGCGGCACCATTTTGTTTATTGTAGCTTGCCACCTGGTTATAGCTTTGTAGCTTGCTGCCTCGTTTTGTACAGATTTATTTTTTCACAGGGTTTTCAAGGAGACTTTAAAGGATCTTCACAGGCCCTTCAAGGATTCTTTTTTCTATTAAAAATCGCAATTTGTGATGATCAGTTCTTTAGCAATAGTATTATTTGAGCTGCCACATAAATAAGATGTGGTGACCTCTTTTATATGGAATTGACTAAAGGTTTTCCGAATTTTTGGTACGTCATTTAAAGAAAGAAGAAACTTGCCCTTTAATTGCGCAAAAATCGTAGCCATCACCTGATAATCTTCTCGTTTAAACAAATCTTTTCCATAGTAATTCTCAGCACCCCAATAAGGCAGATCAAGGTAAAACAAAACGTTTTATTTATCATAGCGAAGAATAAAGTCTGACCAATCTGTATTTTCAATCGCAACCCTTGCCAAGCGCTGGCAAAGAAGCTCTAATGACGCTTCAACCTTAAAATAATTAAACCGTGCACCACAGCTCGTTTCAACGCCAAATGTGCGCTTTACCACCTTGCCGCTAAAACTTGACCGTTGCAAATACAAAAACCGAACAACACGCTCTAAATCGGTTAAATCCTTTTGCTCTTGCCGTGAGAGACGTTGAAATGCCTAACGGATGCTGATTTGGAACTTTAGCATATCCATAAAAGGCCGATAATGGCGTTGCAAAACTCTGAAAAAATTGATCACATCTCCCCTGAGCGATCATTGATGATTTCCACAACTGGTATCAATGTTCTCCTAAAGAAAATTCCTCCCATTCCAATAAAAAGTTCAGCATAAATATTATGGAAGATGCCTTCTATAATCTGAACAATGGTTTTTGCTAATACTTTTTTGCCGCTGTTTTTGAAGAACCAACAGAAGATCATTACCACACGTTGCCATAGGATATGGCAGAAAAATAGCAAAAAAGGCTACAATGCTACAGGAAAAGTAGAAATTCATTTCAACGTCGAACGGAGTAATAGCGCTATCATGAACAAACAAAAAGCTGACTATCTTCTAATTTATGGTGATGTTTCAAGTACTAAACTTGTTTATATCACTGGACATTTGGAAAAGAACAACATTAAAGTAGATACTTCTTCTCTTACCAGTGGACGTAATCTTTCACTCATTCAAGTTTTTTGGAAAGTAAATCAAAACTCTTTCAAACTTGCAAAGAACTATATCACAATAAGTGGTTCACCTTATAAATATATACTAAACAAAACCCTTTAGGAGAAAATAAAAATTTCTGGGACTTTCGCTTACAACTGGTACTGCTTGGATAGTGAATCAAAAGTAAAAACCATTATGCAATAAATATAAGCTATTTGGTCATACCTAGTGCTCTCTTGTATACTGGATTGACCAGTATGGCTAAGCAAAGTGCAACTGTTAGCCAATATGAGAACATCTATCTTAGGGAAAAAATAAGACAAACGGAATGGCTTCTTCTTACACACCTGTGAAAAAACAGGAACCTTACTTTCTGATAAGTAGTGCTCCTAATAAATATAATTACAGCAGCGCTAATCTTCACTATACTGCTCTACAAGGAGCTGTTAACTTTATCGCACTAGAAGGACAAAATACCTACAACACATTTTTGTCTTGTAGGAACCTATAGACAATCCTTTTTCACTCCAGAGAATATTCAAGACCGTAAGTTTAAGAGCATGTTGAATAAACGATCACTTCACTCACTACCTATGCAGTATACAGCGTGACCGTAATTCTTATCCTGATACTCTTTTACCCTATAAAATCCTAAAAAAAGATATCATCAATGTTATCATTGACAAAACCAAAAAATTGAAGTCGACCACCAACAAAAGATTTTCAAAGAACTGGTCTATTCATAGAATTTTTTTTCAAGTAGAATACACTATTAATTTCAAGACAAGTCCGTAACAACAGACATATTGTTATCTGCATATACACTTTATAAAAAATGGTAACACAATATGCTACCTTTTTTATTCACAAAATCTGTTTTTCTTCCAAATAACCTCCTTTTAAGAATAAAACTTAGCGTTTTTGGATAAATAAAACCTCAAACTGTAAAAAAGCCAAAACCAATCAAGGACAATAAAAACCAAACTCTACAAAATGGTCAAATTTTTCGGGAAATACGATATCACAAACCACTTGTGATTGCTCACAAACTGAACGCTCAAAGTTCTACAATAAAAACTTCTGAACATAAGTTTATAATCAAAAAAACAATATAATAATTATTAGAAAACAATACACATCAGGGCATCTGCATGATTTATAATACATACACGACCAGCAAAATTAATATATAGTCAAACCATCTCCCAGTAAATTATTTTAGCAAAATTTCATACCATAAAAAATACAAAGGCTCCCTATTGCAACAACAATGCGAAACATTTCTAGAAATCTACAACAGAAAAATTATATTTTCTCTTTTATAAAACTCATTACGCGCTTTCTTCTCCACGAACAATAGGCTCAATACTTGCTTCAAAAAACATCTTTGTATAGTTATGTTGTGCGTGTAAACTGCGCAAATCATCATTGCTAAGCTCTTCAAGAATAATCCCTTTATGCATAATTCCAACACGTTCGCAGATGTGTGCCACAACAGCAAGATCGTGGGATACCATCAAATAAGTGAGATTTCTTTCCTCCCGTAACGACTTTAACAAATTTAAAATTTCAGCCTGTACCGATACATCCAATGCAGATGTTGGCTCATCAAGCAACAAAACCTCTGGCTCGATAATTAGAGCACGTGCAAGAGCAATACGCTGACGTTGTCCTCCAGATAATTCATGCGGATAACGATAAAGAAACGAAGAATCTAAACCAACAGAATTTAAAGCATCATGCACTAGCCTTTTTGAATTATCCATCCCATGGATTTTGAGAGATTCAGACAGGACAGTATGAACCATTTTTCTTGGATGAAGCGAAGCATAAGGATCTTGAAAAACCATTTGAATACGGCGTAAAAAGTTCTTATCTTTTTTTTTTGAAACTTCTTCTCCATCAAAAATGAAACACCCACTATAATCTGGAATCAACCCAACCAGTGTATTCAAAATGGTTGATTTTCCACATCCTGATTCGCCAATCAAACCATAAGCTTCGCCACGCTTAATATGAAAGTTGACATTTTTAACAACAGTTACTGCTTTATGCCTGTTCCCAAAAGTTACCGATAAATTAGAAACGTCAATGATATTCTTACAATTCGTCATGAATAACCTCTTCAACACCATTAATAATCGTAGGATGATGCAACCAATCAGAATCGCGTTCAGGAACAGCTAAAACATCAACAGGATTATCAAGCCGTGGTAAACTCGCTAATAGAGCTCTAGTATAAGGATGACAAGCGTGCGATAAGTCACACGCAGGCAATTCTTCTAACACACGACCTGCATACATAACCAAAACACGGTCACAAAAATCAGCAATCATATTCAAATCGTGACTAATAAAAATAAGTCCCGTTCCAGATTTAGTAACAAGCTCATCTAATACCGATAAGACTTGACGTCTTACTGTAATATCAAGTGCAGAGGTTGGCTCATCTGCAATAATTAAATCAGGTTTAGGAATAAGCATCATTGCAATCATTACACGCTGTCCCATACCACCTGATATTTCATGAGGAAACAACCGCATTACACGCTCTGGATCACGAATATGAACAGATTCCAACATAGAAATTGTCTGCTCCCACGCATCAGCTTTTGAAACACGGTAATGAATACGGTAAGCCTCCATAATCTGTTCCCCAATCCGTATCAATGGATTAAGCGAATATTTTGGATCCTGTAAAATCATCGAAATACGCTTACCCCGAATAGTTCGCATCTGATGTTCACTTGCACGCAATAAATCGACACCATCAAAGTGCATTTTTTTAGCTTTGACCATTCCTGCTCTTGGAGTTAATTTAAGTATTGCACGCCCAGTTATTGACTTTCCAGACCCGGATTCGCCAACAATTCCAATTTTTTCTTTTCCAACAGAAAAGCTAATGCCGCGCACAACTTCTGCAATGCCACGCCTTGTGGGAAAAGCAACACGTAAATCTTCTATCTCTAATAACTTTTTATCCATTGCGCGGATCCAATACATCACGAAGTCCATCACCTAACAAATTGAAAGCAAGACTTGCTAACAGTATTGCACAACCCGGTATCGCCACCAACCACCAATTTGTCATCATAAATTCACGGCCAGATGAAAGCATTGCTCCCCATTCAGGACTTGGTAATTGAGCTCCCAGCCCTAAAAAACCAAGACCAGCAGCCGTTAAAATAATTCCAGACATATCTAATGTTAACCGTACCACCACTGAAGGAATACACATCGGTGCAACATGAAACAAAATAATCCGCCAAGCAGATGCCCCTTGCAAACGAATAGCAGAAACATAATCAGATGAACGTATCGTCAGAGTCTCAGCACGTGCTAAACGCGCTATTGGCGGCCATGCTGCAATCGAAATAGCAATAGATGCATTTTCAATACCTGGTCCCAAAGCTGCTGAAAAAGCAAGAGCTAAAATTAAAGCTGGAAAAGCGAGAAAAATATCAACAATGCGCATAAGAGTAGTATCCACCCATCCTCCTATATAGCCAGATACAGTCCCAACAATGAGTCCTATCGGTCCCACAATAATTGTAGTGAGAAAAACAACATAAAGCGTAATACGTGCACCAAAAATGATACGACTAAAAATGTCACGCCCCAATTCATCTGTACCAAAATAATGCGACATAGAGGGTGGCTGCAATCGATGCGCAAGATCATTGCTAACAAAATCATCAGTAGCAATCCAAGGAGCAAAAATCGCACATAAAACAATAATAAAAATAATAATCAGACCCAATAGAGCCGAAAAATTATGAGAAAACTTAATCAATGCATGATAAATTCTTTGTACATTTGCCTGCGATATTGACCGTGGAACAGATTCATTTAACCAACGTCCCAAAGAAAATGACGATTGCGATTCATTATGATTAGTTATTGTCATATTCAACGTGTCCTTGGATCAAAGATTCGATAAAGCAAATCAGAAAATAAATTAATAACGACAAAGAGAAACCCTACAAGCAATGTGCATCCGACGACTGCATTCATATCTCCAGCTAAAAGAGCATTGGTCAAGTAATGCCCAAAACCAGGCCAAGCAAAAACTGTCTCCGTTAACACAGCACCTTCTAATAAAAAAGCATAAGAAAGTGCAACAACAGTGATAACCTGAACCGCAGCATTACGAAAAGCATGTCCCCAAACTGTTCGCGCCAACGATAATCCCTTCACACGCGCAGTAATGATATATTCCTGATTGAGTTGTTCAATCATAAACACGCGTGTCATACGGCTAATATAAGCCATAGCGCCAAAAGCTAAAATTAAAGCAGGCATAATAATATGACTGAAAACATTACCAAAGGCTTCCCACTGTCCCTGACAGGCGGTATCCAAGAGAAAAAATCCTGTTTTCGGTTCAAAAGAATATTCATAAATAAAATCAATACGTCCTGGGCCACTAATCCAGCCAAGCTTGGCATAAAAGACCAATAACGCCATTAGCCCAAGCCAAAAAGTTGGGGTTGAATAACTCAGGAGTGTAAAAGTCCGGACAAAGTAATCAATAAATGAATCGCGATACATTGCCGCAAAAACACCAAATGGAATACCAAGACTCGTACCAATCACAATAGCAACTGTGGAAAGCTCTAACGTCGCTGGAAACACCCGCATGATATCTTCCAAGACAGGACGACCTGAGGTTAAAGCATCTCCAAAATCAAACAAAAATATATTACAAATATAGTTCCAATATTGGATAATCAATGGCTTATCAAGACCCAACTTATGAAACATTGCATCATAAGCCTCTTGACTAATATTATCACCAAGAATAGCAAGAACGGGATCTAAAGGAAGCAGGTGGCCAATAAAAAAAGTGACAGTCACCAAACCAAGCAGCGTAAAAAAAACTGAAATAAACAATTTTAGTATCTTGAAAAAAAGGTCCCATACGAACATCTTTTTTTGCTTTTGTGATGCTTCTTTTTCAGATTCTGAAAATGGCAAAACCATCATAATACCCCCCCTCGATAGCCACCAAACATAAAAATAACACCTTTTGTACAAGCAAGAAAAGCCGCATCAAGCACGCTCTAAAATTTTCTTCATAACATACTCTATTTTTCTGCATCATTGTAGTAAAGTCTAAAACTATTCCAAACCCATTTTTTTACTGCCGGTCCCATACCAATGGTATAGTATGTCTGAAATAAATAGACCATAGGGCCATGTTCAAACACATAATGCTGTAGAGCACGATACTGCAAAATACGTTTATTTTGATCTTGTTCAAACAAAGCATCCATCACCATTTTATTGACATTTTCATCATAATATCCAGCACGCCAAGCCAAATACATATTGTGTTTTTTTGTAAAGGTTGGATCAGGATTAAAAACGTGATTTAATGAAGCAGGATGACCATCAGGATCAGAACTTCCCCATCCCATGATAGCAGTGTCATAATTTCCACCACGTACGCGGCTTAACAATTGATTTTGCGCCATTTTTTCAATTATGAGCTCAATACCGATTTTGCGTGCATTAGCCTGAATAGACTGCGCAACAGACGACATATAACTAAGACTACCGACCAAAAGATTAACCGTAAAACCATCAGGATAACCGGCCTCACGGATCAACTGCTTTGCTTTTTCTAAATCTAACTTAAAAAACAATCCCTCTTTTTCATCCAAAGCGCCAGGAATTCCTAATGGCATATAACTCGTACGTGGAACTGCAATGCCCTTTACAACAGTGTTTCCAAGACCTTCGTAATCAACCAAATAACGAAATGCCAACCTCACTTTTTCGTTAGCAAAAACTGCATTCTTATTGTTTAGCGATAGATAAACAATTTGCGGTCGCAAAACACGATCAATTCTGATCTCTCCTCTCTGTTTTTCAATATCCAAAATATCCTCCGAAGAGAGATCACGCGCTATATCTACATCACCTTTTTCCAAAAGCAATCTCTGGCTTGCTGATTCAGCCACATGCCGCACTACAATATACTTAATTTTAGGCATATCTCCCCAATAATGTTGCGTAGCCTGTAGTACCACTTTTTCCCCTGGAGACCATCGTACTAATTTGTACGGTCCAACACAAGCCGAATGCGTGGCCAAATATTTATTACCCATATCCCCGCCAACACTCTTTGCTTCAATTGTTTGCCGATCAAGCAAAGCAGAAGCGTAAGACTGTCCAATCACCGTCAATATAAGCTGGATAGGATAGGGTTTATCTAATTTCAGTTGTAAAGTTTTATCATCGAGAGCTTTAATATTTGTTTCAATGTTATTTTTATTGAACCCATAATCCATCAAAGATTGAGCATAACTCAATCCTAATTTAATAATGCGTTGCATCGACCATGCGAGATCCTGCGCTGTCGCGGCTCTTCCATCATCAAACTTTAAGTCATCACGAAGATGAAAAACGATTCTTGTCCCGTTATCTAAGACATCCCAAGATTGAGCCATAGCAGGGCGAATTTTTGTGGGATCATGCCTATCATACTGCACTAACGCACTGCAAATATTCATCAATAACTCACTCGCCACAACCTCAACCGATTGAGCTGGATCAAAACTACTAATTGAATCAATATTCCATGCCATCACCAATGTATCTTTAGATGATGTACTTAGTGCTGGTGATATAAATCCATTTAAAAATCCGATTATGCTTAATGAAATACAAAAATTTTTAAACATTTCTTTTTTCTCACTTCACCATTTTCTTTGGCATTTTATTTTATCTTCTTCATACAGAGTAGTTTTAATTTCCCTCTTTCATCCCTCAGTAGCATAGCGCAAGACATCAACTTCACCGATCAAATATTCATAAAACAAGCTCTTCACACATCAAACCATAATTGAGATGCATACCATCTATACCACAATGAACAAATATCCCTAAAAACATTACTTTTCATGCTTATCAATACCACTTCCCGTATAAACCATAAGCCGCATCTCAACCGTACTGTAAAAAACCCTCCACAATTTCACGCCCTAAACGGCTGTAAGACCACTCTATGCGGAGGGAGGGAGGATACTTTTCATCACTCTACATCATAACAACGCTCTTTTTGTATTTTATAAATTTGTTGCCCACTTATTTTTCAATTGCACTATAAAAAATGCGTGGTGCACTATTCCAAACCCATTTTTTTATATCAGGTGTCATAGCCGCAACAGCATATTTTTGGAAAATGAAAGCATAAGGTCCTTTCTGCATAAGTTCACGTTGCATATCGGTGTACATTTGTACCCGCTTCTGTGAATCTTTTTGAAACAATGCATCTTCAACCTTTTTATTCATCTCTGCATCAAAATATCCGTTATGCCAACTTGGATAAGCCGTTTTTTTAGCCTCAAAACGATTATCAGGGTTATAAATAAGGCGTGAAGCCATTGTATGAGGATCAGCAGAGTCGTTACTCCACCCAACAAAAATGGTATCAAAAGCACGCGCATAAAGTTTGGAAAACAACTGCGTACCTGCAAAACGTTCAATCTTAAAACGCACTCCCGCCTTTGCCGCATTATCTTGGATAGACTGAGCAATGGGCAAAGCATAAGGAGAGGTGCCCACCAAAAAATTTACCTCAAACCCTTCTGGATAACCTGCCTCTGTTAAAAGTTGTTTGGCTTTTTGAAGATCAAGTTTAAAGGGTTGTCCTTCTTTTTCATCCAAAGCACCAAGATTACCAAGAGGAATAAAGCTTGCACGGGGAATACCAACATCTTTGAGAAGGGTTTTTCCAAGACCTTCATAATCAATAAGATAGCGCATCGCTAAACGCACTTTTTCATTGGCAAAAATTGGATTTGTTGTATTGAACCCCCAATACAACGCGGATGGTTCCAATATTTTTTCAACTTTAATATCCGTTGTTGCTTGAAGATCTGCTAAATCCTCTGGCATCAGATCACGTGCAACATCAATATCATGTTTTTGCAATAACAGGCGCTGTGTTCCTGGCTCCGCAACATGGCGAATTAAAATCTTCTTCAGTTTAGGTGTCTTCCCCCAATAGTTGGAACTTGCACGCAATAAAATAGCTTCTCCAGGACGCCAGCTACTTAACTGATAAGGGCCAACACAAGCGGCATGGCTAGCCAAATACCTGTTTCCCATATCACCATCTTGTTCGTGTTTCATAATTGTCTCACGATCAAGCAAAGCAGCAGTGCGACTAGTGGAAATATTGCTAAGAATAAGCTCTGCTGGATAAGGCTTATCAAACTTCATTATCACCGTCTTCTCATCCGGTGCTTGAAGAGCGTCATCAACATTTTGTTCTGTAATCCCATATTCATTAAACGTCGCTGCATTGGCCATCTTTAATTTAACAACCCGTCTCATACCCCAAACAAGATCATGAGCGTTAGCAGACCGACCATCATTAAACTTCAAATCATCGCGCAAATGAAAAGCAATTACCGTGCTCTGATCATCACCTGAAACATCCCAACTTTTTGCCAAAGAAGGAACTATTTTAGCAGCATCATCTGTAGCAGTATCAACTAAATTATCACAAACATTGAGAACAATTTCATTTCCATAATGGTCATTGAGTTGTGCAGGATCAAATGTACTAATTGCATCAAGATTCCAAGCCATCACAAGCGTATCGGTAGGTGTTTTGGCTGAAACTTGTTGCATAAAAATCCCCATTGCAAGAACAGCAGAAACAAAAGAAGCGCTGCCTTTTAATATCCCTCTTTTTACGTTCATAGACTTTTCCTTATAAAGCTTATTACATCAACTCATCATTCTGAAATAACACATCAACTTTATACAACAAAAATTGAATAAATACATATAGACCATACCATAAAGAAACATTTACTTTTAAATTCATAAATTTCAGTTTAATTAAACTATAATAGATACACAACACATCTTCCATAAACCGCCACTACATCCACATCCCAACACCTCTTCGCACTCCAACTGAGCCATACCTGTTCCCAAATCGAATACGGAGACTGTAAACTTTGCGAAAAATCACCGCACGGAGATTCATAAGTTCACCATTTTATTCTTTTAAACTGTATTAAAAATAATCAATGTGCAAACTTTAAAAATAATCGTATTTTTTCGGACCATCAGTCTCAAGATATACACGCACCCTTACTGCATTATCAAATGCTACGCGAAAAAAACAGAAAAACACGAAAAGACATCCCAACTAAAATCTGCTCCCCATAAAAAATTGCTTAATTTTTTAAAAATAAAGCGCAAAAGAAAATTTTTCCTATCTACCAATAATCCTAAACGAGTCAACAGAGATAAAATGGAAACCAGAACTACCAAAACCCTCTAAACTGTATCTTTTCAAAAAGACCGTAGACAATAAAAAAATTCATAATAAAAAGTACTTTTCACTGGTAAAAGCAAAACTCGCCATACCTACCCCCCAAAAAACATCCTTGGCCATAAACCATCCCCAATTTCAATGTTCATCATTTCTTCGCAACCACAAAAATGCACACCAAAAAATACACCGCAGAACCCCTTGTTTTCAACGAAAAATTCTAGAGATTTAACCAAGCGATATAGCGGATACAAATCCATCTAAATTTAAGATTCTTCCCCAAAAATCGGAACGCACACGCAGCAAAATTACTTTCTAAAAGAGAAAGCTATCAGATAATAAAATATAACACAAGAACTTGATAATCAGATGCTATATAGATAAAATAATTATTATACATTCAACAAAAATTTAACAAAAAGAACAATACAATGAGAGTGCTACGCTAAAAACTTGAAAACCAATTTGCCTTCATCAATAACTATAAATAAAATATCCGTCATTTGCTTTATGATAGCTGCTATATAAATAAAACAGACACATATTTATTAAAAATCAATAAGATAAATTGCTCTCATAATGATTTCAGAAATAAAAAAACTTTAAAAACCATTCTTAAAAAACCGACAACTGATTTTTCTTGATTTTTTTAACATCACATTACTGTCTCTAACAAAATTAGCCTTCCATCATCCATGATAAAAAGAAATAATCAAATAACAACAAGGAGATAAAAAATCAAAAAAATATTCTCTGTTCTTTTATTACTCTACTAAACAATACCCATTACAGCTGCTTTCCAAATTTACCGACAAAAACACCCTTCAAGATGATCATTGACAATTCCTATGGCCTGCATAAAAGCACAACAAATTGTGGGACCAACAAATGTCCAACCACGTCGCTTCAAATCCTTAGAAAGACGAAGAGAAGCAGGTGTTATAGGGTTAGAAAACAGTGTTTGAAAATTTACCTTTTCATAACGCTCCGATTGTGGCGGTTGAAAAGACCAAAAATAGTGGGACAAACATCCCCACTCTTGTACAATTTCCTGCGCTCTAAATGCATTATTAAGCACTGATCGAATTTTTCCTTGATGACGAACAATGCCTTTATTCTGCATCAACATTTGCACCTTTACTTCGTCATAATGGATAATTTTTTCAAAATCAAAGTGATCAAATGCATTTCGAAAAAAAGATATTTTTTTTAAAATCGTGAGCCAAGAAAGTCCTGCTTGAAAACCTTCAAGACAAATTTTTTCAAACAAACAGCGATCTTCAAAAACAGGTCTTCCCCATTCATTATCATGATAAGCACAATAAAGTGGATCAGTTCCTGACCATGCACAACGAACTTTTCCATCCGCTCCCATGAGAAGCCCTTCATCAAGCACCATATTTCCCATATTAAAAGAGCATTCCTTGATCATCTTGCTTCGATTTGATCCGTTTAGATTTTGAAAACCGATTGAGAACAGAATCATGCATTGAAACGCTAATTTCACCATCAAAAAAGCGTAAATTTAATTGCCCCGTTTCAGGAATCTGCACCAACCGTTTAATAGGCTTATGATCTTTCCCCAAAGCCAAAACAAAACCACGCTCTAAAATATTCTGATACGAAGTACTTTTTAAAAGCCTAAACGCCACCTCTAGCTCAGCACGTTGTTTTTCCATATTGCGCATAAAAGCACGATAAAGACGTATAGTATATTCCTTTGTGTTGCGTTGTGCCTTTTCAATATTCAGCAAACGTGGTGCAAGACGTATAACAAGTGCATAAAAATAAAAACGTTTTTTATCATAACTAACACAAAGAGCACGCTGTAATCGACCTGAAACCTCGTCAAAACCACGACGCGGTAAAGCAAAAAGTTGGTCAGCAGTTGGAAGAGCGCGCGTAATAGCACATAATTTTTGTTGATGAAAATAAAAATAACGCGCCAATCCCTTCTGCAAACGTGCACCAAGCGACACCACATGCACTTCGAGATCAAGCTTGACAGGAACAGCCTTCTCTGCCGCTCCTGTAGGAGTTGGAGCGCGCAAATCAGCAACATAATCAATCAAAGTCCAATCTGTTTCATGCCCAACAGCAGAAATAACCGGAAGAGCAGATGCATAAACAGCACGAACAACAGCTTCGTCATTAAACCCCCACAAATCTTCTAAACTTCCTCCTCCCCGCGCAACAATAATAAGATCAGGTTTTGGAACAATACCCCCTAAAGGGAGAGCATTAAAACCTTCAACAGCAGCAGCTACTTCCCGCCCACTTGTTTCCCCCTGAACACGTACAGGCCAAACCAAAATATGCAAAGGAAATCGATCTGATATACGATGAATGATATCGCGAATGACAGCGCCTGTTGGTGATGTCACAACACCTATAATTCGGGGCATATAAGGCAAAGGTTTCTTCTTAGCTTCATCAAATAAACCTTCATCAGCAAGCTTTTTTTTGCGGTTTTCTAGAAGCACCATCAAAGCACCAACTCCTGTCGGCTCAAGCGCTTCAATGACAATTTGATATTTCGATGATCCCGGATAAGTTGTAAGCTTGCCAACAGCGACAACTTCCATCCCTTCTTCCGGAGGGAATTTGAGCTTTTCCATAACACCGCGCCAAATAACAGCCTCCAACCGCGCCTTATCATCTTTTAAAGCAAAGTAGGCATGCCCCGAAGCATGAACACCGCGGTAACCTGATATCTCCCCACGTACCCGCACATAACCAAACTTCTCTTCAACAACACGCTTTAAAGCCCCTGCTATTTCTGAAACAGTAAATTCTGCTACATTCGTTGCACCTGTTTTTTCACCAAACAAACTTACCATTTTCCAATTCTTTACGCTTTTTTCTGTGAATCTTTTTAAAACACAGCGTATTTAACCCTTTAATTTATATTTTTATCCAAAATCCATGGCACAAACCAGAATATCTATACTTTTAGCCTCAAACTGATTATGAGAGTTATAAATGATACCTAAAGCCACTATATGGAATCCACCAAAATTATTCCACCTTATAAATTGTATCAACAAAAATTGAAGTATCCAACCTTAACACCCACACAAAAATACCTTTAATAAGAGTGGAATCTCTCTCTAAAATAGGGATGTTTTGAAATGATATTTTATACACAACATATCAATCCATCGCCTATAAATTTCAATGTATTGCAAAGTTCTTAAATGCTGTGCAATACGTCAAATACATCATAACAACGCTCTTTTTGTATTTTATAAATTTGTTGCCCACTTATTTTTCAATTGCACTATAAAAAATGCGTGGTGCACTATTCCAAACCCATTTTTTTATATCAGGTGTCATAGCCGCAACAGCATATTTTTGGAAAATGAAAGCATAAGGTCCTTTCTGCATAAGTTCACGTTGCATATCGGTGTACATTTGTACCCGCTTCTGTGAATCTTTTTGAAACAATGCATCTTCAACCTTTTTATTCATCTCTGCATCAAAATATCCGTTATGCCAACTTGGATAAGCCGTTTTTTTAGCCTCAAAACGATTATCAGGGTTATAAATAAGGCGTGAAGCCATTGTATGAGGATCAGCAGAGTCGTTACTCCACCCAACAAAAATGGTATCAAAAGCACGCGCATAAAGTTTGGAAAACAACTGCGTACCTGCAAAACGTTCAATCTTAAAACGCACTCCCGCCTTTGCCGCATTATCTTGGATAGACTGAGCAATGGGCAAAGCATAAGGAGAGGTGCCCACCAAAAAATTTACCTCAAACCCTTCTGGATAACCTGCCTCTGTTAAAAGTTGTTTGGCTTTTTGAAGATCAAGTTTAAAGGGTTGTCCTTCTTTTTCATCCAAAGCACCAAGATTACCAAGAGGAATAAAGCTTGCACGGGGAATACCAACATCTTTGAGAAGGGTTTTTCCAAGACCTTCATAATCAATAAGATAGCGCATCGCTAAACGCACTTTTTCATTGGCAAAAATTGGATTTGTTGTATTGAACCCCCAATACAACGCGGATGGTTCCAATATTTTTTCAACTTTAATATCCGTTGTTGCTTGAAGATCTGCTAAATCCTCTGGCATCAGATCACGTGCAACATCAATATCATGTTTTTGCAATAACAGGCGCTGTGTTCCTGGCTCCGCAACATGGCGAATTAAAATCTTCTTCAGTTTAGGTGTCTTCCCCCAATAGTTGGAACTTGCACGCAATAAAATAGCTTCTCCAGGACGCCAGCTACTTAACTGATAAGGGCCAACACAAGCGGCATGGCTAGCCAAATACCTGTTTCCCATATCACCATCTTGTTCGTGTTTCATAATTGTCTCACGATCAAGCAAAGCAGCAGTGCGACTAGTGGAAATATTGCTAAGAATAAGCTCTGCTGGATAAGGCTTATCAAACTTCATTATCACCGTCTTCTCATCCGGTGCTTGAAGAGCGTCATCAACATTTTGTTCTGTAATCCCATATTCATTAAACGTCGCTGCATTGGCCATCTTTAATTTAACAACCCGTCTCATACCCCAAACAAGATCATGAGCGTTAGCAGACCGACCATCATTAAACTTCAAATCATCGCGCAAATGAAAAGCAATTACCGTGCTCTGATCATCACCTGAAACATCCCAACTTTTTGCCAAAGAAGGAACTATTTTAGCAGCATCATCTGTAGCAGTATCAACTAAATTATCACAAACATTGAGAACAATTTCATTTCCATAATGGTCATTGAGTTGTGCAGGATCAAATGTACTAATTGCATCAAGATTCCAAGCCATCACAAGCGTATCGGTAGGTGTTTTGGCTGAAACTTGTTGCATAAAAATCCCCATTGCAAGAACAGCAGAAACAAAAGAAGCGCTGCCTTTTAATATCCCTCTTTTTACGTTCATAGACTTTTCCTTATAAAGCTTATTATATAAATTCCCTATGCAACAATAACGCGCAAAATAATAAGATCAGACTTAGAAACCATAATTCCTAGAAGCAGAGTATAAAACATTCAAGAATAGCAGCTACTTCCTACCCCTTGCCCCCCTGAACACGTACAGACCAAACCAAAATATGCAAAGGAAAACAATCTGATATATATAAATGACAGCGCCCTTTGGTGATGTCACAATGCCTATAACCTGAGGCATATACATATAAGGTAAAGATTCTTATTAGCTTCGTCAAACAAACCTTCATCAGCAAGCTTTTTTGCGGTTTTCTAGAAGCACCATCAAAGCACCAACTCCCGTTGGCTCAAGCGCTTCAATGACAATTTGATATTTCGATGATCCCGGATAAGTTGTAAGCTTGCCAACAGCGATTACTTCCATCCCTTCTTCCGGAGGGAATTTGAGTTTTCCACAACGCCGCACCAAATAATGGCCTCCAATCGCACCTGATCATTTTTAAAACAAAAAGAGACATAATTCAAAGCATGGACACCGCAAAACTTGATATCTCTCTACACACCCGCACATAACAAAACTTTTCTTCAACAACGCATTTTAAAACCCCTACTATTTTAGAAAGACCAAATTCTGTTAAATCCGTTTTTACTGTTTTTTCGACAAACAAATTTATCATTTTTTCAATTCACTAACTTGAAGTACCTAATCTTGATACTCATGCAAGCATGCTTTTATCGAAATGGATGCTATACTATAAAATAGAACATCTTGAAATTTTATTCTGTATACAACATATTGCTCCGTTATAGGAGGATGATGTATTAAAAAGTTCTTATCGTCACATCAAGCGTCGAAACATTATAAACATCCACCTATAATTCTCACAAAACAAAATAATATTCGACAAATTAATAAAGGAAATACTATGGAAATATCATGAAAAATGCCAACTGAACACGAGCATGTTTCAAAAACCAGCACAGACGCTACACCAGTATTACAAGATGGTAAACCCGAAAGAGACGCAGAAAAAACACATAGGTAAAAAATCTTATCACTTTTTTTTATGATGACGGCACTGCGTGTCATATAACGGGAACGCAATATATTTAGGAATTTGTCAAAATGAACAAAAGGAAAAATACATCCAATTCTTTTCATGCTTTTCTTGGAGGAACATTCGGACGTGTTACTATAAAATTGCTCATTCTTTCACTTCTTGTCGGCATCGTGATGAACTTTCTTGGATGGACACCTCGAAGTTTCATACGAACAATAACAGAATTTTTAAAATCCTTATGGGAAGCAGGGTTTATAACTCTTGCAAACATCTTTTATATGACTGTGATGGGAGCAATCATCGTTGTACCTATTTTCCTTTTTTTACGTATTTTTCATAAAAAATAAATGCCTTAGTATTTCCCTTTGCTAGTCTTTTCGAAAAATTAAACGACATAAAAACCCTGTGCTGATAGCTGTGATTACCGCAACAATACCATATAAAAAACCATGCTTGTGAGCTGCTTGGAAAATTGTATAGGCAATATGTGCTTTAGCGATTTCAAGAGTCGTTGTCGCACTATCAATAAACTGTCCATCCCGAAAAAGATAAGCACGAGCCTGGTAATGCCCAACAGGAGTATTTGCTGGTAACCGAAAATGTGCTGTAAAAAGTGTGCCAGAACCAAAACGAACACCGCCCACTTCCTCATTATAAAGATTTTTAGCTTTTTGCAATTTTATAAGTTCATCACGAAAAATTTGTATTTTCTCCTGATCTTGTTCATCCGTCTGCAGCAAAAAATAAGATAATCCTAATCCTAAGCGTTTATAATCTTCAACACTAGCAATATCCTCAATCTCACGCGTTGTAACCATCGAATAAAAAAGAGGAACATTTTTAAAAATAAGGGAATCTGCATTAACCCAAACTCCAGCATTACGTTTTTTTTCCCGCATGACTACTGGCCGAGCTTGCCCTTCCAAGCTAACGACAATATCATAACGATTCTGTCGAGAATATAACGGATCAATATTTTCTAAAACACCGGCAATGTAAAAATCACGACCATCAAAATGTGCATCAACCGTAATTGTATTGGTTGTTACGATTATTTGGATAGTTTCATGATCAACTTGATCAATGAATGCAGTTTTCGCACCGACATGTACCACCGTAGAAAAAAAAACCACATAAAAACAACTTGCAATGATGTATAAAGAAAGTAACCTACCCATTTTTATCTCATAAGAATATCGAGAGAAAAAAGATTATCAGGACGTACGAATAATTGAAAAGCAAGACGCATACATACAATCAACACCAAAAATGCAAGTGCCATACGCAATTGTTCAGACTTTAACTTCCGTCCAGCTCGCGTTCCATACTGCGCACCAATACTGCCTCCAATCATCAGCAAAAAGGCCAAAACAATATCAACTGACTGATTACTTACACTTTGCAAAACTGTAGTAAAAGAGGATACAAATGTAATCTGAAAAAGTGAAGTTCCAATCACCACACTGGTTGAGACACGCAGAAGATAAATCAATGCTGGTATCATAAAGAATCCTCCGCCAATTCCCATGATAGAAGACAACAACCCAACAATCAAACCAATCCCTAAGACTGGAATGATGCTAACATATATCATTGATGTCCGAAAACGCATTTTTAATGGCAAACGATGGATCCAATTATGTCTACCAGCAATACGAATATTAGATTTTTGTGTCTTGCGCTGACGTATCATATCGCACCAACTTTCAATGATCATCAAACTTCCTACGCTTCCGAGTAAAACCACATAAAGAAGCGAGATCATTAAATCTAATTGACCCAATTTCTTCAAAACAGAAAAGATCTGAATCCCGATCAGAGAGCCGATTCCCCCTCCAGTCGCTAAAAGAATACCAAGTTTAATATCAAGAGTGCGTCTTCTAAAATGTGTAATTGCCCCCGTTACAGATGATGCAATCATCTGGTTAGCCCCTGTTCCAACAGCAATGGCAGGAGGAATATTATAAAAAATCAATAAAGGTGTAATAAGAAAACCACCACCAATCCCAAAAAGACCTGAAAAAAAACCAGCAACCACCCCCATACCAATCAAGATCAGCATATTGAGCGACATTTCGGCAATTGGTAAATAAATACTCACTTATAAAACTTTCAATACAATATGAAGTTTATTTTTTGTACAATTTTCAAAGCTCATTCTTCAATAATTCTCGTCGCATGTTTAGAAAGAAAATTTTAGATGCCATACATGCCTTCGCAAAATCACGACTGCGCAACACACCTCATATCTATTAACATAACATTGTAAAACTAAAAAAAACGAACTCCTCTTAAAAAGCCATAAAAGCATAACGTTATCGCTGCCACAAATGCAATGATTAAAAAACAAAGAAGAAATTTTTTAATAGGATAACATAAAAAAAATGGAATTCCTACAGACTCCGCCTTTAAGGAAGGAAACTGATCATTCTCAGTGCAACGGCCAGATACTTGAACATCAGAGCACCTTTCTTCTATTATTGCAGGATGCCCCACAAGTTCTTCATTCTCTTTTAAAGAAGGCTTCATAGCATCCATTGGGGAAAAGCTTTTATCGCCTTGTTGCAACGCGTTTTCAACATTTATTTTGCTTAAGGTTATGCTGTTTTGTTCTGAAAAATTTGGTATCTCCTGGGGAGAAGAACACTCTTGATTTCCCTCACATGCCATATGAGCAAGATGTTGCACAACAGAATCAAGCGATTTTGAATGAGACATACGTCGTGTTACTGCTGCTTCCTCTGGGTTTTTCTTTTCGCTATGCAAATTCTGAATAAGCATTTTAATCTGCTCTAAATCCTCAAAAAGCTTTTTCTCTTTTTGGCGACGTATATAGTACTCAGCCAAAATTGCCCGACTAATGTCATCCAAATAAGATTTAAAACTCTCTTCCACAAAACTTTGCGATGTCAAATGGCGAGGTGAACGCTTCATCTGCATTTGTGCATAAACAGAGCGTAACTTTTTAGCAATGTCCGACATCGTTACTTCGGTAGGCACATCCCTTTTCTCCTTTTGCTCAACAACAAAAAAAGGGGGGTCATGAGGCTTAACTTGTTTTACAGTCTGACTCTTCGTATTCAAAAATGCTACCCCTCATTCTCTTTACAAATGTTACACTTCATTAATTTTCTGCAAAGAATCTCATAAATGAGTAAGAAGTATGCTTTATTTTGGTAAATAGAGCTTTAAGAATTTCCGAAAACATTTTCTAACAACATTGAAGTGAGTGAATTTGATTTTACTACTCTCAAGATTTGAATTGGAAAGTCATTCCTCCATTTTTTCTTTTTTTGCTCTCTTGACCATTACATTAAATTCCTATTGATCAGTTAACCGCATGCGGAATTTAAAAAGGCTATCCTTATTTTGCTATTCGGATACCATTTACCATTCTACATCATTTATTTTAAGTTCTTTTAAAACTGTTTTACAAACTATGACAAACGCATTTAGTTAAAATAAATATTCATTGTTTTTTACTTTTTATTCAAACAAAGGTAGCAATTATTAAATTGCACAAAAAAACAAAATAGAGATGAATCACAATGATAAAAGGGTATAAACAGATGTAAGAAAGCTTATGCAATGAAAAAATCAATGATAGGTAAAATTCAGTCTTAAACGATTTGGTTTCTTATGAAGATTACTATAAACTTGTAATCAGAAAAACAAAGAGGATCACTATGAAGATAATTGTCGCCGTCAAACGTGTTGTTGATTATAATATCAAAATACGCGTCAAACCTGATGGCACAGGCGTTGATCTATCCCACGTAAAAATGTCTATGAACCCTTTTGACGAAATCGCCGTGGAAGAAGCAATCCGTCAAAAAGAATCTGGCAAAATTTCCGAAGTTATTCTTGTTTCCATTGGATCAGAAGCAGCGCAAGAAACCCTACGAACAGGACTTGCAATGGGTGCCGATCGCGCACTCCTTGTAACAACGGACAAAACACTTGAACCTTTAGCAATTGCCAAGATTCTCAAGGTTATTGTTGATGAAGAAAAACCAGATATGGTTTTCTTGGGAAAACAGGCGATTGATGACGATAGTAACCAAACTGGACAAATGCTCGCAGCTCTTCTTGGATGGGGACAAGCAACTTTTGCCTCGCATTTAGACATAAAAAACGGCCACGCAACAGTCATCCGCGAAGTAGATAACGGCACACAAACCATTTGCCTTCCTCTTCCCATAGTTATGACCGCTGATTTGCGCTTAAACGAACCGCGTTATACCTCTCTGCCCAATATCATGAAAGCAAGAAAGAAACCCATTGAACAAAAAGCGCTTGCTGATTTTGGCATAGATACGCGAACGCGTTTAGAAATTCTTAGCGTTGAAGAGCCCAAAAACCGCCAACCCGGGATCAAAGTGGATAATGTAGCAGAACTTGTCAATGCGCTAAAACAAAAAAAATGCATTTAATATTCTATAAACAAGAGATCAAAAGCAACGCTGTATAAAAAGGTAAAAACATATGGCAATTCTTTTATTAGCCGAACACAATATAGAAGAAACTGCAAAAGCACTCACCGCTGCTCACGCAATCAGCAACGACATCGATATTATGGTTTGTGGCTCAAAGGTTCAAGCAATCGCTGAAAACACTGCTAAACTCACTGATGTGCGACAAATTCTTATCGCTGAATCTGATTATTTGGCACATCAACTGGCTGAACCTATGGCGAATACAATTGTAAAATTGGCAAATGATTATGATGTGATCATGGCTGCCTCTACCAGTACTGGCAAAAATGTAATGCCGCGCGTAGCTGCTCTCCTTGATCTTATGCAAATTTCAGACATTGTCGCCGTTCTTGCACCCAATACCTTCAAACGACCAATTTATGCAGGAAATGCATTGGAAACTGTACGCAGCAATGATCGTCAAAAGGTGATAACAGTTCGTACAGCATCTTTCACACCAGCCCCCTTCCAAAATAACGCTGCCCCCATTAAAATAATAAAACCAGCTCCAAATCCGAATCTTTCCTCTTTCGTGAAGGAAGAAACAAACAAAAGTAATCGCCCTGAACTTACCTCAGCACGCATTATTATATCAGGCGGGCGTGGTCTTGGTTCACAAGAGCAATTTATGGCACTCCTTCTACCCCTCGCAAACAAGCTAAAAGCTGCTTTAGGTGCCAGCCGTGCAGCGGTTGACGCTGGCTATGCCCCTAATGATTTGCAAATTGGGCAAACAGGTAAAGTCGTTGCCCCTGAGCTCTATATCGCTGTCGGTATTTCCGGCGCAATCCAGCATTTAGCGGGTATAATGGATGCACGGGTTATTGTAGCCATTAATAGAGATGCAGAGGCTCCCATCATGCAAATTGCTGATTATGCCCTTGTAGGCGATCTTCACCACATTATTCCTGAGTTAGAGAAAGCTTTATAAGCCATGCATGCATCTTTGCATCAGCAACGTGAAAGTATAGAATTTGACATAGTGATTGTCGGAGCAGGACCCGCAGGACTCTCTGCCGCAATTCGTCTAAAACAGATTAATCCCGAACTTTCTGTTACAATTGTTGAAAAAGGGAGCGAAGTTGGTGCACATATTCTGTCTGGTGCAGTTGTTGATCCCATCGGCATTGATACACTCTTGCCAGAATGGAGAAATGAGCGTGATCATCCCTTCAAAACACCTGTCACCAGTGATCAATTTTTTTTTCTAAAGCCAAAACGCGCCACAATATTTCCCAATATTTTTCGCCCAAAAATCTTATCAAATGATGGTTGCTATATCGTTTCACTCGGTAGTGTTTGTCGTTGGTTAAGCAAAAAAGCCGAAGCACTCGGCGTTGGAATCTATCCTGGTTTTGCCATATCAGAAACCATCCAGGATGATAATGGAGCTATCATTGGTGTTCTCACAGGTGATATGGGTCTTAACAAAGATGGAACCCCTGGAAAAAATTATATGCCTGGTATGGCTTTATTAGCAAAATATACTCTAATTGCGGAAGGAGCGCGTGGTTCCGTTGCAAAACAACTGATACAGAAATTCGATCTTAGCAAAAATCGTGAACCACAAAAATTTGGTCTCGGTCTCAAAGAGCTCTGGAAAGTTGATCCCCAAAAACACAGACTTGGTTTAGTCCAGCATTTCGCCGGTTGGCCCTTAGACAATAATACCGGCGGTGGCGGTTTCCTTTATCATCAAGAAGACGATTTAATTTCTGTTGGTTTTGTTGTACACTTAGATTATAAAAATCCCTATCTTTCTCCCTTCGAAGAGTTTCAGCGTTTTAAAACACATCCAAAACTCTATGAAATCTTCAAAGGCGCAAGACGTCTTTCCTATGGCGCACGCGTCATCAGCGAAGGTGGTTGGCAATCTGTACCAAAGCTTACCTTTCCCGGTGGAGCGCTTATTGGCTGTTCTGCTGGTTTTGTTAATGTTCCTCGTATCAAAGGATCACACAATGCTATTTTATCTGGCATATTAGCAGCCGATGAAATCGCTACAGCTCTTGCACAAGGTCGCGCCCATGATGAAATTAGAGAAATCGAAGAACATTGGCGAAAAGGTCCCATTGGTGAAGATCTTTATAAAGCACGCAACGTCAAACCACTCTGGACAAAATTTGGCACAAAATATGGGATTAAGCTTGCTGGCTTTGATATGTGGTGGCAACAATTATTCGGATTTTCCTTATTTAAAACACTCTCTCACGGAAAAGCAGATTATGCATGTCTTGAACCAGCAGAAAAATTTCAACCCATCGCTTATCCAAAACCAGATGGTGTTGTAACCTTTGATCGCCTTTCCAGTATCGCGCTTTCTAATACGCATCATGAAGAAAACCAACCTTGCCATTTAAAAATAGCCTCATTAGAAAAACAAAAAGACTCCGAATATACAATCTATGGAGGGCCTTCCACACGCTATTGCCCTGCCGCTGTCTACGAATGGCTAGACCAGGATAATCATGAAACTTATGTTATCAACGCTTCCAACTGCATACACTGCAAAACCTGCGACATCAAAGATCCCAATCAAAATATCAATTGGATCTGTCCACAAGGCAACGAAGGCCCCTTGTATCTAAACATGTAATCATTTGTTCATTCCACAAAAATAATAACGTAAAAAGCGCAATCAACAAGAGCGCTTTCCCTTACATCAAAATCCCATTTGATACCATCAATGCACATGTTCTTTCACCAAACAGAACATACTCTATCACCACTTCCACAATAAAACATTTTTACTAACACATGATTTTTATAAAAAAATCTATAATATACTGTTCTTAAAAACTTTTTATCTATAAACGATAAAGATATTTTTTCCATTTTTCATAAAAGTGCAAACCACCGCCCGTCCCCACAACAACAAATGATAGAGATCGCGCGACACCGATTCACGTTTTTACTTTTCTTATTCTTTTTCCTAAAAAAAATAACATGCCATTACGCTACTCATTCACAAATTTACTTTGGAGCACCATCTCCACGCAATTCCCCCTTTCTAGGCTATCCTCCACAAAAAGCATAAGGCAGGATTCATTAAACGCGATCATCCTGTATGTTTATAAAAATACAAACCGATATCACCATTCTATTTTCCTGCTCAAAATATTGCGCCAACTTTTGTATTATGAGCTCGATTCATAAACAGCATATTTTGCTATTTTTAAACGGTTTTTTGTTGATATGTTGGTCTTTTTTGTAACATACAAAAATATTTTTTATCCATTATAAGAGGAGTTAAAATAAAAAAAGCTTACTGTTAATATTCTCGTTCAAACTGCAAATAATGAATTATCATCACAAATCAACTTATTACTATAGAATAAGTCTTGAATATCAGTATTCTTTCTCTTAAAAAGATGTGTAGTAAAAAATTTGGTATATCCGTATTCACATAAATCTAAACAAACATACCAATACCCTTTTCATTGAAATCAAAAAAATATGAGTCCAGCACTTTAATGTATAAAGGGAGAATTCATTTTTTGCAAAGTAGCCTCAAGAGCCGTTATTAAAGCATTCCTTCCTCCTTGGCGAGAAAAACAGTTTGACAAAAGTTCATTTGTGCCTCCTTTCGTTGAAAACTCTTTCTCAAGCATTGCAAAATCGAGAGCTTTAGAACAATCCGTAGCTATAATTTTGCGCATTTCATCGGTAAGATTTCCAAACATCATGGCGAGAAAATCTGCTGCCTGCTCTTTTTTTAACCCTTGCATCACCAACCATTGATGTGCTGTTTCTATAAAATTAAAATAAACCCCCATCAATGAACCAGCGGTCATAAAAAGATTAAACTGCTCTTCCGCATCCAACACCAATGTACCACCCAACGCATCAAATAAAGTGCGTAAAAATGGGTGATCCGGATAAATTGGTGTCAAATTTTTACATTCTTCTACAAAAGGAAGTGGAACAGCACGATAAACCTCATGATTGATCCACTCTTCAACTTCTGCTGCTTTTGCCATAGCAAGAACGGAAATGACAAGCTGTTCCGAGCAAAAATGAAGAGGACGCAGAATTTCTTTTGCAATTTGGTTTGGCAAACAAAGAAAAACACAATCACTAACATCCAGCAACGCTTGGTTATTTTCAGCAATTATGACCTTATCATAATTGCGCGAAAGACGCTCTGCATTTTGCGCATTGCGTGGCGAAATGATAATAGAAGAAACATCAAAAGCACTCTTCATTAAGCCATCAACCATTGAAACACTGATTTTACCTGTTCCCAAAAAACCAACTTTCATTTCTACTCCTTACTTTTAATAATTTTAAAGGAAGATACACCAACAGTTCATACATTTTAATTGACATAAAAACTAATTGAAGAAGCAACACATAACACAGCAAAAATAATCAATCCCAAATAAATTTTTGGTTTATCAAAAAGAACTGCAAAAGCAGAAAACCAACCAAAGACAGCAGCTGCTAAGGCAAATAAAAAACCTGGCTTATTCATAAGAACAATGTGCATTGCCATTAAACCACCAATAATCAGCACTCCAAAAATAATCGATAAACCTGTTGCAAACTTTTCATAATCATCCATATTTTGCTCCTAATAATCTTCAAACTATGACACACTTTTTCTATCCGATGCGGATATAAAAACAAAATGTTTCTCACCTACCATAGTTAAAATGGTATAGAAATTCTTATTTACCAGACGTAAAAAATGCGGGGATATGTTGCGGCAAACTCCACGGCAAAATTGCGATCAGATCAAAGCGTACACATAAAAGAGCATGATCTTTTTGTCGTGTTAGCCAAATATCGGCTGCTGCCTCAATGCGCTTTTCATTTACCCAAGAAACCGCAGCCATTGCTTCAGCCAATGTTGAACGTGCTTTTACCTCAACGATTAAAACAAGATTTCCACGCCGTGCAATTAAATCAATTTCACCACATTTTGTTCTAAAACGAATTTCAGCGATGTGAAAGCCTTTGAGACGTAACCACCAAGCTGCCCATTTTTCTGCACGAATACCCCGATAGAAAGATTTTTGTTTTCGTTGTTTTTGCATAAGCTTATGCATCCTTCAAAAAATTCAACCGCTGAAAAAGCTCTTGCTTTTTTAAGCCAGTTTTCTTTGCCGCCAAAGCAGCTGCCTTAGCCGCAGAATGCGTACGCGCTAATTCTAATAATATTTCATCAATTTCTTGATCACTCATCACTTCCAAAGAAGAAAGTGCTTCCCCAACAAGCACAACAATTTCCCCCCGAATATATGCTTGTTTCCTATAGCTTTCGAACAAATTTCCTAAATTGGAAACATCTACTGTTTCAAACTTTTTTGTTAATTCACGGCAAATTGCAGCAGGACGATCGGCCGAAAAAAGAGAGACCATATCCTGTAAAGTCTCGACAAGACGATGTGGCGATTCATAAAAAACCAAAGTGGCAGGGATGGTTTTTAACTGTTCCAAGCGTTTTTGACGCTGTACTTTTCGTGCACTCAAAAAACCAGCAAAGAAAAAGCTATCAGTGGGAAGTCCCGCCGTGACAAGAGCAGCTAAAAGAGCTGATGCGCCAGGAATTGGAATAATTTTGTAACCAGCTTTGCGCGCTCCTTCCACTAATCGAAAGCCGGGATCAGAAATAAGCGGTGTCCCAGCATCTGATACAAGCGCTACAGTTTTATTTTTTGCCAAAGCCGCTAATAACTTCAACCCTGCTTTTTGTGCATTATGTTCATGATAAAGAAAGGGCTTTTTCCGAATACCATAGCGTTCCAACAAAACACGCGTCACCCGCATATCCTCACACGCTAAAATATCAACCCCCGCGAGCACCTGTAAAGCACGAAGAGTGGTATCTGCAAGATTTCCGATAGGCGTTGCCACAAGATAAAGCCCTGGTTCTATGACAGGTGCACAATAAGCATGAGTGCCTATAAAATATGTTTTTTCACACATGCCTTTCTTTCATAATCAAGAAGCCTTTTTTCATCAACCATCGTTAAAATCTTTATCTGTGAGCATCATCGATTTTTATCAATTTTATTGTCATTACAAAAAAATAAACCGCCCAAATAACCATTCGCACCATCATAAGATGGTTTGCATCAATATCCATGCTTTTCTTGGTGTTATAACACATTTTTCATCATCATTACGCTTCCAATAAAATGAATTTCCAGTTACAAACACCACATAGTTTCTTATAACTTTGCGTAGAGTTTTTCTTCAAGAATCGAATCGATAATTCTATCTATTCCTACATCTCGAGCTTACTCAGCTTTTAAGAGCTAAATTCCGAATGCTCTCCATAATCGGCATTTTAAACGATATAACCAATATCCAAAATTTCGTGGTAAAAAATTCTTTTTTGTACCTGCATCAAAATCGTTAACCGATTCTCTCCCTTCAACAAAAACCAACGAACAGCCTATTTATAAAAAATTATCACCCATTACATGATTATTGTTCAGTTTATTTGATATCTGAAATCTTCAATTCTACAATAAAACGTCCGTGTTTTGTAATTTCTGTAAAACGTCCCCTCTGTATTTTTTAACAGTGTACCATAGCAACCCCTATGAGAAAAATGTGAATCTAACAAAATCTGTTTTTCACTTGATCAACAATCCCACGATAAAGCCTGGCATGCTCCTCATCAGGCTTAGCAACAAAGATCGGCATACCGTCATCCGAAGAAGAGCATAAAGCTGCATCAAGCGGCATCTCTGCTAAAAAAGGCACTCCTCTGCATTTTGCTTCTGCACGAGCACCACCATAGCCAAAAATATCGTAGCGTTTTCGTGTATCAGGAGCAATAAAATAGCTCATATTCTCAATGATTCCCAAAATAGGAACATCAACTTTCGTAAACATTTCTATCGCTTTACGCGCATCAACCAAAGCAAGATCCTGCGGAGTAGAAACAATCAATGCACCCGTCAACTGCACCTGTTGAGCAAGCGTCAATTGTGCATCCCCTGTACCTGGTGGCATATCGACCACCAAAACGTCAAGAGGTCCCCATAAAACATCTCTTAGCAATTGGGTCACAGCCGCCATTACCATGGGACCACGCCATATCACTGGCTTTTCTTCTTCAACCAAAAATCCCATCGACATCAATTTAAGACCGAATTTTTCGAGAGGTTGAAGCTTTTTCCCATCAATGAGCTGTGGTTTTTTGTTAACAAGTCCTGTCAAACGTGGCAAAGACGGGCCATAGATATCCGCATCCATTAAACCTGTTTTGAAACCAGAATCTTGAAAAGCTAAGGCAACATTTATTGCCATTGTAGATTTGCCAACCCCCCCTTTTCCAGAAGCAACCGCAATCACATGCCGTACACCTTCTATCGGTGTTTTCATAGGCAATGCATTTATTTTACGTTTTGGCTTAGAAAAAACAGCATCTCTATGCACTTGAGAAGGCAGCATCGACTTCTTTTCTGCCGTAAGTGTAACAACAACAGATTCAACTCCATCCATAACACTCACCGCTTCTTCAGCAGCACGACGCAACGCTTCCCATTCTTGCACACGTCCATCTGGAACTGTAATGGAAAAGAAAACTTTTCCATGAGCAATCAGTATTTCTGAAAGAAGCCCCGATGATACAATATCATTTTCAAAATCCGGTCCTTTGATTTGATGTAACGCGTTGCGGATAGCCTCGCTTGTGATAGGACTCATGCCATTTCCTCTCTATAAAAATGCCAGAAAATACAGCAATAAGAACCAAAAACACTTCAACTTAACCACTTAAAGTTTCCTACTTTATGAGAATTGTAAAATGTATATACCCTATATTTTATCTCTTTTAAAACACTAAACCAACTGCAAATAAAAATCTCGGGCATAAAATTTGGTTAAAATCCCATTAAACACGTTTATCGTACGGTCACTTTACGAATGTTTCCATAAAAGCCTTTAAGAAGAAAATTTGAACAAACCCCTTAATATTAAAACAGATACACTTTGTTGCTATTGTACAACAAAAGGCTATGATTCTTTCTTTACTCCTTTGACGCCTTAGTCACTCACTTGTGTTACAAAAAAATGACTGTAAGCTAAGTTATTGTAGAAAAAAATTGTTTTTCTTATACCATGGAGTTTTTTATCTTTTTAAATCAAAGAGACAGAAAAATAATCTAAGATTGACTTTTTTTATGCTTTTCCTTATGAGTTAGCAGCTGTATGATAGGATAAGACTGTTCATCTAGCGCATAATTGCCCATAGAATTAAGAAGGGCCGCACTCCGCGGTATTTAAATAAATGAAACGTACTTACCAACCCTCTAAACTTGTCCGTAAACGCCGCCATGGGTTTCGTGCACGTATGGCAACAGCAAGTGGCCGTAGAATTATCGCTGCAAGGCGTGCTCGTGGACGTAAGCGATTATCCGCTTAACTATTTAAATTTTCACAACAGTTGAATATTGCCCATAATTTCTTCGTTGTGAAGTTTTCGTTGTGAACCTCTGGTGCTTGTTTTTTTCAGGCATTTAGCAAAGTTGCGAAACGCTCTTTATGAAGAAAAAATATCTCTGCCGCATTCGTAAGAGAGCGGATTTTTTGGCTGTACGCACAGGAGAAAAACGGCGTGGTCCTTTATTTTTGCTCGAAGTTAAGTCCCATAAACAAACAGCAGAAATAAAATCTCCTCTTTTTGCGCGTGTAGGATTCACTGTTACACGCAAAAATGGCAACGCTGTCAAACGCAATCGTATCAAAAGACGTCTGCGCGAAGCAGTGAGGGTTGGTTTAACAAATAACATGGAGGCAGGAACAGACTATGTTATCGTAGCACATCCTGATGCGCTCCATGCGTCTTTTACATCTTTGATCAGTGAATTAAACAGACGAATAAAACCAAAAACAAAACACCAGCAACGGCAACAAGGTAGTACGAATGGAATATAACCGCAATTTCTTTATCGCCATTGGATTATCTTTCATAGTGCTTATCGCATGGCAATTTCTTTATATTGCTCCCAAACAGGCTGAATTACAAAAAAAACAAGTAATTGCGCAGCAATTGTCAAAAAAACAGCCAGTACCTTCTGCTCTTATGACGAATTCTTCTGACGATGCACAAACGTACGGATCAACATCTATAATTGATAGACAAATGACTCCTGAAATCCGAAGTGCTGTATTGGCTAAAACAAACCGTATTGCGATCAAAACCAATGAACTTGAAGGTTCCATTAATCTTGTTGGCGCACAATTTGATGATCTTTTACTCAAAAGATATCGCCTGACAGTAGATGAGAAATCACCAGAAATCGCTTTATTAAACCCAAAAGGATTTACAATAACATACCTTGTTGAATTTGGTTTTACAGGTTCATCTTTGTCAGCTGAAGCTTTGCCACAATCTGATACACAATGGCAAGTAGAGGGAAATAACACGACACTAACCCCTTCAACACCTGTCACTTTAATTTATAATAACGGACAGGGACAAATCTTCCGCCGCATCCTTTCTGTTGATGATCACTACATGTTTACCATTGAGGACTCTATCAGCAATGAAGGGGATGAGCCAATATATCTCTCGTCTTATGCTCGCGTTGCTCGTGCGGCTCCACCAAAGCATACAAATGCAACCTATTTGCTTCATGAAGGCATGATAGGTATTGCAGGTGATTCACTAAAAACTGAGCAATACAAAAATTTAGCGGAACTTAATCCTAATCCTGATAATGGCCAAAAAAGTATAACTTTCTCCAAAGTGACAGGAGGTTGGATTGGTATTACCGATAAATATTGGGCTGTAGCGGTTATTCCTCCACAAGATAAAGAATATACAAGTCGATTTGTTTATTTTGATCGCTTGCAGACGCATTATCAGTCTGACGTGCTAGGGTCACTGTTAACCATTGCCCCAAATGAAACAAAAACCATTACGAATCATCTTTTTGCTGGTGCAAAACAAGTTGAAATCATTAATCACTATCAAAATGATCTAAAAATTAAGAAGTTTGCTCTTTTAATCGATTGGGGTTGGTTTGATTTTATCACTAAACCAATGTTTTCTCTCATTGACATTCTTTATAAGCGAACAGGCAATTTTGGTGTCGCCATTCTTCTTGTCACAGTACTCTTGAAAACGCTTCTCTTCCCCCTGGCAAATAAATCTTACAAATCTATGGCGCGCATGAAGCTTATACAGCCAATGTTACTGGAAATAAAAGAAAAATATCCAGATGATAGAACCAGACAACAACAAGCAATAATAGAACTGTACAAAACCCAAAAAATTAACCCCCTTGCAGGTTGTTGGCCAATGTTGGTTCAATTTCCAATATTCTTTGCTCTTTATAAAGTTCTGTATATCACCATCGAAATGCGGCATGCACCTTTCTTTGGCTGGATTAAAGATTTAGCAGCGCCCGATCCAACTTCCCTTTTTAACTTGTTTGGCTTATTGCCATACGCAACTCCAACGTTTCTTATGGTTGGTGCATGGCCTTTGATCATGGGAATAACAATGTTTTTACAAATGCGTATGAACCCAGCTCCTCAAGACCAAACGCAAGCTATGATCTTCGCGTGGATGCCTGTCATTTTTACTTTTATGCTTGCTTCCTTCCCTGTTGGTCTTGTCATCTATTGGGCATGGAACAACATATTGTCAATGATTCAGCAAGGTATCATGATGAAACGTCATGGGGCAAAAATTGAACTTTTCGATAATCTTAAAGCCATGTGGCGAAAATCACCCCAAAAATGAAGTGCAAGAATGACAAAATATCCTTCCCTTTCTGGAATTTTTTCTCGCAACTGGATTTTTATCCGTGGTGTGCCAGAAATATACTTTCTTCCACCAGAAGGACCACCAGAGATCGCATTTGCGGGACGTTCCAATGTTGGAAAGTCATCTTTGATCAACGCGCTCATCCAACAAAAAAACTTAGCACGTACCTCAAATACACCAGGACGTACCCAAGAAATTAATTACTTTGTACCCGATGGTTTCAGTGGGCAACCAGAAGATCTCCCCCCTATAGCGCTTGTAGATATGCCAGGTTATGGTTTTGCTAAAGCTCCTAAAAAACTGGTTGATGCGTGGACAAATTTAGTTTTTAACTATTTACGGGGTCGCACAACATTAAGACGTGTTTATATCTTAATTGATTCACGTCATGGAATAAAAAAGAATGATGCGGATGTTCTAGATCTTCTTGATAAAGCAGCCACTTCTTATCAAATTGTTTTGACCAAAAGTGATAAAATAAAATCGAATGTCCTTGAAAAGTTAATAATAACCACCAAAACAAGGCTTCTTAAGCGTCCAGCAGCTTATCCTGAACTTCTTGTAACGTCTTCAGAAAAAGCACTAGGTTTAGAAGAGATGCGTGCTGCCATTTTGCAAGCAGTTACAATATAGACAACATTTGTTGTGAATAGTTTATTAAACATAATTGCTAGCTGCTGCTAATAAACTTGTACTTCCAATAAAGCACCTTTATAGAAATTTCTGCTACTTGAAAGAATTTTCATCAACTCCATTTAACAATACAGATTATGCTGACACTTTTTCACTCTCCCCTATCTTCTGCTTCCCGCTTCATACGCCTTATTCTTGGAGAATATGGTATAAACACTCAACTGATTGAAGAACATGAATGGGCTAGAAGACACGAGTTTCTCGCAATGAACCCAGCTGGTCATGTTCCCGTTCTTCTTGATGAACATGAATTTCCTTTATCAGGAGCCATTGTTATCTATGAATATTTAGATGAAACATACGGGAGTTTACGACAAGAGAATAAATTCTTTCCTGCAAATCCTTTAGATCGTGCCGAAGTACGCCGTCTCAATGACTGGTTTTTAAATAAATTTGACAATGAATCTACACGCCACATTGTGCGAGAACGCATTTATAAGCGTGAAATGCCGTTAGCCATTGGCGGTGGTGCCCCAAATTCACAAATTTTACGCAATGCACGCGCTAATATTCTACCACACATGAACTATCTAAATTGGCTCTGTGCATCTCGCGATTGGTTAGTCGGCTCTGAATTATCCTATGCTGATCTGGCAGCCGCAGCTTCTGTTTCTGTACTTGATTTCCTAGGAGAAATCGACTGGGAACAATCTCCTGCTGCCAAAGACTGGTATATGCGAATTAAATCGCGACCTTCTTTTCGCTCTCTTTTAACAGATCGCATCCGAGGAATTGTAGCAAGCCCTCATTATACAGATCTTGACTTCTAAACATCCCTCCCAACGGGCAAAAGTAATGTTTAACATCGCGAAGCATGTATCTTTGCACCAATAAAATCTTGTACATTTTTATACATAATACAATAATACATTAACTTATAAAGATAATTCACCGTTTTACAACTTGAATGAAAGCTACCAATACAAGAATATTCTCTCATTTTACCCCCATTGAGTTCTATCTCATATCAATAAATGAAAAATACCGTTAAAAAAAGCAGATACACTTCTTATGAAGCGACCTCATGCCAGAACAGAAACAACATTAAGAGCTGCAAATAGAATGATGGTGCCAATTTGTAATCCTTCATCCTGCAAAAATACATGTTAACAAATGTATTGCATGACATTCACATTACTAGACTCTATAAAGAGTTTTCACCAAGTGCTTCTATAAATTAGCAATTCCTTCATACAACTAAAGGAAAAAAATTTTTCCTCTATTGAGAAAAACAACCCTTGGAAAGAAAGAGAGAATTTTTCTATACTACAAGAAATAAAGCATCATAAGGAGAGAAATATGCGCCTTACAGTTGTTGGAGCTAATGGAAGAATGGGACGCGAACTCATCACAGCCATCCAGTGTAAAAAAGACGTCGAACTTTGTTCTGTGCTTGTGCGCAAGGGATCACCTTTTGTAAACAAAGATGCCAGTACACTGATTGGTTCAGATTTTATTGGTATTCGCATCACTGATGATCCCGAAAGTGCCTTTTCTAACACAGAAGGTATTTTAGATTTTTCTCAGCCACAAGCTAGTATTCTCTATGCCAACTATGCTGCTCAAAAAAAGCTTGTCCATATCATCGGTACAACGGGATTTAGCAAAACAGAAGAAGCACAAATTGTGGATTTTGCAAAATATACAGCTATTGTCAAATCCGAAAACATGAGCCTTGGAGTAAATCTCTTAGCAAACCTTGTAAAAAGAGCTGCAAAAGCACTAGAATCTGAAGATTTTGATATTGAGATCTATGAGATGCATCACGCGGACAAAGTTGATGACCCTTCTGGAACAGCTCTTCTTCTTGGGCAAGCGGCGGCCGAAGGCCGCAATGTCATGCTACAAAATGTTATTGGCAGCAGACGCAGTGACCATACAGGTAAGCGCGAAAAAGGCACCATTGGCTTTGCCTCTTCACGAGGTGGAACGGTTGTTGGCGACCATAGTGTCATTTTTGCCGGCTCCAATGAGCGCATCATTCTTTCACACGCAGCGCAGGAACGCTCTATCTTTGCCGATGGCGCCTTAAAAGCAGCTTTATGGGCAAAAAATCACAAAAATGGTCTTTATTCAATGCTTGATGTTTTAGGATTGTACGATAAACTTTAAATAATCAATATAATGCAGGAAATTCACAAATGGAACGCACACTTGTACTCATCCGTCATGGACAAAGTGAATGGAATCTCAAAAATCTTTTTACAGGTTGGAAAGATCCCGATTTAACAGAAAAAGGCCATGCAGAAGCAATAAAAGCAGGAAAAAAACTTAAAGAAACTGGTTTAAAATTTGATATTGCTTACACATCTGCCCTACAGCGTGCACAAAAAACGGCGCAACATATTTTAGAACAAATGGGACAATCGGATTTGAAACTGATAAAGACTTCCACATTGAATGAACGTGATTATGGTAATCTTTCTGGTCTGAATAAAGATGAAGCACGCCGACAATGGGGAGAAGAACAAGTGCAAATATGGCGTCGTTCCTATACCATTGCACCCCCGAATGGAGAAAGCTTACGCGATACTGGTGCACGTATTTGGCCCTATTATCTTCACCATATCCAACCACATATTTTGCGTTGTCAAACTGTTTTAGTCGCAGCACACGGTAACTCTCTTCGTGCTCTTATGATGGCGCTTGAAGGCCTAAACAGTGAAGAGATTATATCTCAAGAATTAGCAACGGGCATTCCTATAATTTACACATTTCATTCTGACTCAACGATTTCCTCAAAGACAATCATCACCTCTTAGGCTTCCAGAGTTATAAGGAGCCTGAAGAAGTTTCCAAGAAAATTCAATCATTTCGAACTGCAGAATAAATCCTATAATTTTATTGACAGAGCTGCTTCACAAGCTTAGATGGATTTTAAGCCCAGATGGCGGAATTGGTAGACGCGCAGGTTTCAGGTACCTGTGCCGCAAGGCGTGGAGGTTCGAGTCCTCTTTTGGGCACCAAAAGTAAAAGAATTTTTCTTTGTTTTTTAAAAAATTATTTAAAATAATCAAAAAGATAAACCATTTTTCATGATGTTGTTACAGCGCCATCAGACGGATCTTGGTAGTATAAAATTGTGAATCGCCTCTTCTCTTCAAGGTATTTTTAGCAACACAAAATACTCAAATTTTTCCCACATGTGGACAACCTCTAAATAGATATTTTTCTTCTAGTCTTACCAAAATTAAAAGAAACACTTAAAATTAGTCTTTTTTTAGCAGATACTGCTCTCTTTTTTGTTACAAATAATGCGTTAATTTTGTATCTTTTTTAATTATCAGATGCGTGAATAAAAGTCAGAAATAGGATTTTTCGACACACTTTTGCAATTTACTCTAAATCAGAATTTTTTTTGAGGTATTTTTTATTTATCCTAGACTTCCAAAGCATTAGCGTTTTCTAAAAAGAAAAATTTTTGAATCCCTCTCTTATCATATCGCAATCATTAAAACCGATAAAACTTACCTACAATATTTTAAATAATAAAATCAACAGCGTGTACCAAAACAGTTTAAAAAAATAACATCCAAAATTTATCTTGCAAAAGATGCACATCCCCTAACAAAACAAAATAACCTTATTGAAATTTCACCTACACGACTGCTCGAACAAAATGAGCATAGAAACAAAAACTGTACAACACCCCCCTATCATTCATTTTAATGAAAGCGTCAAATTTTAACACTCCACATCAAAATCAAAAAACAGTTTATCACAGCAATAAATGGTGCAAAGGATTCGCTGTAATATTTTGGATATGTTTCTGAATAAACAATTTGTCAAGGTTTATTAGAAGATAAGCGACCTAAAGCACAAAAAGAACATCAATAATGATGAAATTTTACAATTTATGGACATGCTTGGACTTGTATTCTCTCTGACACAGAGTGCATTGTGGTAATTTTACTCATATCAATGGAAAGACATGAAAGATAACATTTCACCTTTTCCTCACGAAACTGATGCGCTTTTCACTTTAAGACAAAAATTTTAAATTCTAATCAAGTATCTTCCCATCTTACCTGAACGCACCATAATCCTAGAAGGATATCCATCAAAATATAACATTCACTTATGAGAAAAGCGAAAATAAATTTACAAAAAAATCTTTGCAACTTACTTTGTGCAAACACGTCATAATCTAGGAAATTATAAAGCCAGTACATAAATTTAAAAAGCGTTGGCAGTAATGCATACAGTAAATGCAAAAACCATACTTTCACAAATGAATACACTTTAAACTGAAGCGAATTTAATACAGCACTTCTCCCCACCCAAACAACTGAAAAGGAAAAGGCTCGCAGTGGAAGAAATCGAAAAGCTACGAAAAAATCCAAGATGGATAAAAAGAAAATTAAGCAATCAAAATTTCCACCCTTAATTACTTTCCAATCCTACTACTATGAATCATTGATTTTGCTAAAAATGGCGGAGAGGAAGAGATTCGAACTCTCGAGAGCCTTTTGGGCCCTACTCCCTTAGCAGGGGAGCGCCTTCGACCACTCGGCCACCTCTCCAAGGGAGTGCATAAATGGTATCAACAGAAAGTTCAAGACATTTTCGATTTTTTTCAAAAATATCTGAGATTTTTCTTTTTTTAATCCAAAAGGATAAAAGTTAAAAAACAAAAATTGTGTCTTTTTTACAACACTGTTTTGAACAGTAAGAAAATATCTTACAAAAAGTTAATTTCATATTTGTATATCTAAAAAAGATCAGTATATTCGGAATAGATCATGAGTACCGCGTATCTTTACCCTTAATAATTTGAACAATAATTCTAACAAAAATAAACTGTTTTCATTGGATGTCCATAATGAGTATTAGGTCATTTTTTTTAAGCTCTACAGCAGCTTTACTAGTTGTCTCTGGAGCACAAGCAGATTCAAAAGTAATTCTAGAACCAGAACCAGAACCTGTAGGATATGTTCGTGTTTGCGATGCATATGGTAAAGGATATTTTTACATTCCTGGAACAGAAACTTGCATGCGTTTGTCAGGAAATATTCGTGCTGATTTTTTGGCTGGTGATGACATCGGTGCAAAAACTGATGCTGAACTGGCTAAAAAAGGAAAAACCTACGGTGCATCATCACGATTAACCCTTGTTTTTCAAACTGCTTCCGAAACAGAACTAGGAACACTTCGTTCATATGCAAAGATTTACTCACACTGGGGTAATGGTCGTGACACAGCCGGTGCAAAGCTCTCCGCTGCTTACATAGAACTTGGTGGCTTTCGTGTAGGTCTTGATGATACAATTTTCAACAGCTGGACTGGTGACTACGGCAACGTTATAAACGATGATGACATAGCTCCGGCGGGTATAACGCGCACCAACTTTATTTCTTACACCTTTAGTGGCGACACTGGCTTTTCTGCTATTATCGGAGCTGAATTAGGCAACGCTGAGACTCCTGACAAAGATACATACTACTACATTGACGACGATGGTAAGATTGCTATCGTTCCTGACGATAAGCTTCCAAGTAAAAAAATAAAAGGCTACACTCCAAATCTGGTTTTTGGTGTGAAGTTTATGCAACAATGGGGTGGTTTTTCAACAGTTGCTGCCTATGACTCTTATTATAAAAAATGGGCTGGTAAGGTGCGCGTAGATTTTAATGTTGGCGATCGTTTGAACATTTGGGCAATGGGCGGTTATAAAAATAGCATTGATTATTACGCAAAGGACGATGACAATGCTCTGTCACGACAAAGCGCAACGATTTACGCAAACTGGGGAGGAAATTGGGCAGCCTGGACTGGTGCGACCTACAAACTCACTCCAAAAACAAATTTGAATGCTCAAGTTTCTTATAGTGCTGTAAAAACCTTTGCAACTTCTGTAAATATTCAATACACGCTTGTTCCAGGATTCGTGATTACACCTGAATTAACTTATGTTTCCTGGAATGATGATCGCACTCTCAAAGGTGTAAACAGTGATACATATACATATGCTCTGAAAGGAAAAAGTGCTTTGCAAGGTATGATTCGCCTTCAGCGCTCGTTCTGATTTTGTAAATTTACATTTTTCTAAAACTGGCAACAGATGTTGCCAGTTTTTGTTTTTTAACCATCTATAATAATCATAACAATATCTCGTGATATTTATAAGATACTATCTCTGACAAAAACCGTTTACTTTTCCAAAAACCATCCAAACAAATCAACCAAACGAATACTGCTTGCACACACTTCACAGGTTTTTTACACGTGATTCAAAGAATATAAATTTACCATTGTATTTATTATCAAAATTATGTCGATACCTCATACCCTAGCATCATCAAAAACAAGCTGAATATATTTTTAAAATAATAGATTATATAAAAATGGCATTGTTAAAATGAAGAACAGAATTTTTCGCATCTCCAGCAATTTGTGAACATGCTAAAATATTCACAAAGAGGCAGCATTACCTCTTTTTCAAAATTATAAAAGGGATGACACCTCAATTTTTGCAATACATATGCCTTTCTTTCTCTCTTCTTTCACGCATTGTCAGTTTTTACTTACATACCAAAAATTTAAATCCAACAATCTTTGCTTTTCATATCTGATATTAAAAATATACATTAATTTAATACGCCACTTCTTCTCTACGCACTCTTAGTGACCATGTTCTTTTATTTGTGTACAACACTTTAACTTCATGTATCATTTTTTAATGAAAAGTGTATCTACCACGGTAAAAAAAACAGAATCTTAAAGTCTGCCCCTATAAGCCAAACCGACTTTTCTTCTTGTTTCCATTAGCTCCTGTACTTACCATTTTGTGTCCACACCACAACTAATCTTCTTTTTTACAAAAGAACCAATCTCCAAATCCCACAAGATAACTGTTAATAAAAAAATGATACTGTAGTAATTACACACATCTAAATTAAAATAAGTTGAATTAACCCAATGGAAAATATTTATCCACCAATGCATAGATGATGGCACTTGTTTCAACATCGAGAGCCCCATCATAATTTTCCTGACGAAAATGAAGCTGAAAAGCTCGTATTAAATCCTTATATCCGTTTTCTGTAAAGGAAGCCGAAATATCGTATCCATATTGTTTTAGTTTTGCTAAAATATCTGCTTTAGCTGGAAGGGTCTCACGAAACTGCTTCTGATAGTGATCTTTTAATTCATCATCATACCATGCGCCTATACCCGCTTTATAAAGTTCTTTCCAAGGAAAAGCAGCCCCTGGATCACTTTTTCGCCCAATAGCAATATCACTGTGTCCGACGACATCGGTTGGCATAATATCTGGGTAACGTTGAAGGATATTCAGCGCAAGCTGTTTAACTGCGTCAATCTGTATCGGATTATAGGGAGGAAATCTATATGCTTCACTATCGTAGGAAACTAAATCAACTGACCCATGCTCAGCAGCTTTATCATTTAATTTACTATCCTCAGACAATAAGTGAGCACCAACCTGCTGTGCAGGATCATCCTTATCACCTGGATTAAAACCACGCATATCCTTTAATCCAGCTTTAAGATACGTTTCATCACAACAATATGCATTTTTAGTCGCTAAATTGACTATTTCAATGCCAATAGATGTATCATTAAGATTATTACGTCCAGCCCATGAGCTAACACCAGCATGCCATGCGCGTTCGTTTTCATCAACCAGATTAAAAATACGCATATCCTTAAACCCTGCTTCAGTATACGTTTTTTCTGAAGGATCAGGCACAAGATAGTGAGCACTAACCTTAAGTCCCGTAAGAGCTTCGATAGAAGCTTTAAAGTCAATAGAGGTGTAGTGCATTACAAGAAAATGAACACGACGATTAAAGCTTTTGACGGAACGATAACTATTATAATCAATATAATACATAAAAAAATCCTTTCTTTTTGTACAATTCACTCGTACCGTCACACATTACAACAGATCGTATTTTTAAATAGCCTTAACGCCATTGGAGAACAATTATTTTAACTACATAGATAATAAGTTATTAGTATTTACATAAGTAATAAAATATATATAAAATAAAAAAATTATCAAAAACAATAAAATACCAACATATATCAATAAAATAATAATAAAAATATTTAAAAAATTAATTTATTAATATAATTTTACAAATTAATTAGTACAAGAGGTAAAAAATTCATAAACAACTCATTTAATATTTATATAAACTATGAACATTACAAAGTAATTTTTGTTATAAATCTGAAATAATGTATAGTCACACTTTGCATTTTCTATTACGAGTAGCAAATCGCATTTATTTTCACTACAATCCTTCTGATTTATTAAAAAATTTTGCGGCAATTTCTTGACAAAAAACTGGTTAATCATATGCGTGATTAATCTTTTATAGATACCTATTTCAATAGAATTTAAAGGATCTTTCTTGAGCACAACAAAAACGATAAAGATTCCTTCTTTATTCAATAAAGAATTCTGATTCTCTTAAATTTTTCATTTCCCTCTACATTTTAAAACCAATATATTGATTTATAAGGATAATTCATAATTTGCAACGCAAATTCGAATCCCAAATACAGTAAGATTTTTTTGTCTCAAACCCTCATATTCAATAAACAAAAACTGTTTAATCAGAGATCCAGAGATGATCTATATGTAAATAAAAATCATTAGTAAAAGAACTAAATGTGCTATTTATCAACCATTTTACTACAAGGAGTGCGCAACATTGGAAACCGATAAAAACAATGGCGTGGATAGCGCGTACCATTATAAACATAAAGAAAGTGGCAGAAATGGAATTTGTATTATATTATTCACGAACCAGATAGAAAAAAGACTTGAGAGACACAGCTAAAATATCTCTTTAAAAAATACATCCCATAGACTGTTTCTCAAAATAAAGCTATAGAAATAATATTTTTTCACACCTTTAAAAATTTTAAACGATAAAGAAGATACAGCAAATAATTTTGTTTGCGTATTTTTGCATTAATCGTGTAGATATTATTGACTGTCACCCTCCCTTTTCAGATACTGTTTTAGAACCAACCAAGCCGCATATTCCTGTAAAACTTTTCCTAGAAGTGGTCGCGTATAAGGAAAAGAAATGTGATCATCATCAAAATCTTTAATCCGTATAGCCATTGTTGCATGTCCAAGACTTTCTTCTTGATTTTCTAAGATCTCCAGAGCAGGCGATAAACTAATTTCAACCTCAAGCAATGGAACATGTGCTGCACTTTTTTCTATAGGCTGAAAATATTTTAAAAGCATCGGATCCTTTGATGACCATTGAATCCCAACATGCATTGCTAATTGTTGACAAGCAGTGGTAATTTCTGCACCAACCAAATATGGACGAAAATTATTTTCAAACTCTTCGATTAAATGCTGTGCCAAAGGCGTAGATGAATTGCCAACTAGTTGAACGAGAATATAAGGACTTCTCCATAAAAAGTGCCGCTCAAATGGCTCATTTGCGAAGTGACGATCAACCCAATGCGCAATTGTACTTTCACTTAATCCAATAAAAGTCCATGCATAATGAGTGCGCGATACAAGAGAATATTCCTTTTCACCATACTTTAAATAATCCTCTAAAAGTGCAAGAGCTTGCGTAGGCGGGCCGGGCAAAACAACAAGCGAACTTCCATCACAAGAGAGGTAAAAACCAGGCGCGGTACCAGTATGATTATCAAGCACTTTTGCCGTTTCAGGAAATAATGCTTGCCGAGCATTATTGGCGTCCGGAATAACACCTAACCTGTGCAATTGAGCTTTTATGATTTTCCAAACATCTTCATCATGAAGCAGTGGCTTCTTAACAGCTTGAGCAATTGCATCGCGTGTCCTGTCATCTGATGTTGGGCCTAGGCCTCCACTAACAATGATAAGATCTTCTTGCCCAAGACAAGCAATAACAGTCTCACTGATTTGTTGTAATTGATCAGCACAAACAAAATGGCGTGTTACTTGGATATTTCTCTTTTCTAAGATTTGACTCAAATCTTGTAAATTCGTATTCAAATATTGTCCTGAAAGGAGTTCATCACCAACAGTAATAATCGCAGCACGATAAACAGGAACAGGTTTCACAAGAGAGTTAAGAACAGCTTGTGCCATTTGACGTGTAGTGGCTAAACCACCAAGATCATAGGTAACTATTTTTCCAGCACGAATAACTTGATCAACACTATGAGACAATTGTTGCGACGCATCCTGAAAGCCTAAATGCTCTAAAAGCAACGCAGTTGTATAAAGCACAGCAGAAGGATTTGCTTTATTCTGCCCAGCAATGCGTGGTGCACTCCCATGGACAGGTTCAAAATAAGCAATTTTGCTTCCTATATTTGCACTGGGTGCGAGCCCCAATCCGCCCATGACACCAGCAGCAAGATCAGAGAGAATATCACCAAACATATTTTCAGCAACAATCACACCAAAATATTCTGGCTTAGTAGCAATCCATAAAGCAACCGCATCAACATTATGAATATCTGCTTCGATATCAGGATAATTTTGCGCAATATTCTCAAAAATCTCTTGAACAAATTGACCACTTTCTCGCATAATGCTCGGTTTATCGGCAAAAGTCACCCGTTTCAAATCATGTTGCCGTGCATAAGAAAAAGAATATTCAAATAACCGTTCTAGACCAAAGCGCGTTTGTAAACGGACTGTCCACGCCGCTTCATCACAACCATATTTTTCTAAATTAGGATGTTTCAACCATGCCTCTACTTCAGGCGATACACCACGAAAATCTAATCCTGCGTATAAACCTTCCGTATTTTCTCTAATAACACAAAAATTAAATGGCTTTCTTGAACCAACGATGTACTTTACAGGTCGTACATTTGCAAACAAATCTAATTTTTGGCGAAGCTGAATGACCGGAGAAACATAAGAAAGTTTTTTTTCTTTTAAATGCGGTGCAAGCTCTTCTAAAGCTGCTTCTTTTCCTTTACTGGTCACAGCTCCAAGCAAAATAACATCACTTTCAGCGATCTTTTTCCAAGTTGCTTGAGGAACAGGATCTCCTTCCTGTTTCCAACATTCCCAACCAATATCGCCATAAATTAATTCAATCGGTAACTGAAATTGCTCTAAAACCATCAGTGCAGCATCACAAACTTCAGCACCCACGCCATCACCAGGTAACACGAGAACTTTCTTTTTCACAATCAGCTTATCCATTCATTAACAATTACGTAAATCTTAGTAAAATTATCATACCATGGATGTATACCAGCATAAGGAATAATTTTATATTTATGATTTTAGCGGCGACTCTGAGTTTGATGCTATATGATAACAAGTTGTGATTTTTCTCCAATTAAAGATAAAAACTTCCCCTCATATTTTACAATCTTGCTCTTCGCATTTATATCTAAAAGTAATCAATCTCCCTTTGCAAATGCTTAATTGCGATATTTTTTGGTCATTGGAAATTGTCATCTGAACTCTTTTTTGAGCTGCTTCAACAGGTTGCACAAAAATATTTAATGTTTCTAAGACTTTTGATAAGTTACCATCTTCCAATAAAGAAAGAAGATGTCTAATCCGTTGTTGTAGAAGAGCATCCGGATAATCTGACGTACCTACAGAAGGCATAGCTTGTGCATTGGAAAGTTGTGCTGCTAACATTTGTATTAATGTTCCAGCCATAAAAAAACACAAAAAAACAAAGGATCTTTAAAAGATTTTTTAAATTTCTCTGTAATAAAGGGAAAAATTCCCCATAAGAAAGTTATTACAAAAAATAGAATTATGGGAAAAAATGGACAATGTATCAAGCAGAGTAATTGGAAATCCTTTTGCCAAACATAGCCTTATAAATGAAGAACAAAATAATATCATGATCCAAAATTAATCTCACAGGAAAAAGAATAACGATACGACAGCTCGTTATTTATCTTCCGCCCCCTTTTATTTTAAAATATAGATTGTAGCAATAACATCCCCAGTGAGGATAACTCTACAAACCAAAACATGATAGAGCTATATCATGCATAAACTTCTCCTCCCCGCAAAATCGCTAATAATAGCCAATTATACCAAAATTAGATCAAACCAGGATAAATCTTAAGTATCCTCAATACCATCAGCTCAATTAAAACTCATTCTCATCTATGATCACTTCCACCCAAGAAAAATAACAGCAAAACGTTTATGCATGATTCTCTCTGTTTATCATCTCACTTAGTCCATTTTCGAATGCATAAAACCACGCGCTTTGCAGATATAAATTATAAAACAATGATCCTAAAACCAAATTTATCTCTCAAATCAAAGCGCCCTTACATCGCATAAAAAACTGCGTGCAAAACTAAAAACAACCTTTGGAGAAAATCTCAAAACTTTTCAAATTTCTTCTCTGGTTTTTGGAGTTTTTTACTCAAAAAATCTAGAAAATTTCTCTAACATCATTTTACTATAGAGCAATAAGAAAAGGAAAAACAGCTTTAAACAGCAATATTTTTTCTTCTCTTTTATCTCTCATCGCCTTTTTAATTAAATACTTTTGATATTTATTTTGAATAATTGAAGCATTTTTTTAATTAATAAGTACAGTACAAAAAACTAAAATTTTAGAAGACGCAATATTTTTACAAAAAATGAAATAATAAAACAAAGACGCCAGAATTTTACCTTTTACCTTCAAAAACAAGAGATGATGTCAAAGCATTTACAAAGTTTTCCTCAAGCAAGTATCATGAACATTACTTGAAAAAAAATATCAAGAGAGATTACTTTTAAGCGAGAGGGGAAGATTAAACTTTACAACAGCATTCCACAACATCACAAAGATAACAAGCGATCGTTTCACAAAACAATCTCATTATACAGCCTTCTGTTTTTTTCTTCAAACCATCTCTATCAACTCAAATTCTCAATAAACTGCTCAGTTGAGCAAAATTTCTCAATGAATTTCACTATGATATTCCCATTATAAAACTCCTTGATCTCCCCTACGATAAACATCCATCATAATCGCTGCCTGTTTTCATTGTTTTCGACCCATTTTTGGCGCATATTTATTCACTTTTGGAACATAATTGCTAAAGATGCATTTTATCTCCAGCATCATTCAAGGAGATAAAGACATGGAAACCCACATTCCAGGAGAAACATCATTTGATACACATTTTTTAGGAGAAACCTCGTCAGAAGAAAAGTATCCACTCTTTTACACACCCATTTCATGGTCTGCAATCTTTGCTGGACTAGTGACAGCCATAGCCACATCAATCTGTCTCTCTTTTTTGGTTGCAGCGTTAGGCTTAAACCAAATAGACTTCAGCTCTTCAAGCCCTTTTGAAGGCTCTTTCTTATCTTTTGGCGTTGGCTCTCTTATTATTACCCTGATTAGTCTTTCTTTGGGAGGATTTGTTTCTGGACGTTTTGCAGAATCGTCTGGATTTCTTCACGGCTTTCTCACTTGGGCTCTCTTAACACTTCTCATGACCATCCAAGCCATTCACGTTGTTTCAAGTACAGCAAAATTAGGCGCCAAAGCTGCCCTAGCAAACAGCTCCATGGTTCAACAAACCCGAGACAGCTTTACAACGAATATTTCCCCCATTTTTTCAAAATTTAATGGCGAAGACTTTGAAAAGTTTTTAACCCCGCAAACAGATAAAAGTGTTGATTTTGATAAACTACATGGTGAGTTGCGCACATTGCTCGATAAAAGTGATATTCCATCTCTTAACCCTGAACGCTTAAAACAGTCTTATCAGGCATCTCTCAACGATATTGGTTCTGCAATAACGGCTTTTAAGAATGATCCTTCTCACTACCGCACCATCTTAAAAGATCTAGGCAATCGTCTTTCTGATCGTGCACAAACTATCACAGCAAAATTTGATCGAAGCGATATCATCAATGGCCTTATGAACAATGGCATGTCACATGCGGAAGCACAAAAAACTGCCAACAATGCGCTTCATATTTATAAAACAGCGGAGAAAAAAACTTCTCAGGCAATTGCAGCCCTCGAAGAACAAACTGAAAAACTCTCTAAAAAGCTTGATAGCTCGATAAAAGATGCCCGTCATAGTGCAAATAAAGCTGTTACAAAAGCATCACATATGGGATGGTGGGGTTTTTTAGGCAGCCTGATTGGTGCCGTTATTTCGAGTGTATGTGGTTATTATGGCTACAGAAGCCGTAGAGACACTTTCAAGTTTTAAAAATCTGTAATTCAAAAAATATAAAACCAACAACAAAAAGCTGTACGGAGTTTACAGCTTTTTGTTGTAAATTTTTCTTGAAAACCCTCTAAGATATAGAGGGATGCGTGACATAGGCTCTCTCTCCTCTGACATTGTCTCCAATAAAGATAAAATCGCTCACTATCCAACCTCCTTGTTTGTCGTCTTGCAAACCGTATTGCGCATCCCGCTTGGAGCGTTTGTAACACTGCCTCATCACTCATATTCCCATAATATTTATAAGCGTTTTGACGAGTCAATGATTCATCGCTTCCATTTCCTTTGGTGTAAAGGGTTCACACATTGTGCAAAATAAGCGCAGTAAAGATTATACTGTAGCTCTTTTTTGGAAAGATTAGTTTTAAGTGTATGATGATAGAAATCTTTCGCTATTTTTGTGCACTTTATAAAGAGCTTGATGGATAAAGAGCTTGATGGGAAATTTTTAGAGTCTCTAAACTAAAGTGATGCATAAGCAGTTTCAGAGAAAGATTGAGAAGCATGACTTTAAGATAGAAAAGAGTATTCAGCTTTCTAGCAGCATAGTTCCATTACACCGTATTGCATTTTTACGCGGTGGAACCTCGCGCAGCACCGAATTTCTGCACCCATAAACAGTACATCAATTCAGCGTAAGATATTTACATTCCACACGAATAATATCCTATTGATATCTATGCGCAACCCATCCAAAGGGCCTTTCCTTATAATTGACATTGCCACAATTGATCATAGGATATCTCGGCACCCAAAATCTACTTTAGTGGTTAGGAATATATAATAGTGTAGATATCCAAGGAATTGTGTACAGTTTTTCCTTGCAAAAATTTAGCACATTGTGTTGAGGATGGATAGATACAAGCTGCACATAGGATAAGATGAAAGAAATCGAAAAAGAGAGGGAAGAAGCTTGCTTTTAGATTGAATCGCTAAAGAATTCCTTAAGTGTAAAATTCCGCATCTATACCGGAATTTGATCTGATTGTTTGTGATGAAGTCCATAGAACAACTTTAGTTTTGTTGAGAACAGACAAGAATACATCTGTGTTTATCAAATTTTCCCATATTAGAGAATTTTTGAGAACGATAGATGGTATTCGCTGTTTTTTTCGTTTTATCGAAAACAAGGACAGCAGACACGATACCCCTATTTTTCAGTATAACCTTACAAGCCTTGACGCAGTTGCTGCGTTATATCTTTCTTCTGCGGCACTTCCGCAACTTTTATCAAGTATAAAACCCTACTTTTATAAAACTAATTTAGAAATGGATATTTAAGTGAAGAATTATTCTATAACATTTTCCACTAGGTGCATTTTTATACTAATTTTCCCCGCTATTATAAGCGAAGTGCCATGCGCATATGTCATGTTATTTTATGGAATTATTTGTACGTGAATTTGGTTGCGGGGGCAGGATTTGAACCTGCGGCCTTCAGGTTATGAGCCTGACGAGCTACCGGGCTGCTCCACCCCGCGTCATTAAAGATAGAGTAAGCATAATCTTTTGTCGACGCTTAAATATGTCTTTATTTTTATTTATGCCTTTTATTTTCAGATTTTGTTTAGAGAGCTCTATGCACTTAGCAGACCTGGCAGCGACTTACTCTCCCGTGCCTTAAGGCAAAGTACCATCAGCGCTGAAGCGTTTCACGGCCGAGTTCGGGATGGGATCGGGTGCTTTCACTCCGCCAAAACCACCAAGTCAGCAAAATGCATATGCTGTTTGAGAAGCTGTTTTTTCTATATTTTTTATATTGAATGAATATAGGAAATGAGAACGATCAAGCCGATCGAACGATTAGTATCAGTAAGCTTCATGTGTTACCACACTTCCACACCTGACCTATCAACGTGGTGGTCTACCACGGTTCTCAGGGAATACTTGTTTTCAGGTGAGTTTCCCGCTTAGATGCCTTCAGCGGTTATCTCGTCCGTATATAGCTACCCTGCTATGCGGCTGGCGCCACAACAGGTCCACCAGAGATACATCCATCCCGGTCCTCTCGTACTAGGGACAGGTCCTGTCAATATTCCAACACCCACGGCAGATAGGGACCGAACTGTCTCACGACGTTCTGAACCCAACTCACGTACCGCTTTAAATGGCGAACAGCCATACCCTTGGGACCTGCTCCAGCCCCAGGATGCGATGAGTCGACATCGAGGTGCCAAACAACCCCGTCGATATGGACTCTTGGGGGTCATCAGCCTGTTATCCCCGGCGTACCTTTTATCCGTTGAGCGATGGCCCTTCCACACGGGACCACCGGATCACTATGACCGTCTTTCGACTCTGCTCGACTTGTCAGTCTCACAGTCAGGCAGGCTTATGCCATTGCACTCAACAAACGATTTCCGACCGTTCTGAGCCTACCTTCGCGCGCCTCCGTTACTCTTTAGGAGGCGACCGCCCCAGTCAAACTACCCACCATACACGGTCCCGAATCCGGATAACGGACTGCGGTTAGACATCCATATCGGTAAGGGTGGTATTTCAAGGATGACTCCACAAAGGCTAGCGCCCCTGCTTCAAAGTCTACCACCTATCCTACACATACAGACACAAATGCCAGTGTAAAGCTATAGTAAAGGTGCACGGGGTCTTTCCGTCTAACCGCAGGAACCCCGCATCTTCACGGGGAGTTCAATTTCACTGAGTCTACGTTGGAGACAGCGGGGAAGTCGTTACGCCATTCGTGCAGGTCGGAACTTACCCGACAAGGAATTTCGCTACCTTAGGACCGTTATAGTTACGGCCGCCGTTTACTGGGGCTTCAATTCAATGCTTGCACATCTCCTCTTAACCTTCCAGCACCGGGCAGGCGTCAGACCCTATACGTCGTCTTGCGACTTCGCAGAGCCCTGTGTTTTTGGTAAACAGTCGCTACCCCCTGGTTTGTGCCACCCTTTAGCGGTTGCCCGCTAGAGGGCCACGCTTCTTCCGAAGTTACGCGTGCAATTTGCCGAGTTCCTTCAACGTAGTTCTCTCAAGCGCCTTAGTATTCTCTACCAGTCCACCTGTGTCGGTTTCGGGTACGGTCTATATGTGGGAGCTATTTCCTGGAACTGCTTCACTGCAAGATCAATCCAATAAGACCTTACAATACACACAATCCGTCACTACCCACAGGTCCACGAATATTAACGTGGTTCCCATCGACTACGCCTTTCGGCCTCGCCTTAGGGGCCGACTCACCCTGCTCAGATTAACTTTAAGCA
>NZ_CP200033.1:1127500-1290000 GCF_053793815.1 Bartonella sp. B23
CACAATTTGCGAAAACTGTGGCAAGGTAGACGAAATACAAAACAAAACCATTGTATCCAACCTAAAACAAATGGTTCAAGCAGTGGATTTCCAAGCACGCAGAAGCATTCTAGAAGTACGAGGCATTTGTAAAAAATGCGCAACAAAATGACGCCTCTATACTTGCAAATTTGTATAATTTGGCATTATGTGTTAGGAACCACCTCATTGCTTGAAAAGCTCTTATCGCTCTTGCGTACATATCACTCTCTCACTATAGAGATGGGTTTGTTTTATTCATTGAAACATAAAATTGAAAGTATAGAATTATGTCCATATCTGAGAAATTTTTTTCAAGCAGATATTTCAAGGAAACAAAACAAAAGAAAATAATCAGCGCTCTTCTTATCGTCCTTGTGCCTTTTTTGCTTTGGTTTGGCTACAAGTGGATAACACATTGGCGTTATATGCTCGCCACTGAAGATGCCTATGTGCAAGGAGACATAACAGCTATTGCTCCTAAATTAAATGGATATATTGAGAAAATTGATGTTAAAGCCAACCAAATTGTAAAAAAAGACGATGTCTTATTCTGCTTAGATAATGGCGATTATCAAATAGCCTTAGAACAAACAGAAGCCCGTCTTAATACGCAGAAAAAAACTCTTCTACGTATTGATGCACAAATTACAGCTGCTCACAGTGCATTAGATGATGCGCAAGCACAAAAAGTTGCCGCTTCAGCCATAGCAACCAATGCGCAACTAACCTTAAAACGCACCACAGAACTTAAAGCCAACCGTTATGCCCCTCAATCCAATGTTGATGATGCCAAATCAGCTTACGAACAAGCTATTGCTAATGTTAACCGTGCAGATGCACAAATAGCAGCGGCACGTGCGAATATCCAAGTGCTAGAAGCACAGCGAAGTGAAATAGAAAGCCAAACAAAAAGTCTAGAACTCACACATAAAAAAGCACAACGTGATCTTGATTCAACCATTATACGAGCTCCATTTGATGGAATTATTGGAAATTTAACGGCGAAAATGGGGGATTTTGTTATGAATGGACAACGTCTTGCGGCGTTAGTTCCTACACATGCACTTTACATTGAAGCGAACTATAAAGAAACACAACTGCAAAGTATTCATGCTGGACAAACAGCTTATATTACTGTTGATGCCTTCAAAGAAGATGTTTTTACAGGAACAGTGCTTTCTATTGCGCCTGCAACAGGAGCTGTCTTTTCCCTCCTACCTCCACAAAATGCTACCGGCAACTTCACCAAAATTGTCCAACGCGTTCCAGTACGTATTTCTATTCCAAAAGAGGTATTAAAAACTGGAAATATCCGAGCAGGAATGAGTGTTTCAGTAAAAATTGATACACGTACAAAATCGTAAACTAAAGACCTCTTATAATAAAAAAGATGATCTCACCATGACATCTCCCATACCAGAGTCCATACATTCTCAAGAACGCATAGAAATCCGCAAAATCGTGGTTTTCATTGCCATGGCCTTTGGCATGTTCATGGCTATTCTTGATATCCAAATCGTTTCCTCCTCTTTATCTGAAATTCAAGCTGGTCTTTCAGCAAGCTCTGAAGAAATTTCATGGGTTCAAACCTCCTATCTCATCGCTGAAGTCATCATGTTGCCTCTTTCTGGATTCTTGGGAAGATTGCTTTCAACACGCATTTTCTTTAGCGTATCAGCTATCGGATTTACGATTACCTCTATTCTTTGTGCAACAGCAACATCTATTGAAGAGATGATTGTGTACCGCGCACTCCAAGGTTTTATCGGTGGAGGTATTATTCCTAGCGTTTTTGTCGCCTCCTACACACTTTTTCCTCCTTCCAAACGGCCAATTATTGCCCCTGTCATTGGGCTTGTAGCAACGTTAGCTCCCACCATTGGCCCAACAGTAGGAGGCTATTTTTGTCATATTTTATCATGGCACTGGCTCTTTCTCATCAATGTTCCCTGCGGAATTATTATCTCAATTCTCGCTTGGAAATTGATTGATTTTGATAAAGCGGATCCCTCTTTAATGGCTAAATTTGACTGGTTCGGTTTCATTTCTATGGCTGTTTTTTTAGGAACTTTAGAATATATTCTAGAAGAGGGGGCGCGTCGTGATTGGCTAAATGATAATCTGATTCTAAACATATTCATTATCATGATCTTGTCTGCAGCCTTATTCTTCTGGCGCACTTTTACTGCAAAAGAACCAATTGTTGATCTTTCAGCTTTTTCCAATTTTAATTTTTCAACCGCAGCAATTTTTTCTTTTATGCTTGGAATAGGTCTTTATGGACTTACATACCTTTATCCCCTCTATTTGAGCCAAGTCCGCCACTATGATGCCCTCATGATCGGAGAAACATTGTTCCTTTCAGGACTTGTCACGTTAATAACCGCGCCCTTTGCTGGATTTCTTTCAGCACGAATTGATGCACGTTTGATGATGGCGATAGGACTTTTTGGCTTTGCGTTGGGAACCTGGATGGCTAGTTCCATAACAGATAACTGGGATTTTTGGGAGCTCTTTTGGCCTCAAGTTTTCCGTGGTGCTTCTATTATGTTATGCATGATCCCTATTAACAATATTGCCCTCGGGTCACTCTCACCAGAACGAATGAAAAATGCCTCTGGACTTTTTAATCTCACACGTAACCTTGGTGGTGCCGTGGGACTTGCCATTATCAGCACTCTTATAACGAAACGCACAGACCTACATTATGAACGAATAGCTGAAACTCTCCAACAAGGAAACAACCAAGCAACTGAAATGCTCTCAAGCCTTGCTGTGTACCTCAAAACTATAACTTTTGATTCACATGCTCTTGCTCTCTTCCAACTTTTTAATATAGCGCGCATACAAGCGATGGTTATGGCTTTTAGCGACATTTTCTTCATCATAGCCATTATCTTTAGCGTTTTGGCATTCATGACTATTTTTCTCAAAAAAACACCACCACTCACCGATACTCCTCCCGGTCACTGATCTTGACCTTATGAAAATCGGGAAATATTTTTTACCTGTAATCAATCACCTCTCCCCATTCCCTACAACTTTATCTCCTATAAATACAAGCTATATGACACAATATCTGAGGATAAACAGTTCTTTCTGACTAAAATTTTTGAAATTTAAGACAGTTGCGTACTTTTTAGAATTATCCTCTTATAAATGAATAATTGTACAGTTTTAGACTATAACAAACAAAGTTCTTACCTTATCTAAAGCGCTTCAAAATTCTTACACCGCATAGATAAAACAACCATTTCTATTAGGTTTTTTTTTGACTCCTGCTCACATGACAAGAAAAAATTATTGGAGTAACATTTACACCTTTATCACAAAGAACACTGTGATGGCATTTTTGTTTTCACAAAAAAACTTCTCTTAAACACGTAACATATTGTTATTTAAACACAATATCAAGTCGTACAAAGAAAAGACTATCAAAGAGTTTATCTTTCTAAACATAACGATAAAATTGATCAGTGTACTTTGCCCAATGCTTATAACATTTTTTTATCATGGCTGGATTCAAAATTATTAAGCACAGAAGCAGCACCTCATATTGTCAGTACACACATCCACAGCTGTTCAAACCATTAAAAGATAATATTTTCTCTCATTAATGCATAAGAATCTTTTTTAGCGAAGAACATACCTAAGTATATCCTTCTTTATTGATAGCTAATCATTTTCGATTCACAAAATTCAAAAGTACAAACTTGCCCAGATACTTTAATTATAGATACATCCATAATAACAAAAGAATCCTGTCTCTATGTGCAATAATTTATGAAGTATGCCGTTATTTCAAAACATATTTTGATACAATTTCTGCTGTTCTTCAATTTACATCTTAGCTTCCAATTAAAGATTTTTTTAACACCAACCAGCTGAAAAATTTCTGTTAAAACATCGATAAAAAATACTGGGTGGCTTCAATAAACCAACGGAAATTATCAGAGATAAGAAAACACAAATAAGAGAAAAACCGCGCCAAGCAACAAAAATGGACATCGCCTCAAATACCACTACTGTTGGAAAATAAAATCCTTAAGCCACTTTATGATGTCGAAAATGACTCAAATCCTCTCGTTCTCCACTAGGAACCAGAGTGCCATGACATGCGGAAAGATATTCTGGTATCAATTCCAACGCTTGAAAGCGGTGTTTTTCATAAGGACCTGGCATTGCCAAATTTTTTGTTAAGCTGCTCGAAAAACCAAAACGCTGATAAAACTTACAATCCCCCACAAGTAAAATAGCACCATAACCGAGTTTTTTTGCCGTTTCAATTGCATGCTGCATAAGAACCGATCCGATTCCGATACCGGAATACTCCGCCAAAACAGCCAGAGGTCCTAAAAGCAAAGCATGCTGTGTGCCATTTTGTCCCTTGTTAAACCGAACATGCCAAAGACGTACACTAGCCACAAGCTCTCCAAATGCATTTTTCACGACAAAAGACAACCCACACGCAGCCAAACGACCACAGCGTAAAGCTTCTGATGACTTACGCTTACGTCCCTTTCCAAGAGCTAAATCAAGTACGTGTTCCCGATGCGGCTTGTCAACTTCTTGCTCACATGCAAGTGTAAAAAATGCACCATCTTTTGTTTGAAAATTAATCATATTCATCTCTGTCACACGCCCCACTATATCTTTGTTATCATAAAGAAAGGCTCAAATCACATAGGATCGCAAAGGCTCAAAACCATTAAATGCAACAGATGCATAAGTCGCTGTGTAAGCACCAGTTCCATGGATCAACACCTCATCCCCCACCGTAAGAGATAAAGGTAATAGGTAAGGTGTTTTTTCATAGAGAACATCTGCTGAATCGCATGTTGGACCCGCTAAAATACAAGGCTCCATTGCCTTATCGTCATGAGGTGTTTCAATAGGATAACGGATCGCTTCATCCATAGTTTCGGCAAGACCATTAAATTTTCCAATATCAAGATAAACCCATCGAACATTATCATTATCTGCTTTTTTGGATATAAGAACAACTTCTGTGCGAATAACACCAGCATTGCCAACCATTCCACGCCCTGGTTCAATAATTGTTTCAGGAATACGATTGCCAAAATATTTTTTCAATGAATCAAAAACAGCCGTACCATAAGCCTGTTCTGTAGGAACATCTTTCAAATAACGGATCGGAAAACCACCCCCCATATTAACCAATTTCAACGAAATTCCTTCTTGCTCCAAACGGCTAAAAACCGCAGCCGCATCTGATAAAGCACGGTCCCATGCGCTAAAATCTGTCTGTTGAGACCCCACATGAAAAGAAACGCCATACGCTTGCAAGCCTAATTGATATGCCCGACGTAACACATCAACTGCCATAGCAGGAACACAGCCAAATTTGCGTGACAATGGCCACTCTGCACCTTTTCCATCAGTAAGAACACGGCAAAAAACGCGAGATCCTGGAGCAGCGCGCGCAATTTTTTCTACTTCTTCAATACAATCAACCGCATAAAGCGAAATACCAAATGCATATGCACGCGCAATATCACGCTCTTTTTTAATAGTATTCCCAAAAGAAATGCGTTCAGGCGTTGCCCCTGCTTTTAAAGCCATTTCAATTTCTGCAACAGAAGCCGCATCAAAAGATGAGCCTAAAGAAGCAAGCAAACTCAAAATCTCAGGTGCTGGATTTGCTTTTATCGCATAAAAAATACGAGACTGTGGAAGAGCTTTTTCAAAATTTAAATAATTTTCACGGACAACATCAAGGTCAACAATTAAGCATGGACCTTCAGAACGATGTGTTGCAAGAAAATCGCGAATACGTTGCGTTGCCATATCAACTCTCCCAAGGGAACAAAATCCCCACTCTATAATTGGACAGCATAGAGCCGCCAATAACCAAAGGACAAAACACACACAACCACTATCAGCGTCCCAATTATTTTAATAATCAGGAAGAAACCAACATTGCATGCAATAAAGAACAGCGCAAAAACTGCATTGTTCTACTTTATCTGCCTTTTTGATTGGAGTTGAGAAAACCACTTCCGCACTGAAGGCAATGAGGTGTGCCTCTGTAGTTATCCCAGCAGTCATATAGCTGGAAGACACCAGAAAGGCCCGCACCGTCGTTGCTTCAAGATGTCCTCACTCTTTCGGTTGGCCGTAAGAATGACTGGAGCGGTTAGTTCCAGGTACCGTACCGGTTAATCTCACCATTTGAGAACCGGCGGACACCCACAGGCACGTGCGACCTTGAGCAACATTGCATATAAGACCAATTCTTCTTCATTTCAATCATTTTTTTTATTTTAAACATTTTTTAATTTTTAAAGATAAGATGATGCAATAAAGCAACAGTTTTTTAAGTAAAAAAGCTACCTTACCCCTTTTAATGGGATTGTAATCTTCACGAAATTTCCACACTGTTGTGCCAACAACCCGCAATATCGTTTCATAAGGAATCTCTTTTCTTTGCTTCCTAAGCCTACCTTCAAACATCATCCATGGAAGCTATAACCCAATATCCATTAGGTACTCCCATCCTTATGCTTATGAAATCATAAACCTGTATACCATCATTACATTTATCTATCCCACTACTGCACTTGCTCCTGCATTTAAATGGCTCAATAATTAATCGCATATTTTATCCATTTTAAAACTTGTTTTTAAGTCACACGCTCCTCTAAGCTATCCCCTCCAGTGAGTTACCATTACACCGTTTTTACTGTTTCAGAATTAAGAATGTTTGAAATAAAAAACACCACAAGATTAAAGATATTTGATTCAAAATGCGCAATGACGATGTATATTTATAAATCAACAGCTTAAATTTACATGGCAGACAAAAAACCGGACAATGCTCAATTTGATAAAATACTCTTCCACTTACACTGAACACTTTTCTCTCTTAACAAGAGAAAAAAGCCAAGTCTTTAAGCTCTAAAATACAATACCCCTATGATTTTTGATGAGAATCAGTTGCACGCAATTTTGATAATTGAAATTGTCTATGACGTTCGCGAAAACGCTTCCTATCAGCTTCACTCCGCACACTGTAACAAGCATCACACGAAACACCTTCCTCATAATGAGATGATAATTTGCTTTCAGCATTAAGAGGAGAACGACATGCGTGACATAATTCGCGCCCACATTCTTCAAGACCATGCTTAACAGAAACGCGCTCATCAAAAACAAAGCATTCACCCCACCACAAACTTTCTTCTTTCGGAATCGTTTCCAAATATTTCAGAATCCCACCTTTTAAATGGTAAACCTGCTCATAACCAAGTTCACGAACATAAGATGTTGATTTTTCACATCGAATACCACCTGTACAAAACATAGCAATTTTCTTTTTCTTTTTTAAATCAGCTTCATGCTTGAGAATCCACGCGGGAAATTCACGAAACGTTTTAATACACGGATCAATCGCTCCTTGAAAGCTCCCAATCGCATATTCATAATCGTTACGCGTATCAATTAAAATTGTCTCTTCATCTTGAATAAGAGCATTCCAATCTTCAGGATCTACATAAGTACCAACAACTTTTAACGGATCAACACCTTCAACCCCCATTGTCACAATCTCTTTTTTCAATCGCACCTTCATGCGATGAAACGGCATTTTTAGTGCCCACGAATATTTAATTTCTGGTGTTTGAAATGCGGGCTCAGCTGTAATAAAATTCACTAATGTTTCAATTGCATCACAAGAACCAGCAACAGTTCCATTAATTCCTTCTTGTGCCAAAAGCAGAGTACCCTTAATATTCTTCGCTTGACATAAATCGAGCAAAGGCTTTTGTAATTGACGATAATGATTCAAATCTGCAAAGCAATAAATAGCAGCAACTCTAAAATTCTTTTCCATAGTCTTGCCATAACGCGCGTTTCATCCAATTTCAAGACCTATTCATTTATTCTTTCATATATTGTATTGACTCAAGCTATACACATCGCATCATCTTACCATGTGCCAAAAAAATAGAATACCTTCTATCACTTCTCCAAAGACAAACCGTTGTATCTTTTTTTCTCCTGGACGATCTGCAAAGTGCAATACCTCTACTAGGTACTCTTGTTAAAAAGGAATTGAAATTACATTACGAATACCAAATACAGTCAATGAAATTAAGCAATTACACAAGAAGTATCCGCATAAATTATTGGGGCAGGCACAATTTTTTACAGTATACACTATGGACAAACGAAACGTGCAGGAGAAAAATTTATCGTAAGATGTTGATTATAAAACGAATTAATTGATTGTGCAAAAACAATGAAATCCCTTTTCTCTCTGATACTGTTACACCAAATGAATTAATAAAAGCATTACAACGGCTGTTCATATTTTAAATTTTTCCCTGCTCAAGCAGCTTGTGGCATTACCTTTGTGCAAGCTTTATCATCTTCCTTCTCTGAAATCCATTTTTGCCCAACAAGCGGCATTACACAAAAAATACCCCTCAATGGCTCCGATTTTCTAATGCTTTCTGCATCGCTGGTTCTTAGATAGCTCCTAGAAAGCTTATTACGGCATGCTATTAATGCATTAGCACATGCTGCAACATAACGCCCTTTCATCCTACAAAAGCGCGCTCCACAACATAAGTAGCAGGTGCATTATTTGCCCCCTCGACAAGACCAAAGGATTCACACATTTTCGCGCAATCCTTTAACATTGCCATAGAACCACAAATCATCACCCGATCTTCATCAGGAGAAATTTTTGGCAAACCCGTCATTTCAAAAAAAGAACCACTTTCCATAACTGTTGTGATGCGCCCCATATAATCGGAAGGTTCACGAGTGGTCATGGGATAAAATTTCAACTGCTGCGCATATGCACCAATCAGCGGATCTTGCTGTAAAGAGACAACAAGAGTTTTTGCATAAGTAAGCTCATCCCGTTCACGGGTTGTTTGAATAAGAACCACTTCTAAAAATTTTTCATAAGTTTCAGGATCACGGATAAGACTTGCAAAGGGAGCAACACCCGTCCCCGTTGAAAGAAGGTAAAGACGCTTTCCTGGAATAAGAGCATCAAGAACCAATGTCCCCGTAGACTTCTTACGCATTAAAACCGTATCACCAATTTTGATTTTTTGCAGATGTTCGGTTAATGGTCCCCCTGGAACTTTGATTGAAAAAAACTCAAGCTGTTCATCCCAAAATGGACTTGCAATCGAATACGCACGATAAACTGGTTTTTCTGCATTTGGCAAACCAATCATAACAAATTCACCTGAACGAAAACGAAAACTTTCTGGACGATTCAGACGAAATTTAAACAAACGGTCTGTATAGTGATAAACTTCTTGAACAGTGAGCGCGAACACATTTTCAGAAATCGGAAAGTTTGACGAACCGCCGCTGATATTTGACTGAAAATTACGAGCAAACATATCCATAAGCTCTTCCTCGTTTTCTTATTGAACATTAAATCTCATATTTTGAAAATGATATAACGCCCATACACCTGTCTGCCAATATTTCTCTTAAAATAAAAATCACGCAATTAACATTTTTTGTTTCAAAATTAACAAAATAAGCATGAAAGCAGTTAAGAATGAAACACACGCAACAACATCCTCACTTGCAATTCATAGTCAATGATGCGCATTATCCTCATCACATAAAATTTTCAACTTAAAAGCGCCCACAAATGATATCTTCAAAAAAATAAAATCTTCATGATGAGCACTAAATTAAGCTTTTTCAACAACTTCTTTAAGAGTGAAAAACCTTTACCAATATACACCCAACCACAAATCACCAAAACACAACTTTACATATTGTATCAAGAAAAAAGCATTTTATATCAAAGAATTGCTTTCACAGCGCATCCTCCCATATAAACTGCTCATGATTTTAACAATAGCAAATAATATGTGCACCCTTTCCATATATCATAAAAAACTATATGAAATAATCAAAAAGAACTTTTTGTCTCATTGACTCGAGATAGGATTTTAAAATGAACGAATCCGTTAATGATGAAGCAAACGCATTATTTCCTTCTACAGCTGTAGCAACCATTAATGTGAGTGCTATTGTTGCAAATTATACAACTTTAGCCAAACGCGTTGCTCCGATTGAATGTTCTGCAGTTGTAAAAGCAAATGCTTATGGGTTGGGTGTTAACAAAATTGCTCCTGCACTTTATCAAGCTGGTTGCCGCACTTTTTTTGTAGCCAAAATCGAAGAAGCACTCCAATTAAAAAATATTTTACCATCAAATATCACGATTGCCCTTCTTAATGGACTTCCACACACGGCGGAAGAATTTGTAGCACAATCCGGCATTGTTCCTGTTCTTAATTCTTGGAATTCACTCGAAGACTGGCAAACACTCTGTCAAAAAAAAGATAAAAAATTCCCCGCAATTATTCAAATAGATACTAATATGAACCGTTTAGGACTTGATAAAAAAGAATTACAAAAACTCATCAAACAACCTACGATTTTCGAAAAAGCAGAGATAAAATATATTCTCAGTCACCTCGCTAACGGAGATGATGACACACATTCATCTAATTATACACAATTGGCTACTTTAAAAACCATCCTTGCGAAATTGCCTACTTGCAAAGTTTCCTTTGCTAATTCTGGAGGTATTTTTCTTGGGAACGATTTTTATTTTGATCTTGTTCGTCCAGGCATTGCACTTTACGGAATCGGTCTGCGGAGGAAACACTCAACACCTCTTAAACCTGTTTTAAAACTTGAAGCTCAAGTCATTCAAAGCCGCTTTATCGAAGCAGGATTCCCTGTTGGCTATGGAGGAACCTTCATTACCCGAAAACCAAGCACGCTTATAACTATTTCTATCGGATATGCTGACGGCTTTCCACGCATTCTTTCAAATAAAGGTGCAGTTTATTTCGATGGAAAAAAACTGCCTATCGTCGGATGCATTTCTATGGATTCCACTGTCGTTGACGCTACCGATCTTGATAAAAAACCGCAACGAGGTGATTGGGTAGAAATCATTGGACCCCACCAAACACTTGAAAAGATGTCTACAGATGCAAACACCATCCCTAATGAAATTCTGACTTCCCTAAGTCCCCGATACAAACGCATTTACATTTAAAGCTCTTTAAAGAAAGTGATTGAAAGCTTCACTTTAAAAAATGATATTATACACCCTTCTACACAAGACAAAACAGCAGACAGATATACGTCTGCCATGCCCCACACCACAACATTCTATTCATCAAAGTTCCTGCTTAAAAGCAATGGCATGAGAAAAACAAAGAGAAAAAATATTATCATTTTGTTTTAAGGGTATAGCTAATATCATCAAGATAATTTCGTAAGAAACGAATATCAGCTAATAATAAAAGCCCGCATAGGAATGTACGGGATTTTTCCGTTATATGATAAATAAATTTAATATGTATTTCCCAATGGCGGACAAGAACAAATGAGCATTTTATCTCCTGCAACATTGTCAATACGAGAAACAGGAGGCCAATATTTATTCGCCGGATCAAGAGAAGAATTTGGAAAAGCAGCCTCTTGTCGTGAATAAGGTCGTACCCAATCATCGTTTACCGTATCGATCAATGTATGCGGTGCATTAACCAATGGATTATCATCTTTTGGCCAAACACCCTCACCAACTTTTTTAGCTTCTTCAGCAATCAAGAGCAAAGCATCACAGAAACGATCGATCTCAGCTTTTGGCTCTGATTCTGTTGGCTCAATCATCAAAGTCCCAGGAACAGGAAAAGACATTGTCGGCGCGTGAAAACCGTAATCGATCAAACGTTTTGCAATATCGTCAACACTCACGCCATATTGCTCTTTCAGCACGCGAGTATCGACAATACATTCATGCGCAACACGCCCATTCTTACCTCGATAAAGAATGGAATAAGCCTTTGAAAGACGCGCAGCAATATAATTAGCATTCAAGATTGCTGTTTGTGTTGCATATTTTAAACCATCAGCCCCCATCATCCGAATGTACATCCACGTAATAACAAGAATAGAGGCACTTCCATAAGGTGCAGCTGAAACCGCATATGCTGTCCTCTCTTGTTCATGGCCTGGCAAAAATGGCCTTAAATGCTCTGCCACCCCAATTGGACCAACACCAGGACCACCACCGCCATGGGGAATTGCAAATGTTTTATGAAGGTTCATATGACAAACATCCGCCCCAATATCTGCCGGACGGGCAAGCCCAACAAGTGCATTCAAATTAGCACCATCAAAATAAACTTGTCCGCCATTTTCATGGACAACAGAACAAATTTCCTTGATGCTTTCCTCGTAAACACCATGGGTTGAAGGATAGGTGATCATGAGAGCAGCTAGCTTATTTTTATGCAATTGCGCTTTCATTTTGAGATCATCAATATCAACATTACCATCGCTCAAGCATTTCACCACAACGACTTCCATACCTGCCATATGAGCTGAAGCTGGATTAGTACCATGTGCCGATGCGGGAATAAGACAAAGCGTGCGTTGATGTTGTCCACGTGATTGGTAATATCGACGGATCGCCAAAAGCCCCGCATATTCTCCTTGAGCACCAGAGTTTGGCTGGAAAGAAACTTGCGCAAATCCTGTAATTTCGCACAACCACACATTTAGCTGATTTATCATTTTTTGATAACCAACAGTATTCTCTTTCGGAACAAAGGGATGTATATTGGCCACCGTAGGCCAACTCACAGGCATCAATTCAGCTGCCGCATTCAATTTCATAGTACAAGAACCAAGAGGGATCATTGCCCGATCTAATGCTAAATCCTTATCTGACAAACGACGTAAAAAACGCATCATGTCTGTCTCTGATTGAACCGCATGAAAAAAGGACTGTGAAAGAAAAGCAGCATCACGCCCTTTACCAAAAAGCCGTGAAGAAACCTGATCAACTAATTGTGCACCAAAAAGCTGTGCTAAAGCACAAGCATCTTTTTCTGTCGACAATTCATCAAAATTAATCGCAATCGTGTCATCATCAAGAACACGAACGAGACGCCCACCCATTTTCGCTTGATTAGCAATATCTTGGGCTCTTCCCTTAACAGCAATACTCACACAATCAAAAAAGTTCTGTCCTTCAACATGAACCCCCGCTGCTTCTAAACCAGCAACAAAACGACATGTTAAATGATGAATCCGCTGCGCAATTTCCTGTAATCCTTGCGGCCCATGCCAAACAGCATAAGCTGTTGCCATATTTGCTAACAAAGCCTGTGCTGTGCAAATGTTTGATGTTGCTTTATCGCGCCGAATATGTTGTTCACGCGTTTGTAAAGCTAGGCGAAAACCAACGCGCCCTTTTGTATCAACGGATTGACCAACAATACGCCCTGGAATGAGACGCGTTAAAGCTTCGCTTACCGCAAGATAACCAGCATGAGGGCCACCAAACCCCATTGGAACCCCATAACGCTGCATAGAACCAACAACAATATCAGCCCCCCATTGCGCTGGTTGTTCCATAAGAGTAAGTGCCAAAGGATCTGCAACAACAATCACCAGAGCTCTTTTTTCTTTTGCCTCCTGAATGACTCCACTATAATCATTAAAAGAGCCTTTTGTATCTGGCCAAGATAAGACAATCGCGGCTGTATCAGAAGAAATTTCGCTATTTTGGCTAATCTGAATCCCTTGTGTTTCAGCACGCGTTTTTGCAACACTCAAAGTCTGAGGATGCAAAAGACTCTGAACAGAAATCTTTGTCTTTTTCTCACGAGCAAAGCGTACAGCCACCGCATTGGCTTCAGCGAGAGCTGTTGCTTCATCAAGAAGTGAAGCAGCTGCAACGGGCAAACCCGTTAATTCACTAACCAAGGTCTGAAAATAAAACAAAAGCTCTAAACGGCCTTGGCTAATTTCTGCCTGATAAGGTGTATAAGCAGTATACCAAGCTGGATTTTCAAAAAGATTGCGCAAAATAACGGGAGGTATATCTGTTCCGTGATAGCCTTGCCCAATAAAACTTTTGTGCATACGATTACACCCCATCATCTTGGAGAGTTCTTTCAAGGCTTGCGCTTCACTGGCGGCCTTTGGCAAATTAAGTGAACGCCCCAAATGGATAGAGTGCGGAACAGCTTGAGAAACGAGCGTATCAAGAGAATCAAGCTCTAAAACATCAAGCATTTTTTGTATTTCATCGGGACGAATCCCAATATGACGAGAAAAAAAATGACGCTCTAACATAGCACTCATCCAATCAGTGCTTTATAAGCAGTCTCATCCAGCAATCCTTCAAGTTGCGTTGCATCCTGCAATGTCATTTTCCAGAGCCAACCTTCTTTTTCAGCTTTCTGGTTTACCATTTCAGGACTATTTGCCAAATCTTCATTAATTTCAACCACTTCACCATCAAGAGGTGCATAAACATCTGATGCCGCCTTCACTGATTCCACAACAGCAGCAGCATCTCCCTTAGAAAGCTGTGTTCCACTTTGCGGCAAATCGACAAAAACCAAATCACCTAACTGCTCTTGAGCATGATTTGTGATCCCAACCGTAACCACTTCTCCTTCAACACTGAGCCATTCATGATCTTGTGTAAAGTAAATTCTAGACATAAAAATTATCCTTTAAAATAACGTTGTTCAACAAAGGGAAGTGAATGAACAGACAGTGCAATCTTTTTACCACGCAACTCCGTAAAAACTTCCGTTCCTTCCATTTTCCAACCGGAAAGAACGTATCCCATCGCTATAGGACCATCAAAAGAAGGACCAAAACCGCCTGATGTTACCTCCCCAATCTGATGACCTTTATCATCGAGAAGCACTGCGCCTGCACGAATGGGTTGGCGTGTTTGTGATTTTAAACCAACACGACAACGAGAAGGCCCTTTCTGAACAGCTTCAAGAAAAGCCTTCGCCCCATAAAATTGCGCTTTTTCTCGAACACTTTTGGGAACGGCCCATGTCAATGCTGCTTCAATGGGCGTAGTATCAGGCGTAATATCATTGCCATGCAAACACAACCCTGCTTCCAATCGAAGACTATCGCGCGCAGCGAGACCAACCCACTCCACACGAGGATCACTCAACAATTTTTCGGCCAATGCATGTGCGCATCCTATGGGAAGGGCAATTTCAAAACCATCTTCTCCCGTATAACCAGAACGCGTTATAAACCAATCTTGTTGTGGCTCAAATCCTTGCATAAACAACAGTTCATTACCAAGTAACCCAGAATCACCAATAACGGCTGCCGCTTCTGGTCCTTGGAGAGCAAGTAACACCCTCTCAAGGGCAATGATTTGACATTCAAAACCAACAGCACGCCTCTCAAGTTCAGCAAGATCAGCCTGTGCATTGCCAGCATTTGCAACCAGCATAAAACGGCATTCTGCCAAACGGGTAACAATAAGGTCATCAAGAATTCCTGCCCGCTCATTAAGCAAATAATTATAACGTGATTGGCCAATCTTTAACAATGCCGCATCAATGGGAAGAGCATAGGATAAAAATTCGATGGCCTGTAGTCCTTCAATAGCAATCAATTTCATATGAGAAATATCAAAAAGTCCAGCGTGAGCACGCGTATGAAGATGCTCTTTCATCACCCCAAGTGGATAAGTCAAAGGCATTTTCCAACCGGCAAAAGCGCCAAATTTCGCCCTGGCTTTTTCATGTAATTCATGTAATGGAAGTATTTTTAAAGAGGATGTTTCGAGTTCTTGTAGTGTGCCCATGATATCTCCAAAATCGCGCTGAAAACCATACAACGTGGCTATCCATACACCCCTCTGTTACAAACCTGAGAGACTCGCGAAAAGAGTTTCGCTTACACCTTCGGCGCGGATCATTCCGACTTTCCAGATCTGCCTTTTTCCTTTTACGGTCCTTAGAGCCTGAGAGATTATGGGCTTTTTTCCCCTTCGGCGGCAGGTGCGAAAGTTTGCAGTCTGCGCTCTCCCGCAAAAGAATGAAAGAAGCAACAATGTTCTTTCCAACATACATCACCTATAAACCATCTTTTTCACACTGTCATCAGCAAAATGACTGGAATTCCCTAATTTTAGACTTGCATAGGATGTCTTCAAAGGCTTATAATAGCGGTCTTTTGAGTATTATGAAAATCGTAGATGGCCACCCTTCAGAAAATTAAGGAGAAAAATTGCAAAGGCCGTAAATAAAGACACAGCTTGAAAAAGTGCAAAATGTCACGCACTCAAAAGGATTACCAAGCAATACCCTCTCCTTTACGCAACCAAACCCTCATCACGGAGTTTCATATCCTTTAAGAGTAAAGATTTAAAATATTTTATAATAATTTTAATGCACAAAGGGTTAATTTTTCTTCTCTCTAAGTTTTTTATCTCTCAATAGTGTCATAAATTGCAGCTATTTACATACCAAACTTCAACAAATAAAGGTTAAAGAATACTCATGAAAGCGGGCAATATTCATTACAACTGTGAAAATGATCTACCAAAACAAATTGCTCTTTTTCCCTTAGAAGGTGCACTTTTACTGCCAGGTGGTTTTTTATCGCTCAACATTTTTGAACCTGAAACGCTAGAAATGGTTGAAACTGCTATGGTATCCGATCGTTTATTAGGAATCATTCAACCGCTTTCATCAGATGCAGACCGTCTCTCCATACCACTTTACAAAATAGGCTGTATAGGGCGCATTACAAACTACAATGAAATGGGAAACGGGCACCTTTTTATTATACTACAGGGCGTTTGCCGCTTCACCTTAGAACAAGAATTGGTGAACACAAAGCCCTATCGAACCGCTATTATCCGATCAAACATAAAAGACTTAAAAGAGCCAGACATTGCAGAAAATATTAATCGAGAAAACCTCCTCAACATTGTTGAGAAATATCTCGCCATACATGAAATAGAATATAATTGGAACAGTATCACACAAGCACCCACACCTTTATTGGTTAATGCTTTTTCAGCCCTTATCCCCTTTACACCGGCAGAAAAACAAGCTCTACTTGAAGCTCCAGATATTGGAATCCGTGCCCAAACTCTCCTTGCTTTAACTGAACGCTCCCTTATGAAACAAACAGGGGAAAATTACCATTTAAACTAATGAATGCTAAAACATGAAAAAAATAACCACTGACCCTAAAATGCTCGAATTACTGGTCTGTCCAATCACAGGAAGCACACTCTCTTTAAACCGAAAAACACAAGAATTAATTTCATTCAAAGCAAATCTCGCCTATCCCATTCGTGATGGTATTCCCATTATGCTTACCTCAGAAGCACGGCCTTTGCAAAATAGTGAAAAAGCAACATATAGAAAGTAAACAATATTCATTTATTTTTTTATAGCGACCTATTATCAATAACTTCTTGATCAAGATAAACTCTTTTTTGACACAGTGTTTTCAATATTTGCTCGTTCTAGAGAAGTAATTTGTAGCAGGGCAACACCATCATTTTATTTACCAACGCCCAATGTTACGCTGTTATCGTATTAAGGCGATTCATAAGAAAATGTTTACCCCCTAATCTCACATATCCTTTATTCGTGCATCACGCCGTTTTATAAGAAGCAAATAAAAGTTTTTTACTTCTCAATGTGAAGATGCGAGCCTGTTACTTTATACGAAAGAGAAGATAAGACTCTCATAAGATCCCATCAAAATAAAGAAACGCATTGTAATGCGTTGTTCTTCAATTGAAAAAATTGAGTAACAAGAAAACTTGTCTTAAATTATGATTGATGATTTAAGAAAATTGCCCTACGAATAAGCTGTTGGTTTTGGTCGTATACGACCGTGATTAATGAAGTCTGTAAGCCTGAAAACTCACGCGCAAAAAATGAACATGCTATGCAAATATCCCATAATTTCTGGGACTTTTGTTATGCCAAAGTGCTATAGACACTAAAAGCAAAAAACTTTTTGTGTTCAACACTTCCAGAACCCAGAATACAAATGCAACAGTGCTCGCGTCCAGAGGGGGAAGCCTGAAAATGAAAATCAAAAATCCACATTTTAACTGCATTTCTATAGGCAAAAATCTATAGGCTCTATAGGCAAGAAAATTCGCTTTCAAAAAACAATGATGGGAATATCTCAAAACAATTAAGCAGCCACTTAAATATAACTTCCCAATAAATCCAAAAATATAAAAAGGGTTAAATCGTATAGAAGAGAAATGTTTACAGTAAACAACCGATACATTGAACGTTCCACTTTTATTCTTTGATGCTGATACCTCAACAAAGGAAAACACCTTATACCATCATGATAATAAAATATCGAGTAAAATTGAATATTTGCTTTTGGAAGGTTTCAAAGTGCTGAACCCAGAAAAACAGAAAGCAATCTTGCGATTGATTTATGAGTAATGTGAAAACACCACATTATTTATTTTATAATTTTGGTGGGTATCACTTAAATAAATTCCTAAAGAATTTATTTAAGTGATAATGAGAGCTACAAAGCAAAAATAACACTTTAAAAAACACAGCTATCATTTTCAATGAATCTCAGTATAATGAAGTATTTATCGTAAACATATGATAAAAAACTTCACAAACGTAAAGCAATGCGTAACACAATCGTTACAAAATTCAAACTTCTTAAGGGAAACAATTGACAGAAGATAAAGAACTCTCTAGACTGGAACTCTGTCAAGGTAGATATCCACGCGGCTTGGCATGAAATATTCAAACTTTCTCAACTTTCAAAGATTCAGAAGGGTGATAGCATTGGAAATGAGGCGTTTTTTTTGTGTTGTAGATCATAATTGACACGCACAAAAATTAGGCTTCTGAAACCAACAATGTGATTTAATATTCCTTGACAACTCGCCCTCTCATAGGGTTCGCCTAGGGAAAAAGAATGGAGAAGGACAGGAGTATAGAAAAATGAGTTTTAAAGTTGCGGTTGTCGGCGCAACCGGAAATGTTGGTCGTGAGATGCTCACAATTCTAGAAGAACGTGGTTTTCCGACTCACGAAGTAGTGCCTTTAGCATCACGACGCTCATTAGGGCAAGGTGTCTCCTATGGCGATAAAACTTTAAAAGTAAAAGCACTTGATACTTATGATTTTTCTGACACGGATCTTTGCCTTATGTCTGCGGGAGGAAACATTTCCAAGGAATATGCCCCTAGAATCGCTGCTACCGGCTGTGTTGTGATCGACAACTCATCCACTTGGCGTTACGATGCCAATATTCCATTGATTGTCCCAGAAGTAAATGCCAAAGCCATTAGTGAATTTTCCAAACGCAATATTATAGCCAATCCCAATTGTTCAACAATTCAACTTGTTTTAGCTTTAAAACCTCTCCATGATGCTGCAATCATTAAACGCGTCGTTGTATCCACTTATCAATCGGTTTCCGGGGCTGGAAAAAAAGGGATGGATGAACTCTTTGAACAATCACGAGCGGTTTTTGTTGCAGACCCAATTACATCAAAAAAATTCACCAAACGTATTGCCTTTAATGTCATTCCTCATATCGACGTTTTCATGGAAGATGGCTACACAAAAGAAGAATGGAAAATGACGGTTGAAACCAAGAAAATTCTTGATCCTAAGATCAAATTAACAGCTACTGCTGTTCGGGTTCCTGTCTTTATCGGTCATGCTGAAGCTGTTCATGTTGAATTTGAAAAACCTCTAAGCGCCCATGAAGCGCAAGCCCTTCTACGTGATGCGCCCGGTTGCCAACTTATTGATAAACATGAAGATGGCGGCTATATAACGCCTTATGAATGTACTGGAGAAGATGACATCTTTATCAGCCGTATTCGTGAAGATATCACCATTGAAAATGGATTAGCTTTCTGGATTGTCGCTGACAATTTAAGAAAAGGAGCAGCATTGAATGCAGTTCAAATTGCTGAATTACTCATTTCTCGTAATTTTATAAAGCCTAAATCAACAAACTAAACGAAACGGGCACAGCATAAAGCAAAGAAGCACCTTATGCTGCTGTGTTTGTTTCTACCATCCCAATGACCGTTAGATTTTTTTATCTTTATGTAGCAGGATAGGTTACAATACGGTAACGTGTTTCGTTTCGTTCAAAATTTCTAAAATTAACATCATCGGCAAAAAAGGGATTATAAGCAGTTACGTGCTTTACAGATACACCGCGTGCCTTTGGTGATGGATTAAAAATTGTTCGTTCATCTCTTTTTTTTACACCTGTTGAATCAATAATCACATCTGTTCTGTACAATTTTTGTGCGTTATTTCGTGTTTTTTGAGGCACTTTAAGAGTTTTAAAACTGGAAACAACCTGTTTTACTTTTTCTCTTTGTTCTTTTGTCGCAGAATTTGTCTTCATGCCCATATGTGTCAAGGTAATTGTAGGAACATTATTGACATTCAAATAACGTGCCGATGCCCAACCATCACTTCCATTATAATGAAGTAAACACCAAGCTTTATTGGATAGACAACCATTAATTTGCACTTTCGCTCCAATTGGAACTTCTGTAATAACTTTATAGGCCGTTGCTGGACCTGTGCGCAAAATCGCCTGGCTTAATTCCACGCGTGCAACCGTTCCAGCCACCGCATAAGAATTAGTCAATCCAAGCCCTGATCCACCCAAAGCTAATAAAATCATTGTGGTTGATAAAAAACTTCTTTTTAACATTATTTTTTTCCTCTCCAAAGTATGAACGGCAAAATATTCGCCTTTGCAAAATTTGCCACGTTTTAGTAAAGTGGTGTGCAATTCTTTATCTCCTTAAAAATCCACCACATTTTGAGAAAAGCTTCCTTACCTATACCTCTTACCGCCCTGTACACACGACCTATTGTCCTGATTGCGCAATATTTTCTTCATAGATTTACTGCTAAAACATCATCTGATCGCTAAGCCATTCAGCTAATCATCACCTAAAGAAGTTTTGAAATTGCCATTGGTTCCCCAAACAAATAATTGCAATACAAGAATTTATTTCCTGAATTTTGGAGAAATTTTGGAAAAGTTCCGCTAACTAATTATGTTGTTTTCCAAATAATGCTTACAGTATGGGAAAAAATAATTGAATATTCTGTAAAGCTTTTATAGTCTCAAATTTCCCTAAGATGGAAAAAGTATGTTGAATCGTCCCTTCAAAAAATCTCTTGAAGAAGAAAGATAAACGCACATGGTATTAAAAAAATTATCTCAAAATGCCGCTATCGGATTACTCCTTTCTCTCTTTGCTCTCTTCTTCTTTACTGCCTTTTCTATGGCAGCAGACAAATCAAAAATAAAACTCGGTGTTATGGAAGGGCATGAAGCGACTATTTGGAAAATTGCTGTCGAACAAGCCAAAAAAACTGATCTAGATATTGAACTTATTTATTTTTCTGATTACACTCTGCCTAACGATGCTGTTAATGCGGGAGAGATTGATGCGAATGCTTTTCAGCACACACCTTATCTCAATAACCAAATTGAGCAGCGTGGTTACGAACTTTCAATTGTAGGGTATACGTTTATTACCCCAATTGGTGTCTATTCTCAAAAAATCAAAGATATAAAAGAACTGCGCGACAGAGCACATGTTGGCATTCCAAATGATCCATCAAATGGTGGAAGGGCATTACTTCTTCTCAATTCTTTAGGCCTCATTAAGTTAAAAGATCCTCATGATATTCTCGCATCTCCACTTGACATTGTTGAAAACCCTAAAAATTTGCAAATTCATGAATTGGATGCAGGTATATTAGGGCGTGCAGTTAATGATTTTGACATTGCGATTATAAATACAAACTGGGCTTTGATTTCCGTATTAAACTTACAAAAAGACGCGATCGCATGGGAAAAAGCAGAGAATAATCCTTATAATAATATTATTGTTGTACGTACCAGCGATAAAGATAAACCGTGGGTCAAACAATTAGTTTCTGCCTACAATAGCGAACCTGTCCGCGCGAAAATCAGAGAAATTTTTGGTACAACCGCTCAAACATCTTGGTAATTGTGAATGGAAAAACCCGCCCTTATCTCCTTGAAAAATATCAGCCGTTATTTTAACAAAACGGCTAAAATTCCAGCAGTTGATAATTTATCTCTAAATATTCATGCAGGCGAAATCCTTGGTATTATCGGCCGCAGCGGAACAGGAAAATCGACACTTATCCGCTGTTTAAACGGATTAGAGAAAGTTGACGCAGGGTCGATTTTTTTTGAAAAAGTGGATATCTCAAATTTGTCAGAGGCGGAATGGGCACCTTACCGTCAACGCATTGGAATGATTTTTCAACATTTCAATCTTTTATCATCGCAAAATGTTCTTAGCAATATTGCATTACCACTTAAATTAATAGGTATAAACAAAAAACAGCGCCATGAACGTGCTCTTGAACTCATTGAATTGGTAGGATTATGTGGTAAAGAGTACTGTTATCCAACGGAACTTTCAGGAGGACAGAAACAACGTGTTGGTATTGCACGCTCTCTGGCAGCTAATCCTAAAATATTATTATCAGATGAAGCAACCTCCGCTCTTGATCCTGAAACAACGCAATCTATTCTGGAACTGCTTGCTGATATTAATAAGCGTCTCAATCTTACTATTTTGCTCATTACCCACGAAATGGAAGTGGTGCGTGCCATTGCCCATCGCGTTGTTGTCCTCAATCAAGGACGCATTGTGGAAGAAGGACGTGTGAAAGATATTTTTACATCACCGCAAGAAGAGACAACCATTGCCATGCTCAAACTTATCACCCCACAACTCCCTGAAAAATTCGCAAAAAATCTTAAACCAATAGGCCAAGAAGCTATTATTGAAATCAATATTGCAGGTGAAATTGCCCAACAACCTTTTCTTCACCTTCTGGAAGATGAAATTGGCTTAAGGGCACGTATTCTGCATGGTGGTATTGACACAATTCAAGGTGAAACCATCGGACGCTTATTCTTAGGTCTTCCTAGCAAAAACAAAGAAGCTTTAGAAAAAGCTATTCAGTGGTTGACAGAAAAAGGGCGATATTGCGAGGTCTTAGGTTATGTTTAATGTTCTCTCTCAGGAACTTCCCAATGCCGTTTTTGGTACAATATTGATGACGATAAGCGCTTCTTTGATGGCACTTATTATCGGTCTTCCCCTTGGTCTTCTGCTTTATACAACCGCACGTGGAAGAATTTTTTCCTCATGTCTGATCAACCGCCCTTTGAGCATTATTATTGATAGTATTCGTGCTATTCCCTTTATTATTCTTGCATTTTACCTTCTCCCTATTACCCGTATGATTGTAGGAAGAGGCGTAGGAATGCCTTCTGTAATCTTTGTACTCACCATTTCAGCTATTCCTTTTTATGCACGAATGGCAGAGCTCTCTTTTAAGACAGTTGACAACGGATTAATTGAAACTGTCCGTTCTATGGGAGCAAGTCGTCTTCAAATTATCAGGTATGTTCTTATTCCTGAAGCGCTACCTAGCCTAATCACAGGTTTTACAGCCATGATTATTTCTATTATTGGAGCCACGTCACTTGCTGGATATCTCGGCGGAGGTGGTTTAGGCGACATGGCAATCCGCTATGGTTACCAGCGTTACAATACCTCCATCATGACAAGTGTCATCATTCTTTTGGTCATTCTTAATGTTTTTACCCAATGGTCTTTTGATAAAATTGTGCAAAAACTTGATAAAACAAAGCATTAAAATAATTTAAGAGTTTGTAAATTTCTCTCCTACCATAGCAATAATAAGCCATTGAGCAGTAAGAGCTGGTTTTTTTAACTGTTCAATTTCCACCGTGACTCCATAATGAAAAACAACTCGACCAGAAGGACGAATTTCGGCATCATGTAAAACAAAACGAGCACGTACACGTGCACCTGTTTTCACGGGACTCATGAAGCGTATTTTATCGAAACCATAATTAATCCCCATTGTTGCGCCTTCCAGCTCTGGAAGTGCCTCATAAGCCAACGTAGACAAAAGTGATAATGTCAAAAAACCATGAGCGATAGTGCCACCAAAAGGCGTTTTTTTAGCCTTTTCCTCATCTACATGTATCCATTGATAATCATCTGTTGCGCATGCAAATTGATTAATCATATCCTGTGTAACAAGACGCCATTGAGATAACCCTATTTCTTTCCCCAAAAAATTAGCTACATCCTGTACTGCTATTTTTTGCTGCATAACGCTATTCCTGTTTTATTTGATAAAAGTATCCCTACCCCCTTGCTTTTATAAAACCCATTGATTAGAGCATCAAGAATAAAAGTTAACTGTTTTAAAAGCAAGTTCGCCTTATGAATAAGAAAGCACCTCTCTAATAAGGTGATTTTCAAGTGGGAAAAAATCATGGCAAGCAATGTGAATCTAACGGGTTTAGCACGTGATTTGAAGCAGCGTGCAGAAAACCATCCCCCCATCCGTGTTGGACTAATTGGCTGTGGTGAAATGGGAACAGATTTGCTGTCAAGCGTTGCACATATGGACGGCATAATGATCGCAGCTGTCGCTACCCGCACACCTTCACGTGTTTTTGATGCCGCTACACTGGCCTATGGCAAGGATGACCATGCACGCGAAGTTGAAAATGCTAATGCCTTAAGTCAAACTATCGAAAAAGGTTTAATTGCAATCACAAGCGATATTGATCTTGTTTTACGCCATGAACAAATTGATATTATTGTTGATGCTACTGGCTATCCTGAAGCTGGTGCAAAAATTGGTTTCAAAACATTCGAAAACAACAAACATCTTGTCACAATGAATGTTGAAGCAGACGTTACGATTGGTGCTTATCTCAAACACGAAGCAGAAAGACGAGGACTTATTTATACACTTGGCGCAGGTGACGAACCTTCTTCCTGTATGGAACTTATCGAATTTATCTCAGCACTTGGGCATAAAATTGTTGCGGCTGGTAAGGGAAAAAATAACCCTCTTATCTTTGATGCCACACCTGATAATTACGAAGAAGAAGCGTTACAACGTAATATGAATGTGCGCATGTTAGTTGAATTTATTGATGGTTCCAAAACGATGGTTGAAATGGCAGCAATTGCCAATGCAACCGGACTTCTTCCCGATTGCCCAGGAATGCATGGGCCACAAGTAGCGCTTCAAGATTTAAGCAAAGTGCTTATCCCCCAGCGAGATGGTGGTATTTTAAAGCAATATGGCGTTGTGGACTATTCAACAGGTCAAGGAGTCTCCCCAGGTGTTTTTGTCATTGCAGAAATAGCGCACCCACGTTTACGCGAACGTATGGAAGACTTAAAAATTGGTCAAGGACCCTACTTCACCTTTCATCGCCCCTATCATTTAACCGCAATGGAAGTTCCTCTAACCTGTGCACGTGTTATGCTTTATGGCAAAAAAGATATGGTTCCGCTTAATCACCCAGTAGCAGAAGTTTGTGCTGTTGCTAAAAAAGATTTACACCCCGGCGATCAGTTAGATTTTATTGGCCTTTATAGTTATCGCGCTTGGACAATGAGTGCTGCAGAAGCACGCGCTCGCCAAGCTATTCCCTGTGGTCTTCTAGAAAAAGCAACAGTGATAGCTGAAATTAAGAAGAATGAACTCATTACAGTGCATAACACCGCCATCCGTGAAGACCAATGGATTGCACGTCTTCGCACCAAACAAGATCTTTTGCTTAATTTTTCCTCCTCCTGCTAATGCATGAATAAACCCTTACTGCATTTTAATTCAACATACTGATTTATAATGATCATTTTTCATTTTGTGTTAAAACACCGAATATAGGAATATTTTTTGTTTTATCCCCTATTTAAACCATAAAAAAACGTTCAAAAATGCCCTTTCATAAATCACCTTAATACAAGAGCAGATAACAACATTGAAAGCTAGTAAATATAACGATAGTGTTACCTTGTTACTGTAAAATAGCCATAATATAAAAATGAAAACTACCAATTGAAGATTTTTGAACTTTCACCAATGCCTACCAAAGAAACATTCCATAGTGTCTTCAGCAATTCTTCCTACCCAATGCAGCATAGACCACTCTAAATATTCAAAAATAATGAAATAAACAGCAAAAAATCATCAATAAATCTAATGGATATTCTATTGGATTAAAAACAGTAATGATATTATAGACACTATAGTACCAGGTGTATTCGCCGTAATTAAAGAAGAAATCAACGAGATAATATTTACACTGCCCCAAAATGCTTTAAATAAAGACACTTTTTCAATTTTTCCAAAAGCCAATCGATCTTGTCTCCCAACATCACGGATAACAGCTTTGTCTACCGTCTCCATAATTGAATTTTTTCCTAGTACAGCAAAATCCTTCCCCTCTTGAAATCGAGCTTGCAAAATACTTGTACTACCCTCTGCAATGTGTACAGAAAAAAGAATAAATACTGTAAAAATACATGATAACACATGATTTTTAAATATTGTAAACATGGCTTTCTTTGCTCCTCTTTTTCTTTACTTGAAAAGTAAAAGAATATTTTCGTATACAAAACAAAATTCTGTATTTAATCATTTTGCCACATAAATAACAATACGATACATTCGTATAACACATTATGAATTACATGTAAAGACACAAAAAAAACACAATTAAAATTTACAAAATAAAAAGTGATACATCAAAAACAGAAATTACAAACGGTGGAGAAATACGCCAGAAAAATGCATTTCTGAATCACCCACTTTAAAAAATCTATCCAAAAATCAGATCGCTGTAAAAACAATATTTTTGAAACAATTTAGTATAGCTACAAACCTACATTATTAAAAATTTTACCAAACAAAAGTAACCTTTATCACTGATTTATACCACATTATCATTGCCAAAAATTTTAAGAAGACGCGTTTTAGCATAAGAAAAAATGGCACGCTCACTAAGAAATTTTAGATGTAAACTGCTAATCAAAAAAATGAAGATATTTTTCTTTTTTCATTAATATCAAAAAATGCGTTTCTTTCATAAGATAATAAATTGATTTATAATTATAATTTATCATTTATGGTATTAAACAAAAGCCACAAAAACTAAAATACAAAAGCTTTTACTTTTTACCTCTCAAAGAGAATGACCCTTATCGCAGGAAAGATCGAGACCTATAGCCCTTAGCCTGCATTTTTTCATAAATCCTGCGCATCACCTTCATATCATCACGACAAACATCAATAAGAGACATTTTCAATGTCTGTTAAACGTGATTTATCTAAATTTCCTAATCTCGTATAATGCGATGCCATTGGTCTGACGTGCTTCTTCATGAAGTAAACCGCCTTTTCTATTTTTGGATAAACTATAAACCTCATTTACAGTCTGATATTTTTCAGGATCTCCAACAAGTACCGCATGATTTTTAATAACATCTATTTCAGCTGGTGCTGTTTTAAGACTATTGGCCATCGTATGACTATTGGAATACTTAAACAACTCATTTTCTATAATAACTACACTATGTATTAATAAGTAACGAAAAATCTCTACTCTTTCCAAGATCACGAATATGATTGCATAAATAATCTTGTACACTGCACAATTTTTTACTCATAAATGTTTTTTCAAAACTTTTTATATAGTTATTTTCACGAAACAAAATCCGTTCTAGCTTTTCAAATTTTTTAGAAATGATGGCCCCTATCACCACATCTTTATCTAGCCAATCTGATCCATATGCTTCATCGGCATTCTTAGTATTAAACCCCATATTGCGAATGAACTTGGCGCCATTCTGAGACTTAAGAAACAAAAGTGTATGAGCAGAAAGCTCGGCCATTGCCAACCATTTCCATGCTGTCTGCCCATCGTTAGCTTTATCAGCCGCCTCTGATTCAGCAAGATAAATACTATTTTGAGAGAGACCGCCTGCCCGCAATTCTTCACGTTCCGCATCAGTCATGTAACTCTTGGGTAATTTCTTTTTCATCGAAAACTCCTCTCGATATCTTGTATTCAAAAATTAACATTGCAATTGAATTTAAACAATCCTCAAAATCTATGATTTCCTTATAAAGATCTGGCGTTTCAGCCGAAAATAAGTAGCATGAGAAATTCCTGTTTTCTCCTTAACTACTTTAGATGAAAACCCTTGCTTAATCAGTGACAATGCCACCTCTTTCTTTGGATGAGGCTTTCTACCAAATTTTATACCCGCTGCCATTGCAGCAGTTCGTCCATCATTGGTTCGCTCTAAAATACGTGCGCGTTCGGCTTCAGCCACAGCGGCCAATATCTGAATAACCATTTTTCCCATCGTTCCTTCGGTACTTAAACCACTTTCCAAAAAACGAATGGCTATCCCCTTTTTATAACAGCTATCAATGATACTAATCATATCAGCGGTATTGCGCCACAACCGATCCATTTTTGTACACAAAATAGCGTCATCTTTTTCTGCACGACTAAGCAGCCGATTTAACCCGTCCCGCTTATCTGTAGTTCCTGTCATTATATCGGTAAAAATACGATCTTCACGCACCCCAGCATTTTTAAGTTCGTTTATTTGAAGCGTGAGTTTCTGTTGATTAGTTGATACTCTTGCATAACCTAACAGCGCCATTTTTGTTTTATAAGTTGTTTTAGATATACTCTTAGCATTATAAGATAAAAAACGATTTATGAGACATATTTTTTCGTTATTTTTGAAAGCATCAAATATTATGACTTTTGATCCAGAAGCCTTTCGTTATTTTACCTCAGTGTTATCTGCGGAACAGAATATCGAGCAAGCCGATAAGTTGAAAAACAAAATTACCAAAAAAGGTTGAGAATTCTGAGTGATAAAACTGAAAGAGAACGGAAAATTCACCGGTTTGATCAGATTTAATGCGGTTGATGATGATAGTGGTGTCCCACATGCATCTATGGTTAAAGTTGGCTGACGCCTTTTAGTTACGCACTGAGTAAATTGATATGCAGCAAAAAAGATGAAACGTGTGATCCAGTTTACCTTTGAAGAACTTGATGCAAAAAAATCTATTCCTTTACCGCTTTTGTTAATAAACCATCTCAGTGGATCATAATTAATTTGATATGCAAAATACAGGTGTCGATTTTGATCATCTGAAATTGACGCCTGAAGATGAGCTTGCACACCATTATCTTTACCATATAAAACATAAGCACCAGATTCATCGCTCTGCGTCTGAACAATCAGCAGGAAAATTATCTGAGTCATTTCCATTTAGCCAATATAGACAAACACTGCTGTAATGCTCATTTTAGCTGCTTTGTTTAATTTAAAACATAATATGCGTATATCGGATAGCGTCGGTAATATTATGGTATTTTCTATATCGATTTTATATAACATCATTTTCAATGATTAATGTAATATTTAGCTCTATAGATATGTATTTTATAACATTAAGATTACGGGTAGATATTTAAAAGTAGAAGAAACTCTTTAACATGGAGAGCATAAAAATTTAAGGGCTAACTTAGGACTAGGATGATTTACTTTTTACTAGTTATTGAAAAATAAAAATTAAATTTTGGGATCACTTATTATTAAAATGCTATCCGCATTTTTCAAAAACAGATGAAAATACTCTAAATAAATGCCATTAAACTTGCGTAAACGTCATTTAGTTTAGTAGTTTAGTTTAAAAAATCATCAATCTTAGCGATGCAATAATGTATGAATTTACTTTAACTACGACGGGTATCTGTATAAAAATATTATTTTGCTTAACATGCCTTTTGATGATAGATACTAAAATTATTGTTTGAATATTGGCAATTTGAATACTTTTTATCATTACTTTACCTTAGATAAGTTTAGTTATCTAAAACAGCTTTTTTATATTTGTTTTGTATATAAATGTATTTAATATTCTTGTTAAATTAAAGTACCAAGTTTTTAAATGCATACTTAAATATTTTTTATAATTTTATGTGATATATTTAAATGAGTATTTTCTATGTCTTATAAACCTACATTATTATTTATTATACTTATTATATGTTTATCAGTAGGAGGTTTGATTTCTACTGATATCTTTTTACCAGCACTTGGAGATATGTGCCAATATTATCAAGTAACGGAATCTCAAATTCAAAATGCAGTGGCAATCTTTTTACTCGCATTAGCTGTTGGACAACTTATTTATGGACCAATCAGTGATAATTTTGGGCGTAAAAAAACACTTCTGTTTGGTTTATCTTTATGGCTATTTAGTACATTGAGCATAATTTATGCTGTCAATATTCAAGCTTTTTTAGCATTACGTTTTTTGCAAGGTCTTGGAGCATGTTCAGGTATTGTTTTAAGTCGTGCCATTATTAACGACTTGATGGATAAAACCGCGGCAGGAAAACTTTATTTGATTATTTTTCCTTTTGTCGGAACATCACCAGCACTTGCGCCATTAATTGGGGGATTCTTGTTACAATTTTTTAATTGGCAAGCTACTTTTGTCTTTTTAAGTCTTTTTATAATTTTATCCATTTTGCTCTGTTATTTTGTATTAACAGAAACTCTCCCTCTTACAAAACGTCAATCTTTTACTCCTGTGGGGATTATTCAAAACAGTTTAGAAGTTCTTAAAAATAAACAATTTATCTTTTATGCACTGATCCCATGTTTTGCATATGCATGCTATTTTGCTTATATCGTAGAGTCACCTTTTTTCCTCACAGCTTTAGGTTTATCAACTTTATATATTGGTTATAGTTATATTGGTGTTTCTTTAACCTATGTCTTGGGTAATTTGGCAGCACGAAGATTTCTTAAGCGAGAACCTATGGAACACACCATTAAACGTGGATATGTTATTTTTGTCATAGGAGGGATATTTTTTGCCTTACAAATATACATAAGTCCGTGGCCACTTATAACAAGTTTAATAGCTATTTCTATTCTTACTTTTGGCAATGGCTTTTTACTACCATTAGGAACAGCATTGGCTATTTCATCACATCCACAAGCTGCTGGTGCAGCATCTGGTGTTATGGGAGCTTTACAATTAGGGAGCGCTGCATTTAGTGCAGCCGTTATTGGAAAAATATCTGGACATAATCCTTTGAACGTTTCTATCTTATTAGCTATGCTCTGTATATTAGGTTTTATAATTTATATTAGGAAAGCAAATTATTTTATGATCTTAAAAAACTAAGCTAAACAACTGAATTGGGAGGATATGTTACGCTTAAAAACCTTGACATTACTTCGCGTGACGGTGGCCATAAGAATCAATTTTCTTTTCAGTGACTCCAGCTATTTATTCACACAAAAAATTGCTCACACACTGTTAAAAACCCTATTGGTCAAGCGAACATCTCTAACATTTTGATATATTTATACATATTCTTCAACAAAACGAGTCTTATAATCTTGACGAGAATTTAAAATCGATCATGATAATCTTTTTCACATCAACATGCATCTGTCGTGCTTTTTACCTCCATAAAAGCGATAGGAAAATTCGTATCTCCACCTAGATTACATTCCGGATGATAAAGAAAGAATTTATTTTAATTTCTGTACTGTATAGTGTTGTATCTCTAGATACTCACTTTTTAAGAACAAAAACACTTAATGGAAAATTTTGCAAAATACGTCTTACCCTTTAATACCAAGAAGCTAACATTGTATCAAAAATTAATATAATTTTTTTGAAGGATGTTTTTACCATTTTGATAAAATTTTTATTTCCGTATAATCTGATTTGATGTAAGAGTATTCCTATTTGCGTTTCTCTCACATATAGATTAGATTGGGGAGGGAGACAACTCTGCTATTTTTGATCACTTTGTATCTATTAACTTCATTTTGGGTAATAAATTATGATATCCGATACGCCTTTTCTCGCTCTTTTACCCTTGGGCGCACATGAATATCATGGAAGTCATCTCCCCTTTGAAACTGACTGGATTATTGCTGAATCTTTTGCAAAATCACTCGCTTTACAAACAAAAGAGCAATTTCATATCGAACTCTTACCGGTTGAAAAAATTGGCTATTCTGTAGAACATATGGATGTTGCTGGCACACAAACACTTACCTTTTCTGATGCCATAGAGCGGTGGATAAACATTGGTGAAAGCTGCTATCGTAAAGGTATCAAACGTTTTCTTATTCTCAACGCTCACGGAGGCAACTCACCTTTAATGAGCATTGTTATTACCGAATTACGAAGGCGTTTTTCAATGCTCGCAGTGGCAACAAGTTGGAATCGCTTTGGTCTACCGCAAGGTTTAATGGAACCGTCTCAACAACACCTTGATATCCATGGAGGATTTATCGAAACCTCCTTGATGCTCTATTTAGCACCAGAAAAAGTGCATATGGAGAATGCAAAAAATTTTCATAATAAGCAAGCTGATATGATTGCCAATTATCGGTATTTACGTGCTTATGGTTCTCATGCCTTTGGGTGGACGATGCGTGACCTTAACACGCAGGGAGCAGCAGGCAATGCAAGCGAAGCAACATCAAAAACAGGTGAAGTAATTTTTTCTCATGTTCTTTGTGGACTTCATGGTTTACTTGATGATATTAATCGATTTAAAATAAATGCATTATGATGAAAGATACAACCATAGAAAAGACACAAAATATGCCCAATAAACTTCCAGTTACGGTTATCACGGGCTATCTTGGATCAGGAAAAACCACTCTTCTCAATCGTATTTTAAGCGAAAACCATGGCAAACGTTATGCAGTCGTTGTCAATGAATTTGGTGAAATTGGCATTGATAATGACCTTATCGTTGAATCGGATGAAGAAATTTATGAAATGAATAATGGCTGTGTTTGCTGCACCGTGCGCGGCGATCTTATTCGCATTCTGGAAAGCCTTATGCAACGCTCTCATAGATTTGATGCAATCATTATAGAAACAACAGGGCTTGCTGATCCGGTTCCCGTTGCACAAACTTTTTTCATGGATGATACTGTACATGAAAAAACGGTTCTTGACAGTGTCATAGCAGTCGTTGATGCAAAACATTTGCCGTTTCAACTGAAAAAGAACCGTGAAGCCGAAGATCAAATTGCCTTTTCTGATGTCATTCTTTTAAACAAGATTGATCTTGTCAATGCACAAGAACGTGCACATGCTGAATCGCTCATTCTTGCGATTAATCCCCGAGCTGTACTTTATGCAACAGAGCGCGCCAATATCCCTCTTGATAAACTCCTCAATCGTGGTTCCTTTGATCTCCAACTTGCTTTAGATCACGAACCCCATTTTCTCGATCACCAACATTCAGACCATGTGTGTAACTCAGATTGCAATCATGATCATCAACATCACTATGCATCCACCATTCATGACATTACGGTCACTTCCGTAAGTTTAAAAACAGGTTCTCTTCAACCAGAAAAGTTTTTTCCGTGGATCCAACAAATTACACAGCAACAAGGCCCTGATATTTTGCGTTTAAAAGGAATTATCGCATTTCAAGGAGATAATGATCGTTATGCCATTCAAGGCATACACATGATTCTTGAAGGACAGCATCAACGCCCATGGCGTGAAGATGAAAAACGTGAAAGCCGACTTGTTTTTATTGGCCGTACCCTTGATGCTGAAAAACTTAAAACTGGTTTTGAAAGCTGTGCATAAGTGAATGACAATCCCAAGCATTATCAATTACGATCTCCGAAGCTACTGTCTTTCCTGCGGTTTTATTAACAATAAACCAACCTTCGTCTCAGTAGAAGGTTTAATTGTTTTTTTAAGTTCAACCCCAAAAATCATTGAAGTTCACCAAGGAATAATCTCAAGCCATTTTTCTCATGATAATACAGCGATTATCACAGGTGGAGAAGATGGAAAAGCCTGTCAAACAACAGCAGATGGTCGTACAGAAGTTCTGGGTCAACAAGAACGCAAATGGATAAGCAAGGTTGCTTTTGGACCACAGAAAGTTTTTGCCTTTGCCTCTTCACGTCTAACATTGGTAAATATCGGTAAAGGACTGCAAAAGCTTATTCATGAACACAGTGTGGAGGGTCTTGCTTTCGCCCCCAAAGGTCTACGTCTTGCTGTTGCCCATTACAATGGTGTTACACTTCATTGGTTATCAACACAAACGACTTCAACCACATTGATATGGAAAGGAGCACATTTTGGTGTCACCTTCTCACCAGACAACCGATATGTTATTTCTACTATGCAAGAAAACGCTCTACATGGCTGGCGCCTCGCAGATAACCAACATTTACGCATGAGTGGCTACCCAAGTAAAGTCAAAAGCTGGTCTTGGAGCTCAAAAGGAAAATGGCTGGCAACATCAGGCGCATCAGCGGCCATTGTTTGGCCATTTCATACAAAGGATGGCCCCATAGAGAAAACACCATTAGAACTCGGTACACGAGCAAATGCGCTTGTCAGTACCGTTTCATGCCATCCAAGCGAAGAAATTGTGGCAATAGGCTTCAATGATGGAGTGATTTTGTGTGCACATTTTCGCGATAAAAAAGAAGTTCTTCTCAAAGGATGTGGAAAAAGTGCCATTTCAGCGCTAAAATGGGATCAAACGGGGCATAACCTAGCTTTCGGCAGCGAAAATGGTGAATGCGGTATTATCAACATCACTGTTTGAGAAAAGCACCAAGAATACAATCATTGCAGATCAGAATGTCCGAACGATCATCCAAAGACCATTAAGAATCAAGACCCTCTTCCTCTCCAAAAAAGCCAAATGTATCAAGCTAGAAAACATCTCTAAAATATCTAAGATATTTACCTTTTAATGTCGCTGTTTTACCCCGTATAAGGATAAAAATATCACCCATGAATAAACCATAAGATAACAACCTCATCCATATAAAAAACTATGTCACGATGCATACTTCTATAAAAATCACTTACTCTTAAAGCTTCCAGCAAAAAACGGCTTGTCATCATCATCGAGAACACCAATATTCCCATTTATAATATCAGAAGATATGGAACTTAAAACTGTTTTGCTTAAAATCTCTTTGGCAAGATTCCAGAAAAATTTCATACTGCTTGAAAATAAGCCAGTAAAAAAGCTCGCAAAAAAACTTTTCGAAAAAATACCAAACATGGTTCCACCCACAACGCCAGCACTTAATTTCTCAAACTATCTTGTTATAAGCTCTCTCTTTTATAACACCATAATTCGGAGCACCGATGGTTACGGTACACATCGCCTTAACATCCTCTTGCGCTACTATAGCAACAGAAATAATATTTGAAATCCACTTTCTTCAACATTTGCATTAGCGCCTACGATTTGCAAAAAATCATAACTGGTGAAACCCAGGAAAGCAAATTTTTAAAAACATTTTCATCACAATCCCACCTCAAATTACCCTCTTTCTTAAAAGACCAGTATTACTGAAAAATACTCAAATAAATATCTTTAAAAAAATTTAAAACAGAACATGATAATAAAATCACAACTCAAACTTGTAATCTACACAAAAACTAGCAAAGAGAAGATAAAAAACAATAACAAAATTCACCAAGAAAATCGTCTCTAAAAACCAATTTTGATCCACTTATATTAATAAAAAAATCATCAATAACAAACAACTTTTTGAAACATTATACCATTAGCATCAAGCATTCATCATTCAAGATTCTGAAAATAAAAATGAAATTACCAATCCCATATCATATTATAAACACCAAAAATTTTTAAAAAATCGTTGTGGTATAGTGGCATAAAAGAAAACAATACAGTCAAGAAGCGTTTTCAATCATAAACCAAAAAAATTACATATTGTGGCTTTTTTCATCAATAAATAAAAGAACTACTGAGATGAAATAATATTGATTTTAAGAAAGTAAAAGGCAGCATTTTTTACTGCCTTTTTTATAAAAACACATACCATACTTTGTCAAAAAAGGTGGCGCAAACCAGCAGAGAAACTTGCTCCAGAAAACCCTGCTTTTGTCAGTCTATGCTGATAATTTATATCTCCGTGAAATACAAATTTTGAAGATAATTTGGCATTAAAGCCAAGACCCGCTTCTAAAGAAGAGCCAAAATCACCTAACTGGAAATCATTTTTAAATGACACAAACTGTCTATCTCCAAAACTACGCATAAAATAAAGCTTACCATAGAAAGAAACAGCACGCCCCCCTTCAAAAGGCGCAAGAAACTTAGTTAAACGCCCACCAGCACGCGCCGTCCATTGATTAAATTTTCCCATATCAATATCAAGATCATCAACATCACACACACGATCAAACTGGAGACGCTGATAAATAAGCTGAACCTGCGGATCAAAAACAACACCCGCATGCCCTATTGCAAATGTTTTACCACTGGTCATGAAAGCATTGAGCTGTTTACCCTTTAGCGTTGCTGCCTTGCCACGTGCAAGAGTGAGAACATCTCCCCTAAACAGACCATAAGATAATAATCCGTCCATATAAAAACCCGCGTCATGTTGCATACTTCCATAGGTAGCAACAGACCATTTATCAAATGGACTCTTTTTTCTTTGTTCAACATTTAGAGGATGAAGAGAGAGACTTCCATAAGTTCCCGTGACCCCAAAGAATGTGCGGCTGTATAAACTCTCAATTTCCTTCAGCAAAACACCTGCTTCCAGCGCAGTATAATCGAGTTCAGCTCCATACCCATATTCAAAAGCAGACAAATTGGAAGCATAATGATGACTTCCACCATAAGCATGCAGGAAAAACGCTGTATTTTCACCGCTCTTTAAAGAACCTCCAGAAGCAATTCGCATTTTCTCCAATTTTCTATTTTGAGCGGTAAGATCCATCAATCCAGCCTGGAATAAAGCATTTGGTAAAAGGAGATAAGTTGGCACTTGCGGAACTACAGCCATAATTTCTAGTTTTGAATGAATATCAGGCTTAACAGGAACAGAGGGAGTGGGTGAAGGATCTACCGGTGCAGAAGACTTAGAAGATGGAGAACCACCTGGCTCAGAAGGTGCAGATGGAGAAGATGTGTCAGATGTAGAGGGAGTAAGTGAAGGATCTACCGGTGCAGAAGGCTTAGAAGATGGAGAACCACCTGGCTCAGAAGGTGCAGATGGAGAAGATGTGTCAGATGTAGAGGGAGTAAGTGAAGGATCTACCGGCGCAGAAGACCCAGAAGATGAAGAACCACCTGGCTCAGAAGGTGCAAATGGAGAAGATGTGTCAGATGTAGAGGGAGTAAGTGAAGGATCTACCGGCGCAGAAGACCCAGAAGATGGAGAACCACCTGGCTCAGAGGACGCAGATGGAGAAGATGTGTTAGATGTAGAGGGAGTAAGTGAAGGATCTACCGGCGCAGAAGACCCAGAAGATGGAGAACCACCTGGCTCAGAGGACGCAGATGGAGAAGATGTGTTAGATGTAGAGGGAGTAAGTGAAGGATCTACCGGCACAGAAGGCTCAAAAGATGAAGTATCACCCGGTTCAAAGGGCGAATATGGAGAAGGCGTAGGAGACACAGTCTCAGAAGAATCTGGATCAGGATTAATATAGATACCTTCGAGGCGGAAATCCCAAAAATCTCCTTCACCTTCAACTAATCTTTGTTTAGCATCTGCTGTTCCAAAGGAGGAACTCGGGCCATAGCCACGAAGATGATATTGATAAGGAAAACCATTGACTGTGGTATAGGCACTGGCGAGTTTAAAAGAATCTTCCTGTGCTATCCCGGAAACTTGAATAAGTGAAATGCTTTGATCTCTTCCATCACGTACCTCTTCGTATGAATTTTTTTGAAAATTTTCTATATGAACAAGAGTATTTCCAGAAACATCACCATAGATCAAAATGCGATCCGTTTGTTGAGGATCAAACAAACCATCATCATCCAAAAACGTACTAAGCTTGATCTGAACATTCCCCTTTGCACTATAGGCTTTTTTATATAACAGATCGTATAATATCTTGTCTTCTTCAGCTGCATTTATTTTTTTTCCAATACGCAGCGTTTGATAACCACCAGATGGATGTTTATCGAAAACAATAGTACTATCGGAAAGACTTACATATGAGATTGATGAATCTGTAGAATCTTTTTCCTGTAAACCTTCATACCTACTTTTGGTAAGATACCATGTCGAGCTACGCTTTAATTCTAATCCAGCTCTAGATATGTCCTCAACACGCGTACCCCCTTTAAGAGAAGAAGCATTTGCTTTCACAAATAGAGAAGAGTTACTTTCAGCTTTTAGCAACAAATCACCAGAAATCCTTGTTTCACCCGATAATTCAAGGATACCTTCAGATCCATAGCCATTAGACCCCGTACTATAAATAGCTATACCATCTGGAACTGCAAAATCTGTATTATATAAACGAACAAATGCCTTCCCCGTGAGAACTTTTTTGGTTTCTAAAATTTTTTCATTATTTTGTTGCCCCGATATCTTAGCAAGATCTTCTGGAGATAAAATATGAAAATACAGACCGTGTGCTCCCTCCCCTTTCACAGAAATATTTGATCTCTCAATCTTGACACTTGTATTTTTAAAGCCATCTGGTGAAACATATTTTTGAATTAATTTGCCATTATCGTCTACATAACTTGAAAAATTTTTAATAAAGAATGCATACATATTGTTAAGATGAATAAAACTGTTTTTCAAATGAACATCACCCCCTTGAAATATCTCAAAAGCTTCCGGCAATACCCCCATAGCACCATCACCATCTGTTCTAGCTTCTTCTCTCTTTCCTTGCCCCGTAATACCCATAGTATCAAGAATATACCGCCCCCCAAACCGAGTTGAAAATGAGCCAATCTGATTAAAATTAACGGTACCGTCTGACATTCTAATCATTGCATCAAAACCACTCATAATACCGATTCTTTTTACCTTCAAATTATCTGGCTGAACATCGATATTCACACTAACTAAAGAAATATCTGTTTCTCTTCCCCATGCATAAACAGCATGTGAAACGCCCTTAATTTCCCCTACTGTCATGCTAATGACTGCATTTTGAGCACGAAGAGCAGGTATGTCCTTAAAATCTGTCGCTATTAGATTAAGTTTTCCACCATTGCTTACATACGCCCCATAAGAAGATATTTTATCTGGATTATCACCGTAAACTGTTATCTGAGAGGCATTAACAACAGTGCCTGCTTTTTCTACATATATGGCTGCAATGGGAGCGGCCTCCTGAGAATTTTTTAAGTAATAAACTTTATCTGCAAGAAAATGTGTTCTTCCATCATCGCATTTATACAATGCCTCTCCTGCATCACTCGAAGAGCCTGCAGCATTAACATAAATAATCTGCAAAAAATAAAGAATAGATATTGTAAAATTGTATAAAAATGCATGCTTATAAAATACATTTATCACCATTCTTCCTTACCCCTATTTATTAACGAAGAGCAATCACACAATGTATATTATCAACTTCTTAAAATAAATATACAATAAATAAATATACAATAAATAGTTATCTTAATGATTAAGATAATACTTATATAATTATATATATATTATTCTATATTTCATGGATAATTAAAAATGATATTGTAATCTACCAGAAAAGCCCATTCCAGAAAACCCTGCTTTTGTCAGTCTATGCTGATAATTTATATCTCCGTGAAATACAAATTTTGAAGATAATTTGGCATTAAAGCCAAGACCCGCTTCTAAAGAAGAGCCAAAATCACCTAACTGGAAATCATTTTTAAATGACACAAACTGTCTATCTCCAAAACTACGCATAAAATAAAGCTTACCATAGAAAGAAACAGCACGCCCCCCTTCAAAAGGCGCAAGAAACTTAGTTAAACGCCCACCAGCACGCGCCGTCCATTGATTAAATTTTCCCATATCAATATCAAGATCATCAACATCACACACACGATCAAACTGGAGACGCTGATAAATAAGCTGAACCTGCGGATCAAAAACAACACCCGCATGCCCTATTGCAAATGTTTTACCACTGGTCATGAAAGCATTGAGCTGTTTACCCTTTAGCGTTGCTGCCTTGCCACGTGCAAGAGTGAGAACATCTCCCCTAAACAGACCATAAGATAATAATCCGTCCATATAAAAACCCGCGTCATGTTGCATACTTCCATAGGTAGCAACAGACCATTTATCAAATGGACTCTTTTTTCTTTGTTCAACATTTAGAGGATGAAGAGAGAGACTTCCATAAGTTCCCGTGACCCCAAAGAATGTGCGGCTGTATAAACTCTCAATTTCCTTCAGCAAAACACCTGCTTCCAGCGCAGTATAATCGAGTTCAGCTCCATACCCATATTCAAAAGCAGACAAATTGGAAGCATAATGATGACTTCCACCATAAGCATGCAGGAAAAACGCTGTATTTTCACCGCTCTTTAAAGAACCTCCAGAAGCAATTCGCATTTTCTCCAATTTTCTATTTTGAGCAGTAAGATCCATCAATCCAGCCTGGAATAAAGCATTTGGTAAAAGGAGATAAGTTGGCACTTGCGGAACTACAGCCCTAATTCCTAATTTTGAATGAATATCAGGCTTAACAGGAACAGAGGGAGTGGGTGAAGGATCTACCGGTGCAGAAGGCTTAGAAGATGGAGAACCACCTGGCTCAGAAGGTGCAGATGGAGAAGATGTGTCAGATGTAGAGGGAGTAAGTGAAGGATCTACCGGCGCAGAAGACCCAGAAGATGGAGAACCACCTGGCTCAGAAGGTGCAGATGGAGAAGATGTGTCAGATGTAGAGGGAGTAAGTGAAGGATCTACCGGCGCAGAAGACCCAGAAGATGGAGAACCACCTGGCTCAGAGGACGCAGATGGAGAAGATGTGTTAGATGTAGAGGGAGTAAGTGAAGGATCTACCGGCACAGAAGGCTCAAAAGATGAAGTATCACCCGGTTCAAAGGGCGAATATGGAGAAGGCGTAGGAGACACAGTCTCAGAAGAATCTGGATCAGGATTAATATAGATACCTTCGAGGCGGAAATCCCAAAAATCTCCTTCACCTTCAACTAATCTTTGTTTAGCATCTGCTGTTCCAAAGGAGGAACTCGGGCCATAGCCACGAAGATGATATTGATAAGGAAAACCATTGACTGTGGTATAGGCACTGGCGAGTTTAAAAGAATCTTCCTGTGCTATCCCGGAAACTTGAATAAGTGAAATGCTTTGATCTCTTCCATCACGTACCTCTTCGTATGAATTTTTTTGAAAATTTTCTATATGAACAAGAGTATTTCCAGAAACATCACCATAGATCAAAATGCGATCCGTTTGTTGAGGATCAAACAAACCATCATCATCCAAAAACGTACTAAGCTTGATCTGAACATTCCCCTTTGCACTATAGGCTTTTTTATATAACAGATCGTATAATATCTTGTCTTCTTCAGCTGCATTTATTTTTTTTCCAATACGCAGCGTTTGATAACCACCAGATGGATGTTTATCGAAAACAATAGTACTATCGGAAAGACTTACATATGAGATTGATGAATCTGTAGAATCTTTTTCCTGTAAACCTTCATACCTACTTTTGGTAAGATACCATGTCGAGCTACGCTTTAATTCTAATCCAGCTCTAGATATGTCCTCAACACGCGTACCCCCTTTAAGAGAAGAAGCATTTGCTTTCACAAATAGAGAAGAGTTACTTTCAGCTTTTAGCAACAAATCACCAGAAATCCTTGTTTCATCTGATAATTCAAGAATACCTTCAGATCCATAACCATTAGACCCCGTACTATAAATAGCTATACCATCTGGAACTGCAAAATTTGTGCTGTATAAACGAACAGATGCTATCCCCAGAACACTCCTTTCTCTTCCCGAAAGTTTTATATCATTTTGATTGAGCATATTAATAGTATCGTCGAGAGTTAATGCGTGAAAATACAGACCGTGTGCTCCCTCTCCTTTCACAGAAATATTTGATTTTTCAATACTAATACGTGTATCTACGAAGTGCTCTGATAAACCATGCTTAAGAAATAACCTATTTTCAGCTGCATCAAAATCTGCATAAAATGAAAAATTTTTAATCAAAAAGCCATGCATATCAGTAAGCTGAACAGAACTACTTTTCAAATGAACATTACCACCTTGAAATATCTCAAAAGCTTCTGGTAATATAACCATATTTCTATTATCAGCTACAAAGTTCTCCCTTTTTCCTTTTCCCCTAATGGTCGTGGTATCAAGAATATACCGCCCCCTAAACCGTGTTGAAAATGAGCCAATCTCATTAAAAGTGACGCTACCACCTGCCGTCCTAACCAGTGCGCCATAACCGCTAAGAATACCAATCCCTTTTATATCTAAATTATCCGGTTCAATATTAATATTTACAGTAATTAAAGAAATATCCGTTTTTTTCCCCGATGCATAAATGGCATGCGAACTCCCCTGAATTGACCCTTTTGTCATGCTAATAACCGCATCCTGAGCACGAAGAGCGGGTATATTGTTAAAATTTGAATCAGTTAGAACAAGCTTTCCACCACCTTGTGCATATCCACCATATGAGGATATTGTCTCCGGATTATTGCCTATAACTGTTATCTGAGAAGCATTAACAACAGTGCCTGCTTTTTCTACATATATGGCTGCAATGGGAGCAGAATCAGAAACCGATCCCTGAGAACTTTCTAAACGATAATTTTTATTTTTGATTGTGTGATTTTTACCATCTCTGCATGTATAAAAACTCGCTTCTGGATCACACGAAGCCCCAGCGGCGTTAACATTGACAACTGGCAAAAAAGAAGCCGCTGTGAAGGTAAAGAAAAATTTATAACTTTTAAGTATATTAACCATAAATCTATCGCAAACTTTCTCCCCCCTTTTTTTGAAACAAATAACAACTACGCTAAAACTCAGTTAAAAACTCGAATTGTGAGTAACATAAAACCTATCTCATATCCCATGTATAGCTAAAAATGGTACTGAAGATTGCCAGAAAAACCCGTTTTCCGAGAAACCATCTTTTCTAAGTTGATGCTGATAAGTTGCATCCCCATGAAATACAAATTTTGAAAATAATTGAATACTAAAACCCAATCCAATTCTTAAGAAAGAACCAAAGGCACCAAGCTGGAATGCATCTTTAAAATGCACAGATTGTTCTCCTCCAAAATTATGAACAAGATGAAGCTTTCCACTGAGAGAAACAACACACCTCTTCTCGGATGCAGCAGGATTCCTCGTAAAATGCCCACCAACACGCATCACCCACTGCCCAGATTTTGCCATCTCAATATCAAAATTACCAATACCAGATATCTTATCAAATTGCAAATTTTGATAAACAACTTGAACCTGTGGATCAAAAACAAAACCTTCATACCCTATCACAACCGTCTTACCACCAATCAATGAAGCACTCAGAGGACTTCCCTTCAATGTTGCCGTCTTTCTCCTTGAAAGAGTAAGGACATCACCCTTAAATAAACCACAAGAAAACAGACCATCTAGATAAAAACCCGTATCATACTGCATGCTGCCATACGCTGTAACCGACCAGCTATCAAATACATTTTTTTTGCTTTGTTCAACATCTTGAGGCTGTAGAGCAATTTTTCCATAAGTTCTTATAATTCCAAAGGTCATGACACGATGTGCACTCTCAATCACCTTTAGCAAAACACCCGCCTTTACAGCATCATAATCAAGATTTTTTATAACCATATTCAAGCGCAGATAAATCTGAAGCATAACGATGATTTTCACCGTAACCCCGCACAAAAAAAGCCGGATTTTCACTACTTACAAAAAGTCCTCTAACAGAAGTACGCACAGTCTCCAGCTGCTTATTTTGATTCCCCATGTCCATAAAACCAACATGAAACAAAGCATCTGGCAAAAGCAGATACGTTGGAACTTGTGGCACAACGGCCTTAATTGGCACTTCAGGATGAAGAACAAAAGCCCAAAAATCAGCCACAACATAATTCAGATCATCGCCAGATCCAACGGATCGAGGTAAACGGCAACGAGAAACATTGCTTTCAAACCGAGCGCTTTTCAACTGAGAATGAAGCCTACGAGAAGAAAGCTGCATATACTCAGCTTCAAGACGAAAAGCCCAAAAACCCCCATTACTATTAACCAGCTTTTGTTTTATCAATCTATCATCATCTTTTACTTTCTTAAGAGAGGAACTTGAGCCATAAGCGGAAAGACGGTATCGATAAGGCGCTCCTCTTAGTGCTACGCAACCAGCTGCTAACCTAAATGAATCTTCCTCTGACTTTCCATGAAGCTGAATAACCGAAACACTGTAGCCATCTCTTTGCTCATCTTGACTAAAGTTTTCTCTTTTCTCTGAACTTTCTGAAACTTCCAAAATATAGACTTTTGTTTTTCCATAAACATCACCATAGACAAAAAATTTATCAGCCTTTATTCCCCTATTTTCACCATCTGTAGCTAGATATGCACTTGTAAGAAGGCGTGAATCAACTTTCGCAAGATAAACATAATTTAAGATACCATTATCTAAAACATCATTATTCGATCTTCCGACATGAAGAGTCTGATAATTACCACTTGTTGGTTTCTTAAAAACAAGGGAACTATCAGCGAGCCTCAGAAATGAAATTGACGAATCTATAGATTGTGAATTTTTCCGATTATTGTTTTTTCCTGGCGTCACAGTCCATTGCGATTTATTAAATAACTCAATCTCAGCATAAGACTCTTCACTAACGCGTGATCCCCCTACAAGAAAAAAAGCATCAGCTTGCATTCCCATATATGAGTTATTCTTAACATCTAATAACAAATCAGCAAAAATACATGTGTTACTCGATACAGTGATAATAGGAAATCTTCTGGCATCATTGATATAAATAGCCGTACCATCTGGAACTTTAAAGACGGTATTCTTAAACCACAACATCCCTAACGGAGAGAGCATCTCGCCCATTTCATACTCATATTTTGAGGATTTCCCTCCAAAATATAGGCCATAAATCCCATGCTCTTTAATAGTAATATTTGAGTCTTCAAAAAAAACCACAGAATCCTTCCAAAACTTCGGAAAGGTTTCAAAAGACCAATCTTCAGGAAAAATTATTGGTGAACTTTCACTTACTAAACCATGAACATTGGTGACATTAATCTCACTATTCTCAACAATAAGAAAACCGCCTTGTTTTACACCAAAAATTGCGTGATTTATGCCATTATCACAACCACTTACTTTTTTGCTATTGCTAATCACAAAAACATCGCCCACAAGGGTTAACATCTTTTGGGGCACAAATATCTCTGACGTAATTGCACCAGATTTTTTCAATTGTAAGATCTCACCAACAGCTAAATTTTCTTCTTTTTCATCCTTAATGACAATATTACTAGATTTTTTACGACCGTAGCCTTAACGGAATCTGTATCAACAGCACGCATATTAGCTGTTTCAAATTCCATATTTTTTTCATATATCTCGACAAAATCACATGGATATATCATAAAAAGGGAACTACACGAAAAATTATCCTGCGCCTTAATATCTATATTGGGCGCAAAGAAAAAAATAGAGGCTGTGAGCGTACATAAACATACGTAACGTTTTAAGACTTTAGTCATAATTTACTGTAATTTTTTTTCTTATTCTCATTAAAAACTAAAAAACAACATCCATCAAAATCAATTTATGCATACCTATCGTTTAATTTGTTTTGTATTATATGTAAAGTCAAAATCAAAAAAATAACATAACAAAGACACGTTTTATGTTTGTGATTTTTATAGATAACGTGTCAAAGAAAAAATACAGCTAAAAGTAATAGCTTAACTCGCTGGGAAAATGTGTTCCAGAAAAATCATCCTTCATAAATTATGCTTGTAGGATCAAATCATTATGAAATATAACCTTTGGAAACCGTTGTGCATAAACGCTAAATCCAGATTCTAAAAAAAATCAAAGACACTCAACGGAAAAGAATCTTCTAAATGCACAAGTTGTTTATCACGAGAATCGCAAACAAAAGAAAGTTTATCATAGATAAACAACAACGTGCGCTTCTTCAATCACAGCCAATGCCTCGGTTAAATACCCCCACAAACATGCATCATCCAATAATCCAATTTTCCCACCTCAATATTGAATCTGTCATCACCACATGTCTTATTAAACTAAAAGTACTTATAGACAAATTACATCTACAGATCCAAAATAAAACTTTCACATCTCATCATAAACGCTTTACCAGCAGCTAAAGAACTGCTTGGAGGACTTTCCCTTTAGCGTTACTGTTTTTCCACGTGCAAAAGATGAGAACATTTCCCATAAACAAACCATAAGATAATAACCCGTCCATATAAAAATCCGCGTCATGTTGCATACTTCCATAGGTAGCAACAAACCATTTATCAAATATACTTTTTTAGCTTTGTTCAACATCCAAAGGTTGTAAAAATAATTTCCTACATGTCTCTATATCCAAAAAGAAATGTTGCTGTATACGCTCTCGACATTCTTCGGCAAGGTACCAACCTCTATGGCGTTATAATCAATCTCACCTCTATAACTATATTCAAGTGCTGATAAATTTGAAGCATAACGATAACTTCCACCATAACCACGCAAAAATACAACAGAATTTTTATCGATTTTTAATGATCTATAAAAAATAGTCCGCAATGCTCCCAGCATACTTATTTTGACTGCTAATACCATCCAGCATGGAATAAGGCATTTTGTAAAAAGATATAAGTTAGTACCTGTGGGACGACAGCTCTTACATTTTTTTAAATGAAGAGAAAAGTCTTAGAGATAAGAAAACCACAATCTAAATCGGATAGAGCAGCATCCCCATTGAGTGTGACCAGAACAAATGCAGAAACAACATCATCAAGTGCAGAAGCATGTTTCTCTGAAGTATCAATTTCAGTGACAATATATGCAATGGTTTCAATATGCAATGGTTTCAGCAACCGTAGGATTAGATGTGGCAGAAATTAAACGAGACACAGAAGAACGGCTTACAACACCAAAATCAGCGACAACAGGTACATCGGATTCAGAAACCATAAGATCACATGATGCAGAAAAAGGTAAATGAGAAGTAGAAAAACCATCTAACCCCATAATCTCAGCGGCAGAATATCCAATGGATAGAATAACATTGGGACGAAGTTGGTGGAAAAATTAGCAAAAAGAAACACCTCCCTGTAATCAGAGGGAGAAGACCGAACAAATTCACTTTTGAGGCAAAAAATCCCAAAAATCTCCTATATTCTCAATCAATTTTTGAGACAAATCCGCTCACCATAAATCAGATCCTGGATCATAAGCATAAAGATTATACTGATAAGGTGAACCGTCCAGCGTGACATAGCAACCATTCAGCTGAAAAAAGTTTTACTTGCCTTTCCATAAACTTGAATAGGAAATGCCTTTGTTGTTTTCACGCTCTCCCATGTACAACCATGGATTTTCAGGAGCACTTTGTACATGAACCATCGTTGTCTCGGAAACATCACCACGGACTAAAAGCCGATACGTTTTATAAAATATTTTTTTGTCTTATTAATTTATTTTGTTTTTTGTATAGATGCAGAGTAAAAAACACAATCCGACCAAAATAAATTTAGTGAGTGTGCCTATAAAAATAGATGTTTTGGCTATTTTTTGTAAATCAACACCTAGAATTTATGCAACCATGGTATAAAAATGAAAATTAAGACAAACCAACACTCTGCAAATAGCTACAGCCTCTATATGAAAAAGTGGCATAAGACTACTGTGTATCCATCTTATTTCCCTCTGAAGTAGAACTTCTGACTAATTTTGAAAAGATATAAAATTCATAAAATAAAAGCAATTTCCTCTCTTTATCACTTGCTTTTATTCGACTTTACGACTCTCAAATGCGTTTACAACAATATTTTTGAAAGAGTAAAGATTGTTCATTGTCTCTCATTTTGTTTGTTTTGTTCTTTAATGATAATACGTCCTTCATGAAAAACAGCATACCATTTTATAACTCATCCGCACACTTTCTTAAAAAACATTTCTCATTGCCCTCAATTCCATCTCACAATACCACCCATAAAGATTACAAGAACCATGAGAATTTATCTTTTACCCTTAGAAAAATATAAACAACAGCACCATTCTATTTTCGATCTTAAATATTTTAAAAATGCTTTGCACAAAAACGATTTTAAGATGTATTTTGAGCCTTTTATAAAATGGTTTTGAGTCTGCATACCAATTCCATTTGTAATATGCGAGCGAATGATTCTTGTTGCATCATCAAAAAAAAGAATGAGATGAGGGAATATTTTTATACTCAGCACTCTTAATAAAACTGCGACAACGAATTATCTTTATCAACTAGATCATGATACTAACATAAATAAATCTTTATAAAATAAACAATTTGCAAACTATTAAGCACAAATAATCGATTTCATTTTTCACGAAAAATTGAAAAAATCCAACCAAAAAGCACATTAAAAACATGCAAAATATTTATATCTTTATAAAAATCTCACAAAAGAAAAGAGATAAAGAAAAAAGTCATAAGTTGTACTTATGACTTTTTAAAGATTTGGTCAAAAATATGGCTGCTAAAACTTATAACGAATTCCACCAGAAAAACTGGTTCCAGAAAAACCGGCCTTGGTTAATTTATGTTGATAAGAAAGATCACCATGAAGCACAAACTTTTGAGATAATCGGGCATTAAAACCCAATCCTGTTTCTAGGGAAGAACCAAAAGCACCTAACTGAAAAGCATCTTTGAAATGCACAGATCGTGCTCCCCCAAAACCATGAGAAAAATAAAGTTTTCCATAAAAAGCGACAGCATTTACTTTTTCAGCTCTATTCGGAATCTTGACCAAACGACCACCAACACGCATTATCCACTGATCAAGTTTTCCCATATCAATATCAAAACCGTCAACATCATGCGTCTTATTAAATCGGAGATTCTGATAAACGACCTGAACCTGCGGATCAAAAATAAGACCTTCATCACCTATCATAAACGCTTTACCAGAAGCCAATGAAGCACTTAGAGGATTTCCCTTCAATTTCGCCGTCTTCCCACGTGCAAGAGTGAGAACATCACCTTGAAATAGACCATAGGACAAAAGAGCATCCACATAGAAACCCGTATTATGTTGCATGCTGCCATATACTGTAGCAGTCCATTTATCAAACTCACTTTTTTGGCTTTGTTCAACATCCAAAGGTTGCAAAGTAAGTCTCTCGTAAGACCCTATAATTCCAAAGGATGTATTACCATATTCATTCTCAACTGTTTGCAGCAAAACACCTGCCTCGAGTGTATTAGAATCAAGCTCACCGCCATAACCATACTCAAGCGCAGAAAGGTTCGAAGTATAACGGTAATTTCCACCATAACCACGTACAAAAAAGGTAGAACGTTCACGCATATCTAACATCCCACTGGGGGCAATCCGCAAAGCCTCTACCCACTTGCCCTGATTGCCAATATTTATCAACCCCGTTTGAAACAAAGCATTTGGCAAAAGCAGATAAGTCGGTACTTGCGGAACTACAGCTCTCACTCCTGGATCTGGACGAGGATGAGGATCAAATTCAGGTTTGGGACCAGGAGCTGGACTAGGTTCAGGTTTAATCTCAGAGTCAACATGTCTGTTCTCGAGACGAAAATCCCAAAAATCTCCTTCACCTCTAACCAATCTTTGGGCAGAATCCGCTTTTCCTAAATCAGATTTTGGACCATAAGCATAAAGCCTATACTGATAAGGTGAATTTTCCAGCGCGACATAACCACCATTCAACTTAAAAGAATTTTCTTCTGCCTCTCCAGAAACCTGAATAATAGAAATCCCTTGGTTATTTCCGCCGCTCCCCGTAGATCCGCCTGGACTTTCTGAAACAGCATGCACATGAACCAAAGTCGTTCCAGAAACATCACCATAGACCAAAACACGATCAGTTTTTTGATTATCCCGCGAACCACCAGCATTCAGATATGTGTTAAGATAAATTTTCGCACCATTGTTCTGCGCTATATAAACCTTGCCAGATCCTTTTCCAATATGGAGTGTTTGATAATTATAAGGAGAAGTAGATTCTAATTTTTGAAACTTAATAGAGCTATCCATGAGGCTCACTAATGAAATAATAGACGCAGGATATATAGGATCAGATTCACTGAGATTTTTTTGTTCCTTTTGTTTTAAAATCCACGTTGAACCGCTGCCTAAATAAAGCTCAGCGGTAGAATTATCATCAACATAGGTTCCCCCCTCAAGAGTAGAGGCACTAGCTAAAACTTTCACAGAAGCCCCCTCCACAACTTTTAACAATGAACTCCCTGAAAGATTGCTCTGCATTAGATTAACAACACCATAAGTGGCATCGGTACTATAAATAACCGTACTCTCTGGAACCGAAAACATCGTCGTTCTCAAATTAACAGCCTCTAATCTGGGTGGTTTTTTTGCTTCCTCTGAATTTTCTGCATTGTCGATGCTCTCCCGCTTACTTTTTCCCTGAAAGTATATACCATAAGATGTTTTTCCATTTACTGTAACAGAAGAAGATTTAATATTAATCTCAGTCATAGCAATATTTTCCGAAGAAATATCATTTGCCGGAATCAAATCAAAAATATTTTCAGTATCTCGTAACAGCATGCCATGGACGTCCGTAGCATTAACAACCCCCTGAAAATTAACAGAACCACCTACATCCATGAAAAAAACTGCATGATTTTTCTTATTTTTATCTTCTCCCCTTCCAGTAATAGCAACATCATCAAAAACTAACCTTCCACCTCGCACTGAATAAACCCCATGACTATTCGTGAAATCGACTTCTCCACCTTCCATCTTAATTGCACTGCGATAGCCTAAAAAACTTGCCTTTCCATCACGGGTTTTAATCTTTGTATTGGTTAACACAACACGCGTTACACCATCATCTTGTGGATTCCCTATTGCCTGAACACCAGTTGCACTTTCATCAATAGTCGTCTTATCTACCTCAATTATTCCGTTATTAACATAAAGAGCTACATCCGTATTCTTGATGGTTGATTTTGTCAAAACAGCCTTTCCGTTCTCTGATACAAACACACCATTTTCAAAGATTTTGCCGGATACTCCACTGCTAACAGTTATATTCTTTCCATGAACCACCGCATGCGGCCCCTTTACTCTTATAGCAAAAGAAAAATTAGCGGCATATTCGGGAGGATATTTGGAAACCTTGTCGCGCGTGATTTGATAAGATTTGTAGCCAATTTTATCCTCACCACAATTATCACATATATAATACGGCCCATCATATATTAGAAGATCCAAACGATTATTGTTTCTACCTACATATCTGAAATAGGGAGATGAATTCTTCCTGCCTCTCGTAGCATTATACTCAACTTCATCCATAGAGATATCAGGGGATGCATCAATAGAAGTATGAGGAACTTCAGGAATTTCATGGCCGTCAAGATGCCCACCCAAATGTGCATTGATCGGAGTATTCGGATCAAGCGCATCGATCGGAGTGATATTGATATCGGTAAAATTACCACTCTCGCCAAGATCGCTATCATACCCTCCAAGAACGTGATCATGCCCAGCGCCCCCAAGGATGGTAGAACCGACACCATAAAATCCATTATTTGCAGAACCTATCTCAGGAATTGCATAACCATCTACATCAGGCATTACGTGGCCACCTAAAGCAGGAATTGCATAACCATCTACACCAGGCATTACATGGCCACCTACATCAGAAATTACGTATCCATAGACATCAGGAATTACGTGACTGTTAAGACTATCTACATACGAGTCAATCGGTGCTGCCCAATAGAGCGCGTTGGCTGATGCACTGGTACCGGCCAAGTTGATATCCTCACTAGGAACACGATTATACCCTGTCCCCTCAAAGCCAATAGAATCGATACCATAAAATCCGTTATCCAAAATTCTCCCACTGAGACTGTATCCATTCTCTCCCTCTGCATTCGCACAAACTCCTACCCCATTTTGTAAAAAAGAAAGGACAGCTGTTGTGAAGGTACATAAATATACATGATTTCTAAATATTTTAATCATAGTTCCCTCGAAACTTTCTTTCCCCTCTCATTGAAAACGAAAGCACACGAAAACGCCCCCTCAGCACACCACAATACAAAAAGGTGCAGCAAAAAGGATGCATCCACTGCTCATTGATTAGCGCAACGAATCATTCAAATAAGCCTGGTAGAAAATTCACTAGAAACATCACAACCACTTACATAAAGAATAAATACTCATTACAACTTTTGGTTGTATAATACATTGTGTACTTTTTGTAAAGCAATAATATAACTCATAACACCTAATTAATTAAATCCATAATTTAAAATTATCAATTTTTAAACTTCTCAAAGATCTGAGTGAAAAAATTGTCCAAATCAGTAAAAATGCAATTTAAGAGAAATTTAGATGCTATAGTAAATAAATTAGATTAGCATAAGGCAAAATATTACATATCAATACCGAGCTCTCAACCACTAAAAAACATAAAGGTCAATCTCTGTACCATATCATTATCAAAAAAATCGCTTCATCATAGATAATATTTTCTCACACATAAAATAAAAAGAGAAAATACTGTAACTTTTTTGTTTATATCAAAAAGAAAAAAACTTTTGATAGCAACACAGATCATTACCAAAAAAAGGCAGAATGATATTCTGCCTTTCATATAAAGTTATATGTTGCCTTATCTTAAAATTGATAACGTAATCCTCCAGAAAAACTAGCTCCAGAAAAACCAGCCTTTGTTAATTTATGCTGATAAATCATATCAGCATGAAGTGCAAAATTTCTGGATAATCGCGCATTAAAGCCTAATCCAGCTTCTACGGAAGAACCAAAGTCACCCAACTGGAAAGCATCTTTAAAACACATAGATTGTTTTCCTCCAAAGTTATGAGACAAATGAAGTTTTCCATAGAAAGCGATAGAATTCATTCCTTCAAATTCCCTAGGAATCTTAACCAAACGTCCACCAACACGTGCTACCCACTGATCAAGTTTACCCATGTTAATATCAAAGTTGTCAACATCACGAGCCTTATCGAACTGGAGACGCTGGTAAACAACCTGAACCTGCGGATCAAATACGAAACCTTCATATCCCGTCTCAAATGCTTGGCCTCCAGTCAAAGACACACTTAAAGGATTGCCTTTCAATGTTGCTGTCTTCCCTCGTGCAGACGTGAGAACATCACCTTTTAGGAATCCATAAGAGAAAAGACCATCCACATAGAGGCCACTATCATGTTGTATACTGCCGTATGCTGTACCAGTCCATTTATCAAATGCACTCTCCTTGCTTTGTTCAACATTCAGAGGCTTTAGAGAAAACTTTCCATAAGATCCAATGGCACCCAAGGAAATGGCACTGGATGCATTTTCAATGGTTTGTAACAAAACAACTGCCTCCACAGCATTATAGTTAAGATTTCCTCCATAACCATATTCCCGTGCAGATAAGTTTGAAGTATAATGGAAACGTCCACCGTAGCTATGTAAATATAAAGCAGGATTCTCGCGAATTTCTAACATTCCAGTAGATGTAGACCGCAGCATTTCCAATTGCTTGCTCTGATTATTTATATCCATCAAACCAGCATGAAACACGCTGGCCGGCAAAAGCAGATAAGTCGGAACTTGTGGAACAACAGCCTTAACCATTGACTCCGGAAGAGGTTTTGCAGTTGGCCTTATGGAAGGATTCAGACCAGATCCAGGACGAAGATCAGGAGCTGACACAGGTGGAGTATCAAGATCAATACCTCCATTCTCGAGACGGAAATCCCAAAATTCTCCTCCTCCCTCAACTAATCTTTGAGCCGCACTTGCTTTCCCTAATTCAGAACCTATACCATAAGCATGAAGCACATACTTATAAGGTGAATTTCCCAGCGCGACATAACCACCATTTAACTCAAAGGAATCTTTCTCTGCTCTTCCGGAAACCTGAATAATTGAGATACCCTTGTTATTTCCATCAAGCCCTGTGCCTTCCCCTGGACTTCCTGAAACAGCACCCACATGTACTATCGTCTTTCCAGAAACATCACCATGAATTAAAACACGATCCGTTTTTTGGTCCCGAAGAGGACCTCCCTTATTCAAGTATGTATTGAGATAAAGGTGTGTATCACCTTGCGCTTTATAAACCTCACCTACTCCTCTTCCAATGCGGAGCGTTTGATAATTATCCGATTCGCTGGAGTTTTGTTCTTCAAAAACAATAGAACTATCAATAAGATGTATCAATGAAATTGATGAATCACTCATAGAGCCAGAATTGCGCAAGTTTTTATTTTTTGGTCGTGTTAAAGTCCATTTTGCTCTATCCTTCAACAAAAATTCAGCAGCAGAGCTCCTATCAAGACGAACGCCTCCTGTAAGCTCAGAATCACTAACTGAAACAAACACTTTAGAATTATTTTCAGATCTCAATAACAAATCACCAGCAAGATTTGCTTTCTTTTCTAAGGAAACACGACCACCAGAATTATTGCTATAAATAGCCGTACCTTTAGGAGCGGTCAAAACTGTTTTTTTCAATGAAACCAAGGTTAATTCCTCGAAAGGCTTTGAAAATTCATGTAATTCATATGGCGGTCTAACTTGTTCTGACCCATCAAAATGTATGCCGTACCGCCTTTCACCTTCTACCGTTATAGTCGAAGATTCGATGCTAGCCCTATTTATAGGGGAACGAACCTCAGCAGATCTTCTTCTCCTAGAAGAGTTAGACCCAACAACACCCCCGGTATCCTTAACCCACAAACCGTCGGCATCGGTAACAACATTCCCATTCGTAAAATCAATAGAACTACTATTGCCTAACAGAAAAGCCGAACGCCCAAACGCCTCTGCAGAATTTGACTGTCCTCTTTCTCTTTTTGCAGTAATGTTAACATTGTCTAATGCGGCACGTCCTCCCATTTCTGATCTAACTGCGACTCCCTCCGCAAGAGTAATCGCTCCAGAATTCATGGTTATCTCACCACCAGTACTAGCCAGACCAGCTATAGCCAGAGGTCCGTTCGCAAAAATATTCGTATTATCCAAACGAACAGAGGAACCAGAACCCGCCAAAGCACCTACATAAAGAGCATTGACCATTCCATCGGTCATTTTAATATTCCCACCCCTTTGAGCTTCAAGCCCAATCATGGAAGATTGAATTTTTGATTCCTTTTCCAAAACAATGTTTGCACTTGTTTCTGCAAGTACAGCGCTCACAAGTGGTAACTCACCAAGATCAACACTATTTTCACGATCAGAAGAACCCGCACCAATAATAGTAGCCTTCTCCAAATTAACAATTGTATTATCGTTATTTGCATGCACAGAATGTCCCATCATACCACTTGCCCTCAATGTATGACCTTTTATTGTATGTGATCCGCCATCACCGCACGAATAAGCAACTTGCGATTTCTCCGCATCATTTTGTTCTGTACCACCACATCTAGAAGAAACAACATCCCCAACACCATTTACAACGGATGCAACATTAGCTCCCTCAGATCCCCCAGAGACCGCAGACAACGCGGAATCAGGCTTGGAAGCTGCAACTGAAATTATAGGTACAGGCCCACGAAATACGGGAGCTGCAGGAGGTATTACAACAGACGAAGAACCTCCTATAAGGGATTCATCTATCTCAGATCTCCCAGACGCAGAAGATACTTCATCTTCACCTAAATTCAAAGTTTCAACCGGCAAAGGAGGTCTAACAGATGAATCAGTAGACACCGAACCAAGTTCTCCAGATTCGTTAGACGCCAAAACCACCCCAGACACATCAACTACATTGACATCAACACCAAAAACAACATCATCAGCAGATGCCGTAGAAATTTCATTATTACGTTGAGAAGGATCACTACGCTGAGGAAATTCTTGCTGAGCAGCAAAGGAATTATACCGATAAGTAAGAGGAACAAACTCTGTATTTTCTAAACGGAAATCCCAAAAATCGTCACTGTCTTTTATCAACTTCTTATCGAAAAATTCCTGCCGCGGAGGAATATATGGACCATAAGCGTGAAGGGTATATCTATAAGGTGAATCTTCTACTGTAATGTACTGACCATTCAACTTAAAAGAATCTCTCTTTGCTTTTCCGTGAACTTGAATAAGTGAAACACTCTGAGGTTTATTCGATTGTTCTTCATTACCCGCTAAAACCGCATGCACATGTACTATTGTCTCTCCAGAGACATTACCATGAATTAGAAGCCTATCAGATATCTGCTTATCATTCGAATCGTTAGGAACTAGATTCGCATTAAAGTGAATCCAAGACCGACCATCAGAGCTGTAAACAAAGCCTTTCCCTTTTCCGATGCGAAGTGTTTGATATTCATCACTCCCATTACTCGAAAAAGATTTGAACCGAACAGTACTGTCTACAAGACTCAAAGATGAGATACATGAACCTATACAATTCTCAGCTAAATTATCTAAATTCCTCAAATTTCCACGCTTGCCTTTTTTTAGAATCCACTCCGATCCGTGAGACAAAAAAACGTTGACATCAGCGTTTTTAGCAAGGTGAACACTACCCTCAATAACAGAGTCATGAGCGGAAACCGACAAATTGGAAGAATGTCCAGCTTCAAATAATAGATCACCGGAAAGTTTCGACTTCTCCTCTAGAAGGACAAAACCTCTCGAATTACGGCCATAAACGGCTGCACCATCCGGAACTTCGAGGGTAGACCTTTTCAAAAGAACTGTATGCGTCTTGTTGTTACCTATCGCATCTTGTGCATCCCCTTTTGCCGCCCCATCTAAAACCCCTTTTGCCGCCCCATCAAAATATACACCGTAAGATTCCAGACCACTCACTTTAATGTTTGCAGAACGGATATCAGCGCTAACCTTCAAGACACCTTCTCTAAAGACGTTACGATGGCCGAAAATTTTAGACATAGCGGAAATAGTATCACCAAAAACTTCATCTTGGGTTTTATGGGCTCCACGGAACTTATTATACATTCTATTAGCCTCAGCAACGTCTTCAGCGCTATGTACGCCATACGGACTATAGACAAGGGGGGCAAGAGGAACTCTATTATTAAGAGGAACCCTAACATCGGGAGCATCGGAAACACCAGCAACTTCATCCCTAATCCACAGAACAGCGGCATCGGAAACATCAACATTTGCATTTCTAAAAGAAACAAAACCGCCTCTTAATAGAAAGAGAAGACTTTCAGGTCCAAACGCAGAACCCTGTTCTTTAGATTTTTCTTCCTTAATTGTGATGTTAACCCCATTTAGTTTAACAGATGCCGCACTTTCCGACACAACTGCTATCCCACCTTTTGCAAAGGAAATGGATCCAGAATTCATCACTATTCCGGAATTTTCAACAGCTCGAAGACCACCCTCATTTACATCAATAACTGCCTTATTCAACAAAACAGATGATTCGGAATTAGCCAAAACACCCACGCTAGAACGTCTAATACCCCCACCATCCATGATAATTCTCCCACCCTCTTGAGCTTTAAGCCCAGCAACAAAAGCTTCAATATTTGAATTCTTCAACTCAATATTTGAATCCATTCCTGCAAATACACCACTCCCGAAGCCAAGCGTCACATCACCACATTCACTATCACCAAAGGGAATTATAAGATCTTTAATACCCTTATCTTTAAGATAAGATATGCCCCTGATAGATATATCATGCAACTTAACAGTTGTCTCTTCAGATGCCATACCAACAGGTAGCACACCACCAGCAGCACCAGCGCTAATACCACCAGTAGCACCAGCAGCACCAGCATTAATGCCGCCAGTAGCACCATCAGCACCAGCATTAATAATGCGCTTTCCCATTGCAAACACAGCATCAAGATCATAGCGTTCTATGATAATATTACCTCTTTCTATCGTGTGTTCTCTACCATCTAGACAGAAAAGAGGTCCACCATGACGAGATATATCATGGTCCTTTCTAGGACACCAGTAGTTATGGAATGCTTCTCCAAAGGTAACAGGAAGAGACGGGGAACTTAATCCTTCCGTAGAACTTAATCTTTCTGTAGAACTTAATCTTTCTGTAGATGTAGGAGCTGATCCTTTTGCAGAAAGTAATCTTTCTGTAGGGGTTAATTCCCCTACAGAAAGAGGTGAAAGAGTCAATTCCTCTGCAGTAGGAAGAGCTGAAGGAATGAATGCTTCAGAAGGATTGTTTCCCCTACAAACATCCATACCTTGTAAAAAGAAGAGAACGCTTGTTGTTAGCGCACATAAATGCGCACGATTTTTAAATACATTGGTCATATGTCAAAACTTCCTAAATATGCATCTTGCAAAAGCACCAGAATTAAGTGAAAATGAGGTCTATGCATGATTTGTATCATACATCATTCTACTTTACAACACAATGTTGTTTATTATTATGTCATTTTGTACATAAAAATGCCTAAGTTAAGTTTTTAAGTACGTGAACCTTTGTAATATTTAAAGGATGAAATAACGATGATAAAATATACGAAATGGGTAATTTCTGTTTTAGTTGTTGCAGTTTGTTTCACAACATTTTCGTGGGCAAGTATAAGTGCCAATATAAACGTAACAATCAATCATGTTTCAGGCACAACTTCTGTTCCCACCTCTCCCCAAAAGGTTGTTGTATTTGATCTTGCCTCGCTTGATAATATGAATCGCCTTGGTATCAAGGCTGTTTCCGGTGTTCCTGAAGGAAAGAAACCTACGTATTTGCAACAATTTGATGATGCAAAATATGAAAAAATTGGCACCCTCTTTGAACCGGATTACGAAAAAATTGCCGCTCTTCAACCTGACTTGATCATTATTTCCTCACGGACCCAAAGTAAATATAAAGATTTGTCCAAAATCGCTCCAACTATTGATCTAACCGTAAGGAATGAAAGCTCTTTTGAAGATATTAAACGAAATGTGTCCATTCTTGGAAGAATTTTTGGAAAAGAAAAAGAAGCAGAAAAGGAAATTGCAAAACTCGATGAAGCTTTAACAAGAGTTCGTGAGAGTACCAAAGGAAAAGGTATGGCGCTTGTTCTCATGACTTCTGGTGGAAAGATCAGTGCTTTGGGTCCAAAGTCGCGTTTTGATATTCTGCATTCCTCATTTGGAATTGCTCCTGCAACTGATAAACTGACCGTGCAAAAACATGGACAGATCATTTCCCCTGAGTTTATTCTTGAAACCAATCCTGATTGGTTATTAGTTATTGATCGAGATGCAGCAATCGGACGAGAAGGACAATCTGCAGAACAACTTCTTGATAATGAACTTGTTAAACGCACAACAGCTGGAAAAAAAGGCCAGATTATTTATCTGGATTCTTGGAGTTGGTATCGAGCAAGTGGCGGTCTAACTGGGCTTAACGAAACAGCACAACAAATCAATGAAGCCTTTAAAAAAAGCAAATAAGCACACAAATGACTTGCTTGCTATAGAAATAAAATTTAAGAGCAGAGGCTGCGTATGAGCGGCCTTTGTTTTTTATTGGAAAATAACCGAACGTGAAAAGTCATTTAATAACTATAACGATTCTTGCTCTGCTGTCTATTCTCAGCATTTTTGTTGGTTATTCTGATGTAACACCTTCTGATCTATTAACAAGAGATCCGCATGCATGGCTTATTTTCTGGCAAACACGCCTTCCTCGTACAATTTCAGTGCTTTTGGTAGGTGCATCACTTGCACTCTCAGGCATGATTATGCAGCTGCTTATACGGAATCGTTTTGTTGAACCATCTACTGCTGGAACAGTTGAATCCGCTTCCCTTGGTATTCTTTTTGTCATGATTTTTTTGCCCAATATTCCTGTTCTAGGAAAAATGGTTGTTGCTGCAATTTTTGCCATGGCTGGCACGCTACTGTTTATGTTTTTATTGCGCCACGTTCTTCTAAAATTTACCCTTATTGTACCACTTACGGGAATTATGTTGAGCTACGTTATTGGCTCCTTAACCAACGCCATTGCGGATCATGAAATGTTACTTCCCTCTCTTCAAGCATATTTATTTGGCAGTTTTGCAATGATTCTTGAAGGAAAATATGAACTCTTATGGTTTTCTCTTCCCCTTTGCATTCTTGCTTATTTCACCGCTGACCGTTTTACGGTCGCTGGTCTAGGAGAAGATTTAACCAACAATCTTGGACTTAACTATCGTGCTGTCATGCTCTTTGGTCTCTTTATTGTTGCATCGATAACCGCTGTTATTGTTTGTACAGTTGGTCGAATTCCCTTTGTTGGACTCATTGTTCCTAACCTCGTTTCAAATTTCATGGGTGATAATATGCGCCGTACTGCTCCTTGGGTAGCAATGAGCGGTGCAGGATTAGTCTTAATCTGCGATCTTTTAGGACGAATAATTCACCCCTCTTTTGAAATTCCTATCAGTACCATGATGGGAGTTATTGGCAGTTTTATTTTTATTATACTACTTTTACGCTGGAGAAAGCGTCTTGGATAAAAAAAAAGCAACAATATTTGTATTGACAACGCTTATCATAATTGTGTGCACTGTAATCAGTCTTTACATAACGTGGAACATCAACATTTATACGTGGTCATTTCGTCTCACAAAACTTGTTTCTCTTCTTCTTATTGCATATACAATTGCCGTCTCCACTGTTTTATTTCAAACAGTTGTTAGCAATCGTCTTCTTACGCCTTCTATTATGGGGTTTGATCAGCTTTATATTTTAATCAAAACTATGACGGTATATTTTTTAGGCTCTCTTTCTTTGCCCTTTTTAAATGAAGAAGGACAGTTAACTCTTGAAGCTCTCATTCTTATTTTCTTTTCAATAAGCCTTTTTCGTTTGTTATTTTCAGGAAGTCTAAAAGGGCTTCATTTGACACTCTTGATTGGTGTTATGTTAGGCGGCTTTTTTTTCAGTTTACGTATGTTTATGCAATTGCAATTAAATCCAGATCAAATGATGAATTTAACAGATATCATGTTTGCAAATTTTAATAAATTTAATACGTCCCTCATAAGTTTTGCCACAATTATTGTCTTTGCTGTAAGTTTGGTTGGTTGGCGTTCACGTCACATGCTTGATATTCTTGCTCTGGGACGTGAAAATGCGCTCAATCTTGGTGTTGATTATCACAAAAGTGCCACGGCTATTCTTGTATTTGTTTCTATTCTCGTATCCATTTCCACAGCGCTGGTAGGACCCGTCACCTTTTTTGGACTCTTAGTTGCCAATCTTGCTTATGAACTCTCCCCTCAGGCAAAACACAGTGTTGTTGTGCCCATTGCAGTATTATTAGCCATCATTTGTTTGGTTGGTGGACAATTTATTTTAGAGCAAATTCTCAATATGGCAGGACGCTTGAGTTTTATTATTGAATTTTGTGGCGGCATTGTTTTCTTAACATTACTAATGAAGGGAAAATTAAAATGATTGAAATCAATCATCTTTCCAAATCTTATGGAGCAAGGTTGATTATCGATAATTTATGTCTTCGTCTTCCCAAAGGGGGGATTATTTCTCTCATTGGCCCCAATGGTTCTGGAAAATCAACGCTTTTGATGCTGATAAGGCGTCTTTTACCGCACCATAATGGTACAATTCATATCGACAGCTTTGATATTGATAAAATGCCCCATGATATTTTAGCTCAAAAACTCTCAATTCTTCGTCAAGAAAATCCCTTGTCTTTTCGCTTAACCGTGTACGATTTAGTAAGTCTTGGACGTTATCCGTATTCAAAAGGCTGGTATAATAATGAAGATAAGCAATTTATTGACAGTGCACTACGATATCTCGGCTTGCAAGATTTAAAAGACCGCTTTTTGGATGAACTTTCTGGTGGACAGCGTCAACGCGCTTTTATTGCAATGGTCATCTGCCAAGATACCGATTATCTTCTACTAGATGAACCACTAAACAATTTAGATATGAAACATGCTGTTTCCATGATGAAGCAACTACGTCGCACAGCTGATGAGCTCAAAAAAACCATTCTCATTGTTATGCATGATATTAATTTCGCATCATCTTATTCAAATATGATTGTTGCACTCAAAAAAGGCAAGGCAGCCTACTGTGGAACACCACAAGAAATTATGCAGCCAGAAATTCTTAAAGAGATTTATGACGTAGATATTCAGATCAAAATAATCAATGGCGTTCCTATCGCCCTTTATTATCAATAAATTTCCTCCATTTAATCATAATTATAAAGACCATTTTACACTTGCGTACACCATAAAATCTGCTAAAGATGGCGAAAATTGCGTACTGGGGAATAGTTTAACGGTAGAACAGCGGACTCTGACTCCGTCAATCTTGGTTCGAATCCAGGTTCCCCAGCCAAATTTGACGCAGTCTGACTGTAGCTTGTTGTCAGGCTTTGTATAATTTAGCACTAGATCTTGTATCAATTTCTTTTTTTCAAAAAAGCTTAAGAGCTACTTATATCCGCTTTCATAAGCCTATTTTCCTCTGCTAAAAATCACAATTTGATATGATCAACTCCCTAGTAAAAACCGCATTATTTGAAAAAAAATATCATAAGACTTAATGACCTCTTTATAGTCAAATTGACTGATAATTTCTATGTATCCTAAGCATATTATCAAATAAGAAAAAGCGTTTAAGCAATTTTGTCAAGTTGGCCGAATTGCTTTTCAGCATATAATTGTGCAATATTTGCACTGTTGGTTCATTAAAAAATTGGGTAAACATTATCCTGTTGCTAAATCCATACAATTGGATCAACTTGATCCTATTGCGGGTCAAGAAATTGGGACAAATCATCCCTGTTGTCCATTACAAAGAGAAAGCGCAAAATTTACACTAAATAAATCACATAACTTGGATAATTGTAAGGTTGTATATAGTAGGCATCTCCACAACCACAAGAACAATTTAAAATCCTCTCGACAACGCGAATATTTCCACCTAGAATAGGAAGCAAATTCTTAGTAAGATCCGTACTGAAATAAAACAACTGGCTAAGATAATTTTTGATTTCCAACAGCATTCTTGAGAGTGCGCTTGTAACACATAGATCTTTATAACAATTGAATGCTTCAAGCATTATATAAATTTCCAACTTATTATCATAACCATAATTGCCTAACTTCCCATAAGCAGAAAAAACAATATTTTATAAAATTTGTTATAACCATTATAGTTTTTTGTTGACTAAACTTCACCAAATCACCATTAAAAATGTGAAAAACAGCCTTATACGCTTTTACAACACCAGCAACCTGCTCATTTATCTTTAACTATGTATCCGTGTTCGATAATCCATTAGCATCACCAGAATTCAAACGCTACAGTTGTGAATCGGCCATAATGATAGCAGTAAATTTTTTACAAGAAAATTTTATCTCGGGAGCCAACCCATTAATGTATTATCGATCCCCTCATAGTTTTTTGTTTTTTCAAAACCAAGATTAAAACAAATAGAAAAAACAAAAATAACCGTGGTGATTGCCCTATATTTAACTTTATATCCCATAAATACAGCAATCTGAAAAACGTTAGATACCTTATTTATCATAAATAAGCTTTTGAAAAAATTATAACTTAAGAATATCTTTCAAAAAGTCCCCTTTCAGCATTTCATTGGTTGAGATTTTTAATTTGGGATATACGCTACGAATACAATAATATGACATTTATCATAAACACGACCCTTACTAAAAATCCTAAAAATATTAAGATGCTGTTGCATATCTCAAACAAGAAAAATATGAGAAATAAATATATTACCGTATCTCTGAATAAAAGACTTTTTTGCATGAAAAGCAACCACATTCAAAAATAAGTACATCATAAAAAATGATCAATAATAAAAATGGCGAATAGCAATACTGGATATTATTTTCTACCATCCCATAGTAATAACTCAAACTTAAACATCTTTCATCCAATGTTCATGATAATAATACAGTATTTTTTATTAATAAATCCATGATTATTTTTTAATAATAATTAATACAAATTTTTCTTAAACATAAATATATTATATTAATTTATTTTTATTTTAACAAATAGTAATAAATGAAATATGATTTAGTGCATTATTTTATAAAAATATCCGTATTTCTATTCTTCTTATCAAAGTCATTGAGTAGAATGAGTATTAGTGACTTTAAAGGAGAGTATTCGTATATAAAGGATCCCTTTTAACATGTACTACCGTAGCAGCGATTATGCTATTTAATATTCACTTCTGTGCTCATGCAGGAACTACTAAAGTTTTTGTGGAGAAAAATTTGACGCTCCTGAAAGAAAAAATCTCCTAAAAAGTCTATGAAGTTATTCATGCAAAATCGGCGGTCAAATCATCGGCACAGAATCAAATAACTCGTTTTGTTCTTTACAATAAAAATATAATGATATAAAATTCGTTATGGTACTTGCACCATCGGGGGAATGAAGTAAGCATCAAGGGCATACCAATAATAAAGGCATATCTATGTATAAGAAATATTTTTATAAAAAAAACCTTTTGTTATGTACAATTGCTGGAACTTTGATTTTTTCTCATTTCCATCCGAGCTATGCAGATACATCACCTGTTGAAATTCCTAAGATTTCTGTACAAAATGGACAGAAAACGTTTAATAACGTTCTTGTCCGTGACAAATATACTGCTGTATCCGTTGGTGGAAACGGATCGATTGCCACAATTAAAAAAGCAACAGTATTCTCTGATATGACTGCAATTGCTACGTCGAGAGCTGGACGTGTTGATGCTAAAGAAGTTAACGCAACCGCAATAATAACAGGCTTAGAGCTTTACAGTGGTATCATCAACATTGAAGATTCAATTGTAAATGTCAAAGGAAATCATACAGGCTATGGCTTTGTTATTTCTAAAGCTTCAAACCTCATTGCCAAAGAAAATGAACTTATTTTAAATAGAGCAACTCTTACCAATACAAAAGTTCTTGTAAGGGACGGTATTGGTATTTTAGGACCGTTTGACGATGCTGAGATTCATCTTAAAAATTCAGAAATTATTTCTGATATGTTATTGAGAAATGATCAATCACCAGAAATTAATCCTTCCGTTCTTACACTAATCGCTGATGCTTCAATTTTGGAAGGAAGAACAAGAACAACACAAAAACACGCAACAATTTTTACTCTAAATAATAACAGCAAATGGTATTTAAAGATTAGTCAAAATGAACCGCCAAGAGCTGGTAGCTATGCGCTTGTTGACATTAGTAAACGAGCACAATCTATCGTTTCAGTGTTGAATCTTGATAATAGCTCTGTCATATTTAAAAAACCTACTCTGCTGACACATTACCATTATCAAACATTGATTATAGGCCAACAACCCCCAAAGTCTGAGGATTATGAAGAATCTGAAGAGGTTGATATCTCTGAATTGCAACCAAATAGGCTTTCCGATGTAACAGCAGTCTATAATGCAACAGGTGATGCAAGGATTTATTTTAATACTAAATGGAGTAATGGTCTAGCCAAAGAGCAACAAAAAACGGATCGCCTCCTTGTTTATGGGAACGTATCAGGCACCACAACAGTCTATTTCAATAGTCTTTCAAATAATGAACAAAATAATGAACGAGTAGAAGCTGAAGATTCCGTTCCTTCTAACATGCGTGGTGTTTCACTCATTCAAGTATCTGGAAAAGCAGAGGAAAATTCCTTCAAGCTCGCAAATGACTACATCACAATGGATAAGTTGCCTTACAAATATACGCTGAATGCTTATGGACCAACATCAAGCCGTGGAGAAGCTAGTGAGCAGCAAAGCGTTTTAAGGGAAGGTAATAATTTCTGGGATTTCCGTTTGCAAAGTGCTACTCTCGACAGTGAAGCAAAAATCAAAGCGCTTGTGCCGCAAGCGGCGAGCTATTTTGTAATACCTCAAACTCTATTCTCCGCTGGATTTTCAGATGTAAGCAATCAAAATACTTTGCTAGACACGATGCAAACAAAATCTCTTGAGACGAAGAATAATAAAAACAAAGGGATCTTCTTATCTACCTATGGTAACAAAATCACATTATCCTCCAGCCGTAGTCCATTACAATATGGCTACGGTGCTGATATTCACTATGCTGCCTTACAAGCAGGTGTTATGCTAGCAGCGCTAGAAGATAAAAATATTACCACAAATTTTGGTCTTTTAGGCACATATGGAAAATTGGCTTTCACTCCAAAAAACATGGAAGGTGCTGACAAAAGTACTCTAGATAAGTGGTCACTTGCTGCATATGGGAGTGTTCACCATAACAGCGGCATCTATGTCAATGCACTCTTCTCCTACGGAGCTCTCAAAGGAAATATCACCACAGCCCCCAGAGGAAATACCGCAAAATTAGATGGCACAAATACATTTAGCGCATCAACTACTATCGGACAAAAACTCACAACCCATGCAAAAGGATTAATTTTTGAACCACAAATGCAGTTCATGTATCAACGTCTCATGTTTGACACTCTCTCAGATATTGATGGATTTGATGTGGATATGAATACACCTCACCAATGGTTAGTCCGTGTTGGTGGTCGTTTAACACAAAATGTCTCTACAACGAAAGAAGGAGGTGCAGTTTCCCTCTACGGAAAACTGAATGTCGTCAGAGTTTTTGGTGATAATGGCACAATAAGGATTGGTGATACTTTCCATCTCGATTCTGCGGAAGATTCAATTGAAGGTGGAGTCGGTGTGAATGCGCAATTGTCTCAAAATATCATACTTCATGCTGATGTTAACTATCAACAAAAACTCCAAAAAGCAGGTGTGTCTGGAATGTATCTTTCCGGCGGAGTACGATACCGCTTCTAAAATAAAACAGACAAAAGTGCAACATACACTTCAATATAAAGAACAACGTGTTGCACTTTTTTCAATTTATAAAAATCAGAATTATTTTGTTACAGTCTCTCTTTCTTTTTGATAAAAATTATAAAATATTTCAATTTTTATTATGTCTAAAATATAAAACACATAATGTGCACTCTCTTCTCCTCTCTTTGTGCCAGAGAGATGGCAGAAAACCTTTAGAGAATATATGAGTATCTTCTGCCTTAGCTGCGTAAAACTTTCATGACAAAAAACTTTTATTAATGGTATCCATATTGAAAATACCCTGTTTCATGGGATTTTTTAAGTATAAACTTACCAAAATAAATTTTCCGAATTCATTTTCCACTAACCTTGATAGCTATTTTAAAAAGTTTTCTGAAGCAAGTCTCCCAATTGTAGAGGATATCATCAAATAACTCGTTTTGTTCTTTACAATAAAAATATAATGATATAAAATTCGTTATGGTACTTGCACCATCGGGGGAATGAAGTAAGCATCAAGGGCATACCAATAATAAAGGCATATCTATGTATAAGAAATATTTTTATAAAAAAAACCTTTTGTTATGTACAATTGCTGGAACTTTGATTTTTTCTCATTTCCATCCGAGCTATGCAGATACATCACCTGTTGAAATGATTGATCCGATTAACTTAGATAATGGAAAAGAAGAGATCTTTGATAATTTTCTTATCCGTGTTAGAGGGCCAGGAGTGTCTGCTCATGACAAGTCAACTCTTACAATTACGAACTCAACCATACAAACAGAATTGGCCGCGCTTTCTGTCTCAACAGGTGGACATATTTACGCTAAAGACGTTGTAGCAAATACACGATATTCCGGTTTAGGAACTAGAAATGGTATAATCAATGTCGAAGATTCAACTATAACTGTCCAAAAAGGAGGGGGTGGTGGTATTGTTTTTTACGAAACTCGAAGAGATAGCATAAAAGAAGGAGAACGAGTTGTCAATCAAGTGAATCTTATCAATACGAAACTTTTTGTAGAAGATGGCGTTGGTATTCGGGGACCTTACGGTTCAAAATCTGTAGCTGAGGTTCACCTTAAGGATTCAGAAATTCGTGCCGATATGTTATTGAGGAATAAGACAAGACGTACGTACCACGATGAAGATGCTTTTCCTGTCTCTCTTGCGTTAACTGCTGATAATTCAATTATAGAAGGAAGAGCAAGAACACTAAAAGTAAATACAACAGTTCTCACTTTGAAAAATAACAGCAAATGGTATTTAAAGGTCAGTCAAGAGGATGTAGATACTGATTTTAATGTCTTTAATTTTGATCTCAGTGATATTAAACAACGAGCGCTTTCTACTGTTTCGGTGTTAAACCTTAATAATAGCTCTATCGCATTTAATGCACCGCATGCTTTAGCAAAGGGCCAATATCAAACCTTGAGTGTAGGACGAACTGCTGAAGTCTATGAATCAAGGGATAATATGGTTCCTACTGTGAAAACAGCCTACCATGCAACAGGTGATGCAAGGATTTATTTTAATACTAAATGGAGTAATGGTCTAGCCAAAGAGCAACAAAAGACGGATCGCCTCCTTGTTCATGGGAACGTATCAGGCACCACAACAGTCTATTTCAATAGTCTTTCAAATAATGAACAAAATAATGAACGAGTAGAAGCTGAAGATTCCGTTCCTTCTAACATGCGTGGTGTTTCACTCATTCAAGTATCTGGAAAAGCAGAGGAAAATTCCTTCAAGCTCGCAAATGACTACATCACAATGGATAAGTTGCCTTACAAATATACGCTGAATGCTTATGGACCAACATCAAGCCGTGGAGAAGCTAGTGAGCAGCAAAGCGTTTTGGGAGAAGTGTCTCAAGAATCAGATGAAAATCCTCTTAAAGACTACACGAGCTATGTTATAAAAGGGAACACTATTGAGGGAATCTCAGAAAATGACGAAGGTGAATCAGCGCAAAATCACAGGGAAGTAGATAGTGTTCAAAATCATTTAAGGGAAGGTAATAATTTCTGGGATTTCCGTTTGCAAAGTGCTACTCTCGACAGTGAAGCAAAAATCAAAGCGCTTGTGCCGCAAGCGGCGAGCTATTTTGTAATACCTCAAACTCTATTCTCCGCTGGATTTTCAGATGTAAGCAATCAAAATACTTTGCTAGACACGATGCAAACAAAATCTCTTGAGACGAAGAATAATAAAAACAAAGGGATCTTCTTATCTACCTATGGTAACAAAATCACATTATCCTCCAGCCGTAGTCCATTACAATATGGCTACGGTGCTGATATTCACTATGCTGCCTTACAAGCAGGTGTTATGCTAGCAGCGCTAGAAGATAAAAATATTACCACAAATTTTGGTCTTTTAGGCACATATGGAAAATTGGCTTTCACTCCAAAAAACATGGAAGGTGCTGACAAAAGTACTCTAGATAAGTGGTCACTTGCTGCATATGGGAGTGTTCACCATAACAGCGGCATCTATGTCAATGCACTCTTCTCCTACGGAGCTCTCAAAGGAAATATCACCACAGCCCCCAGAGGAAATACCGCAAAATTAGATGGCACAAATACATTTAGCGCATCAACTACTATCGGACAAAAACTCACAACCCATGCAAAAGGATTAATTTTTGAACCACAAATGCAGTTCATGTATCAACGTCTCATGTTTGACACTCTCTCAGATATTGATGGATTTGATGTGGATATGAATACACCTCACCAATGGTTAGTCCGTGTTGGTGGTCGTTTAACACAAAATGTCTCTACAACGAAAGAAGGAGGTGCAGTTTCCCTCTACGGAAAACTGAATGTCGTCAGAGTTTTTGGTGATAATGGCACAATAAGGATTGGTGATACTTTCCATCTCGATTCTGCGGAAGATTCAATTGAAGGTGGAGTCGGTGTGAATGCGCAATTGTCTCAAAATATCATACTTCATGCTGATGTTAACTATCAACAAAAACTCCAAAAAGCAGGTGTGTCTGGAATGTATCTTTCCGGCGGAGTACGATACCGCTTCTAAAATAAAACAGACAAAAGTGCAACATACACTTCAATATAAAGAACAACGTGTTGCACTTTTTTCAATTTATAAAAATCAGAATTATTTTGTTACAGTCTCTCTTTCTTTTTGATAAAAATTATAAAATATTTCAATTTTTATTATGTCTAAAATATAAAACACATAATGTGCACTCTCTTCTCCTCTCTTTGTGCCAGAGAGATGGCAGAAAACCTTTAGAGAATATATGAGTATCTTCTGCCTTAGCTGCGTAAAACTTTCATGACAAAAAACTTTTATTAATGGTATCCATATTGAAAATACCCTGTTTCATGGGATTTTTTAAGTATAAACTTACCAAAATAAATTTTCCGAATTCATTTTCCACTAACCTTGATAGCTATTTTAAAAAGTTTTCTGAAGCAAGTCTCCCAATTGTAGAGGATATCATCAAATAACTCGTTTTGTTCTTTACAATAAAAATATAATGATATAAAATTCGTTATGGTACTTGCACCATCGGGGGAATGAAGTAAGCATCAAGGGCATACCAATAATAAAGGCATATCTATGTATAAGAAATATTTTTATAAAAAAAACCTTTTGTTATGTACAATTGCTGGAACTTTGATTTTTTCTCATTTCCATCCGAGCTATGCAGATACATCACCTGTTGAAATGATTATGCTTCGTGCGGATGAGAGAGGAGAAGAAAAGACCTTTAGTAATGTTTTTGTCCGCGGTCGGTATACCACAGGAGTTGCTGATGATGAAGCCTTTATTATTATTAAAAACTCAACGATGCGTTCAGATTCAGCGTTGCTTTCTGCAAAAACAGGTGGACGCATTTATGCTAAAGAAATTATTGGAAAAGCTGGTACCCGCGGTTTAGAAATTGCAAATGGTGCGATTCATATTGAAGATTCCGTTATAACCGTCTCTGAGCAGCATAAAAGTTATGGTATCCTCTTTGATTATATCATAAAATCCAATCTTAAAGAAGGAGAACAAGTTATCAGTAAAGCGACTCTTACCAATACAAAACTTCTTGTAAGAGATGGTATCGGTATTGTAGGCCCATATTATTCAGATGCCGTAGCTGAGGTTCATCTTAAAGATTCAGAGCTTCGCGCTGATATGTTATTGAAAAATAAAGCTGCAGAAGAGGATACAGAACCTGGTACTCTTGCATTAAGCGCTGATAATTCAATTATAGAGGGAAGGATAAAAGCTTTCCCCAATAATACAACGGCTTTTACTCTGAATAATAACAGTAAATGGTATTTAAAGATTAGTAAATTTGAAGTCGATGTAGGGAAGGAGTATGCGCTGTATTATGTGGACAAACTTCGCGATACCAATCAAAGGGCGCTTTCTGTTATTTCAACACTGAACCTTAATGGCAGCTCTATCGTGTTTAATGCGCCACATGCTCTGGTAAAGGGCCAATATCAAACCCTTTACGTAGGACGAGTGGCCGATGCATCTGAATTGCAACCAAATAGGCTTTCCGATGTAACAGCAGTCTATAATGCAACAGGTGATGCAAGGATTTATTTTAATACTAAATGGAGTAATGGTCTAGCCAAAGAGCAACAAAAAACGGATCGCCTCCTTGTTTATGGGAACGTATCAGGCACCACAACAGTCTATTTCAATAGTCTTTCAAATAATGAACAAAATAATGAACGAGTAGAAGCTGAAGATTCCGTTCCTTCTAACATGCGTGGTGTTTCACTCATTCAAGTATCTGGAAAAGCAGAGGAAAATTCCTTCAAGCTCGCAAATGACTACATCACAATGGATAAGTTGCCTTACAAATATACGCTGAATGCTTATGGACCAACATCAAGCCGTGGAGAAGCTAGTGAGCAGCAAAGCGTTTTAAGGGAAGGTAATAATTTCTGGGATTTCCGTTTGCAAAGTGCTACTCTCGACAGTGAAGCAAAAATCAAAGCGCTTGTGCCGCAAGCGGCGAGCTATTTTGTAATACCTCAAACTCTATTCTCCGCTGGATTTTCAGATGTAAGCAATCAAAATACTTTGCTAGACACGATGCAAACAAAATCTCTTGAGACGAAGAATAATAAAAACAAAGGGATCTTCTTATCTACCTATGGTAACAAAATCACATTATCCTCCAGCCGTAGTCCATTACAATATGGCTACGGTGCTGATATTCACTATGCTGCCTTACAAGCAGGTGTTATGCTAGCAGCGCTAGAAGATAAAAATATTACCACAAATTTTGGTCTTTTAGGCACATATGGAAAATTGGCTTTCACTCCAAAAAACATGGAAGGTGCTGACAAAAGTACTCTAGATAAGTGGTCACTTGCTGCATATGGGAGTGTTCACCATAACAGCGGCATCTATGTCAATGCACTCTTCTCCTACGGAGCTCTCAAAGGAAATATCACCACAGCCCCCAGAGGAAATACCGCAAAATTAGATGGCACAAATACATTTAGCGCATCAACTACTATCGGACAAAAACTCACAACCCATGCAAAAGGATTAATTTTTGAACCACAAATGCAGTTCATGTATCAACGTCTCATGTTTGACACTCTCTCAGATATTGATGGATTTGATGTGGATATGAATACACCTCACCAATGGTTAGTCCGTGTTGGTGGTCGTTTAACACAAAATGTCTCTACAACGAAAGAAGGAGGTGCAGTTTCCCTCTACGGAAAACTGAATGTCGTCAGAGTTTTTGGTGATAATGGCACAATAAGGATTGGTGATACTTTCCATCTCGATTCTGCGAAAAATTCAATTGAAGGTGGAGTCGGTGTGAATGCGCAATTGTCTCAAAATATCATACTTCATGCTGATGTTAACTATCAACAAAAACTCCAAAAAGCAGGTGTGTCTGGAATGTATCTTTCCGGCGGAGTACGATACCGCTTCTAAAGAGCTCTTATCCCCATATTGAAATACAATATATAGTCATTATGTTTCTTTTGTAAATCATAGAAAAGACATAATATGTTGAATATATTCGTTTTTATTAAAGATGGGGGACCATATATTTAGGGATATATCCATATGAAGAAAAACTTCTTACTATGTACAGTTTCTGGAATTTTGTTTTGTTCTTATTCCAGTTTATCTTATGCCTCTCCAGAAAAAATTACTCTGCTATCAACTGTGGATCCTTCACCTATACGGATTACATCCAATAGCTCACAAGATAGACATCCGATTCCCCGAGAAAAAATGTCTGAAAGCTTAATATATGGACGAGAAAATTCTGAAATTGTAAAACCCCCAGTTGCACGGGCATATACAGAGCAACCAACAATAACATCTCAACCTACAGAAAATAATAGATTTGGAAAACCTTTAACTTCTGGCCCTCCTTCTCTAATCCCTGTCATAGGAGAAATACCTGCTGTATCTCCACATTCAACACCTGCAAAACCGGTACCGAATGTATTACAAATACCTCCGAGATCTAGTTCTGTAAAACCGGCACCAGCATCATCAATTCCTGAAATACCAGCAATTGAAAACCCATCACTGGAAGCTTTAGCACCCGTACAACCTGTAAAACCGATACAAATTGAGGATGTACAACCTACAATTGAATCTACAAATGGTAGTACTGTAACAAAGCAAAATATTAAGATGCATAATCAAGTTATTATTGCGGATGCACAAAATAAAAATTCGGTAATAAAATTAATCGGAGGGACAGCTTCATCAGATTTTATAGGACTAAGCGCATCAAATGATGGAGTCATTGATGCAACAGATGTTACTGTAACAGCGATGATAACTGGCTTGATGGCCAGAGATGGTACAATTCGCTTGAGGGACTCAAATATAATTGTTACTAGTGATGCTAGAGCTTATGGTATTCTTATTGCGGGCAGATACAACATCTCTGTAAATCAAAATGCCGAAGAAAGAGATAACGTTGACTCTTCGAAAATTAATTCTAATAACATAGTTTTAGATAATACAAAAATTTTCGTTAAAGATGGTATGGGTATTAATATTTATGGAATATCTGCGAACGCTAAAGCCAGCCTTAAAGATTCTGAAATCCATGCCGACGTTTTATTGAAAAATACAAAAGAAGAAAATACCCCCGCAAATACCTTTTTACTAGCTGCAGATCATTCTCTTTTGAAAGGGCGAGTGAGAACTTTAGAAGAAAGCAAAACAGTTTTTGAGCTAAAAAATGGTACGAAATGGTTTTTAAATGCGAATAAAAATGTTTTGAATAATGATAATGATATAAATTCGCCTGTCTATGAGCAGTTTGGTGTTGATGAAAAATCATACTCTAACCTTTCTACACTAAAGCTCGCAGATAGCGTTATTATATTTGACAAACCAATGATGGGACGTTACCAAACTTTGTTTGTAGGATCTAATCCACAACAAGGGGACAAAGCTCCTGATACACCAGCCGTTTATAGCGCCACAGGTACTGCAGAGATACATTTAAACTCGAAATGGAGCAGCCATTCTCCAGTAACTGAACAACAAACCGATCGTCTTGTGATTGATGGTGATGTATTAGGAAGTACTGTAGTCCACATTAATCTTCTAAAAAAAGATAAAGAAGTAACCGATAGCAGTTCTGTTTGGGAAGAACAAATGGCTTCATCTCCTTTAGAAACGCATGGCATTTCAATCATTCAGGTTTCTGGAAAAGCGGACAAAAATTCTTTCAAATTATCACAAACTCATCTAACGATGGATGGGTTACCCTACAAATATGTGCTAACTGCCTATGCTCCAGGCACATCCCATGCTAGCCAAAATCTTTTTGGTAAGAATGACCGTAATTTCTGGGATTTCCGTTTACAAAATTCCTACATTGATAAAGATAAGAAAATTAGAGCGCTTTTACCACAGGTAGCAAACTATTTGGTCATGCCAAATTCTTTATTTTCTTCTGGATTTTCTGATGTAAACAATCAGAACGTGATGCTAGACGATATGCAAGCAGCGGTATTTGGAACAGAAAATAATAAAAAGAAAGGCATCTTCTTGTCTTCCTACGGCAAAAGAGTCACCTTGTCTTCCAATCGAGAGCCTCTGCATTATGGCTACGGTGCTGATGTGAACTACAATGCTTTACAAATGGGTATTGTGTTAGCAGCGTTGGAAAGTAAAAATATCCATACACATTTTGGGATTTTTGGCACACATGGAAAACTTGCTTTTACTCCAAAGGGTATGGAAGATTCTGAAAAGACGACACTTGATAAATGGTCGCTCACAGCTTACAGTGGCATCCAGCACAGCAGTGGTGTATACGTTAATACACTCCTCTCCTACGGTACTTTGAAAGGCAACATTACTACGGCTCTCTCCGGAAATGTTGCAAAATTAGATGGTACTGGAATATTAAATGTATCTGCTACTATTGGCAAAAAATTAGCAACAACTGCAAAGATGTTAACGTTTGAGCCACGAGCGCAATTCATTTATCAAAATCTCATGTTTGATACCATTTCAGATGCCAATAATTTTGAAGTTGATATTGGCAAATCGCGTCAATGGTTGATACGGATGGGTGGACGTTTGACGCAGACTTTCACCACTGCAGAAGAAGGCAATGCTCTTTCCTTCTATGGTAAGCTGAACATTATTAAAGCCTTTGCTGATGGTGGAACGATAAAAATTGCTGATACGTTTTATCTTGATTCTACCGGATCTTCGATTGAAGGTGGCATTGGGGTTAATGCCCATCTTTCTCGAAAGATCGCGATCCATGGTGATATTAGCTATCAGAAGAAACTTCAAAAAGCTGGTGTATCTGGAACAAGTTTTTTTGGTGGAGTACGCTATCATTTTTAAGAAAACAACCAATATCCATCTTGATAAGAGGCAGCACTTCGTGTTGCCTTTTATCAATTAAATCGCTGCTTCTCAAAAAGCCCTATATGAAGATCATCTGATATCAAAGCAAAGACAACCTCTAATCAACAAAACAGCAACGCACACGCCCCTTTTTTCAAGAATGATCTGCATTTATAGTCAGAGGTAATTTCTTTTGCATGAGCATCAAAATTTCATAAATTATCAAACCAAATATTAAAGAGGCGGAGCTGCTAAATAAATCCATATGTTACGTAATTATTTTATCGTTTAGATCGTTCCGCATTAACCGAAACTGAATCCTCAATGCTATCTGTTTCTTTTGTACGAGAAGATATCTGCACAGCTTGTGAAAGATCATTGACTGCGTCCAAATGCATTTGAAGCAATTCGCTATTACGGTTTAATTTTTCTTGCAAATCTGCCAACAAACTCTCAACTTCATCTTCAATATCTTTATTCATATAGCGTTTCATATCACCTATAGATTTATTAAGGTCACGTAACCCACGTATTTTACATAAATTTATTTCTTCATAATCAGGAACACCACTGCTTTCTAGCATATTGCTTTCATAATCGACCACTTGTGCTAGCCCTTTAACGGCTGCGACAAACTTTGTCATTGCCCAATCACGATCAATAAGAGTGTTATCCAGAACTTTCGCTTTTGATGAAAAACTATCATCACCATATTGCACCACAGACATTTTCTTCCCCTTCAATGTTATTGTTCAATCTTTCTCTCAAATAAAGGAGACTAAACAGCTTTTCTTCCATGCTAGCACAGTAAATTGAACCCATTATGCCAATATTTCTCCAACAACAGCACAATAACCTTCAACGCATTGAAATATTTCTTTTGCTTTTCTCCCCAATTACCACTGGCGCGATACCAATTCACCAAAATGCTGTAAATCATCAAATTACCACGCAGTGGATATCAGAAATCTACAAATTTATTCTGCCCATCTTAAGAAAAGCGACAACGCGCCGACACCAAGCATATGCACTAAAAATTTGGTGCACATGAAAGAGCTAACCTCTTTAAAAGATTTTAACACTTCACTCTCCTCAGCCCTCAACTTCACCACACACCTGACATGCTAAATGCCTTTTGGCACTTCGCAGGATCAGTTTGCATTCATTCAGAAAAACCTACCTTCTTGCTTACTCTACTGTTCACACGCACAGCATTTTGCACACACAACAAAAGAACTTTCTGAACACAGTCACGCAACAGTATAAAAAAAACAACTTAGAATAATCAATGATTGCCCCTTTTTTAATTGTCATTCGCTTTTCTTTGCAACGAACGACTATATAGGATTTTAGAAACCCTTTCAAGAGTTCATAAAAAAACGTATAGCTCCATAATCTTCTCGCAGATTCTTTTTACTCCATAATGTGCAATTCACTATTAATATCGCTTTTACACTCACTCGATACATAAAAGAAAAAATCATAGGAACAATAGTTCTGTCTGTAAAACAAAGCTTCTACTGCGATCCCTCCATTCTCAACACTCAAGATGAGTGCTATACTACTGCCCATTTTCTTTAATAACCATATTGGATATTTTTCATAAAGCAGTCTTAGCGAATTTTATTATGACTTAAAATCAAGCGGAAAATTTGTATAAGAAGCGTTTTTTTGCCACACAGTACCTGCAAAAAATAAAGAAACACGACAAATCTTTACTTTTTTCATGTCCAACAGTGCTAAAATGCCTCAAACCATCATAAGAAAAAATTTTTAGCTTGCCGAGCACACTGCATCAGCATATATTACATCCTGTAATATAATGTTATTTATAAAATTGATGCCACAAAGAACAGAAAGAGGTTCTTAATGGCTGAGATAATAAAAGCTTCTATACTTTATTCAACATTGATTATCATCATCAATACTGTTGTCGTTTTAGCCATCGTGATAGAGATGCTGTAAGCATACTCTTTTAAGTTTGTGTTATAATCTTTGCAAATGAACACCTGAACACCCCGAATTTTTATAAAATCCAAGAAAAATTTAAATTAACAACATGCATCGCGTATCAATTTTAGCTGTCACTTCCAATGCTTCTCGTATTAACCTTTGCCTTATGCGCACATTTTTAACAATGAGACTTAAGTTTCTACGGTAAGTCACACTTATCCTACTAAATTGCCCCCTCCCCTCTTTTTTTCTAAAATACTGAGTTTCTTCTCTCTACCAGTCTATATCTGTAATAAGATTAGTGTTTCTCAAGTAGTCTTCACATTGCCCATCAATGACACGCTTCGTTTCATAAGTCTACAAGATAAATACTTCCCTAAACATCTCATCCAACTTTATATTTCTACGCTGAGTTGATGCAAAAAAAACCGAAGAAAAAGAGAGATACCATTGTTTCAAATATGCATAAATATGCTCCATCACCGTACTGAAAAAATACTTTACGATATTATAGATAATCTTGTCATTTTTTCTCAATAAAAAGCAAAAACAAAAATAACCAAAATTCATTGGATTTTAATAAAATGTATTGGTGTATATCTTGTACTTATATTACTTTAGATGCAGATTTGTTTTCTTTCATAATATCTAATAATTACTTGTATTCAAAAGAGAAAAAATTGTACAATACATAGGAAATTTTTACTTGCTGAAATCTATATCTTTTTTTGTTTAAGTCAAAACAATATTGCCCACAATTACCTTTATTTATAATTTCACTACCATCTCGCTGTTCTCCAGATTCAGAAGCGTATGAATCCAATTCATTTATTCCTCTTACCAATCTCTGACCCAAACTTTCCAATAAAAATTCAACGACAGATGCTATGAGATGCTGACAATTCTTAGATGATAACCGTAAAGACGGTTCCATCTTTTTACATTTCTGTATCCATTCTTCCACCAATCCTCTATCTTTTCTAAACTATTCTACGCTATAAATTTTTTCACAACCAGCAACACCAAACCCGGTGCAAAGCAGAAGTGCTGTAATGATAACTTTCTTCATAAATAAATTCCCCTTCTGTCTTTGAATTTAATAAAATAATGTGTTTCACATAATCTCTATATCGTTTTGGGAATACTTCCTTTTTATGAATATTCGCAGTTTCAATGTGTGTGTGATGAATTCAAGAGCAACTTAGCTGAGCAAGATTTGCGTTCATCATACTATCTACACATCTTCTCATTGTGTTTAAAATTTTTGAAATTCAGCAAAGCTTGGTGCTTTTTACTATTAAGCAACACAAATATCTTTGATGATAAGCATTTATAATGCCTATCATCATTGCAAATTGTTAATAAACAAAAATAACACCTATTCAGTCAACCGATTGCACTCTTACCATTCTCAAATCATCGGAAAAACAAAGAAAATTTTGATACAATTCTCCCATGCACTTTAAAAATGCCAATAAAAATACTTAAAAAACAGCCTCATACATCTCAACAAAACTAAGAAATCAAGCTGTATTTCCCTAAGCGCTCATGGCAATAACATAAAATAATGCAAAACTGTACAACAACACAAATACAAAAATAATATCAATAGAAGGATAAATAATTTCTTTTGTGTATTTGCTGTACTTAAGAAAGAGAAAATTTCACAAAGTACCTCTATCAGTAACTGAATTGGTTATTTTCAGCTCTTCTTTGAACTTTAATATAGTTTAAACAAATAATATATATGAAAATTTGTCATCACTACCTTTTTTATTACAGTATTAAATCTTTTGTAATAAAACGAATAAGTAAGAACTTTACATATTAAAAATATTATCAACACAATTTTCTAAAAATTATACGAATCTCTAGAGGGAAAAATCTGTGTTAACTTTAAAGTGGGCACATCTATAAATAAGAAATGAAAAAAGAATTGTTCGTAATATCCAATTATACGGTTCTGAGTTCTGCAAAACACAGCTTTTTACATTACAAATGATACTAACCAACCATAACAAAGGGGGGATGCTTTTATCCGCAGGGAGTTTATATCAAAAACAATTGATATCACTTTTAAATGAAACGTGTGTCATTAAATAGGTTCACTGTGTGCAATTTTTATTTACAAAGTTGATCTTGCGAGCTTGAATCTTACAGAAAACATAATAGTAAAATTCCATATACAGATTCAAATCAAACGTATCCCTCTGTCTATTTGAGTATCACAACAGTCTTTCTTTTCATTACCACAATAATATGTTTCACATAAAAAATGCTCACTTTTATTCATACCATGCAATATTTATGCTCTAAGAATAATATGGCTTACGTTCTCGTACATCACAAAATAACCAGCCAACATCAGATTTATTCAATACAACTATTTGAAAAGATGCAAAAGAACAGAACAATGGAATGCACGATCACAACACATCCCCACCAAATCTTCACCCACAATATCTGCTTCTTTAGAAAAGAAATCACACCAATAAAAACGCATTATTGTATATCATATTTCACACTTTTCCATATTTCTGTGAAAGTAATTCGCGGACTTCATCTGCTATTTTTGTTCCACGACTTGCACAACTCATCTTAATCAAACGATGCAGACTTTCCGGCACATCAATTGTAAGACGCTTCATACCTCCATCCATACATCCTTTGTGGTTTTCCACCCATGCATCAGCTGTTAAAGGAATTGATTTATTGGTTGGTTTTGTGCCAATCTTAATTTTTTTATTCATCGTGCTAACTCCTTTATTTCCGCTGAAACAGCCTCAATCTCTGCTGCCGCCAGTCCTTTCTTATCAATTTCATAGACAGCCTTCCCCTGTGCCGCAGCTTCTGCAAAAATTACGCGCTGCGCAACGCTAGAAGAAAGGACATGTATAGGATACGCTCCAAGTGCTTCTCCCACATCACGCCCTATCGCTGTATTGACTATTTTACGATTAATAACAAAAGCAGATTGCAAATTTTCTTTATAGACGCGTGCTTCGTCAATCAGCTTTACAATTCCGTCGGCCGCCCAAATATCATATGGACTAGGCTGTACAGGAATAAGTGCCAAATCCGAAGCCATAAGAGCGCTGCGCGCAAGATCTGTCACGCGTGGAGGACCATCAATAATGATATGATCATAATTATGAGCAATCTGTGTAATTTCTTTGTGAACCGTTGCGCGTGGTAGACCGACAACCGAAAATAAAGGGTCACCTTCACGGGCAGCAGCCCAATCCAATGCACTCCCTTGCGGATCAACATCAATAAGCAACACACGTGCTCCAGTACGTGCGAAGCTAGCAGCAAGGTTCACACTCAGCGTAGTTTTTCCCCCCCCCCCTTTTTGATTCAAAAGTCCAATGATCATGAATTGCGCCTTTTAGATTTATCGTTTTTACGATTATACAGAAAATAAAAGAGGAGGCAAGCATCCAGAACAAGCAAAACAATCACCTCCCCTATTTCACGATAAAAGCTGCAAACAATGTATCAATCCGCTACTAAATGCCTGAAAAAACTCCTCGCTTTACAAGCTGATACAACAAACTCAAAGAAAAAAATCATATTTCTCGGAACACCGGTACCCTCCATTGAGGACGTAAATTTAAATCCATGTTACGTACACTGAGCGAAGCTACCTTCGCCAAAAAATCGGCTGATATACAGATACTTCATAAAAATTGAGAAAAAACATTTAGAACTGAATCATCTCTTTTGTTTTGTCTTCTTCACTGAAAACCAATCTTTCTGTAAAAACCTCCCGCATAAATACAATCACACCTACAGTGCAAACGACAGCATCATAACTCCATAGTAAAACCATCATGATATGAGCCCCTTTCTATATTACAAGTACCCTTGTATTAAAATAATTAGCCAATTAGACAGGACTTTTTCTAAAAAATTTTTATCTACCTGCTCATTTCTTTGATAACGTGAAAGTAAACGCTTTTCTTGATTGGTATAAGGGGGGAGAGAAACACAAAAAATACATCTCCCTTAAAAAGCACTCAGCACTTCAATATAAATCCAACAATTAAGCAACACAGGATAGAACAATAAACGTGTTGCAGATAAGATAATCCTACACATCATTGTTTATTTTTATCAGCCAGGTTCATTCTTCTCAACAAAGGAAAGATTTTTTCAAGATACCATAAAAAAGATCTCACCTTCATAATATAATTTCAGCATAGCAGAAAACATCATGAAGAAGCCTCTATTGAGAATAAACAAAGATAAACTTACAACAAATTGACCCTACTATTTTTATCAGCGCCTAAATTATCGTCAAAAACATAAAAACATTAGTATAGGCTCACTTTAAAACGATTATCTGTAACCGCCTCAATTAAGAAAATCCTCATAACCTGATTTTTCTACCATTAAAACAACAGCGCAGGAATGCGGCATAAAAGCACATTATATTCCCATCGTACCGCCTACCATAAAAAAATCAGATATTGAAATCATGAAAACAATTTTAACAACAGCTTCCACACCTCTTGTCGCTTACTTTCACCAAGGAACACGCTCGATGCATCTTTATCATTTAGCTTATTCTTTAAGCACTTATCTTAACGGATAAGAAAGAAATAAGCAGTAAATTCTTAAACTATAGCACAAGCCATAAAATTTCATAAACTTGTGAAAAAGATAAAGACAATGCCTAAATCAGAACTTCAAACATTTGTTTCTGCCACAAAACAACGAAAATCTCACATATTTCATGACGTTTTAGAGTATATTTTTGTAATCATAATCAGTTTAAGTGCTATTTTTGCCGCTCTTACATCTTTTTCAGATCATCTAGGGGCATATTTTTAAAAGTAAGTAACCTATCTAACTGCGACAATGGTTGTATTGTCGTCAAAATTTCTTTTGCTGCTTTTTCATCACGTTTCATTTGTGCAACTAAAAGCTCAAGCCCATCAAATTTTTCTTGCCCTCGCAAAAACTGTAAGAAAGAAACGGTGCAACTTTCTCCATAAAGGTCGCCGTTAAAATCAAACAAATAAGTTTCCAGAAGCGGCACTCCATCTTTAAAAACCGTCGGACGACAACCAAAACTTGCAACCCCGTCATGCAAAACGCCGCTAGCACGACGCAATCGTACCGCATAAACACCATGCGCTAAACTGACTTGAGGAGGTAAAATCTGATTAGCGGTAGGAAATCCCAAAAGGCGGCCGAGTTTTTTTCCCTGAACAATACTTGATCGTATCCGATAATGATACCCTAATAAATGAGCTGCGGTTCCCACCTGACCCTGTGAGAGGACCTTACGAATAAAACTAGAGGAAATAATCGATTGTTGCAGACCATGTGTATCAGATACACAAGGAATTTGAACAACCTCAAATCCATATTCCTCTCCCCTTTGACAAAGAAGGTGTGAATTTCCACTTCTCTGGCAACCAAATTGAAAATTTTCACCTGTTACCACACCGGAAACATTAAAAGTTTGTTTTAAAATCACATTGATAAATTCATCTGCTGAAAGAGCAGCGAAATGCGCATCAAACGGCTGTTCAATCACACCATTAAACCCGAGGATTTTAAAAATTTCAGCTTTTTCAGCAGCTTCTGTCAAGCGATCGACCGGATCTAATGGTTGAAAAAAATTTCTTGGATGTGGTTCAAAAGTTAGAACAACAGCGGGCTTATTTTTTATGCGCGCTAAATCAAGCGCTTTTTGGAGCATCTCCTGATGGCCACAATGAACACCATCAAAATTTCCAAGTGCCAATATTGCTCCTCGCCAAGCCAGAGGAAACATATGAACCCCCCGAAGACGCAAAAAATCAGACATTACTGAAGTGCCCACATTACTGCTTTTGGCTGATAGCCATGACGTTCAATAAAAGAGTGCAGAGCTTCTTTATTCACCACACCGTCTTGCATATAGTCATAACGATGAATACCCCCCGCAATATAAAGTACATCAAGACCAAAATGGATTGCACCTTTGACATCGGTCAAAAGACCATCGCCAATAGCCAAAACCTGACTTTTTTCCACTGTACCACGAATTTTTTGAAGTTTTTCAAAGGCACACTCATAAATAGGTGCGTGAGGTTTTCCAGCAATACGTACCTCACCCCCTAATTGCTGGTAAAGACGCGCCAATGCACCAGCGCACCAAAACTCCTGATTTCCACAATGTACAACCACATCAGGATTGGCACAAATAAAAGGCAAATTCCGCATCCGCATGCGATGAAACATATCCTTATAAGCGGAGGGTTCTTCATCAAGATCTTCAAGAAAACCACTACAAACCACTACAGAAGCTTCCCATTCCTCAACCAGTTCACACTCTAACCCCTCAAACAACATCAAATCGCGTTGCTGACCAATGAAAAAAACTTTACGCGGCGCAGCGCGAATGAGATCACGCGTCACATCCCCTGAAGTGATAACGGCATCATAATAAGCATTATGAACATTCATGCTTTGCAATTGAGCAACGACATTTTCCCGCGGTCGAGGTGAATTGGTCAAGAAAACAACATTTTTTTCCATCTGTCGAATTTTGTGCAACACTTTCAATGCTGATTCAAATGCGTGCACACCATTATGCACAACACCCCAAACATCACAAAAGACAGCATCATAATGCGCTATAACGTCATCAATATGGGTGAGTTCATTCATGTTGCACCTGTTTATATGTTTACCATTTATCACAATGTCTCTTACTTCAAAACTGCTTATCTGAAGATAACTATTCTGTCATCTTCTTTCTCAACACCGTATTTCTCTCCTCTTCATCAGTTCACATCGTACATATAAACCATGAAAATAGACCGTGAAAAATGATAAAATAAATAGGTTAGTAAGTGATGCACAATTTTGAATTTCCTCATATCAAAAGCTTATAATTTTACAATTCTACTTCCACTAATAACAACTTTAATTCTAAAAATTACTGTATTAATACAATTATTTAAGTGAAATACTCAAATTCTTATTTTGAAAATGAACGAATAAATATTTTCATAAAAAATTTCCCAAAAGAGAAATCCCCGCTTCCTGAAAGGCAAATCACTTGAGTACAAACTGAACATACAAGATACAAAATACGCGCCATTATTTATGCAATACATTGGCTTTGAAGCCTAAAAGCATGCCATAGACTTATTCAAGATTGCTTAATATTTTAGATTTCATTGTTTCAAATACTCTATTACCATGAACAAAAAAAGATCACCGTAAGCAACAAAACTATTCAACGATGAGTTTTCGACGTTTTTTAAACAAAAATCTTCCTCTGTACTTCAAAGAATCACTATTCCACTTACTTTTTTGCTTTTCTTACAATCTTTAAGGATCAAAGGAATTATAAGTGCCGCTAGCTTTTCTCCAATCTTTTAGCTGATCAAATCTGCTAGTCCATAATCCACTTTGTGCCTTTTGCGCAGAAAATTGTAAACTTTTATAATCTGCTGGCGAAAAAATGATACTGATCTTTTTATCAAAACCACCCTACCTTCCGCAAGCCCTAAGCACACAAGATCAATCCCATCAACAAAACACTGCAGATAACACTCCGTTGAATGATACGCTCTTTCCGATAAATAACATTTTTACCCATCTTTTTTTAGAAAAAACCCATTGTAACAAAGCATTCCCCTTTTCCATGTTGACACCTTAATCCCATTGCGTAAGATAAGTTGCCGTATTTCACGGGTTTCAATGCCATATAACCACATAGTGCCGAACAATTATTTTTTCTCAACCTCTCACTTCAAGGGCTTTATCTGTTGATGCAATCATTTTAAAATGAATACCGCTTGTTACCTTTATCAAACTTAGACAGGCAGGAACTTTTTTTCAAATAATTGCGTTCATAATGATTGTGAAGAAAGTTCATCTCTTATCTATTCATACTAAAAAAATATTACAATTAAACAGCAGTGTTTATTCTTTTTTTCCGCTATATAATCTCTTTATTAACTTATAATAACGCTTAGAGGAAGAGTTAAATAAGCAACTAGTTTACTGAGGTTTGCGCTTTACAAAACTTATTTTTCCAGGACATCATGATTACAACCCTGTTTTTTTGCGCAGAGATTCTCGTTATTAATTGCAAAAACCCGTAGCGTAGCAGAATTGAAGAAAGATAAAAATTACGCAACGAATGAGCTGTAAAGTGTGAAGAACAAAGGGAGATCTGTGAAGCCGTTTCAAAATTATAAAAGTACTGAACAAGCACTTAGTGAACTTTTTATGGCGCACTAAAAAATTGTGCTCAAGCCTTGTAAAACTAAAAAATGTAGGGAAATTGATCATGAACAAAATCATCATCACCACACAGCTACTTTGCACAGAATTTATCACAACTGGTTATGAAAAAAACTACAGTGTAGTAGAATTTAAAAAATGATCCCTTAAGTAAGGGAGTTTTAATGGAAATGTTCAGCTTCTAATAACTATAAAAATTGTCAAAATGTGCAACAAGCCGCTAAAGAACTTGATGAAAAACATTCTAAAAAAGCTCTAGAAAAATAAATAAGAGACGAGAGGAACAAGAAGCAAAAGAACAAGCTAAAAAACAAGTTGTGAGTTAAAGGTCTATTACAGCGAAATTTTAAAAATTTTTCTAAAACCTTGTAAAACTGAAAGAAGGGGAATTAATTATGAATAAAATCATTATCACTACACTGCTGCTTTGCGCCGCAATTATCACAGCTGGATGTGAAAAAACCTACAGTGTAGCAGAATTTAAAAAAGATAAAAAATTGATGGAAGAATGGGGAAAAAAGTGTGAGAAGATGGGATTATCTTCTCTAAAAACACCCAAAAATTGCCAAAATATCATGCAAGCCGATATGGAACTTTTTCAAGAGCATCATAAAAATCTTGTAAAAGAACATCTTGGAGACGATCAAGAACAAACAAAATCTGAAAAGAAAGCGGATAGTAATTAAATCATAAATAAAATTATTGTCACTACACTGCTGCTTTGCACTACAATTATCACAGCTGAATGTAAAAAAACTTACGGCATAGCAGAGTTTAAAAAAATCCAAAGTTGATGGAAGAATGGAAAGTAAAGTGTGGATTCACAGAAACTTCAAAAAATTATGAAAACATGCGTTTGACAGGAACGGAACTTGAGAAGAAACGTCAGGCAGAAGTTGCAGAACATAATCGCAAACTATATGGAGAATTTAAAGCCAAAATAGAGGCTAAACTTGAAAAAATTGAAACTGACACTAGTAGATTACGAGCCATGACAAGAAGCAAAACAGCACGCTAAAGAAAAAAACAATTAAATTATAAAAACACATAATGCGTAGCGGAGCATCTAGACAGCAATAAGGACCAAAGGCGCATTTGCTTATATAGACAATACGTTGATAAAACCATTTACAAAAATAATGGATAACACCATTAAAATCCTTTCATCAAGTTTAGGTGCTCCGCTTAAGATATCTTGTGCAATTTATATTGTATTGACAAGGGTATAATATTATTTATGAGCATCCTTCCATACCCTTATGGAAGTTTATGCAAACTTGGCATCATTGTAGTACTTGCCATAAACGTCGCTCACCACAATACACGAGTCAGGAACATATTTTTCAATGATCTGCCCAATACCATTGCAAATATCACAAAATGAGCATCCTAAGAGAAAAATGTATGAGATAATATGATGAATAAAGTTCCTGCACACGTTGTTGATGGAACAGACAAAACAAGATGGAACGTTGGTAGGTTTTTTGTTGCCTGAATACCGGTCTATATACTTAATTATTGTTACCTGTTTTTATATAATTGGTTTTATCATCTCGTTATTGATTAAGCCTGGTTGATTTCTTGTCCTGTCAGTAGAACCATTCTTCATAAGCCTCTATATATTTTTAGAAACCAAAAAGTTTACAGAAGCATGGCTAAATCAAACAGTAAACTCCGCCATTTTACAGGCACTAGTTGTGTTGCTTGTGACCCATATGTTGATCTTTCAATGACCATCTTTTCAAACAATGTTCTGGATATGATAATTACCTTAACCCAATTTTCTCTATAGAAAGTTAAAGTTGCGGCATTTTGCTTTTCCTCAAACCACCTGAAATAGCATCACTTTCACTTCCTATACTACCTTAGATTCTTAAGGACAAGTCTCTTTTTTCTTCCAATTTTATGTGATCTCTTTCACAAAATTATACGAGCAAGCCCTACCTTGGATATCAACCACGCTCTCTCATAAAAACCACATGCATAAAGCCCTATAACTTGCATCACTACCCTAAAATGGTGTTTTACAACACAACAAGATAAGCATTCATGAGCATTTTTAAAAATGTGCTCCTCCCCACGCTGTATCTACTCTCTTTATCATAGACGATGGCACTTAATATGCCTGCTATAAGTACTTGGTATCTGCTATAAATTCCCAAATGCTCCACTAACCCTATCATAAGAGAACGCTACCTAATTCTCCCGTAATCATGATTCTCAAAACAAACAATATTATTGCGAATACGGCCTTGAGAGATCGTCTGAAATGAAAAATAATGGAAATTTCTACTACAAAAATTAAAAAAACTACTATCAATTGAATAATAGCCTCTTTATTTTTGGGATTGTGTATAACACTTTACTGTTGAAGTGTATATTTGTTAAAATTTATTATCGCAATCTGTATAATTAAGCTATTCTGATAAAAACATTTCAGTATCTGCTTTAAAGACATTTTTGACAATTTTGAGATTTTTTAACAGATAGTCCTGAAAGAAAACTTTTCTTTCCTCATTCTTTTCTTAATTTTGCATCTTTCTTAAATTCATCCACGCTGTAAGTTTTCTCACAACCCACCACAAATAATAGAACTGTATATAATAAAATAAATTTTTTCATTTTTGTCCTCTATAAATATCTTATTTGCTAATATCATCTTTCAAGAATCATCTTGAATTTTCACACCGCATGAGGAACAGATTTTATTGCTACTTTCTTGCTTGCATAGTGAACGCTATGAGTAAAACAATCAAAAAAAGCTTACGAAAGTCATCATATAATTTTGTCATAAAATCCAATAAAAAAGAAAGAGAAAAAACTGACCGTAAATGGCCAAATTACAGTGCATATTGGTGCTTTTGCACCGACCAAAACATCACAACAAGAACTGTAGCCAATCCTACAAAACCCATAATCATTACAATGCTTAGTATTACACTCAATGGACCACGAAGCCACAAAAGGAAAAGCACTAGCTCCTTTTGCCCCATTGTTATCTTGGTCGCTATATTCCCCTCCCCTGAACGTTTAAATGGGAACACCCAAAGCATATAGAAAAACAACAAACGATAAAAGTTATTCTTACGAAACTTCCTTCATAAAAACTTCAGGATTCATTTGAGATCCATCATTTGGAAAATTAGCCTTAAAAGCAGATAATTTTATATGGCATCTTAGTAAGCTATACTACAGATTGACTCTTTTTTAAAAAGTAAACAGCATTACCCTAATACCGAAGGTAAAAATTCCAGTTTAAAAAACTTTTCGCTATAAGTTTTTTAAACCCATGATAAAATGTTCTATCAGTCCTCTTGAACTTTACACCGTTTTGGAGACTGTTTATTTTTTACTTTACATTTACCAATTCTTCTTTAGTAATCTTGCTTGTTTATCGTTTTTTGTCTTCTTGCCTTCTCTTTAAAGCACAAGTAAATACTGAAAAACTTTTCTAGTAATAATGACATTCTACTTCTCTTGTCTTGTAAACACACAGACAAAAACATAGAGAGGCTGTTTTGAGAACAAATGTATCTTAAAAATGGATGTACTATCAAGTCCACCTATATAAAAAAAGATACAAATATTCTTACAGTTTATTCAAATGTACCCTCTGGTGCATTTCAATTCACTTTGTAAGGTGTGTAATTAAACATCAAGTAAATCCCGATCAAAAATCAGCAAAAGGATTGTAAGATCCATTGTCACGCCGCCATCGTGAAGGTTCAATGAAATCACTTGACCAAATACCAATTTTGTTGCTGCGTGCTGCTTCTTCAGCACTACGATACTGTACCGGAATAGGATTTTTACCCTCTTTTGAAAGCACCAACATCCCCTCTGCAAGGCCTATTTCAGCCAAATCAATGCCTTGAACAAAACATTGCGCATAAGAAATACCATTGTGCATAAAGACATGCTTACATGATAAATTCTGACCAAGTGTTTTTGTGACCAGCCAAGCCGTTGTAACTGCACCACATGGCCATTCTTGATCGTTTAATTTTGCTTTTTGACGCGGTGCACAAGTATCCACACCATAGAGATGAATATTGCGCGTAATATGCGTACGCCAAGATTGCGCAACAGGAGTAAACAAATGAAGTGTGACACCACTAGTAACAGATGCCATACCATGAAAAATATCCGCATCGTGCAGTAAAACATTGTTCTGCGACTCATAAATTGGTTCACTTTTTTCTAATTGCTGTTTAATGATGGGTTTTGTTTGCTCTTTTTTTTCGAAATGCGTATCAACAATATCTTGGATATTTGACATCGTAAATACCTCGAGAGCACCCGAGCCCATTGTATCTTTATATTGGCTTATCCCCCATAAGGCAGAGCCCATAATGTAAATAATAACGATGAATTTAAACCGCACCCGCTTCATAAAGCCTATCAAAAAATTCATTTTCTCTACCTTTGAAATTTTTATCAACAAATCACCCATTCTTTGAAGGGGAAATTTTCCATAGAATATATTGAATATATAATACATTTTGTAATATATTTTCCATCCTTAAAGTATTTTATATTGCCTTTTTGAAAAGAATATATAACTTAAAATTGCCATTTTCATGTAACAGAATCTTAAAATGGAAGTTTTTTGTCTCTCGAAAGAGGAATTTTTACAGGCGAGCAAAAATCACTATCGAGGCTTTGTGAAAACAATAGCTGAAGGGTGTTCTGTATCGTCAGTCATCAGGAAAAAGAATTCTTCAACTGTTAGGGACAAAAGGATATTAAAAGGCGAATAATTCTTGTCAAGAGAGGTACAATGACAAACACTATATCAGAAAACATCATGTTTATCATTATTATGCTGCTTTTAGCCACAATCATCATATCAAATCCCTCTTACGCCTCTAGTGCTGCTACTGATTTTGGGAGTCTTGATACCGTTTTAGATAAAATTGTTAAAATGATGACGGGAGGAACAGCACGGCTCATTGCGATTATATGTGTTGCTGCTGTGGGTATTGGTTGGATGTACGGCTTTATTGATTTACGCAAAGCAGCTTACTGTATTATCGGCATTGGTATTGTATTTGGGGCACCCACTATCGTTACTAAATTAACGGGTACATCGTAAATGAACGAAGATACTCTTTTCCTTGCCTGTACACGACCGGCCATGTTTGCTGGTGTTACAATGGAAGCTATGGCTCTTAATGTTATGGCGACGTCTGTTCTTTTTATTCTAACAAGTGGGTTTACCATGATTGGTCTTGGTGTTGGGATGCATTTTGTTTTACGCGAAGTGACAAAATATGATCACAACCAGTTTCGCGTATTATTTGCTTGGCTCAATACCCGAGGAAAACAGAAAAATCTCAACAGGTGGGGAGGAGGATCTACATCCCCATTGCGCCTTATCCGCACCTATGAGGAACTGAGAAGATGAGACAGACATCAATCGCAAAAAAGGAATCTTTGCCTGAAGAATACATTCCCTATATACGCTACGTCAACCAACACGTCATTGCGTTGAATTCGCGTTGCTTGATGACTGTGATAGCTCTTGATGGTGTAAATTTTGACACTGTAGATATTGATCAATTAAACTCCTTACATAATCAATTAAACACCCTCTTGAAAAACATCGCAGATGAACGTGTTGCGTTATATTCTCACATCATCCGCCGGCGCGAAATGCTTTATCCAGAGGGTCGTTTTCTTTCGTCTTTTGCAGAGACGCTAGATGAGAAATATAAAAAGAAAATGGTTTCACAAGAGCTTTATAGAAATGATCTTTTTGTTTCACTGCTCTGGAATCCAGCATCAGATAAAACTGAACAACTCGCTTCATTTTTTCAGCGATTAGCAAAAGCGAAGAAAACGCAATCTGAACCAGATAGTGAAGCTATTCGAAAACTCGAAGAGTTAAGTCAAGATTTTATACAAGGTTTAGAAGTTTATAACGCACGCCTCTTGTCAATTTATGAACATGATGGCATTTTATTTTCTGAACAAAGTGAATTTCTACACCAATTGGTGGGAGGAAGGCGTGAGCGTATTCCTCTTACATTTGGCACCATCGCATCAACGATTTATTCAGATCGTGTGATTTTTGGTAAAGAAATTATCGAAATTCGCCATGAAAGCCATGAACGATTTGTTGGCATGTTTGGGTGGAAAGAATATCCATCTAAAACACGCCCAGGTATGGTCGATGAATTGCTTACAGCACCGTTTGAATTTATTTTAACACAGTCTTTTGTTTTTAAGAGTAAAGCAGCTGCCAGTGCCGTTATGAGCCGTAAACAAAATCAAATGATTAATGCAGCTGATCGTGCCAGCTCACAAATTGAAGCGCTTGATGAAGCACTGGATGATTTAGAGTCGAACCGTTTTGTTTTGGGCGAGCATCATCTCTCTCTAGCCGTTTTTGCTGACCATCCAAAAATGTTAGCTGAGAACTTATCAAAGGCACGCTCCCATTTAACCAATGGTGGAGCAGTTATAGCCAGAGAAGATTTAGGATTAGAAGCTGCATGGTGGGCACAACTACCTGGAAATTTTAGCTATCGTGCGCGATCTGGAGCCATTACCAGCAGAAATTTTGCAGCTTTATCACCCTTCCATTCTTTTCCTGTTGGTAAATTGAACAACAATGTTTGGGGATCTGCTGTAGCATTGCTAAAAACACAAGCTGGTTCACCTTATTATTTTAATTTTCATTATGGTGACCTTGGTAACACCTTTGTTTGCGGTCCATCGGGATCTGGTAAAACCGTAATTGTTAATTTTCTTCTTGCACAATTACAAAAACACAATCCTACAATGGTTTTTTTCGATAAAGATCAGGGTGCAGAGATTTTTGTGCGTGCTGGAGGTGGAAAATATAAGCCTTTAAAAAACGGCATCCCCACTGGCATTGCGCCGTTAAAAGGTATGGAATACACTGAAAAAAACAAGGTCTTTCTTCGTAACTGGGTCTTAAAGCTCGTTACAGCTGAAGGTCAAATGGTGACAGAGGAAGAGCGACAAGATATTGCAAAAGCCATCGATTCCTTGGAAAGCCTGCCACATGCACAACGCTCTCTTGGTGCTCTTCAACTGTTTTTTGATAACACGTCAAAAGAAGGAATTGCCATACGTTTACAACGCTGGATAAAAGGCAATGCTTTAGGATGGGTTTTTGATAACGATCAAGATGATCTCAATTTAAACGCGCAGTTCATTGGTTATGACATGACCGATTTCTTAGACAATGAAGAAATTCGGCGCCCCTTGATGATGTATCTGTTCCATCGTATTCTTGATCTTATTGATGGACGGCGCATTATTATTATCGTTGATGAATTTTGGAAAGCGCTTGAAGATGATTCATTCAAAGCTTTTGCACAAGATCGCTTGAAGACGATCCGCAAACAAAATGGTATGATGCTCTTTGCAACGCAAAGCCCAAAAGATGCCTTAAATTCGACAATCGCACACACGATTATCGAGCAATGTCCTACTCAAATATTTTTTCCAAACCAAAAAGCAAATTACCACGATTATGTTGAAGATTTCAAACTGACTGAGCGTGAATTTGAACTGATACAGTCGGAGTTAAGCAGAGAATCTCGCCGTTTTTTAATCAAACAAGGACAAAACTCTGTCGTTGCAGAACTCAATCTACGCGGAATGAATGACGAGATCGCCGTCTTAAGCGGTACAACTAAGAATATCGAACTTATGAATCAAATTATCAGTGAATATGGAACAGATCCTGACAAATGGTTGCCCATATTTCATCAAAGGAGAGAAAATCAATGAAAAAATATTACTTAATCACACTATTATTTTTGTCTTCTGTCTCTCATGCGATGTCACAAACTACCCTCGATGTAGATGAGTATTATAAAAACGCATTAGAAAGCACACAAAAACTAAACACTGCAAGATCAGAGACGGCTGAAACTATTTATGCAAGTACAAAGACATCTACAGAAAAAATCAAGGAAATAAGTGATAAACTTACAAATACAAAATTACAAGAAAAGCCTAAATCCGAAGAACTTCAAGCACTTCAAATAGAGTTAGCCATTCTTCATGCGGATCTTCAAGTGAACGCTTTAAAGCTTCAATCCCTAGCGATGATACAAGCAAAAGATACAAAATCAAAAGAAGAACTTCGTGAGGAAGAAGTACAGAAAAGGCATAAAGATATTGAAGAAAAGTTAAGAAAAAAAATTGAGAACTCTGATGTCCGACTTTAGTTTTGCCCCATTTGAAAGCATTTCTGGATATATTTTAAGCCCGCTCAATAGTGCAATGAATTCAACAGTGAGTGGGTTGTCTTCTGCTATTGCGGCACCACTTAATCTTGCCTCGATCATTTTCATCTTTCTGTATGGTTATAATGTTATGACGGGTCGCACTGCCCTTTCAATGAATAATCTTCTCAACAATGTCGTTAAAATCGTTGTTGTAACGACAATGGCGACGAATGCGGATACATTTAACGTCTATGTCAAAGATATCTTCTTTAACGATTTGGCGAACGCCATTGGAAATGCACTCAATGAAAATCCCACGAAATCCAATGTTTTTGATTTTATTTTATTAAAAGCAAGTCTTCGCTACCAAGAGGTCTTATCTAAAGCTTGGTTTCTTGAAAAAATCATGGTTGGTCTTCTAGGATGTTTGATGATTCTGGCTGTTATCGTCTTTTGTATAGGCGGTTTTATTGTCCAAATGTTTGCACAAGTTGCACTTGTGATGGTCATAGGTCTTGGGCCTCTGTTCATCAGCCTATATTTATTTAATGCAACCAGAAAATTTACTGATGCATGGATTACGACATTGGTCAATTTCACCATTTTGCAAGTTTTGGTGATCATGTTAGGAACGATTATGTGCAAAGTTATCATGAGCGTTCTCAATGGCACGTATGATTCAATCTATTTCCTTTTTCCCCCTGTTGTTGTCATCTCGATAGTGGGAGCCATTCTCTTCCGGGCACTTCCTGGGCTTGCTTCTGCACTCTCTTCTGGTGGACCATACTTTAACGCTGGTATATCTACAGGAGGACAGTTTTTCACGATGCTCTCCAGTGGCGCTCAAGCTGGTAAAAATATGGCAAAGAGTGCGGCCTCAAAACTTTCTGGTGCCGCAAGCACCGCAGCAAAAATGGGAGCTCGAGGACGTGGTCGATTTTAATATCAGACAGCCATGATTTTTGTCTTCACACTGAATGCGTGCTCTATGCACGCATTGTGTGGGATATTTGATACTCTTAAGTTTAATAAGGCTAACTAAAATATTTCGCCGCACGGATTTTATGAGATTGTTCAGTGCAAAAGTGTCTCTATGTGTTGTATTCTACAGTATTTGTGAGTTCAAAAAATGAAACAAAAAATAATTTTTTTTATGATTCTAACCATCACCATTACCGGTTGTACCTCTCTGAGTGGCTCAAAAAAACCACCACGATGTAAAGGCAAACATGTCCGCGTTTTAAATAGAGATAAGTGGGATTGGAACAATAAAGGCATGAAAAATATCAGTTTAGAAAAAAAAATTGTAACGCCTGTCACAACACCCATCATCGTCAATACCTTGAAAAGTGAAAAAGCAATCGCTGACGTAACACCTAATACCACTTCATTAAATCCCGTAAATCACGAAACGCTCTTTGATAAAACTGTGGAGGTCCCACGTGAAAAGTGATGCATTTGAGGAATATATAAAAGAAGCACGTTCATTCGATATTGATCGCATGCATGGCATGCGAGTGCGGATGAAAATTGCCATGGCTTTAACGGTGCTTTTTGGATTAATGACGGTTGCTTTAGCTTTAGCTGTGGCAGCATTAACACCTTTAAAAACCGTAGAACCTTTTGTTATCCGCGTCGATAATTCAACAGGCATTGTTGATACAGTCAGTGCATTAAAAGAGGCTCCCAACAATTATGATGAAGCCATAACACGCTATTTCGCCAGCAAATATGTTCGTGCACGTGAAAGTTTTCAATCATCAGAGGCAGAAAACAATTTTCGCCTGGTCTCTCTTTTATCTTCACCACAAGAACAGAACCGTTTTGCCAAATGGTATGCGGGCAATAATCCAGAAAGTCCACAAAATATCTATCGCAACATGGTTGCTACAGTCACAATCAAATCAATCTCCTTTTTAAGCAAAGATCTCATTCAAGTGCGTTATTATAAAACAGTAAGAGAACTTAATGGAAAAGAAAATATTTCCCATTGGATTTCGATTTTAAATTTTTCCTATATTAATGCACAGATTTCAACGACGGATCGCTTAACAAACCCACTTGGCTTCCAAGTATCGGAATATAGATCAGATCCAGAGGTGATACAATGATCAGATTTTCAAAAATAATCTTTTTAGCTTTGATTGCCGCAATAAGTTGTCGTATAGCTTTATCATTTGCAGAAACAGCTCCTGTGAGTGCACGCAAAGACAATCGTATCAGATTTGTTAATTATGATCCCTACAATGTCACACAAATCATAGGCTCTATTCGTTCTTCGGTTCAGCTTGAATTTGCCGATGATGAAGAAGTGACCTATGTGGGAATTGGCAATTCTGTTGCTTGGCAAGTTGCACCAGCCGGCCACTTTGTTTTTTTAAAGCCCCGTGAAGTTCAACCTGTCACAAATTTACAAATTGTCACAAGTCGTCAAGATGGGACAAAACGGTCTTATCAGTTTGAACTCAAAGTACGTGAAGGCGATGTTTCAGCAGGAAATGAGACATATTTCTTGGTAAAATTTCGTTATCCAGAAGATGAAGCCTTGCGCAAAAAATTAGCCGAAGCAGCAAAGGCCGCACAACACGAAGAAAACTTTGTCAATGATGTTTTAGATATCCATGAAGATTTTGGACCACGTAATTGGGCTTATGAAGCCCAAGGTTCAGTTTTAATTGAGCCTGCTTCTGTCTATGATAACGGTAAAACAACAACTTTTACATTTTTGGGCAATAAAGAAATTCCAGCCATTTATCTTGTTTCACTTGATGGGCAAGAATCTCTCGTTCCAAAATCCATTAAAGGTAACAAAGTTATTGTTCATGCCACAGCTGCCCAATTTACTTTGCGCCGTGGGAATGACGTACTGTGTATCTTTAACAGAAGGTTTTTGCCTGAAGGGATTAATCCTGAAACTGGTACAACATCACCATCTGTACAACGTGAAGTGAATATAGGAAACCACCATGAATGACGAAATGGATGAAAAAGACATCAATGATCGTGATATGATAAAAGATGTTTACGGAAAAAAACAACAGAGCAATGTAGGTAAAGCAGCTGCTTTTTTCGTTCTTTTCAGTGTCTGTGCTTATTTAGCATATTCAACGCTTGTTACAGAAAAAAAACAATCCGTTGAGCTTCCAAAAGAGGGAATTATTCAGCAAACAGAAATTTTCCGCCCTGCACAACCAAAACCTATACCCATTGAGATAACTGAACAAAGCGATAGCGAACAAAACAATACTTTGTTGCCCAAGGTTGAGCTACCAACGCCCAAAATAGGTCAATCGAAGTCTGATAAATCGCTCATGGAGGCAGCACAACGTGCTCCTGTATTGGCCTTTGCAAACACACGGCAAGACAAAGCAAATATAGTGGCAGATAAAAGCCTTTTGCTCAACCAATCCGAAAACAAACCTGATGAAACAGCACAGCGCTTTAATCATCTCCTCAAACCAACAACCCTTGAAGGTGTGCGCGCTTCAACACTTGGAAATCGTAACTATATCATAGCGATGGGTGCTTCTATCCCTTGTATCTTAGAAACAGCAATCAGCAGTGATCAGCAAGGATTTACCAGTTGTATCATCTCCCGAGACATCTTGTCAGACAATGGTCGTGTCGTTCTTCTTGAGAAAGGCACACAAATTGTTGGTGAATATCGTGCTGGATTAAAAAAAGGGCAAAATCGTCTCTTTGTGCTATGGAATAGAGCAAAAACACCAAATGGTATCATTATCGCATTAGCTTCACCGGCAACAGATTCTCTTGGACGTTCTGGTATGGATGGAGATATTGATAATCATTGGTTAGAACGGATTGGATCTGCGCTTCTTGTATCAATTGTCAAAGATGCATCAAACTATGCGAAAGGCCGCTTATCACAAGAATCGGATAAGAGCGACACTGAAACAGTCTCTGCGGGACAAAATATTGCAAATATTCTTGTAGAGAATTATGCTAATATCCCCCCAACACTAAACAAAAACCAAGGAGAAATGGTTAATGTTTTTGTTGCTCGTGACTTAGATTTTTCCAATGTTTATAAATTAAAAGTGATCGAAAACAAAAAGCAAATCACCAATCGGGCACTTTCACGAAACTTCTATAAAAATTCTGCGGTGACTTTGAAATGAAACAGAATTTGCAAAATTTGCACGATGAAACAGTTGCAATTGTTTTAACAAAACTTGAACTAATTAGTGCTTTTCTGAAAGATAGCAGTCTTTTTGAAATTGTCATAAATCGTCCCTATCAGGTGATGACTGAAGGGACTGAGGGATGGACAACAATAGAAGTACCGACCCTCTCATTTAATGAGCTTATGGGGATTGCTAAAGTCGTCGCGTCCTATTCTAAGCAAAATATATCCGACAAAAATCCAATATTATCAGCGACCCTACCGGGTAATGAGCGTATTCAAATTGTTATTCCTCCAGCGGTGGAAAAAGACACTGTCAGTATGACAATTCGCAAACCATCATCACAGAATTTTTCTCTCGAAGATCTCGCAAATAATGGTCTTTTTTCGCTGTGTGAACAAGTATCCTTCACGCCATTAAATGAATATCAATCTCGTTTTAACGAACTCAAAACTACTGAGCACAATTTGGTAACTGCTTACTACAATAAGGATTTTATTTCTTTTTTAGATAAAGCTGTAAAATCCCAAAAAAATATTTTAATTTCCGGAAAAACCGGCTCTGGTAAGACAACACTATCAAAAGCATTAATCTCAAAAATTCCTAATGATGAGCGTATTATCACCATTGAAGATACACAAGAATTGGTTGTACCACAGCCCAACCATGTTTCTATGATCTATTCAAAAGATGGACAGGGTCTAGCCGCTGTTGGTCCAAAAGAATTGCTTGAATCTGCTTTACGCATGCGTCCTGACCGCATTCTTTTACAAGAGCTTCGAGATGGTACAGCCTTTTATTATATCCGCAATGTCAATTCAGGTCATCCAGGTTCGATTACCACAGTTCATGCTTCAACAGCTCTTGCTGCTTTTGAGCAAATGACTCTTTTAGTCAAAGAAAGCGAAGGTGGAGGCGATTTAGAGCGTGATGATATTCGAGGCTTATTGATTTCAATGATTGATATCATCATTCAATGTAAACGAATTGAGGGAAAATTTAAAGTCACAGAAATCTACTATGATCCATTCAAACAACGAAACATCTTTGGAGGACACTAAAAGGATGCCACACCTATAAAGAAGGCTTTTATCAAAGAACAATTAAAGAGAAAATAAAAGAAAAAACGCCGCAAAGCGATCAGTATAACCAGCAAAAACTGCATATCTGAAGAGTTAAGATTTCATTCTGAAATTCTTAAAATTTAGAAATACACGCGAAAGGGGATATTTTACCAGAGAAATTGAACATTCTTGTAGACAATATTATATTATAAGGAGATAATGATGCCAAAAGCAAAAGTAAAAACAAAAGGAGTTCCCTCACCCCATAATTACGTTTATCCTGGTACCAGCACACTCAAAAATAAATATGGAATACAAGACCCTGTTGTTTTGATGGATGCGTACGCGCGTAACGTAGGAGAAAGGATGGCTCGTCTTCGTGAAGAGCCAATGCCAGAGTCTTTTGATTCCTCCTATTTATGCTATATTCATAAAAAGTTGTTTTTTAGCTTATTTGAATGGGCTGGGCAACTACGTAATGTTCCCTTCACATTTTTAGATGGTACCGTTGCTGCCATGCCAGAAATGGTAGACTCCGAGTGGGGAAATGCTTTTGCAAATGGTGATGAAATCCACGAAAACTTACAAAAATTGGATCAAACGCTCTTCGAAAAGGATAATTTGCGGGGTTTATCGCGCAAAGAATTTGCCGATCAAGCAGCGAAATTATTTGCTTCTCTTCATCATACATGTCCTTTCAGGGTAGGTAATGGATGTACACAGGAATTATTTTTTGAAAATCTTGCAAAAATGGCAGGCCATCAGCTTGATTTTTCGCTTGCACCACAAGAAGATATAAAAATTGCCTGTATTAAAGCAAAGGAAAAAGGCGATCTAGAACCATTGAAAAGTTTGTTTGAGCATATCTCCAATCCGGAACGTATTTCAAGAAAACAAAGCCGTACAGAAACACAGCAAAAAAGGCATGTTGGCTCTGAACAACAAAAAACCTTAAAAAACGAGAACGAAGATATCTTTATGACTCAAAAAACTGAAAGTCTTAGCGGCGTTCTCATTCCAGGAAAAAAATTACCGCCGTTAATGAAAACTGAAATTAATACGATGGTAGAAGTGGATCCTAATGTACGTGCAAGTCAAAAAAAAATTCAAGCTTTATCAAAAACTGTTTATGGCAGCTCCAAAACGTTGAACAAAAAGATAGCGCAGATTTCTACAAACCTTATAAACCCATCATCTACTGCTTACAAACTTTCCAATCAGATCAAATCAGCACCTAGCTCTATTGCTAAGCTTGCAGGTATCAATTTCTGTGGACTGAAAAACTCGAGGCGCAAAATGGCCGAAAGAAGTGTGAAGGCACTCACTGACGAAATTGTAAATTTTTCGCTTACTGTAAGACATATTCAAAAAGAAATTATCAAAGATCATCAAAACGAACAAAGGCGCTGCGCGAAAGAGATCAGAATGCCAAGTAGCAACTTGCAAGATCTCTTTACCTTACCAAAAGAAATGCAGAGAAAAGCCTTAGAACAATCTGCTGTACTTTCCGAAGAACTCAATACTTTTGTAATAGCGCTCCATAACCGTCTCTCCACAGATGAGCAAAAAACAATCAAAAAGGAAGATTATAAGAAACTCGCTAAAATGATGAATCTATCAGAAGAGAAGGCACAACAAATTGCAAATGTCGCTCGGAATGCCAAAACAGCACATATGAATTCCCCAATACAAACGTATGTAGTAAACCGCTCAAAAGGGCTTGCCATAGCTAGCTGAAAAATATGCAATACTACTCATTCATTTAAACATGCGTGGGTAAAAGTTCTGTTTTAGCATTCTCTCTAAGAAAGAAGGAAATACATTATAGCATTAATAAACAAAGGGAATTTTACATCATACCCTATTAAAAAATGAAAGTAAGGCACAATGAAACATGTAAAAATGAAGGAGAAATACACTACAAAGCAATTGGTATAGCCAAGGATGAATAGTAATATATTTGAAGGACTAATAATTCATTCTGAAATACTTCAAATCTGGAAACATACGCGAGGGGAAGCATTTTACTTAAAAATTTAATACTCTTGTAAACAACGTTATATTATAAGGAGACAATGATGCCAAAAGCAAAAGCAAAAACAAAAGGAGTCCCCTCACCCCATCACTATTTTTACCCTGGCAGTGACGTTCTCAAAAACAAGCATGGAATAAAAGACTCAAATGCCTTTCTGAAACAATATTCACATGATATAGAAAAAGGAGTGGCTCGTCTGCGTGATGAACCCGCACCAGACTGTTTTGATTCCTCCTATTTGTGCCATGTTCATAAAACATTGTTTTCTGCAACATTCGAATGGGCTGGGCAACTGCGCAATGTCCCGTTCATGTTTGAAGATGGTACCACTGCTGCCATGCCAGAAATAATAAGAATGGATTGGGGAAATGTTTTTGCAACCGGTGATGAAATTCAAATTGGCCTACAAAGACTGGATCAAACGCTCTTTGAAAATAGCAATTTTCAGGGTTTATCGCGCAAAGAATTTGTTGACCAAGCGGCAAGATTATTTGCTTCTCTTCACCGTACCAAGCCTTTCGTAGCAGGCAATCAACGTACACGAGAAATCTTTTTTGAAAAACTTGCTCAATCGGCAGGCTATCAGCTTGATTTTTCTCTCTCAGATAGAAATTCTATAACGCTTGCAAGTATTAAGGCAACAGAAGAAGGCGATCTAAAACCTTTGAGAGATTTATTTGAAAATATCTCCAATCCGGAAAAAATATCTGTTTTAAGGGAACACACGGACTATAAAAAAACGCAACAAGAAGGACTTGTTAGCTCTAAACAGCCGGAAACTTTAAAACATAGTGATACACCTGCCTTTACAGTCCAAACAATTGAAAATCATGAAAATATTCTCATTCCAGGGAGAAAATTATCTTCTCTACGGAAAAGTGAAGTTTCTGAAATGATAAAAGAAGATGCCTGTGTATGCACAAGCCGAGAACAAATTGAGATTTTATCAAGAATTGTTTATGGCAACTCCAAAACGTTGGACGAAAAGATGGTACGGATTCTTGAAGATCCATCATGTGCTCAAGAACTTGCCAATCGGATTGAAGCAGCGCCTGGCTCTGTTGCCAGTCTTGCAGGTATCAGTTTCTGTGGACTGAAAAATCGGACGCGTAAAATAGCTGAAAGCTGTAGTGACATGCTCGCTCACGCAGTTGTAAATTTTTCGCATGCCATAAGATATGCTGAGAACGAAATTAATAAAAATCATCAAAACGAACAAAGTCGCTCTGAGACAGCAGTTAAAATGCCAAGCAAAAACTTGCAAGATCTTCTTGCTTTATCAAAAGAAATGCAGACAACGATCTTAAAAAACTCTTCTATGCTGCAAAAAGAACTCAATGATTTTGTAAAAATTGTTAATAATCGTCTCTCTTCAGATGAGAAAAAAGCAATCAAAAATGGTGATTATAAGGAACTCGCTGAAATTATGGCTGTAACAGGAGATAAAGCAAAACAAATTACAGATGTCGTTCAGAAAGCTAAAGAATTACAACAACAATTCCAAATGCGTACAGTGAATATCTCGAAATCGCTTGCCATAGCCAGCTAAAGAATATGAGTAACTGCTCCTTCATTTAAAAATATGTGGATAAAATGTGTTGTAACGCTCTTCTTTGGAAAAAAGGAAATGCGCTGTATCCTCAATAAATGAAGGGCATTTACACCATACCTTACTAAAAAAGGAAAGTAAGAAACAATGAAATACAGAAAATACTGCAGGCATCTATTACAACAGTAAAAGAATTAGAACAATACCACGGAAAAGTTTATATAGCTGTCAGTGCCTGTCCACTTGAAAGAAATACATTTTCCCTAAAACGCTTTACATCTTAGAATGATACACGAAAAGTTTAACGCTCCTAGGGATCCGATCACATTACAAGGAGGTCATTGTGCCAAAAGCAAAGTCAAAAACAAGATGGAGCCCCTCACCCCATCATTATATCTATCCTGGTACCAACACACTCAAAAATAAATATGGAGAAAGGGATTTTAAACTTTTTCTGGAGAAGTGTTTGCATGATACAGAAAAAGCAGCCAAGATTTTGCGTAAAGAATCGCTGCCAGAGCATTTTGATTCCGCTTATCTGTGCCATATTCATCACCAATTGTTTAAGAGAACATTTGAATGGGCTGGAAATATCCGTACTGTTCCCTTCACATTTGCAGATGGCAGTGTTGCCGCTATGCCAGAAATGAAAAAAGAAGAATGGGGCAATACTTTTGTAGCCGATGAGAAAATCATCGAAAACTTACAAAGATTAGAGAAAGCGCTTGCCGAAAAAAACAATTTGCAAGATTTAACGCGCAAAGAGTTTATCTCTGAAGCAGTGAGAATGTTTATCTCCCTCAAACGTATACACCCATTCATAGATGGCAATGAACACGCACAACAATTCTTTTTTGAAAACCTCGCCAAAGCAGCAGGACATCAACTTGACTTTTCACTTATAACAAAGAAGCGCATGATGGCTGCCGACATTGAAGCAATGCAATATGGCAATCCAGAGCCTATGCAACATATATTTGAAGATATCTCTAATCCGGAGAAAATATGTATCTTACAAAAATTCATGAACCACATGACAGATCTTGGGCGCGATATTAATGATCATTCTGTTATAGTTGCAAAAGAAGATATAACTTACATGGGCATCTATAGAGATGTTGATTTTGATAGCTTTATGCTCGATGCACAAGGTATTTACATTATCTGCAATAAAGAACATCTCACACCAGAACAAATAAAAACATTAAAACCCGGTGATACAATCACTTTTACAGCCCCAAAAGCTGAAGAATTTGAAAACACGCTTATCCCAAAAGAAACATTAGCACCTTTATCAAAAATGGAAATGGCCGAAATGGTTGCGGAAAACGTCCATGTCCAAACAACTCGCAACCGAATTAAAAATTTGTCAAAAATTATTTATGGCAGCTCAGAAACATTAAATAAACAGATGATGGATATTATTAAAAATCCCGAATTAAACCAACATCTTATTGATCAGATTGAACACTCTCCTAACTCTATTTCTCCTCTTGCAGGGTTTGATTTTCTTTGCTTTAAAAGTCGAACGCGCGCAAATGCTGAAGAGCATGTTAGTACACTTCGTACGGCCATTATAAGTTATACGTATACTGTAGAATATGCGTATCATGCGATCACTCAAGAACATCAGATCGAACAAGAACGCCGCGGAAAGTCAGTAAAAAAGCCAAGTAAAAACTTGCAAAATCTTCTTTGCTTATCACCAGAAAAACAGAATGAAGTCTTGTCTCAATCTCCTTTGCTGTATAAAGAGCTTCACAATCTTGTACGCAATCTAGAGCATCGTCTTTCAGCAGATGAATATCGTGCGATCAAAAATGATGATTATAAAACACTTGCGCAAAGCATTGGTGTGTCAGAACAAAAAGCACAAGAAATTACCAACATTGTTCAGAAAGCCAAAGAAACATATAAGCAAAATTACACACGTACACTAAAGCACCAAAATGTACTCGCTATAGCCAGTTAAAAGTATGAGGTACTTTATTTTTATTTAAACGTTTATGAATGAGGATATTTTAATTCTTCACCGCTCATGAAAAAGGGGTATTTGACACCATATTGCCTATTTTGAAGATATCATTTTACAGCGTTCCACAGTAGAATCGAAAGTTAAGACAAAAATGAAATATACAAAAACGCAACTGGCACTTATTTTGATGCCTATCGCTTTGGGTGCTTTAACAATATTTCTTGTTCCTCATTTATTATCATTTATAATAAGTGATCTTGAGAGAAATCAAATTTATTGGTACCTCCGTTCAAAACCCTTAATAGTATTGACGCTGATTTCTTCTGTTTCGTTATTTTATAGCCTCTCACAAAAACTACACCTGCGCAAATCAATCACACGTGTCTCAGCTATCTTTTTTGCGATCACAGCTTTTTACTATATTTTCGGTGAAATAAAACGTTTAAGCCCCTACGTTGGTCAACAAGGGATAACCTGGGATTATGCTCTCCAGTTCATGGATCCTATGGTTATCTTTGGTGTCGTCATCGGCGTTACCCTTTTAGCAATTCAATTCATTACAACCATTCCGCGCACAAACAAAGCCAAAAGGGCAAAAAAAGGGATTTTTGGTGATGCCTCATGGATGAATTTACGAGAGGCAGCGAAAATTTTTCCCGCCAATGGTCAAATTGTTGTTGGCGAGAGATACCGTGTTGATCAAGACAGTGTGTGCAAAATTCCTTTTTCTCCTGGCAATAAAACAACATGGGGAAAAGGCGGAAAAGCGCCCTTACTCACCTTTAATCTTGATTTTGGCTCAACCCATATGATTTTTTTTGCCGGTTCTGGTGGGTATAAAACAACAAGTACAGTGGTTCCCACATGTTTAACATATCCAGGCTCTGTTGTTTGTCTTGATCCTTCAACCGAAGTTGCACCAATGGTTAAATTTGCTCGGAAAAGAATGGGCAACAGAAATGTTATTGTTCTTGATCCAAATTCAATTTTAACAAAAAATTTTAACGTACTTGATTGGCTTTTGGATGATAGCGTACCACGCACACAACGTGAAGCCAATGTTGTGGCTTTTTCCAAATTGCTTATCACTGATAAAAAGTCAGAAAATTCTTCGGCAGAATATTTTTCAACACAAGCACATAATCTTTTAACAGCTCTTCTCGCTCACGTGGTATTTTCTGATGAATATGAGGACAGTGAACGCAACTTAAAAACATTACGCGGAATTTTGTCTCAATCCGAAACTGCTGTTGTAAATCAATTACGCATGATCCAAGAAACAACACCTTCTCCTTTTATCCGCGAAATGGTTGGTATTTTCACGGAAATGGCAGAACAAACTTTTTCAGGGGTCTACACAACCGCATCAAAAGACACCCAATGGCTTTCTTTGTCTAATTACGCTGATCTTGTTTGTGGTGATGATTTTGCATCCTCGGACATTACAAATGGAAATACAGATGTTTTTCTTAATCTTCCTGCAAGCATTTTAAACAGTTATCCAGCAATTGGACGAGTAATTATTGGCGCCTTTTTAAATGCAATGATTACAGCTGATGGAAACTACAAAAAGCGTGTTTTGTTTGTCTTGGATGAAGTTGATCTTCTTGGCTATATGAATATATTAGAGGAAGCGCGTGATCGTGGTCGTAAATACGGTACATCCTTGATGCTCTTTTATCAATCCTCTGGTCAGTTAGTCAATCACTTTGGCGAATCTGGCGCGCGATCATGGTTTGAAAGCTGCTCCTTTGTGAGTTATGCCGCCATTAAAGACCTTCAAACAGCCAAGGATATTTCAGAACGTTGTGGTCAAATGACAGTTGAAGTAGCTGGCATAAACAAATCAAGAGGTATATCTTTAGGAAGAAGTTCTTACAACATCAACTATCAACAAAGAGCGCTGATTTTACCGCACGAAATTATTCAAGAAATGCGTCAAGATGAACAAATTATTCTTATGCAAGGACAACCTCCTTTGCGATGTGGTCGAGCGATCTATTTTAGAAGAAAAGAAATGTTAGCAGCTGCTGAAAAAAACCGATTTGCCCCACAAGCAAAGAAAAAATGAAAAACACTCTCTTATGCGTATTGAGCATCAAAACAATAACAGCGGTATAAAAGATACACGTTCTCTTTCATAACAGCTCATTAAAAAAAAATTCTATATGAAACAACAAAAAAAATCCTTAATTGTTGTTTTTACTCTCGTGTATACCATCATTTTTTATAAAGAGTCTCCAACCAATCAAATAATTAATGGCATCTAATATCCGCATTTTAAAATCCATAAAAGATTTTTTGAATACAGATTTTTTGAAGGAAACGTGGTTAGAAGTCTTGCCATTTTCGACAATAATAAATCAGGAGTGAAGAGCGCAACAGAAAGCACTTATATAAGAAAATAAACAAAAAAACATATATAAAAACGACCTGCGTGAATCATTCTCGTATTTCACACACGAAAAAGGTATTACACAAGTACCATAAAGCGGTTGATACAGCCAGAAATCCTTGCATATTCAAAGCATAACGCTCGCCCCCTGAGCCCATGAAATCTCAAAAAATGTACGAAAGGAAACTTTCTATACAAAAAGTTTAGCACATTTTCATCGACTGTCCTATCCTATAAGGAAAGAATACATGCTAGAGAAGAATTATCTATATAAAAAGAGTACAACATTAAAAAATAAATATAGCATTAAAAACCCACAAAAACTTCATGAACGCTGTACTCACGAAGCAGCCAGAGCAGCAGTAAATTTTCGGTATGAACCACCACCCAAAAAATTTGATGCCGCCTATTTGAAATTAATTCACTGGAACCTCTTCCATAAAAGTTTTGAATGGGCCGGACAAACCCGCGATACCCTCTTTACATTTGAAGATGGCAGTTCAGCGCATATGCCAGCAATGCGACCTGTAGGCCACGAGATTCCTTTTGCTGTCGGGCCACAGATTAAAAAAGAGCTTCAGAAATTAGAGAAAATACTCAGCGCAAAGAATAACTTACAAGGCTTATCGCGCAAAGAGTTTGCTGAAAACGCCGCTGAAATCTTTACGCTGCTCAACCATATACATCCTTTCAGAAAAGGCAACGGACATACACAACGAATGTTTATGGAAAAAATTGGGCAAGCAGCAGGCCATGCCATTGACTTTTCTTGTATTACAAAAAAACGCATGATGGTTGCCTGTATTGAAGCAATGCAGTATGGCAATTCAGAACCGATGCAACATCTCTTTGAAGATGCCACTCATCCGCAAAAATCACTCATTTTAAAGGAATTTATTTCCCAGATGAAAAATTCGGGACTTGAAACAATCAGCAATCATATGGTTATCGCAGCAAAAGAAGGTGTGTCTTATGATGGTATCTATAGAGGTTGTTCAGCGGAAGGTTTTGTTATAGAGATGGGGGATTTTTTTGTCGTTGGTCACAAAGATGATCTGCCACCAGAACAAGTTAAAACACTAAAAGAGGATGATTATATCTCGTTTCAAAAGTCCAACGTTCAAAACTTACAAGAAATACTAATCCCCCCAGAGATATTAGCACCCATCACGTCTGAGGAATTGTGTACAAAGATTGCAAACGATCCTTATGTTCAAATAAACCGAAAAGAAGTTGAGCGTTTGTCAAAGATTGTTTATGGCAACCAACAAGCCTTAACTGTAAAAATGGATATGATAAATGAAAATCCGAGCTTGGGGAGAGTATTTGCCAATCAAATTGCTCAAAATCCTCAATCAATCTGTAAACTTGCAGGCGTAAAAATACTTTGCATGAATAATTCAGCTCGCAGAAATGCTGAAATGGCAGTCCCGCATCTAAGTAAAGCGCTTAAAAATTATGTTATTACAACACAACAAGCAAAAGAAGAAATTCTAGAGCAACACCAAAGAGAACAAAATCGTCTTGGAAAATCTGTCAAAAAACCAAAGAAAGAATTGCAAAACCTTCTTACCCTACCACTACAAAAACAAAGAGACATTCTTTTTCATTCTGTATCACTGCAAAAACAGCTCCATTTTTTTTGGTGCCAATTGCAAAATCGTTTATCAGCAGAAGATCGTAACGCCATAAAAGAAAATGATTGTACAAAACTTTCTCACCTTCTTGGCATATCAGAAAGCAAAGCAAAAGAAATTTCTCAAATTGTAAAACTAGTGAAAGCAGCACAATCTGAAGTACGCTCTTTCAGAGTTAATCGTAATCCATGTATGTCTCTTACTGATTAAACATTGGGTATGATTTTATTTTTCATCTGATCTTTTAATGCGAATCTCCTCATGTAAATTAAGCTAAAGGATGTTGCGCAATGTTATGGAAAACCCTGATCATAATGGACCACATCATTTTATACAATGCATTAATAAAATACCATTTAAAAAAACTGTACTAAAAACAAAAATGCCTATTATAGTAAGCGAAAATAGAGAAAGATTTTTTAGAGATCATTTTAAGTAACATTCTTCTCCGTATAAAAATTATCAAAGCATAAAGAAAATGGAAAATGTTCCGAAGAAGTTTTCTAAATTAAAAAACCTAAAAGAAAAAAGCATGAAAAAAATCATCCCTCACAGCATTCAATAACCCCAGTAGAGATATATGCATAGGTTAATAAATTAGGAAAGGTACCACACTTAAATCAACCAAAGGAAACTGTCTACGCGGATATTAATGTAGGAGAACCCAATGGCAGATCCCGCTCAGAGGAAACAATACGTGCAGACACTACTTCAAAAGGCATAACACCGCCTCTTACGAAAAAACAGCTTACAAGCAAGCCTAAAAAGAACATAAACACTCAACACAGTGAAAAAAGAATTTGTGTCTCATGGTCTCTTGTTAAAATCTTGAAGACCATAGGCTACCTGCAGATAAAAAATACTTGGCGTAAAAAGTCCGGCTCGCAAAGCAACTGAAGAAAATTTTATCAGCCTGTGTGGAACTTTTGATAAACATGCACGGGATATGAAAATGCTAGCCGAAGAAATGATGAATCCTGATTATGCAGAACATAAAGAGCTCCAGAGAAAAGGTACAATTAGATATTGTTATCATCCCACAAAAAAACAACAAGCTGTTGGAGAACAAGGCGTACAACAATGCAAACATGCTCCTAAAAAAGGAATGGCGACAGCTATGTAAGCGTGCATAATGTAAAAATGCGCAAGATTTTGCCTTTAATCTAATCTCTTGGTGTAAGCGATTTAATCTAGATTACGCCAAGAGTGGGTGAAGAATATCACAGAAAATATCTATCAAAAGTATATACTTGTAATTTTATGCAACTTATTAGTGAAATATCACAAAAAAAATGTATTTAAAACACAAATTCTTATTACAGTGGGCGAGAATAGCAAGAAGATTTTTTTAGAGATTATTTCAAGAACATTTTTCTTTGTACAAAAACTATCAAACCATAGAGAAAACAGAGAATGTTCCGGAGAAGTTTTCTAAATTAAAACTAAAGGAAAAAAGTATGAAAAAAAATCATCCCACACATCATACAATGAACCCAGAAGAGCTATATGCAAAGGTTAATAAAACAAGAAAAGCACAGCATCCAACTCATCCAGAGGCAAATGTCCGCACAGGTGCTAACACAGAAAAAACCCGTGGCACATCCCCCTCAGAAGAAACTATCTACGCAGATATTAATGTAGGAGCTTCCGGCAGCAGAATCCGCCCAGAAGAAACTATCTATGCAGATATTAATGTAGGAGCTTCCGGCAGCAGAACCCGCCCAGAAGAAACTATCTATGCAGATATTAATGTAGGAGCTTCCGGCAGCAGAACCCGTCCAGAAGAAACTGTCTATGCAGATATTAATGTAGGAGCTTCCGGCAGCAGAACCCGTCCAGAAGAAACTGTCTACGCGGATGTTAATGTAAGAGAGCGCACTGGCGCACAGCTCCAAAAGGAAATGGCACATGCAGGCGCCAGAACGCAAAGTACAAACAAACCTCTCACGCCAGATTATATAGCCGCACAACTTTTAAAAGATCCAGCTGTCCAAGCCAGTATAGAAAGAACCAAAGAGTGGAGCAATATTGTCTATGGCAATGATCATGCTCTTGATAAACATCTTTTTAAGATTCTTCAAGACCCTAAAACAGCACAAGATATCACGTGGGACATTGCTCAAAATCCTGAGAGCCCTGGCCAACTTGCGGGTAAAAAAATACTTGGCATAAAAAATCGAGAACGCCTACACGCTGAAGATGCTTTTTCCTCCCTCCATAATGCTCTTGAACAATATGCATCTGTTGTAACACAGGCACACAAGGGCATTGTACAGGAACATGGAAGACGCCATAGTCATGAAAGAGGAGAAAACCGAGAAGAACAACACTTAGAACACAGAGCTCATCGTCACAAAGGAGAAAGACAACAAACTGCTGGAGAACAAGATGTACAACAACAAAAACAGATTTCTAAAAAAGGAATGGCTATGGCTATGTAGGCGTGCATAATTGTAAAAATGCGCAAGCTTTTGCCTTTAATCTAATCTCTTGGTGTAAGTTATTTGACCTAAATTACACCAAGAGCTGGGGAGTATTACAAAAATAGCTCTCATAATTTTATATAAATAATTGATAAATTTCATAAAAAAGCTGTATTAAAGACATAAATGTTGATTAAAATGGTTGCGAATAGTGCGGATTGTTTGGAAGTTATTCAAATCAATCTTGTTCTTTAAAAACATAAGATGAAATATGCACTAAAGGCATTTTCTAAATTAAGAAGCCTACAAAAAGGAAGCAAGCATGAAAAAGAGGCGTCCTGTCTATAAACAACTAAACGAAGAATCGTCACATGCAAAGGTTAATGAGCCAAGGAAAGCACATCATTCACATCTCTCAGAAAAAATTGTCCGCACAGGTTTTAATACGCAAGAGCACAATGGTAGACAATATTTGAGGGAAAACGTTTACACATATATTGCTCCACAATATAGAGGAGAAAATTATCTTTCAGGTGAAGCAATTATTCGCAGAATTAAAAATGACGAGTTTGTGCAAGCATTCAGAGAAACAACCAGTTATTGGAGTAAGGTTGTTTTTGGTAGATCGAATGTTTTAGAGAGAAGAATGGACAATATTCTCAAAAATCCTGATATGGGAGAACAACTTTCACGAGACATACTAAATAACCCTCATTCTGTTCACAATCTTGCTGGCTATAATTTTTGCGGCTTTAAAACGAAAGCACGCAAAAATGCTGAAAAAAATCTAGTACAATTGTGTAGTGCTCTTGATGCATATACAGGTGTTGTACAACAAATAAGAAAACAGCTAACATATACCCGTAGTGCAAAAGAAAAGCATCTTGATTTACAACCAGAGAATGTTGCACAATACCTTCACAAAGCACCAGAGAAACAACAACATTCTCAACAGCAAAAGATGCAGTCACGCGGACATGCTCTTCCCCAAAAAGTGGTCATGTAAGCGTATATAATCATAAAAATGCGCAAGATTTTGCCTTTAATCTAATCTCTTGGTGTAAGCGATTTAATCGAGATTACGCCAGAAATTGGCGGGGGGTGTTGCAGAAAGTATCTATCAAAAACAGTTCCTATGATTTTATGCAATTTGTTTATAAATTCACAAAAAAGCTGCATTGAAAACATAAATTTTAATTAAGACAGTTGTGAATAGATAGGTTCTTTGGAGATCATTCGAATTGATATTTTCCTTTGTATAAAATTATTGAAAGGAAACATGCATGAAAAAAAATCGCCCGTCCCCTTCTTCACGTATTTCAGTGCAAGAACTTGTAAAATACTATGAAGAAGTTTCCAGAAAATCATCTGAAGAAGAAAGCCGCCATGCGGCAGGTACTTCCAAAAAAAAACAACACACTCCTATAAAAGAGAACAAAAAATCCTTATTTTTAGAAGAAAATCTTCCATCCAGCAGTACAGAACATACGCATGCTTCAGTTATTACCCCGGGTTCAACAGAAGCTTTAATGAAAAAAAAGTTACTAAAAGAGAACAACAAGAGGCAAACCATGTACAAAGCAACTGCTTCAAAAGATACAACCCCCCCCCTCTCGCAGGCAGAAGTTACACAACTAATTGCATATGATCCATGGATTATAGAATATCAAAGAGAAATTTCCTATTGGTGCAAAGAGGTTTTTGGAAAAAAAGATATTTTGCAGAAACAAATTAATGAAATTCAAAAAACCCCTCTCCTATGGAAAGATCTCTTGTGGCAACTTGAGGAGAATCCTAAAAGTATTCATGGATTTGCTGGTATAAATGTATGTGGTATAAAAAATAAAACACGCAAAAATGCTGAAAGGAATTTGACTATCCTGTGTCAAATTGTTGGTTGTTACGCAAATGCTGTAGAAAATGCAAAAGAAAATCTCTTTCGGTTTCCACAGGAACAATTAGAGCGCTATGAAAAAATCATAGGCAGTGAAGAAATGTCAAAAATCTTACAAAGTCAACATTGTTCTGAAAAAGGAGGTGAAACACTTACAAATACAGAAGTTACCCATATAGCTCGACAGAATTCAATGGTTAAAACACATCAGGCACAAATAGCACATTTGTCCGGCGTTGTTTTTGGAAAACCAGATATTTTGCAAGGAAGAATTGAAAATATATTGACAATTCCCTCTAAGGGATTTGGACTCATACGACAACTTGAAGTAGACCCCAGCTCTTTGCATAAACTTTCCGGTATAAGCATGTGTGGATTTAAAAGTAACGCGCGCAAAAATGCTGAAGCACATATTCCACAGCTGGTTGACTCTATTAACAATTTTATGGATGTTGTCAAACAAGAAAAAGAAAATATTTTGCAAAATCATCAGGCACAACAAGAACAGATTGAATCGTCTGAGAAATTCGTGAAATCCTTGCATAAACAACAAGATTTATCGAGATCTTCTGAGAGCTTATCAGCAGATCAGCATCATGAAGTTCCTGGAACTTCTGGGCATACCCATGAAAGAACGCAAAGCGCCAAACTGCGCAAAACTCTAGGAACAAAAGCATTTGCCCTTGCCAGCTAAATGCACACAAGGTAGGCTTTTGGCTCCTAATCGGATTGATTGGTGTAGATCCCTGTAAGACGGTTTGTGCCAAAAATGTTGTGTAATAATTGTTCGCATTAAGAGACTCTTTTAAATAAAAAACTTCAAATAATAAGAACAAAAAATACATTAAGGAGTTTTGTATATAAATATTGTAAAAGCTTGAAAGGAACGCATGTATGGAAAAAAAACACCTCTCTCCTTTTTCATCCCGCACGCCAGGAAAAACAGAAAAACAACATGCCGCAACATCTCTCAATTTAGAGAGTGCACAGGCGGTAACTACGCAACAAGAATTAACTTTCCTAAAAGAAAGAATCGTTGATAAAGTGAAGTGTTCTCCACTAGTCGAAGTATATGCAGAGGGAATTCAACGTTGGTCAAAAACTGTTTATGGCTCTAAGAATATCTTGCATACAGAAACTAAAAAAATCCTCGAAGATCCTGCGATGGGAGCTTCCCTTTTAAAGCGTGTAACAGAACATCCTGCGTCTATTCATTCGCTTGCAGGTATAGAAATATTTGGCTTTAAGACAAAAGCGCGCAAAAACGCTGAAAGCGCTGTATCCCACCTATCTTCTGCCATTGATGGTTATATGAAGGCTGTAGACTATACATATAAAGGTATGAACATCACAGCTCCGGTAGAGAATAAAGTACTGGAAAGAAGCCTACAAGAATCGCTTGCTGCTGGAAAAAGGGAAGCATCTCTATCAAGTGAAGTGGCTACGGGCTTAATCCGAAATAACGTATCCGTTCAAAAAGATTACTTAAAACTCAAATATTGGAGTCGAATTGTATACGACAATCCAGATGCCCTTCAAAAGCCAATGGAAGACATTCTGAAAAATCCTGCTATGGGAGAACAATTATTATGGACGCTTAAAGCAAATCCTACATCTTTTCATAAATTCGCTGGCCGCAGCGTATGTGGAATTAAAAATGGAACACGAAGATGTGCTGAATCGCATCTATCAAACCTGTGTAGTGCTTTTGAAGATTACATACTTACTGCAAAAGAGGCAAAAGAGTTTATTTTACACGAACAAGAAACGCAACAAAGATGCATTAAGGCACCAGAGGGTTCAAAACAAAAGGTTGAACAAAGGGTTCAGCAAAGCAAAGAAAGACAACACTCTCCACAGCATGAAGTACAACAACATAGAGCTAAAAGTGGAAAAGGAATGGCTTTTGCTATGTAAACATATATAAAAACAAGCCTTGGCTTTTAAAAAGATCTTTTGATGCAGATCATTTTAAGGAATTTGCGTCAAAAGGCAGTGCAGGAGTGGAGAAAAGTCTCACCAGAATGTTCCCATAAACCTAGTATAACTCATTCGATTATATTTTATAAAAGGCTGTATTAAAGACGTGAATGTCAATTATTGTGATTAATCTGGATGGTAAGATTTCTTTCGGAGGTTATCTAAATCTATATCCTCTTTAAATGAATAGCTATCAAGGTGGAAAATACGTCAAAGAGTTTTTATGGGAAATATTGCAAAAACCTAACAGGAGACGTGCATGGAAAAAAATACACATCTTTTCACATCTTGCATGCCAAAAAAATTACAAAGACACTCTAAGAAAGCAGCTATATCATCTCCTAAACGAGAACATCTACATACGAGATTTACCAAATTTGTATCATCAAAATTTAAAAAAGAAAACACAGCAGAAGATATACCACCACCGTTTGAGCTAGAAGATAAAAGCGAACATGCAACGGTTTCTCTCAAAAAAGTGCTGCGCAAAAGAGAAGAATTTACAAACAAAGTGCAGGAAAATTTATTGGTTAAATCATACAAACAAGACGTCTTATTTTGGTCTGCTATGGTGTATGGCAATAAATATGTTTTCCAACAAGAAATTCAAGAGATCCTACAAAATCCTGCTGTAGGAGATGAAACATCACAGATAATTGCAACATGTCCTGAAGCTATTCATCCTCTTGCGGGTAAGAAATTGCTCTGCATAAAAACGCGTGCACGCAAAAATGCTGAAAAAAGTTGTAAATACTTACATAGTGCTATGCAAGATTATACAAGAGCTGTAAAAAATGCAGAATATTTCCCTTACACAAAACCACATACTCCTGAACAAGCTACCGCAAAAAAAACTGAATGCTTAGAAAAATCGCTTCATACCGAAAAAGAAATAGAATCTCACGCGTGTAAAAAAATTGCCTCCCCCCAGAAAGATACAAAAGTTCCATGTAAGAAAAATTCAGTGTGGATACCGAATTTTTCACGTTAACCTACTCATTTTGTAGAAAAAACTGGAGAGCTTCAAAAGACTTTTCTATGGGAGAAAAATTCGCATGATAGAATTCAAACAATTCTCTATTTTCAGCAAGTTTGCAAATAAAAAAGACGCTCAATATCAAAAAACTAGAGCGCGTATACACTGAGGAGAATATTACATAACAAGATGAAGGATTTTAAAAATTATAAGAAAAAACACAGCAAATAAAAGATGTTATTTTAGCCAAACAGCAGAGAAGATAGAAAAGCTAAAAATATGCCAAAATCTTAAGAGGGTCTAGCAAAGCCTCATTGTTTCATCACCACGGAAAGAGGAGATATCTTGTTTTTTATACCAATGCAACAATAATTCCATGTTTGGGAATATTAATGACCAAATCACCTAAACATCAAAAAATTGTAAAGCCTTACAGAAAAACAGTCTCACAACGCTTTCTTACATGCTTGATGTATCAAAAAACAAAAGCGATTTTTAGCTATAAAGCTTGAAAAAACAATGTCAGGTGTAGATCCTAAAAATCGATTGCACCTTATCAATACCTCCCACTAATGAAGTATAAACCAACTCTTCATTTGCTTCTTCTTAGAGAAAACCATTTCATCGCAATTGTATAAAAGAATTATTATAGAATTCTATCCACAAAAATACCATATTTTGCATTATATAACACATCAATAAATTTCACAAAAAAGATACATAAAAGACACAAATACTAATTACAATGTGTCCAGATAGCGTCAAATATTTGGAGATTGTTTAAATTGCTGCATCTCTTCGTATAAAAGCTATCAAAATCTAAAAATAAAAAGAACACTAAAGAATTTTTTAATAATGCTTAAAGGGCAATATGCATGAAAAAAAGCCAAACATCCCATTTTCAAAAAACTTTGATAAAAAAACCCACACAACACCATTCAAAAGTTTTTTCAAGAATCACAAAATCAACTCCTGTACTGGAAGAAAATCAGCAAAATGAAGTTTTTTTAACAGAAAATGTTTCGACTGCTGTCACAAGTTCAATGACACCTCTGACAGAAGATGAGAAAACTGGGGATATGAGACAAGAAAAAAGCATATTCGCGCCCCTCTCCTCACGACAGGAAAAAACAGTTCTCTCAGAGGAACAAATTACAAGATTAATTCCACACAACAAGTTGGAGAACGGGTTTAGAAAAGACATTTATCAATGCTGTCAGATTGTTTATGGCAACAAAAAAGCTTTGCAGAAAAAAATTAAGGAAATCCAATGCGACCCCGCTGTAGCAGAAGATCTTTCGTGGCAAATTGCACTAAATCCTGGTAATTTTTCTAAACTCGCCGGCACCAACATATGTGGCATAAAAAATGAAGAACGAAGAAATGCTGAAAAAAGTATTGTCGCTCTTTGCGAAGCTATTAGTCAATACGGAATAGTTGTAAAATATGCAAGAGACTGCTTATCGCAGTTCCCAAATTCGGAATTAAAACGCTATGAGAAATTAATAGACCATAGAAGAATGGACAAAATTTTACAAAGTCGACATCATTCTGAAAGGGAAAAAGGGCCTCTTTCAAATGCAGAAGTTCTTGACATGATTCAACGAGATTCTGAAGTCAAAAAACATCAAGCACGAGTACGTTATTGGTCTAAAACTATTTTTGGAAATCAAGATGCTTTGCAAAAACAAACTGAAAACCTGCTCCAAGATCCTTCTATGAAAGAAGTTTTTATACAACAACTTGAAGCAAGACCCCAGTCTTTTCATAAACTTTCCGGCACCAATGTATGTGGCATAAAAAATAAATCCCGCACAAATGCTGAAGCAAGTCTTTCACACATGCTTTATTCTGTTAGCAACCTTGCAAATGCTGTAGAGAAAGCAAAAGAGAGTATCTTGCAGAGTCATCAAGAACAGCAAAGAAATCATACCTCATCTATAAAATCAGCTAAAGATTTGCATAAACAACAAGACTTATCAGAGAACTCTGAGTGCTCATCAGTTGTCATACATCATGGAGTCTCTGAAACTTCTAAACATACACACAAAAAAGCGCAAAGCGTTCAACCACGAAAAGCCCCAGGAACCAAAGCTCTAACTCTCGCTAACTAAGCGTGTACAAGTTAAGCTTTCGCTCTTAATTTGGCCTTTTTAGCGCAAATCCTGCAGGATAATGCGTGCCAAGAATAGAGAAAAATATTTTTTTAATTTAATACAACCTATTGATAAACACAAAAAAAACATATAAAATATCTAATGTTAACACATTATGTACTTTACAGAGTCTTAGAATACCATTCGAGTTACGATGCTTTTTTTGACTAAAAACTATCAAAAAAGCAAGGATGAAAAATACACTAAGGTGCTTTCTGAGAAAATATTGTAAAAGCTTGAAAGGAACGCATGTATGGAAAAAAAACACCTCTCTCCTTTTTCATCCCGCACGCCAGGAAAAACAGAAAAACAACATGCCGCAACATCTCTCAATTTAGAGAGTGCACAGGCGGTAACTACGCAACAAGAATTAACTTTCCTAAAAGAAAGAATCGTTGATAAAGTGAAGTGTTCTCCACTAGTCGAAGTATATGCAGAGGGAATTCAACGTTGGTCAAAAACTGTTTATGGCTCTAAGAATATCTTGCATACAGAAACTAAAAAAATCCTCGAAGATCCTGCGATGGGAGCTTCCCTTTTAAAGCGTGTAACAGAACATCCTGCGTCTATTCATTCGCTTGCAGGTATAGAAATATTTGGCTTTAAGACAAAAGCGCGCAAAAACGCTGAAAGCGCTGTATCCCACCTATCTTCTGCCATTGATGGTTATATGAAGGCTGTAGACTATACATATAAAGGTATGAACATCACAGCTCCGGTAGAGAATAAAGTACTGGAAAGAAGCCTACAAGAATCGCTTGCTGCTGGAAAAAGGGAAGCATCTCTATCAAGTGAAGTGGCTACGGGCTTAATCCGAAATAACGTATCCGTTCAAAAAGATTACTTAAAACTCAAATATTGGAGTCGAATTGTATACGACAATCCAGATGCCCTTCAAAAGCCAATGGAAGACATTCTGAAAAATCCTGCTATGGGAGAACAATTATTATGGACGCTTAAAGCAAATCCTACATCTTTTCATCAACTCGCTGGCCGCAGCGTATGTGGAATTAAAAATGGAACACGAAGATGTGCTGAATCGCATCTATCAAACCTGTATAGTGCTTTTGGAGATTACATGCTTACTGTAAAAGAAGCAAAGGAATATCTTGCACAAAAACAAGAAACGCAAAATACATCGCAGCATACTATGCAAGTAGACAAATCTACAAAGGCAGTAGTACAGGAAAAAGTTTCTTCACTACAATCACCTCTTTCAAATGAGCAGGTATTTGGCATGGTTAGGAATGAACCGTCCGTTCAAAGATGTTGCAGACTAATCAGATATTGGAGTCGAATTGTATACAACAATCCAGATGCCCTTCAAAAGCCAATGGAAGACATTCTGAAAAATCCTTCTATGGGAGAACAATTATTATGGACGCTTAAAGCAAATCCTACATCTTTTCATCAACTCGCTGGCCGCAGCATATTGGGTCTTAAGGATGATGCACGAAGATGTGCTGAAAACAGCCTATCCTATCTGTGCAACGCTGTTAAAAATTACACAGGGATGGTAAAAGAAGCAAGAGAGTTTATTTTACACGAACAAGAAACGCAACAAAGATGCATTAAGGCACCAGAGGGTTCAAAACAAAAGGTTGAACAAAGGGTTCAGCAAAGCAAAGAAAGACAACACTCTCCACAGCATGAAGTACAACAACATAGAGCTAAAAGTGGAAAAGGAATGGCTTTTGCTATGTAAACATATATAAAAACAAGCCTTGGCTTTTAAAAAGATCTTTTGATGCAGATCATTTTAAGGAATTTGCGTCAAAAGGCAGTGCAGGAGTGGAGAAAAGTCTCACCAGAATGTTCCCATAAACCTAGTATAACTCATTCGATTATATTTTATAAAAGGCTGTATTAAAGACGTGAATGTCAATTATTGTGATTAATCTGGATGGTAAGATTTCTTTCGGAGGTTATCTAAATCTATATCCTCTTTAAATGAATAGCTATCAAGGTGGAAAATACGTCAAAGAGTTTTTATGGGAAATATTGCAAAAACCTAACAGGAGACGTGCATGGAAAAAAATACACATCTTTTCACATCTTGCATGCCAAAAAAATTACAAAGACACTCTAAGAAAGCAGCTATATCATCTCCTAAACGAGAACATCTACATACGAGATTTACCAAATTTGTATCATCAAAATTTAAAAAAGAAAACACAGCAGAAGATATACCACCACCGTTTGAGCTAGAAGATAAAAGCGAACATGCAACGGTTTCTCTCAAAAAAGTGCTGCGCAAAAGAGAAGAATTTACAAACAAAGTGCAGGAAAATTTATTGGTTAAATCATACAAACAAGACGTCTTATTTTGGTCTGCTATGGTGTATGGCAATAAATATGTTTTCCAACAAGAAATTCAAGAGATCCTACAAAATCCTGCTGTAGGAGATGAAACATCACAGATAATTGCAACATGTCCTGAAGCTATTCATCCTCTTGCGGGTAAGAAATTGCTCTGCATAAAAACGCGTGCACGCAAAAATGCTGAAAAAAGTTGTAAATACTTACATAGTGCTATGCAAGATTATACAAGAGCTGTAAAAAATGCAGAATATTTCCCTTACACAAAACCACATACTCCTGAACAAGCTACCGCAAAAAAAACTGAATGCTTAGAAAAATCGCTTCATACCGAAAAAGAAATAGAATCTCACGCGTGTAAAAAAATTGCCTCCCCCCAGAAAGATACAAAAGTTCCATGTAAGAAAAATTCAGTGTGGATACCGAATTTTTCACGTTAACCTACTCATTTTGTAGAAAAAACTGGAGAGCTTCAAAAGACTTTTCTATGGGAGAAAAATTCGCATGATAGAATTCAAACAATTCTCTATTTTCAGCAAGTTTGCAAATAAAAAAGACGCTCAATATCAAAAAACTAGAGCGCGTATACACTGAGGAGAATATTACATAACAAGATGAAGGATTTTAAAAATTATAAGAAAAAACACAGCAAATAAAAGATGTTATTTTAGCCAAACAGCAGAGAAGATAGAAAAGCTAAAAATATGCCAAAATCTTAAGAGGGTCTAGCAAAGCCTCATTGTTTCATCACCACGGAAAGAGGAGATATCTTGTTTTTTATACCAATGCAACAATAATTCCATGTTTGGGAATATTAATGACCAAATCACCTAAACATCAAAAAATTGTAAAGCCTTACAGAAAAACAGTCTCACAACGCTTTCTTACATGCTTGATGTATCAAAAAACAAAAGCGATTTTTAGCTATAAAGCTTGAAAAAACAATGTCAGGTGTAGATCCTAAAAATCGATTGCACCTTATCAATACCTCCCACTAATGAAGTATAAACCAACTCTTCATTTGCTTCTTCTTAGAGAAAACCATTTCATCGCAATTGTATAAAAGAATTATTATAGAATTCTATCCACAAAAATACCATATTTTGCATTATATAACACATCAATAAATTTCACAAAAAAGATACATAAAAGACACAAATACTAATTACAATGTGTCCAGATAGCGTCAAATATTTGGAGATTGTTTAAATTGCTGCATCTCTTCGTATAAAAGCTATCAAAATCTAAAAATAAAAAGAACACTAAAGAATTTTTTAATAATGCTTAAAGGGCAATATGCATGAAAAAAAGCCAAACATCCCATTTTCCATATTTTTTTATAAACGAATTAAGACAAATTTACGGACAACTTATCACAGGGACATCTACCTCTAAAGAATTTCATGTGGCGCATAATTCACAAGAAACAACACCCACCTTCTCGGAACTGACACCTGCAAGAAGAATATGGCATGATCCGCAGGTTGTAGCACATGCAAAATCAATAATGTGTTGGTCCTCTGTTGTTTACGGTACCAACAATATTCTTCAGAAAGAAATGCAAGATATTATACAAAATCCTGCTCTTGGTAATGAAATTGCATGGAAAATTGCGGTAGATCCTCAATCTATTCATAAATTTGCTGGTATCAATGCATGTGGCTTAAAAAATGAAACACGCAAAAACGCTGAACGAGGTGTTATGTCTCTGTGTCACTCTATTGAAGAATATACAAAGGTGATAAAATATAAGCGAACTCACCTATTTTCTCAGCCACAACAAGAAAATTATGAACAACCGGAACAGCCTGCAGCAACAACCCAAAGCCTGCAAGAATTACTCCATCATCCTGACAGAGAAAAAAGTCCTCTCACGAATGAGGCAATTGTTGAAATGTTTTTTGTTCTCTCATCTATCCGAACATATGAAAAACAAACTGAATTCTGGTGTAAAAAAGTGTATGGAAATTCGAATGTTTTGACAAAAAAGATTATGGAAATTCGAAAAAATCCTGATATCGGGATTGATCTCTCAAATCAGATTGCAAACGATCCTCAATCTATTCATAAATTTGCCGGTATCAATGCATGTGGCATAAAAAATAAAGCCCGCAAAAATGCTGAAAATAGTATTTTATCTCTGTCTAACAGTATTAAATTTTGTAGCGATACTGTAAAAAAAGCAAGAGAATATATTAAACAGAACCATGTAATACAGCAAGAGTTTGCCGATGTACCAAAAGCTACACAAAGCACTCACTCTATAAAGCAAAGACATCATCCCACTCCACAACGAGAGCGAACATACAAAATTGAGGATGCAAAAGGAATAACTTTGGCTATGTGAATTTGCATAAGCTGGCTTTTTATACAATCAGTTAAAACAAATTGTTTTATCTCAATTGTGTCAAAAATCATTATAGGAACCATCAAATTTCAGGGTTAGGTTATAGATTGTCATCAAAATACCATGAATAAGACTTCATGAAAAAACGTGAAAATCAGCTAAAAATGAATAGAAGCAGCTTCGATTTTTTTTGAGATAATTCAAATTAACACCCTCCTTTATACAAAAGCTCCTAAAACGTGGAGCTAAAAAATAAACCAAAAATCTTTTCCAAATATAATTCTTAAAAGGAGACATATATGAAAAAAATTGCCCCATCTTCTACAGAGCTGCCAATGACAGAATTAAGGGGATCTCATGAACAATCTGTCAGAGAAGCATCTACCTCTGAAAATCCTCATGATGGACCTGCTCCACAAGAAGAAGAAACCAATCTCTCGGATATGAAAATTGCAGATAAATTACGGAAAAATCCATTGATCTCAGCACATATAAATGCAGTACAAAATTGGTCTGAAATAGTTTTTGGTAAAACGGGAGTTATGGATACAAAAATAGAAAAAATTCTGGAAAATCCTTCTGTGAGTAATAGAATTTTGTTAGCAATTTCATTAAATCCTCAGTCTATTCACAGTCTTGCTGGCAAAAATGTATGTGGCATAAAAAATAGAACCCGCAAAAATGCCACAGAAAGTTTAACTCCTCTCTATGATGCCATTCGTGGTTTAGCACAAACTTCAGAACATGCACACAGCAGGATGAGACTTCAAGCGGAAAACGGGTATGAAAAACCAATGGAGGGTGCAGAAGCGCTCGAAAGTCTGTTGGCATCATACAATCATGCGAGAGAGACATCTACTTTAGACGATGAAATGATGGAAGTACTTACAAAAGATCCATTTATTCAAAAACATAAAGAACAGATCCAGTATGGGTGTATAAAAGTATTTGGACATCCAGATGTTTTAAACGAGGCAATTTCCGATATTACACGAAATCCCCGCGCATCCTCTATTCTCTTGCATCAGCTGAGAGAAATGCCTGAAATTTATCATAGTCCTATCGGCTTTAATATATGTGGATTTAAAACCAAAGGGCGCATAGAGGCTGAAGCTAATATGAAACATCTGATAAGTCATATTCAATTTTATTGTGATATTGTACAATCCTCAAAGGAGTTTCTCAAGGTAGAACATGCTGAACGACAAGAACGTAATGGCATATCACAAGATCAAACATCAGAAGCTGCTTTACAGGATATCCAGCACGCAAGGGCAGAACATCATACTGCTCCACAGCAAGAACAATCACGTAGATCTGAATCTAGAAGAATGGCTTTGGCTATGTGAGTTTGTATAATCTTTTCCTTTTAATCCGATCTCTTGGCGCAAATCAATAGAATCTGAAGAGGTGTGAGATTGTACGCGTGTCTATGCAACGACACCGAAGAAGCCGGATTCTACTTACTTTACGTGGATTGCGCCAGGTTTTTCGTGCGATATTATAGAAAATATTTCAGAAATAGTATCCACAATTTAGGTTTATTAGTGGAATTTTATAAAAAACATACATAAGAAGTTTTTTAAACAATTTTGAAAAGAGTTATTCATAGAAAAGCGCCACTTGTAGCCTTTTACAAAAATGAACTTAAGAGACCTTTATGCAATCCATTGACCAAATAACAAAGAACAGCACGCAATAGCGATAAGAGCTGTAATTTAGATGTAATAATGAGAAGAAGAGTGACAATATTGCTCACATCAGATCAAATTTCTGACAAACTTCGAAAAAATTTGGACATCCTGCACAGCGAAGAAAAAGTCCTGTCTCTATGCCAAACTGTTTATGGTGATTCAAATATTAAAAAAAAGAAAGTGGCTAAAATTCTTGAAAATTCTAAAAGAGGATATAAACTCTTAAGTAAGCGTTGTACATCAGCTAAGGGACAGTGTTTCACAAAATGATCAAGTAAACAAAGAACACCACAAACCCTTTAGAGAATTAGCTGGAAACTTGCATACACAGAATTGCAAAGGATCCTGAGGATATAGGTACATTTGCCAGCGTAAAAGCGTTTAGCATAAGAAGTAATGTACGCAAACACGCTGAAAAAGAATTTTGATTTTTACATGATGCTATTGAAAAATTTGTACGGATTTTACAAAAATATCCGAAAAAATTACCTCTGATAAAACAAAACAAAAAATCTTTACCAGCAGAAAAAATTTGTTTATTTTCAGTACATTCCATTTCATAAAACCGCTGATAAAAAGATGTTTATATAAACGCATATCCTGTAGAAATGCGTAAGTTTTCGTCTGTAATATAATTTTTGTGCAAATTATTTTATGTGAATTGCACCAAGGATTATAAGAGAATCCCACAAAAATATCCATTAAAATAGATCCCGTAACTTTATACAACATCTTGACAAAATATTCATAAAAAAGCCGTATTCAAAAGGTAACAATGCAATTTATAATGTATGTGAATGGTGTAAACTTTTAAACTGTTCAAAATATCTTTTCCTATCTTTTAAAAATTCTCAAAATATAGAAGGAGAGAATATATCAAAGGAATTTTCTAAAATAATTCTGGAGGAAAATATTCATGAAAAAATATAATCTACGCCATTTTGAACGATCTGCCTCAGCGAAACTTAACGCAGAGTCTTGCAGATCATGCGACCAAGATCGTCTTACACAGCACCCAGAAGAAATCGTTTATGCAGATGTTCCTTCGTCTCACAAAAAGCTACCTCTCACGAAAAGGCAAATTTTTAAGAAAATTCAAAAGAACTCAACGGTTCAAACTTGTATGGATGATATTCGCTATCATTGTAATCTTGTTTATGGCAACCCAGGTATTTTAAATAAACAATTAGCTGAAATCATTGAGAATCCTAAGCAAGGGAAGGATCTCTCACTGAATATTGCTGGAAATCCTACAAGTATTTCTGAGCTTGCTGGTAGGGAAGTATTTGGTATAAAAAGTCATGCCCGTAAGCGAGCTCAACAAAATGTACATTCTTTGTGTGATTCTGTTGAAAGGTTCATGGGAGTTGTATACGCGTTACGCAATGAAATTGTCCGTACTCAAACGCAACAGAAAAATTTTGATGATTTGGGAAGCTTAGAAAAAGCAGTAACACAAGATACTCGTCATATAGAAGAAAAATCTCATTCTGTTGTACGAAAAAAGTCGTCACATAAAATTGAAAATGAGGCATCAACTTCTTGTGTAAAAGAATCTAGATTTTTGTTTGGCATCTGATTTTTTTGGCACAAATTGTTTTGTGTAAATTTCGCCAAAGAGCGCGTAATTCTATGGAATGTTGCAAAAAATATCTGTCAGAATAGTCTCCATAATTACATAAAATTCCATAAAAATAGCATATTAAAGACATAAATTTCAATTATAGCAATGATGATGATCTCCTTTGCATGAAACCATCAGGGCATAAGGAGAGAAATTGCATCAAGGAGGTTTTAAAATAATCCTTGAAAGGGAATATATATGAAAAAACATCACTCAAACTCTTCTGAAAAAGTTAATTTGGAAAACGTCCATACGGAAATTAATGACATTATTTTACAGCATCCTGCAGTCAAGCGATGTCGAGCACGAATAGAACATTGGTGCCAAAATGTTTTTGGAGATTCAAATATTTTGCGAGCAGGCGTTGAAGATGTATTAGCGGACCCTTCCACGGGGGGTAAGCTCGTAGAAAGACTTTCAGAAAATTGTCAATCTTTTGGTAAACTTTCTGGTGTCAATATGTGTGGTATAAAAAATAGAGCGCGCAGACATGCTGAAGCGAGTATTTCACCACTGATTGACACGGTTGAGGAATTAATGGCCGTTGTACAGCAGGTAAGAGGTAGTGTTTCACAAAATGATCAATTACAAAAAGAACAGCAAAAATCCTCTAGAGAATTAGCTGGGAGCTTGCATACGCAACAAGATTTATCGAAGTCTTCTGAGAGCTTATCAGCAAGCATGGATCGTGAGGTTCCTGGAACTTCTAGACATCAGAACGAGAAAACGCAAAGTGTTGAATCATGCAAAGCTACAAAAACAAAAGCTTTGGTTTCCATTTCTTAAGCATGCGTGAAATAAGTTATAGCTTTTGGGTAGATCTTTTGAGCGCAGATCTTGCAAGGTGGTTTGTAGCTAGAAGTGGTAGTAATATCGATGGAAAATTTTATAAATCTCCATCGTTTGAATTAAGCAATTGGTAAGATTGCATATAAATTGCGAATACAGACTATAGTTTGCGCAAATTTATTATCTCCCTTCAAGCGAAAAATTATGAAAAAACAAAAATGGGGAGCCTACTAAAAAGGTTAAAAAATAAATACCACAAAATTTTGAAAGGAAGAATATATGAAAAAAAATCGGCCTTCCCATTCTGAAATCCAGGAATTAAAGCACGGACCTGTGCCATCCCCTTCAACACCATCTCCACAAAGTCCATCTTCTCTAGAAGAAAACGGATCAAACATTGAGCAATCCCTAGGAGAGGAACACATATACGATTCACCTCCTTCACCACCCCATTCAGTTCATCCAGAAAGCGAAGGGCAAGAATCCGTATATTCTGTACCTCCTTTACCTGGTAACTCTTCTTTAAGTGAAGCTATATACGATTCACCTCCTTCACCACCCCGTTCAGTTCATCCAGAAAGCGAAGGGCAAGAAATTGAGGGTTCCATATACGAAACATCTCCTTCAAATCGTCCCCTTTTTCAAGCAAGAAGAAGCGATCAGGTTATATACGCTGTGCCTCCTAGAGCAGGTCAACCTCTTTCAAGGCGAGAACATGTATATGATGTGCCTTCTTCTTCACGTATTTTGTCTCCCTCAGAAAGTGAGTCAAGCGCTACGCCAAATCTCGTAGATCCATACGCAGTAGTAAACTTAGATGACCTGCATGCTGGTATTTTTGATCCGACACAGCTAAGTGATCAACAACAAGACATAACACGAGGTCCGGCGCGAAATACCGTGAGGAGATCTGCTCCTCCGGAATTACCGCCACGCCCGGATGAATTTGATGTATACGAAATACCAGACGCTGATGACTCACATACTTTAGAAGATTCAGAACACTTGTATATGGATATTCCGGATCTGATGCAACAAAGTGACCAACAACAAAATGTAACGCAAGGTCCAGCGCGAAATACCGCAAGAAGATCTGCTCCTCCGGAATTACCGCCACGCCCGGACGAGCTTGATGTATACGAAATACCAGACGCCGATGACTCATACGTTTTAGAAGATTCAGAACATCCATATATGGATGTTTCAGATTTGGTGCAACAAAATGACCAACAACAAGGTGTAACACAAAGCCAAGATGTCGAGGCTATATATGAGACTATTCCAGACCTACCGCAATCAGGACATACAGAACAGCGTGCTGAATTAACTAAAAAGGAAGATTCCATATACGCGACTGTTCTTCCCAAAGCATTGCGACACCCAAAAGCTGTAAAGCAGAGTGCTGAAGAAAAACAAAGGAAGGATAGCGTACTGGAAGATACTCCCCCAGATCTGCCGTCACGCCCAGCAGATTTGAGTATCGACGAGAAAGAAAATCCAGAGCAAAAGATTACAGAGGCAGTTGTTCGTCCAAAAGTATCGACACACTCAAAAAATTTAAAACAAAGTGCTACAAGAACTACACAAAAAGATCCTGTAGGGAGACCTTTTCGTCCTGAATTACCGCCACGTCCACAAAGCATGAGACAAGGCGTTACAGAAGGTACACAGGGCGAAGGCGTGTATGCAGCTATGGCTCCTGTAGACCCACTTAGTGTGAAGAGAAAATTTTTCCGTAGTGTATCAGAGACAGGGTCAAGACAAAAGTCTGAAACTGTAGGGAAACCTTTTCGTCCTGAATTACCGCCACGTCCACAAAGCATGAGGCAAGGCGTTACAGAAGGTACACAGGGCGAAGGCGTGTATGCAGCTATGGCTCCTGTAGACCCACTTAGTGTGAAGAAAAAATTGTTCCGCAGTGTATCAGAGACAGCGTCAGGACAAAAATCTGAATATGGTTATAAAGATGTCTCTCCAGAACAAGCACCGCCATTACCTTCAAAAAGATTTTCGTACTCAACAGATGAGACAGATACGCCGGTATCACATCAAAAGCACGAGCATGTATATGCAACTGTTTCTATAAGACCACCGATATCTCCAATAAATGAAGAGCAAGCCATCTCATCACACGGAGAAGGTAGAGTTTTAACTGATTCTCCTCAGGATCAATCAAATTTACCGCGTATGAAAAAGTCATCTTTAACGAGATCACAGATAGAAATAGCGTGTTCAGCATATAGACAAGAAGTCAGACGTTTGTGCTCTATTGTTTTTGGTAAGGAATATCTTCTCGATAATAAAATAGGTGCAATTAAAAAAGATCCTGATCTAGCGGAAGAAGTTTCAGTGCAAATTGCATCATGCCCTGAAAAAATTCATAAACTTGCTGGTGTTAGTGTATGTGGTATAAAAAATAAGCCGCGCAGAACAGCTGAAGCTGGTATTTTTCCCCTATGTGAAGCACTTACAAATTATGCGAAGGCTGAAATATATGCAAAAAGCATGGAGCAGCAGAGAAATCTTAAAACGGAAATAGCACCTCTTTCAAGTAAGGACGTTAACCGCAGAGTTCACAGATCTGCAACGGTTCAGCAAGCGCGTGATGAAATTCGAGTTTTATGTAAAAAAGTCTTTAACGATCCAAACCGTTTGGATAACAACATGAAAGATATTGAAGTAATTCCCGGTATTGGAGCAGAGCTTTCATGGCAAATTAGGAACCATATTCATATTTTCGGTAAATTAGCTGGTAGCGAGTTCTGTGGCTTTAAAACAAGTGCACGTGAAGAAGCCGAAAGATTTATCCCTCCTTTATGTAAAGCAATTGAAAATTATTCAGAACATGTAACGAGCATGAAAGAAAGCATTCTACAAAGCCATCAGAGAAAGGCAGAATCTTACAGGATGCTTACAGACAAAACTCAGCATTTACAAAGCCAACAAAAAGAAATTGCTGGTGTCAGCGGGCAAGCAAAAAAAGCAATATCAGAGGATCATGCTCAAAGGTTTGTACACAAAAAGGCAGCAATGGCTACCTCCATCTAGCTATGCATAAGCTTTAGCTTTTAACGTGATATTTCGGTGCAATCTTTTCATATAGATTGCACCGTATTATTTTATCTAACTAATTGATAAAATTTTATAAATTCATAAAAAAAACGTATAAAAGTCATAAAAAAAAATTACTTCCATTATACATAATGCAGCATTGGGAAATCATTTAATCTCGTGCTTTTTCTTCTTACAGAAGGAACATCAAGAAACAGAGATAGAGAGTACACTAAAGAAGCCCTCAGAGAAAAATATAATATGAGGAAGCTTGAAAGGAAATATCGATGGAAAATAAAAAAACGAACAGTCCTGCATCTCTCTCACAAGAAGAATTGCGAGAGCATCACCAGACACCCGATCAAGAAATCCGTAAAAAGTTAAAAGCAGAAGCACAAAATTTCTTTTATTCTGACAGCACAGTGCTGAGAAACAAATATCGTATCACCAATCAAAAAGAATTTGTTGCTGCATGTGCTCGTGATGCAAAAGAGGCAATGGAAGGACTACGTACAGCCCCCTTGCCAGAAAAAATTGATTCCTCCTATCTAAAAAGCCTTCACAAGAAAATGTTTTCCAAGACATTTGAATGGGCCGGACATACACGTGATGAACGCTTCACATTTGCAGACGGGAGTGTTGCTTCCGCACCGTTGCTGAAAGAAAAGGAATTTACGAGGCCTTTTGCTGTCGGCAAAGAAATAGAACGGGGATTTAAACAATTAGATGAAATGCTCCTTGAAAAGGATGATTTGCAAAAATTGACACGCGAAGAGTTCGTTGAACATGCATCTCAAATCATGTCACATTTGTACTCTTTAAATCCTTTCAGAGAGGGAAATAGACGTACAATACAACTTTTTGTTGAAAAACTTGGACAAGCTGCAGGCTATAATTTAGATTATTCTCTTGTATCAAAAAAACGCAAGGCATTGATCCGTACTGAGGCAGTAAACAACGGTGATATGGATCCTATAAAGCATCTCCTTGAAGATATCTCTAATCCAGAAAGTTTGTCTGCTTTACGTGAATTTACCGATGAAATGAACCAGATTGGACTTGGTGAAAGTAATTATCGTCTTACTGTTGCAGCACGAGGAGGCCATACGTATCGTGGTGTCTGTAGAGGCAGCGGAGATAATGGCTTCATGATGGATGTTAATGGGACTTTCGTTGTAGGAAATAAAAAATATCTCTCACCAGAGCGAGTAAAAACACTAAAAATTGGTGATCACTTTTCTTTCACAGCACCTCTTCCTCAAGAAGCAAAAAAAGTGCTTATTCCAAAAGAAAACGTTCCATCCCTTACCAACGAAGAACTTTCTCAAAGGGTCTATGAAAGCGCATTGGTCAAAAGCAGCTTAAAAAACATCCAAACTTTGTGTAAAGTTGTTTATGGCAAAGAGAATATTTTGCAAAACAAACTTCCAAAGTTTGAAATTCCAATGACACGTGAAAGTTTTAACCAGGGAGAAAAGTTGCTGCGGAATATTGGAGAATCCCCTGAATCTGTTCATAGGCTTCGTGGTGTTGGTGTATTTGGCCTTAAAAGCAGTGCACGCCAACATGCTGAAGCAAATTTACTACCTCTCTGTCATGCTCTTGTCGGATATGTACGTGCTGTAAGAGATGCTCAAATGGATATTCTAGAAAGCCATACTGCCACACAAATACGTTGTGAAAAGTCGGTAGAAATGCCTCGCGACGAGTTAAAAAATCTATTTTCTATGTCCAAAGAGGAGCAACAAAAAATTTTGGCAAGCTCTCCTGAGTTAACCGCAGAAGCACAGCTTTATTTCATGAAGCTCCAAGAACGTTTATCGCCAAGTGACCTTGCAGCTATACACAATAGACATTATAGGAAGCTTTCTGAAAGTCTTGGAACATCAATGGATAATGCAGAAGAAATTTCAGCAGTCGTGAAACAAACAGAGGAGATCTGCAGCACTATTCAACAGCAACATCGCGAAATGAATAGGGAGAATGATCGCAATGTATATCAATCTTCAATATTACACATTGGCGAACAATCTGTTAAAATAGATGCAACACCAATTAAAGCAGATAAAATTGTAGAATTTGCCAAACAAGAAAGAGCAAAAGAAGAAATAATCCAATCCTCTAAAGTTGGGCATGCAACAATAGAAAGCATTGTCGAAAAATCTGCTGAAACAAGCGTAAAATCAGTGGAAGAAAAAGGAATTTTAACACATTCCGACACAGTAAAAAAGCAAACTGAACCACATAAAGTTGGATATGCAGCATGGGGAAGCATCAGTGAAAAATCTGCTGATATAGGCACACAATCAATGAAAGAAAAAGGAGTTTCAGCATATCCAGACACAGTAAAAAAGCAAACTGAACCACATAAAGTTGGATATGAAAAAATAGGAAGTGGTACTGAAAAGTCTATAGGAGTAAGCACACAATCAATGAAAGAAAAAGGAGTCTCAGCGCGTACCGACACAGTAAAAAAGAAAACTGAACCACATAAAGTTGGATATGCAGCATGGGAAAGCACTGAAAAGCAACCTATGGAAAAAATGGCAACACCAACTAAAGCAGAAAATGTTTTAGAATTTACCAAACAAGAAAAAACGTTAGAAGAGCAAGGTCGACAGCGTCGTGCAAAAGCTATGACAATATGATCATACTTTAAGCTTTGCTTATTAATCTATTCTCTTGGTACAATCATTTTTGTGGATTGTACCATGGGGGGAGTGTCAGTCAAAAATCCCCTCTTATTTTGCTTAATCCATTTATAAGTTGCAAAAAAAATAAATAAAAAAATAAACTTGGGCAGTAATCCGCACGAAAAGTGAGCATTCTCCTTTACAGATAAAAAGCTACAAAGTCAAAATGGAGCATGCACTAAAAGTAATGGAATGTGCACCAAGAAAGCTTTCAAAAATGAATTGATCTTAAGAGAGCTTGAAAGGAAATATCCATGACAAAAGACCAAACCAACCACTTTACATCTCTCACAGAGGAACAATTAACAGAAATCCCCCAAGCAATTGATGTAAACAAACAGGAAAGATCAAGTGTAGCGCCGCGGAATTTTTTTTACAACGACACCCCAGTACTCAAAAATAAATATAACATCAAAAATAACCGTGTCTTGAATCAAAAAGTTTCCGAAGACACAAGAGAAGCAATAAAAAAGCTGCACACAGCCCCTTTACCAGAAAAAATTGATTCCTCTTACTTAAAGCATATTCATAAATGCTTGTTTTCCAAAGCCTTTGAATGGGCTGGGCAGACACGTGAAGCACCTTTTCAGTTCGCAGATGGAAGCCTCGCCTTTACACCCATTATAAAAAGGAAAGAATTTCGAAATGCCTTTGCCTCCGGTGGACAAATAGAAGAAGGATTAAAAAATCTAGATCATGTACTCGCCGAAAACAATTACTTAAAGAATTTATCCCGCGAAGAATTCGTTCAACATGCGGCAGGACTGACGATAAACTTACAGCATATGCATCCTTTCAGAAAAGGAAATACACCTACTATACAAGCTTTTGTTGAAAAACTCGGACAAGCCGCAGGCCATAATCTAGACTTTTCTCTTGTAACAAAAAAACGCAAAATGTTTGCCAGTGTTGAAGCGATAGACAATGGTAATCCAGATCCGATGAAGCATTTACTTGAGGATATCTCCAATCCCCAAAAAGTGCTTATTTTACGTGAATTCATCGATGAAATGAAAAAGCTTGATCTTAGTGAAAACAATTATGGCTCTGTTATCGCGGCACAAGACGGCCATGCCTATCATGGTACTTATAGAGGTAGTGGACAACATGGTTTCATGATGGATGTTAATGGGACTCTCGTCTTAGGAAATAAAAAGGATCTTTCCCCAAACCAACTGAATGGATTAAAAATTGGTGATGCCCTTTCTTTTACAGCACCATTTTCTCAAAGATCACAGAAAATTCTTATACCAGAAAAAATATTGCCACCTCTCTCACAAAAGGAAATTGTTGATAAAATTCAAAGTGATTCATTAATACAAGAACGTAAAAAAGAGATCGCAAATTTGTGCAAAATTGTTTATGGTAAATCGCATATTTTAGGGGAAATGCTTAGAAAAATTGATGCCAATCCTAATATCAGAAGCGAATTTTTAGAACAATTTCATGAATCTGCAAGATCTATTTTTAAGCTTTCTGGCTTTGAAATATGTGGCGTAAAAAATAGAGCACGTGCACGTGCTGAAAGGAATATTCCCTCCTTAGAAGTTGAGATTTGTCTTTATGTAAATTCTGTCATAGACTTAGAAAGAAGGATTTTAAAAGATCATTTTGCCGAACAAAGACGCTGTGACAAATCAGTGGAAATGCCTAATCAACAAATGAGAGAGCTATTTTCTCTGTCAAAAGAACAACAGCAAAAAGCTTTATCAACCTCTCCTGGACTAAGAACGCAAGGACAGGCTTATTTCCAAAAACTCAGTGAACGTTTATCACCAGGCGAGCATAAAGCTATACAGCAAAAAGATTATACAAAGCTTGCTGAGAGTCTTGACGTATCAGTAAATCAAGCAGAACAAATTGCAGAAATCTTTATACAAACAAAAGCGACCTCTGATGTTATCCAACAGTATGATCGTGAAGTGAAGCGGCATATAGAACGTGGTTTGCACCAACCTATAATGGAAAGAAATAAGGAAAAATCTATCAAACAAAACAACGCACCAGAACAGCAAATTCGGCGGTATAAAGTTGGACATGTGGAATGGGATAATGGTAGCAAAAAATCTATTGGAATAAGCACATCACCAACTAAAACAGGAAACGTTGTAGAATTTTCCAAAAAAAAACAAACCATTAATAGAAATAATTCAATCGTATGAAGTCGAATATACAAAAAGAGAAAACGCTAGAATAGAAAGGTTAACACCGTCGTACAAGATCTATAGCAATATGATTGTATTTGAAGCTTTGAGTTTTACTTTATACACGTAGTGTAATTATTTTGGTGAATTTTACCATGCCGTGATGTGTAATATTAGGAAAAATATTGTACAAAACATCCCCCTTTTTTGTCCTAATCTCTTTAAAAAATTGCACAATAAATAAGCATTCGCCTTTCAATAAAAAGCTATAAAATCAAGATGAGGTATGTACCGAAAAAGCTTTTAAATAAATATTGATATTGAATAAGCTTGAAAGGAAATACAGATGAAAAAAAAGCAAATTAGCCATTCTGCATCACTCACACAAGAAGAATTACAAAAGTATTACCGAAGACTTGATCCAGAAATCCGTAAAATAATGAAGACAGAAGCGCGGAACTTCTTTTATCCTCATAGCACGGTGTATAAAAACAAATATTACATTACCAATCAAAAGGAATTGACTGATGTATGTGCTCGTGATGTAAGGGAAAGAATAGGGCAACTGTACACGATTCCCTTGCCAAAAAAAATTGATTCCTCCTATCTAAAAAGCCTTCACAAACAAATGTTTTCCAAGACATTTGAATGGGCCGGACATACGCGTGATGAACGATTCAAATTTGCAGATGGCAGCATTGCTTGTATGCCGTTTCTGAAAAATAAGAATTTTACGAGGCCTTTTGCTAGCGGCAAAGAAATACAACGAGGACTTAAACAATTAGATGAAATGCTCCTTGAAAAGGAGGATTTGCAAAAATTGACACGCGAAGAGTTCGTTGAACATGCATCTCAAATCATGTCACATTTGTACTCTTTAAATCCTTTCAGAGAAGGAAATAGACACGTAATACGACTTTTCGTTGAAAAACTTGGACAAGCCGCAGGCTATGATCTAGATTTCTCTCTTGTGACAAAAAAACGCCAGGAATTTGCTCGTGCTGAAGCAGTAAACAATAACAATGCAGCACCTTTAAAGCATCTCCTTGAAGATATCTCCCATCCAGACAGATTGTTTATTTTAAGTGAATTTACCAATAACATGAAAAAGCTTGGGCTTGATGAAAGCAATTATCGTCTCACTGTTGTAGCACAAGATGGCCATACTTATCAGGGTACCTATAGAGGCAGTGGAGATAATGGCTTCATGATGGATGTTAATGGGACTTTCGTTATAGGACATAAAGAACATCTCCCACCAGAGCAGGTAAAAACACTAAAAATTGGTGATCACTTTTCTTTCACAGCACCTCTTCCTCGAGAAGCACAAAAAGTGCTTATTCCAAAAGAAAACGTTCCACCTCTTACCAACGATGAACTTTCTCAAAGGGTTTACAATAGTCCATCAGTCAAAAACAGCTTAAAAAACATCCAAACTTTGTGTAAAGTTGTCTACGGCAAAAAGCATGCTCTACGAAACAAACTTCCAAATTTTAAAATTCCAATAACACATGACGATCTTGAGCAAGGAGAAAAACTTGCGCAGCTTATTGAAACATCTCCTCAGTCTGTTCATAAGCTTCGTGGCGTTGGTGTATTTGGCCTTAAAAGCAGTGCACGCCAACATGCTGAAGCAAATTTTTTTCCCCTCAGTCACACCATTCTCGGTTATGTATATGCTCTCAAACAAGCAGAAAAGGATATTCTAGCAGCCCATTCTGCCGAACAAATACGCTGTGCCAAGTCAGTAGAAGTGCCTAGTAAAAAGCTAAGCAATCTATTTTTCATGACCAAAGAGGAACAACAACAAATTTTATCAAGCTCTCCTGAATTAAGAGTACAAGTACAGATGTATTTCCTAAAACTCAATGAACGCTTATCATCAAACGAGCATCAAGCTATAGAGAACAGACATTATGCAAAACTTGCTGAGAGTCTTGGCACATCAATAAGTCAGGCTGGAGAAATTGCGGCAACCGTAAGGGGAATAAAAGAAGCTAACGACTTTATTCAACAGCAACATCGTGAAATGAGAAAAGAGAGAGAGCTTCATGTGCATCAATCTGTAGCATCAAGCGACAACGAGAAGTCTGTTGAAAAAATGGCAACACCAACTAAAGCAAAAAACATTGCAGAATTTGCCAAACAAGAAAAAACGTTAGAAGAGCAAGGTCGGCAGCGTCGTGCAAAATCTATAGCAGTGTGACCACGCTTTAAGCTTTGCTCATTAATCTATTCTCTTGGTGTGATCATTTTCATGGACTGTGTCACGACAGAGGTGTGTAGTATTATTTTCCCCCCATTATTTCACTTAACAAATTGATAAATTACAAAAAATGAACATCGACATTAAATAAGCTTGAAAGGAAATATCGATGACAAATGAAACCGCGCAAGATCCCACATATACCACACACATAGAACTGCAAGAGTCTCAACACAGAATCGATCCAGAATCCAAAAAAAGGCTGAAAATAGAAGCGAAGCACTTTTATTATCCCAGAACCAAAGTATATAAAAATAAATACAATATTACCAATCAAAAAACATTTGCTGAAGTGTATTCTCGCGATACCAAAGAAATAATGGAGCAATTGCGCGCAGCCCCCTTGCCAGAAAAAATTGATTCTTCCTATCTAAAAAGCCTTCACAAGCAAATATTTTTCAAGATATTTGAATGGGCCGGACATACACGTGATGAACGCTTCAAATTTCCAAATGGCAGCATTGCGAGTATGCCTTCTCTGAAAAAAAAGAATTTCACAAGACCTTTTGCTAGCGGCAAAGAAATACAACAAGGTCTTAAACAATTAGATGAAATGCTCCTTGGAAAGGATGATTTGCAAAAATTAACACGCGAAGAGTTCGTTGAACATGCATCTCAAGTCATGCTGCATTTATACTCTTTAAATCCTTTCAGAGAAGGAAATAGACACGTAATACAACTTTTTGTTGAAAAACTTGGACAAGCCGCAGGCCATAATTTAGATTATTCTCTTGTATCAAAAAAACGCAAGGCATTGATCCGTGCTGAAGCAGTAAACAACAACAATTTAGAGCCTATACAGCACCTCCTTGAAGATATCTCTCATCCAGACAGATTGCTTATTTTACGTGAATTTACCAATAACATGAAAAAGCTTGGGCTTGATGAAAAAAATTACCGTCCTGCTATTGTAGCACAGGACGGCCATACTTATCGTGGTGTCTACAGAGGCAGTGGGGCTGATGGTTTCATGATAGATGTTAATGGGACTCTCGTCTTGGGAAATAAAAAATATCTCTCACCAGAGCAAGTAAAAACACTAAAAATTGGTGATCACTTTTCTTTCACAGCACCTCTCCCTCAAGAAACACAAGAAATACTCATTCCAACAGAAAACATTCCATCCCTTACCAACGAAGAACTTTCTCAAATGGTCCACGATAACGCATTGGTCAAAAACAGCAAGAAAAACATCGAAACTTTGTGTAAGATTGTCTATGGCAAAAAGCATGCTCTACGAAACAAACTTCCAAATTTTAAAATTCCAATAACACATGAAGATCTTGAGCAAGGAGAAAAACTTACACGGCTTATTGAAACATCTCCTCAGTCTGTTCATAAGCTTCGTGGTGTTGGTGTATTTGGCCTTAAAAGCAGTGCACGCCAACATGCCAAAGACAATTGTTTGTCCCTATGTCAGGCCATTGCCCAGTATATGTATGCTCTAAAACAGGTAGAAAAAGATATTTTACAGTCCCATTGTATCGAACAAATACGCTGTGCCAAATCTATAGAGATACCTAGCCAAAAAATGAATAAACTATTTTCTCTGTCAAAAGAACAACAGCAAGAAGCTTTATCGACGTCTTTTGAGCTAAAAACGCAAGTACAGACTTATTTTCAAAAACTCAATGAACGTTTATCATCAAGCGAGCATGAAGCCATAAACGAAGGAAATAATATAAAACTTGCTGAGAGTCTTGGAATATCAGTAAGCCAAGCACGAAAGATTACAGAAACCTTTAGAAAAACCAAAGAAGTTTCCGATGCCATTCAACAGCAGAATCGCGAAATAACGAGGCAGAATAAATATGATATGCGTCAATCTGTAACGTCAAGCGATGGTGAAAAATTTATTGAAATGAGCACAACAAAAATTCAAGCAAAAAGTGTTGTAGAATTTGCCAAACAAGAAAAATCCTTAAAAGAGCAGCTACTGCAGAGTCGTCAAAAATCTATGACAATATGATCGTGCTTTAAGCTTTTGCTGCTAATCTGCTTCCATGGTGCGATCGTTTTTGTAGATCGTACCATGTGGTAATATGTTATGTTGGGAATAATATTGGATGAAACACCCCTATTATTTTACTTAACCCATTGATAAATTGTATGATAACATGAGCATTCGCTTTTAGATAAAAAGCTATAAAATAAAGAAACTTTTAAAGATAAATTTTGAAAGAGAATACCCATGAAGAAAAAACGAGCCAGTTATTCTGTATCTTTTAAAGAGGAAAAAAAAGCGGTAATCCCTGAAGTCATTAATACGCTGAACCGTACACAAGAAATCACAGAATTGGATAATTTTTTTTATAGCGAGCACGCAGTACTTAAAAATAAGCATGGCATCAAAGAATTATATGCATTTAAAAAGCAATGTGCCCATGATGTAGAAAAAGCACAAGAATTGTTGCGCAAAGAACCTTTACCAAAACGATTTGATTTCACATATCTAAAACATATTCATTACAGCCTCTTTAAAGATACGTTTGAATGGGCCGGTCAGTCCCGCGAAATCCCCTTTAAATTTGCAGATGGTACTACCGCCTGCGCACCATCGCTTAAAAAAAAGGAATTTACCAAACCTTTTGCTGGCGGAAAAGAAATACAGCAAAAACTTGATGAAATGGATAACACACTGGCAGAAAAGAATAATTTAAAAGATCTAACCCGCGAAGAATTTATTGAGCATATAGCTAAAATAATGGTCAATTTGCACCATGCATATCCTTTTAGAGCAGGAAATACACCTACTATACAAGCTTTTGTTGAAAAACTCGGACAAGCCGCAGGCCATAATCTAGACTTTTCTCTTGTGACAAAAAAACGCGAAGAATTTGTTCATACTCAAGCAATGAACAACGGCACTATAGATCCGATGAAGCATTTACTTGAGGATATCTCCAATCCCCAAAAAGTGCTTATTTTACGTGAATTCATCGATGAAATGAAAAAGCTTGATCTTGGTAAAAACAATTATGGCTCTGTTATCGTGGCACAAGACGGCCATGCCTATCATGGTACTTATAGAGGTAGTGGACAACATGGTTTCATGATGGATGTTAATGGGACTCTCGTCTTAGGAAATAAAAAGGATCTTTCCCCAAACCAACTGAATGGATTAAAAATTGGTGATGCCCTTTCTTTTACAGCACCATTTTCTCAAAGATCACAGAAAATTCTTATACCAGAAAAAATATTGCCACCTCTCTCACAAAAGGAAATTGTTGATAAAATTCAAAGTGATTCATTAATACAAGAACGTAAAAAAGAGATCGCAGATTTGTGCAAAATTGTTTATGGTAAATCGCATATTTTAGGGGAAAACCTTAGAAAAATTGATGCCAATCCCAATATCAGAAGCGAATTTTTAGAACAAATTCATGAATCTGTAAGATCTATTGCTAAGCTTTCTGGCTTTGAAATATGTGGCGTAAAAAATAGAGCGCGTGCACGTGCTGAACAAAGTATTTCTTCCTTGGAAGTTGATGTTTGTCTTTATGTAAATTCTGTCATAGACTTAGAAAGAAGGATTTTAAAAGATCATTTTGCCGAACAAAGACGCTGTGACAAATCAGTGGAAATGCCTAATCAACAAATGAGAGAGCTATTTTCTCTGTCAAAAGAACAACAGCAAAAAGCTTTATCAACCTCTCCTGGATTGGAATCCCACGTAAAAGAGTATTTCCAAAAACTCAGTGAACGTTTATCACCAAGCGAGCATAAAGCTATACAGCAAAAAGATTATACAAAGCTTGCTGAGAGTCTTGACGTATCAGTAAATCAAGCAGAACAAATTGCAAAACTCTTTAAACAAACAGCAAAAATAAACAACAGTATTAAAAGCACTCGTATATCTAATGCTCTCTCAGAATTTAACATGACATCCTCTAAAATACATAAATCCTCCTCGAGCGATAGAAAAAAAATTTCTGAAATGAGTAACCTGACAATGAAAGAAAAATACGAGCAAGAAAAAAAGGAAGAGCGTGATGTGAGACTGTCTCAAAAAAATCCCTTACGAGTAAAAACTACAATAAATATTTAGCTATTTAGCTTTTTCTCAAACTAGATAATTGCTTTTAGATACCTTTCTTCCATCGGTCATTTTTCCCCAAAAAAGAGAAGATCGAAGGATGGAGAGAAAGTGTGGAAAAATATATATTAAAAAGAGATGTGAGAGCAATATATGCCTAAATATAAGCAGTATATTCAAGCGCATATAGAGGCAATTTCTATAAATTTTAAATATTCCATCCTACAATATAGAAGTGAAGCTAAAAAGCTGAACTACTTAACCATTATAAACATTCTATAAAGTCAAATTTGTACTTTTTAAAGTTAATGTATAAAAAAAGAAATTTAATAATCAGCTATATTTTGCTATGCAAACAGGTGCTCTGCGGCAATAGACTATAAAGAAAAGAGACAGCGTGAATGTAACATCCCCCAAAAATGAACGGGATTGCAAATACAGGCGCTATTAACTCGCTCAATTTCCCACAATTTTTTCTATTCATTACATAGCCCCATATACTTTCTTACGAGAAAAAGGGATATTTTATGAGAGCAATAAAAGCTGTAATGCGAAAGAAACGAGTATAATTCCAAACTTTTCATACACTCTTGTTGACAGAAGAATAAACTCTACCGTAAAATATTCGGAAAATGTATTATTTTATTAATATAGTAGTCAGTTTTTTATGTTCTAAGAGAGCTTTTACTCATGACAAACCTGATATACCTTCATGCCTCTGATTAAAAAATTTGCAACTGTTGCTTCTGGAACCCTCATGAGCCGTATTTTTGGCTTTGTACGTGAAATGCTGATGGCAGCAGCTCTTGGAACTGGTTCTGTTTCTGATGCATTCAATGCTGCGTTTCGTTTTCCCAATACATTTCGCCGTTTTTTTGCTGAGGGCGCCTTTAATGCAGCTTTTGTTCCTCTTTTTTCAAAAAAAATTACTGAAGATGGTGGAGAGTCCGCCTGCAAATTTGCAGAAGAGATTTTTGGTGTTCTCTTTTCGGTATTATTACTTTTAACCATTGCCATGGAATTAAGTATGCCTTTTTTAGTGCGAACAATCATTGCGCCCGGTTTTACAGAGGATACAACAAAATTTAACGCGACAATTCATTTTACAGCAATCATGTTTCCCTATTTAACCTGCATGTCTTTAGCAGCAATGATGGGAGGGATGTTGAATGCATTACGGCGCTATTTTATTGCGGCCATAGCTCCCCTCTTTTTGAATATTATTCTCATATGTATACTTTCTTATGCTTGGATCTATCAGCTTGATGCTTGGCATATCGGCCTAAATCTTTCTTGGGGTGTCTTAGCAGCAGGCATTCTCCAACTTGCCCTCATTGCTGTCGCTTTGCGTCGAAGTGGAATGAAAATTTTCCTCCGCCGCCCCCATTTCAGTCCCAATGTTCGTAAGCTTTTAACTTTAGCGTTCCCTGCCGCTATCACGGGAGGAATTACGCAAATCAATTTGTTAATCAACACCAATATTGCTTCCAGCCAATCGGGTGCCGTATCCTCTTTAATGTATGCTGATCGCCTTTACCAATTGCCACTAGGGGTAATAGCAATTGCCGTTGCAACAATTCTTTTGCCAGAATTGACCAAAGCTCTACGCAGTAAAAAGGACAAAGAAAGCAATAAGTTGCAAAACCGCTCTCTTGAACTCACCCTTTTGTTAACATTACCCGCATCCGTTGCTTTTTTGCTACTCTCCACCCCCATTGTCAGTTTGCTTTTTGAACGCGGACAATTTACCAATGAGTCAACACACCATGTTGCAGAGTTGCTTAAACTTTATGGTCTAGGACTTCCAGCTTTTGTCCTTATTAAGGTATTGATTCCTAATTTTTTTGCCCATGAAGATACAAAAACACCGATGATTTTCACCGGCATTTGCGTTTTCATCAACATCAGTCTTGCATTAACATTATTCCCAATGTTCTCAGCGCGAGGCATTGTCATTGCCGAAATTACCTCTGGGTGGGTCAACACACTATTGCTTTGTAGTGCACTCATCAAGCGCGGCTATTGGAAATACGATACACGACTAGTAAAACATATTATATGCCTAATCATCGTTACAATTTTGAGTGCAATGACTCTTCATTATCTGCTTGATATCCTTGTTTTTTTGTCTTTCCCTTTATCCTCACAGGCATCGTTTTTCTTACGTGCAAGCACCTTGATAGGGATCATGTTTGTTATATTCTTTGTATATTTTAGTGCCTATTTTTTACTTGACACGCGTTCCTTTTTCCTCACCCTCAAAAAATTTAAAAAACACCTATAATATTTTATCTTGCTTTCAAAAAGATGCTTTGTCACAAAACACAAAACAAATAACCTTATTTTAAGAAAGAACTCTACTATGGGCACCTTCACACCGCTTGTATTTTCTGGCGTACAACCGAGTGGTAACCTACATCTTGGCAATTATCTTGGAGCTATCAAGCATTGGGTTGAACTGCAAACATCCTATAATTGCCTCTATTGTGTTGTCGATATGCATGCACTCACAGTGAATCCAGATCCGATTACTTTAACTGAATCAACCAGAGCAGTTACAGCAGTCTTTTTAGCTGCCGGTATTGATCCTAAAAAACACATTATTTTCAATCAGTCTCGGGTTTTTCAACATGCTGAACTTGCATGGATTTTAAATTGTATCGCTCGTATTGGTTGGCTCCAACGCATGACGCAATTTAAAGATAAAGCAGGAAAAGATCGCGAAAAGGTATCCCTTGGGCTTTTTGCCTACCCAAGTCTTATGGCTGCTGATATTTTACTCTATCGTGCCACCCATGTTCCAGTTGGTGACGATCAAAAGCAGCATGTTGAACTCACACGAGATATTGCGCAAAAATTCAATAACGACTATTCTCACCGTATTGCAGATTTAAATTTTGGTGTTTCGATGCAAATAGGTAAAGAAAAAAAACAGGTTTTTTTTCCAATGCCAGAAGCACTGATTGGGAAAACAGCTACACGCATTATGTCGTTGCGCGATGGCACAAAAAAAATGTCGAAATCAGATCCTTCAGATTTTTCGCGCCTTAATTTGACCGATGATGCTGACCTTATTGCTAAAAAAATACGCAAAGCGAAAACAGATTCTGCTCCTCTTCCCGACACACTGAAAGCCCTAGAAGAACGACCAGAGATCGACAATCTTCTTGGTATTTACGCAATCTTTGCACAAGTGAGTAAAGAAAAAGCGCTTTCAGAATTTTCAGGGCAACCATTTTCGCTTTTTAAAACGGCCTTAGCAGACCTTGCCGTTCATAAACTTGCCCCCATAACACAAGAGCTCCGCCGGCTGCATCAAGAAAGCGCTTATATTGACTCTGTTTTGCGCGATGGTGCAGAGCGTGCCAGTGCATTAGCAGAAAAAAATATGAAAAAAATCCGTAAAATCGTTGGATTTCTGCCAGATACATGAAACAATAACACTTTAACTGTAAAGAGTGTAGAGAAAAAACATGGTTTCTAAGCGAAAAAATCCCAAAACAAATCGCAAGAAAAAAATTTTGGTCATTATTGATGAAACACCAGAGTGTCGACGTGCTGTTGCTTTTGCCGCACAGCATGCCAAAAATACCAAGAGAACATTGATATTGCTCTGTGTTGTGGATAGTATAGAATTTCAACATTTCCTAGGTGTCAATAACGTTATGCGCACAGAATCAACGCAAAGTGCCCATAAAGTATTGCGAGAAATTGCGCATGATGTACGCACAACACATGCTTTGAAAACAAAAATCATTATACGTGAAGGTGAAAAAGTTGATGAAATCTCTAAACTCATTGAGGAAGATAAGGAAATTGCACTCATTGTTTTAGCAGCCAGTGAACACGCAGAAGGGCCAGGGCCACTTATCCAACTCATTAGCAATCGGGATACAGGTTTTTCAACTCCTGTCACTATCATTCCAAGCAATATTGCTGATGACGATATTGAATCTATTGCTTAAAAACAAGAGGAGCGCAAAGGTCTTCCTCATTCCCTACGACAAAAGGAGAGTATATGTTTATCCAAACTGAAACCACGCCAAACCCTGCAACACTGAAATTCTTACCAGGTCGTGTAGTTCTTTCCGAAGGCGTATTAGAATTTCGTAACCATGAAGAGGCTGCTAAAAATTCGCCTCTAGCTACCAAACTGTTTAATATTCCCAATGTCAATGGTGTTTTTTTGGGTTATGATTTCATCACTGTAAGCAAAAAAGATGGAGAGTGGCAACATCTTAAACCGGTCATTTTAGGCACAATTATGGAACATTTTCTGTCTGGAGATCCCGTTGTCATTACCGACACCTCAGCACAAGCGCAATCCCATACTCTTTTAGAAGAGTTTTATGATGAAAAGGATGCTGATATTGTTTTAACAATTAAAGAACTTCTTGAAACTCGTGTTCGCCCAGCCGTTGCCAATGATGGGGGAGATATTACCTTTCGCGGTTTTGAAAACGGTATTGTTTACCTCAATATGCGGGGAGCATGCGCCGGATGTCCTTCCTCTACTGCGACATTAAAAAATGGGATTGAAAATCTGTTACGACATTTTATTCCAGAAGTTTTAGGTGTTGAAGCGATGCCGCAACAAAAATGAGATCAACGTACCGATAAATAAACGCAACTGCAAAAAGAGCATTCCCGCGCTACCACAAAACCAAATCATTTTCACAAAACACAAACCATATTACTCCATCCTATAAAGACCACAAAAAAACACAGAAAATACGGAATAACTTATTCTCCACAAAGCAATGTCATACAGATTGAATTACAGTAATGCACCCCATTTCTTCACGCCGTTACAAAAATACCTTTCTCAGAAAATTTTAAAGGAATGAAAGAAATCCTTGACCACACTCCTACCTTCATCTCAAACAAATGCGCTCTAACAAACAAAAAAAATTCTTAAACTGTATACAAACTAAATCTTTTTAACGAATTCAGATTTTAAACCAATTTGACCAATCCCAGGAATCTTACAATCAATATTATGATCCCCCTCCACAAGGCGAATATTTTTTACTTTAGTACCACTTTTGAGAACCGAAGCCGCACCTTTTATTTTAAGATCTTTCACTACCATAACGCTATCCCCATTTGTCAAAACCTGACCATTAGCATCATAAACAATGTCAGAAGCAAAAGAATCTTCACTCTTTTGTGGCCACTCATGCGCACATTCAGGACATATAAAATTTTCCCCCTCTTCATAAGTATAAAGACCACCACAGTGAGGACATTTAGGATATTGGCTCATGCATTTCCCTCTTTTATTCAAAAACAATCACCTCTATGAACGGCCATAGAGCAAAACATCCCCATTGTCCATTGCTAAAGCAAAATACTAGCATAGCCTTTTCTCTAGAATTTGTAGAAATTAAAATTGTCCCACAAAAAACAAAGGGGAAATTTTGCAAAATGCCAATACAAAACATCCTTAAAAGGCACTTTTAAACAAAAAATGCATAAAGAAAGAGAACGATTTGTTAACACAGGAAGGGAACATTGCAACCGCACACAAGAGAAGAAACCATATAAAAACAGATCCTCTTTATCCGTTTCTTTTTACCTTCATGAAAGGGCTTAAAAATCCATTCCACCCATTCCACCGATTCCGCCGCCAGGCATAGGAGGCATTGGAGTGTCTTTCTTTGGAGTTTCAGCAACCATCGCTTCTGTTGTGATAAGAAGGCTCGCAATTGAAGCAGCATTCTGAAGAGCAGAACGCACAACCTTCACTGGATCAACAATTCCCAAAGCAATCAAATCACCAAATTAACCAGTTATGCTTCTAAACGGTAAAATCATAAAAAAAAACGGGTCTACTTGACCCGTTTTTTGTGCCTTCATGAAAGGGCTTAAAAATCCATTCCACCCATTCCACCCATTCCGCCGCCAGGCATAGGAGGCATTGGAGTGTCTTTCTTTGGAGTTTCAGCAACCATCGCTTCTGTTGTGATAAGAAGGCTCGCAATTGAAGCAGCATTCTGAAGAGCAGAACGCACAACCTTCACTGGATCAACAATTCCCAAAGCAATCAAATCACCAAATTCACCTGTTGCGGTATTGTAACCAAATGTGTCTGCATTATTTTCCAACACCTTGCCCACAATAATCGCTGCTTCTTCACCGGCATTTGTCGCAATTTGGCGTGCTGGTGCTTGTAGCGCACGGCGAACAATATTGATACCAGCTTCTTGGTCAGGATTATTTCCTTTAACAGTCAACGCATTTGCAGCACGCAACAATGCGGTTCCACCACCAGCAACAATACCTTCTTCCACAGCAGCACGTGTTGCATTCAAGGCATCATCTACACGATCTTTCTTTTCTTTAACTTCAACTTCTGTAGCACCACCCACACGAATAACAGCAACACCACCAGCGAGTTTAGCAAGTCTTTCTTGCAATTTTTCACGATCATAATCAGAGGTTGTTTCCTCAATCTGAGCTTTAATCTGATTTACGCGTGCATTAATTTCAGCTTTTTGTCCAGCACCATCAATAATTGTCGTATTTTCTTTAGAAATATTGACTTTCTTTGCCCGACCAAGCATATCCAAAGTGACATTTTCTAATTTAATACCAACATCTTCAGAAATGACCTGACCCGATGTCAAGATAGCAATATCTTCTAACATAGCTTTACGGCGATCACCAAATCCTGGGGCTTTCACAGCAGCAATTTTCAAACCACCGCGCAATTTATTGACCACAAGCGTTGCCAAAGCCTCACCTTCCACATCTTCAGCGATAATGAGAAGTGGTTTTCCGGACTGAACAACAGCTTCCAGCACTGGAAGTAATGATTGTAGATTAGACAATTTCTTTTCGTGAATGAGAATGTAAGGATCATCAAGATCAGCGACCATTTTCTCAGCATTCGTCACAAAGTAAGGAGAAAGATATCCACGGTCGAACTGCATTCCTTCAACGACTTCCAATTCCGTTTCAGCAGTTTTTGCTTCTTCCACAGTAATAACGCCTTCATTTCCGACTTTTTCCATGGCATCAGCGATCATTTTGCCGATTTCTGCAGCACCATTAGCGGAAATTGTTCCCACTTGTGCAATTTCTGCTGAAGTTTGAATTTTTTTTGCTTTTTTGAAGAGATTTGCCACCACTTCATCAACAGCAGCATCAATTCCACGTTTGAGATCCATTGGGTTCATGCCCGCAGCAACGGCTTTTACACCTTCTTGCACGATAGCCTGCCCCAAAACAGTTGCAGTTGTTGTTCCATCACCAGCAATATCATTTGTTTTAGAAGCAACTTCGCGCAACATTTGCGCGCCCATGTTTTCAAACTTATCTTCGAGTTCAATTTCCTTTGCAACGGATACACCATCTTTTGTAATGCGAGGCGCACCAAATGATTTGTCAATCACCACATTACGACCTTTAGGGCCGAGTGTTACCTTAACAGCATTAGCAAGGATATCAACGCCGCGTAACAAACGCTCACGCGCTTCACGGCCAAATTTGACTTCTTTAGCAGCCATTTAATTTCTCCTTGGAGTTTTGTCCTAAATAATACAAAATGAAAATATTGAGACTCTGAATTATCCCAGAATTCCCATAACGTCAGATTCCTTCATGATGAGGAGATCTTCCCCATTAATTTTTACTTCGGTTCCAGACCATTTTCCAAAGAGGATACGGTCTCCTACCTTTACTTCTAAAGGCACACGCCTTCCGTTATCATCAAGAGCGCCATTGCCAACAGCAATAATTTCACCCTCTTGAGGTTTTTCTTTTGCAGTATCAGGGATAATAATCCCACCAGCAGTTTTATTTTCAGATTCAACCCGACGAACAACGACACGATCGTGAAGTGGGCGGAATTGTATATTAGCCATGTTCAAAATCCTTAAAACTTAATATAATCGAATTAATCTTAAGTCCTTGCTAGCACTCTTTAACCACAAGTGCTAACAGCAGCTAGAATATAAAATTACCACTCCCCAATGTCAAGGATTGTCTCTAAAATAATTTTTCTTAAAAAACCTCAAAGTCTTGCCTCTGTTTTCTATTTTGCGTTATCTAGTTGTTTAATGACACCCGTAACATAAAAGGATTTTACCATGGTTGAAACACGTCAGGAAACTGATAGCTTTGGAACGATTTCTGTGCGTCAAGATCGTTATTGGGGCGCACAAACGGAACGTTCTCTGCATAATTTTAATATTGGCACAGAAAAACAACCTCTTGCCATCATCTATGCCTTAAGCCTTATCAAAAAAGCTGCAGCTACTGTAAATATGGACAAAGGAAAGCTCCCACAAAACATTGGGAAAGCAATTATTGCAGCGGCTGATGAAGTACTTGCTGGCGATTTTGATACGCATTTTCCCCTCTCCGTCTGGCAAACAGGTTCTGGCACACAAAGCAATATGAATATCAATGAAGTTATTGCCAATCGTGCCAGTAAGATTTTGGGAGGAAAACTTGGCAGTAAAAAACCAGTTCACCCCAATGACCATGTCAATATGAGTCAATCATCAAACGATTCCTTTCCTACAGCGCTTCACATTGCCACCACGCTGCAAACACGCCAACACTTACTGCCAATTCTTGAATCTCTTATCGCTACATTAAAACAAAAAGAGCAAGAATTTGCAGATATAATTAAAATCGGCCGCACGCATACACAAGATGCGACACCTTTGACCTTAGGGCAAGAATTTTCAGGTTATCGTGCCGCATTAGAAGCTAACCACCAACGCATTGAAAATGCTCTAACCGACGTCCAAATGCTTGCTCAAGGTGGCACAGCCGTTGGAACAGGGCTCAATGCACCAAAAGGTTTTGATGTTGCCTTTGCCGAAACAATCAGCACTCTCACAGGGATAACATTCCAAACCGCTAGAAATAAATTTGAAGCACTCGCCCATCATGGAGCCCTTGCCCATTTCCATGGAAGTTTGAATGCATTAGCAGCTGATCTGTTCAAATTTGCCAATGACGTACGATTTTTGGGATCAGGCCCTCGCTCAGGATTAGGAGAACTAAGTCTTCCAGAAAACGAACCCGGATCTTCCATTATGCCAGGCAAAGTCAACCCCACGCAATGTGAAGCCTTAACCATGGTCGCATGCCAAGTTTTTGGCAATCATACCAGCATAACATTTGCCGCAAGCCAAGGGCATTTTGAACTCAATGTTTACAAGCCTGTTATTGGTTATAATGTTTTGCAGTCGATTACACTTCTTGGTGATTGTATGCGCTCTTTTGATGAACACTGCATCCAAGGATTACGCGCCAATAGGATCCACATTCACTCTCTTATGGAACGCTCTCTCATGTTAGTGACAGCTCTTGCACCAGAAATTGGCTATGAAAAAGCTACTGAAATTGCCAAGGCGGCGCATAAAAATGATACAACTCTGCGTGCTGAAGCAATGAAAGCTGGAGTTTCTGGTGCTGATTACGACCGACTTGTTGATCCCAAAAAGATGATTTCCCCGCAATAAGAAATGAGATGTAAACATTTTTAAAACAGACAACAAAAATATCGAACCATTCGCGGTTCGATATTTTTAGTATTTAAAAGGTTAAACGCCACCTATTGCGCAGCTTTTTATGTAATAACATCGGGTTTTTCGCGCCCCAAATTTTGCTGTATATTTAACAATTGCAGCGCTGCTTTTTGTAAAGGTTGAAGAACTTTTTGTGGATCTTGATTGTGTTTACATGGGGTTCCTTCATACTGCTCAAAATAAAGTCGTAAGGTAGCACCCATCGTCCCTGTTCCCGATAAGCGTACCACGAGCCGTGCTCCTTTCTCAAAAAAAATGCGTATTCCCTGTCCCGTACTGATACTTTGATCAACGGGATCATGATAACTAAAATCGTCTGCTTTTTCGACCTTAAGTCCAGCAATTTCCATTCCAATTTTTGGTAAATGCGCTCGCAATTGCTCGATAATCGCACAAGCTTTATCTACCTCTATTTCTTCATAATCATACCGTAAGGTGTAAAAACGCCCATAGGTATGCCAATGCTGTTTAACAATTTGTGCGACAGTTTTCCCTGTCACTGCCAAAAGATTTAACCAGAACAAAATAGCCCATAAACCATCTTTTTCGCGGATGTGATGAGAGCCCGTTCCAAAGCTTTCTTCACCACAAAATGTGACCTTTCCAGCATCCAAAAGCGTTCCAAAAAACTTCCACCCCGTTGGTGTCTCAAAACAATTCAATCCTTTTTTAGCAGCAACGAGATCAGCAGCACGTCCCGTGGGCATAGAACGAGCAATACCCGCAATACCTTGTCGATACCCTTTAATCAGATGAGCATTGTCTGCCATAATAGCCAAAGAATCAGAAGGCGTTACAAATTGTTTGCGACCGATAATGAGATTCCGATCCCCGTCGCCATCAGATGCAGCGCCAAGATCAGGAGCTTGATCAGACATTAACAAATCATAAAGTTCCTTGGCATAAACCAAATTTGGATCCGGATGCTTTCCTCCAAAATTTTGCAAAGGAATGCTATTAACGACTGTTCCTTCAGAGAATTTTAAACATTTTTCAAAAATTTCATGTGCATAAGGACCTGTTACTGCATGCATTGCGTCAAAGCGCAAAGTTAACCCTTCTGCAACAGCCTTAACAATACAGTCAAAGTCAAAAATCTCCTGCATCAGAGCTACATAATCCGTGACAGGATCAATAACCTCTACTTGCATAGCCCCTACAAAGGTCGTGCCTTGCTTACTTAAATCAATATCTGGAGCTTCAACAATCTTATAAAAAGAAAGGCGCTTTGATGTTGCAAAAATGGCTTCACACAGAGAATCAGGAGCAGGTCCGCCATTGGAAATATTGTATTTGATGCCACAATCCCCATCTGGTCCTCCAGGATTGTGACTAGCTGAAAGAATAAATCCACCATAGGCATGATATTTTCGAATAAGATGCGAGACAGCAGGTGTAGAGAGAATACCATCTCTTCCCACTTTAACGCGTGCAACACCATTGGCAGCAGCCATTTTTAACACAAGCTGAATCAAGGTACTATTGAAAGTGCGTCCATCACCCCCAAGAATAAGCAATTTTCCCTCAAAAGATCCAGCACTGTTAAAAATAGATTGGATGAAATTTTCGACATAATGGGGCTGCTGAAAAACTGATACCTTTTTGCGCAAACCAGATGTTCCCAGTTTTTGATCCAAAAACGCCGTTGTCAAAACTGTCGTTATAGTCATGGTAACGCCTTTATATAACTTTGTTTGATTTTAGGGTGCACGCCCATCAAACAATTAATTGTACTTGACGCAAGAACAAAATACTTGCAAAACTATCAAATATACGATGGTTTAAAATGCACTCTCCAACACGCTTTTAAACACAAATACTATTTTAAAACACCACTCCCAAAAAATATAGGAGCATAATTATGATGAGAAAAAAAGTTCCAGATGTCACTTTTCACACACGCGTACGTGATGACCAAGTTGATGGAGATAATCCTTATCGGTGGCAAGAGATTAACAGCGATACGTACTTTAAAGGAAAGCGGGTTGTTCTTTTTTCTCTTCCTGGAGCCTTTACCCCTACTTGCTCAACTTTTCAGCTTCCTGATTTTGAAAAACTCTATGATGAATTTAAAAAAGTCAACATTGATGAAATTTATTGCCTTTCCGTCAATGATGCTTTTGTCATGAACGCTTGGGGACAAGCGCAAAATATTAAAAACGTGAAATTAATTCCTGACGGATCCGGTGAATTTACTCGAAAAATGGGTATGCTTGTTGCAAAAGACAATGTCGGTTTTGGAATGCGCTCATGGCGTTATGCTGCTGTCATTAATGATGGTGTAATTGAACAATGGTTCGAAGAAAAAGGCTATTCAGACAATTGCACAACAGATCCTTACGAAATTTCTTCACCACAAAATGTTTTAAAAGCTTTAAAAGGCCAGCTCTAAACCTAATTCACACATTTAAATAACACAAAATTCACGGCATAAATTCTTTTTAAGAAGAGAAATTTGTGCCGTTTATCTTTTATAAATTTTTGAGTGCAAAAAATGCAAATGAGACATTTTATCACAAAAAGCAAACAACAAAACCCTCATAATACCAATCCCCACCAATAAATCCAAAGATAACAACCCATCCTCATGAATGCTAAAGAAAAACATTCATCATCATGGACATTAAAGAGTTATTATGTCGACTCAAAAACAAACGCCCATAATAACAGTTTCATCCACCTCTCATCAAAAAATCACTTTTGATGCGGTTCTGAGTATTATTCGTTCTCAATTTTATTTTCTAAAATCATTGTCTCTAAGAGTTAAGATCCCTTTTTAAGTCGAAAAAATAACTGCTAAAATAATCTTTTCTTCGAATGTTCTGTCATAAATATCGCATCCATTTCTTTAATCATCATCTTCGTCGCACTCAGAGTATTCATAACGTCTGGCAAGCTCAAAAATATCTGGATTAATGAAATAACAATATTTTTTGTCCCCTTCACCAAAATTTTGTCATATTCTAATTCCCCAATAGCTTCTTTAATAGTTTCAAAACTAAGGTATTTTGGTTCTTTAGTTAAAAAATCACAGGTCAAAAATTCATTAAGAATAGGGTAGATAACCCCCCTTTAAAAATCGTGATCTCAGGTTACCTGATAAAATCATAAATCCACTTCATGCTTCTCTAACGTTTTTCCCACTTGCAACAACAGAACAAAAATTTTTTATCCCAATAAACGAAAGCTCCGGGATTATAAGCCAACTATCGGATATCAAACACTCCTAAAAGCGCGATTTTGGGAAGATATTCAAATCCAAAGTTTGAAGGAAGAGGCCGAAATAATTTTCCAATATCCTCAGGTCTTTCAAGAGTAAAGAGATTCCTTTCATAGAGCAGGGTACGTATTTGAGCATTTTATTTCTCCATTAACGCGTTGATTTTATGAAAAAACGCATATTATTAATCCGTTGCCATTATAGCATCTTACAATTTACCCTAATATTTTCCTGTAAACATTGTTTGATTTAAATTATTTCATTATTTTCTGAAACTTAAAATTTTTTTAGGATAAAGCGCTCTGTTTCTCCCTCATTTTTCAATAATGCTAGATTTTGTACTATCGACAAGAGAACACTAAAAGATTTAATACCAATGGATGCAAATTCAAAGTTTAACTAATATTTTTATAAACTTTTAAAACGGCTTTACATTCAATCCTTAACTTCTCCCAGTATCTTTTGATCATGAAGATGTACACCGCATCTTCAGAAAAAAACGTTCTATATTGAATAGAGCTTTTTTTATCTCTTTTATGGTGCATGCGCTCAAAAAATTCGATTTTGAATGCGTGCTACAAGCGTACGCAAACAAGAAAATTGCAGATGTTAAAAATTGGATCTCAAATTTCCAAAATATTTCAGACAATAGCTTCTATAAAAACTTTTACCATGACCGCCTTTGGGTTGCTAAAATATCTTGTACGGCTTTAACCAATTGTTCTTCATCAACCGTTATTTGTGCAGGCCGACTTTCGCGCCACGTTTGGTTATCCTTAATTTCATGAGACAACCGCGCCCCCTCAATTAAATCTTTGATCTGTATTTTTTTGCTCTCGCGTTCTCGTGATCCTTGAATCACCACACAAGGTGCTTGACGCCGATCCGCATATTTCATCTGCGCTTTAATCCCCGATGCTCCCAAATAAAGTTCAGCAGGAATTCCCGCATTACGCAACTGCATCACCATTTTTTGATAACCGGAAACAGCCTCTACCTCTTTATCCATCATCAGCACCACAACTGGCCCAGTAGCATCCTTCATAGGCAACTTTCCAAGATTCTGCAAAGCAGCAATCAAGCGTGAAACCCCAATTGAAAACCCTGTTGCCGGAATATTTTCCCCACGAAAGCGAGCCACCAACCCATCATAACGCCCACCGCCACCAACAGAGCCAAAGACAACCTTTTGTCCATCATCATTAAAAACATCAAAAAGCAATGTAGCCTCAAAAACAGGACCTGTGTAATACTCCAATCCCCGCACCACCGATGGATCAATCTTGATACGATTATGAGTGCCATTTGCAGCAAAAATTGCTTGCATTTCCTCAAGTTCACGAATTCCTTCAAGTCCTTGAGCATGATCACCAACCACTTTTTTAAGAGCCTCAAACGTTTCTTCTGCTGTTTCAGCTCCAGCAGCGACTAAGGCAAGAATACAATCAATCTCTTTGTCCTTAAGCTCCGCTCCTTTTGTAAAATCACCACTTTCATCCAAACGCCCCTGTCCCAGCAGCAAACGCACACCTTCAAAACCAAATTTATCCAATTTATCAATTGCTCTTAAGACAGTTAAACGCTTTTCAGCCTGCTCATTTCCCCCCAAACCAATTTTCTCTAAAACGCAATCTAGAATTTTTCGATTATTAAGACGAATGGCGTATTCATAATGCTGAAATCCTAGTTTTTCTAAGCTGTCTACTGCCATCATACAAATTTCAGCATCAGCTGCCACGGTCGGTGCCCCAACAATATCAGCATCAAACTGCATAAATTGCCGAAATCTCCCTGGGCCGGGTTTTTCATTTCGAAAAACAAAACCAAAACGATAACTGCGATAAGGTTTTGGCAAAATTTCAAAATTCTCTGCAAAATAACGAGCAAGAGATGCGGTAAGATCATAGCGCAAAGACATCCATTGTTCATCATCATCTTGTAGCGAAAAAACACCCGCATTTGGACGATCTGAATCCGGTAAAAATTTTCCCAATACATCTGTATATTCAAAAATTGGTGTTTCAAGCGCTTCAAAACCATAAAGTTCATACACTTCACGAATTTTCGCAATCATTGTTTCAGTTGCATACAGCTGTGTGCTTGTACGATCAACAAAGCCACGGGGTAAGCGGGCTTTGGTTTTTTCTTGTTTTGATGACATGTTTTTCTCTAGCAACAATATGTATTCACAGATAACTCGTGTCTATCTTATAGAAACAAACGCTGCAATAACTTTATCAATCTAGCCCCGCTGCAACGAACACCAGCTTTCATTTTACAAAGATGATGCTCCTTACCTTTAAAAATACCAAAACACTTGCTCTTTCAATTTCAAAATATCAGCTCTCTTTTGATATGTCCAAATTTTCGATTTTTGATAAGCTAAAATCACCTTCCTGAAAAAAAACACCATTTTTTATAAAGACTTCTTTATTGTTTATTGCATATGCAAAAATCCTCAAGACATCAGAGTGCTTTTAGCTTCTTGTGCAAAATCGTTGATACGCGTTTTTAAATCAATACTATTGCGGCCAGCATCCGTAATTGACCTTGAAATTGAAGGAATAATATTCTGCCATAAATTTTGTGGAAACTGATTTGTCAGTTGTGTTATTGTTCCCCCTTGAGCACCAATACCTGGAACGAGAAACAAGCTGTTTTTTAACTGTTCGATTGTGTCTTTTGATTCAGATTCCAACGTTGCTCCTATAACCGCGCCTATAGGGCCAATATTATGATGGAGAACCGGAGACCGAGAATTATAATCACAAATACGTTGTGCCAAATGAACGGAAAGTATTTGATCGCCAATGCGCGCATTTTGTATTTGTTTTCCCTCTGGATTAGAGGACTGAACAACCACAAAAACCCCTGTTCCTGTTTCTTCTGCAGTCTTAATCAGAGGAATAAGAGCATCAAAACCCAAAAAAGAATTGACTGTCATGGCATCGGCTTTAAACGCGCTGTTTGAACCGAGCCAAGCCTTGCCATAAGCTTCAGCAGTAGAGCCGATATCTCCTCTTTTTGCATCAGCCAGAACCAATAAACCTTGTTCATGTGCATTTTCAATGAGTTCTTTGAGAGCTTGAAGTCCTTCAACACCATATAATTCAAAAAACGCAACTTGCGGCTTTATGATACCCACTTTACCAACAACAGCTGTTAAGAGGATATCACAAAACTCTTTTAAGCCTCTATAATCACAGCTTAAGTTCCATGATTGCAAAACTTTATGGCTAGGATCAAAACCTATACAAAGCGATCCATATATTTCTCTCTGTTTAAAAAAGTTGAACCAAGCATTCTTCACCCTAACACAACCTCTCTTTAAACTTTCTGATACAATCGCAAAAGAACTAATTTATCAAAACAACCGGTAGCATGTTTTCATAAAATTTGAAAATATTTTCCAATTCCACAACATCACAAAGATAACAAGCGATCGTTTCACAAAACAATCTCATTATACAGCCTTCTGTTTTTTTCTTCAAACCATCTCTATCAACTCAAATTCTCAATAAACTGCTCAGTTGAGCAAAATTTCTCAATGAATTTCACTATGATATTCCCATTATAAAACTCCTTGATCTCCCCTACGATAAACATCCATCATAATCGCTGCCTGTTTTCATTGTTTTCGACCCATTTTTGGCGCATATTTATTCACTTTTGGAACATAATTGCTAAAGATGCATTTTATCTCCAGCATCATTCAAGGAGATAAAGACATGGAAACCCACATTCCAGGAGAAACATCATTTGATACACATTTTTTAGGAGAAACCTCGTCAGAAGAAAAGTATCCACTCTTTTACACACCCATTTCATGGTCTGCAATCTTTGCTGGACTAGTGACAGCCATAGCCACATCAATCTGTCTCTCTTTTTTGGTTGCAGCGTTAGGCTTAAACCAAATAGACTTCAGCTCTTCAAGCCCTTTTGAAGGCTCTTTCTTATCTTTTGGCGTTGGCTCTCTTATTATTACCCTGATTAGTCTTTCTTTGGGAGGATTTGTTTCTGGACGTTTTGCAGAATCGTCTGGATTTCTTCACGGCTTTCTCACTTGGGCTCTCTTAACACTTCTCATGACCATCCAAGCCATTCACGTTGTTTCAAGTACAGCAAAATTAGGCGCCAAAGCTGCCCTAGCAAACAGCTCCATGGTTCAACAAACCCGAGACAGCTTTACAACGAATATTTCCCCCATTTTTTCAAAATTTAATGGCGAAGACTTTGAAAAGTTTTTAACCCCGCAAACAGATAAAAGTGTTGATTTTGATAAACTACATGGTGAGTTGCGCACATTGCTCGATAAAAGTGATATTCCATCTCTTAACCCTGAACGCTTAAAACAGTCTTATCAGGCATCTCTCAACGATATTGGTTCTGCAATAACGGCTTTTAAGAATGATCCTTCTCACTACCGCACCATCTTAAAAGATCTAGGCAATCGTCTTTCTGATCGTGCACAAACTATCACAGCAAAATTTGATCGAAGCGATATCATCAATGGCCTTATGAACAATGGCATGTCACATGCGGAAGCACAAAAAACTGCCAACAATGCGCTTCATATTTATAAAACAGCGGAGAAAAAAACTTCTCAGGCAATTGCAGCCCTCGAAGAACAAACTGAAAAACTCTCTAAAAAGCTTGATAGCTCGATAAAAGATGCCCGTCATAGTGCAAATAAAGCTGTTACAAAAGCATCACATATGGGATGGTGGGGTTTTTTAGGCAGCCTGATTGGTGCCGTTATTTCGAGTGTATGTGGTTATTATGGCTACAGAAGCCGTAGAGACACTTTCAAGTTTTAAAAATCTGTAATTCAAAAAATATAAAACCAACAACAAAAAGCTGTACGGAGTTTACAGCTTTTTGTTGTAAATTTTTCTTGAAAACCCTCTAAGATATAGAGGGATGCGTGACATAGGCTCTCTCTCCTCTGACATTGTCTCCAATAAAGATAAAATCGCTCACTATCCAACCTCCTTGTTTGTCGTCTTGCAAACCGTATTGCGCATCCCGCTTGGAGCGTTTGTAACACTGCCTCATCACTCATATTCCCATAATATTTATAAGCGTTTTGACGAGTCAATGATTCATCGCTTCCATTTCCTTTGGTGTAAAGGGTTCACACATTGTGCAAAATAAGCGCAGTAAAGATTATACTGTAGCTCTTTTTTGGAAAGATTAGTTTTAAGTGTATGATGATAGAAATCTTTCGCTATTTTTGTGCACTTTATAAAGAGCTTGATGGATAAAGAGCTTGATGGGAAATTTTTAGAGTCTCTAAACTAAAGTGATGCATAAGCAGTTTCAGAGAAAGATTGAGAAGCATGACTTTAAGATAGAAAAGAGTATTCAGCTTTCTAGCAGCATAGTTCCATTACACCGTATTGCATTTTTACGCGGTGGAACCTCGCGCAGCACCGAATTTCTGCACCCATAAACAGTACATCAATTCAGCGTAAGATATTTACATTCCACACGAATAATATCCTATTGATATCTATGCGCAACCCATCCAAAGGGCCTTTCCTTATAATTGACATTGCCACAATTGATCATAGGATATCTCGGCACCCAAAATCTACTTTAGTGGTTAGGAATATATAATAGTGTAGATATCCAAGGAATTGTGTACAGTTTTTCCTTGCAAAAATTTAGCACATTGTGTTGAGGATGGATAGATACAAGCTGCACATAGGATAAGATGAAAGAAATCGAAAAAGAGAGGGAAGAAGCTTGCTTTTAGATTGAATCGCTAAAGAATTCCTTAAGTGTAAAATTCCGCATCTATACCGGAATTTGATCTGATTGTTTGTGATGAAGTCCATAGAACAACTTTAGTTTTGTTGAGAACAGACAAGAATACATCTGTGTTTATCAAATTTTCCCATATTAGAGAATTTTTGAGAACGATAGATGGTATTCGCTGTTTTTTTCGTTTTATCGAAAACAAGGACAGCAGACACGATACCCCTATTTTTCAGTATAACCTTACAAGCCTTGACGCAGTTGCTGCGTTATATCTTTCTTCTGCGGCACTTCCGCAACTTTTATCAAGTATAAAACCCTACTTTTATAAAACTAATTTAGAAATGGATATTTAAGTGAAGAATTATTCTATAACATTTTCCACTAGGTGCATTTTTATACTAATTTTCCCCGCTATTATAAGCGAAGTGCCATGCGCATATGTCATGTTATTTTATGGAATTATTTGTACGTGAATTTGGTTGCGGGGGCAGGATTTGAACCTGCGGCCTTCAGGTTATGAGCCTGACGAGCTACCGGGCTGCTCCACCCCGCGTCATTAAAGATAGAGTAAGCATAATCTTTTGTCGACGCTTAAATATGTCTTTATTTTTATTTATGCCTTTTATTTTCAGATTTTGTTTAGAGAGCTCTATGCACTTAGCAGACCTGGCAGCGACTTACTCTCCCGTGCCTTAAGGCAAAGTACCATCAGCGCTGAAGCGTTTCACGGCCGAGTTCGGGATGGGATCGGGTGCTTTCACTCCGCCAAAACCACCAAGTCAGCAAAATGCATATGCTGTTTGAGAAGCTGTTTTTTCTATATTTTTTATATTGAATGAATATAGGAAATGAGAACGATCAAGCCGATCGAACGATTAGTATCAGTAAGCTTCATGTGTTACCACACTTCCACACCTGACCTATCAACGTGGTGGTCTACCACGGTTCTCAGGGAATACTTGTTTTCAGGTGAGTTTCCCGCTTAGATGCCTTCAGCGGTTATCTCGTCCGTATATAGCTACCCTGCTATGCGGCTGGCGCCACAACAGGTCCACCAGAGATACATCCATCCCGGTCCTCTCGTACTAGGGACAGGTCCTGTCAATATTCCAACACCCACGGCAGATAGGGACCGAACTGTCTCACGACGTTCTGAACCCAACTCACGTACCGCTTTAAATGGCGAACAGCCATACCCTTGGGACCTGCTCCAGCCCCAGGATGCGATGAGTCGACATCGAGGTGCCAAACAACCCCGTCGATATGGACTCTTGGGGGTCATCAGCCTGTTATCCCCGGCGTACCTTTTATCCGTTGAGCGATGGCCCTTCCACACGGGACCACCGGATCACTATGACCGTCTTTCGACTCTGCTCGACTTGTCAGTCTCACAGTCAGGCAGGCTTATGCCATTGCACTCAACAAACGATTTCCGACCGTTCTGAGCCTACCTTCGCGCGCCTCCGTTACTCTTTAGGAGGCGACCGCCCCAGTCAAACTACCCACCATACACGGTCCCGAATCCGGATAACGGACTGCGGTTAGACATCCATATCGGTAAGGGTGGTATTTCAAGGATGACTCCACAAAGGCTAGCGCCCCTGCTTCAAAGTCTACCACCTATCCTACACATACAGACACAAATGCCAGTGTAAAGCTATAGTAAAGGTGCACGGGGTCTTTCCGTCTAACCGCAGGAACCCCGCATCTTCACGGGGAGTTCAATTTCACTGAGTCTACGTTGGAGACAGCGGGGAAGTCGTTACGCCATTCGTGCAGGTCGGAACTTACCCGACAAGGAATTTCGCTACCTTAGGACCGTTATAGTTACGGCCGCCGTTTACTGGGGCTTCAATTCAATGCTTGCACATCTCCTCTTAACCTTCCAGCACCGGGCAGGCGTCAGACCCTATACGTCGTCTTGCGACTTCGCAGAGCCCTGTGTTTTTGGTAAACAGTCGCTACCCCCTGGTTTGTGCCACCCTTTAGCGGTTGCCCGCTAGAGGGCCACGCTTCTTCCGAAGTTACGCGTGCAATTTGCCGAGTTCCTTCAACGTAGTTCTCTCAAGCGCCTTAGTATTCTCTACCAGTCCACCTGTGTCGGTTTCGGGTACGGTCTATATGTGGGAGCTATTTCCTGGAACTGCTTCACTGCAAGATCAATCCAATAAGACCTTACAATACACACAATCCGTCACTACCCACAGGTCCACGAATATTAACGTGGTTCCCATCGACTACGCCTTTCGGCCTCGCCTTAGGGGCCGACTCACCCTGCTCAGATTAACTTTAAGCAGGAACCCTTGGACTTTCGGCGAGGGAGTCTCTCACTCCCTTTATCGTTACTCATGTCAGCATTCTCACTTCCGATACCTCCAGGAGCTCTCACGAGTCTCCCTTCACAGGCTTACGGAACGCTCCGCTACCACTTACCCATAAAGAGTAAATCCACAGCTTCGGTGTATGGCTTTAGCCCCGTTACATTTTCGGCGCAGGGACCCTTATTTAGACCAGTGAGCTGTTACGCTTTCTTTAAATGATGGCTGCTTCTAAGCCAACATCCTGGTTGTTTTGGGATCCTCACATCCTTTCCCACTTAGCCATAACTTGGGGACCTTAGATGGTGGTCAGGGTTGTTTCCCTCTCCACGACGGACGTTAGCACCCGCCGTGTGTCTGCCAGTTAGTTCTTCCAGGTATTCGGAGTTTGGTTAGGTTTGGTAATCCGGTGAGGACCCCTAGCCCATCCAGTGCTCTACCCCCTGGAGAATTCGACTGACGCTCTACCTAAATAGATTTCGCGGAGAACCAGCTATTTCCGAGTTTGATTGGCCTTTCACCCCTAGCCACAAGTCATCCCAATCTATTGCAACA
>NZ_CP200033.1:1295000-1727590 GCF_053793815.1 Bartonella sp. B23
ACCCTTATTGACCCTTTAAAATTAGAAGATGTGTCTTCCACTTCTCAATTTACAGATGCTCCTGACGTTCGCATTGTTCAAGAAAACGTGACGATTTCTCCTCCAAGCCGCCGCATTGATCTCTCTAAAAACTATGCAGAAGATATCATTCCTATTCGTAAAAAGCAAAAGATAGCCGATGCTTTCAAACAGACCAACTATACAAAGAACCAAATTGAACAGGTTATAAGCACTTTAGCGAAATTTAATCATTCTGATATGCTTAAAGACGGAAGCCTGTTACGCATTGGTATTGTTACACAAGCTGGAGAAGAAGATCATCTGGTGCGAGCGAGCATTTATCAAGGAATGCATCATGTTCTTACAATTGCCCTCAATGATAAAGGGCTCTTTGTTGAAAGTGCAGAACCTCAGATGTCACACGCACTGAAAACCGCCTTTCAGAATGGCATTCCGCATTCTAATATCAATACAGCACAATTACCAACAGCTTATGATGCACTCTATAATGCTCTACTCAGCCATAACATATCGCAATCTCTCTCTCAGCGCCTTATTCGTCTTTTTGCTACCAATGTTGATATGAAAAGCCGAATAACACCGACGGATCGGATAGAAATGTTTTATGCTATACCACAACAAAGCGATACAGAAAAAAGCAACAAAGAAGCCCAAAACGGCAAAAATAATCAGGAAACAAAAGAGTTATCCACCAACGCAGATCCTGAAATCCATTATATCAGTGCCACTTTCGGCAATGCAACTTACAAATACTACCGTTATCAATCAAAAAACGGAACTGTTGATTATTATGATTCGGAAGGAAAAAACTCAAAACCTTTCCTGCTCCGCAAACCCACTCCAAATGGCGTTTTTGGTTCCCCCTTTGGACCACGCAAACATCCTATTTTAGGATATGTTCGCATGCATACAGGCGTTGACTGGGTTGCACCAAAAGGATCACCCATTATTGCTGTAGGAGATGGTATTGTCACAAAGATGGGTGTGACAGGTGGCTATGGAAACCATACAGAAATACAACACAGCAATGGATATATCAGCACTTATTCGCACCAAAGCCGTTATGCACCAGGTATCAAACCCGGCGTGAAAGTACGACAAGGGCAAATCATTGGCTATGTAGGAATAACAGGAATAGCAACCGGTCCCCATTGTCATTTTGAAATCATTGTTAATGGCGTAAAAGTTGATCCCATGCGCATTCGTATACCTGACAGTAAAGCTTTAACCAATCAAGACCTGCAAGCATTTTTGCGCGAAAAAAACAATATTGATTCTTATATAAATAGTCCAATAACGCCATCAGAAAATGCTTCTTAAACCATCCTCATATATTTCAAAGCATGCCAACAATCAAAATGCGCAACCATCTCCTCTTGCGTTTTTTCAAAAACAAAGAAATACTTGCAAAAGTCTTACACACCGTTGAACTCTTTATTTAAAGAGATTTTTTGACACAAAAGAGGATTAATGTTGGAAAAATAATTGAAAAAAAATTTCGTATAATTCTTTATAAACATGCGTCTTTTAATTTTCCATAAAAACCAAGAAAAAATGTTTGTATGAAACGTTTTTATTTCATATGTATCTTCCATTTGCAGTATTTTTCCTTTCAGCTTTTGCCCACCAAAGCAACGCTAGATAAAAATAAAAGAGGCTGAAATCCAGCTTAATGCATGCGTGATCTTCTACAGAAATAAAATATTGCCAGCAGTGAAATCCTGGAGAGTTATCTCTCTGAAAAGCGTTTTTGATGATGAGCACATTTAGAAGCTCTGCGCTGTGGTGTGAAAAATCACAATTTTTGCAGTACGTATCGGCGCTTAAACCAGATAAAAGTTCTCATACATTATGGTGATTTGATTAAATACCATTTTTTATTTTTGCTCTGATTTCATTATAGCCCAAGAAAAGAAAGCACCACACCTAAGAGAATAGCATTTCAATACATTGACGTTTTCTCTTGGTATGGTTGCATACTCTTTCCAATTTTTGTGTTTATTCTTTCTTTCGCGTTCGCTTTAAAGATAGCATTTTTACTCTAAAGCAGTGATCAAAAGATAAAGTGCAAAAACAATCCAAAACTGTCTGACAAGCAGCATAACAAATTATATGATCAAAAATTTTTAAAATCTTCTGCAATATCCCTGTATAGACAGCAGAAACATTATTCAAAGGAGATTATTACCTCATCAATGTGCGGAGAAACAATATACATGTTAAATTTTATAATAGAAGAACAAGTAAGCCTAATTTAATTAAGGATTTATGCATGACACGTACTCCCACAGAATTTTTCAAAAGCTGCAGCAATTTATAAAGATATTTGTTACTCTTAACCTTGATAAACAGATGGGATGTTAACATCCCCTTTTAAGAAAGAGCTAATGAATCATTTGTTTTAAGTTTTGGTAAAGGAATTGTTACTTTTGTTCCCCCCAAGGCAGAAGTTTCGAAAACTGGTTTTTCACCAAACTGCATACAAAGTTGTTCGATAACCAAACGGCCAAGACCTGCTTTTTGCTCTGCTGTTTGATGCTTCATACCCACACCATTATCCTCGACAATCAGCATAAATTGTTCATCTTCTTGAGGCTCAAATGAGATATAAATATGACCAGAGCGCTGATCAGGAAAGGCATGTTTTAAGGAATTTGTCAGCAATTCACCAAGAATAATCCCAAGTGTTGTTGCATCTCTTGAAGACAAGCGACACTCTTTAAAGTTCGTGTGAATAGTAATATTTCCGCGCAATTCAAAGGGGACTGCTAATTCAACATCATGCACCACCGAACTGAGAAACTCTGCCAATAAAGTTGTTTCCATATCATCACACAAGCGCAAACGCCGATGTGCCGTGGAGATTGTTTGGATACGGTCTCGTGCAGCGCCAAGAACAGCACGCACCTCTTCATTTTTACTCCGATTTAATTGTAGCCCGAGCAAAGAAGAAACCGTGCCAAGAGAATTTCCAATACGATGGCTTGCATCCTGTAATAACATTTCAACACGTTGCCGTTCTTTCTCAGCATGATTGCGTGCTTTTTCCAATTCTTGCGTCCGTTCTTTCACACGCGCTTCCAAAGCTACATTTTCACTATGAAGCAGCAATTGATACAATTTTAAAGAACGTATATCACGCTGAAAACGATTAATGACAAAATAAGCGGAAATAAAAGTGCTTACCACAGAAACAATTGCTGCCAATGTTAAAGCAGCACGCATAAGCGCTATCCCCTCGCGCTGTTTTTGTCGCACCACATCATCACCATTCATAAAGCTTGTCATCAATTTTGCCAAACGCGCCACTTGAACCTTCGAGACTTCCAGAGATGGAGAAGGTTGAGAGGATTGATCAGGAAGGGTATCAAGAGCAAGCATATGAGCATTCATAAAAGCTTTGCGTGCTTCGACCTCGTTTTTAAAAGCTGTAAACCACTCATACCATTGCGGGTGTGCATAAACAAGAAGCGCCGTATATTCAAGAAGATTGTCAATTTCACGCATTGCATTTTCGAAGCGTGCTTTGTCTTCCGCATTACGAGTCTTCGCATAGCTTCGGTCAGCGACAGCCATATCGATCAAACTAATAAGCACCAAATCAGCTTGTTCGCGCAATTCGGAACTTGTATTCAATTGTGCCACTTCTCGATCGACAGCATTTGAGAGAAGTACAATAAAAATTGCGGCCAAAAGAGCCATAACAAGAGAAACAATAATTGCCATCCAACGCCAGCTTGATATGCTTGAATCAGAAGAAGAACTTTGAGAAAGCAAATTCGTCTTTGTTGTCATAGAATTTCCATCGGCGAACCTGAAAATTGTCATTTTTCAGCATAAAGGAAAGCTCCCTTATAGAGCACAAGGCAAAAATCCTTCTGGGTACTTTCGTACAGGATTTCTTATTTTCTCTCAAAGGATACACAATACCAAACACTCTGAATTTCCTCAGATGCTAAACTTTACTTTAATAGCTATAACGAGAATAAAAAAAACAAGGTTGCCCCCCATAATTATTACGCTTTTTAGCCATTAAATTAACATAATGTGCTTCCGGCGAAATAAGTGTCTGGGCCATAATCAGATTCACCGTTGAGTTTGAGGAGTTCCTGTAAGCGATTACGCGCCCTGCTGACACGGCTTTTAATTGTTCCAACCGCACAACCACAAATAGCCGCAGCATCTTCATAAGAAAAACCCGATGCCCCAATGAGAATAATGGCTTCTCTCTGGTCAGAAGAAAGCATATTTAAGGCTTTTCTGAAATCTTGCAAATCAAGCGACCCATATTGAGCAGGATGAACCGCCACATTTTGGGTAAACACACCATCACTGTCTTGAACTTCTCTTCCTCTTTTGCGCATTTGGCTGTAAAATTCGTTGCGTAAAATCGTAAAAAGCCAAGCTTTGAGATTAGTTCCCATTTCAAAACTGTCTTGTTTAGCCCATGCCTTCATAAGTGTATCTTGAACCAAATCCTCAGCTTTATCGTTCTTGCCACTTAAAGAAACAGCAAAAGCCCGCAGAGCTGGCAGAACCAAAAGCAGTTCCTGTTTAAAGTTTTTCATACTCTCTGCCATGATAGATTCAAGCCTTTTCTACATTGTTTAAGCTAAATTTCTCTGCTCGCTCCAACCTATCCAAAAGTTCCAGCAAACGTACAGGAAGTGCTTCTTCTTGAATTTCCATGTAAAACTGGCGTAATTTCCGTGCTATTTCGCAATTGACTCCGAGAAGATCATCTCCAAATGTGAAATGATTGGTGAGATTTTTTTTATCACGGTCGTTCATTTTTTATCCCCCTAACACATATATTATAAATAGCAGCAACAAAACTTTTCGCCTAATAGTTGTAAATATGATTGTATGAAAAAAGTTCCATATGGAAATAGGAACTTTTTCCTGTCTTGAGGATTTCAATCAATAAAGTGCTTGCAAAAGGTCAAAGGAGTTATAAATCATGTCATTATCCACGCGCATCGCACCACATCTTCCCTACCTTCGGCGTTTTGCCCGTTCTGTTACCGGCAGCCAATCCTCTGGCGATGCTTATGTTTCAGCGATGTTGGAAGCGCTCATTGCAGACATTTCTATTTTTCCAAAAACATCCAGTGACCGCATCGGTACTTATTGGCTTTTTTGCCATCTTTTTGACCAAACCACACCTAATATCCCCGAGCCCCTACCACAATTTGGTATTGAAAAAAAAACCAGTGCCAAATTATCGTATCTCACTCCACGCGCACGCCAAGCATTTTTGTTAATTGCTGTTGAAGGCTTTAACGAACAAGAGGCACGTGAAATCATGTCTCTTGATACCAAAGAATTCCGCAATCTTCTCAACCAAGCATCGACAGATATTTCTCAACAAATAACCACTGAAGTGATGATTATTGAGGATGAGCCTCTCATTGCACTGGATATTGAACAAATGGTAGAAAGTTTAGGTCATCAGGTCGTAGGAATTGCACGCACGCGTGATGAAGCTGTTTTCATGTATCATGAGGAAAAACCACGATTGATTTTAGCTGATATTCAATTAGCCGATAACAGTTCTGGCATTGATGCAGTTAATGACATTTTACAAAATGACCGTATACCGGTAATCTTTATCACTGCGTTTCCTGAAAGGCTCTTAACTGGAGAACGTCCAGAACCAACGTTTTTAGTTACCAAACCCTTTAATCCAGATATGGTAAAAGCGCTTATTTCACAAGCTTTATTTTTTCAAGAGAATGCCTCTAAAGCGTCCTAGAATAGTTTAACATCTTTATCATGATGGTTATGCCTCTTCCAAAACCACCTGTAGATACATCGCATCTTAGCGCTCTCATGCAAGCGATCCGTGGTGCTGGTATTTGTGTTCTCTATCAGACAACAAATCTGGATTATTTATGGGCTGAAAATTTGCCACAACATTTACACAATAAATGGCGGGTTGGATGTCGTGACAATGATTTTTTTTCTCTTGAGCTTGCAGATAATATGGAAACAATTAAATTGCAAGCTTTAGCCACCGGTAAAATGCATACTATTGAAGCACGGTTTGAAGATATAGCCAAACAAACGACTTGGTACAAATTTTCTATTGATTGTCATCGCAATGATAATGGAGACATTATTGGTATTATAACCACCGGTATTGATATTTCAGGATTACGCCGTCGTGAGCAAGTGCTTAAAATACTCCTTCGGGAGGTAAGTCACCGTTCTAAAAATCTTCTCGCCATCATTCAAAGTATTGCCAGCCAAACCGCACGTTACACTGAATCGCTTCAGATTTTTTTACGCAAATTTCAGGGGCGTCTCCATTCTCTTTCTCACTCTCAAGATCTCATTACCGATTCCGATTGGCGCGGTGCCCAATTTCGCGAATTAATACAAACGCAGACATTAGGCTATTTGATAAAAGAAACCAAACGTTTTTCACTTGAAGGTGTAGATCCTTATCTTTTTCCCAATGCTGCTTTGCATATTGGTTTGGCTTTTCATGAGCTCATTGTCAATTCTCTTTCCTTTGGCGCTCTCTCACAAGAAAAGGGAAGCGTTTGTGTACGCTGTGAAATTCATACAAAAATAAATGGAAAAATGGAACTCCTCATCACTTGGAATGAAAACTTTGAAGTGCAAACGCCTCTTTCAAGCAATAACAAAGCCCGTTTTGGCAGCGCTGTCTTAGAAAAAATTGTTCCTGTCTCTGTCAATGGTTCTGCTTCTTTACAATTAACAGAAACAGGGATTATTTATTGCTTGCGTGTTCCTGAAACTTATTTTGATACCTTTTTTTAAAAAAGCGTTCAGAATACCACAATATGAAAAAGCAAAGCACACATCCTGTTTTTCTCATAATATTCATGCAGCATCCATTTTCCTGCAAAAAAACATTTTCTTGCACAAGCAATTTAAATTTAGCCTCTACAATCTGGCTACATCGCAACAAAAACAGCGGAATCGGAACTTGCATCCTCCCAAAAACGTTTATTCATAAAGAATAACGCCATCAGGCTGACAAATCGGGCTCTATGTTGTCAACCTCTTATTTGGAAAATATTTTTATGAATACCCTAATTTTTATCCTCTTGTTGGTTGCATGCACAGATGATTTTAACAATTGCTATTCTAACAAAACAATGGTTGAAACCTTTTCAACAGCTCAAGCATGTGAACAGGCCATGGTACCCTCAACCAAAAAATTTACAGCTTATGGGCAACAAATCTTCGCCCAATGCACAAAGGTACAAGCCAATTTAAATCAACAAGAAGTAAAGTTAATCTGGTACGTAACCAACCGAGGAAATTTTCTGCTTAAAAGCCAAAATATAAATGATAAAGAGTCTAGAGTTTACGAAGAAAATATCTTCCCATTCCATCCCCACTTTTAGGCATTCTCTCTATAAACCTCTTGCATAAAGAACCTTAAAAGCATAAACCCATCAATCTCTAAAAAAACAATCCACGGAAGAGTGTAACATGATGGATCATAAAAAAATTCAGACTTCAAAAGACCATCGCACAGAGCAATATGCACCGCTTGAAGAGCAACCATTAGATCCAGCTGTAGAACGCGTGAAAAAAAAGCTCATGCGTCTCATGATTGTTTCTATTTCAATAACGCTCATTCTTATTCTTGCTGTACTCTTTGGAGTTATTTACAAAATTATGGCACCAAGTTCAGCTTCAAAGAAAACAAACCTTTTTTCTCCGCACAATACAAATCAAGAAGTTATCCACCACACACTTTCCTTACCGAAAAACACACAGATTTTGTCGCAAAGCCTCTCAGAACACAATATTGTACTGAAAATTTTAACACCGGACGGACAGACAAAATTTATGATTTACAATTATCATACCGGTGTATTGACCGCCGTTCTTTCTATTGAAACAACAAAGGACACATTCATCCCCTTACTCCATTAAGAGAACAAGGCTTTCCACAAACACCTAAAACATCACACCTTTCTTTAAACATTTTCCTCTGCTGAAGAGGCCGTCACCCGACGACGCCGTGGTTTTCTTGGAACCTCTTTATTTAATACAGGTAGAGAGGCAACTTTTTCTGTCGGCACACTCTCATTCTGAAAAACTTCTGACGTTGCCCGTAAAATTTCAAAATTTGGCAATTCAAGGGTTTGTTCCTCTTGCGCACACACAATACGTCGCCGTGAAATTCGCCTTGTTTTTTTGACAGGTTCAACACTCTCTTCGACAACAGGTTGCTCTCGAGCGCTTTCTTCATCTGACAAAGCATTCGTTTCCAATGCATCTTCACGCACACAGCCATTTTGTGCCTTAGCATATTTACCATGACCATTTTTTTGCAACGGTGTTTGTGATGAATCTATGTCACAAGCGACAGTATCTTTTTTCTCATCTTCAACGTTCATTTCGCCATATTCTTGCTCATTATTCTCATCACGCCGAGCATTTTGAGATGTTTGTCCAACTGCCGCCAGAATAATACGCAAGTAGTGCTCCGCATGTTGTAGATAATTCTCCGACATAACACGGTCACCAGCACCTTGTGCATCACGCGCAAGACTTATATACTTATCGGCAATTTGCTGAGCATTTCCACGAATCTTAACATCTGGACCGCTGCTTTCATAATTCCGAGACAAGGGGTTAGGACCGCGACGATTATTGTTATTACCATTACTGTTGTTGTTGCGACCGCGTACTCGTCTATTTTGTTGTGGCCTCATCTTTATCCCTTTTTGGAGTGTGTGTGTCCTAATTGATTTTTCTTTATTGCATCATTTTCTGATAACACTGATTATGTTTAAAATACGGTTATCAGACTATCTGCATCCTATTTTACCCAAATGATACCCACTGATATTTTGATACCTATCAATACTTGATATACTGTATATTTTTTGAAAATCACAAAAACATCAGGGAAATCATAATCCTAAAATTCCCCATTCCTCTGTCAAACAGCAGAAACCTAGTCATGTTTACATAAAATGCCAAATATTTTTTTCAAGTAGACCATATTTTACTAAAAAATAACTATCTTGTGGAAAACAAAAAACGAGAACAAGTTACAGAACGCTCCCAACGAACAAACCCTTCTAGAAAACAACAGCAGCTCTCTTTTCTGTCCTAACATCAATGTTTCCAAAAACGCTGATATTCCTTACCCCTTCATGCATCGAACTCACAAGCACTATTCTCCATGAACCCCTGCACAAACATACCCACTCTGTGAACATAGCCTTTCTTCTGTGCTAAAGCAACCCCTTTATAAACGATAATCCACTATTCTCTTACAAAAGCCCTTAACTTTATAAGTAGATTAACAGCAAACATTATTCAAGTCCTATGATCGCTAACCGATCAGTCTTTTTGCCAAAATCCACTAACTGCACCATAAATTTCTGGTTTATTTTCACAAGATCTATGAATAAATTGAATTATTAATTTAGGATAAACGTAATATAAAAGCCAAATATAGAAAGCACTAAGAAGCTATAAGCTTATAAAAGGGGAACGACCAACATGCTTGGCGCATCAAGAATTTCAGAAGTGTCTCAAAAAAATTCGGTGGATTCTTCAATTTTCGTCATGCTTCCTAGCTTGGAAACTTTGTTTGCAAAATGAGCATGGCGTTTTGCACATTTAACCAATAACTTCACGAATAAAGAGAGTTTCTTTTTTTGCACATCTTTGTGATGCCCAACAACAACCAACCAAACAATTTAAAGATGTTGCCATCCCTCTTAGTCGTTTTGGTATATTTTCAACTCCTCTTCTGATAGATCAAAATTATTAACTTTAAGATTATATGAAAATATTGTTGAAGATTTTTTAAAACATCTGGTAATCCGAACGCCCTCTGGCCAAATACCTTCTGACTCAATATTTTCGATAGAAAAACACGAAGCTCTAAACCGCACAAAACAGCAAAAAAAACCAATGGCACGTTTAGAGAAATAATCTGTTAAACAACATTCTTTCTCTATAGCAACCGACAGAACATTTTTTCATTACTGGTGCTGCAAATCATGCACTCTCTAGCCGCTTCACGCCTTGTGTGTACAAAACTTAGCCCCACAACAAAACAACCTCTACCTCACCTACAGCGGCATACATTCTGTTAATATCATTATTGATGTAAAACTGCACAAAACTCTAAAAATTTGTTTTCGCTTTCATTTGCAGAATTCTCTGGCATACCTCACACACTCAATACACTTTATTGTAGAACAACGCAGCACATTTCCACCTATACAGGCGAAAACACTCCTGAGGGCATTTTATTTGAAATGTGCGATTATGTAACCCTTACTACAAACAATTCAATCATCATCGGCATCCTACATTCAATATTTGGGCCGATAATCTAAGCACCCCCCACAGCTGATTTTGATACAAAACCTCTTCTCGTTTTAAGTATAATGGCTTTGACACCTTTTTAGCTGAATATAGAAGTAACATGCTCTACTTGAGACCAAACAGATTAAGGCCAGAAAAACCTCTTAAAAAAACACCACTCCCGACAGCCAAAAAGAAAAGCTGCCGGAAACTCATGGAGCGGTAGCAAGAAGCTCAAAGCCACGAACCTTACTACAGATAGATGTAACAAACACAATACTGCTCTTGCCACCTAACGCGTACGATAAAAAGCACCAAAACAATTGTCTTTATCAATAACAATACGGTATTTTTATGGTTTATACTAAAGCGACTTCCAGAGGAAAAATACACAGCTTCATGACAAGAAAATTAAAGACCTTCATGCAAACTAAATCAAAAATGTGTTTTCACCTATTTCATCCCTCTAAGAAAGATCCCTCATGCAGAAGACAAACAAGGTTCACTATTTGTCTTTTCCTCTTTGTAATGTATTACAACTCATTGTATAAAAAAATTCCAAAAGAGCAGCAAATATTCATTCAACAGTAAAAAAATTTATGCTCACCAAAACACCATAAACATCCAGCTTTACTGAGTGTAAAATATACGCGAACGAATATCAGAGACAATTATGGAAACAATCACCATAAGCCCTCATATTTTATATTCCATTTTGCGTACCATTAAATTTCCATGTAAAAATAATTTTTGAGGTAAAAATTTAAAAGTGATTGCGTACTTTACCTTTTTGGCTCTCTTCTTCATTAAAAAAACAATCTCTTAAAAGAAAGTAATTTCCATCTCCCGGTCGCACCACTGTCATACATTTTTTCTTTATCGTATCGGAAAGTTTATCCCACATATTACGAACAGTAAAATAGGCTTCACTCTCCAAATGAATACAATTCTGATAAACTTCTTTTTTCATATCAGGTATAACGGAAGCAGCAATTTCGTTGCAATATACGCGTAAATCGAAGACTGGAATAACCAGCTCAACGGGAACTTGCTGTACTATTTGTTTTTGAGCAGAAAGGTAGCTGATAATTTTTGCAATAAAAAAACAAAATATCACGATACAAAAAAGCAGCACGAAAATAAAAGCAATTTTACGATATAATTTTTTGAAATAAGCTTTTTGTCTTGCGCGGATTCTTTTTTCCATAAAGACTATATCCTTTAGTATTTGAAGATAGATTTTTACAGCAAAAAACGAGAAAAGTATTAACGCATATAATATATTCGGCTGTAAACTCTCCTTCTCCTTATGTCAAAATACACCTTCTTTTCTGCATCATAAATGTTTTATTTTCTTTGGCGTTTGCAACTCTTGTTGAAAATCCTCTCCTCTATGAAAAGGCTCTAGAGGCATTATCATAAGAGTTTATTGATGTAAAATCCTATACAAGGAATAAAATAGATTTTCTAATCAGAACAAACCAACACATAAACGCCCTCATTTACATCGGTATCATCTCTGTGTTTAAGGGAGCCACTCTCACTTTAACACTCCTGTTATTTTTCGTAACATGAGAAAGAATTTTTTTCTGCCTTCCACATTGTTCCATTAAAATCAATACGAATAAAACGCTTTCTTTTATAGACGCTCATCTTCTCACCAAGAATTCTCTACTAGAACAAAAAACACCTAGAAACTGAATTTTTGTCATTTTATACTTTTTAAGAGAGACGTTTTAAATGAATATAAAAAACATAAAATGCCGGAGCAGCATTGCTGCTCTCTTGGGCGATAAAGCTAAATACAGAATTATCCAAGTGAAAGAGAAAACTAAACAAGAATCTGGAACTACCGTCTCTATTTAACTCACATATTCCAGCGTTAAAGAATGATATTACCACAAAAGACACATAGACAGGAAACAAACAGCCACGCTTGTATGATAAAATGCAAATCGAAAAGCTGATATATTTACTCCAACCGTCCAATAAGTACTGTATGAATGCGCAAGATAATGTCGGATTATTGATTCATATAGCGAATTGCTAAGTCTGATGTTTTTCATCCAAATCTGTGGTTACGCCGCAGACAGTATGAACATGAGTAAACAAAGCCTAAAACTTAAGCCCATCCATTACGGATTTAATAGGCCAACTGCTCGGACCAGTAAACGCATCATACAACCTAATGGAATTTTCAAGAATAAAGATTTAACAGATCCGCAACAACATAATTTCATCCTTAACCTTATCGATCAAACTATTACGCATGCTAAACGTACATATGCCTCAATTCATCCAATACATATCAACAACAAAAAATTCTATGCTCTCTACCTCCACTCCACCAAAGCTACACAGCTACAAAATGACACTAGATTCAATTTTTGGAAAAATATTCAAAATGCAAATGAAAGAATATCACACAACAAAAACAACCATCTTTTTGAAGATATGCTTGGTATATACCGTGATGTTATTTTACGAAAATCTACTTACGTTACCAACGGGATTCATTCAAAAACAACACAGCTATTGCCAATGTGCGCCCTATTATCCTCCTTGGAAGCCAAAGTGTGATCGTGGCTTTTGGCAGAAACTATAAATTTTGAAAACGCTTCAATAAACAGCGAAAAAAATCCACCCCTTATGACTCTCAAAACCATCATGGGCATGAAAAAGACATGCTTCACAAATTCTTATCCCTGTAAGACATACAAGAATTTGTAACAATGGTCATTGCAACCTATACCGTCCATCAATACTGATAGTTTTGATGATATCTGCAATCGCAATTCTTTTTCTTTAGATCCTTCTTAAGGCACAAGAAAAAAACTTTAAACGGAAGCCTCTGTTTTAATTGCATTTCTTCTTACGAAAAAACAACAAAAAGCCATCATAAAATCTATGTTCTCTCTCAAGAGATAAAATTTTCTAATAAGACGCCCCAACTTTTGAGGTGTAAAAAAGGTATCTGATAGAGATAAGAGAAGCAACATGTTATTGGTATGGATTTATGGAAAAGAGAATGATGGCGATAAATTGTTATGCGTACACTATTTTACTCTCTTGAGAAAAGAAAAAACAATGGCATCTTGAGCTCTCAAATCTGCTATAATCACCCCACCATCCGTTCTCAATCATAGAAGTGAACATGACTTTATAAGCATTTGCTCTTGCTTTAGTCTATTTTGGCAATTTAGCCACAAATCTATTCTTTAAGCTTTTTGAAAAACATAGGATAACAAAAAGTCTGTATTCTTCTCTCATAGAAAAAAGCACAAACACAGCAAATTGTGCACCGGTTAAAAACCGCTCAATTCTCTCTTTATAATTTTACACACATTGTGCTCAAATTTTTTACCGCAGAAGTTTGTCTTGAAAAGTCGTCCAAGCCATCCCTTTTCGTACAAGAGAGACCCTAACTAATCTGTGACGAATTGCTTCAATCAATAGGAGCATCACAATATACTTTCCTGTATAAATTCGCCATTATTTCATACACACTAATTCTTTTTTTGAAATTCTTACATTTTTTAGAAAAGTGCAAATGCATTACGGTCTCTAGAATCCGTATCGAAAATGTAAACCAGGAAGGTTTAACCGACATCCGGATTATGCATAGCAGTTTTTTATTCTTTCATGCTCAACAATCTTCCTTACCAAGAAGGTGTTTTTTTGCCATCTACTATTGAACATACTGCTTCCGCTTAGCTTTACCACCCACACCACTTGTTGCCATAATCTTATCGGCAACTAACTTATTTCTTTTTTATAAATTTATAAACTTTAATAATTCTAAGTGCTTATCTTTTCAATCTTTTTGAAGCGTTAAAGCCAGATAAAGCATATCTTTTAATACCAGAAGTTTTTTTCACGCCATTGTCAGTTATTACACTGTTTCTACAGCCATTTATGTCGCTTTCACGACTGTCTGTAGTTATTGTATAAAAATCCTGCTCTGCTTTTATCCTCTTCTTGAACAACTTATTTATTCTTGTTCTTGACAATATCTGTTTTTTTCAATTGTCGTTCCAAAGCATCTAAGCGCTGCGAAATTTTTGTGATACTTTCCTGCATTTGTTTCAACAATGCATTCAAAGGAGCATGGCCCATTCTTCCGCTGGTATAAAGCACCACACGAATATGTTCAGGATCATCGATATCAGCAATAGAAAATGGAAAAAGTGCCATTACATTCCTCTTTTTGACATAGTATAAAACAACGCTATTGATAGATTTCCGTGTATCTTTGCAGATAAATTGTTACACCGTGCAAACCAAACACAAACTGATTAAAAAACTCCAGTACGTTTCAGCAAATGACCTTCTTAAAACGTCTCCTCTTCCTCTCACGAAAAACGCTGCTCTGACAATTTGAAAGCAGCATAAAATGCAAGATTACCTCGCATCATTTGACCGGCCATGGCTTTCTTCATAAGATTTTCTGAGCATGTTCTGAGTCTATTTAAGCAAATGATCTCACAAACAGAAGCATTTTATTGTTCAAGAGATATTTGAATTTATCGGCACACATGCCTCCTACAGATCAACACCATCATACAGCTTGTCAGAGATAAAATCCGTGGAGATTTTTTTGCATACTCTCATTCTTTTGTAAAAGAGGAAGTTCCCCATTATCATGACACTCTTCTGGACCAATTGTTTTTATACAAAGACCAAACATTGCTTCCTAAACAAAGAATATCTGCTTACTGAAAACAAACAACGCCTTTGTTTCCCCCCTTACACATCACAGCAAAAAACGACAAAAAATAAAAAAGCAGATATCACAGTACTGGAAAAATTACACCACGCATCTCACTTTTTTCCGCTCAAAAACATTGAAGAAAAGGAAATAAACCAAATCAAGGAAGCGTTTTCTTCAAATAACAAGCTTTCCCCTCAAGCTTCGTACATGCCATATTCTATAACATTTCATAAGGCACCTTTTCCCGTAGCAGAGATTTTGCAAACAATTTTTACCTCTGTAAGCGTTTTTTACCTCTGTAAGCGTTTTAATTTTCATGTTTTGATAGCATAAACAACCGCCACATTGACGGGACGCGTTTCATCACCGCCTGTTTTTTCCAAAATAACTTTATGCTCATGATCCCCTGCAGGAACCGTCTCCATGTCCCCTGTACCGTTATAGTAGTGCCTAACAAGCCCTGCATGAATATCTACAGCAACGATAGGGAATTTGTCAAGTTTATGCGTATGCTCACCTGTTAAATCTGTTTTCCCTTCATGGCTATGTTCTTTAAAAGACTCTTCTTGCCGACTTCCCAAGAGACGCCCCTTATCAAGCTCTTTTCCATTGTCTAGCCCACGCAAAAACATTCCACGCAAATCGGGAATATTGAATGTTGAAGACCCATCTCCTTTTCCCCATGTTTCACCGATAGCAGCAAAGAGATTTGCATATGTTTTTCGAGAATAATCTTTACCATCGCACAACAGCCAACCTTCAGGTATTTTTTCCATAGCAAAGGTTCCGATAAATCCAGGAGGTGTAGAGCTTTGCGTTGGATTTGTTAAAAACCAACCATCCTCATTTTTCCCGGCAATATCACAAATATAGATGAGCTCATAAATTCCCCCACTTTGAATTTCTCCGCCCTTTAAAGGTACTACACCATTTGGGCTAATAACATAAACAGGCTGTGCAGTCATTTGATTTAAGGAAGCATTCATCATTCCTATATTTTTCTCTTGTGCCCTAAAGCGCACAACAATCCCACTGCTATAATTCTTAAAAGAACATTTTGTAATCAATCGAAGCGATGTTTTATTTTCCTCTTTATCGACAGTAAACTGTGTGTCAATAGCCCCGCCATTATCTAACAAATACTCTTTGACACGCTGCATCATCATACGCGCACTATCATTGACTGAACTTGGAGGCTGTCCCTCGGCCCAGTTTATCATCTCATCTGCATAAGCATTTTCGGATGCGACAAGAGACCAATCATAAATAGAGCTCATAGAATATATCCTTTTTTCAAGAAAGGAAAACGCGCGAAGAAAGAAGAAAAGCAAGCGGCACTTTTCTTTTTATATTCTATTTTTTTCTTCATTTTCACTTTTTCCATTTTCATTCCAATTTTGTCATAATGAACATGCAGTAGCTTTGTTTCTGCATTGACATACACAGCATCGGGATTCAAACGCAACACTTCCTGAGCAAGAACTCCACGATATCGTTGCGGATCTCCTTTATAATTAAATTCATAAAGCGAATAGCCATTTTTTTTACCGACCAGAACAATATTTTCTTTAGCTCTGACATCACAAAGGCCTAAAATTCCTCCCACTAATCCAAGCGCCTGCTGTGCATCGCGCAATGGATCTTTTGTAACAGAAGGCGTGGTTGTGGATTTTATTGATGTTGTTCCGTAATTTCCAGCAGCTTTAGTTCCAATGCCGAGCAACTGTTCTAATCGGTTCCAATCTTGATTATCTTGTTCTGTCCATTTTTGGCGCTCAGCATCTAAAACATTCTGGCTGTTTGTATCTTGGACCATGCCTCCTTTCAAAGCATTGATTTGCGCATTACTTTGTCCCTGATAGAAGTTGTTTGCTGCATTAGTCTGATTATACAATGAATTATCAATAATCTGATTAGCATTCATCATATTACGCACATCTTGGTTATATTGCTGTGCAGTAGCATTTGTTGCCAATGCACCAAGCTCATCTGCAAGCACACCAGTATGTGCGCCAGATCCATATCGCCCAGCTCCAGACATCGATTGATTAACGGCATCAGAAGTTTTATTCAGCGCATTTTGCAACGCAGCATCAAATTTACTATTTCCTCCAATCCAGTCTCCCTGGGCCATACCAAGAAGGTTCGTAGAGCTTTGTGTTGGTGCATTAAGCCACTGTGTCACGGAAGGATTGTTATACTGTCCAGCAGCCTGTCCTAGACCATTTATAGCATTTTGTGTCGCAGTACTAAGATCTGTAACACGCTGTCCCTCATAAACATTTCCGCCAATTCCTTTATCATAAAGATCAAGCGCTTGAGAACTGGCTTGTTTAAAGATATCTTCTGCCCACGCGGGTGGTGCATTTGTTTGTGTTGTTGTTTGCACTTGAGGTTTTGTTTTTCTACTCATGGGTTAAAAACCTTTCTATAATGAATAAGATTACGAGAATATCCGTGATTGCTAAGCATTTTAGCCCATCCAGACCTTCCAAACATATGCATTTCCTCAGCATTTCTTGTCTGTGCCCATTGTTCAATCTTATCGATCACTTTGACCAGTTCCAGCCCTCCTTCCCCGGCAAGATCTGAAATGACAACGCGTTTTTTTCCCGTATGGGTTATTTCAATTTTTGTAATCACAAAGGCACTAAATTGTATTTTATTTTTTAAGACCAACCACAATTGTGCTTGTCCTTTTGCCAATTCTTCAGCAATTATTGCCAAACAGACATCATCGGGAAAACGCTGAGCGTATTTTTCTAATGCGGTATTGAGAGCCTCTTGATAAGGAGCTATTTTTTCCCATGTCCATTGATTTGTAAGGTGAACAGAATAAAGATTTTTTCTTCCCTGTTGCAGTGTCATGGTTTTTCTTTTTTCGGCTTTTTTTCTGTTTTTTTTCAGCCTTCTCACAGCGACCCCCCAGACAATTTTTAGTATTTCCACCACATCTTGCCATCTCATTTGTTTATTACAACGTGAATTTGGTCTCTCTACATAGGCTCTCCTGTTACATATAGCTTAAGCCTCACCGCATGCCGGCAGCATTCAATTTCACATCAAAACCAGCGATATGAGACCAATTCTGCCCCTCTGGAATTCGCAATTTAAAACGATAAAACCGTGCTCTTGCACGGGAATGAATTTGCCCCGTATTATGAGAAGGTTTTTTTTCCGGCAACCAAACCGTTTTCTCTTCTATGGATTGGCGAAAGCGCATTCCCACAGACAAATAAAACTCTCTACTATTCACTTGAGGCATAATATTTTTAACCCTGGTTATCATACCATTTGTCTGTCCCATTTCTTGTGATGTCACCACACAAGCCATAGGCAAACCAGAAAACGAGCCAAGCCTTCCCTGATGATCAAATGCACCGAGAATAGGAGTTTCATTTTTCCACGCTTTACTGTCGAGAGAAAAAGGTAAATCATCAAGGCTCTGAGAAATCTTATCAAGTCCTTCTAAAGTGATTCCAGCCAAAAAAATGGGCATAATTGTTTTGATTTTCACGATAGCTTTTGTCCATTTTTGTAACCCCCAATCATAAATGAGTAAAATGCATTCATCAGAGCTATCATCATTATCAATCATCCAATAAACGCGATTATACACCCCATCAATGGCAGCAAACAAAGTGTATAAATTATTCTGACGAGATTTTGCTGTCATGGTTCGATCTACTTTTTCAAACCCAATGGGTATAATTTGTCCCTCATTGGTCATTTGATAAAATCCACCCTCATCAGAAAAGAAGGCAAGATCACCGCGACAAACGATAGATTCAGCGTTTTTTGCGCCGCGTTTATCATGGATTTTTTGAAAACTGAAAATAATCTTGGAACCAGGGATAAAAGAACCTGCATATATTGCAGACCGCATAAAGATAATTGGATTTGTTGTTTCGGTTGCGCCTTGCACAAAACCGCCATCGGGAAAATCTTGATAATCACAGCTTTTTTTCCCAACGGTCCAAAATTCTGCATCGTTCAATCCTGACCAATGAACACGTCTTGGATATTCGGTCAATTTCATCAAACAAACGAAATCTCCCCATACACGAACAAGTCCTGCTTGTGGTGGATTTCCTCCTAAATCTCTAAATTTTTTATCATGATTAATATCGATTACTTGAGGTTTATCATTGGCGTTAACAGCAATAACATAATCGCCAAATAAAGCAAAAGACCATGGAGCATCGACATTAGCGAGATAAAATTTTCCCTTGCGGCTAATATCTTTCCACTGCATTGTCGTATTATCGAGAAGGTAAATTTTTTGTTCCGTACCAACAATGACAAACACGCCATTTTTTGTTTTAACAGCAAAAGCCCCCAAAAGTATACCAGGACAAGGATCTGTCAAAGGTTCAAAGCTAGGCATAGGAATATATGATCCATCAGCCGGTAACACATTGATGAGTTCATCGGTAAAAATGCCATTAATGTTAGCAACATCGGGCCGATAATCAGCGATTGGGAAAAAAGCCATTGAGAAACCCCATTAGCAAAATATTTGAAAAGCCTCTATCGTATTTCAAATCGAAAAGGCTTATTTTAAACTACGAAAGCCCTTGAGATAAAACTCTGTAACAAAGGCATAAAGCTCAAATTATAGAAAAAACAAACACATTGATGTGTTTACACGTAAGAAGCCACCAGCATCAACCAAAGGCTCTTTAAAACTGCATTGGCAAAATATTTGAAGAACCTTTTCGGCGCGATGTTTCCAATCGCAAAGCTTGGAGCTGTTCTTGATAATCTCTAAAAGAAACAGCCGCATATTCAGGATCTTTGAGAATATTTTTGTGAAGCTCATATTTTGCACGTGCTTTAATAAGATCAAATGCATGAATAAACCAAGGATTATCCTCCTCCATCATTTGTTCATCTCCCGAACAAAGAGGAGTATGAAAAATGCGCACAGTTTCAACCTGTTTTGGTGTTGGAAATAGTCCTATTTTTTGATTACGGTAAGTATAAAAGATGGGTGTTCCTTGTACAGGATGTAATCCATATTGCTTTTGCAATGCCTCTACAGATTTAAAAAGCAATGGTGTTTGTGTTGCATAATTTGTTCCTAAAATGACGCGCTCCAAAGCTTTTTCTGATTCAATAAAAACGCCTTCTTCTTGACCATACCATGTTTTTTTTGGTTGTGTTTTAAAACTCATTTTCCTTTTTTCACTAAAGAAAAATGGTTCTCGTTCACATAAACGCAAAGCGGCAAAAATGGAATCTCGAATTTGCACAGAATATTCATCTGTTGTGTCATCAATTTCATCTTGAATAAGCGCGACCATAGAAGCGAAAATTTTAGAATGATCTGCGTGCGGGAGATTGTTGTCTGTAGGCAAAATGGTCATGAGCAGTCATAATCCTTTTATGTATGCAACATTTTATGCATCTCCCCCCAAGCAGATTTTTCTGTTTTAGGGGAAGCATTTGCATGTCTTCACGAATACCTTTAAGCAGGTGCTCCATAAGTTGGAATCACGATGGTAGCAAAATCCTGGATCCCTTGTGCGCTTCCTGGCAAATTGAAGCATGTTTTTTTCATACCGATAATTGTTTTTGCTGCAACACCAAACTCTCGTTCATAATCGAACAACTCTTCCACCAATTTATAACGTGTAGCGCCGCGGTTTTTTCCAAAAGCAATAACAGCGCTTTGTGCCCCTAGCAAAACGGCACGACGCACATTTGACACTGCTTTATTTGTTGGACCTGACTCGACATCTTCAGCAACATTTTTTGGCGCTGCTTTACTTGTTGAACCTGACTCAACACCTTCAGTAACATGTTCAGCCTCACGCAAAACAACACCATTATACATACCCAAAGAACCATCATAAAGTGGGTTTTTAAGACGGTTTCCACTGTAGATTGCCTTCGTAATGTCGAGCCATTGTCCGGCATCTGTATTTGTTCGCAATTGCGTAACCTGTGTTGGATGTAGATAAAGCACATAAACATTTTCCCCATCGACACGTACAGGTCTAATTTTGGGATTTGCCAGCTTAGCGCGTTCAACAGCTTTATCAATCAACTTAAGATTGAAGACATCATTTTCTTTCAAGTCTTCATCTTTTGTTTTTCCATTAGGACGCACAACGCGTTTATCGGTTGGTGCAGTTGGATCATTAAACCCGTAATGAACAGGTTTAAGGGTTATCGTGCGTCCTTCAAAGTTAATGGTTTTTGCGGTATATCCGCAAACTTGAATGAAGAACATCATACTAAGACGATCCGCATACCAATCAACCAAGCCATTTTTGGCTTCGGTACGCAAATCATGCAGAATACGCTGTTGATCAATAGTCCCTTCATTCTTAACACGCACCGCATGAACAAGTTCATTGATAGTCAAGCGATCATGAAGGAATTGGAGAGCTTCTTCATTGCCCTCAAGTTCCTGTCCTTCACTTACTCCATCACCGAGCAACTGGACGCGTAAATTAAAGCTAATCGCATCCCCACTTGCTTTCGTGGTTTCCTCTTTTAATTGTATGATACTATTTGAATCATTCCCGATCAACGGTGCAATAGGAATTGCTTTTGAAACTTCCTGGTTCAATAGTTTAGACCATGTGCGCACTGCCATTGGGTCATTCAGTCCGATATGAGTTACGGTCATTTTATCCTCTAAAAGTTAGTTGACATAAAAAAAACCGGTAAAGTCCCGGTTGTTAACATTCCACATCACTTATTTTCCGATGGTGGATCATGTGTTTTATTTTTTGTATAATTTTTGTTGAAAGTCTATTTCTCCCCCCTTGCGAAATTCCCTCATCGCATTTCCCCCTCGCCTCACATAGCCATCCCGAAAACTCTCAACGCATGTGCTTCAAAAGTTCTCAATATATTCGCCTTAAATACAGCCAATACATCACCCTCAAAAGTTTCCTGGCCACGTATTTGCACTCTTTAAGCTTCCCTACCTCCCATTAGGCGATTAAAAGCAGCCTTGTTTTTTGGCTCACTAACCCAATTACTAAATTCTCTCTCCGACATTTTATCGAGCATATCCAAAGAAAGAGACCCCTTTGTAGTCAAACCGTTATGAGCTGCAAGTGTACGTGCAGAATTTTGCATTTTCTGCAAATTTTCACCCTCATATTTTGAGGTATTATTTGAAATATTTGTGTAGCCAATTTTTTGCGCAATAGAATAGATCACCTCTGCAGGATTTTGTTTTTTCTTCGCACAATCACGCAATATTTGCTTTAATTCATTACCAATTATCGTGTCCACAACCTTTGGATCTGCCATTTCAGGATATAGCGAAGCATAAGCGGCCAACTGCTTTGCCCGTGTATCATAAATAAAATCGGCGGCTTCATCAAAATCATGATGCTTTTGTTTAACACTAACAACGGATTGCTGATAAAAATTCTGCAACTGTTGTACTTCAGAACTTTGTGCAGGTGCTTGTTTAGAGAGCAACGCCTCCTGTTTGTGTAGTGCTTTTCCCAACCATTGTATATAACCCATAAAATCTTTTTTCGGATCTGGTGGTACATCACTTTCGAGTTCCTTTTGAATATCTTTTTCCGGCATGTCTTCTTGCAATGACTGCTGTTGTTGATATCCATTTTGCTCACCTTGAAAATTTTCTCCCAGTTCGCTTTTTCTGTCTTCTTCCTGTTGAGTTCCTGAAATCTCCCCCTGTTTCAATTGGCTTTGTTCTTCTGGCGTTAAATGTTCTTGATCCATACTGTTAGCCTTCTCTTTTTCAAACAATAAAATAATATTTTTTCAAATGAATCAGTTTATTATTGCGCATTTTCTCTCTGCAAAAGAGCTTGCACCATCTGTTCTACTCCAGCATTACTCCCAAGGATTTCTCCACCCTGGCCACTATTTTGCAAATGATGGCTTTTCTCGTCTAAAGTTTGAGTTTGCGATTTGATAGCAATTTTATGGATAAGCGATGCTGGCAAAGGTGAATAGCGTAAAAGATCGAGCATAATCTCAGGTGTTGTGAAACTCTGCATCAAAGGTAGCAATTGCATAATAACAGCAAATGTGCGTTCTTTTTCATTGAGACTTGTTGGAGCATCATCGACAACAATATCATATTCCAAACTAGTGATAACTTCCCTTGTTAGCGGCACATATTGGGCATTTTCCTCACCAGCAATACGCACCAATCGTCCATCAGAAAGATAATTTTGAATAAGATAGAGAATAATTTTCCCCTGTCGTTGTCGATATCGACGCAAACCATCAAAGAAAGAAGCCAACAAATTGAGTGACGACTGTCTGCGTTGTTCTTCGAGTATTCCTGGTTGATTTACGGCTCTTGTTCCAATAAATTCTGAAGACAACCCGGTCACTTGTTCGAGTGCGCTCTTTGCTTCATTAAACAGATGGAAAAATCCTTGTGGAAATTGTGCAACGGGTTTAGGCTGAATTCTACCTCCAGAGACTGCACCACTTTTAAGCCAAGTAATACTATCGGCCCTCGCCCAACTTTCTGTTGCTTGTCGATCATCATCGAAGGCGTCGCGTTCAGCCATGATTCCGCCTTTTGACTGGCTATTTAGCAAATGCATCACTTGACTAAAATATTTATTTGCCCATCGTTGCGGATCTTTTGTTGGTTTCACAATACCATAAAATTGTCTGCTTAATTTATCAAAAGTGCCAGTAATACACTCCCATCCCAATTGATTAGATGGTACCAAAGGCTTATCAGGAGCATCGAGCAATTTTTTTCCCAAAAAGGCACGTTTGACAATTTTTCTAGTCATCCTCGTTGCTTTTATTTCAGGAAACTCTTTCTTTAATTTTTGGAAATCTTTCTCAGAATAATTGATAAATTTTCCGCTTAATGGATCGATGACTTTATAAACAGGTTCACGCTCGAACCATCGGCATTCAGCCAATGTGACCATTTTAGGCCGTTGATAACTTCCATCTTCCTCAACATTTCCACGATATTTTTGCATATCGCTGCTGTTTGTTTTGTGAAAAAATGTATGATTTTCAACCCAATCTGCATTAAGATCGGCCCAATGGACATGAGGAAACATTTCCTGAGCAAAGTTCAGTGGTTTTTCATCAATATACCACACATGCTGCGCATCGATAAGATTAGGCTTCACCGCACTAGCATCCCAGACCATTTTCATAGGATCTAATCGTGCAATAACGGGTTTTCCTTGTGGATCTTCTTCATAATCGAGACGTGTATCTGTCCACCCCATTCCACAAATTATAGCATCTTGAAAGGCATCAGAATCTTCATACTCTCCTCCTGCTTCATCGCGAAACCATTCGGCTGCTCCTGTGAGGATCTGGTTTGCAAATGCTGCACCTTCTTGACGTGGAATAAATTGCACTTGTCGTTTGTTATTGCGCTCCGTACCGATCACAGCATTAATCAATGGAGCAATCCGATTAAAGGTCATCACTGGTCTATTTTGTTCACGCAACACAGCAAGATCTTGCTCATTCCATTGCCTCCCATTATAAAAATCGTAGTCTTCTTGGGCATTTTTTCGCCACTGCTCGACATGTGCAATATCATCCTGATACCAACCAACGAGTTTTTTAAAGAGTGCTTGGTTTTCGATCGTCTCTAAGGGATCACAAGAATTTGTAAAAATATTCATTTAGAAAGCCATCCATGAAGTTTGAGAATGGTGAGAAAAACGATAAGCCTTTTTTTTAGGCCTTACATGTGGCTGTTCATAAGCCACACACATGAGTCCGAAACTGTCTGCACCATGACTTGCCCAATCATGTTCTGCGCCCAGTCCGATATTACGTTGTTCATCACGTTTTTCGTGATACCAAGCAAGCGCTTTTCGCCCCACTTGCGTTGTTTCACGGTTAAACCATATAGCAGGAAACAATCGCCTTACGGCTTCAATACGCATTTTGACCGCTCCCATCCCTTGATTAGGTATCACTTTGGTTTGAAATCCAGCCTGTTGTAGAGCACTTTCAAAACTGACATTATAAACCCGATCTTTTGTAGCGCCATCATGTGGCAAGACCATCAATGCCTTTTGATATCCCCTTTGAAACACCCACCCCACATGTTCCGATAGAGGTTGTCCTTGAGCTTCATAATAATCAAGCACGCGAATTTCACGCCCAACAAATTGTGCCACCCACAAAGCTGTCGCATCAGCCTTTGCCCCTGTTCCGCCGATATCCCAAAAAATTCTGATCTGCATCAACGGATCACGTGGCACATTGGTAATACGCCCTTCCTGCTCTGCTTCCAGCAGTGCTTTTTGGTAATAAGCACCTTGAACAGCTTGCATATATTCACCTTCCCAAATATGATTATACTGTTCAGGTCGCTGTGCTAAATCCGCCTTGCGATCTCGATTGAGTTTTTCAGGGAATTGAGGATTATCACGCCAATTGATTTCCACGCCTTTGATGTTTGGATCGTCGACATTTCGGAAACGTTTTTCCACGGGTGCATTTTCACGACAAGGGTTCCATGTCACCCATAATTCGGCATTCCAATCTTTTCCTTCTTCACGCAGCGTTGGAATAAGTGTTTGCCAAGCAGTTTCGGTCACGGGCTCCGCCTCATCCACCCAGCATAAAAAAACGCGTCCCATTGATTTAATGCTTGCGATATTGCGATCAAGTCCAGCGAAAACATATACAATACGTCCATCTTTTGACTTAATATACTTATCGCCCACTTCATAATAGTCCTGTAGAAAAGGATAAGCTTCAATTGCGCGTTTAATTTCCTCCAACGAACTTTCATTGAGCGAATTTTGAAATTGCCGTGCACACAGAATAATTCCACGTTCTCCAGCCTTTCCATGTCGATATCCGATCACAGAAGACATAAGGGCAAAAGAACGTGTTTTCCCAGACCCTCGTCCTCCCCAAGCAGCACGCACATCAGCCTTTCCAGTAAAAACAGGAAGCAGCTTTGGAATAAGAGCAATTTGCGCAGTTTTCATGAATCCTCAAGCACAATGATCTTTCAAAAAACAGCACGCTTTAAAAATAGCGATCCTAAAGCGCCACAATCTTGAAAAATCTCACCAAGCATCAAAATCCTCAAGCATCACGATCTTCAGTTTCCCGCTCTAAAGACACCGCATCCTTTGCCCTTACCGGCACAATCTCAACACGTGAAACTGCTGTAACATCGCCTCCTGTTTCTCCCATCACCTGCAGAGGCAACACCTTAGCCAGAAGTGAAAAAAAAGGTACAGGATTATTCAGTGCATGATATTCAAGATAAGATACCAACCCATCCTTACCATAGTGATATCCAGCTTGCTCAGCAGCTGTAAGAAGGGCTTCATTAAACCGCTTTGTTGTTTTATTCAAAGCACCTTTTGGACGACCTCTTCGGCGTAAAGGAAGGCGACGTTCATCTGCCATCATGATGTTCCTTTAAATAAAGAAAAGCACATCCCACAACAAAAAAAGCATCAAAATCCTCAAGCATCACGATCTTCAGTTTCCTGCTCTAAAGACACCGCATCCTTTGCCCTTACCGGCACAATCTCAACACATGAAACTGCTGTAACATCGCCTCCTGTTTCTCCCATCACCTGCAGAGGCAACACCTTAGCCAGAAGTGAAAAAAAAGGTACAGGATTATTCAGTGCATGATATTCAAGACATGATATTCAAGATAAGATACCAACCCATCCTTACCATAGTGATATCCAGCTTGCTCAGCAGCTGTAAGAAGGGCTTCATTAAACCGCTTTGTTGTTTTATTCAAAGCACCTTTTGGACGACCTCTTCGGCGTAAAGGAAGGCGACGTTCATCTGCCATCATGATGTTCCTTTAAATAAAGAAAAGCACATCCAACGACAAAAAAAGCATCAAAAATCAGCACGAAATTTCAAAAACAACCAAAATCCTTTTGATCAAAGATCAAAATCATTCAGATAGTTTAAGACAATATGATGATATATTGTGATAATCCTTTGTCAGATAATTCAATGAAAGTCTTTTTTCCTTTTTTATTACAAGATTCTCCCTTTCATTACGATAATTCCCTTTATTCTCGAAAGAAACAGACAAATTTTTTCCACCCTCACCAAATGAGCATAAAATGTAAAAAAAAGGAACGCTATTTTAAACGCTATTCTAGAAGAGAAAACATCAGATAGAGAATAGGAAGAAAATTCTCTCATAAAAAACAAAAAACACCTACACCTCTCCCCCTCTTTGCGTAAGCATACAGCAAAATCACCTAGCAAATGATTAGCAAAAATGTATCATCATACAAAGCTTTTCCAAGCCATTTCCTTGTTCAGAGAAATACATCCCTTGAACATCTTTCAACCACATAGAAAGTTGCTGACGTTACAATAAATTTCAATTGATGAACGCACAAATCTTCGATAAACCAATTAAAATTCAATGGATTATACGACCGTTAGGTTATAAACTGACCGTTGCTTATCACCACACATCTCCACTGAGAAGACATACAACGAACCATTTTGACTCATCATTCTGACAAGTACAAAATTCGCAATCTCACAGACTCTAGAAAAAACCCTAACAGGCAAAACCCTAACAGGCAAAACCCTAACAGGCAAAACCCTAACAGGCAAAACCCTAACAGGCAAAACCCTAACAGGCAAAACCCTAACAGGCAAAACCCTAACAGGCAAAACCCTAACAGGCAAAACCCTAACAGGCAAAACCCTAACAGGCAAAACCCTAACAGGCAAAACCCTAACAGGCAAAACCCTAACAGGCATCACTCTTTACAAAAGACTTCCTCCGATCCGGCCATCCTGTCCACTTTGCAAAAAGTGCAAAATTCCCATTGTATTATTATGATACCTATTAAGATTTACCTTGTCAAGTTTTTTATGTTCTCACTATCATTTTTCGTCTATCTCATAAAAATACTCTATCCCACAGGCAACTTTCCGCCTCAAAGACAATCCTCTACCCCACAGACAGCCTTTTCTCATGAGAGTTTTAATCCTCAGGCAAAAAAGTCATCTTATCCCCTTCTTTTGCAATTTTGACGGTTGTTTCATCGTGAATTTTTCCAAATAAGATGTTTTCTGCCAGTGGATCTTGAATTTCTTTTTGTATAATCCGTTTTAGCGGACGTGCCCCATAGAGGGGATCATAGCCTTTATCGGCAAGAAATTTTCTCACCTCTGGCTCGATTTGCAAAGTTATTTTTCGTTCATTGAGCAAATTTTGCAATTGTTCTATCTGAATATCGACGATAGCTTCCATACCTTTGCGTTGTAATCTTTGAAAGAGAATAATCTCATCAATACGGTTTAAAAATTCAGGACGAAAAGCCGCTTTGACGACATTCATGACATCATTTTTCGCCTGATCAGTTGTTTGTCCTTCAGGCAAAGCGGTTAAAAATTCAGCACCCAGATTAGAAGTCATAATCAGCAAAGTATTTCGAAAATCGACAGTGCGTCCTTGACTATCAGTCAAACGTCCCTCATCGAGCACTTGCAATAAGAGATTAAAAATATCATGATGTGCTTTTTCAATTTCGTCGAACAGAATGACCTGATAAGGTCTTCTGCGTACAGCTTCAGTCAGCACGCCCCCTTCTTCATATCCGACATATCCGGGCGGCGCCCCGATCAGACGTGCGCCAGCATGCTTTTCCATATATTCAGACATATCGATGCGCAACATTGCATTGGAGTCCTGGAAAAGAAAAGCGGCGAGAGCTTTTGTTAATTCTGTTTTTCCCACCCCTGTAGGGCCTAAGAACATGAAAGAACCAATCGGGCGATTAGGATCTTGCAACCCCGCACGAGCTCGGCGTACAGCGCGAGAAACAGCTTGAACAGCTTCGCCCTGACCAATCACACGTTTGCTGATTTCATCTTCCATCCGCAACAGCGCCTCACGTTCTGCCTCCATCATTCGATCAACAGGAATACCGGTCCATCGTGATACAATTCGTGCTACATGTTCAGCTGTAACTGTTTCTTCAACGAGATGATTTTGTTGATCATCATTTTCAGCGATTCTCAATTGTTTTTCGAGTTCAGGGATCACGCTATAAGCGAGCTCTCCAGCTTTTTGGAATTGTCCATCACGTTGTGCAACAGCCAGAGCATTTCGGGCTTCTTCGAGTTGTTTTTTCAAATCAGCAGCATGCCCTAATTTTTGTTTTTCAGCCTGCCAAGCGGTTGTCATTTCTCTAGACTGTTGTTCCAATGTTTTGAGTTCATCCTGCACGGTTTTCAAGCGTTCTTTCGCAGTTGGCTCGACATCTGTTTTCAAAGCTTCACGTTCGATCTTCAATTGTAAAATACGCCGATCAATCACATCGAGTTCTTCTGGTTTTGAATCGACTTGCATCCTCAACCGCGCTGCTGCTTCATCGATAAGATCGATGGCTTTATCAGGCAAGAATCGATCTGTAATATAGCGGTTAGACAAACGCGCCGCCGCAATCAGTGCACTGTCTGCCAAGCGTACTTTGTGGTGCTGTTCATATTTTTCTTTAATACCGCGCAAAATAGATATGGTATCTTCCAGGTTTGGTTCAGGTACAAAGACAGGCTGGAATCGTCGTGCAAGAGCAGCATCTTTTTCAACATATTTTCGGTATTCATCAAGCGTAGTAGCCCCCACACAATGGAGTTCTCCGCGTGCCAGTGCAGGTTTCAGCAGGTTAGAAGCATCCATAGGTCCATCGGATTTTCCAGCACCAACGAGATTATGCAATTCATCGATAAAGAGTATAATTTGACCATTTTCGGCTTGCACCTCTGCCAGCACTGCTTTGAGACGCTCTTCGAATTCTCCACGATACTTTGCACCAGCGATAAGCGCTCCCATATCGAGGGCATGCAGCTGTTTATCACGCAAAGTTTCAGGCACATCGCCATTAACAATACGCAATGCTAATCCTTCCACGATAGCTGTTTTCCCCACCCCTGGTTCGCCGATCAGCACAGGATTATTTTTGGTACGCCGTGAAAGCACCTGAATAGTTCGGCGGATTTCTTCTTCCCGCCCAATAACAGGATCTAGTTTTCCTTCACGAGCCTCTTTTGTCAAATCACGAGCATATTTTTGCAGAGCATCATATTGGCTTTCGGCATGGGGGCTTATTGCTGTTTTTCCCTTCCGCAAATCATTAATAGCCTGATTAAGGGTTTTCTCTGTCACCCCTCCGCTTGTGAGAATATCAGCGGTTTTTGCGGTTTTTTCCATGATCAGTGCTTGCAACACACGCTCCACAGTAACAAACTGATCACCAGCTTTTTTTGCCAACTCTTCCGCCATGTTAAATACTTTTGCCAACGGCTGAGTCAAATAGAGTTGTCCATTACCCCCTTGTACTTTAGGCAACGCATCAAGCGCTTCGTTAAGCGCTTTTCGAATAAGAGCAAGATCACCACCCGCTTTTTTGATAAGTGATTCTGCCAACCCTTGAGAATCGTCTAACAGTACTTTCAACAGATGCTCCGGCATAAACTGCTGATGATCAGAAGAGAGCGCGCTATTTTGTGCTGATTGTAAAAAACCTTGCAATCGTTCACTATATTTTTCTAGGTTCATTTTTTTTCCTTCAACTTAAACTACCGCCGCACTTTAAACTCTCCCAACATTCCACAAAGAGGCATCTTCAAAGGATCGATAACCCCACCAAGCACCGCAAATTATGCCCCATGAAGAAGAACCATAGTGTAAAAAGAATATGGGTTCTCACAAGCCTTATAGCAAGAGGGAGCAAAAGACGTACTATCATTATTTAAATAAAAACTGTAACTCCCTTACAGCGTCACCAACACAGCCTTGCAAGCATATCCTCGCCAGCACATCCTTACAATTAAAACAACAACATCAGTACATTATTATTAATGAATTTAATTTAAATGAAAGAAAATATACCTTTTGATTTTTAAAAATCATATTTTACTACATGTAATTAACAGTAAAACAAAGAGTATTTGTCATAACTTTTATTTAAAAAATATTTATATAATAGAATATTAAATAAAAATAATATTAAATATGTACAGTAAAAGAAAAAATATTTTTATAATTATTTTATTTTTTCTCATAAAAAATTTCTATTCTTCTTCATCACTTTTTTGCGGCAGCGTCGGTATAATATAAGCACCAGAAAGCCATCGATTGAGATCAATAGCTCTGCATCGTGTTGAACAGAAAGGATAGGCGTTTTGTTGTGCCATCTGACCACAAATCGGACAAGGATGTGGGGGACGGACCGGAGGTGTTTTTATTTGCATTAAGTCTTGCTCTTTTAACATTTTTTATCTTTGTTATCAGTTTGCAGGTTTTACTTTATTTTTTTCTGTTTTATTGTTTTTGACCTTGCTTAAAGTTTTTCTAATGCGTTTCTTCAGCCCAGTGCGTAAAAAGTGGGTAGTGATAAGCGGTCAAGAGATCGACTGTTTCAGCCAACGGTAAACCAACCACATTGGAATAAGAACCATCCATATGGATAACGAAAGCACCGGCTTTTCCCTGAATAGCGTAACCACCGGCTTTTCCTTCCCATTCATCGGAAGCAAGGTAAGCCTTCATCATGGAAGAGGTTAAGCGTCTAAAACGGACACGACTTTCAACCAATTTTACGGTTACTTTTCCACGTTCATTTATTGCACAAACGGCACCATAGACCTTGTGCGAACGCCCAGAAAGGTATCTCAAACATTCATAAGCCTCGTCTTCACCTTCTGGTTTAGGAAGAATGGTGCGCCCCACAGCTACTACCGTATCAGCAGCCAAGATAACAGTTTTCTGTATTTTTTCCCCTTGCCCATTTTGATTACGCGATAACAAAATTTCTTGTGCTTTAAGCGCTTTTTCTTTTGCCAAACGTTTTGCAAGATTTGCAGGATGTTCTCTTAATTTTGGTGTTTCGTCGATATTTGTTGCATACACCTCATGAGGGTCAAGACCTATTTGCGCTAGGAGTATCAAACGACGCGGCGAAGCGGAAGCCAGTATCAATTGGGTTTCTTGAACAAGATTTTCTGACAAATTCTGTTTTCTTAAGAAGATTTTCTTTAAGTTGCTCATTTTAGCCCCCCTCGTTATCCCCCTCGGAATGCTTTCAATCCACCACCCAATTTTCTTAACACCACAACTACCTTTTACATATTTCTCAGACTACTTTATCTTTTGTTTTTTTATTTTTCAGTTATAAGAAGACATCAAAGTATTTTAGAACCAATACAACTTCTTTGATAGAAAATGGGCACTGCTGATGACTTACTTATAGCGATATATAATACGTCCTTTTGTCAAATCATAAGGAGTCATTTCTACCATAATTTTATCACCGGCCAACACGCGAATGCGATTTTTGCGCATTCTTCCAGCGGTATGGGCAATAATTTCATGATCATTTTCTAATTTCACACGAAACATTGCATTTGGCAAGAGTTCGGTCACAATACCAGAAAATTCCAAAACTTCTTCTTTTGACATAAAAAACAATTTCCTTTATAGTACACGTATTTTTTAGGATGTGCGTTATTTTTCAGCGTTCATACTCTATTTTGTTGGTTTTGTGAACAAAATTCAACAAAGAGTAGAGGTTTTTATTTTTACGTTTGTTCTCTGATACTTTGCAAAAGCCTTATTCCCTCAACGCCATCAATGATGGAACCGACTTTTGCGCGGATTCATCAAGAGACAATCGAAGCATTCCCACAAGCTTTTTACGCCTCCTGTTTACTCCACGACTCCAGTTGTTCTCTGGTATTTTCACTTCACACTCTGTTCCATTTGATTTTTTTCATTTGCGACACTTTGTTTCACCCCAAAACCATGTGTTTTTCGACTAATCTTCATACATTTTTCAGTATCACTCTTTTTTCCCACTCTAATTTCCTCTTCACTTCATGTATGCGCACCTACAAAATCACACAAAATACATAATTTCTTTATCTTACTCTTTTAAAGATTCACATTTTTACGCTTTTAAATATTTACAGAAAATAGTAAAACGGACTTACCATAAAATATCATGGGAATATTTTTTATAACAATTTAGCGCATACAGATTTTTTATAACAATTTAGCGCATACAGAATGCATGAAAATTCTCCCACCAAATCCATTCTACCACCCTTGATTCCAGTTGTTCTCTGGTATTTTCACTTCACACTCTGTTCCATTTGATTTTTTTCATTTGCGACACTTTGTTTCACCCCAAAACCATGTGTTTTTCGACTAATCTTCATACATTTTTTCAGTATCACTCTTTTTTCCCACTCTAATTTCCTCTTCACTTCATGTATGCGCACCTACAAAATCACACAAAATACATAATTTCTTTATCTTACTCTTTTAAAGATTCACATTTTTACGCTTTTAAATATTTACAGAAAATAGTAAAACGGACTTACCATAAAATATCATGGGAATATTTTTTATAACAATTTAGCGCATACAGAATGCATGAAAATTCTCCCACCAAATCCATTCTACCACCCTTGATTCCAGTTGTTCTCTGGTATTTTCACTTCACACTCTGTTCCATTTGATTTTTTTCATTTGCGACACTTTGTTTCACCCCAAAACCATGTGTTTTTCGACTAATCTTCATACATTTTTTCAGTATCACTCTTTTTTCCCACTCTAATTTCCTCTTCACTTCATGTATGCGCACCTACAAAGACTCAATACAATCAAACAACCCCTCCAGAGGATCATCATTCCCTGTACTCCCAATTTAAAAATCGTCTATGTTGGGTGTTTTATCAGTACAGCCACAACCCTTAAAATAACGGACATTCTTCTCGATTCGCTCTATTGGCTGCTGCTAAGAATCATCGCTAAAATGCCTGCCTCTTTTTCAACAAAAAGGCTCTAAAACAAAATTGAAACATGAAAGTGAAAAAAGAACGAATTATATTGCCGAGCATACAAGGAGAAGATATTTAAAAGCAGAGAACAATATATAAAAATAGCGGTTCATTTCTTATAAAGATACCTTAAAAACAATGAGTTAGCAAGAATTTTCCAGATCTACAACCCCAAATTTTAAAAGCATTTACTGCCCCTCTCCGAAGCATTTATGAATGCTAAACGGTAAGAACTTAATAAGAGAGAATTTTAAAAGGTTTATTGATAAAAATTTCATCCTAAAAGCGCAAAATCCCCTAATCGATAAAGCATCTTATATAGGTCTTATATAGGCTTGTAATTAAGTCTTTACCCCGGAAAGTTCTTGAGCGTTTTGCAGATAGTTTTGCATAAAGAGAATACAGGAGATCAATGTTATGGACCGATAAAAGCGATATCCCATAAATGAGATCAAAATCTAGATTATATTTCTCTCAAAAGTTTTTACAAACAAGAGGTATCTCTGTCCATATTTTTCTTCCCTTATCACTCACTATCAAAATAGGTATGCAGATAAGATAGATATGTGGATGGTTTATTGAAAAATCACTTTAAGATGCTGCAGAAGACCAATTTGACAACAGCTCATATCTTATTGGATCATCGGCACACTGCCCCCACCACACTCCAATATAGTAGAGATCAAATTTGCTGCAATCAAAAAGGCAAACAGGTCACTTGCCATTTTTTTTAATATAGGAAAAGGAGAAAAGACTTTAAACTTGTGCGCCACTTCACTTAAAATCATAACAACGGCAACCGCAACAATACAAAGAACGGGGATAATGAACGTCCAAGTATAAAAATGCAACCCAAAGAACATTGAACCATATCCAAGATCATCTGATGTTATATGCAAAAAGACCTGCCTTGCAGTAATGGCACTTGTGACCATACAACCGAGAATAACCATGGCATAATGGCTGCTTCTCACTTTTTGGTGAATATTCATCAAGAACTCACATCCTGCAAACATCAATCCAACGCCTGCTAGAGAAGGAAAAAGGGACAAGGCAACTCAAACTTCACCAGCCGATAACAGAAGGCCACCACCAAAACAGCGGACAAGCCTATAATCCCTAAGAGGTTCATGAATACAATAAAGTGATAACTTTTTGTTCGGTATATTCCATATTTATTCTCTCAAAACGACAAATTTAAAGCAGAATTTGCGTGGCAACTAAAGATGAGAAGAATGACAACCACCAAAACTGCCCATAAAGCATAACTAATATTTTTTTCCTGATATTGCAGTTATTGCAACGCCTAAAGTAATTAGAAATGGAAGAAACATGACCTAAAATCTCCTTTCCTTGTTATTAATTGTATAACACATTACAAAATGGCAAAAAAGAAACAAGGCATTTACTATTAACGCTTCCTCCTTCACTTTTATCTTTTTGAGACAACAAATGAAACAAGTTTGTATGTATTACCGGAGCATGGAAAATCAGTAAGAGATTTTGTTTTATGCTTCCCTTTATCAACTCCCACAAGAGCGTATCTATCTTCCAACTCGGAAAGAATGGCTTGCGCGGTAAAATAAGCATCATTTGTAAATATTGAAGTTTTCATATTGGTCATTTTTACAATGGCGTATTCTTATTTTTATCCTGTTTTCGCTACTATTTTTGCTTTTACAAGCCAATTAATCGCATTGCTACAGTTATTACATTTTATGATTTTTTCATTTCTCGTTATGAAATAAAGAAACATGATAATTTCTAAAAGTCTTCCCACCTCCATCTATTTACCGATTTCCGACAAGTATTCCCCATTTTTACCACCTATTCTTGTATATTTTGGCAATCCTTGTTTTCAAGCTCTGATTCTCGTGCAATAATTTGCAAGCTAAAAATTTTTTTTATCTCGTCCAAGATCATCCTTTTCCATAGCAAATCTTGCTAACCTCCCTCTTCTTGAAACATGATAAGAAATTTTATTATTTTAACTCTAAGCTTGTTTTAAACATCGCTTTACAAAGAGATTTATTTTGTCGATAATTGTATTAACCCATTTATATTTCTAGAGCAAATGAACGTGATTAAGATTTTTGGTTTAAAATTTACACACGCGAAGGGATTTACATACTTAAAATTGCTTAGATTTTTTATAGAAAGGTTTTTTTGCTACCGATCACCGTTTCTACAACAAGGAAGGACTCATCACTATTTTTTCAATTTTTTGTAAATGCCTGTAAATTTTCTATCTTTGAACTTCGTATTTTATCCCACAAGTATGATTAAAAATCTGTTTCTGTGTCAGCAATTAGCTTTGCAAAAGGAATATAAAGCTCTTACAAGAATATAAGAGAAAAGAATCGCCTTTGACATTTAAATTAAGGATATACGATGGCTAAAAAATCATGTGATGTAGCGATTTTAATGGGTAGCCAATCAGATTGGCAAACGATGCGTCATAGCGCGGATATTTTAACATGTCTTGGTATTTCTCATATTTCGCATATTATCTCGGCACACCGCACCCCTGAACGTCTTTACCAATTTGCGAAAGAAGCAAAAGCATCAGGCTTCAAAATTTTGATTGCTGGAGCAGGAGGTGCAGCACATCTTCCTGGTATGTTAGCAGCGCTAACACCTCTTCCTGTTTTTGGTGTTCCAGTGCATTCACAGTCTTTATCTGGCCAAGATTCACTCCTTTCCATTGTGCAAATGCCGGCAGGTGTACCAGTTGGCACATTAGCGATTGGCAAATCTGGTGCTATTAACGCAGCGCTACTAGCTGCAGCGGTTATGGCTGTTTACGACGATATACTCGCACAGCGGTTACAAGATTGGCGTCAGCAACAAACAGCCAGTGTTGCACAAACTCCAGTAACTGAGGTTTAAAATGACAGAATCTTCTACCACACCCGCAGCATCCACCACACCCACAGCATCCACCACACCCGCAGCATCCATCACACCCGCAGCATCCACCACACCAACAGCATCCATCACACCAACAGCATCCATCACACCAACAGCATCCATCACACCCACAGCATCCATCACACCCACAGCATCCATCACACCAACAGCATCCACCACACCCGCAGCATCCACCACACCCGCAGCATCCATCACACCCGCAGCATCCACCACACCCGCAGCATCCACCACACCAACAGCATCCATCACACCAACAGCATCCACCACACCAACAGCATCCACCACACCCGCAGCATCCACCACACCCGCAGCATCCACCACACCAACAGCATCCATCACACCAACAGCATCCACCACATACACAGCATCTGCTACATACACAGCATCTACTATGTTACCTTCAAAAAATACAATTGGTTTAATAGGCGGAGGACAGTTAGCACGAATGCTCGCCATAGCAGCAGCAGAACTAGGATTTCGAACAGTTGTTTTTTGCCCTGAAGCAGATTGCCCGGCTGCGCAAACAGCCAACGATCATATTGCTGCATCCTATAGTGATAGTTCTGCATTAGATCGTTTTATTTCTATGTGTGATGTTGTGACCTATGAGTTTGAAAATCTTTCACTTCAAACGGTTCAATACATAGAGAAAGCCAGAAATGTTTATCCCTCTTCCAAAACATTAGAGATTACGCAAGATCGGCTTTTTGAGAAACAGTTTTTGCAAAAGCAAGGCATAGAGACAGCATCGTGGTATGCTGTTGACGATTCTTCATCTCTCCTTTCAAGCCTTTCGGCGTTAGGAGAGCGTGGTCTTTTGAAAACACGTCGTTTTGGTTACGATGGAAAGAACCAGATGATGTTGGATCACCCCTGTGATGAAACCCTTGAAAAAGCCTTTATGACTTTTCGTGGGCATTCTTTAATTTTGGAAGAGATTGTTCCTTTTTTATCGGAAATTTCGGTGATTTCGACCCGTACACAACAAGGGCAACATATTTTTTATGATTGCCCTGAAAATCAGCATAAAAATGGCATTCTTCATAAGTCATTTGTTCCCTCGCATGTTCCGCTTGATGTACAAAATGCAGCCAAAAAAATAAGTGCACGCGTAATGGATGCCCTCAATTATGTTGGTGTTCTTTGCATTGAATTTTTTGTTCTCATAGATGGTCGTCTTTTAGTAAATGAATTAGCACCTCGTGTTCATAACTCTGGTCATTGGACGCAAAAAGCATGTGTCACTTCACAATTTGAACAACATATCCGTGCTATTTGCGGTCTTCCATTAGGCAGCACATACCGCCATAGCAATTGCCAAATGATCAACCTTCTTGGCCATAACCTCAGTGAATACAAATATTTTCTCACACAAGAAAATACATCGGTTCATTTATATGGTAAAAGCTCTGTACAACCCCTACGCAAAATGGGACATGTCATCCAATTAACTGGGTCAACCACCCAGTCTTGACAGGAGAATAGCTTTGCATGGGAGACCACTCAACACCCCACCAAAGGAAGATTAAACAGCAAAAAACAACCTCTCCAAAGCATCCCTCCCCCAAATATCACAACACCTTCCCTCTTTGAGACACGAATTCCCCATCGCTATTCTCCATTTCTTTCGAACTATAGGAAAATTTCTCATAATCGTTCTCTACAACCATAGATTTTATATTCTTATGATCTCTTACATCCTCTTTTTCTCTGTTTGCTTTTTTCCGTTGTTCAAGATAGAATAAATCTTCCCTTTTTCTTGTTAAAAGTGCCCTCTATCACCTTCTCCAAAAACATTTCCAGCTCTCTTCCTCCAAGAACACCTTGCGTTTTATCCACAGTTCCTTAAGCCTCATAGTATTTTGATCAGAAACGCTCCTGAAATTTACAAAGGCTTCAAAATTTTATAGTCTACCAGACCAAAGAAGTCTCTCCATATCCAAAAGCAAAAATGGCTTCTCAGCTATGATTGAAGAATCCCTAGAATGGATGATTTGCATTTCCTTCTCTTTAAATAGCATACAGAAATCCCCCCATGAAAAGATAATTTTGAAGGACATTATCGCCATTGATGAGATTTACGCAAAATTTTTTCTTTAATGGCATAATCTTCTTCTTTAGCAGCACATCATCTTCTTCTTTAGCAGCACATCACTTTTGTTTTAACGAGACAAACGCCACATTCGATAACTGAAAAAAATACCAAGTAATAACAAAAGGTTCTCCATATTTTTTATAAATTATGCTACAAAAGCAGCAAACTTAATTTATCTCTTCACAAAGAAGCAGATGATTTTTTCTATCTTTGTGGAACATTTTCTAAATATATTTGACCAAAGATTTACAATCTTCTCTCTTGCTCTAACATTTGAAATTTATGTGAGCACGACAAACGCTTTGTCTCTCTCAAAAACTATAGCTTAATTAAGTTTTTAAAAAACGAAAAGCAGCAGTTTTCCCTTCTGTATTGTTGTTGATGCATTTTCTCCTTGCTCTTACATGAGAGATGCCAGGTATTTCACCGCTCATATCATCAAAAACGAGAATCTTTGAGATTTTTGCATCTCTTATTTTCTTGCTTTGCATCTCTTATTTTTCTCCATTAGATGCATCCTCGTGGATTTAGATGGGATAGTTCCTTGACAAAAAGAAGATTTCTTGTTAGAAGCGCTCTAGTTTTTTTGCAATTTTCACTTCTTCGTTGTGTTAATGAAATGTGTTAATGCGTGCCTTTATTTTTAGGGTGCGTTTTTCTTTTTTGATCACAGTAAAAAAGTGTAGAGGATAATGGCTGTAAAAGTCTCTCAGGTTGTAAAGGTTTCTCAAGAGAGGCAACATACTGGTTTACGAAAGAACGGTGTGTTGTTGTATTGATGTTTTGAAGACTTCAATTATAAGATTGGGTTGCGTGAGTATATATAAACGGTGGATATGATGAAAATTAAAAATTCGCTTAAAGCATTAAAGGAGCGGCACCGTAACAATCGTTTGGTGCGTCGCAAGGGTCGTATTTACATCCTCAATAAGACGAATCCACGTTTTAGAGCACGTCAAGGTTGATATTCTGTCAAGCTTGATGGCTTATTAGCTTATCATAAGGGATGGTTTTGTGCTTGCCTTTTAGCAGGCATTGTCTTTTTCATTCTCTTGGAGGTTTATTTTTGCGTTTCAGGTTCGTTGTATAATAATTTACCGCTTGATGGCTTTTCGTGATGTTTTTTTTGATTTTTTTAAAAATTTTACGATTTCAGGATTATTGTGTTTTTGAACAAGGTTTTTTGCGTTTCCGTTTTTTGCATTTCGTTGTATTTTTTTTAGTTTCTACAGGCGGTTTTTGTTTGGTTTCGACTGGATATGGGAAAGATCCTCCTTCACTTCCTGAAGACCCTCCTTCTCCTCAAATGCTTTTACCGCTAGATGAGCTTTTACCCAGCCCACCTTCTTCAACACTGAGAAGTCCTGATGGTGCTGTGACCATTTTTGAAGATTCTGATGCATCCACCCAATCTCATGTTGACAGAGCGAAAGAGCGTAAAGAAGCGGAAATTTTGCACCTTCTCAAAGAATTAAAGTTTTGCGCGGATGTTCATGAAGCTAAAAAGATAAGCGAACAACTTCAACGTTTATGGTTACAATCGGGCAGTGAGACAATTGATCTTTTAATGTCATGGGCTGAAAATGCGATCAATACTGACGATTACGGTCTTGCGCTTGATTACATTGACAATGCCCTTGCGCTTGATCCCACTTATGCTGGCGCTTGGATAAGACGAGCATGGATTCACATTCAGCTGAGTGATTTTAAATTAGCGATGCTTGACCTTAACCATGCCATAGAACTTGAACCACGCAATTACATGGCATTTTTTGAGCTTGGAGTTACCATGGAAGCAACAGAGCGTCCACGGCTTGCTATAAAAGCCTATAAAAAGGCACTTGAATATTATCCACAAATGCAAAATCTTCAAAAGCGCATTGAAGATCTTTTAGAGAAAGAGACACCTCAAGCCCTTTAAATTTGCGCTTAATGATAGAGGGCAACGTGCTTAGGCAATGCCCTTGCGCTTGATCCCACTTATGCTGGAGCTTGGATAAGACGAGCATGGATTCACATGCAGCTGAGTGATTTTAAATTAGCGATGCTTGACCTTAATCATGCCATAGAACTTGAACTACGCAATTACATGGCATTTTTTGAGCTTGGAGTTACCATGGAAGCAACAGAGCGTCCACGGCTTGCTATAAAAGCCTATGAAAAGGCACCTGAATATTATCCACAAATGCAAAATCTTCAAAAGCGCATTGAAGATCTTTTAGAGAAAGAGACACCTCAAGCCCTTTAAATTTGCGCTTAATGATAGAGGGCAACGTGCTTAGGCAATGCCCTTGCGCTTGATCCCACTTATGCTGGCGCTTGGATAAGACGAGCATGGATTCACATTCAGCTGAGTGATTTTAAATTAGCGATGCTTGACCTTAATCATGCCATAGAACTTGAACTACGCAATTACATGGCATTTTTTGAGCTTGGAGTTACCATGGAAGCAACAGAGCGTCCACGGCTTGCTATAAAAGCCTATGAAAAGGCACCTGAATATTATCCACAAATGCAAAATCTTCAAAAGCGCATTGAAGATCTTTTAGAGAAAGAGACACCTCAAGCCCTTTAAATTTGCGCTTAATGATAGAGGGCAACGTGCTTAGGCAATGCCCTTGCGCTTGATCCCACTTATGCTGGCGCTTGGATAAGACGAGCATGGATTCACATTCAGCTGAGTGATTTTAAATTAGCGATGCTTGACCTTAATCATGCCATAGAACTTGAACTACGCAATTACATGGCATTTTTTGAGCTTGGAGTTACCATGGAAGCAACAGAGCGTCCACGGCTTGCTATAAAAGCCTATGAAAAGGCACCTGAATATTATCCACAAATGCAAAATCTTCAAAAGCGCAATTTTATAATTAATTTTTCATTAAAATAAAAATTCATTAGTCATCTTTTTCATTTGTGTTAGGCAAATTTTTTGAGGAGCTCTCGCTTGAGATTTTTTTGGAGGGACTTTCTTTTTTATAGAACGAATTTTTTCCAAGCTAACCGCATTGCCACAAAGAGTCTTCAAAAGGGAATATTGGAGAGCAGACATCAAATATGTTGCAGAAAGAATTCTACCAAAAATCTGGAATTTCTGGCTTCAAATGAGGGCCAATTCGTACTGCAGAAACTTTTTCTGCTAAACCTGTTCGGTCTGAAATTTCGACCGCTAAACCGCAAAGTGTAGCAGGTCCTCGCGCCGATTCGTAACGATCCCGCTTTTTCTTGTAAAGAAAACGGTGTAAAGGCTCTTCCTTATCCATTCCAAGAGACGAATTATAATCTCCACACATCCCCGCATCCGTTAAGTAAGCACTACCGCCTTCTAAAATTTGCGCATCAGCCGTAGGAATATGAGTGTGTGTTCCTACAATCACGCTTACACGACCATCAAGAAAATGTCCAAAACACTGCTTCTCGCTCGTCGTTTCTGCATGAAAATCAAAAATAATTGCATCGACCTGTTCCATCAAAGAGCAGGCACATAAAATTTTTTCAGCTGTTTCAAAAGGATCCACTGCCTTGCAAGGCATAAAAACACTTCCCAAAAGATTTGCAACCAGAACATGCGCCCCGTTTTTTGCTATAAAGACACCAGATCCCTTTCCAGGTACCTCCTGCATAAAATTTTCTGGCACAAAATTTGCTGGTCGTAAAAAACGATCACTGTCATGCGCATATTTTACTGTTTCTTGGCACGAAAAAGCGTGATTACCGGTTGTCACAACGTCAACACCCACCATTAAGAGATCTTGATATATCTCTTGTGTTATGCCAAAATCGTGCGCATTTTCACCATTCACCACAACAAAATCAAGTTTCCATTTTTTTATCAGTTTTGGAAGGTGTTCGAAAACAACCTTGCAACCCATCATTCCAACAATGTCACCTAAAAATAAAAAACGCATAGGCGTTTTAATCATACTTTATCGCTTTAAGAAACCCTTTTCTGTAAAAATTCCTTTTACAACAAGATCATGTTTTGCATTGGGAATGGATTCGACCATCTGACACGAAAAGCTTAATCCAAATAAATCGAGCTTATAGTCTTGTTTTTCAAGAGCTTCAACGGCACGATCATAATATCCCCCTCCATATCCGAGACGGTTACACTGTTTGTCAAATGCGGCAAGAGGAACAATAATGACATTTGGTATAACAACAGCATTTTCTGCACCAGGGCCGAATGTTCCAAAACGCATCGATTCTAGCACTGTATTTTTTGAAAATGCACGAAACACCATGATTTTTGAATCAATCACTACCGGTAATGCTAATCTTCCACCACGCAACGCGACAGCATTCAATAAAGGACGCGGATCAATTTCCGATTTGATCGGCCAATATCCTGCTAGAATCATGCTTGAAAAATCTTTTGTTTTTTCCTCAAGGTTCTTCATCACATGGGAACAGGCTTGCTGCGAAAAAACAGAGCGTTCTTGTAACGAAAGAGCATCACGTTTTGATAATCCAATCTTTCTGAGCTGTGCTCGAATTGATAAGGAACACTGCTGATTTTCTGTATTTTCTACCATTTTTTCCTCAAATCATTAAGTATAGCACTTGTAAATAAAAACAATTGTAGTGCCAAAAGCAGCATACTTCCTCTTGCTGAAAGGATAGCATAGTAGAGTGATTTTCTTTTGTTTATCTTATTTGTAAATTGATTCAGCGAACCAGAGATGTTTACACTATTTTTCTCATTAATTATTCTGTAACCTATTTTAGATGCGCAAAACAAGGTCTTTTAAATCGGCCAAGGTTCTCATAAACCTCTCGAAAGGACCATAGCAATTCACTTCATACAAAAAAAGCACAGCACTTTATTTTATTGCGCAAGAGATAAGGTGATCCACGACAACCGGTGGAAAAAGTTGACCCCGGGAACCTATAAAAAAGCACAGCACTTTATTTTATTGCGCAAGAGATAAGGTGATCCACGACAACCGGTGGAAAAAGTTGACCCCGGGAACCTACAAAAAAGCACAGCACTTTATTTTATTGCACAAGAGATAAGGTGATCCACGACAACCGGTGGAAAAAGTTGACCCCGGGAACCTACAAAAAAGCACAGCACTTTATTTTATTGCGCAAGAGATAAGGTGATCCACGACAACCGGTGGAAAAAGTTGACCCCGGGAACCTACAAAATAGGTGGGCGCCATATGAAAAAGCCCACGAGCTTTATCAGGGACAGCTCCCTTAGAGATCAATAAGGTCTCAGGAATACGTTATTTCCTGTCGAGGAGCGCAGAACACCCTGTCCACTATAAAACAGTTTAAGATTTTCCGCTAGATATAAAATGATTTCAATACGATCTCTTTGGAGCGGTATTCGATAGAGGTAATGCCTGCTGGAATGATGATTGGCAGGATATTGATCCCCAACGAAGCCCAAGCCCCCATCCATCTTGTGATTTTGTCTACGATGCGAATATTTAGAGATAGATATCTGAGAGCTATATTTATCTGATTTCTACAACCTCACAAACTCAAGAAATAGACCATGTACGTGCACATCAATTTCCAGATTCATACAAATTAAAGGGTAAAAATGGTTTACGTTAAAGGGTAAAATGGTTTACGCTGTTACACGTTGAATGGTAGCACCACACTGTGCTAATTTTTCTTCCAGCCTTTCAAACCCGCGATCAAGGTGATACACGCGATTAACGATTGTTTCTCCTTTTGCCGCCAGTGCAGCAATAACAAGAGATACGGAAGCACGCAAGTCGGTTGCCATCACTTGTGCGCCTTGCAATTGTTCTGTTCCGTATACGGTAGCTGTTTGCCCATCGAGTTTGATCTGAGCACCCAAACGAATAAGTTCCTGAACATGCATGAAACGATTTTCAAAAATTGTCTCTGTGATATGAGCAATTCCCTGCGCTCTTGTCATCAGCGCCATGAATTGAGCTTGTAGATCTGTTGGAAAAGCGGGATAAGGTCCGGTTTTGATATCCACCGGCATTATTTTTGTTTTTCCCCCACTTCGTCTCACCTGAATTCCTTGAGGTTTTATTTGAATATCGAGTCCAGTTTTTTGAAGCACTTTGAGCACTTGTGACAAATGATTAGGGTTTGCATTTTTTAGAAACACATCACCTCCTATCATAGCGACAGCCATTGCGTAGGTTCCCGCTTCAATTCGATCAGGAATTACTCGTATTGTTGCACCATTAAGTTTTTTCACTCCCTCGATAGTGAGTGTTGTTGTGCCTTCACCGACTATTTTTGCCCCCATAGCGTTAAGAGTTCGGATAAGATTAGCGACTTCTGGTTCACAAGCAGCGTTATCGAGAACGGTTTGTCCCTTTGCTGTAGTTGCTGCCATAAGCATCACATGAGTTCCCCCAACAGTGACTTTAGGGAATCGATACATATCCCCTTTTAATCCTCTTGGAGCTTTAGCACGAACATATCCATTTTCGATAGCGATATGTGCCCCTAGAGTTTTGAGTCCCTCGAGAATAAAATCGACGGGTCTTGTTCCGATAGCGCATCCTCCAGGCAGAGATACATATGCCTCTCGACATCGAGCAAGCAGTGGTCCGATCACCCAAAAGCTTGCGCGCATTTTTTTGACCAATTCGTATGAAGCATGTGTTGAGACTATTTTTTGAGCGGTAAAATGGATCGTTCTAGATTCCACGCAATCGTGTTGTACTTCCTGTCCATCGACAGCATATCCGACTCCATGATTATTAAGAATACGAATGAGCAACTCAACATCAGCAAGATGGGGAATATTTTCTACCGTAAGCGTTTCCTCAGTAAGCAATGACGCGATCATCAGAGGCAATGCAGCATTTTTTGCTCCTGATATAGGAATTGTTCCTTTCAGTTTTTTACCGCCAACAATTTGAATAGAATCCATCGTGTTTTCCCTTTGTGTTTCCCCTTCCAAAGGTTTTACCCCCGAGAAGTTATTTTTTTTATGCTTTCAAAACGAAATTGATAAATTTAGGATAAATCCTAGATGCCATAACGAAGCATTGAGACGCCTACTTGCAGATATTTCCATAAGAAATATTTTTCAGAGCACTGTTTCAGCTCTTTTTCGACTCTGCTCTTTTCTGCGCTTCAAATTTTGGCGCAATTGTTGAGCTAATCTTTCTTTTTGTCGTTTTTCTTTTTCATCTTTATGATTAATTTTTTCTTGTTTTTGATGCCTCTGTGTCATTGCGCAACCTTTTGAGTAGTATTGATTTTTCCGAGCAACTCACGGCCTTTCAACATTGTGTATAAGAAATGTATAAGCTGACACAAGAAGATTTTATTGCAAGAACAGACAAATGTTCTCTTGCCTATTTTATGGCAATATGGCAGAAGACGTCGCAAAGATTGAAAACGGCTGCGGTAGCTCAGTGGTAGAGCACTCCCTTGGTAAGGGAGAGGTCGAGAGTTCAATCCTCTCTCGCAGCACCATTTTGCGTAACATTTTATCCTTACAGTATTTTCACAATCACCGTCCTTTCTTAGTATTTTCATGACATTTTTGTAATATTTCCTTTCACAACCTTCTTTCAATATTATTATTGTAGTATTTTTATATAATTCAATACTTGCATGCCTCTCCTTTTTTCTTTCTTGTCTTATATCCTTTTGCAATTTTTACCCCTGTTTGGTTTTATCAGTCTCCTATCACCAAGCCACTGCCCTTCCTCCTCATTCTCTTTTTGTGCGTTTTTTTCTTATAAGTTTTTTTCTTGTTCTACCTTCAAGGATATTTTCCCTTCTGCGATCCCCCTCTGCCTCAGTATTTTTAATTTTCTGCACCATGATCTCCAATTCCTCATTAAATCGACTAATTTCACTTTCAAGTTTTCGAATATACATTTCATCACGATAAGCGCGCTTAATCATATGCGGCATATCTGGCCAATAGAGCATTAAATCCACCCATTCACGTTGAGCGATCCACAATCCTCCCTGACATTGAGCCTTGTGCTCTTCTGGAAAATTTTTTTGAGCGTAGTGAGGAATGAGAATTTCTGGTTTTTTTGTTTTAATTTCTAATAATCCGTTTTTTCCCACAAAGGCATCTGGAGAAAAACCTTTCATGCGATCATCGGCCAAAACAAACCCGATACATTCAGGCACTGTGTGCGTAAGCGTAGCATATAATTTGCGTGCATTTGGTTCTAATTTTGTTCCTCGTCGCATAGAAACTGTTGTCCCTTCATCGACAATTTTTCCAGTGATTCTTTCTCCTGCAAGTTTCATCATAATGGAATGATATTTCGATGTTTTTTGCCCCTGTTTTTTTCGTGCCATAACCATTTCAAACAAAGAAGCCGTAATCAAACCACTACGTGCTTGCAGCCATTCTTCTGTTCCCTGAATACAATCGATAACAATTGGCATAAACTTTCATCCTCCAGCATTGACCGCATTTTTATTTTCAGCCTTCTCTCTCAAAGCTCGCAACATCCTTTATTTTTGAGGAACATACCTTTTTTGAACCCCTCCTCCTCTCAAAGATCCCAACATACCAACCTCGCATCCTCTATCTCACCCCCAACATACCAACCTCGCATCCTCTATCTCACCCCCAACATACCAACCTCGCATCCTCTATCTCACCCCCAACATACCGACCTCGCATCCTCCGCCTTGAAAATACTGTCTTCCTTCTCAAATAATTTGAGAACACCTCAAAGCTTTTTGTTTCTTAAAGCACCCCATACACACTTCCTTCTAAACCCGCGTGAACATCCTCAAACACTTCCCCAAATGCTTTTCCCAAATAGTTCTTCTGCACATGCTTCTTCTGCATATGCCTCACAAGCTCTCTTCAAAACCGAGCACTTCCACATCCCTAACAGCCGGCAACATAGACAACTACAGAACACGGCATGTAAGCATTTTATTCCACAGGATCGAGTATCCCCAATGGAAAAACGCTTAAATGCTGTATCCTTTTTATTGACTAAAGTTTATCTCCATCATGCTGTTGCATAACGAATCTTAATCATGCTGTTTCACAACGAAAAAATCGTCTCGCTGATATTCTTGAGCTAAATTTTTTGCGACACACTCTGCAGCCTGTTTCGATATGAAAAGGACTGCATTGTTCTTTTGTGGTTCGAGTCTGATTGTGTTTTGGGCATTTCCGGCGTAGTAAAGAGGAAATCCCTGATGAAAAGTCTTAAGATAACTTGCCATTTTTTACCACCAGTAATCATTCAACACATCACATGGACGTAAACGATGCTGTTTTTCATAAGAACCATAGAGATTATCTTGATAATCCTGCGCCACTTTTTCATCTAAATATACGTGGTAAGCATCACTATTGAGAACGAATGGCTGAATTTGTTTATTTTGTTCGTCAATTTCATAATTTGCAACATAGGCATCAGCGATTTGTTCACTCACATCATCTACATGAAGCGTCGTGAGATCAAGACGCAAGATTCTATGAACAACTTCACCCTCTTCAATAAATTCGAGCACTTCTTCAATTTGTCCGAGTGGTCCTTCATAGATACAACTTTTTTCATCTTCACCAAGAAGTATGATAATTTCATCCTCTTTAACAAATGGAATATTTTTCATAAATCCCCCCCTTTCGATAGTTGATAACGCACAGCTTTGTCTTGACAAGGCTGAATATAGCGTTACCATTATATCCTCTATGGGAGAGAGGTCAATTAATATTATCCTTAATAAAAGATATAATTTTAATTTTTACGACGTTGAAACGGCGTTTGTGAACAAAATTCTGTCCTTTTTTGTTCACCTGTGTCCTTGTACTGTTCTCTATTTGTTCTTACTTAACTCAACCACCAACAGACAGGAGAGCTAAAATGAGTGATTTAAAACTGATAAAATACTGGTGCACTCTTGATGAAAAAGCACAGAAAGAACTTATTTTAACGCTTCGTCAGTTGGCCGCCGCAAAAGAATTAAAATCGCCTGTCTTTCCTCAGGAGAAAGTCTTGAAATAAGATTTATGAACTCTTTATCTTCCGAACTAGCATCCTCACCGTAAAGGATATAATTCATACTGATGTTAATTTCATGACAAACACGTGACAGAGATTCAATTGTTGGTTCCTTCCCTTCAGCGAGAATAGAATGAAGATACCCAGCACCCTTACCGGCTGCGAGAGAGATAGATCTTTTTGACCGGCCAGTTTTTTTGAGCTCTGCGCTTAATCTTTGACGCCAACCATCGATATTCATAGCTTCACCATATAGCGCATCTTAAAAAAAAACACGTCCTTTTTGTAAAATGAGCTTGCAATATCCTCTAAAAAGGATAATATTAAAAACAAATTTTACTTTTTAAGGGGGGATAAAAGCGCATTTCTAAGTCAAACGAATATTTTACCACCCCAAAGATCGCAAAAGGCACCTCCAGAAAGCCCATGCGTCTCAAATATTGTACTTTTTATCTTTTGTCATCTATACAATCTCACAGTTTATGGTTGCATGCGCCTGAGCATGCGGGATTCATCTGTTAGAATCCACAAAGCCCTTTTGAGCAAGCACGTTCTCTAGAGGAACAGAACCGAAATTTTCACCCAAGCGTATAAACTTTAATGAAATACCAACGTCTGCCAAAAACGCTGTTTTCGATTTTGTTATGAATGAAAATATCTAAAGAAGAAGAAAGTGGATTGAAGCATGCAACACGCCAATCAACAAGAAACTCCACACTATGAATCGTCTAAGCTTCCTTATGTTTGTTGGTATCAGAATGATTTTCTAGGGAGTGTTCGCGGAATGCGTGCACATGAGATCGGAATTTATACGATTCTTCTCAACGAAATGTACGCACGAGGTCGTCCTCTAGAGTTATCGCTAGAACGTTTAGCGCGTCTTTGTGGTTGTGACAAGCGAACTTTTACGAATGTTTTAGAAATGCTGATAGAAGATGGAAAAATTTTAAATTTAGCGAATGGTTTATGGAATAAGCGCTGCGAAAATGTATTTCACGAGCGAGTAAAATTGCTTGAACAGAAATCCTTTGCTGGTCGTTCTTCGGCACAAAAACGCAATAGAATCAATGCCAAGGTTCAACAACTGCTCAACGAAAGAGCAAGAGATGATAAACAAAGCTCAGAAGCTCAGAATAGGGAAGAAAAGGAAACACCTAACGGTGTTTCAGAAAAGAATTTTTTAGCCAAGACAAAGGATACAAAAGCACAAGAGGCCACAGGAGAAAATTTCTATTTTCCCCCCACACCCAAGACACCTTCACCACACCTTTTTCGCAAACAAGGTCAGGCTTCCCCTGCTCAAACCGTTAGTGAAAACATAAAAGATACCCCCAGCATTAACGAGGAAGGAGAAAACTTTTTCAGTTCTGATGGGACAACAGAAAAGCCCACTGATTCAGGTTCAATCCCCCAAAATTCACGCATCCCCCGCATGAGCACAAAGCAGACTTCCGCCTCATCAGCAAACACGCAAAACTCCACCCACAGCACGCCAATCTCAGACAACTCCCAAGAAAACTCAACGCGCTCCAACATCAAAACCAAAAGCCGCACAACAATGCTCAAAGGGCATCGCCTTGCCATGGATTGGCAAGCAGACATCGCTGCAGCGATTTCAGAAGGACTAAGTGAAGAGCAAGCGCATTGGCAAGAAAAGAAATTTCGCGATTATTGGCATGCAAAAAGTGGCAAAGAAGCGCTCAAAGTCGATTGGCAAGCAACGTGGCGCAATTGGTTTCGCCGTGAGATTGAACGAATAAAAAAACATCAAGAAAGGTTGAGTGTTTTTTCCACTCACTCCCATCAAAACCCTAAAATCTTGAGCCAACAATACAACGACACCGACGACATTTACAAAACTCTCATCAACTACCAGACGAAATGACTATGAGCACAATTTTTGAAATAAAACAGAAGCTTATCTCTCAAGCGAGAGTGATAGCAGAAACGCTTTTGCCAAGAGGATACCAACGTGGCAATGATTGGATTGTGGGGAGCACGCGCGGTGAAGCAGGTCAAAGTTTATCGGTGTGCTTGAATGGTGATAAAGCGGGGCTTTGGTATGATTTTGCGGAAGGCAGAGGTGGTGACCTTTTAGACCTTTGGTGTGCAGTCAAAGGGATAAGCCTCTCTCAAGCCTTAGAGGAAGCGCGTGCCTTCTTCAATCTTACCCGTCCCAAACCCTTTATGGCACCCCATCGCTCTTATCGGCATCCCCCAACTCCAAAAGGAACCATACCGCAGAATTTGGTAAAAACTTATCTCAACAAAGAACGCTGTATTCCTCTTGAAATTTTAAAGCGTTACCGGATAGGGGAAGAGGGAAATAAGATTATTTTTCCCTTTTATAAGCCAGATGGCACCCTTGCTTTAGTGAAAGAACGGCTAGCGCAAGCAAACGCAAAAGCAAAACCGACAGCGGCACAGTGTGAACCAATTTTATTTGGCTGGCAAGCTCTTTACCCCACACAGCAACCTCGCACCACCACACAGCAACCTTGCACCACCACACAGCAACCTCGCACCACCACACAGCAACCTCGCACCACCACACAGCAACCTTGCACCACCACACAGCAACCTCGCACCACCACACAGCAACCTTGCATCACCACACAGCAACCTTGCATCACCACACAGCAACCTCGCACCACCACACAGCAACCTTGCACCACCACACAGCAACCTTGCACCACCACACAGCAACCTTGCACCACCACACAGCAACCTTGCACCACCACACAGCAACCTTGCACCACCACACAGCAACCTCGCACCACCACACAGCAACCTTGCACCACCACACAGCAACCTTGCACCACCACACAGCAACCTCGCACCACCACACAGCAACCTTGCACCACCACACAGCAGACTTTTTTCTCAACAAATCGTTCCCTTGTCATCACTGAAGGAGAAATTGATGCGCTTTCGTTAGCGGCCTATGGATATCCGGCAGTTTCAGTACCCTTTGGCGGCGGTAGTGGAGGAAAACATAACTGGATTGAAAATGAATTTGACCATTTAGAAGCTTTTGAGACGATTTTTTTAGCCACCGATATGGACAAACCAGGAGAAGAAGCAGCACAAGAAATTGCCAGCAGGCTTGGTCGCCACCGTTGCTACCGTGTCCGCTTGCCTCGTAAAGATGCCAATGACTGTTTAACCGCTGGTGTTGATGCTGCCGCCATACAAGCTGCCTTTTCCTCCGCCAAAAGCTTTGCACCAGAAGGATTACGACACGCCTCAGACTATAAAGATCGAGTAATAGGACTATTTTGGCCAACTCCTGAACAGCATCTTGGTTATACGGTTCCCTATCCTAAACTCAATGGCAAATTGTATTTTCGTCCAGCGGAATTAACACTCTGGAGCGGTGCGAGCGGTGTTGGGAAAAGCCAACTGTTATCAGACTGCATACCCCACTGGATTTCTCAAAAGAGCCGCCTTTGCTTAGCCTCGCTAGAAATGAAAGGAGAACAATCGCTACGCCGTTTAACTAAACAAACAGGAGGTGTAGAGCAGCCAACAACAAAGATAATTGAGCGAATTCTGCATTTTTTAGACGACGGACTGTTGCTTTATGAGCATGTTGGCAAATCGAGTATCGACACATTGCTAGATGTTTTTGATTATTGCCGCGCGCGCTATGGTTGTGATCAATTTATCATCGACAGTCTAATGCGGCTAGGCATTTCCTCCGATGACTATGCGGGACAAGAACAAGCCGTTTACAGAATGGTTGATTGGGCTGTTTTAAACGCGGTACATATTCACCTTGTTGCCCATGCCAGAAAAGGAGGAGTAGAGAAAGATATCCCTGGTACGGAAGATATTAAAGGTGCCTCAGAAATTGGCGCCAACGCCTTTAATATCATCACCATTTGGCGTAATCGACCGTTAGAAGACAAAATCTTTGCCGCATCACTCAAGGAAGAAAAAGCAGAATTATCAAAACGCCCTGGCGTTATTATGAATATAGCAAAACAACGTTCCGGAGATTTTGAAGGCAAAATTGGTCTTTGGTTTGACCCCAAAACATACCGCTATCGCTGTTCCTCTGAACACCCCCTCATTCCAAGATGTTATCTTGAACGTCAAACCAACACTACTTGTTTCCAAAACCAATTCCACAACACATCAACACCTCTTCCCCCCTCCTGAACAAACAAATGGACGAGTCCAAGAATATCCGCAATCACCCCATTATTCGAGATCAAAAACCGGTGCCACCCATATGCTTCGCTCCCAAAAGCACCGCTCCAACAACACAGCAAAGCACCACAACCTTCACAACAAATACCTATGTAACATCGGTACTTTTTGTCCTCACCAAAATAAAACCAAGGGTAGCTCTAACAATGCAGTAACCACCAACTCCAATCCTCCCCTCAAGGAAATACTGAGCAAAGCCTATCCCTTCAAACGCTTAAGACCAACTTACATCCGATTTTTTTTGAACATAAAACAACACAACAATTTTTGAAAAAGAGGAGATGACATGAAACATCAAGAGACAAGAAAATACCAAGAGGAACAAAAAAATAAGATACACACTTTTTCCTCCTCCCATCCTCGTGAAGAGAAGGCGCACCTTGGCCATTTAAAAACGCAAGAAGTGCTCATTGAAACAAGCAATCCTTATTTTCAGTCAACCCACCCAGAAAGTGGCAACAACCCGCGCATTGTTAAAGCTATCGCCAATGTACGGGGGCGTCCTATTGCGCTTTTATACACAAAAGGACATATTAGCAAAGCACAATATAGGGCAGCAGAACGCTTTTATGTTTACTGGCGCCAAAGCCAAGCTGACTTGCACATGAGTCCCGATTACACACATGAAAAGGTTGAATGCAGCCAGAGTTATACACACCCTCTTGAGCGTCAAATAGAAGCAACTAATCATTTACAAAAGGTCAAAGTTATGCTTGGTATTCTTGGCTATTCCCTTGTAGAAAAAGTGGTTGGTTATGATCAAGCAATTAAAGACTTAAACCCCTTAAAACGCAAACAAAACTCTCTTGCTGATCATTTACGAGATTGTTTAGAACTGCTCGCCTTTCACTGGGGATATACAAATCGTAAACCCTCTGAATGATTCCCACGCTTCTTTCCCCTCTCCAATCTATTCTCCACCCTCACCAACGTTTCACTTAAGCAAACACCGCCTCCGCCAAGAATACCCTCATATGATCTTCCCTCTCCCTTCTCCACAATCTTCACTGCTACAACGGCCATACCTAACCAGAAACCATACCCATTAAAATCCCCCTCACATGGACTTAAACACAATCACCAACTACCGTTCATCAACAACAAAGAAACAGCATCACCCCACAGAAAATCTTCCCTCTCCCTTCTCCACAATCTTCACTGCTCTTCTTCCTCCGCGCTTTTTCTTTCTCTAAGCGTCATATGTTTCAACAAACCTTATACCTATGGGAATCAAATAAAACGCTCTCGCTTAAATCCCGCTATGCTTTAACTTGAAAAATCGCACAAAATGCTGCATCTCTTATCACAGAAAGACAGATTTTTATTTTAATTTTAAAGTTTATTTTAAACATCACCCCCATAAAGATATCTACCCTATCCATTACCGGAATCATGCCTCTCCTATTACTGAAGCAAACAAACTTGAGCAGTATTTTTCATTAAGATTTACTGGTTTAAATCTGCTAATTTTCTGTAGAAATTATTTTCTACGATAAAACACACTTGATATAAAAAGAAAAATCCATCATCCCTACCCCGAAAGCATCGGGTAATAAAACTGTAGATTAAAACATCACGCACCAACCAGTTCTACAACCAACAAAAGACTGAACAACACACAACATCATCCATAGACGATGGATACACAACAACGCGCATGAAACAAATCTGAAAAACCGTAAAGAATACCAAATTCACTTTATTGGAAATCACCTCTACTTGGGTTTCCTCGTCGGCACCAACCCTGCCAACCTCCATCCCACGAGTATTGATCCCATAAACATCCATCCTATGGATATCTATTTCACCAACATTCATCTAACAGAGAACATTCTCTTCCACTCTTAAACAATTTGCAGTTTTTAAGATTTTTATCTGTTTAAATCTTCATGCATCAAATACATGGCATTACACTTATCATTTTCTCATGTATGGGCAGCTTTGCAAACTTACTCTGCTTCTCAAAGTTATATTCTGTAAAAAATAAAAGAATTTTTTATAACACTTTCCCAATGCTTATAGCACTTCAAAAAATTATTGCGCCTACAATACCAATTATTGCGCCTACAATACCTTGAAAAATAATTCATCATATAGATGATGAATAAAAAATTATCTTTAAGAAAATCTATAACTGCATAATTTGAACACAAAACAACAGTTATTAAAATATTTATGCTCCGTATAATGCTTCAGTATGTTAATTTTTTTGAAAAATAAAATCAAGAAAAGATTGCAAAAAAGAAGTTTCTCCAATATCCCAATTATTGTAGACTTCTCAGCTTTTTTTGCTATTATGCTGACATTCTAGCGCTTTCTATAATCATTTCGAATATTAAAAGATGCAAGATGAGTATTCGTAGAAATATACAATAACCGACTACTACAGGATATAAAAACACACAAATTTCTCTAGCTATTTCCATTTTCGCACGGAAATGTGATATGCCTATAGAAATTTGTTCAACACACATGAGGTGCATCCAAACCCTCATACGGATGCACCCCACCTTTAAGGAGCGCATCCAAACCCTCATACGGATGCACCCCACCTTTAAGGAGTGCATCCAAACCCTCATACGGATGCACCCCACCTTTAAGGAGTGCATCCAAACCCTCATACGGATGCACCCCACCTTTAAGGAGTGCATCCAAACCCTCATACGGATGCACCCCACCTTTAAGGAGCGCATCCAAAACCTCATACGGATGCACCCCACCTTTAAGGAGTGCATCCAAACCCTCATACGGATGCACCCCACCTTTAAGGAGTGCATCCAAACCCTCATACGGATGCACCCCACCTTTAAGGAGTGCATCCAAACCCTCATACGGATGCACCCCACCTTTAAGGAGCGCATCCAAAACCTCATACGGATGCACCCCACCTTTAAGGAGTGCATCCAAACCCTCATACGGATGCACCCCACCTTTAAGGAGTGCATCCAAACCCTCATACGGATGCACCCCACCTTTAAGGAGTGCATCCAAACCCTCATACGGATGCACCCCACCTTTAAGGAGCGCATCCAAACCCTCATACGGATGCACCCCACCTTTAAGGAGCGCATCCAAACCCTCATACGGATGCACCCAATTCCTCACAGGATACTTTTAGCCTTCATAGGTGCTCCGTTGTTAGGAGCACGCCAATAGCCATTTTGTTATCCATTTCTATATGATTACATGTATGAACCCCTCAAAATTCACAAAAAGATTATAAAATAGATTCTGAAAGAATTAATTAAGGCAATTAAGAGTAGATTTTGTCAAATTGTAGACAAATTATATTCTTTTTTGTGACTGTTGCATTTTTACTATAGTTATTTAAATTGAATTTATATATAATCCATTATGATATTTATATTATAAATAAATACTGAGGAGAAAAACTATGAATATCAGATATTTTTTTATAGCAAGTGCAGTAACAAGTAGTTTAGCCCTTGCAATTCAAGAATCTGATAGTATAGTCAATCAACAACCCTCTCCTATTGTTACTAATTATACTGTTGATGATACTGGTTTGCAGTTTATTAAACCTGTAGGTAACACATTGGATAAATTGGATATACTAAAAATACAAGATGATGCTGAAACAGAAGTAGTGGATAGTCAAAATTTATATCAAAAAAGCAAAGAATTATTACATGTATTAGGTGGATTAATATATAATTTTTTCGTATTTTGTATACAAGTATTCCTTTTAGGATCAGGAAATGGAATCATAGGCGGTTCTTAAAATAAAATACTAACTATTCTTACATATTATACAGTTAAATATTGAGTTATACAGTTAAATATTGAGAAGTCCCTAATAAAGTTGGGACTTTATTTTTGTTTTTTCTTTTATTATGGATACATAATTTTTGCTCTCTATAGAATTTTGTTTTCGCTTAACTTTCTTTTCGCCTAAGAAATACCGTATCTATAATTCCGTCAATTTTTCAGAAAATTGGTTTCCCTTGCACAAATTTTACCCATTGGCTGCTTAGGCGATTCATTTCATAGAAATCCTGAATAAATTTTGCCCTAAATATTGAGTTTAGCTTTTTTCCACAATTTATTAACATAAAATATTAATACAAGAGACATTAGAGGCAAATGCAAACAAGTATTTATATTTTTAATAGGCATTTATATGCTTTATATCAAAGTTCTAAAAGACAATATTTTACAATACTGAAAGATAATGATCAGCCTTTTTTGAAAATAAAGGATCGGTCATTTTCTCAAAAATTGAACAACATAAAATTGAGCACCAACTATTCTTCCTGCTACCTTCATTCACATGATTTTCAATACATTCTTTTTAAAAATTTTTATGAAGACATTGAATCACTTTATGCATTGAAAATGCGTGTATCAATCTTAATAAAATTTTCAAACCCTACTTTCAAAATTTACATTAAAAAGCTACATGATTTATTTTCAATATGGTTACACAAACTTTCGCAAAAATATTTACGCAAAAGAAAAAATAACCCTTTTATTATCCGATCCTCTTTATTATTCAACGATCTCATTTCAGGACAACTTCATGATAAGGTTTACTTTTAGATCACCGCAAAAATGAAGAAAAAATTGCGAATGCTCTCTATAAAGGAGATATTTAATAAAGAAGAAACCAATAAAAAGAATTGGCAAGCCAGAATAATTTTCTCGAAGCTTTTATAATTAATATTGTATTACAATATATTATCTATATTTTGTTTGAAAATATAAGTGCTATTATGGTATTATAACATAGGATATAGTTTTCTTTTTTCAGATATATTCTGTTCAAAATATGATAATTTTCCTCTAAAAAGGATGTAAAGATATGCCTAATAAAGTAATGCGTATCAAGCTTCTCAGTATTGTACAAAATAACAAAACAGTTGCTTCTCAAGCGAAACTTAAAAATTTCTGCGAAATCTTCTCAAACAAAAATACAAATAAAACAGCGCCTCAAAAAACCCTCCACTTGCTGTTTAAAGAATGGGATGTTGTTGTGTTTTTTCGTTCATATTTGGTAAATATGACTCTTCAATTTTTCAACAAATTTGAAAATTTCTATAGAGGGCAAATGATCCGCTATAAATGGTAAAATAAAAATGGTGATGAACAACTTGTAACAAAGATTATTTTGCCATTGAAGGAACGTTTCTCTTAAACTTGAGAAAAACAAAACGCCTCTACAGCACTTAATTTTTATCATTCCCCCTCCATTATACGTTCCAATGGTGGCACTTTCTCAAGTACTTTTTACCTTTCCCCTTTTTAAACAAACAATTTTTTAAAATTTAAATGGTAAATTCATGAAAATACGTAAAAAACGCGGTAGACCGAGAATAGCAGGAAAACTAAGAGAACCAAATGGCCGTATTTCACGTGCTCAAAACCCCCGCATACCACCTCCTCAACAGATGATTGAGATGCGTGCCAAACACTTTGGTTTGAGCATAGAAGAAGCTAAAAATCCACTTTCGAGTTCCTACATTGGACGTCTTTTTTTACTTGGATGTAAACAGGATATATCAGGCATCAGTAAAGAGCAATACGATACTGCGCAACAATATCTACAAATCAGAAACGACTATTTATGTGCAAAAGGTTTGCCAAACGGCTACTATGATAATTTTGCGCATACATCAAATGAAAAATCACAAAAATTATGGATTCAAAAAGCAACTGATCGCTATGAAAATATGAAAGAAATAATTCAAGAAACACAACATCTGTATCGCCAACATAACTTTCATGCTGCGTTACAATATCTTGTTGTAGAAGATCAAGAACTTCCTCATCTGGTCTGTTCATTGCGTATTATTCTTAACGCACTTCATAAATACTTTGAAAGTTAAAATCACACCTACTTCTTTTTCAGCTTTTTGTCTAAAGAACAGGCACCAATGAAAGCACAGCCAACATCAATATCACCCACTAACACCAACATCGTCTACCAGTACCGACATCTTCCACATCAAAACAAGAAATCTCATAGTTTTATCTTATCACCACCATATTTTTTCCCAAAAAAAGGGAAAAATTGTTGTTTTTCCGCATTCAAAAAACTTTCCGATAAAAACAACAAACATCACCCCACAAAGCAGATGATCTAAAATAAAAATATGAGATTATATTTTTCTATTGACAGTGTATAGAAAATAGTATTTAATGACACATGCGGGTTTTGTTTTTTTGCGTCTGTATTTCTACAGTTGTTTCTCCTTTTACAGTTGTCTCCCCATAGGTAAGTTTTCTATAGATCATGGATGTTGTTCTTTAAGACAATGGGGGTGGGTGTATGAAAAATGCGATGCTGGTTTCATTTAATTCTTTTTACCTCAACAAAAGAAACACAAGAGAAACAATAATCATTAAACATCAACCTGACACATTTGTAAAATACGTTTAAAATACGTTGCCATATTTGCAATATCAGTTCGTCAACAGAAGGCACATCAGTTTGTCAGCGGAAGCCACTGCCACGATCGTCCCAACTATCTTCTTACTCTACTACTAATCATGAAGCATAAACTTACACAGGATATTCAGGGCACAACTTCTCTAATGTAATTTTGAAATCAATCACAGCAGTGATCAAACGAAAAAATCTGAAAAATCTCTCATACTTCGCTACCGGGATAAATTTGCAAACGCACTTAATCTGCTCACAACTGATAAATTTGCATATACTGTTAACATATAATTTTACCACCAAAAAAAACATTATACTGACTTGAAAAACGCCCTTATAAAAACTGCCTAAATCTAAAATAGCACCTCACCATATTTGATTTAATGTTGAAAAGCATAAAAGATAATATTTAAACACAATTAAGTCTTAATCATAAAAATGATTTACCATTGATTGTTAACATGTGGATTAATATTATGAAATCATGAGGTTCAGAAAAGCCTATCTGTGACTTATTACGCACACAAGAAACTGAGAATGCGAGTGCATCATCAGAAAATCTTCCTGAACACTCACAAAGCACTATCAGAACGTAATATCTCCCATTTAACCATGAAAGCCCAAAAAATACTATTACAAGCTTAGAAAATGATACAGCCAGTGATGATTGGATAAAAACGGATTATGCTAAAATGGATCTTGAGATGATGCCAGCTCTAACAGAGCGAGCAAACCGTAAATATTTTGGCTTGAATCTTAAGCCAGCTGTTAAACTTCGCGATCTTATCCGATCAGCAATAGAGAATATTAAAAATTGGATTTTCTCGTCTATGTTTACAGTTAATACAAATGGGGAAGGAATTCATTTTTCGGTAATCGATCACAAAACGATCGGAAAAAGAACATCCATAATATTTTTGAACCCACAATTTTCAAGAGTACGACGTCAAAGATACCAGCAATAATGAGACAGGCAACCACTAAGACTTGTCAATTTTCAAATTTTTATTTTTCCGCAACAGAAATGGATATTCCACGGAATTTCTGTGAATGTGGAATATTTAATTTAGTTCTTACCAAAAAGCTTTTTATTGGAGCTGACAAATTAACAAAAACACAGGAAGACAATATAAGTGATGTATTACGCAAACTGGGTATTTCTTTACGATCTGAACAATTAAATCCGTATCTTCCAGCTAATTTTTACCAACACATGCAAGGGAAAGAACATTTTATAAAATATATAAAATCAACTCCAGAGGTTCAACATGACAAGGTAAACAAAAGAGACAAAACTCTTACTGATAGGTTTGAGAAGAGCTTAGTTACAGCAGATGGAGCAACATTTTCTGTTTTTTCACATAAAAAATGATAGGTGAATACAAATCTCTGATGATGTGATTTTGAATATTTTTACGCATATGTGGAGGGGAAGTAAGGCGTTACATTCCGATTCATGAGATAAATTCGTTCATGTTAGCAAATTCACTTATTTTTTTGCTTTGTTAAGGCTCAAAAAGGGAAAGCAGCTTTGCATCTTAAGCTAAAATTAATAGAAGAGAATAAACACTACACCATTATTCAACCAGAATACCAATATATCATCCGATGCCAAGTATCAGCACAGCCGAAACTATACAGACATAAGAAAAAAGCTCATTTTAAAACATCATGATGAAAGATACAATTACGCTTAAGTTCTTCATAATTTTTTGCAAATTTGAAGATACAGAGGATAATCAGAAGCGTTTCTAAAAAGCCCCTCATCTTGCTTTAGAAATCTTTCCCAGGAAAAGATATTTTTCTTTCAAGGCAAAACAAGAGGAAAAAATCAAAATCACAACATTATTCAGCCAGAATATGCGCATAGCACTCCATGCAAACTGTCGACATGGAAATTTATATTATGAAACCGCAAGATTTAAAAGGCTCAGCTCATAGCTCACCACAAACGCAAGAAAGTAAGAATGCAGATGAATTGTTAGAAAATCTTTCTACAGACTTAGAGCAACTCAACATCGAAAAAGAAAGAGAGATCCCATTCAGCCCTAAAAAATTAAAAGATATTATTACAACTTTAGAAAATGACATCACCAGTGGCTATTGGATCACTGCCGATTATGAAGACATAGATCTTAAAATGATGCCTGCCCTTATCAGGCGGGCAAATCTTAAATACCCAGAAATGCATCTCAAATTTGCGTTGGCACCTCACGACTTTACCCTCTCACTAAAAGAAACTATCGAGAGTGGAATTCAATCTTCCAGATATATAGTAAACACGCAGGAAAGAGGAAACCATTTTGCGGTGATTGACCATCGAACCATTGCAAACAAAACGTCTGTAATATTGTTTGAACCAACAACATTTATGAATAATATGTGTGCAACGATGTTAGAGGTGAGAACAAGACAAGCTCTTCAAGAGTGCCAATTGCCTGATTGTTATTTTTCTATAGGTGAAATGGATATTCAACGAAGCCCCTCTGAATGCGGAATATTTAGTTTAGCTCTTGCTAAAAAGCTGTATTGCGAAGCTGATAAATTGACAAGAATGCATAAAGATAACATGAGCGGCATGTTATGCGAATCCAATATACCCTTACCTTATGCTAAATTAGATAAGTATCTTCCAGCAAGCTTTTATAAACACACGCAAGGTAAAAGACGTCTCGAACAATATATTAAGTCAAACCCGAGAGCTACAAATGAAAAAGTAAACAAAAAAGGCGAAACGCTTACTGAACGATTTGGTAAGAACTTAGCGACACCGGAGAAAAAAACATTCTCTGTTTCCCCACATAGAAAAAGGATCTCTGAATATAAGTCTATTCTTCAATTATGATGGTGCTTTTAATGTTTTTTTTAATATGCGGAAGAGAATTAAACACTCTATTCAAATTTTATGGATTAAACCCATTCATATGGAAATTCATTTGCTTTTGATTTTTAAAATACAAACAATGTAAGCTCATTGCATATCAAAGCAAAACGTAACTGCTATCTCAAAAAGTAGCATATCTTAAAGCCATATAAAAAATTCTAAAGCTATTTTTAGAGGAAACAGATATCAATTTGAAGAGGTAAAGTTTCAATATTTTTTTAAAAGCATACGCTCCACTTATGTTTTTAAAAACACCTAGAATTTCTCTACCCCTCTAGCACCAACACCAGCATCACCCGCCAACATACCAACCCACCAGCCAATCTATATGAGTTTCATGAAAGTTTCTCTTCTGTTCACTGAAGGACAGGGAGAAGTTCGTTTTTAAGATGTCAATCAACCTCACTTGATGTGAGGTTTTTTTATGGAGGAGTTTATGCGAAAAATATCAAAAGAAGGACTTGCAATGATTAAGCAATGGGAAGGATTGCGTTTGCATGCCTATCAAGATGCCACTGGTGTGTGGACAATTGGTTATGGACATACGAGCGCTGCTGGAAAACCCTTTGTTCATAAAGGCACAACAGTCACTGAAGAACAAGCCGAAAATATTCTTTGTCAAGATTTAAAACAATTTGAGAATGCTGTTGAACAAGCAGTTCAAGTTTCCCTAACAGATAAACAATTCGCGGCATTAGTATCGTTTTGCTATAATGTAGGAATCACAGCCTTTTGTAATTCAACACTTTTAAAAAAGCTTAATAAAGGTGAATATGAATCTGTCCCTGCAGAGCTACAAAAATGGAACAAAGCAGGCGGTAAGCGTCTTCAAGGTCTCGTACATCGGCGTGCAGCAGAAGCAGGCTTGTGGGCTACAGGTGCTTATGTTTCCTCCAATTATCAAACAGTAGAGAGCAAACAATCCGTAGGGACTTTTAAAGCCGAAGCACTTGCTCCGATTATTGGTTCGTTTTCTGGTCTTAGTGGTTTTTTAGCAGGAAATGGTCCCATTCAATGGGCATTTGCCACCATTATGGTTTTAGCCGCATGTGTTGGTATTTTCTTCGTTGCGAAACGCTTTCAGGAGCATCGTCTATGATCTGGTGGATGAAAAAAAATCTGATGCTAATAGGAGCGGCTTTAGCCGCTCTTTTTATGATTTTAGCACAAACCTTCACTCTTGGCAAAAAGAATGAACAGCAAAAGCAAACAGAGAATTGCTTAAAGGCAGCAACAACACGGCTTGAGGTAGAAAATGAAATTAATCAAAAAAGCGATACTGATGTGCGTACTGAGCTCTCTGAGTGGTTGCGTAACCAATAAAACGGCTTGAGGTAGAAAATGAAATTAATCAAAAAAGTGGTACTGATATGCATACTGAGCTCTCTGAGTGGTTGCGTAACCAATAAATATACTTCCTCTTGTGTTGGTTGGTTGCCCATTTATTTAAACCAGCAAGATTTGAGTGTCATCAGTCCGAACTTAGCAAGCGAAATCTTAAAACATAACCAGCAGGGTAAACGCCTATGTAGGTGGAAACCTGGACAAAAGAAAAACTAAAAAACACACTGAGCTTACAGAGGTAGAAAAAGCAATACTTCAAGAAATAATCAATGCCTACCAAAGTGTAAAAATGATGTCCTGCTTGATGAAGTGGATAGTATTTTTTATCTTTTTGTTGATCGTTGATTTTGCACGCCTCATGGACACGATAGACAATATCTTTTCCTATTTAAAACAGTGGTTCTTACAAATTAGATATTTATTCATTGTATGTTAAAGGTCATTCCTTAATACAGGAAAGCTATTAAGTAAAATATCGATAACTTCTTAAAAATTATAACGCATTGATTGTGTTCACCAGCACCGCAAATAGACTTGATAAAGTCTCTGATTTTTTCAAAAGTAAAATTCATATAGTGTTTTATTTTATATAGCTATAGCTTTTTTAACTAAGTTATGCATAATGGCTTGCCTATTTGAAAATAAATCAGGTGTTCATATGAATACAAAACGTTTAATTGCGATTTCTATTTCTATCTTAGTTACTGTTTTCCCAATACAAGCGTCTGCCAGTAGTGCTTATCCAGTACGAACAGCTGCCCGTGGTGCTTATCCAGTGCAAGCATCTATTAGCGATGTTTATCCGGTACGAGCAGCTACTAATGATGTTTATCCGGTACGAACGTCTGCTAATAGTGTTTATCCGGCACCAAACTTAGATTATTCAAAGATTGTTGTTGCTCAACCTTTTTCTTGGACAGGAATTTATCTTGGAGGGCAGATTGGCAATTTTTCAAGTACAAGTGCCTTAAATTACCCTAAAGATACTATTAGTGGGCAATGGGTTTGGATTGATACAGATTTATCACCGAAACTTCTAGGATATAGAGCAGGTCTTTACGGAGGATCTAATATTGATATAGGAAGTGACTTTATTCTCGGTTTTGATACAGATGTAATCTTCTCTGGTAAAAAAGACACGAAAATAGGCAACGAAAAAAAAATTCGAAATGCTGACGAACTAGGTTTTATTAATACAATATTTCAGCAAGCCAACATTTCGATCACAAAACCTGATTCTCCTGATGAAAAGATACTCAATATTGGTCATAGCATTGTAAGCAGTGTCACTTTAAAAGAAAAGTGGTCAGGTGCTATGCGCATACGTCTCGGCTTTACGTCTGATTATGTTATGCCGTATATTTCGGGTGGCCTTGCCTATGCTCAGATGCAATATATCGCATCACTTTTGGCAAAATCACCGGAAGATTCTCTTGTGTTAACTTCTGGCAATGTGTTTGATAAGACAAAAATAATGGTTGGCTATACATTTGGTTGCGGCATTGATTTTGCAATGATCAAGAACATTATTTTGCGTGCAGAATATCGTTATTCAGATTTTGGTAAAAGGATATTTGAAAAAGATAAACTTGAAATTGACCACAAGACGAATGATTTTCGCATTGGTTTTGCCTACAAATTTTAATTCTCTGCAAGACTTAATTGCCAAAATCTATCTTTGATAGGACTTTTGTTTTTTCTCACAGTGTAAATATCGCTCCCCCAAGGCGTAAAAGAGAACAAGAAATAGGATTTGTACAATTGCATGAGAAAGAAAGTTAATTTTTGCGTTATGGCCATTTAGCAATTTTTATCAAAATGTCCTTATATAAATGGACATAACTGAAATAAAAGATCGTACCGTTATTTTAAAAAAATCACTGTCATGGAAATTTTTGTAACTAAATTTTCTTTATTTTATTATTATTTCTACAAAAATGGGTATTAATGTTATTTTCTCTAAATCATAATCTCACTTAAGAACACAATAAAATCCTTACAAAAAGCGACAAGTTGTTTAATTTCGACATTTTCCCTTCTCCTTGCTCAAAAAGGCACGAATTTCTTCCACCAAATGGGGGGAATAAAATTACCATCTCCAGAAACACAATATGTTAATTTATAATAATAAATCACCATTTTACAAATTGAAGGAGAATCTGACATATTGTAGAATTCCTCATTTTATGCTTGTTGATGATGAATCAAACCAAACCATTCTCTTGCTCTCACAAACAGAGTGAATATTTTGATAAACCGTTTAAGGAAGAAGTAAAAAATACCTCTCATAAACCATCTCAAGATAAGAAAAATCGCAACATTGCAAAGAGGCACAGATTGTGATGATACAAGCTTGAACCTCGCATAAATAGGGATGGCAGTATCTAATAGATGTTACGTTGCACCATCCACTGATCACCCACTGATCACCGTCAAAAGATAAACTTCGCAAACATTAAAAGAGATTTTTTTAAAACAAGTACGTCAGGCGGTAACAGAGTATCGTTCTGTTTTGCATAGAGGCGTTGCCTCCGTTCAAGAAGGCTCCTATTGATCATTTATTTCATCACATCACAGGGGCACAACTTTCATCACATCACAAAGGCACCACTTTCATCACATCACAAAGGCACAACTTTCACCACATCACAAAGGCACAACTTTCATCACATCACAAAGGCACAACTTTCATCACATCACAAAGGCACCACTTTCATCACATCACAAAGGCACCACTTTCATCACATCACAAAGGCACCACTTTCATCACATCACAAAGGCACCACTTTCATCACATCACAAAGGCACAACTTTCACCACATCACAAAGGCACAACTTTCATCACATCACAAAGGCACAACTTTCATCACATCACAAAGGCACAACTTTCACCACATCACAAAGGCACCACTTTCATCACATCACAAAGGCACAACTTTCACCACATCACAAAGGCACCACTTTCATCACATCACAAAGGCACAACTTTCATCACATCACAAAGGCACAACTTTCATCACATCACAAAGGCACAACTTTCACCACATCACAAAGGCACAACTTTCATCACATCACAGAGTTACCACGCAAAAATTGCCCCGAATATTATCCTCCTTTCAACTTTACATTTTATCACACAGTACACACAGATATTTTATCACACAGTACACACAGATTATGTGGGTTATACGGCTCTATGATGCTCCAACATCAACCCCATAAGCATATTTTTCTCCTGCATCAGATTGATATTTCAACGATTATTGTTTTTCTTATATATTTGGCTCATTTACAAGAAAACCGCCATCAGATAGAGATGATATTGTATTTTAATATCTCTCGATGCAGCTTACAGGATTGTTTTGAAGGACAACATTACAGCCCACCAAACAAACCGCTAAAAATAAAGGGAAAAACTCATGAAATGGTGCGGGTGGTCGGACTCGAACCGACACTCCTTTCGGAACCAGATTTTGAGTCTGGCGCGTCTACCAGTTCCACCACACCCGCACGCTGTCACAAAGGACAAACTTGCCCATCGTCTCTCTGCACTATATGAAGAAGGACAGATTCGTCAACACCCGATTTTTTGTTTTTTGAGAATCCATATTATTTCCATCTCTTTTGCCTTGTGAAAAATCTGTTCTATAGGATTTATATGGAATAATTTGTAAAGTCTTTACTTCTTAGACTTATGAAAGTTTTCATGATATTAAACAGACTAAAGCTTTGGACGATTTCTCTAGCAAAGCGGCGTACAGCGCCCCATTGGCTTGGTTTTATTGCCTTTGTTGAGAGCTCTATTTTTCCAATTCCGGTAGATGTTTTATATATCCCGATGACACTTGTTTATCCTAAAAGGGCTTATCGCTATGCCTTTATTGCGACTATATGCTCTGTTTTGGGAGGAATAGCCGGTTGGTTTATTGGATATTTTGCCTATGACACACTCGCCAAACCGATTTTAGAGTTTTATGGTAAAATTGAAAGTTTTGAAACATTAAAAAACAGCACAACACTGCAATTTCTTATCGTTTTATTGATCACTTCAGGTTTTTTACACCTTCCCCCTATCAAGATTGTCACGATTTTGGCAGGTGTTATGGGTGTGCATCTTGAAATTTTCATTGTCACCTGTATTTTTGCTAGGGGAGCACGTTTTTACCTGCTTGCATGGCTCATTAAACGATTTGGACAACAAGTAGTGAATTTTCTTTCCCATCATTTTAAATGGATTATCCTAATTTGTTGTGTTACCCTTCTTTTCATTTATGGCGTTTTCATAACTTTTGTGAACAAGCATCTTTTGTTTTAAGGAATATGCTCAATGGGGTGCATTTTGTCTTCTCAAAATATTTTTAAGAAGCATTTTTATTGTAAACCAAGCAGTAATGAGCTGATTTTATGGGCTTTTTTTCTAGTATTTTGCTTATCAAGCACAATAGGGTTAGCGCTCGGTTTTGAACATATCGGGGGATATCTTCCTTGTGATTTATGTCTAATCGAACGTTTTCCATATTACGGTGCTCTACCATTTTTGCTTTTAGCTATTCTGGGAGCGTGGTTTTTTCGCATGTTTTTTGGAGTGCAGCTTTTATTTTTGTGCGTTTTTGTCCTAATGGCCATCAGCTTTGTTTTGGCAGTATATCATGCAGGTGTTGAATATGGTTTTTGGCCAGCCCCCTCCAGCTGTGGTTTAAACGCAATAAGAAAAACAACAGATGTTAACCAGCTATTCGATCTATTAAATAACATCCATCCTCCTTCTTGTTCTGAGGCGTCCACGCGCTTTCTCTTTCTCTCATTTGCTGGTTGGAATATCGTTGCCAGCCTGTTTTACATGCTTATCAGTTTTTATGTTGCCTCCAAAGGATTCCTTTCAAGCAATAAAAAACTCTATCCATAAAATAGAAACGAGACTGCATACACCCATTCTCTCTAACCGCCTCCCACAAGCACCAACATCAGCATCACCCCACCGACATCAGCATCACCCCACCGACATCAGCATCACTCCACCAACATCAGCATCACCCCACCAACATCAGCATCACCCCACCAACATCAGCATCACTCCACCAACATCAGCATCACTCCACCAACATCAGCATCACTCCACCAACATCAGCATCACCCCACCAACATCAGCATCACTCCACCAACATCAGCATCACCCCACCAACATCAGCATCACTCCACCAACATCAGCATCACCCCACCGACATCAGCATCACCCCACCGACATCAGCATCACCCCACCAACACTAGCCCTGTACTCAAAAGACAAAAATAAGCAGATACATTCATTTTATGGTTTCACCTCTCTGTACTTATAAGAAACATTTTGATAAAAACTTGTGATAGAAAAGCCGTAAAAACAATAAGTGAGGGGATCAATAAATATAAATGGTCTGCCATGGCTGAAAATGAGAGCACAGCACATTCTACCCTATCACCTATTTCCTTAGATATAACAAAACTTGAAGAACCATGTGTTATGATGGAACATGATCATGATGCATGGCGCGAACATATAAAAGAAGGAGATTTAAATGCCCCTTACAAAAAACCACCTCATATAAAGCCACGAATCAAATCGGCACCACGCATCAGGCAAATTTTTTGGTGCGATTTTCCTCATGATTCAATACTACCTGAATTTTGGAAAAAACGGCCTGTTTTGGTACTTTCCAAGAATGCAAAATTATATGGAAATGTAACCGTTTTACCTTTTTCAACCAAATCACAACCCAACAATCCCGCTGCATATCCACTACAATCTCCCATAGAGAATAAAAAGGCATGGATTATCTGCAATTATGTCACAACAGTTTCTGTAAGCCGTTTAAGTTGCTCGCGTACAGTTCCAAGATTATCCAGCGAAGATTTTCATAAAGTTGTAGCTCTAATGCTCAAACATTTACCGCATTTACAGCATTGACTTTTGAAAAAAATAAGTGTATATATGTTGTTACATACGGCATCAGTAATGGTGGCCGCTTCTCCGCAAGGGGAGATAGGAACGAAGGAGTAGGTAACTGCTCCTTTCGTCGTTTTTGGTGTTTTTATTGAGAATTTTTTCAGTCATTTTTGCAACCTTCCCTAGAGCATATTCGACATTCATTCTTCACCGTTGTTGTTTTAAAGAATCTGCGATTTGTGATAAGCACAAGACAATATCCATATTATTGATACGGTAAAATTTTTCCTTGAGATTACCGAGATGTTGTAAGTGCTTATCATTTTATTGCACAAAAAATCATGCTACCGTTGCTTAAACTTTATGTGATTTTCCGCAATAGGAATATCTTTCCAAGATTGAAAAAACATTTTTATAACTTGTCATAACAAATAATTTCTTGTTGTTCGCCCTATTGAAATATTTCATCGCTCAATTTACCAAAAGATATTTGTCCTCACAATTTGTTCATTTACTTCCCTCAATGTAGATGAAGAGGATGAAAGTGCCAGATTTTTGAAAAGAAAAATATAATAAAAAAAACATTTAACGATTCAGATGCTTTAAGGCTATACAGAATACTCCATCTATTTTTGAATGCATCAATTTCTGTAAAGATAACCAGCAGTGCCGATGTAACCTTAATAATATTAGTTTATGATAACAGATTTGTAACTATAACTGATAACCGATTAGTAATCATAGCTCTGAACACATAACTTACATCACCATACCCTAAAATAGTATTTTACGTTATAACATAAAACGATTACTTCATACCGCGATATATCTCAAAAATTGTATTAATGTTGCAAATTATTTTATAGAAATGCTATGAATCTTGAAAAGATATAAATACGATGTATAATTTACATTATAATAAAACTACATTTTATTTATTTAAAATTCTCTATTAATAATATAGAATTACATTTATGAATTATCTTATACACATTTATGAATTATCTTATACAATAAATATAATAAATAATAATATAATTTAAATTTATTTCTACATTAACAAAAATATTGTATATAATTTAAGTTAAAAATCCAAATTAAAAAGTTGACAAAATACATAAATTATGTAAGTTATATATCATCAGATATTCTAGTGCTTTTTTTATTTTGTTTATAAGTTGCAATGAAAAAACTTTTTGATTAAATCTTTTACATTGGGATTATTATAATGAAAATATTTCAAAAAATTGCGTTATATATCGTTACCATAGCATTTTTCTTTTCACATGTTTTGGAATCTAGTGCTTATTCTTTGAATAATCATTCTCATGGCTATGGTTTTACTTCCATGATATCAGAAGAAGATGAGGTTGTGAGGGCTATTAATACAGTTATGGATCATATTTCAACACAAAATATTGAGCAAGGCGTTATAAAGGTAGGAATTTTTGCCGCACTTGGACCAGCACTTTGGGGTCTTGCTGCATATCTTGTATATCTTTTTTCTAGAAAGCATAATCCCTCTCGTAAGCCGAATGAAAGATCATTCGATGCTTTCGCGTACAGTGCGTGGGCTCTTGTATAAATAGCATTCCATCTAATGCCGTTTGGGCAGTAAACTTGTTTAATATTCAATAACACGAACTGTAATTTATACTACAGTTTGTGTTATTGAATATTTGATTAATACCATTAATTTTTGTCTACTCTACATAATGAATAAAGTTTCATAGCTATATTCATACAAATTCAATGCAATAAATTGCACAATGTTTGAGTGCATTTTGAATTATAATAGAATAAAAATTTATAGCTTTTTTTCCGATGCAGCATACCCGCTTTGGAATGGCCTCATAAGTTGCAAGAATTAACAATACATCTTCTAGAATTTTTCACTTTTAGCTACTCTATTTTATAATGCAGACACACAACGTCACACAGCGGTGTTTCACAACAAAGGAGATAATTTATCAGCGATTTATCATATAACTTAGCTCTTTTATTTTACGGTTGCTATTATGATTTCCACACAGTATCGATTATAAAAAATCTCTTACTATTATTCAGCCAATATTATTGCTGTTCTCCTGTCTTGCTCAAAAATTTCCTTTGTTATCGACCATACTTCCATCCAATGGATACAAATATACTATTTTTAAAAATCAGAGAAAGTTTATATCTATGCCAATACAAGCCGTATAGGTTTTTATAATAATGATAATTTTTTGAATTTTTCCCTCATCAACACTGTTTTAGAGCAAAAGATCTCTTCCGCCATAATCCCTCAACACGCTTTCCTAGCATATGAATCAAATATGGATTTCGAATACAAACAACATCACTTTTACGTCACCACAATTTTATTATTTCCCATTTTACGCCACCGCAATTTTATCACCTCCCACAGGTAATTTTTCTTAATCTTTACGCACCAATGTTTTTCCTTTCTCAACACTGTTTTTTACCAATTTTTAAATTTTAGATTGACTTTCGTTTTTTTTATCATATATTTTAGAATTATTCTAATGTGCAAGGAAAAGAAAATGTTGAGATCGTTTTTTTCATTTGTACAACGCAAAGCTCTGTTCTTTCGTTCGGCACAAAAAATAATGATTCAAGCGCTCAGAGCAAAAGAACAACGTGCAGCTCTTTATTTAAAATACGCAAAAGCTCTAAAACCTTACTCCTCTGAACAAGCAGCGATTTTTACAGCAATGAGCATGCACGAGCTTGAAAATTATAAGAAGCTTCTTTGCCTTTCCTGTAGCAACCGTGCAAGATCTGTAGAGTTTTTATGTAATCACCCTGCTCTTGTAATAAACAAAAACGTTAAAACAGCAACACCTAAAGCAACAGAAGCAGCAACACCTAAAGCAACAGTTGCTACAGACAAAGACACGAAGAATCCTTCACAAAAATACCAACAAATGCTCTTGACATGGATTCAACCTGGGCTTGCGGGCTTAATGGATGGCTCTGTCTCTACTCTTGCTCCTATTTTCGCTGCAGCTTTTGCAACGAGTGATACGCATCAAACCTTTTTAATAGGGCTTTCAGCTTCAATTGGCGCGGGTCTTTCGATGGGTTTTACAGAGGCAGCCCATGATGATGGCAAGTTATCCGGTCGCGGTTCTCCTCTTAAAAGAGGTCTTGCTAGCGGTATTATGACAACGCTTGGAGGGTTAGGTCACGCGCTTCCTTATTTGATCAACTCTTTTTACATTGCAACAGTTATTGCATTCATCGTTGTTTTTTTTGAACTATGTGCCATAGTCTGGATTCAAAATAGATTTATGTCGACGCCTTTTTGGCGTGCATCGTTACAGGTTATTATTGGTGGGGCACTTGTTTTTGCTACGGGCATCTTCATTGGCAGTATTTAAGGCAAATAGCATAAAAAATAAGCGTGTACTTCACAAAACAAACAGCGAAAACCGTCGCTCTGTCTGTAGATTTTTTGCTGCTTGTTTCAAACGGAATCTTTTGTTAGAGTTGTGTTTGTTTTTTTTATTTTGGAGATGCTTTGACCATGCCTTCCACGCACCTGAACAGCCAGAAGAACTCCTCTTCGTTGAATGCATTTCCTCTTGTCCCTCCACAAAAAATAACCTTATCAATCCAGCGTCTTGAGCACGGACAAGGCTTAGAACTTCCTCATTATGCCACAGCGGGCTCTGCTGGGCTTGATCTACGAGCAGCACTTGGTGAAAAAGAAACTGTTGTTCTTGCGCCAGGTCAGCGCGCACTCATTCCAACTGGTCTCATTTTTCACCTTCAATCTGGTTTTGAAGCACAAATACGACCACGCTCTGGTTTATCTTTAAAGCACGGCATCACATGTTTGAACACGCCTGGAACAATTGACAGCGATTACCGTGGCGAAGTAAAAGTTCTCCTCATCAATTTAGGGCAGGAAGATTTTTCCATCCAGCGTGGCATGCGCATTGCACAAATGATCATCGCGCCCGTTATTCAGGTAAATGTTTGTGCTATAGAACAGAATCAAAATGAAAATACCAAAAGCAATGCAGAAAGCCGAGATGCCACAAGTAGAGGAACAGGTGGTTTTGGTTCAACCGGGCAAATTTAAAAAACATTCAGTAAAAAAATACTTCTCCATTACAGGAGCACATATCCGTTCTAATGGGTCTCATTTTTCACCTTCAATCTGGTTTTGAAGCACAAATACGACCACGCTCTGGTTTATCTTTAAAGCACGGCATCACATGTTTGAACACGCCTGGAACAATTGACAGCGATAAGCCGATAGCGAAGTAAAAGTTCTCCTCATCAATTTAGGGCAGGAAGATTTTTCCATCCAGCGTGGCATGCGCATTGCACAAATGATCATCGCGCCCGTTATTCAGGTAAATGTTTGTGCTATAGAACAGAATCAAAATGAAAATACCAAAAGCAATGCAGAAAGCCGAGATGCCACAAGTAGAGGAACAGGTGGTTTTGGTTCAACCGGGCAAATTTAAAAAACATTCAGTAAAAAAATACTTCTCCATTACAGGAGCACATATCCGTTCTAATGGGTCTCATTTTTCACCTTCAATCTGGTTTTGAAGCACAAATACGACCACGCTCTGGTTTATCTTTAAAGCACGGCATCACATGTTTGAACACGCCTGGAACAATTGACAGCGATAAGCCGATAGCGAAGTAAAAATTCTCCTCATCAATTTAGGGCAGGAAGATTTTTCCATCCAGCGTGGCATGCGCATTGCACAAATGATCATCGCGCCCGTTATTCAGGTAAATGTTTGTGCTATAGAACAGAATCAAAATGAAAATACCAAAAGCAATGCAAGAAGTTTATGGACACAAAGACCGAAATACAGGAAATTTAGCGCAATAAGATAGACTTAAGAAGCGAATTTCAAATCCTTGTACATTACTGGATAGGGGACTCCATTGTTGGACTGCTTATATTGTTGACCGCACGGCTGATTGCACGCACTGCAGCATCATTTGCCACACCTATCCCAATATTACCCGTTATATTGCTTTCTACAATATCGGTATTACTTACAACACCATCACCTGCTACCACTTTTTCTGCAGCATTGGAAGATTTTTGTAATCCCATAAGACCAATTTTAGTATATCCAGCAGCTCGTATTTGATTAAGCAAATCCACAACAGCTCCATAATCAACTTCGCTATCAGCTTTGATCAAAATCCTTGTCTCTAGATTTCGATTTGTTGCCTTCAACAAAACTTTTTCAAACGCTGTTTTGCTAATAAGATTATCACCAACATAAATAAAACGATCTTTTTGCAAAGTCACATAAAGGGGCTCGTCAGGTTGGATCACAGAAGGCACTTTGATTATAGAAGGAAGCTGAACTGGAATAACAGATGTTGCCAAGGGCGCAGCAACCATAAAAACGATAAGCAATACCAGCACAACATCAATAAAAGGGGTTACATTTATCTCGTTGTGCAATCCATTCTCATCGATCTCCCAATTATCATTAAAGCCGGCTTTCATTTTTTACGACTTTTCTGTTGACGATGTCTATCCAGTTCACGGCTCAAGAGCCTCTCAATTGCAGCAGCTACATCTCCTAAATCATTGCGATAACCACTCAAAGCACGCATAAGACTATTATACATAACAACGGCGGGAATAGCTACAAAAAGCCCGACAGCTGTTGCCAGCAAAGCCTCAGCAATTCCAGGGGCAACCACATCAAGCCGCGTTGTTTGAGACTGAGCAATACCTATAAAAGAATTCATGATTCCCCAAACGGTCGCAAAAAGACCAACAAATGGAGCAATTGCCCCAATAGTTGCCAAAACAGCACTGCCACATGCAACACGTCGCGCAGCAGCCAGCAAGCAGCGTGACAAAAGCGAATGAACCCTTTCCTTTACGCCCTCATTAATATCGCGCACGCCCTCACCATACCGACCAATTTCCTCATAGAAGAGGTTATCTTCATGCGTAATTGGAATCTCTTGTCTTGCATGCGCTCTTTTAGCAGAATCTCCCCCTTCAGTACCCATAAAACGAACCTGTTGTGTAGAGAGATACACTTCTTTAAGAACTTCTTTTAAAAAGACCACACCGGCTCCTTTGCTTTCTTTTAAGCTAGCAGCCAAACGCGTAAGGGTATGAGCATTAAGAGCCAACTGAAGTTCCTGCCGTACCCTTCGTTTTGCCAAAGAAATCTCAACGATTTTGACAAAAGCAATTGTCCAAGATGCAAGAGACGCTAACAACAAAAGAACGATGACGGTTTTTACAACAACATCAGCCGCCATAAACATAGAAAAAGGGGAAAGACCATGCGACGCAAATACAGCAGACGTGTTCTCTAAGGGTACTGTTTCAGATTCCATTTCTTCTCACATCGTTATGAACTTCATTTATTCTATCTTACAGCTATACAATCACCCTCGTAGCATCACTTTCCCACAACATCACATCCATTTTAACATCATTTTGTGTTCAGTCTAAAAAATAAAACCTGATAAATCAAGTATAGTTTTATTTCAAGAAAAAAATTTTTCAATATAGACGTTTCAAGAAATTTATCTCAAAAAACAGCTTCCTTGCGCAAAATACTTAAACGCACAAACTGCTTTTATAGGTAAGCAAGACTCACTGTATCAAAAATATTTTTAAATTACACAAAAGAGGGAACTAAAAAAACTGTTTGACGTTACAAAATCAGTAAAAATTTTTACTCCCAAGCAAATGATCACTAGTGAACACACAAATGGTGAGTAATGATAAATCAAGATAGGAAAAAAGCATCATGGCAAACAATAAAACAACACGAAATCAAAAAATGGCAATAGAAAAATCCTCACACGGACAATTAGAGCAATTACGCAATGACGTTTCAGAGGTAACCTCAACATTAGCAAATCTTGGTGCAAACAAATTGAACGCAGCCAAAAACGAGGCCGAAAAACTGTATAACGCAGCGAAAGAAAACAGTGAAAACATTCTCTCTCAAGCGAAAGACAAGCTTGGTGATCTTGAACAAAGCATTAATCAATACGTTCGAAAAAATCCTAATAAAAGCGTTTTTTTTGCAGCAAGCATTGGTTTTATTCTTTCTCAATTATTGCGTCGTTAAGCAATGCATAGGTTTATCACTCCTCTTTTAAACCATCTTGTCGGTGGGGGTCTTAAAAGTACGGTCAAGCAAATGCGCCTTCAAGCAATTTGCTGTGGCATTGTGGGCATTTCATTGTTCATGTCGTCGCTATTTTTATGTATCATAGGTTTTCTTGCGTTATGTTTGGTTATGAAACCGCTTGCAGCAGCTAGTATAATGTTTTTCATTTGTTTGTTTCTTGCGGGCTTAGGTATTTTCATTATCCACATTCTGAAAACCTATCAACGCTACGAACGACAAAAGCAATCGGAAGAACAACACCATAAACTTATGACAGATGCGACACTTTCCAGTATTGCACTTTTAAGTAAACATCTGCCTTTTGCAAAATTGAGCGTTCCAGTTCTTGGACTTGCCACCTATCTTTTATGGAAAAAAGACAAAAAAGACCACTCTTCAAATTAAGAATGTACAATTGCACATTCTCAATTCCCCGGTGTTTTCTTTCATTTGAGAGAAAACGCCTTTTTATTTTCCATCGGCTCATGTTTCAGCGGGATTAATCCTAAAAAATTAATGTTTAATTTCTTAAGAAGGGATGCAACAAAACCACATCATTTTCAGCATCCCCTTTGCAATAAAACATCTTTTCCATCGTGTTTTATCGTTGCGTACATGATAAAATCATTGTGAAAATATCCGTCAAATTTAAGCGATCATGTATTCGAAAGTATCTGAGAATTATTCTTCTGTAGTGTTTATACTTCTCAACAGCTAGAGATGCCAAGAGGCACTAACTTTAGAAAAATCATCATGATAGGTAAGCACATCTATCATCTCTGTTACAACATCATTGAGAACTTCTCGTTTATCTCCTTCGGCCATAATGCGGATAACCGGCTCAGTTCCAGAAGCATGAACCAGCTCACCAACATATCTTTTAATGCAGCTAAATTTTCCTGCAAGCCCTATAAAGGCACTCATGATCCTTCAATGGAAGCACTAACTTTAGAAAAATCATCATGATGGGTAAGCACATCTATCATCTCTGTTACAACATCATTGAGAACTTCTCGTTTATCTCCTTCGGCCATAATGCGGATAACCGGCTCAGTTCCAGAAGCATGAACCAGCTCACCAACATATCTTTTAATGCAGCTAAATTCTCCTGCAAGCCCTATAAAGGCACTCATGATCCTTCAATGGAAGCACTAACTTTAGAAAAATCATCATGATGGGTAAGCACATCTATCATCTCTGTTACAACATCATTGAGAACTTCTCGTTTATCTCCTTCGGCCATAATGCGGATAACCGGCTCAGTTCCAGAAGCATGAACCAGCTCACCAACATATCTTTTAATGCAGCTAAATTCTCCTGCAAGCCCTATAAAGGCACTCATGATCCTTCAATGGAAGCACTAACTTTAGAAAAATCATCATGATGGGTAAGCACATCTATCATCTCTGTTACAACATCATTGAGAACTTCTCGTTTATCTCCTTCGGCCATAATGCGGATAACCGGCTCAGTTCCAGAAGCATGAACCAGCTCACCAACATATCTTTTAATGCAGCTAAATTCTCCTGCAAGCCCTATAAAGGCACTCATGATCCTTCAATGGAAGCACTAACTTTAGAAAAATCATCATGATGGGTAAGCACATCTATCATCTCTGTTACAACATCATTGAGAACTTCTCGTTTATCTCCTTCGGCCATAATGCGGATAACCGGCTCAGTTCCAGAAGCATGAACCAGCTCACCAACATATCTTTTAATGCAGCTAAATTCTCCTGCAAGCCCTATAAAGGCACTCATGATCCTTCAATGGAAGCACTAACTTTAGAAAAATCATCATGATAGGTAAGCACATCTATCATCTCTGTTACAACATCATTGAGAACTTCTCGTTTATCTCCTTCGGCCATAATGCGGATAACCGGCTCAGTTCCAGAAGCACGGATGACCAATCGCGCATCTTTTCCCAAACGTCGCATTGCCTGATCTATTGCTGTTTTTACCGGATTTTTCTTCAACACATTTTTGTTTCTAACCGTTACATTTTTTAAAATTTGCGGCACAGGCTCAAATCGTTTACACAACTGGCTCATAGGAATTTGACTCTCTTGCATACAAGATAACACCTGCAAGGCAGCCACTAGTCCATCGCCAGTTGTACCAAAATCACTGAGCACAATATGCCCAGAAACCTCTCCACCAATATTATATCCTTTTTGGCACATCGCATCGACCACATAGCGATCTCCAACATTTGTCCGAACAATATCCAACCCTTTGCTGTTCAAGAAGCGCTCGAGTCCAAGATTTGACATAATAGTTGTAACAACACCATTACACCGTAATCGTCCAGTTTTATGCCAATGCTCAGCAATCACAGCAATCAATTGATCTCCATTAATGGTTTGCGCTTTTTCATCAACAAGCAGAACGCGATCGCCATCACCATCAAGGGCAATCCCCACATCAGCACGCACTTCATGGACTTTCTTTTTTAAAGAAGCCAAATCGGTTGATCCACATTTTTGATTAATATTGGTACCATTTGGCTCATCATGAATGGCAAAAACCTCAGCCCCCAATTCCCACAAAGCACGGGGAGCAGCTTTATAAGCAGCACCATTAGCGCAATCCACAACAATACGCAGAGCATCTAGGCGAACATCCCGAGGCAAAGTTCGTTTTGCGTATTCGATATAACGATAAATATCTCCCTCGACCCGTTTTGCATAACCAATTTCGGCACAACTTGCTAAAGATTTTGAAAGATCTGTATCGATCAATTGCTCGATTTTTGCTTCCGTATCATCTGAAAGTTTAAAACCATCCGGACCAAAAAGTTTAATTCCATTATCATAGAAGGGATTATGAGAAGCAGAAACCATTACTCCAAGATCAGCACGCAAAGAACGACAAAGCATAGCAACAGCAGGTGTTGGCACTGGCCCCAATAAAAAAGCCTCCATCCCCGCGGCAGTCAATCCTGAAACCAAAGCATTTTCCAACATATAGCCAGATAATCGAGTATCCTTACCAATCACCACACGCCGCGATTGACGTTGTGACCGAAACAACACCCCCACAGCCATCCCCACTTTCATGGCAAAATCTGGTGTCATAGGAAAGACATTCGCTTTCCCCCGAATCCCATCTGTACCAAAATATTTTTGTGCCATCCCTCTTAATCCTTTGTACACACTTCTTCTCTTACAGCTCTGTCAGAGTGGAAATTCTAGGACGACGAGATTCCCCGCATGTGATAAGACCGCTTGCATCCCTTCATTTTTTTAGAGCATCAATACGCACACCACACCTGCCATTTAGAACAAATCTCTACTTCCCACAACGATGCACATCGCATACATTATGCACCTACATCGCACGCATAAAGCAACACTCCCCTCTCATCAGATGCTCTACGCATACAACCATTTAAACAAAATCAAAAACAGCCCTACAACCTTTATTCTCACGCATTGTACCCCCCAAAATACCAATCTTTTGATCATGCATACAGCGTAAACACACAAATCACCCACATATCTGTTCACACACCGCGAACATACAATCCTCTAATATCTCTTGCTTATATACTCTCCCCACATTAATTACGAGGCGCGACCCCCCTCTGCTTGCGCCTCTCGCAAAAAACTTCTTAAAATATTTCTCCAAAATATGGTCATTTAAACGTCGTTAGAAGGCTCTTGTTTTTCTTTATTTCCTCCCGTAGCATTTGACTTTTTCTCAGCAAGGACTTTATTTTCAGAACGTTTTTCTGCTTTAAGGGCATTTTTTGCGGCATTTTTTACACGTCGCGTTTTTTTCTCATCCTCACGAGGCTGTACTTTCTTAGACTTAGCATCACCGGATTTTATTGTTTTCTTTTCAGCTTTTTCCCGTACCTTTCTTTCCTCCACTTTACCAGAATCGATTTCATCCGTGTTTTCTCTATCGATATCCGTTGTAGCAATGTCAGTTTCCTCTTCTGTTGTTATCTTAGGCTTTGCTTTCATTGCTCTAGTTTTAGGCACAGAAAAAGTTTTTGGAGTAGCACCTTCATCTTTTTGTGTTCGTGAAGGAGGTTTTCCCGCAATTACTTCTTTAATTTCAGCTCCCGTTAAAGTCTCATATTCCAGCAAACCCTTCGCAAGAGCAAACCATTCTTGTCTTTTTGTTTTCAAAATTTTTGTAGCACTTTTATAAGCATCATCAATAAGCTTACGTACTTCCATATCGATCATGCGCGCTGTTTCCTCAGAAACATTTTGTGTTCGAGCCACTGAATGCCCCAAAAAGACTTCATCCTGGTTATCGCCATAAGCAACATTACCAAGGATATCAGAAAATCCCCAACGTGTTATCATTGCGCGTGCTAACTTTGTCGCTTGCTCAATATCGGAAGATGCACCGGAAGTGATATTTTCTTTTCCGAATTTCAATTCCTCAGCCACGCGTCCTCCCATCATGATTGCCAGACGTGAAATCATCCACCGATAACTCATGGAATATCGATCACCATCAGGCAATTGCATAACCATTCCTAACGCTCTCCCCCTTGGCACGATTGTTGCTTTATGAACAGGATCGGCCACCGGGACATTAAGAGCCACGATAGCGTGCCCCGCTTCGTGATAAGCGGTAAGTTCTTTTTCTTCTTGTGTCATAGCAGATGAACGACGTTCAGCGCCCATCATCACCTTATCTTTTGCATCTTCAAACTCTTGCATAGTTACGACTCTTTTATTGCGGCTAGCAGCCATGAGAGCAGCTTCATTCACAAGGTTCATCAGATCAGCACCAGAAAATCCTGGAGTTCCTCTTGCAAGAATTTTTAGATCCACATTAGGAGCTAAAGGAACATTACGCGCATGCACTTTTAAAATTTGTTCGCGTCCAGCAACATCAGGATTTGGTACGACAACCTGTCGATCAAAGCGTCCTGGTCTTAACAAAGCAGGATCGAGGACATCGGGACGATTTGTTGCGGCAATGAGAATAATACTTTCATTTGGCTCAAAACCATCCATTTCGACAAGCAGCTGATTTAAGGTCTGTTCACGTTCATCATTTCCGCCTCCCAGTCCTGCTCCGCGATGTCGTCCAACAGCATCAATTTCATCGATAAAGATGATACATGGAGCATTTTTTTTAGCCTGTTCGAACATATCACGCACACGGCTTGCACCAACACCCACAAACATTTCGACAAAATCTGAACCTGAAATGGTAAAGAAGGGCACATTTGCCTCACCTGCGACAGAACGTGCAAGCAAAGTTTTACCAGTTCCTGGTGGACCAACAAGCAAAACGCCGCGTGGAATACGCCCTCCCAAGCGTTGAAATTTTTGTGGTTCACGTAAAAATTCTACAATTTCCTGGAGATCCTGCTTTGCCTCTTCAACGCCTGCGACATCCTGAAAAGTAACACGACCTTGCGCCTCATTGAGCAATTTTGCTTTTGATTTTCCAAATCCCATTGCCCCGCGTGACCCGTTTTGCATTTGTCGCATAAAGAAGACCCACGCCCCAACGATAATAATCACAGGGAGCAAAGAAAAGAAGAGATTTAGGAAGATACTATTTCCAGAGCTTTCAGGAATAGCCTTAACATTAACATTTTTACTTTCCAATTTCTGGATCAAGCCTGGATCTCGTGGCGCATAGGTTGAAATAACTCTGTGCTCAGCGGTTTGTCCTGTTAATTTTTGCCCTTGAATGGTCACAGATTTCAGCTCATTATTCTCCACTTTTTGCAAAAATTCGGAATAAGAGACATCACCCCCGCCAGAACGTTGGCTATCTCCATTAAAGAGAGAAAATGACATAATCAAAATCAAGGCTATAACTCCCCAAATGAGGAGAGAGCGGTAATTGGAATTCATATTCGGCTCACACTTAATCAAATATAGACTTTAAATTATTCCCTTCCTAACATATAACCTTGTCTGTCCCTTGCCAAGGCATGATAGAACATTTATTGTCTTTTAGGGTGTTTTTTCTTTATCTTTTTATCTCAGTATTAAAAAAAGGTTCCACAACATTGACAAGATCAGCATCTTCGCATGACAAAATCCAATTGAAAGGAGCCATAATTCGCTTTATGATGACATTTGGATGGGACATCGCTTGAAAAGTTAGCTCTGGAATGTTGTAGCCTTTATCATCTGAGATCATCAGCAACGATTTTAAAGAGGGAAAATGGGGATTTTCAAAATCAACACAGCTGTTTTGCATTAAATCTTTTATCTGTTTCAAACCTGCTGCTCCAACTTTTATGGCATTAACTCCGTTGTTTATAATCTGATATCGCCCGTCCCATAAGAAAGTTTTTCCTGGTTGTACGATTTGCTCTTTCATATTTCGAGATTCGCGCCAAAGAGCGATTTCGCTTCTGCTGTACTCGATAACAGATCCAGCCAGAGTAAAGCGTTGTTTTTGGGAAGAGCAAAGACAAAGTCTTTGCATGATGGTACTCAATTTTTGCACGGGAAGCAAATAGGATCCTCCTCCCATTAACACCGCGAAGATCCCAATAACAAAAGGAAAACCTGGATGTTTTTGTAAAAATGGTGCAGGCATCATGATGAAACAACGCCCATATTCGACGGCGATATCCAGAGCCAAAATTAAATCGGCAATAATTTTTGCCTGTTGATGACGCCTCAGTGCAGCTTCATGAATTTTTTGTACAACAACGGCAATTTTTTTTTGATGAAGTGATTGGCGCACGCGCACACGCTCAAAATTGCGATCTTCATTTGTTGGATCCTCGATCCATGTTTTTCCTTTTAGGCGCAAATATGCACGCAATGTTTTGCGCTTTACAGCAAGAAGCGGACGAATCAGGCGTATTTTTCGACAAAGTAATGCTTCACGTGGGATACACGATAAACCACGTGCATATATTAACCTATCGTTTATTAACTCATCGTTTTTTTCGGCAATAAGAGAGCTTTTTTGCACGATATCTTTTCCAGCTTCTACAGAATATATATCATCACGCATATTCTCAAAGGATTCACCTGATACAATACCGAAAGATTCTCTTGCATAATCGCCGCCATATATATCCGCAAAAGCCCATTTTTGCCTCTCCCCTATATCCCTCTGGAGACGCTGATAGCGCATCTGATAAGTTTCAACCTGATCATTAAGCGTATGCCCTGTCATAATAAGCGTTGCGCCTTGTTTTTGCGCTTCTCTAAACAAGAGATTATAGCGTGCAATACGGGCACTTGAAGCGATATGCGTCTTTGGTTTTTTGCCTTCCCACCGTACAATACTATGTTTAATACGATGGGCATGACAAATTTCTGCAACATTTTCTGCCTCACGAGCTGATTCTTTACGTAATTGATGATCAACAGTGACAGCAATTATTTCCAAAGGAACCGAGAGAGTTTTTAAATGGTCTTTGACTAAAAACAGCAAAGCCATAGAATCACTCCCCCCTGAGACCGCAAGGATCACCCTTTGACATTGGATAAAATCCGATGTTTTAAAGAGATTTCCTGCTAGTCTAACGCACACCGCGAACAGCCTCATTCCTTTTTAGAGGTTTACAAAAAATGGACTCCAACGTTTTAGAGTGTTCTGATCTTTTTGCAACAAGTGCACAAGCCTCTTTATTTTTGTCAAGAGAGACCATACTTCCTGACAATTTCAGCAAAATCTCAGAGGTATAGAGCTTCTTTTTGTCTGTATACCATGCGCTAAGATAGACTTGTGCTGCTTCATAATAGCGTTTTTGTCCCAACAAAGCTTCTGCCAACCAAAACAAAGTATCATCACTCAAAGGATCTTCTTTATAACGCTGTTGAAAAGCACAAAAGGCCTTCTCAGCTTCAACATAATTAGCAGAAAGAATAAAATCGTAGCCCTGCTTATACAATGCTCTAGAAGAGAGAAGAGAGAAATCCTTACTCTGCTGTGATTCGACATCATTTCTTTCTTCATGTGTCTTCTCTAAACGGTTATGGACTTCCTGCAAATAACTTTTATGATCATGGCTCTCCACTTTAGCATCATGGCTCTCTGCGTTGACAACATTATTCTGATCATCTTTCACACTGTGCTTTTGAACCATTCCTTCCTTTACAGTCTGCAAATTTTTATCCAAAGGTGCACTCTCAAAGGCACAAGAATAAATAGAAGAACCTTTTTCATCAAAAAGATGATGGAATTGCTTTTGCACATTCTTCAAACTATTATGCTCAAGTACCATTTGCACATTATGCAAAAGTTTATCTAAATCATAATCTTTAAACAGAATCTTCTGATTTTCTAAAATGACCCCTCCACTTTGAACTATCCCATGAAAGGCAGCTTTATTCACTGCATCAGCAGCTTTATCCGCAGCACCAGCAGCAGCTTTATTCACTGCATCAGCAGCTTTATCCGCAGCACCAGAAGCAGCTTTATTCACTGCATCAGCAGCCTTATCCGCAGCACCAGCAGCAGCTTTATTCACTGCATCAGCAGCTTTATCCGCAGCACCAGAAGCAGCTTTATTCACTGCATCAGCAGCCTTATCCGCAGCACCAGCAGCAGCTTTATTCACTGCATCAACAGCTTTATCCGCAGCACCAGCAGCAGCTTTATTCACTGCATCAGCAGCCTTATCCGCAGCACCAGCAGCAGCTTTATTCACTGCATCAGCAGCCTTATCCGCAGCACCAGCAGCAGCTTTATTCACTGCATCAACAGCCTTATCCGCAGCACCAGAAGCAGCTTTATTCACTGCATCAACAGCCTTATCCGCAGCACCAGCAGCAGCTTTATTCACTGCATCAGCAGCCTTATCCGCAGCACCAGAAGCAGCTTTATTCACTGCATCAACAGCCTTATCCGCAGCACCAGCAGCAGCTTTATTCACTGCATCAACAGCCTTATCCGCAGCACCAGAAGCAGCTTTATTCACTGCATCAGCAGCCTTATCCGCAGCACCAGAAGCAGCTTTATTCACTGCATCAGCAGCCTTATCCGCAGCACCAGCAGCAGCTTTATTCACTGCATCAGCAGCCTTATCCGCAGCACCAGCAGCAGCTTTATTCACTGCATCAACAGCCTTATCCGCAGCACCAGCAGCAGCTTTATTCACTGCATCAGCAGCCTTATCCGCAGCACCAGCAGCAGCTTTATTCACTGCATCAGCAGCCTTATCCGCAGCACCAGCAGCAGCTTTATTCACTGCATCAACAGCCTTATCCGCAGCACCAGAAGCAGCTTTATTCACTGCATCAACAGCCTTATCCGCAGCACCAGAAGCAGCTTTATTCACTGCATCAGCAGCCTTATCCGCAGCACCAGCAGCAGCTTTATTTACTGAATCGGTAGCCGAATCATCTTTAGAATATTGGGAAAACCACCGCGCCGCACTTTGAACGGATGAAGCAGAACAAGCCATGAGAATGCCCATAAAAAAGGCAATTCTCCAATTTTTACTACGATATATTGACATACTTTTCTCCCCTTAAGAATCAATTTTTAATTACTGTTCATACCATTAAGTGTTGTAACAGCACGACGATTTTGGTTCCAACAAGAAATATCATCACATATGGCTACAGGTCTTTCTTTTCCATAAGAAATCGTTTGAATCCGTTGCGCAGATACACCAAGAGAAACCAAATAATTCCGCACAGCAACAGCCCGACGCTGACCCAGTGCTAAATTATATTCACGCGTACCCCGCTCATCAGCATGACCTTCAATCATAATAAAATAATGAGGATAACGAAGTAACCATTCTGCTTGGCGCATTAAAACACGTTCAGCATCACTATCAATTGAAGAAGAATCGAGACTAAAGAAAACGCGATCTCCAACATTAACAGCAAATTCTTGTCCCGAACCTGGCATTCCTTGATTAAAGCCAGCATTATTCAAATAAGCGCCATTTACGCCGTTTGGTGCACCGACATGTCTCTTTCCACACCCTAGCAAAAATAGTGAAAAAAATAGAACTACAGCCAAGGGATGAAGAATAATATTTTTTATAGAGCGCATATGCTAATTCTCCTTATTATGAACATGGAAAGTGAACAGATATATTCTTTCAAAAGTGCTCCAAAAATGATTACTAATTCCTAATGAAGAAAAATTTTTCTTAATTTTTACCTATTATCCCTTTTAAAGGTCCATTACTTTTTTCCTATCTTTTCAACATCAATGAAAAATCGCTTTACACTTAGGGTATATCTTTTTGTTTATGCATCACCATCCTGACGCTTTTTCTGCATTGCATTCAGTTTCGCAAAGACTTTATCGACATCGAAACTCTTTTTAGGATCATTTTCCACTTGATTTTCGTTGAGATCCACATTTTCCGTTACTGATGCGGGAAGCAAAGATGGATCTCCTTCTGCAGCGACAGGACGATTTTTCGCAGCACGCTGGAGTTCTAAATCCAAATCAATTTGTGAACACAACCCTAACCCTACAGGATCGAGAGGAACTAAGTTAGCACTATTCCAGTGGGTTCTAAGGCGAATTTGTTCAATTGTTGCTTTTGTTGTTCCGATCAAGCGTGCGATCTGTGCATCTTTCAATTCGGGATGATTTGTCACTAACCATAAGATACCATTTGGACGATCCTGTCGTCGAGAAAGAGGGATATATCGTGCACCTTTACGTTTTTTTTCAGGGATACGTACTCTAGACTCAGAAATTCTCAAACGTGCATTTTGATCAGCCTCTACCCGAGCGATTTCACTACGTGTTAACTGCCCAGAATTAATCGGATTCAGACCTTTAATACCATAAGCAGATTCACCATCAGCAATAGCTTTTACTTCCAACACATGCAATTTACAAAATTCTGCAATCTGTTCAAAAGAAAGCGCAGTATTATCAACCAGCCAAACAGCTGTGGCTTTGGGCATCAAAAGTTGCGTTGCCATTTTTATAACATCCTCTCACTTTGCCTCTTTATTGAAGATTGAGGCAGGTTATTGCCCCCTCGGGAGCATTGGGGTCTTTATTTCTATACATCATGTTCTCTTACCCCACTCTCAAATAAAGCGAGTCATGGAATAAACCAATTTTGCCATGAAATTATGTCTTTTATAACCTGATTTTTCACGAACGACAAGACATCTCTCTTATAACTTATAACGATCCTCAACAGAGTGTCTTTACCTTTAAAGTGAATTTTCTTATAAGGGATTTATTTGATCATTTCACCTTATATTTCGACATGTTTATCTTGTTGGGATTCATGTTTTACCACCTTGGATTTAAGAACATCCCAATTGAAAAGAAATCCCCAAGATTGGAAGGAAAATTATGGCAGGCCATTCACAATTTAAAAATATTATGCACCGTAAAGGGCGTCAAGACGCGATGCGCTCGAAAATATTTTCTAAGCTTGCACGCGAAATTACCGTTGCAGCCAAACAAGGGACCCCTGATCCATCTATGAATCCACGCTTAAGGCTTGCTGTCCAAAATGCCAAAGCACAGTCTATGCCAAAAGATAACATTGAGCGTGCGATTAAGAAGGCTTCAGGGGGTGAGGTTGAACACTATGATGAGGTACGCTATGAAGGATATGGTCCAGGTGGTGTTGCAATCATTGTTGAAGCTTTAACGGATAACCGCAACCGCACTGCTTCAAACGTGCGCGCTGCCTTTACCAAATCTGGTGGTGCGCTTGGGGAAACAGGCTCTGTCAGCTTTATGTTTAATCGAATTGGTGAAATAATTTATAAACTGGAAGCAGGAACAGCCGATAGCGTCATGGATGCCGCAATCGAAGCAGGTGCTGAAGATGTGCAATCGGAAGAAACTGAGCACCATATTACCTGTGCATTTGAAGATATTGGCGAGGTTTCTAAAATTCTTGAAGCAAAACTTGGCGAAGCAGAATCAATCAAAACGGTTTGGAAAGCCATCACTTTAGCACCAGTAGATGAAGAAAAAGCTTTATCTGTTTTACGGCTCATTTCAACATTAGAAGAAGATGATGACGTACAAAATGTTTATGCTAATTTTGATGTTAGTGATGAAATTTTGGCGAAACTTTCTGGTTAATTTCCATGCAACATCACGGTATGTGCTTTGTTTTTCATACCTTCTTACTTCCTACACAACGATACAATCATCTCTTGCCTTTCCATAAGAAATACAAATCCCTGCTTCAAGAAGGGTGCACCTCATACAAACGAGAAAACACTTCCAACAAAAAGCACAAAAGCTTTCTGGTAATTTTTTTCAAAAGATTTTTTCCTCAAAGATATGATTCCGCAAAAAATCTCACCACCCATAAACCGCAAAAGATGCAGTATAAAAATTCGAAACACATTCATAAAAATTGAATGTAAATGGATCCTCCTTTTTAACTTGTTAAAGACAATTATTGTTGCGCGGATCTCATAGACCTTCACACGGTTTATTTTTATCCAATCACTCGTTTTACTGTAGAGAAAGCAAGGGTGACCATGCTGGATCAGAGGCATCGTTTGGTGTGGGTAACTGGCGTTCATTGCGTCCAGTAATATCAATTGTATAAATTTTTGGCCCCATGCCTGGATTTTTGCGAAAGAACATCAGCACACGACCATTAGGAGCCCAAGTTGGTCCTTCATTGTGAAAACCTGTAGTTAAAATCCGCTCTCCTTGTCCATCAGGATGCATAACGCCGATAGAAAATTGTCCTTCTGACTGTTTTGTAAAGGCGATATAATCTCCCCGTGGTGACCAAATAGGTGTAGAATAACTTCCTTCATTTGAAGAAATGCGCTGGAGATTTCCCCCATCCGCATCCATTGTATAAATTTGCGGCTTTCCACTTCGGTCTGATGAAAAAACGATCCGTGTCCCATCGGGCGAATAAGAAGCTGATGTATCAATGGCTGCAGTTGTTGTAAGCCTAGTCATTGTGCGAGTACGTAGATCCATAGTGTAAAGATTTGCGCTTCCATCATTTTGCAATAAACTCATGATGACTTTTTGCCCATCAGAAGAAAAACGTGGTGCAATTGTCATATTGTTAAAAGCTCCTATCAACTCCCTTTGTCCCATTTCAATTTGTTGAAGATAAACATGGGGCACTTGCTTATGTTCGTAAGCCATATAGGTAATTTCCTGTCGTTTTGGCGAAAATCGAGGAGTTAGAACCAATTCACTGCCATCAGACATATAGATCAAATTTGCTCCATCTTGATCCATCATTGCTAAGCGTTTAACACGTGCATTTTGAGGGCCTGTTTCATCGATAAAAACAATCCGTGTATCAAAATACCCACTTTCGCCTGTCATTTCTTTATAGATCTCATCGGCAATCATATGCGCGACCCGCCGCCAATGTTCTATTGCGGTATAAAAACGCCGCCCTTTAAGTTGACGTTTTCCAAAGACATCCCATAAACGAAAATCGACTCTCAATCGCCCGTCGGATTCTCTGATAACTTGTCCTGCAACCAAACCTTGCGCTTTTATTTTTTCCCAATGAGAAAAATACGGTTGTTTGTTTGTATCGGAGATTTTTTCAAAAAAAGTTGTTTTATCAAGAGGTAAAAAAAGTCCTGACCGTTCAAGATCAGCTGTCACCACGGCCGTTATTTTTAATCCAATAGAATCATGGGAAATAAAATCCGTAATTGCGATGGGAATGGGGTTAAAGTCAGCACTAAAAATAGTACCTTTGAGTTGTGCATGAACCGATGAAAAACTCGCAAGCCACAAACCGCAAGTGACAATAAACCAAGAAAAAAAATTGTACCTCGTTATAGTCATCATGGAATGTATCCTTTCATTGAGAGAAAAATATTTCCGTACTTCATCGTGTTATTTCTTGGAGGGGATCAACATTAAAATCGAAACCCTGCCCCCATAAATCATACTGATTGCGCGGAAGGTCGGCATAAGGCTGGCATGAAAAAACAGCCGCATACACCTGTCTTATCATAATGGCTTGCTGACTCTGCGCACCCCCTAATGGATCAATTACCGGATCTCCTATAACCATTCCTTCACGGTTTAGGTAAAATCGTAAACGCACAATGGGACGGTTTTTTAAATCACCACCAAGCGCCACAAGTTTAAGCTTCCGTTGGATACACCCCCCCACGAGGTTAACCAATGTTTGTGCCATTTTTGCAGTATCATCAATATTTTTTTTTGCTCCCAAAGCCTCCAGTGTATCAGAGCGCTTTGCTCCACCTCCTTGCGTGCGTACACGATTAAGCAAATTATTTTCTTCCAGAGCTAAAATATCTTCAATGGACCTGTCCATTCTTTGATGTTTTTTCTCATCTTGCATAATTTGTGAAGCAGATTTTTTAGCAGGTTTTGGTTTAAACCGCGGAACATGAGGTTTCTCTGGTAATGCAATTTGAGGAGCCTGTTGACGTTCTGGTATTTTCTCTACAGACATTTTTTCTACCCTGGGAGTCAATTTTTGCGGCGATATCAATTGTTCATTTTTTCGCGTTTCTAAAAGCGCCTTTTCCATAACCTCTAAAGCAGCCTCCTCTGCTGTCTTCTCTAAAGGCACCTTTTCCATAACCTCTAAAGCAGCCTCCTCTGCTGTCTTCTCTAAAGGCACCTTTTCCATAACCTCTAAAGCAGCCTCCTCTGATGTCTTCTCTAAAGGCACCTTTTCCATAACCTCTAAAGCAGCCTCCTCTGATGTCTTCTCCAAAGGCACCTTTTCCATAACCTCTAAAGCAGCCTCCTCTGATGTCTTCTCTAAAGGTACCTTTTCCATAACCTCTAAAGCAGCCTCCTCTGCTGTCTTCTCTAAAGGCACCTTTTCCATAACCTCTAAAGCAGCCTCCTCTGATGTCTTCTCCAAAGGCACCTTTTCCATAACCTCTAAAGCAGCCTCCTCTGATGTCTTCTCTAAAGGTACCTTTTCCATAACCTCTAAAGCAGCCTCCTCTGCTGTCTTCTCTAAAGGCACCTTTTCCATAACCTCTAAAGCAGCCTCCTCTGATGTCTTCTCTAAAGGTACGTCTATTTTTGCTGCTGATAATTCTTGTTCTACAGGCTCTGATACAGATTTTTCTAGCGTTTTTTCTTCTCCTGATGGCGAAGATGCTGTATCAACGAGTCGGGGTTTTTCTTTTGGTCTAAAAGGTACAAGACTATCTACCTGCCCTTCTCCTACGTGGAGCGCATCTTCTTTTTCTTGTGGTTTAACCGTTTGCTTCATAGCGGGAATTATACGCACAGGTGCATTCATCTCACCTTGTTGGGAGGAAATCTCTTGGCTCAGAGGAGCAAGAGTGATCGGAATTGCTTCCAGTTGTTGTGGTAAAGAGACAGGATTGATGAAGTAAACAGCTCCCCAACTAAGAAGAATTACATGTGCTACAAGTGACAAAGCCAAGCCTCGTTTCATGTTATGATAAGAGTCTTTGTTCATTTCCACGCCTTGCATTTTTTATTTTAAGCACTCCTGATATCGTTTTGCATACAATATATGACGGTTTATCATACTCTTATTGTGCCAGACTTGCTAAAGCAACTTGTGAAAAACCTGCTTTTTGAAGTTTAGCGAGCAGTTTTAACACTTGTTGATATTCAACAGTTTTTTCAGCACGCACAAAAATACGTTGGTTTTTTTGTGTAGGATTATTTTCCAATTGAAGTTTGAGCTGTGTAATGAGAATTTCCGCTGTGTCATAATAATCTTGATTAATAGCCAAGCGCCCTTGTGCATCGAGTGAAACTGTAAGTGGAGCGTGCTGCATTTGCACAGGTTCAGCCTGGCTACTCGGCAAATCAAGGGGGACACCATTGACCAAAAGGGGAGCAGAAACCATAAAAATAATCAACAACACCAGCATAACATCAACAAGCGGCGTAACATTAATCTCGCTCATCAACTGGCTGCGTGAATGACTCCGCCTACGCGTCTTTTTCCGAGAAGAATAAGTAACAGAAACACTCATAAATAGTCCCCTTTAGAATGATGAATTCGCTGTACGTGTTTCATCGATACGTCGTGATACAATTGTTGAAAATTCATCGGCAAAATTTTCTATTTGTGCAATGATCCATGCACTTTCATTGATCAGCTTGTTATAGGCAATAACAGCTGGAATTGCTGCAAACAAACCAATAGCAGTTGCCAAAAGTGCTTCGGCAATACCTGGTGCAACAATTGCAAGAGATGTATTTTGAGATGCTGAAATGGAAAGAAAGGAACTCATAATACCAACAACCGTACCAAAAAGACCAAGAAAAGGTCCTGCTGAACCAAGTGTTGCAAGAAACCCTAATTTTGATTCTATTTTTGCGCTTTCGCGTCCCAAAGTAAGATCCATAGCTTTATCAATTCTGCTTTGCAGACTTGTTGATGTATGAATACCTTTTTCCAAAGATTTTTTCCATTCCACCATTGCTGCCATAAAAACCGCAGTTATACTATTTGTGCGCTGATTTTTACATTCTGCATAAAGATCTTCTAGCGCCTTTCCTGACCAAAATATGCGTTCAAATTTTTTTATTTCACGCCGTATTCTCCGATAGGTCAAGATTTTATCAAAAATAATTGCCCAACTCCATACAGAAGCCAGCAGCAAACCAATCATAACAACTTTAACAACAGAACTTGCTTGCATAAATAAATGCAAAATTCCGATCATTTCTGGATTCGTGAGTTCTACATGCGGCATAATTTTTGTTCCTCTAAATGAAAAGTTCATTTGTTAAATTTCATAAAGCAGATTGTTTTACAGTTTCTAAATTTAAGAAAGCAACTTCATTATCTCTTCTACCAAAGAACCCGTATAATATCACAATTTTAATGAAGCATATTTTTAAACAGAAATTGTTGAAAAAAGCCCTTTGGGTAAACAGCGTGGTTTTCCTGTCTCATTAATAAGAGCAATTTCAACCTTTGCTGTTACCAACATAACATCCTCATGAAGGATATGTTATTCCATAAAAGAACCCGTATAATATCATAATTTTAATGAAGCATATTTTTAAACAGAAATTGTTGAAAAAAGCCCTTTGGGTAAACGGCGTGGTTTTCCTGTCTCATTAATAAGAGCAATTTCAACCTTTGCTGTTACCAACATAACGTCCTCATGAAAGATATGTTGCTCCATAAAAAAGCGTGCCCCTTGAATATGGTTAACCCGTGTTTTGAGTGTTAAAAGATCATCGATTTGCGCTGGTCGTGAAAAATTGATTTCCATATGGCGGACAACAAAAAACAGTTTTTCACCCTCAACACCCGCTGCCAACATCTTGCTATTAAGACCTGTATCCCGTAAAAATTCTGAACGTCCACGTTCAAAAAACTCTAGATACCGTGCATGGTAAACCACACCAGAAAAATCTGTATCGGCAACATACACGCGCACCTTAAAATCATGAAAACCATTTGTAGAATTACCTTTGAAAGAGTTTGTTTCAGTCATCTACTCCATCCCATAAAATTGTTTGCTGTAGCGAATTATCTTGTACATGGAGCATGTTGAACGCATTTTTGTGTTGAAGTCGTGGAAATCAGAATACAAAATTTCAATACTCCCAATTTTTTTCGTAAAAATGTCTCCCAAGCAGTGCATTTGTGAGAGAAAAGTATCTTATATTTGCACTTATTAAAGAAGGTGTTTTAATCGTCTTTTCCATCCCATAAAGTTGTTTGGCGTAATGCATTATCTTGTGTATCAAGTATTTTAGCACGTATTTGTGGTGAAATCTGAGCATTAGGAGGACAAAGTCCACAATGGCTCCAAGCTTTTTCTGTAAGAATACGCCCACGAGCAGTGCGTTGCATAAACCCTTGTTGGAGAAGATAGGGCTCAACAATATCTTCAATAGCATCACGCGGTTCTGAGAGAGCAGCAGCGATCGTTTCAATTCCCACTGGCCCTCCTAAAAAAGTTTCTGCAATCAACCGCAAATATCGATGATCAAGAGGATCAAGGCCAAGATGATCAACTTCGAGGCGTAAAAGTGCTTCATCTGCAATCTTACGATCAATTTTTTCTGCCCGTTTAACCAGAGCAAAATCACAAACTCGCCGTAAAAGCCGTCCAGCAATTCGTGGCGTACCGCGCGCTCTACGTGCAATTTCATGAGCACCATCATCACTAATCTTTACCGAAAAAAGCCGAGCGTTGCGTTGAACGATATATTCTAATTCTTCTATAGTATAAAAATTGAGGCGGATTGGGATACCAAAACGATCTCGTAACGGTGTAGTCAACAGCCCCAAACGTGTTGTTGCAGCAACCAAAGTAAATTTAGCAAGATCAATTTTAACTGAGCGCGCAGCAGGTCCTTCACCAATGATAAGATCAAGCTGATAATCTTCCATAGCTGGATAAAGAATTTCTTCAATTGCTGGACTTAAGCGATGAATTTCATCAATAAAAAGAACATCGCGTTCTTCTAGATTAGTCAAAAGGGCTGCCAGATCTCCTGCTTTAGCAATAACTGGTCCTGAAGTGGAGCGAAAATTAACCCCTAATTCTTTTGCCATGATTTGCGAGAGCGTTGTTTTTCCCAAACCAGGTGGCCCAACGAACAAAACATGATCGAGTGCTTCTTGGCGTGCCTTTGCTGCTTCAATAAATATTTTCAAATTTGCCCGCACTGCTTCTTGACCAATAAAGTCATCAAGCACTTGTGGTCTTAAAGAACGATCTGGATCGCTAGGGAGAGGAACAGCACCCAAAAGTCGTTTGTCTTCATCTTTATGCATTTTTACCTTTTACTCAAGTGGGAGGAGAAAGCAGTTTAAGAGTATGGCGAATAAGCATAGCAGAGGAAACGGTTTCCCCTTCAAGAGCGTTCATCGCCAAAGCGAGAGCACGAGCTGCTTGGTCGCGTTCAAACCCGAGCTTTATCAGAGCAGAGAGCGCCTCATTTGTTGGTTGATTGATTTCATCTATATGAGGGAGCGAAGGGTTATGAATCGCATTTTCGTAGAAGGGGAGCGTCTTGCTTTTTAGTTCTCGGACAATTCTTTCACTGACTTTTTTACCAACTCCTGGAGCACGACTCATCATTGCAACATCATTTAAGGCAATCGCTTGTGCGAGTTCATCTGGTGATAAAGTACCCAAAATTGCCAAAGAAACTTTTGCTCCCACGCCAGGAACATTTTGCAAAAGACAAAACCACTCTTGTTCCGCTTTTGTCAAAAAACCAAAAAGGCGAATAGCTTCCTCCCGAACATGTGTTTCGATAAAAAGACTTATACTCTCACCAATCGCCGGTAAAGAATGACGCAACCGATTTGATACAAAAATAACGTAACCCACCCCTTGAACATCTACAAGGACATGATCATCAAAGATATGTTCAAGGATACCTTTTAATTTTCCAATCATTCGTAATTCCGATTATACTGCAACCTTTGCATAATAAGATTCGTTGACGTTCCTACGATGCGCACATTGGCAAAGCGCAAGCGCATCAGCGGCATCACTACTATCAAATTCAGCACGAGGTAGCAAAATTTTTACCATCATAGCATAAACATCAAATATATATTCGACAAAGCAAATCATGCTCTAATCCTTAAACGATGAGAGAGACTGCTACGATGCATACTGTGGCAAAGTGCAAGTGCAAGTGCATCAGCGGCATCACTACTATCAAATTCAGCACGAGGTAGCAAAACTTTTACCATCATATGAATTTGTTCTTTAGCGCCATGACCAACACCAATAACTGATTTTTTGACTTTATTCGGGGCATATTCAAAAACGGGAAGATTTGCTTGCGCTGGCACAAGCAGGGCAACAGCACGCGCTTGACCAAGTTTTAAAGTTGCCGTAGCATCTTTGTTGACAAACACATGTTCCACAGCAGCTTCATAGGGCATAAATTGATTCACAACCTCTGAGAGCCCTTTGTAAAGCTGACACAGCCTAGAGGCAAGATCACAGCGTACATCAGAAGCAACTGTCCCTGCCGCAACAAATTGAAAGCGATTACCGAAGAGATCGATAATACCCCACCCTGTACGCCGCAGTCCGGGATCAATACCTATAATACGAATCGTCTCTGCCATAAACCCCAGTCTATATACTTTCTCCGCATTTCGAAAGAGATTAGAGAGGAAATAAAACAAAAGCAACCGAGAAAACGCCCGAGCAAAGCAATTGATCAAAAGGTGTTTTGAGAACAGCAGCACACAGCAAGATAAATGAGAAAAATAGAGAAGATCGAAACTTTTTAGGAACTTCTAAATGCTTTTTTAAGCAATTCCATTTGTTTACCCACCGGATTGTCTTCTTCCAAGACATGAAAACGTCCGTCTTCTTTTCCAAAACGCATGTAGTGCATACGCGCTTCTAGCCGCAATGAACAAGCAACAAAATTGCGGAAAACTTCTGGCAGCTCTTGCCAATGAGCGGTTTCGAATTTTAGCGTTGGTGTATGTAGCGATACCTTTGCGATTTCTTTTTGTATTTGTTCTTGTGTCATTTCTCCCTCACGCTCTGCGCGAAGAAGGAGAAGCTGAGAAGCAATTTGCATAAGTCTTGTACTTAAATACATAGCTTCTTTCGCATAAATTTCAGAAATTTCTGTAGAAAAAGAGCGTGCCGCAAATTTTCCTTCTGTGTCAATATAACTTGCTGTTTTTTCAATCAATATCATTGTCTCTTCGTAGAGACGATTAAAAGCATTTCCAAAAGCACCATGTTCGATCATAATAATGGGCTCATCATGGGGACGTTTATGTGCGCTCACGTTTTTCTACTCCACATATCAGCACAACAATTTTTCTACTCAACGAAATGAGAATTAAAAAGTTTCTTTATACTGCCGCATAGAATGCTTTTTTTCAATTGAGTACCTCTTTTAAAAGCTTCAGGCAACGTGCTTCTCACTCTAAGGTTAACGCACATATGATGGCGCTGTAAATTTATCGGTTACCTAAAAAAGACTTTTGAAAAGATTGACGTTTTTCATAATAATAAGCCACCCAAAACTGCACCGCAATGCCACTTATAATTAAGAGACTATCGGAAAAAAACGTTCCCGTCATCACTGTTTTTAAAATTTGTCCGAACATCGCAAAAACAGTGCCAGTCACAAAGACAGGTAAACTGTGTTTTCCTAAAATTGCCAAAGGGTTTTGCTTTGAGACATGCAACAACTTATTCAAGCGCGGTATAGAAAAGATGAGTGTTGATAATGCAATGACATGAATCAGACGCGGTAAACTTAAAAAAGTTTTATTAAAATTAAACAACGGGGAGGACCATCCAAACCACTCAATAGCACCCCACCAGTTTAAGCGAACCCATAGCAATGAGAGCAAAAGATATGTAGCTGCCAAAACAACGAAAAAAGGTTTAAAGATTATTGTTTTTCCTTGTTTGAAAGATAAAGCAGCGATCATCCCTATAACAAACAAGAATTGCCAGGACAAAGGGTTTAAGAACCATTGTCCTTGTAAGGGGTAAGAGGGTGGAGCAATTTCATAAAATCCGCAGATGAGATAAAGTATGAAGGATCCCAAAAGCAGTAGGCCTTTATGTTTACAACTCAAATAAAGGGCAAAAGGTGCAAAAAGCATAAGAACAATATAAAGCGGCAAAATATTATTATAGCCTAATTGATGCCCAAAACTTAAAGTACTAAAAAATGCAACAAATGGCTGTGTAAGAAAGAGACCTATATTGTTCATCAATAAAAGTTTTTCCACATGCAACAATAAAAATCCTGCTAAAAAAAGGCTTAACGTTGCAAAAGTTGTAAAAAGATGTGCCGCATAAAGTTGAAAAGCTCTCCACCAAAGTTTGTGCATGGTGAAAATAACGGGTTTATTCTGTAAATGCGCATGAAAGCTTAACCCAAGAGAAATTCCTGAAATTAAAACGAATGCTTCTGCTGAATCAGAAAAACCGAAATTTTTATGTGTTAGCAACTCATAGAAAGTTCCAGGAATATGGTTGATGAAAATTGTCAATAAAGCTAAAGAACGAAGAACATCAATGCGTGTATCGCGATGAACAGGATACGTATGATGAAGAATGCCCTGATATCCCATAAATGATCCCCACAAATCATATAAAGTATTTTTTGGTATAACAAAGAAAATTTATAAGATAAAGTTTTAATTTTTAAGTGTTAAATTCTTTAATATTTGAAGAAACAAGAATTTTTTATGACGAAACAAGCAAATAAAATAATTGATCCTCCTTTTTTTCCTCAATTAGTTTTAACATTCGATATTCGGCGTTCTATCTCCCCGGATTTTTTGCAAAAAATCTTACAAAGAAAGTTTTTTGCATGCGTAATTCTCTATGACTCTCAGTTTGACAACGTTTTTTTACAAAAGCAAGCGCAACTTTACGCACAAGATATTCAAAACAAGGATATTGCCCTTCTCATTTCTGGTGAGAACAGAATAGCTGAACGGATAAAGGCTGATGGTTTTCATATAGAAGGTGATCTTAACGCTCTTGAACATTTGAAAAGTCTGAAAAGGGAACAAAAAATCATTGGTTATGGAAATATACGTGACCGCCATAGTGCCATGCTTGCTGGAGAATCCGGAGTTAATTACCTTTTCTTTGGAAAACTTGGTGCTGATAAAAAACCACGGCCTCACCCCCGCAATCTCCAATTAGCAGGATGGTGGTCAGAGATTATGGAAATCCCTTCTGTTTTACAAGCGGGAAGCGATTTTGCAACGTTTGATGAAGTATTAAAAACAGCCAGTGAATTCATCGCTGTTGAAGAAATTATTTTTGGGAACAACAATCCCTTGATGCTGCTTGAAATGATGAAAGAAAAATGTGAAAATTCCCCAACCATTACGAGAAGGGAACATCCATGATTAAACAAAGCATCACACTGCTTATCGTGGGATTGTTTTGGCTTTCAAGTGCCGTGACTGTTGCAACTTCTGCTAAAACCGCTGGTAACTCCTCAAATTTTGAAAACTCTTTGAATGATATTCAAAATGCTTCAGACTCAGACAAACCGTTCCAGCCCTTACAAACTGGACAATATGATCAAGCCTATGACTACTATGCCCAGGGCTATCATTTGAATGCCTTTCGTGAAGCACTCAAGCGTGCTGAACAAAATGATCCTTTCGCACAAACTCTTCTTGCCCAAATGTATACAGAAGGATACGCCGTTCCTCGTAATGAGGTGCGTGCCGCTTTTTGGTTTAAACGTGCAGCAAAACAGGGTGAACCACAAGCACAATTACGCTATGGACTTATGTTATTTGATGGTAATTTTATTACACAAAATAAAGAACTTGGCGAAGAATTCATCCGAAAAGCTGCAGAATCTGGAGTAAAAGAAGCCTATTTTTATTATGGAGAATTGCTGCTTTATAAAGCTTCGCATGAAAAGCAAAATCTTCCTGGTGTTACTTTACAAAGTCGCGAAAATGAATCTGTAGAACAGGCACTCAAATGGTTCTTAAAAGGTGCCGCACTTGGTGATTCTGAGGCTTCTTTTTCTGCAGCAAAAATTCTTTCCATAGGCACTTTAACGCGGCCAAAGGATGACCGTAATGCGCGTAAACTGATGGAAATTGCAGCCCAAAACGGGCATACTACAGCCCAAATTCTTTTGGCGCAATGGCTTATAGAAGGTCGCGGAGGAGAAACTGATTTTCAACGTGCTTTTCATTTGCTTCTAAGCAACGCCACCAACATGGTTCCGCCGGCACAAGTTTCTCTTGCAAGACTTTATCGAGATGGCATAGGCACAAAAGGCGATACGGTAATGGCCGCAGCATGGTATATGCTTGCAAAGCACGCAAAACTACAAGCGCCTGATCTTGAAATGATGCTTGAAGGAATGAACGATGCAGAATTAGAACAAGCACGTAAAGAAGCAACGAAGTTCCTTCCTATTTTTTAAGAAACGCCTTTAAAATGGAGCTCTTTATTTCAAAAAAGAAATTGAAGCAATAAATCTTCATAAAAAATTTTGTGTAACTTGTTAAAATGCTTGCGTCTGAATACTTTTTATGGTCTTGCAAAGAATTGAAAACCAATAATACACAGAAGTTCTGTATTTGGGAGTATTTTCCAAGCTTTTTTCTCTGCAAAAACAGTAAAAAAGCCTACTACAAAGACGACAAAAAAGGCTCACTATAAGAACAACAAGGGGAGATAATTGTAAAAACAAAAAGAGGGCTCTTTTTGCAAAGACGAAATTGGACGTGAACGATGAAAATTAATGGTAATGAAATCCGCCCTGGCAATGTAATAAATCATCAAGGAAGCTTATGGGTAGCTGTTAAATGCAACGCTGTAAAGCCAGGAAAAGGTGGTGCATTTAATCAAGTTGAAATGAAAAATTTGATTGATGGTACAAAGCTCAATGAACGCTTTCGTGCCGCCGAAACGGTAGAACGCGTACGCCTTGAACAAAAAGATTTTACTTTCCTCTATCAACAAGGCGATGCTCTGATATTTATGGATTCACAATCTTATGAACAACTTGAATTACAAAAAGATTTTGTTGGTGAGCGTACAGCTTTCTTACAAGATGGGATGACTGTCACCGTTGAACTTTATCAAGAAAAGCCTATCGGCATATCGCTTCCCGATCAAGTCACAGTGACAATTGCAGAAGCTGATCCCGCCATAAAAGGGCAAACGGTCACCTCCTCTTATAAGCCCGCAATTCTTGAAAATGGTATGCGCATTCTTGTACCACCTTTTATTAATGCCGGTGAACGTATCATTGTTGATACTAATGAGTTGATTTATCTGCGTCGTGCAAATGAAAAAGGATAAGTAAAGGAATAAAAGATGGCCCATTCTGCAATCATGAATGTCATGGTACAAGCCGCGATGAAAGCTGGACGTTCACTGATACGTGATTATGGTGAAGTACAAAATTTGCAAGTATCTTTGAAAGGACCAGCAAATTATGTAAGCCAAGCAGATCGCAAAGCTGAAAAAATTATTTTCAATGAATTAAGCAAAGCACGTCCTAAATTTGGTTTCTTGATGGAAGAGTCTGAGGAAATTGTTGGAGAAGATTCACAACATCGTTTCATTGTTGACCCTTTGGATGGCACAACAAATTTTCTTCATGGCATTCCTTTTTTTGCTGTTTCCATTGCCTTGGAAAGTCAAGGACAGCTCATCGCTGCTGTGATTTATAATCCTGTAAGTGATGAACTTTTCACCGCCGAACGCGGTGGTGGTGCTTTCTTTAATGACCGGCGCTGTCGCGTTTCAGCTCGACGAAAATTAGAAGATTGTGTCATTGCAACGGGCATGCCTCATTTTGGTTGCCCAGATCATGGAGCATATCTTATTGAACTGCGCAATGTAATGGCAAAAGTTGCTGGTCTTCGCCGTTTTGGAGCTGCTGCTCTTGATTTAGCCTATGTCGCTGCTGGTAGAACAGATGGATTTTGGGAGGATAATCTGCAAATTTGGGATATGGCTGCTGGAATACTGATGGTTCGCGAGGCCGGGGGTTTTGTAACCGACAAAGACGGAGGAGACGCTATATTTTGCAAAAAAAATATCATCGCCGGCAATGAACGCATTCGCATCAAATTAGAAGCAGCCCTCAAAAAAGGCATTTAAGCATAAGAAACGTTCGAAAAAGCATGCAATATTGCTGCAAGACACAGTCTTCAGTTTCTTAAGATAAACAAAGATGATTTATGATGATAATTACTTATTGCGGTGAAAATTGCAATTTAGCCAAATAGGCATAAACCCCATTTTTTGCGACGAGTTCCGCATGTGTTCCCTCTTCAACAAGCTCTCCTTTATCCATCACGAGAATACGATCAGCTTTTAAAATTGTTGCTAAACGGTGTGCAATCACCAGTGTTGTTCGCTTTTTCATCAGTCCTTCTAAGGCTTCTTGCACTAATTTTTCACTATTTGCATCTAATGCTGAAGTTGCTTCATCAAGCAATAACAAGGGTGCATTTCTCAAAATCGCACGCGCAATAGCAATGCGTTGTTTTTGCCCACCAGAAAGCATGGTACCGCGTTCTCCTACTTGCGTATCAAAACCGTTTGGTAAAGCTCTAATAAATTCAAGTGCATTTGCTGCTTTAGCTGCGGCAATAATTTCCTCTTCATTGATATTCTCTGCCCCAAAAACAATATTATCGCGTAATGTACCATCAAAAATTGCAACGTCTTGTGGCACATAAGAAATTTCACTGCGCAAATCTTGTAAAGAAAGGCGATTAATCTCCACGCCATCAAAGAGAATCTGACCACTTTTCGGATCATAAAAACGAAGGATCAAAGAAAAAAGAGTGCTTTTACCTGCGCCTGATGCGCCAACAAAAGCAACCGTTTCACCTGCTTTAATAGAAAAAGAAAGGGAGTGCAAAATCTTGTCTTCTGGTCTGGAAGGATAAATAAAATCAACCTTATCAAAAACGATTGCACCTTTGACAGGTTGAGTCAATGGTGCAGGAACTTTAGGTGTTAAAATCGTAGGTTGTTCTTGCAATAATTCTGCAAGACGTTCGGCAGCACCTGCTGCTTGTATTAATTCTGCACCAAATTCTGATAATTGCGCGAAGGTTGAAGCTCCAAAAACTGCATATAGGACAAATTGTCCTAAAGTTCCTGCTGTCATAGTTCCATTCAAAACATCCCTTGATCCAATCCACAAAACAGCCACCACACTGCTAAAAACCAGAAAAATTGCAAATCCTGTAAAAAGGGAACGCAAGATCACGGAAGCACGTGCTGTCTGAAAAGCACGCTCAATTAACTTTGAAAAACGCATCGCGACGTGTTTTTCAGCGGTAAAAGCTTGCACAGTGCGAACAGCACTTACCTGTTCAGTTGCCAAAGCATTTGCATCTGCGAGACGATCTTGTGCTACACGTGTACGTGTACGGACCCTGCGCCCAAAAACAACCAGCGGAATAGCAACAAAGGGAATAGCAAACAAGACAAGCAAAGATAATTTAGCATTAGTGATAACCATCATCACGATTGCGCCAATCACCACAATTAAATGACGTAAAGCGGTAGAGGCGGTTGAGCCAACGGCCAATTTTATTTGCGTTGTATCTGTTAAGAGCCGCGAGACAATTTCACCAGAATAAGAATTATCAAAAAAATCAGGCGAAAGCTTCATAATATGAACAAAAACATCACACCGTAAATCGGCAACAATTCGTTCTCCCAAGGTAATAACACAATAATAACGACAAGCCGAAGCAAGCGCGAGCAGCAAAGCCAAAACAAATAAAATAAAAAAATAAAAATTGATATTGCCGTGGTTTGAAGTGGAAAAACCATGATCAAACATTTTACCGATAGCAACGGGCAAAGCCAATGTGACAAGGGCAGCAACAGTCAAAGCAAAAAATGCAAAGATAAACAACCAGCGATAACGTATAAGATAAGGAAAAAAAACTGCAAACGAAGACAATGCAGGCTTCGTATTGGCAGGTTTCACAGTTTTTTCTGAATGGTTGGAGAGATCCATAGAATTTGGCTCACTTAACGAGGTTGTCTATAACTCTTGATACAATGATCTATCTTGAACACTTGTTTTTTACTACGTGCTCAGTTATAGGAGTATTACTTTAATCAAGTTATCAAAAAGATAATATAGACGCACTTAATAAAGTGAAAGAGTGCTATTTAATTTTATAAACACAAAAGGTTTTGCTCATGAAAGCGAATATTCATCCTGACTATCACAAAATTACCGTCGTTATGACGGATGGTAGCCAATACACAACGCACTCTACTTGGGGAAAAGAGGGAGATGTCCTTAACCTTGATATCGACCCAAGAACTCATCCAGCATGGACAGGCGGATCTCAAACCCTCGTGGATCGTGGTGGTCGTGTTTCTAAATTCAAAAATCGTTTTGGTGACCTCGGCTTATAGAAGATTACTTCTAATTCCAAACAACTAAAAAGCTCTTGCAGAATGTGTAATTATCCAAGGGGTTGGTTCGTTGTAAATTTCGAGAAGGATGTGCTTTTAGAGATTTTATAGTTAAGGTTTTTGTTAAAATCTCTCTAACGAATGCAAAGGCTCTTTTTACAATATATTGCAGTTTTTACAATATATTACAACTTTTACAAAGCCTGCTATTCTTCAAGCACATGGTTATTCTTTGTCTTTTGTCCACTGTCCCAAAGCAGCAAGATGATTCATCCGTGCACGATGACCAAAAACCCTCTCTTTAAAGCAAGATTTTTTGCATACTGAGAAATAGATAAACGCTGCTCACGGTTTTGTAAACGACAATCATATAAGAAAGAAAAAGAGCTACTGGCAAAAAATTAAACGAAAAACGCAATCCCCAGACAGATCTTACACACCAAAAATTATGATGGTTGTGTTCCAAAATTAAAAAATTGTTTTAAGATATCTTTGTCTCTAGTATTAATCCCTGCCATACATACATAACTCACAGACCGCATGTTGAATCTTCCTATTCATCATTCTTTATCCTATGATTGAAATCCTTTTACACATGACAAACAATGCATAAAAATGAACCATACCGCAGTCTGAGACTCTTTCAAGAAGCATGAAATTTATAATTTAAACAAGTAATCAATATATTACAACTTTTACAAAGCCTGCTATTCTTCAAGCACATGGTTATTCTTTGTCTTTTGTCCACTGTCCCAAAGCAGCAAGATGGTTCATCCGTGCACGATGACCAAAAGCCCTTTGCGCAGCAGCAATATTTTCATGCCTGCCACCCCACACCTTCAAGGCTGCCGCTTGCAATGCCCGCCCATAAGAAAAGGTCAACTTCCAAGGCAATGCACCCAAAGAATTCATAGCAGATAAATGCGCCGTTGCTTCCTGATCAGACTGCCCTCCAGAAAGAAAAGCAATTCCTGGAACAGCGGCAGGAACAGTCTGTTTAAGTACACAAACCGTCTTCTCAGCCACTTCTTCAACAGAAGCATTGCGTGCATCTTTACCATCAATCACCATATTAGGTTTTAAAATCATCCCCTCCAAAACAACACGGGCTTCAAAAAGTTCTTTAAACACCTTATGTAAGACGGCTTTTGTCACCTCAAAGCAGCGCACAATCGAATGCTGACGGAACGCCCCATCCATAAGCACTTCAGGCTCAACAATCGGCACAAGACCTTCTTCCTGACACAAAGCGGCATAGCGTGCAAGCGCTTGTGCATTTTGTCTTATTGCCCCTCTTGTCGGCAAAGCATGTTCATCAATTGCAATCACCGCACGCCATTTAGCAAAACGCGCTCCTAAAGCATAATAATCTTTTAAACGCTCACGAAGTCCGTCCAATCCTTCTGTAATTGTTTCCTGAGGAAAAGCTGCCAATGGTTTAGCACCACTATCCACTTTAATACCTGGCACAGCACCAGCATCACGAATAAGATCTGTAAAACTTTGCCCGTTAAATGCTTTTTGACGAATGGTTTCATCAAATAAGATCACACCAGAGATGGCGCTTTCCATAGCTTCTTTTGCACTAAAAAGCATTTCACGATAAGCACGACGATTATCTTCGTTGCATTGAACTCCAATAGTTTCAAAACGCTTTCCAATCGTCGCAGTACTTTCATCTGCTGCCAAAATACCTTTACCCGCATGAACCAAAGCAAGTGCAATATCTTCAAGACGTTCATTATTCATAAAAAGATCCTCTTTGTTCTGTTTTAATTTCTAAAAATGCGCAACACTGTTAAAACACCCTTAAACGACCATATATTTTTCTTTAACCTTCCCCTTCAAAGAATCTCTTTAGGCCTTCATGAGGGCGAAAATACCTGGAAGAATTTTTCCTTCCATCCATTCTAAAAAAGCACCGCCAGCGGTTGAAAGATAGGTAAAATCATCAGCAACACCAGCATGATTGAGTGCAAAAACCGTATCTCCTCCTCCAGCGATTGAAATCAATTTCCCTTTTCTACTAAGTTCTGCTGCGTGACGTGCCACCGCAATTGTTCCTTGATCAAAGGGAGGCATTTCAAAAACCCCAAGAGGTCCATTCCAAACAAGGGTAGCGGCTTCCTCAATCACTGCATTGATATGCGCAATAGAACGCGTCCCAATATCAAGAATCATGCCCTTTTCAGGAATATTTCCCATATCATAGAGACGATGCGGCGCACCTTTTTCAAAACAAAATGCAACGATAGCATCCTGAGGGAGCATAAGAGTACAGTGGCATTCTTGCGCTTTTTTAATGATTTTTTTTACCGTGTCCATCAGTGCATGTTCACATAGTGACTTTCCAACAGACACACCTTGCGCCGATAAAAAACTGTTAGCCATGCCCCCACAAATCACAAGATGATCAACTTTTTCAACCAAGTGATTGAGCACAAAAAGCTTACTAGAAACCTTTGCTCCACCCACAATAGCGACTACTGGACGCTTTGGATTTCCAAGCCCTTTTTCTAACGCCTGTAATTCAGCCTGCAAAGAACGCCCAGCGTAGGAAGGCAACAAATGTGTTACTCCCTCTACTGAAGCATGAGCACGATGAGAAACTGAAAAAGCATCATTAACATAGAGATCCCCATGATGGGCTAAAACTTCAGAAAAACAGGGATCATTTTTCTCTTCTCCTGAATGAAAGCGGACATTTTCAAGCAGCAAAACACCTCCATTTTGCAATTCTTCAACTGCTTTCTCTGCTACTTTTCCGATACAATCTGGTGCAAAAATAACCGGTTGATTGATTATTTTTTCCAGAGTATCCACAACGGGGTGCAGTGAAAATTCTGGTTCCACCTTTCCCTTAGGGCGACCACAATGCGAAAGAAGAATAAGCTTAGCACCATGCCTTTGCAGTTCAACGAGTGTCTCTTTGTGCCGCTCTAAGCGTGTTGTATCGCAGACTTTTCCCTGCGCCATTGGCACATTAAAATCCACCCGCACAAGAACACGCTTCCCGGTAACATCAACACCATCAAGTGTCTGAAAACTCATGACTGCTCCCTCTTCACTTTTTGTTGTTTCAAACAAACATACCCGTTCGACTTCTTTCCCATACAATTTTTTCTTATTTTCGGTTAAAGAGATATGCTATAGCATGTGTTTTCTCAATCTCTGTAATCTTCATTCCCCCTTATATTTTTTCAGTCTTCTTAATGTTTTTACAATTTTTGTCTTTTCCAGCACTTACTTTTTCGAATTCAGCCTTTTTGAAAAAAATACGCCTTATCATACCCAAATGAAACATAATAAAACGTACCATTCATCATGCAATCAGCATTTTTTTTCCAGGACACAACGAATACTTTTGTTACTGTTTTTTTCAAAAAGAGCGCACTCTCCAACTTTCTATTACAACAATAGCCCTCTGTTGCAAAAAAGGCTCCGAAGGCTCTCTTTTATATTGTTTTTGCAAAAGCCACAGCAGTATCACTCATACGGTTCGAAAAACCCCATTCATTATCGTACCAAACCAGCACACGACAGAATTGACCATCGATTACCTTTGTTTGATCATTTTGGAAAATACCTGAATGCGGATTATGGTTAAAATCACAACTCACTAGTTTTTCCTCTGTGTAATCCAAAATTCCCTTGAGCGAACCCCGTGCAGCATTATAAATAGCCGTATTAATTTCCTCAACGGTTGTGCAACGCTTAGCAGTGAATGTCAAATCAACCACAGAAACATTAGGGGTTGGGACACGGATTGACACCCCATCGAGCACCCCCTTTAATTCTTTCAAGACCAGTCCCACCGCCTTTGCCGCTCCTGTTGAGGTAGGAATCATAGAGAGTGCAGCAGCACGTGCACGATAAATGTCACGATGCATTGTATCCAACACAGGTTGATCGCCTGTATAAGAATGGATTGTTGTCATAAAACCCTTTTCAATACCAACCGTGTTGTGTAAAACTTGCGCAACAAGCGCCAAGCAATTTGTTGTACAAGAAGCATTTGAAACGACGCGATGCTCTTTTCTCAAAGACTGATGATTAACCCCATATACCACGGTAAGATCAGCGCCTTCAGAAGGTGCAGAAACAAGAACACGCTTTGCCCCCGCATTTAGATGCGCACTTGCTTTATCACGCGCAGTAAAAAGTCCTGTACATTCCAAAGCAACATCCACATCTAAAGCCTTCCAAGGTAATTGTTCTGGCACAGGCTCTGCCAACACCTTTATCAACCCTCGGCCAACATCGATCGCATCACCAACAACCTTAACGTGCCCTGGAAAACGCCCATGAACAGAATCATAGCGCAACAAATGAGCATTTGTTTCCACAGCCCCTAGATCATTAATGGCCACAACCTCAATATCTTTCCGGCCACTTTCCACGATGGCACGCAAAACATTACGCCCAATACGACCAAACCCATTAATTGCAACACGAACACTCATTTTACATTTTCCTTATTGATTTTTTCCAGTTCTTTTTCAACTGCAGCAACCACATTCTCACAAGTAATACCAAAATGCGCATAAAGGGCATCAATCGTTCCACTGGCGCCAAATCCATCCATGCCAATAAACACACCATGATCACCAATAAAACGATCCCACCCTTGCCGGATTGCAGCTTCAATAGCAATTTTGATTGGTGCCTTCCCAATAAGTGCATGTTGGTATGATGAAGATTGTAGTGCAAAGAGTTCAAAACAAGGCACAGAAACCACACGTGTTGGGATTCCCTTTTCTTCTAACAGCGCATGTGCCTCTACCGCAATTTGCAATTCTGAACCAGAAGCAAACAGCGTCACCTGAGCATCATCACTAGCCGTTAGCAATTCATAAGCACCAAGCATACAGAGATTTTCTTCTTCATATTCTTGACGCAAAAGGGGTAAATTTTGCCGGCTCAAAGCCAAAGTAGAAGGCGTTGTACGTGTTTTCAAAGCCAATTGCCAGCACTCTACTGTCTCCACAGCATCAGCAGGGCGAAAAACAAGATGATTAGGCATTGCACGCAAAGAAGCCAAATGCTCTACAGGTTGATGTGTAGGTCCATCCTCACCAAGACCAATGGAATCATGTGTCATGACGTAAACCACTCGTAATCCCATCAAAGAAGAGAGTCTCATAGCAGGACGCATATAGTCAGAAAAGCATAAAAAAGTTCCCCCATAAGGAATAAATCCGCCATAAAGGGCAAGACCATTCATCACGGCTCCCATCACATGTTCGCGAATTCCATAATGCAGATAACGCCCTGCAAAATTTTCAGCAGAAATACTTTTCATCTGACTGCTTTTTGTATTATTGGATCCGGTTAAATCGGCTGAACCACCAATTGTCTCAACAACGACTTCATTGATAACTTCAAGAGCCATTTCTGAAGCTTTACGCGTAGCAACAACAGGGTGCTCTTCAACCAATCTCCGTTTATAACTATCAATAGCACTGTCAAATCCGCCCACGAGATCTCCTCGCATTAATCTTTCGAACTCCACACGTTGTGAGACAGGAAGATCAGCAAATTTTGTTTCCCATTTTTGTCGTTTTTTAGCGGCATTTAGACTAGCCAATCGCCAACTATCGAGAATATCGGCTGGAATAACGAAAGGCTCAGCATCCCACCCTAAAGCGATACGGGTTTCAGCGATTTCTCGTGCACCCAAAGGGGATCCATGAATTTTATTAGTACCTGCTTTATTTGGCGCTCCAAAACCGATTGTTGTTTTACAAGCAATCAAAGTTGGTTTATCAGAATTTTGTGCTGCTTCAATAGCTCTTGCAATTGCTGCTTGATCATGTCCATTGACTTTATGTGTCTCCCAACCAGAGGCTTTAAAACGCGCAATCTGGTCTGTACTATCAGCAAGAGAAATCTCTCCATCAATGGAAATATTATTGTCGTCCCACAACACGATCAATTTTCTGAGTTTCAAATGACCAGCAAGGGAAATCGCTTCTTGAGATATCCCCTCCATAAGACACCCATCCCCAACCAAGACGTAAGTGTAATGATTAATGAAATCGCCAAAACGCGCATTTTGCAAGCGCTCTCCAATCGCCATTCCCACGGCATTTGCCAATCCTTGTCCGAGTGGTCCAGTTGTTGTTTCGATTCCTGCGACATGCCCATATTCTGGATGCCCAGCAAGTTTAGAGCCTATTTGGCGAAAATTTTTGAGATCCTCAAGAGAGAGATCTTCATAACCAGAAAGATATAAAAGGGCATAAAGCAGCATAGACCCATGCCCAGCCGATAATACAAAGCGATCACGGTTTGGCCAAAGGGGATTTTTAGAATCATGGGCAAGGAACTTTGTGTAAAGAACAGTAACAATATCGGCTGCCCCCATTGGCAAACCAGGGTGACCAGAATTTGCTTTTTCGATTGCATCGATAGCAAGAAAACGGATAGCGTTGGCCATCTGATTTTGTTGTTCAGTATTTGTCATGAATGATAGACCATTTCGTTAACACGTTTGTTTGTTACTTTTTCCATATCTTTTTCATTTTTTAAGAAATATTCTTCAATTTTTCAAATCGCCAGCGTAAAATTTGTTGTCATCATTTAAATAACACTCCTCCCACACTTCCTTTATGCCACACCATTTATGCCAATACTCTTAAAAAATCCAGCTTTTAATTAACAACTATCCTCTGCTTTGCTTGCTAAAATGCCCTAGATACTTAAAAATAAAAAAAATGATTCGTTTTTGTGTAAAGAACTGATAAAGGGTACAATCACCTGAAGGATAGAAGCATCATGAGCCAAGAAACGACAGTTTTGCCACGCGCTTTGGAGCAATTAGAGAAAGCCCTCAGAACTTTAGAGATTACCATTGTAAACCGCAATGCCATTATTGATAAAAATAACGAATGGGAGGAAGAAATTCAACGAATGAATGCTGATCGTAGCCATCTTGCCCAGGCACTTGATAAAGCTGAAGCTAAAGTGGAACGACTAGATGCAGTAAATAAAGAAGTTTCTAAACGTTTGATTAAAGCGATGGAAACGATTCGTGTCGTCATTGATAGGTAAAGGTTTGAAACTATGGAAACTGTTTCCGTCACCATTGATGGTAAAGTTTATCGCATGGCTTGCAATAAAGGGCAAGAGGATCATCTCATTGAGCTTGCGGCTCGATTAGATCAATATATCGCACATCTGAAAACAAATTTTGGTGAAATTGGCGACCATCGTTTATCGGTTATGGCTGGCATTATGATTATCGATGAAATGGAAGAAATAAAACGAGAAAATAAAAAACTACAAGAGGATTATGAGAATCTTTTACGACTCTACAATGAAAGAGATCGCACCATGGGAAAAATTGTACGAGACACAACGGAACGCATCGAAAAGCTCACCAATCAACTGCTTAAAGATGCCAAAAATGCTGTTGAGTTTCAAGAGCAAGAAAATTCATAAACCGGAATATTTCCACGGCAACAAACAAAAGAAATGTCCTCCAAAAGAAAGCGGTGCGCGCATTTTACCTACGCTGCTGTCACCACAGCAAGAATATTTCTCCATGAATGGTATTTATGCAAGATCCGTTGAATACTGCCACCTCTACATCTAATACAATAAATGGACCAGCACCATTATTTCATTAATCTGCTGCCAATATATTTGTCTTGTTTCAATGTGCAGAACCCTTGTATTTAAGAAAATTTATGAAAAGGGTGATAATTTTTTGGGATAGTTTTATTTCCATACCAATTCCTCTTATGGCACATAAACAAATATTTTTTACCTTTGAACAAGAGGATTTAAAATGAAAAAATAGTCCTCCATTCAAACCTCTCATTTAAGCTACAAAATTATGTATTATAATGATAAATCAATATATTAATCATATATTAGATAAAGCTTGTATAAAAAATATTTACAAAGACGATAGGGCATAAATATCCCGATTAAATGCCAAAATCTATCATAAGTACGACTTTTTTAGAAAAAAACCAGAAGCGAATTCAGCAGATAAGAGCACGACTGCCGTCCGTAGAAACGACTGCACATCAAACATCTCTACGTCCATTCTATATGCTCTTGCCAAAAAGCAGAGAGAATATTGCGCATAAATATTCAAATCCCCTTTGTTCCATCCTGAGAGACAGAAGCTATACGCAAAAGGTTTAGCAGTATCAGGCGTACCAAAGGGAATGCCTACTGTCACAAGAAACCGATTCCTCTTTGGCAAAAATCCTCTTGAAAAGCAAGTGCTGCCGCACGATTCACCATATCCTCTAAGTCCTGCGCATCTTGCACCACAGCACAAATAAAATTCCCCAAACTAAGCTCAAGCACCGCGCTGTTTCCACGATAGGCGACAATGCGATAATGAGTGTTATTTGGGCGTTCACGAGAGACACGCACACCCGTTGTTCATGACGCAGTATAAGCAACAATTACTTTTAATTGAAGCGTTTCGGCGATCTGTCGCGCCGCAAGAAAAAGTGCATCGATCCTTGTTGACTCTGGTGCGAGATTCTATGCATCCACCTGAGCATCATAAGTAAAATCTTGTTCGATTTGCCAAGCAATGCGATCCATCATAAGCACTGATTCTTCAGGATAAAGACCAGAATCTAATTCAACAGACAACATCACAGCATCACTCCCCGCATAAACAGCTGTAGCCACATCAAAAACTTTTGCCCGCGTTGAAACAGGAGATGAGATCATAGATTTCAAACATTTGTATCACCACCATAACGGGCTTTCCAGCTAAACGACAAGCTTTTATGAGCTCCATCTGCAGCACAGGAATCCTCTCAAATGGCATTTTGACACCGAAATCTTCCCATGCAATCATAATACCATCAGACACAAATAATCTTCTCTATCTGCTCAAAGGCCTGAAGTTTTTTGATTTTGGCTATCAAAGACACTTTGTTTTCGTCAATTGGCGCACTTTTAGTATATCTTCCAGACGCTGAATAAAAGACAGAGAAACCCAATCAACAGGTTATTCCAACACCGCGTGAAGACTATCCTGATCTTTTGCGTCATTGAACCAAAAGGCAAAACCGTATCGGGAAGGCTAACCCTTTTTCGATCAAAAGACGGGTTCCAGTAGACACACGGCACTGAACAAAATGACCATCACACAACTCAGCACGCACTTCCAATTTTCCATCATCAATCAACAGCCGATACCGGGTTTCACAGCAGTAAATACATCTGCATGCGGAAAATAAATACGCTGTGCATCCCCAAGAACACCATGATCATCTGAAGTAAAGTTTTGCTCAACCCACAAATCCTTTTAACCTTTAGAAAAACGACCGACACGCAATTTTGGTCCTTGTAAGTCTGCTAAAATACCAATTGAACGACCAACAGTTTTTTCAACCTTTCAGATTTGTTTGACCAAATCAGCCGTTGTTTCACAATCCGTGTAACTCGTATTTAGACGAAAAATATCGGCTCCTGCTCTAAAAAGCTTCTCAATCATTGAAATAGAAAAAGAAGAAGAAGAACCAAGAATAGCAATAATTTTTACTTTACGTATACGCTTCACGGTGGAGAAACTCCTGAAAGAGAAGGAGAATGTACAACGGAATCATTGAACAAAGACTCATCGGTCAACTGCACCATCCAATTGGTTTGATTACCCGTATCAATTTCCTTAAATTCTGCCTTTTGATACCCGCGAGGAAAACAATCATGCACCCCTTGAATGGTAAATTGGCTATCTTGCACACACATGGTTACAGAACCTGACCAGCTGCCTTTTTTCTGTGCACCTTCTGCATAAAAATAATAAAACCGCGAGGAAAGTGGCCCCTCGATCAAGGTTTTACACTCCGTCACTGGTACTGTCCACCACCCTTCACTTACCCAGCCTGAAAAAGTACGATAACCAAGGGCAACGCCAACAGACTGTTGTGTCGAATTACAAACGCGGAAATCAGCTTTTGCAAAACGAATAAGCGTGAACGAGAGCAAAATGCTCAAAAGAAAAACTCTTACCCCTTTATGAAACACACATTGCTGTTTTCTTGCAACCACAAAACCACCTTTACGCTGTAAGCCTTGTTAAAAAAACATACATCCCTTTATCTTCTCTTTTTTCAAAAATCTTCCAAATGTATCAGACTATACATTTCTTTTCTGCTTCTTATCACCTTTTTGTCAATGTATAAGCTTAAACTTTTACAAAATATTTAAAGTCAACCTGTAAAAAGTTTACAGCTTGATTCACTCCCTGTTTTTCAAGCTTCTTCAACACAACTATTTCGTCGAAAAACAACTTAAAACAAAGATCCCGGAGAACAATGCAAATGGACACAGTAACTGATCAAACACATGCTCTATCCGTAAACCAATTGCGTGCTTTTATCGAACGTATTGAACGACTAGAAGAAGAAAAAAAAACTATTTCTGATGACATTAAAGAGGTTTATGCCGAACTTAAAGGCTCTGGTTTTGATAGTAAAGCAGTTCGCAGCATTATACGATTACGCAAAAAAGAAGACCATGAACGAATGGAAGAAGAAGCTGTTATCCAACTCTATAAAAACGCACTTGGAATGACTTAACGCGATAGTATTTTTTTACGAAAAAGTTCCAGTTTTAACCCTTCTTCTTTTTGCATTTTGCGCACAAGAGTTTTTCTTTTCTTGACAGCACTTATAATAGAACTGTCAAGAGTTGCATGAACAAAAAAACATAAATAAATGGAAGGAGAAAACATCACCCAGTTCTCTAAAGGTACCTTTGTGATAAATGAATATCATCGAGAACATGCGACATTTTCTCAAAATGAAGAGGAAATGCAAAAAAACAAATAATCCCCTTGAATTGCTGATAGAAATTCTAGCAATTTGTGCAACTTATAACGCTAATATCCAAAATATATCACCACATCACCTAATTTTTGGAAAGGATCGCTTGAGGGCGCATAGGGTCTCTTATCCCGAAGAGGTATCCTTCTCGTTCAATTAAGTCTTTGAAACGTAAGATGAGGAGACAGGTTGACGCAACAATATTGTGCGATACCATGCTGTATTTTGCATAAATTAAATGACAAAAGTTACTGTAAGAACCAGAATTAGATATAAAATTTTTCAAAAATTAACACACTAATGAATATCAAATTATAAAAAACTGACTTTCAAACAGATTGGCAAGCCACTTAAGAGATTCTCACACAAGCGCAAAAAAATTGAAGATACAATAAAGAAAGCAGAGTGATGATTTGACTAAATTACGCAATCATTCAGGTGATTAAAAACTAAATTTTCACAAAAAAATAAATTCACAACCGTGAATCAAAAAAACAACACGTTGAGCATTTCAAATTTGCCCACCTGAGCAATATTGGCGATAACTGTACCTCTATGATTTACAAAATACTCTGATTAATAATTAAATCAGAAACAACAGAAAAGCCACAAGCAGCAATACGCACATCATTCATAAACATAAAATAAACTCGTCTGTATAAAATATCGCATAAGCAATAAGTAAGAATTGCTTCATTTTTAGTGTAAATTTGCGAATTTTTTATGAATGAGAAAGGAGATTTAAAAATATAAAAACTACGAACAAAGTGCGATCAAAGGCGACTATAACATTATGAATAATTACGCCATAAAAATTACACCCGCTTGATTTATAATTTCCGCTCCCATTCTACTTCTCCTACATAAAAGGCTATTGTTTTTAATAAAATTTGTTGTTGACTTCCCACTTTTTTGAGAAGAATTTCATCAAAAAAAAGAAATCTTTGAAAAAGTCGAATAAGAAGTTTACGAATCTACGCATTTCATTATCTCAGGGTAGAAAACTATGGCAATCAAAACAAAACGAACAATTTCCATCATTGATAAATTTGGGAAATGCCGATGAATTGTCTTCTATTATTGACGCAATGCAAACTTTCTTCATTCTTTAGAATCTGTAAAATCTGATGATTATCATACCCTAATAACTTAAAAAACACGTGCAAATACATTCACTTATGAGAATGCACAAGAACAAGAATATCGCTATGCCGTATGATTGAAAAATGAGAGAACAACCATCACCATTGTTCACTTCACAAATGTAATGCGTAATGTTTTTCAAACCTGCCATCTTGGCTTTTCTCGTGATGAAAAACAACAAAAACAAGATCTCATGTTCGAGATTTTATCTGCTTTGATACCTCGCACATCCTCCATTTTTATCACCTCCATAAAGTGATGACAAACTATATACCTAAAAACATCATAAATGGAGTTTTATTGGAGCGCCTTGGTTTTAAGAAAGAAGACCATACCAGAGATTATTTGATGATTTCCGAGCAATGTGGAGATCACATTCTCACCTCTTGAATGAATGATACGTGTGAACTCGCCAAGAAAACAAACCAAAGCGTACCAATGTGTTTTTACCAGATGCGATAATATGATATGATGTAAACCTTATGAAATTCAAAAGACGTTTCTTTTTCACTGTCTTTACACACTCGACATCTTTCACTACCCTCCCACAATAATTCAAACTCTCATCATGTTTCTTGTACGCACAGAAATTTTTCTTCTCTAGTACATGCGCTCATTTCATGAAGAATAATGCAACAACGGATATAAAGTACAAAAGAAACCATCACCAACATCTACAAAAATCTTCTTGAGAGAGATTAATGCCATAGCGTTATGACTTCACACCCTCTATATCTTCACGCAATAATTCTAACTCCAACCATTCCTCTTCCTTTTGCGCACAGATATTTTTCTTCTCTTCCAGTATTTTTGATAAATGTTCAAAACGCTCTTTATTGCTGCAATACAGTGTTGGATCAGAGAGTTCTTGTTCAATTTTTTTGATTTCATCCTGCAAAGCAGCAATTTGTTCAGGCAATTTTTCCAATGCATAAACCTGCTTATAAGACAGTTTTCGTAGTTTTATTTTCTCCCGTTCCATAAAGCCACGATTTTGCGATGATAGATGTTTTGCATTCTCCTGTATGCGAGACTTTGACAACTCCTTACGCTGTGTTAATTCATTATCTTTACGCGTTAACAGCGCGTCTTGCTTTCGTTGGATCATCATATCGCTATAGCCGCCAGCATATAAAATCCAGTGACCGTCCCCTTGGGGTGCTAATATATGGGTCACAGTGCGATCTAAAAAGTCTCTGTCATGGCTAACCAACAACACGGTTCCAGCAAAATCGGCAATAAATTCTTGCAACAAATCCAATGTTTCCATATCCAAATCATTGGTTGGTTCATCAAGAATCAAAAAATTTGCAGGTCGTGAAAGGAGCCGTGCAAGCATGAGGCGGGCTCTTTCTCCACCGGACAATTCTTTGATTTGTGTACGTGCTTGTTCGGGTAAAAATAAAAAGTCTTTCATATAAGAAACAACATGCCGCTCTTGCCCATTAATTAGAAGGGTATCCCCTCTCCCACCAGTTAGATAATGCGCTAAAGTGTCTTTTTCATTTAAAATACGTTGTTGATCAAGAAACGCCATAGAAAGATTATATCCATGCTTTACCGTTCCACTATCGACTGATTCTTGCCCAATCAAAGCGGAAAGCAAAGTTGTTTTTCCTATACCATTGGGACCAACAAAACCAATCCTATCCCCACGCTGTATACGCAAAGAGAAATCTTTCACAATAACGCGTTCACCATAGGATTTTGAAATGCGCTTCGCTTCAAGCACCAATTGACCAGAATCATGACTTTTAGCAGCGGCTAAAATTGCATTTCCAGTTGGCCTTTTACAAGTTTGATGTTGCTGTCTTAGTTCTTTTAATATCCCCAAACGCCGCACATTACGTTTACGCCGCGCCGTTACTCCATAGCGCAACCATTGTTCTTCACGCGCAATTTGTCGCCCCAATTTATGCTGTTCCAGAGCTTCTTCTTCAAGCGCCTTATCACGCCAATTTTCAAACTCCGAAAAACGTTTCTCCAGTCTTTTTATCGTTCCCCGATCAAGCCATACTGTTGAACGTGTAACATTTTCTAAAAATCGCCGATCATGCGAAATCACCACAATTGCTGAACGCAGAGAACATAAAACGCTTTCAAGCCATTCAATAGTTGGTAAATCAAGATGATTGGTTGGTTCATCCAAAAGAAGAATATCTGGTTTAGCAGCGATCGCTTGTAACAACGAAACACGCCGCTTTTCACCACCAGAAAGCGTCGCCAACGTCTCAGTTCCTAAAAAACCAAGATTTGCTAAAAGCGTGTTCACCCATTGCACATCCGGCGTATCATCCAGCCCCGCTTCTACACAAGTGCGAACATCCCCAAAACCTGAACACTCAGGGTTTTGTGACACATAACGAAGCGTCGCCCGCGGATGGCGAAAAATTTCCCCTTCAGTCGGTTCACTTATTCCAGCGGCAATTTTTAATAGCGTTGACTTTCCACAACCATTACGTCCTACCAACGCAACACGCGCCCCTTGCTCTACTGATAGAGAAACTTGATTGAGCAAGGGAGTTTTTCCAAAAGTTAAGAAAACACGCTCAAGCCGCAGCAGCGGCACCGCCATTAACGAACGTATTGGGGACAAGCTACCCGATGCACGACACCTCTTCCATCACGGTAAGTACATACCCTTTTCGCTTGCACTCTTTGAGGACAAGGTGCTTGGTACATGTAGCCTCTACGATCACGATACGTGCACAATTGCGTAGCATGATACTGTTGTTGTTTTTTCTGATTTACAGCAGCACCTGTTACTGTTCCTGCAAGCGCTCCAAAAGCTGCACCGGTCAGTGCCGCTTCAGGACTAGCGCCAGCAATTGCTGTTCCTGCCAAAGCACCTATTGCAGCTCCCCCCACACCATAATGTGCAACACGCTGATCATTAACGGAACAAGCCACCGTACTGAAGCCTATAGCCGAAACAACTGCCCCTTTTAAAATTAATTTTAACATATAAAAACCTCTCCTTATCAATATACAAATATGTTATTCATGCCAGCATTTCACCACCATACCCCCTCTGGCTTATTCTAATTCTAATATACCGGAAGAGCTTTTTGAAATAGGTACAGACGCCAACAATATAGCTTTTCCAGAACCTAGATAGCAAGAAAAAGTTCCACAAATACGGTTAGAAAGTGTTAAAGAAGATCCAAAGGATACATTTTTATCACAAAGCGGCCATTTTACACCCGAGAGTGTTAGGCCTTGTAAATCAGAAAAACCGATAATACTAAACAAACACCCATCAGGTAAATCACATGAAAAAGGTATTGGCAAAACCGGCCATCCTTCTTCAAGACCGCTCGTCAACAACACTGAAATGCCTTTTTCGGCCATCACCAGCGCTTGCATCATATGAGAAAGGGTATGATCGCTTCTTTCACCTCCAAAAGCACCACACAAAATAAGCTGTTTTGCCCCTTTTTGCAGAGCTCTTTCACATGCCAAAGCACTATCGGTCATATCTTTATCAAGGGGAAAAACCTCACGCGGAATATCACTATATTGACTTACTAAAGCCTGATCAGATGAATCGAAATCCCCCAACCATAACTCAGGCACAACATTCAACGCTGCTGCATGACGCATTCCACCATCAGCAGCAATCACTCGACTCTTGCGAATTTGATTGAGCAAACGACCAGTGATACTGACGTCTCCATTTAACAATATTGTAAATGTTGTCATGCCCTATTTTGCCTTTCGCAATGTTTCCCTCTGGTAAGCTACTTTTATAAAAAAGAGCTATTTTTAACAGATAATAATCATGTAATATAGCCAAAAGCATCTTTATGCTGAAAGTTTCTTTATTGTAAAACAACACATACAAGACACGAATGAAACTTGCCACAATATACTCCGAAAATGCGGTGCACATTGATCAATGATACCAATTTTTTCAACGAAATTTTCTTTTTCGTAGCAGAATATATAAAGCGACTCTCATAAGCTTTATATTTCTCCTTTCTGCTTGTCATATGCATCTCCCCCAACATAATATATGCTTTTCTCTATTAGATTATTAGATTCTTCTGAAACAATCAAATGTACCAGCAAATACAATATCTATCTCACATTACGCGTTATACAACACCCGCGTATTTTACAAATATATGCCGGTGCGCATTATGGTACAAAGCTTGAACACTCATTAGCAAATTTTGTGCACAGACCCACAACTGTAACACAAAATTCTCAACAAACCTATTCTATAACAATTTTAGACTCGCAAAGTATTAACGCATTTGCCTTACTAGTTAGCTATATTTACTTAACTCGCGATATGCTATGATTAGCCAATAATTCCTCAAAAGTTGCGGCAATTTTAGCCTATGTAATAGCTCAGATCACTGCCAATCATGGCATTTTACGCCTGCAAAAAGAAGCACAATTGAAGATGATAGAGTGCATATCACCAAATATTCTCTTTCACGCCAAGAAAATCATACCACCCACTTAACAACAAGTTACAATTTGCACAATTTTCACGCAATCAGAAATTACAAGCCGATTCAGTTGCATTAGAAATGCTCCAGCAAGCAGGATTTGACCCATTTACTTCACCGCGCTTTTTTCAATAAGCGGTATAGTGCCTTTCGCAATCTCTCAAGCGCCACAAATGCTTCCTTGGATTTTCTAGCAACCCATCCATCCACTCCGCAATGCATTTACCTTGCGATAAAAAAGCGCGCAAAATCAGCACAGCAAACAGCAGAAAGACTGACCGTCATCCTTTTTTCAAAAATCAGATTTTATGCAAAAAAACCAATTTATTCACCAGCAATTGTGCATAACTTTTTCCGTTCCAAATACTTTCCCCATAGAAAATTCAGGCCGCACCGTTTGAGTCAGTAGCCTGAATAAAATTGCCATCTGTTTTAATGCTGTTCCACATTCTACTGCAATATCTGCAAGTGATTATTTAAAAAGCAGATGGATTACAGAACAAGATGAATCCTCTATCCATCCAATCACAATCCATGATCTACCCAAAGCACAAGTTCGCGCTACCAATGAATAATGGCAATTTGATACAACTGTCATTTTTTTCAGTAAACACATCTTCCACTTCTTCACGGCTGTCCTTCATAATTCTCAAAATCTCGTAGCTGTTTCCAAAAGAACGCTACACAGTTTTCATTTTCTTTCATTATCACAATTCAACAATATGCAACCTTTGAGAATTCGTGTTGTACACGTTAAAGAAAGAGAACGTGTCGCAAATCTTGCCAATAAAATGCAAAAATACATCGGTACAAAGAGAAATTGTTTCACATTCTTAATGCATTCTCACCAACCTAAACTTTATGTATCGGTACAGACATCAAAATTATTGCAGAACAAACCCTGTTATCTTTATCATTTTTTGCATTTTTGATTCCCTCACACCCTCTTTAATCACCCTCTGCATTCTGAAACATTTTCCACGCGCATCTGGCTAATCTTTAAAACCAGTCACAGCACGCACACAACCACTCCCATATCCGCTTCGGATTTACTTCTCATAAAACGTTCAATACTTACATCTCATAAGCATCTGCAGGATGAACAGTAAGGAGAGCAGAACGCAACTTTTGCAAAGCCCGTACCTCGATTTGGCGCACTCGTTCTTTCGAGATTCCAAGCTTTTCACCCAAAACCTCTAAAGTCGCTCCCTCTTCATTGAGACGACGGAAGCGTATAATTTCAAGCTCTCGTTCATTAAGAATTTGCAACGCATCATAAAGCCATTGTGTCCGCCGTTGACTATCAATTACTTGCTCAATTAAAGCATCGGGCAACGGACTATCATCTACCAAGGCATCCATTTTAGCAACGGGATTATCACTGTTCTCTGAAACAGAAACGCTCAAGGAATTATCAGAACCAGAAAAACGAAAATCCATTGTTTCAACATCATGAACTGAAACGCCGAGCTTTTCGGCAATTGTGCGAAAGATATCTTGTTTTGAAAGAGCGCTGTCATCTTGCACCAATTTCGCCCGTAAACGCCGAAGATTAAAGAAAAGCGCTTTTTGCGAAGAACTTGTTCCCCCTCGAACGATGGACCAATTCCGTAAAATATAATCTTGAATAGAGGCGCGAATCCACCATGTCGCATAAGTTGAAAAACGAACCTCCCGATCAGGTTCGAAACGCGCAGCAGCCTCCAAAAGCCCTACATAACCTTCTTGTACCAAATCTCCCAGTGGCATTTTGAACCGTTTAAAACGATTAGCAATCGCAATTACTAAACGCATATGTGCCGCTGCAATTTGGTGCATAGCCTCATCATCGTGTTTATCTTTCCACCGCAGAGCCAAATCATGCTCTTTTTGTCTTTCAAGATAAGGCGCTTGCATCGCAGAACGCATCATATTACGTTCCAAGCTTTCATCTGCGTCGCTATAATTCTTGCTTTTTTTGTAAACAGCATTTGAAAGATTGCCCATAATAACCCCTTGCGATTAAAATTATCAAAATTGATCTGGTAACGACATCATTGTTCTTAAAAAAAAAGAACTAATAAGTTGTTTTATTCAATTTCACTACTTTAGCGTGTAATTTTATAATCGCAATTGTTTTTTTGTTACAATTTTAAAACTTATTGTCATAAAATACAGTTTTTCCCATAAAACGACGATGTACCGTGCGTTTTTCACCGTGGAGAAACATATAAAAAGACTTATTTTATAATATTTTTTTGACAGCCTAGAAAAAATAAATGCTATTTTATTTAATTATTGGCTAGTTTGCTTTTTGAGAAAAGTATTTATTTGTGCTTGCGTTTTTAAAATACAATCAACACGTGTAACGAACATCTATGGAAATATCCAAAGTAAATAAAAAATGAAGTATTAAAAAACAACAAGAATGATTGAAGAAAATGCAACAAACGTGTTAAAAGAGCAACACAATGATGGAATTGTTGGAATTAAGTTTTTTACCAGTCTAGCACTGAGAAAGAAAATGACCATGGATAGCAAGATTATTCAACAGAATGAGGTTTTTCAGGATGACATTCTTATTGAAAAACAGGGAAGTGGTAAATTTGAAGGTTTTCGTTTTTATGCCAACAAAAGTGATGTTGATCAACGATCTGAAAAGCAAAACTTCATAGAGAATGAAAATTTGATTCTTGCTTTTTCCAAACGGGCAGCACGTCTTTGTGCTTGTGCTAATAAAGATTTTACACTGAGTTCTGATGGAATTGTGCGCTGGATTGGTCAACCGGTAGGACGCCTTGTTGCCACAGAAGATTTTTTAAAACCCAAACTGATTGTTTTGGCAGATACACAATTGACAGGAGAAGCGCGTGATAACGTTGTAAAGCGCTTAGAGCGTTTTGTAACTTTTCATTTTGAAACGGCCTTAAAGCCTCTTTTTGATTTGCGTGATGCCGATAGCTTAACAGATTCCACAAGTATTCTTGCCTTAAAACTTATCCACGCTTTAGGAATATTACCACGTCGAGAAGTATCTGACATTGTCAAAAGCCTTGATCAAGAATCGCGTGCAGTGCTGCGGCGGTTAGGCGTACGTTTTGGTGCTTTCCATATTTATGTTTCTGGAATGCTAAAACCAGCTCCAGTCCAAGCTATCACATTGCTGTGGAATCTTCAAAATGATGGTCACGACCAAACTGGCCTGGGGGAAATTTTTTCAGCGTTATCTGCGGGACGAACCTCGCTTGCTGTTGATCCTACCTATAACAAGAAATTTTATCAGCTGGCTGGTTACAGGATCTTAGGGCAACGCGCTGTGCGCATTGATATTTTAGAACGTCTTGCAAACCTTATCCGCTCTGCCATTCATTGGAAACAAGGAGATGACCCAAAACCCGAAGGCGCCTATGATGGCAAAAGTTTTTTTGTTACACCAACTATGCTGTCGATTCTTGGAGCCAATGGAACTGATATGGAAGAAATTCTAAAAGGACTTGGTTATCAATCACATGCCGTGAACAGCATTGTTTTAAAACAACATCTCCTTGCAGACAAAGTCTGTGCTAATACATGTACAACGACAAAAAATGTTCCAGAGGCGGAATTTGTTGGTGATCACTGGCAAAGAATATGCACATCAGAAACAACACAAGAAAAAAAAGAAGTTTTGCCTGCTTCTGTTGAAACACACTCCAACGCCGCAGATTACTTACCAGATGCCGAACCTGTTGGTGATTTTGCCGCACAAAAACGCCTTACAACAGAAGATAAGGTTATTTTACTGTGGCGTTATAATCACCAATTTCACAACTACGCACAAAAAAAACGCGATAAGTCTAGCTACAAGTGGCAAAACAAACCGAAAAAGCCGTTCAAAAAAAAGGAAAATGCAAATGGAAATACCTCCCAGGAGGCTGCATCGGGTACAAATAATTCTTATAAACCTCATACCAAACATGGGAATAATAAATCGTTTCAAAAAGAAAAACATACTAATCCTGATTCTCCTTTTGCAAAGTTAGCTGTGCTACGTAATAAACTTATAAATAGTAAAGACACAGATACACTTTCCCCCAAAGATCACTAAAATAATAAATGGAGCTGGATCTTGGCTTATGTAGTGACCGACAACTGCATTCATTGCAAATATACTGATTGCGTTGACGTTTGCCCTGTCGACTGTTTTTATGAGGGTGAAAATATGCTTGTCATTCACCCCGATGAGTGTATAGATTGCGGTGTGTGCGAGCCGGAATGCCCGGCAGAAGCTATTAAACCTGATACCGAACCGGGGCTCGAACAATGGTTAGAGCTTAATCTTTGTTATGCAAACAAATGGCCTAACTTAACTACCCGCAAAGACCCTCTTCCTCAAGCAAAAGAAATGGATGGCATTCCGGATAAATTAGAAAAGTATTTTTCAGAAAACCCAGGAAGTGGTGAATAATAATGATACAACACGCACCATGCGGCTTCAAAAATGAAGAAAATTCTCTTGTAAAAATAAAAATTCCTGAGTGAAATGATTGATTCTTTTGAACTTTGATGTTAATGTTGTCTTAACATGATCATCTTTCTAAGTATTGTTCTTTGCTTTTTTTGTTGGATTTAAAAGTTACTCAACTTTTATGCTCGCTTAATTATTGTAATATGCTTGGTTAGGAACACTAAATATTCAGGTTTATAGCCTGTTTTCCGATACATTTTTTGGTCATAAAGGGAGTAAACTAAAATATGGCATCCCAGCACGGAACGTCCTCCAATATTAAAGAATTTTCAACTTCTGAATATATCGTCTATCCTACCCACGGAGTGGGGCAAATTATAGCGATTGAAGATCAAGAAGTTGCAGGACATAAATTGAGACTTTTTGTCATTCATTTTGCAAAAGATAAAATGGATGTCAAAGTACCCATTGCAAAAGCTCTTTCTGTTGGAATGCGCAAATTATCAGCTGTTGATTCTGTCGAACGCGCATTAAAAATTTTACATGGAAAAGCACGTGTTAAACGAACCATGTGGTCGCGGCGTGCTCAAGAGTATGATGCTAAAATAAATTCTGGAGATCTTATTTGTATTGCTGAAGTGGTGCGCGATCTTTTTCGCTCAAATTTACAGCCCGAGCAATCTTATTCTGAACGTCAGCTTTATACTGCTGCACTTGAAAGAATGGCTCGTGAGATCGCTGTTATCAATAATCTTTCCGAAACAGAAGCTATCAATCTCATAGAGATGCATCTCTCAAAAAAATCAAAACACGAATTTAAAACCGAAAGAAATGAAGCAAACACAAACGGTGAAGCTGTCTACGCTGCATAATAAAATAAGCTAAAATATTCTGATAAAAAACGAAACCAGCATATTGATGGTTTCGTTTTTTTATCGTTGAACCTTAATCGAAAAAAGAATGCCGTATAAAAGGTTAAGTTCTTTCACCATAAAATGACATGAATGGAATCAAAAAAGATGTAAAGCAACATCAAATCTCACAACAAAACTACTATTGAAATCTTTTTAGCTCTTTCTACACCCTATAGTTCAAGAATATCGCTTAAGGAAAATGATTCATTACAAAATTTATATTTCATCAATGCTTACAAAGACCCTTTTCACCATTTTTCTCATGACACGCAGTCACATAAAACATCTTTAATCCACTTCGCGATGGGAATGCTTCGTGCTTCACTGTCCTCATTAAGAAAAACAACCGAACGACACAGCCCACCCGTGCATACACCTAGCTGTTAGCTGTGCATAAAATGAATCTTAATCCTTTTGTACAGAGACAAAGTGCTCAATCTTTAGCAGGCAAAACTGAACGTCCGCGATACATACCTGTTTTAAAATCAATATGATGGGGGCGACGAAATTCACCAGAATTTTTATCCTCGATATAAGTTGGCGCCTTCAAGGCATCAGCCGAACGGCGCATACCCCGTTTCGATGGAGAGGTTTTTCGTTTAGGTACAGCCATAAAGAGACACTCCAAATCCGTTAAAATAAAACAGGCAGCATCAATAATGATACAGCCTTTATCAAAAACACCATAAAATCTGGGAATGTTATACACTGATTAAAAGCTTTTGGCTAGACTTTCATTTCATTTTTTGTTTAGCACTGCATTTTTTGTTTGGCTTTAACAGAAACTTCCGCATAGAGTAAACATAAGTATCAAGAAAATGATTTTTTAATAAAAGACTATACAGATTAACCAAAGGAAAAAAAAGCAACAAGCTTCTATCTTTTAAATTCCAAGATTTCATTTTGCAAAGAATAAAGGAAGCAAGAATGCCTGAATTTACCACCCTTCTTGCAAAACATAGTTACAGTGTTACAAGTCGGCTTGACACACTTCTAAATAATAAAGTTCAAAATGGGGAAATTTCTCGCCCTAAAGTCCTTATCAAAGCCATGCGTCATGGTGTTCTGAATGGCGGTAAGCGCTTGCGCCCTTTTCTTGTTATACAAAGTTCTGCCCTTTTTGACATCCCTGTTGAGCACGCTCTTGATGTCGCTTGTGCCTTAGAATGTGTTCACTGTTATTCGCTCATTCATGATGATCTTCCCGCCATGGATAACGACACACTTCGACGTGGAAAGCCCACCGTTCATGTAGCATTCGATGAAGCAACAGCGATTTTAGCAGGTAACGCCCTTTTGACTTTTGCCTTTGAAATCATTGCCGATAAAGCCTGTGCACTCTCTTCTGATACCAGAATAAAGCTGATCACAGCTCTTGCACAAGCATCAGGGGTTGGTGGTATGATAGGCGGTCAAATTCTTGACCTTGCAGCGGAAAAAAAACCGCAAGAGTGCACCAATATTATCACCCTTCAACGCATGAAAACAGCCGCCCTTATGAGCTTTGCTTGCCAAGCGGGAGCGATCATCGGCAATGCTTCAAAAGAATTGACTCAAAAACTTTCCGCGTTTGGTAGCTATCTTGGTTTAGCCTTTCAATTAACCGATGATCTTCTTGATGTCACCGCCACAAGTGAAACCCTAGGCAAAACCGCCGGTAAAGATGAAACAGCGCATAAAGCAACTTTTGTTCGTCTTTATGGCATTAAAGAAACACAAAAAAAACGAAACGAACTCATCGCTAAAGCAGAAGCACTGTTACACCCTTTTGGCGACAAAGCAAAACCCCTCCAACAAGCAGCTCGCTTTAGTGCAACACGCAAAAATTAAAAATCCACCCGCTACACCAGAAACAAAGCACGAGGAAATGGCGTTGTACAACAACAACTTTTCTCTGTTTTACACTCCACTTAAAGACTTGTCTCCATCTTTTCCAAAGCGCGCATGAATGTAGTCACCGAGTATTGTTTCAAATTCCTCAGCAATATGGTTGCCACGCAAAATTTTCACCTTTTTACCTTCAATAAAAACAGGAGCCGCTGGATTTTCACCCATTCCAGGCAAGGAAATCCCGATATCAGCATGCTTTGATTCTCCCGGTCCATTGACAATACATCCCATCACCGCAACCTTCAGCCCTTCAACACCGGGGTATTTTTCGCGCCAAACGGGCATATTCTTACATAAATTTGCCTCAATTTTTTGTGCTAATTCCTGAAAGACTGTTGAGCTCGTGCGACCACATCCAGGGCACGCAGTAACAACAGGTAAAAATTGCCGAAATCCCATTACCTGCAAAAGCTCTTGAGAAACTCTCACTTCTCGTGTTCGATCTCCGCCCGGTTCAGGTGTTAATGAAATACGAATTGTATCGCCAATCCCTTGTTGTAACAAAATACCCATAGAGACTGAAGAGGCAACAATACCTTTTGTTCCCATACCTGCTTCTGTTAATCCCAAATGGAGTGCATAATCACAACGCTCTGCCAAGGCAATGTAAACAGCAACGAGATCTTGCACATCACTCACTTTCGCAGAAAGAATAATTTTATCACGCCCCAACCCTAGTTCTTCAGCCCAAACAGCCGAATGAAGAGCTGACTGAACAACAGCTTCTCGCATCACTTCAACAACAGGTAAAGGATTTTCCTGCTTAGCATTTTCATCCATGAGCCGTGTCAACAAAACATTGTCCAGGGATCCCCAATTCACACCAATTCGAATGGGTTTATTATACCGACAAGCAATCTCGATAATTTCCGAAAATTGACGATCTTTCTTTGCACCAAAACCCACATTTCCAGGATTAATCCGATATTTTGCAAGCACCTCAGCACACGCAGGATGTTCCGCTAGAAGCTTATGGCCAATATAATGGAAATCTCCTACCAACGGTACACCAATACCCATCTTCTCCAATTTTTCATATATTTTAGGCACCGCAGCAGCAGCTTCGTCACGATCAACTGTTATACGAACCAATTCCGAACCAGCCCTCCAAAGAGCAGCAGTTTGCTCAACTGTTGCATCAACATCAGCGGTGTCAGTATTTGTCATTGACTGAACAACTATCGGGCTATGACCACCAACAACTACACCGCCCACTGCAACAGGAACAGACTGACGGCGCTCAAAAGGTTTAGAAAAATAATATGTTTTGCTCATTATATCCTCAAATTGTGAAACTTCGCATATATCAACCCTCGTTTACAACAATATGTATTAAAGTACAATTTTAAAAAGAGAATAATTGTAAAAAGAAGGCAAAAATTTTCTTGTTGAATCACAATTTTTGACCTTTACAACACGCCAACAAGCAGTGCAATCAATGCAACTAGTTCAATTTTCGAACAGTTATATATCCACCCGTCACAATTTTAACGATTATAAAACACTATAAAATATGAAAAAGTCAAAATATGTGCATATTTTAGCCATATTTTAATATGCTAAAATTAAAGAACATACTGCACAATTAAAAAATGAACTCGTAGAACAATCCCTTTACATTCCAGTAACAGCAGTTTTGAGAACATCTCCTGCATGCCTAACAGGTGGAAACAACAAGACCGTCATATACTGTACTTTACCATCTCAATGAGAATTGCTACGCAATTAAAAAAGCCCTAAAACAACCCTCACATAATTGGCAAGGATATTTTAATGAGCTGCCTACTGGTACGTAAGAATCAAACACACGACCCACAGTAAAACTTTTCAATGCCTACCTTAAAGTAGGCACCTTTTTACATAGCGGAAAAAACAACGTACAAAACATCAGAATTACTTTTGTAAAAAAACAAGAACTTCAAAAATCCAAAAAGATCAAATATAACAAACCAAATCAAATCCCCTAAAGTAAGTGCCCACTTGCTATAAGCAAAAGATGCAGAAATCAAACTAAAAGAATCCAAAATCTTAACCTCCAGAATTGGCTCGCGGTGAAGTATCAACATAAGTAACCACAGACATTCCAGGAATGAGCTTTTCAGCCCCTTCTTGTCCAGGATCTAATGCAATACGTACCGAAATACGCTGTGCAATCTTAATAAAATTACCAATTGTGCTATCCGTTTTTAACAGTGAGAATTCTGAACCTGTGGCAGGTGCAAAACGCACCACACGTCCTGTTAATTTTTTATTGTTTAATGCATCAACAGAAAAAATAACAGGTTGTCCTACACGCATTTGAAAAAGCTGTGTTTCCTTATAATTTGCAATAATCCAAATATCATCAGAAATAACCGATATCAATTGCATACCAGGCAAAACATATTGTCCTACACGCGCCCCAACCAACCCAATATACCCCGTTTTAGGAGATAAAATCTTTGTATGACCCAGATTGAGCTTAGCCAATTCAACACCAACCTTTGCTTCTGTAACCTCTGACTCTAAATTTTTTCGTTCAAGGTCCAATTGTTTTTGCAACTGACGTTTTGTGTCAAGTGCTTCCAACAATTGCGAAAGAGGACGAGAAACAGAATTTGTAGTGTCACTAAAACCTAATTTCTTGTGTTCAGGAAGAACATTAGAGAATGCGCGCGAACGTGCTAATTCCGCTTCTGCTGTATTAATTTCACCCTGCAAAAACTGCGCCTGCAGCATAATACTCGCAAGTTTTGCATTTTTTGAATCCAAAACAGCCTGTGCCCTTGCAAGCTGTTGGCGAAAAAGAGAATCGTCGAGCTCAAATAACAGCATTCCCCTTTCAACACGTTGATAATCTTGAACATAAATTCGCGAAATCACCCCTGAGATCTGTGAACTCACCAAGGTAACATTCCCTTTAATGGAAGCATTATCAGTTATTTGAATGTTACTTACAAAAGGAGGAAGCCTCCAAGCCCATAAAATTAACAAAACACCCAAAACACCTGAGAGGAATGCAATAATTGTCGCTCTCGACCGTAATGCTTTTATCATTTTTTACACCCCTCTTCACCGATATTATTCTTCTTTAAGAATGTAGAAAAAGAGCATGACTTGACAAATACTTTGACAAGAAAAATAGCAAAAACAACCACTGCAATATAAAAATAAAGCCGAAAGACATCATCATAAGCAAAAATATTTGCTGTCAATTTAAAATCTTCAATCAGCCCATTTGCCCCTCGTCCATCTGCTAAAACATTGGGAATAGAAGCACCGTAAGAAGGCGAAAATAAGGCATTCAACTCAACCGATATACGTGGATCTGTCACAACAATATTCTGTGTTAAAGACTCAAAGTTCTTATGAGCGAAAAAAAACTGCAAGCTACCAAAAAGCGCTGCCCCCATTAATCCGCCCGTCACTTGTGTCAGCAGAAAAACAGCAATAAAACTCAAAACGTAACGTGGGCCCCTCTCACCAGCGATAACGAACCCCTTAAAAAGAGCAGCGGGCAAAAAAAGTGTGTAACTAAAACTGACCAACCCTTGACTCAACATCATATCTTGGGGACGCGTTAAGTAGTTCACATGACTATCTAAATAAGCTCCAAGTGCCAAACAAGCCAAAGATAAAAGATAAAAATAATCCTCCCGCCCCGCGCGTAAAAAAAAGACACAAACACCACCCCCTAAAAGGCTACCCAATATAACCGCAAGATACATAGGCGCCATTTCACGATTTAACAAACCAAAAAGATTAAAAAATCCTACCGCTAAGGTCGACCGTTCTAACAAGAAAACGTGAAATACTAATAAAATGAGAACAGATTGCACCATTTCTTTACTGAAAATCCAGCGTAAATCAATCAATGGATTTACCCTATTAAGTTCAATAATAATTGCAGCAACCAAAGAGGTAACAGCAAGTGCAAGCCCCAAACCAATCCATGGTGCTTCATACCACCAATACAATATTCCGACAGACATGATCACTGCATTGAGACCAAGACCAAGCGCAATCAAACCATAACTCACCCAGTCCAACTTCTGAATAACCTTGTTGCGTACAACAGGGGTCAATGGAAGAGCATAAATACATCCCAAACTAATAAGAACCAGCCCCATTTCCATTGCTGAAAGACTAGAAAATCCACCATGTTCTAACAAATCAGGCGAAATTAAACGCGATAAAGGTGCTGCTAAAGCTGCATTCATATAATTCAAACTAAGACCAATGGTAAATTTTTTTGCTGGCGCGAAAGCTTCCATCATATAAAGCAGTGCCAATGAGGCCAAAGGCGCCGCAGCAATACCAGCAAAAAATCGAATAATCAGTGCGGAACGTAAATCCGTCACAAAAAGCTGTAAAATGCAAACCAGAACGAAGCCGAGAATCGACAGTTCAGCAAAGGCCCGCAACCCGAATTGGTAGCGAATCTTAATCAACATGATCGCAACACTTACATTTGGTGCCATATAAGCAGCAACCAACCACATTGTTTCGGTCAGAGTTGCATGGAAATCTCCTGTAAGATGGACAATGTTAGACTGAACAACATTTGCACCTAAACCATAAGCCCATTGTAAAATAAAAGAAGCAAAAATATACACAAAGCATTTTGGCAAAGGCCCAGCAAAAACACGACCTGGGTGTGGAAAAGGCTTTCCTCCCCTTTTAGCAGACACAACCGTACTCTTTTTTCCGCCCATGTCGCCTTTTCCTGTATAATCCTTTACGCTTCTAACAACTCAGTACTAACAGCCAATTGATGAAAAAATTCTTCTATTTTGCGATTCTTTTCATCACTTGAAGCCCCTTCTAACGTTGCTCGAACTTGCAAAATCTTCTGTTCCAACGCATCAAAAGAAAGATTCTCAACAGCAACAACTTTCTCCACCAAAAGAGAGCACACCGAAAAAGTAACATTCGCAACGCCCCCACAAACAGCAAAAAACTTTTCACCCGAAAAAGTTAAAATACGAACACTGCCCAAGACAATACTTGCCACCACAGGCGCATGATGCGCCATAACTGTGATGGCACCTGAAGCTGAAGGAAGAACAACAGACATCACTTGTCCTGAAAACACGAGCTTTTCAGGCGACACAAGCTCAAATAAAAAACATTCTACTCCATTGTTTTCCAAAATAACCTCCACGAAACCCGATACAAAGACCTATTATCCTATGCACAAAAAGCATTTGCTACAAATTTCCTTTTATCAAGAAGCTCCTGCAATAAGACGCTTTCCTTTTTCAATGGCTTCATCAATCGAACCAACCATATAAAAAGCTGCTTCCGGTAGATCATCATAATCACCAGCACAAAGACCTTTGAACCCTTTTATTGTATCTTCTAAGGGCACGAGTTTTCCAGGTGAGCCAGTAAAAGCTTCAGCCACATGGAAAGGTTGCGAAAGGAACCGTTCAATTTTACGCGCCCGCCCTACCAACAATTTATCATCTTCAGAAAGTTCATCCATTCCAAGAATAGCAATAATATCTTGGAGCGATCTATAGCGTTGCAAAATGGTTTGAACCTGATTTGCAACAGAATAATGCTCTTCACCCACAACCAATGGATCTAACATGCGTGAAAAAGAATCAAGCGGATCAACTGCTGGATAAATTCCCTTTTCAGCAATCGAACGCGAAAGAACCGTTGTTGCATCCAAATGGGCAAAAGATGTCGCAGGTGCCGGGTCTGTTAAATCATCCGCCGGAACATAAATAGCCTGCACAGAGGTAATAGACCCTGTTCTTGTACTGGTAATACGTTCTTGCAAAGCCCCCATATCTGTTGCCAAAGTTGGTTGATAACCCACAGCAGAAGGGATACGTCCTAAAAGCGCTGAAACCTCAGCCCCTGCTTGCGTAAAACGGAAAATATTATCCACGAAGAAAAGAACATCTTGACCTTCATCACGAAAACTTTCCGCAATAGTCAATCCAGAAAGAGCCACACGAGCACGTGCTCCTGGTGGTTCATTCATTTGTCCATAAACGAGCGCACACTTTGATCCTTCTGTTGAACCATTATTTTCTTTTGGATCAACATTCACACGGCTTTCGATCATTTCATAATAAAGATCATTTCCCTCACGTGTACGTTCTCCAACGCCAGCAAACACTGAATACCCTCCATGAGCCTTTGCAATATTATTGATAAGCTCCATAATAAGCACGGTTTTACCAACCCCAGCCCCACCAAACAAACCAATCTTTCCACCCTTAGAATAAGGTGCTAACAAATCAACAACCTTAATACCAGTTACAAGAATTTCTGATGCAGTTGACTGCTCCACATATTCAGGAGCGTTCTGATGAATAGAGCGTGTTTTTGTCGTTGAAATTGGTCCAACATTATCTACTGGCTCTCCAATCACATTCATAATACGACCAAGCGTTGCTTCCCCAACGGGCACACTAATCTGTGCTCCTGTATCAAAAACCTTTTGACCACGGACAAGACCATCTGTCGTATCCATAGCAATTGTGCGTACCGTATTTTCACCCAAATGTTGAGCAACTTCCAAAACCAGTCGGCTGCCTAAATTCTCTGTTTCTAATGCATTTAAAATATTCGGCAACGCACCTTCAAACTGCACATCAACAACAGCGCCAATTACCTGTTTGATTTCACCGACCGCCCCCTTTCCACGCGCATTTTTAAGAGAAACGCGCACAGGATCAGAAGAATCCTTTATGCCAGTTTGAGATTTTGAGGAGGCTTTTTTCACACCTGAACGAGCAGCTGATTTTTTTTTCTCAACTTTTGCAGCTTCCTTGCTTGACGTCACTGCTTTTACCATCAATCCTTACCTTTTCAATTTAAAGCGCTTCAGCGCCTGCAATAATTTCAATTAATTCTGTCGTGATTTGTGCCTGACGCTGACGATTGTAAGCCACCGTCAATTTATTAATCATTTCACCGGCATTACGCGATGCATTGTCCATAGCAGTCATCTTCGCACCCATTTCACCAGCAACATTTTCCAGCAAAGCCTGAAAAATTTGTACTGAGAGATTGCGCGACACAAGCGCATCCAAAAGAGAAGCCGCATCAGGCTCATAATCATAAACAACCGACTGTAAGTCGGCACTTTTATCCGTTTTTTCAACAACATCTATTGCTTCAATACCCTCTTGTGGAGAAACCATAGGAATTAAGCCAAAAGCTGTCGGACGCTGATTAATTACTGAAACAAATTCAGAGTAAAAGAGGGTGCAAACATCAAAGGCGCCCCTATTAAACAAATCGACAACCCGCTGACTAATCATTACCGCCTCTGCAAAACCAATCCGCTTAACAAGATGCAAATCAATGTGATCAATCATCAAAGCTTTGTAATCACGCGATAAAATATCTGCTCCTTTTTTTCCCACAGTCAAAATTTTAACGATTTTATCGGCAGAAAGCAGCGCCTTAATCTGTTCGCGTGCACGACGTGCAATCTGCACATTAAAAGCACCACACAACCCACGCTCTGCGGTACACACCACCAAAAGATGCACATCATCTCGACCAGTGCCACGCATGAGAGGAGGCGCATCAAGCACATCAACATCAGCAGAAACATTAGCTAAAATCGCAGCCATCCGCTGAGCATAAGGACGCGCGGACTGAGCCATCTCTTGCGCACGATGCAACCTTGCCGCCGCAACCATTTGCATAGCTTTAGTGATCTTTTGCGTTGCCTTAACCGAGGCAATACGGTCTCTAAGATCCTTCAATGACGCCATTCAAGCATTCCATCAATTCATCACGAAAAGTTCTTCGCGTAAGTGTTAAGAACAGTAATCAATTTATCCTTAAGTTCATCGGTTATTTGTTTGTGATCAGCAATCGCCTTCAAAAGATCTTGATGATCATTACGGAAAAGAGTCAGAAGACCCTGCTCGAATCGACTAACATCAGAAACAACCAAGGAATCAAGATAACCATTCACACCAGCAAAGATAACAACAACCTGTTCTTCAGTTTTAAGTGGAGAAAATTGCGGCTGCTTCAACAATTCTGTCAAACGCGCACCACGATTTAAAAGACGCTGAGTTGATTCATCTAAATCTGAACCAAACTGCGCAAAAGCTGCCATTTCCCGATATTGAGCCAACTCACCCTTGATAGAACCTGCAACTTGCTTCATTGCCTTAATTTGCGCAGCAGAACCAACACGCGATACAGAAAGACCAACATTTACAGCAGGACGAATTCCTTGATAAAACAAATTGGTTTCAAGAAAAATCTGCCCATCAGTAATAGAAATCACGTTTGTTGGAATGTAAGCAGAAACATCATTCGCCTGTGTTTCAATGACCGGTAAAGCTGTCAAAGACCCGGAACCATTCTCAGCATTTAATTTCGCAGCCCGCTCTAAAAGACGCGAATGAAGATAGAACACATCACCAGGGTAAGCTTCACGGCCAGGAGGACGGCGAAGCAAAAGAGACATTTGGCGATAAGCAACAGCCTGCTTTGAAAGATCATCATAACCAATCAAAGCATGTTGACCATTGTCACGGAAATATTCCCCCATTGCACAACCAGCAAGAGGTGCAATAAATTGCAATGGAGCAGGATCAGAAGCTGTAGCTGCTACAATAATGGAATATTCAAGAGCCCCACGCTCTTCTAAAACCTTAACAAATTGCGCAACTGTTGAACGTTTTTGACCAATGGCAACATAAATACAGTACACTTTGTCCTGGTCTTTTCCAGCATTTTTTTCATGAAAAGGTTTTTGATTTAAAAATGTATCGAGCAAAATCGCTGTTTTCCCCGTTTGACGATCTCCAATCACCAATTCACGCTGTCCTCGTCCAATGGGAATGAGTGCATCAATAGCTTTCAATCCTGTTGACATTGGCTCATGCACTGACTGACGTGGAATAATTCCGGGAGCCTTAACATCGACACGACGACGCTCTGTTGCTTTAATGGGGCCTTTACCATCTATAGGATTTCCGAGTGCATCAACAACACGCCCAAGCAAAGCTGGTCCAACAGGAACATCGACGATAGCACCTAACCGCTTGACACAATCACCTTCACGAATATCACGATCTGATCCGAAGATCACAACCCCAACATTATCAACTTCCAGATTCAAAGCCATACCACGTACATCATTTGAAAAGGAAACCATCTCTCCTGCTTGGACATTATCCAAACCGTACACACGGGCAATACCATCACCCACAGAGAGAACCCAACCAACTTCTGAAACTTCAGCCTTTTGGTCAAAGTTCTTGATTTGTTCTTTGAGAATTTTTGAAATTTCAGATGGTCTAATATCCATCAACTGACCTCTTTTTTCAATACAAGCTTAAGCGAAGATAATTTTGTTACAAGAGACGCATCAATCTGAAACGACCCTATACGAATGATCAACCCACCAAGAATTGCTGGATCAACAAAGATATGCAGCAAAACTTTTCCCCTAACGATACCTTTCAAAGCCACACGCAAATTTCGTTCTTGTTGAGAACTCAACGGACAAGCAGAAACAACCCGCACCGAAATTTCTCCACGAGAAAGAGCAACACGACGTTGAAAAGCATGTAAAATACCAGATAAAGCACCAAGTCGACGATTTAGCGCAACAACCCATAAAAAATTACCAACAATTTTACCAGCACGCTCATCAGCAAATTTAATGCTCTTACAAACAGAATGCATCACTTCAACTTGTTCTTTTATTGAAAAGAATGGACTCTCCACAAAGCGTTTTAAGTCTTCATTTTTATCCAAGACAAGCAAAAAAGATGCCACCGCCTCCTCAACTGTTTCAACAGCCCCTTCTTCTTGAACAAAATCAAAAAGCGCTTGCGCATAGCGTTGATCCACCAATGGCAGCGGTATAAGAGAAAATGAATCCGACACGAAATACCGCCTCTTTCCCTTGAGCGACTCTCTGATAATTATCAGACGATAATGAAACAGACATTCTAAATTTTAAGAATCTCTTTCTTAAAACCCAAAACAAAAAACTTCCCGGTTTCTAGCATAGACATAATCAACTCGCAACAGTCCAAATCAACGCTTTCTGAAAATTTTTAAATAAAATATTCAAAATAATTTTGAAAACGATTTTTCAGAGAACCATTCGTTTTTCTACATCTCTTTTTGGCACCTTCTGATAGCTTTTTCAAGTCTCTTTTCTTGTTGTTTTATAAGAGAACTGAAACGAAAAGCAATATGATCTCCTTTAGTACCAAAACGGGACATTCCCCATAAAATGCTCTTCCACCCAAAGACACTCCAAGATTTAAGACCAGAAACGCACCGCTTTAAACTTATAAGCAAACAATAAAAACGGAATTCTCTTTAAAATAAACCACTTAAAATAAACCACCAATCTTTTTACTTAAAATTGTCTTTTTGCTTAAAATTGTCCCTCTTTTAAGAGGGCATCGCCAACAAGAGAATATTCCCACAGGCTCTTTTTAAAAGCATTTTTTGAGCAAATGAACTTCCATACTATACCTCTTTGTATTCAGAGAAAACTTTGCGGATCAATATCAATTTGGATCCGAACCGAAGAAGGCATTTTTGGTGCATTTGCAAGCATGGTACGAATAAACCCTTGCATATCAAAAGAACGTTGTCCCTGGAGCAAAAGCCGAAAACGATAACGCCCCCGTACAAGAGCCAGGGGTGCCTCTGCTGGTCCCATGACCAAGACATTTTTCTCCCCTGGTGCAGTTTGGCGTAATGCACGCGCATACTGTTCTGCAATTTGGCGTTTTTCTGAAGAGACAATCAAAGCAGCAAGCCGCCCATAAGGTGGCAAATGGTGCTGCCGCCGCATAGCAATTTCGTGTGTATAAAAATCCTCACATTGTTGTGACAGCAAAGCTTGTATCACTGGATGATCAGGTTGATAGGTTTGCAATAACCCTGAACTTTTCAACCCCATACGCCCTGCTCGTCCTGTTACCTGAGACAAAAGTTGAAAGGTACGCTCACTTGCACGTAAATCGCCATTGGCAAGGCCAAGATCAGCATCGATTACTCCAACCAGGGACAATTTGGGAAAATGGTGTCCCTTAGCAACCAACTGCGTCCCAATAACAATGTCAACATCTCCATTTGCAATTGCTTCCAATTCACGTCGCAATTGACTAATGCCACCTTTTAAATCAGTTGAGAGAATCATCAACTGCGCCTGTGGAAAAAGTCCCTGTGTTTCTTCAGCGATTCTTTCCACTCCCGGTCCGCAAGCCACAAGATGGTCTAAAGTTCCACATTCAGGACACGCTTCTGGAATCGTCTGACGATAACCGCAATGATGACATTTGAGCTGTCCTTGTAAACGATGCTCAACCAACCAACTTGAACAATCACTACAATGAAACCGATGCCCACAAATTCGGCACAAAGTTAAAGGTGCATAACCACGGCGATTGAGAAAAAGCAGTGCCTGCTCACCCTTCTCGAGAGTCTGTGTCAAAGCATTTTCAAGAGCAAATGAAATAAAACGCCCTTTTTGCACACCGCCCTGACGCATATCAACCACCTGCAACTGCGGAAGTGCTGCCGCTTTAAAACGCGATGGCAAATTTACCCGACGATAACGCCCTGCCAAAACATTTGCCTGACTTTCAACCGACGGTGTAGCTGAAGATAAAATAACAGAAAAATTCTCAAAAGAGCCTCGTGCAACTGCCATATCACGTGCATTATAAAAAATGCGCTCCTCCTGTTTATAAGCACCATCATGTTCTTCATCGACAACAATTAAACCAAGCTCTGGAAAGGGAAGAAAAAGTGCCGAACGCGCTCCCGCCACTACCCGCACCCGCCCTTCTGCAACTTGCCGCCACACCCGCTCCCGACGACGTGGCGCTAAATCCGAATGCCACTCTGCCGCTGATGCTCCAAAACGTGTGTAAAAACGATCTAAGAATTGTTGTGTTAAAGCAATTTCTGGCAATAAAATCAAAACCTGCTTAGAACAGGTCAGCGCTTGAGCAACCGCTTCAAAATAGACTTCCGTCTTCCCTGACCCCGTCACCCCATCAAGCAAAAAAACTTGAAACTGAGAAGACAAAACACCCTCTCGCAAAAGATGCGCTGCTGCATTCTGCGCTCCCTCCAATTGAGGACGACAAAAATTAGGATCAGGAATCTCCACAAGAGCAGGTGCTGGCACCATAACATCTTCAAAAATTCCTAATGCTTTCAACCCTTCAACAACAGAAATAGAAGTTCCCGCTGCATGCGCAAGACCAGAACGTGTCCAAACCGCACCATCGCGCACTAACTCCAAAACCCGCAATCGTGCTGGTGTGCAACGTTCCACATCTCCCCCACAATACCGTAAACCCAGTAGTGGTGCTTCAGGTTCTAAAGCAGCGGGTACACATAAAATCAATCGTGCAACAAGACCAAAAGGCGCCATTGTATAGCGGCTCACAAAACGCAAAAACGTGATCATCTCAGCCTTTAACGGCGGACAATCAAAAACATGAAGGAGAGAACGGAGTTTTTTACGCGCCATGGGAGAAGTCATTTTCTCATCTTTTGTCGCTTGTTCTCCAACATCCACAACAATACCACAAACTTGGCGCCCCATTACCGGAACACGAACAAAAGATCCAACCTCACACTCCATAGCAGATGGCATCTCATAACTGTAAGCCTGAGCAACAGGCAGAGGTACTAAGACTGAAACAATCTTTCCCTCTCTAACATCCTCTTCTCTCACATTTTTTGTCACATATGACTTCATCTTTTGTCTCAAATTTTATACGAATCTTTCACACAAATAGCGTCTACAAACAGCATTCAGCTTATCTTTTAACATCTATTGCTGAAGAATCCTTTGCGAAACTCACCATTTCAACCTTCTAACAATACCTTACCAATGCACCAACCATCACTAAACAATAAAAAAAGAGTCACGTCTTCCCCATAGCAGATGAATGTAACTCAATAACGATAAGCATACACAGCAAAAAGAAGCACCAAAAGAGGAACAATTACTCTATTAGGTGTTCCATCATTTAGGTGTTCCATCATTTTCTATAGTGACTGCACACGGATCATTTTATACAATTTGTGTGCACACATTTAGTATTCGCACCGCTTGTTTTGTAACAGCATTGCAAAAAATCATTTGCCTGATTTACTATTCTCCCCTTATCGAAAACGCCTTTTCCGCAGTAAGCGTTTTTACATACCAGTCCCCATTGGCAAACAAATAAAAACTCACATCGCTCTTCAAAAATGGAATTTTATGCATTAGACGAGGACATTTTAAATGCTCACAGTATAAACAATCCCCTTCCAGATTTCGCTCTCCTTCCAAATTTGTATCATAACTTATCCTATAATAGATGGTAATGCTCCCTCTTGCTTTTACCATAAACAATAACGCATAACTAAAAACAGAATGAAACATCTGAGATTTTAAATACGGGTTTAAAGGCAAGGAGATTTAGCATGAAGCTTTTTGTAGACAGCGCCAATATTGAAGAAATAAGAGAATTACAAAATCTAAACCTCGTTGATGGTGTCACCACCAACCCCTCCCTTATCCTAAAATCAGGACGTAATATTTTTGAGGTGATAAAAGAAATTTGTACTCTCATCAATGGATCTGTTTCTGCTGAAGTTACAGCAACTCAATTTGAAAACATGATGAATGAAGCAGCTGTTTTAGCAAAAATTGCCGATAATATTTGCATCAAGCTTCCCTTAACGCTCGATGGATTAAAAGCCTGTAAAGCCCTCACAGCACAAGGATTAAAAACAAATCTCACACTCTGTTTTTCTGCTAACCAAGCCCTTTTAGCCGCCAAAGCAGGTGCAACATTTGTTTCACCTTTTATTGGCAGGCTCGATGATTGCGCAAGTGATGGTGTGGAATTGCTTCACGAAATTCGCACAATTTACGATAATTATAACTTTGAAACACAAATTTTAGCAGCCTCAATCCGCACCGTTAATCATATCAAAGAAGCAGCCCTGAGCGGTGCAGATGTTGCAACTGCTCCACCAGCAATCTTAAAAGCACTGGTCAAACATCCCTTAACCGATAAAGGCTTGCAAAGCTTCTCTAGCGACTGGCAAAAAACCGGACAAAATATCGCTTAATGATTTGAAAGACTTTTTGAAAGCAACAATAAAATCTGTTCAGCAAGCTCCTCAGCCACATGCTTGTGTGCATCTTCCTCTGCCTGCATCGTTGCATATTCTTGGCGAAGCCGTTCAAAAGATGCGCTCAGACTTACCGTACTTTCAGCAATAACAACATTTTCCATATCTTGCAAAACATAGGAAACTTTACCCATCACAGTTCCAACCGAAGGTCTCCTCTCTCTCTTTTTTTCAAGATCTACATCTATCTGTACAGACTCCCTTGTAAACGTAGATGTTTTCAATACCAATTGATAAGCTGGAATAGAAGGTTTGCGCCCGTTTCCATAAAGAAGAAACAACAAATGATTGCGTACCATTTGACCAAAACGATCTGAAGGTTCAGCAACGACAATGGAGGCTAATTTTTCGGAAAGACTCAAAGATTTTTGTTTTTGAGACAAATCATCAAAAATAGAATCCACAGAACTTATTTTTATCGAATTCCGCGAGACCTGCTGATAAAGTGGTTCAATTCTGCATCCACACAAAAGCGTGAGAAAACTGGCTGAGCCTACAGAAATAAATTTTCTAAACAACGACATTCACAATCCTTTTTGGAACAATAATTATTTTTTTCACCGATTTTCCAGCCAACTGCGCCTTTACAAAATCAAGAGCCAACACAGCTTCTTCAATCATTTCCTCATCAATGGTTGCAGCAACAACCATCTCACCGCGCTTTTTGCCATTAATCTGTACCGGCAAAGTGTAGCACTCCTCAACAGTTAACGCGGGGTCAAAAACGGGCCAAGGAACCTCAGAAATCAGGGATTTTCCTCCTAAAGCCGCATAACATTCTTCTGCTAAATGAGGCATAATGGGCGCGATCATAGCAAGAAAAAAATCCATTGCCTGACGCAAAGACGCCTTCATCTCATTTTCAACATTCCCTAGATTATTTAGCAAAGGCGCCATAATATTCAAGAATTCATAAAGGCGTGCAATTGCTCGATTAAAAGCAAATTTTTCCAAATCATCTTCCACCGCGCAAAGTGTGCGATGGGCTATTTTTGAGAGTTCCAACGCTGCACCCTGATTCCCAGTGCAAGGCTCCACATCCCTTAACACCGGAGCAGCTGAAGCTACATAGCGCCAAATACGTTGCACAAAGCGATGTGCTCCTTCAACACCAGATTCTGTCCAAATGACATCCCGTTCAGGAGGAGAATCTGACAAAACAAACCAACGCACGGTATCAGCTCCATAGGATTCGATAATCTCATCAGGATCGACAACATTTTTTTTTGATTTTGACATTTTTTCAATCAAACCAATCGTCACCTCGCTTTGATCGGTTAATTTATAAGCCTGTCGTTTGCCATCCTTTTCAACAATTGAAATATCCTCTGGTGAAACCCATCCTTGTTCATCTCGATACGTTTCATGAACCACCATACCTTGAGTAAAAAGCCCCTTAAAAGGCTCATCAACAGTCACATATCCGATAAGTTTCATGGCACGCATAAAAAAACGTGCATAGAGAAGATGAAGAATTGCATGTTCAATTCCACCAATATATTGTTGCACAGGCAACCATTCGCAGATCGCTTGTTTGTCGACAGGTTCTTGTGCAAAAGGTGCAGTAAAACGGGCATAATACCAAGAGGAGTCAACAAATGTATCCATGGTATCAGTTTCACGTTTAGCAGGTTGGCCACAAGCGGGACAAGCGACTTTTTTCCATGTTTCATGACGCTCAAGTGGATTGCCAGGTTGGTCAAAATTTACATCATCAGGCAATACAACCGGTAAATCGGCACGTGGCACAGGAATCACCCCGCAATAGGTACAATGGATCATCGGTATCGGACATCCCCAATATCGTTGCCGCGAAATCCCCCAATCGCGCAATCGAAATTGCACTGTTTTTTTTCCCTGCGGCTGCCCTCCAAGCATTTGTCCTTCAAGCCTTTTAGTTACAGCTTCAAAAGCTTGTTGTGGTGTCAAACCATCCAAAAATCTGGAATTGATCATCACGCCATCACCAGTATAAGCCGTTTCAGAAATCACAAAATCTTCTCTCTCAACCCCTTTTGGTAAAACCACCGGCTGCACACCAAGACCATATTTATGTGCAAAATCCAAATCCCTCTGATCATGCGCAGGACAACCAAAAACAGCCCCCGTTCCATAGTCCATGAGGACAAAATTGGCGATATAAACGGGAATATGTACCGTTGAATCAAACGGATGAACAGCCAGAATTGGCATAAGAAAACCTTTTTTTTCAGCTGTTTCAAGTGCTGCAGTTGTCGTTCCACCACACCGACAATTTTCAATAAAGGCGCTGAGCGCTTTGTCTTTTTGTGCAAAAGCTTGTGCAATGGGATGATCAAAAGACAATGCTAAAAAAGCGGCACCAAAAATCGTATCAGGACGCGTTGAATAACAGACAACCTCATCAAACGCATCACAAACCGCATCAGCACCCTCCACCGTCTTTAAAGCCCAACGAATTAGCACACCTTGTGACTTCCCAATCCAATTCTTTTGCATCGTACGGACTTTTTCCGGCCACTGCTCCAGCTCTTCCAGTCCTGCCAAGAGATCTTCACTAAAATCGCTAATTTTAAAAAACCACTGCGTCAATTCACGCTGTTCCACCAATGCGCCAGAACGCCATCCCCGCCCATCAACAACCTGCTCATTTGCTAAAACAGTGTGGTCAACGGGATCCCAATTCACCTTAGCCACTTTACGCGTAACCAAGCCCTTCTGATAAAAATCTAGAAACAACATTTGTTGACGATGGTAATAATGCACATCACAAGTCGCAAACTCACGCGCCCAATCTAGAGAGAGTCCTAATTGTTTTAATTGCCCACGCATCACGGCAATATTCTGATAAGTCCACGTTTTGGGATGCACTTTATTTTGCATAGCGGCATTTTCCGCCGGCATCCCAAAAGCATCCCACCCCATAGGATGCAACACATTAAATCCCTTAGCGCGTTTATAGCGAGCAACGACATCTCCCATAGCATAATTGCGCACATGCCCCATGTGAATACGCCCAGAAGGGTAAGGAAACATTTCTAAAACATAGTATTTTTCACGGCAATCTTCTTGGACAGTCTGAAAAAGTTTCTTTTCATCCCAAATTTCTTGCCATTTTTTCTCGCGAGCACGTGGATTATAGCGTTCACCTAAATTACAATGTTCAATCGTCATTTTTATGATACTCTTTAAAAATTGAACTAAAAGCTTGTTTCATGCTTGACCACGAATTAACTCTATCGTCAATATTTTCAATAAATATTTTACTAAGTATTTTACAAGGCTCTAACAAACAATCACCTAATAACTGAATAAAAATAGAAAGTACAAAAAGATGAGTACAGCAAATACTTCTACTGATGTCCCTTCCCCTCATACTTCTTGTGTTGAAGCGTGGAAAAACCTTCAAAAAGACATTGCTGAAACATGTCAAAACTACAATCATCCCTTAGATGATGTTGAACTTATCGTTGTTTCAAAAACGGTCTCTGCAGATAACATACACCCCCTTTTACAAGCAGGTCAGCGTCTTTTTGCAGAAAACCGTGTGCAAGAAGCTGCTGAAAAATGGCCTAAACTACGCAAACAATTTGCAACCATTGAACTCCACCTCATCGGTTCCCTACAATCGAATAAAACAGCAGATGCAGTAAAAATTTTTGATGTTATCCAAACCGTTGACCGCGAAAAAATAGCCCAAAACTTAGCTAAAGAAATGGAAAAACAAAAAAAACATCTTCCCTGCTATATTCAAGTCAACATTGGTCTAGAGGCGCAAAAAAATGGTATCGCACCACAAGAAGTGACATCTTTTGTCGACCAATGCAAAAATCACTATGGACTTGATATAATCGGTCTTATGGCAATTCCCCCCGTACAAGAGAATCCCGGTCCCTATTTCGCGCTATTGGCAAAACTAGCAAAAAAAGCGGGTCTCCCAAAACTTTCAATGGGCATGTCTAATGACTTTAAAACAGCTCTTCAATTTGGCTCTAACGTGCTTCGCATTGGCTCCGCTTTATTTGGAACGCGCCCTGTATGAATTTAGTTTTACTGAAATGCAAAGAACCCACTGTGCGGCAAAATTGTTTTCTTTCTGCTTAAACTTTTTTTCCTCTTGCCATTTTTTAAATTCCTAATTTTACGGACATTCTTAGTATTAACAGGTTTAGTTGATATAAGTTTATCCATTGTTTCCACATCTAAAGAAGTGCCAAAATGCAAATTTGTGTATTTTGTCTGCTTTTTAAATTTTGCAATTCACTTTTTTGACATTGGCTTCAATCCCCAATGTTACTCCTATTTTAGGTTCTCTATTGCAACCAAAGAGATTTTTATTTGTCGTCACCTTTGTTAAGGAATAATTTTGTTATAAGATTTTCCAAGTTAAATATTTTTTTAAATAATTATTATTTTTTCCGGTTAATTTGATTTTGTACCGTCTATAGTGAGATAAAAATCAACACTTTTACTATCATCAATCATTTCCTGTCCCCAAGACAAAATCAATGAGAACAATAAAGATGCATTATACACTCATGGAAAAGAATATTGAAAGCTAAATGATCGCGAAAAAAATCAACACAGTTGTACAATAATTTCCATTAAAAACCACGAATTGTATCAACCTCTCCAACCCACATAAACAATTCCCCACACACTTACCAAGTGCGCAAAACAGATAAGGAGAAACTTAAAACATGGATGCAAATTCTGCACCCAAATTCGCATCTAAACCGATAAGCCAAATAAACCTCTAAAATACCCATAAAAGCAAGTGCAAAGAACCACGCTAAGCAACATGGATAGCAATCATAACGACCAAGCGTAACATAAAAGCTTTCTGCATGCTGGAAGAGCAAAATACGGTCAACAATCGCCTAAAAAATAAAAAAGATTACCCAATGCGTGTACACAAAAAACAACGAAACTGTATTTAATAACAGTACAAATATATTTCTTTGTAGTATTTCTGAATCAAGAGAAAAATACCAATTTTTTAGCATTGCCTATTTACTTTTATTATTTTGCTAAAAAAATTATAATCAATGTCATTATTGATAGTATTATAAATAAAAAATACATTATATTTATTTATACATATTTTTATTACTATTTTTTAAAATTATGTTTTACATATTAAAAGAAGTGATAAGCATTTTCATCTATCATGATAACACATTCTTATAAATAGCTAATAATAGCGAAACAGGAAAACAAAGATGGATAGTTCAAGCTCACATAGAGATCCACACTCAACGAATTGATCTACAGCGTATGGCATCCAAGGCTGTTGCTATGCCGTGAAGAGAGAAAAAACAATAATAGGAATTTCCTGTGCAATTGGAGGAGCTATCAGCAGTACATGGGAAGGCCAAATAGCTAAACCGTGGGATGCAGCAACAGACGCTGTAATGGGCGTGCACTCAGGCTATAGAGGTGGCAAAATAGCAGGATTCGTTACAGAACTTGTAGATAAAGCTATAGACTGTCATGGCCACACTCACTGGTAAGAGTGCTAATATTAATTTGTAAAAAATTATCAACAAGATATACTTAAAATCAATATTCTGTATAAAGATATTTACCAAATACATATATTCAAATTCGTATTTCAAATGAATATTCAATGTTTGATGTTTGATGTTTGATGTTTGATGTTTGATGTTTGATGTTTGATGTTTGATGTTTGATGTTTGATGTTTGATGTTTGATGTTTGATGTTTGATGTTTGATGTTTGATGTTTGATGTTTGATGTTTGATGTTTGATGTTTGATGTTTGATGTTTGATGTTTGATGTTTGATGTTTGATGTTTGATGTTTGATGTTTGATGTTTGATGTTTGATGTTTGATGTTTGATGTTTGATGTTTGATGTTTGATGTTTGATGTTTGATGTTTGATGTTTGATGTTTGATGTTTGATGTTTGATGTTTGATGTTTGATGTTTGATGTTTGATGTTATAACTGAAATTTTTATCAATATATATTTATTTATCAATATATATTGATAATGAATATTTTTTATATTATTATGTCTTTGTTAAGATAAATATTTATATATAATTTAGTTTTGTTTTATTTTTTAATTATGTTTATAATTTAAATAATAATATTAAAACAATTATGATAAAATTATTAATAATAACAGTATATTTTACTATTAAATTTCTATATAAATGAATTAAATAGTTATAAAAATTATTATACTTAATTAATATTTTTATTATTTTTATAAAAAATTTGTTTATAATTAAAAACTATCTATCATATCCGTATTATTTGCGAGGTATTTATATGCTTTATTTACAATATTTTGTTTAAAAAAAGAAAACAAAATTAAAAAATAGTCAAATCGATGAATTATACATTACACTCCACTACTGCTTTAAAAGGTAATATTTTTAGGGCGTGTCTAATCGGATACCTCATTTGAGAGTTCCCTTTCCCAAAAAACAAGCAAGAAATTTATTTTAGCTTTTCAATTTATTCGCAGCCTATATGGATCTTTAAAAGATATCTCTCCTTACTCCCAAAAAGATATCTCTCCTTACTTCCAGCTTCATCTCCCAACTTCATCTCCCAGCATATTCAGCGAATGGTATAACAGCAAAATACTGGATGTTAGTATTTTTTACATTTATGGAAATAATAAACCTGCAGCACGGCAATATTCGCCCTTCGAAGATGATTTTACAAATATGCAGATAACCTAAGAACACCCTCATCCCATCTATTTTCAACCTTTATATCAAGTTATTTTTAAACTTTAATTTCTTTCTCGGCTTATAAAAATCTCTCTACAGCAATACGCTCTTTTTGTATTTTTATACAAATTTACATCTCTTTATGATGATATGCTCTATCGCACTTTAGCGCCTTAAAACGGCATAAAAAAGCTCTCTAAAAATATAAACGCAAAGACAAACAGAGCTGATTTTAAAAATTGACTGTGCAAACCTTTGTAAATTAGTCTAATCTTAAGAGGCTTTTTCTTGAATAAAGAGCTCTTTGGAGAAGTTCTGCTAAAAAACACAAAAATATAGCGGCTGATTTTTCCAAATAATAAATTATAATGGAGGGAACCTATGCCTGAAAAAATTTATCCAATACCAGCCAATATCAGAAAAAATGCGCTTATAAACGAAGAGACCTATCAACAATGGTATCAAGAAAGCATCAATGACCCAGAAACCTTCTGGGCAAAACATGGCAAATGCATTGAATGGTTTAAACCTTATACAAAAGTAAAAAACACTTCCTTTAATGGAAATGTATCAATACAATGGTATGAAGATGGAATAACAAATGTTGCCTATAACTGCATTGATCGCCATTTAAAAAACCATGGTGATGACATCGCACTGATTTGGGAAGGGGACAACCCTTATCATGACAGAAAAATAACTTATAATGCGCTTTATAAATATGTTTGTTGTTTTTCCAATATCTTAAAGAAGCACGGCGTAAAAAAAGGCGACAAGGTTACCATTTATCTACCCATGATCCCGGAAGCCATTTACGCCATGCTAGCCTGCGCCCGCATTGGTGCCATTCATTCAGTTATTTTTGCCGGATTTTCTGCTGAAGCAATAGCAGGACGTATTGTTGATTGCGCATCGACTTTCGTCATTACTGCTGATCAAGGCTTTCGTGGAGGAAAACATATCAACTTAAAAGACAATGTTGACCACGCTATTGACATAGCAGCCCGACAGAATGTGCATGTAGATAAAGTCATGGTCATACGGCGTACTTGTGGAAAAATTCATTGGGTAGAAGAACGTGATTTTTGGTACCACGAGGAAATTCCACACGCCAAAACGGACTGTCCAGCAGAAAAGATGAATGCTGAAGATCCACTTTTTATTCTTTATACCTCAGGCTCAACGGGTAAACCTAAAGGTGTTTTGCATACAACAGCTGGCTATCTTGTTTACGCATCGATGACACATAAATATGTTTTTGATTATCATCCTGGTGAAATTTATTGGAGTACTGCTGATATTGGCTGGATCACTGGTCATTCTTACTTAGTTTATGGGCCTTTATGCAATGGTGCTACTACTTTAATGTTTGAAGGTACACCAACTTTTCCCAACAGGGGCAGATTTTGGGAAATTGTCGATAAACATAAAGTCAATACGTTCTACACCGCACCAACTGCTATTCGTGCATTAATGGGCGCAGGAGATTCATTTGTCAAACGCTTTTCAAGAACATCCTTACGTATTTTAGGTACCGTAGGTGAACCCATTAATCCAGAAGCATGGGAGTGGTTTTATCATACAGTGGGGGATAGCCGGTGCCCTATTCTCGACACATGGTGGCAAACAGAAACAGGAGGTCATATGATCACGCCCCTACCTGGTGCAACAAACTTAAAAGCAGGATCAGCCACACGTCCATTCTTTGGTATTCAACCACAACTAGTTGATGCAAAAGGAAATATTCTAGAAGGTGAAGCAGAAGGGAATCTTTGCATTATTGACTCATGGCCGGGTCAAATGCGCACTCTCTACAATGACCATGAGCGCTTTATTCAAACATATTTTTCCACATATGAGGGAAAGTATTTTACAGGCGATGGCTGCAAACGCGATAACGATGGCTATTATTGGATTACGGGACGGGTTGATGATGTTCTCAATATCTCTGGACATAGGCTAGGAACAGCTGAAATTGAATCAGCGCTTGTTTCTCACCCCACTGTTTCAGAAGCAGCTGTTGTCGGATATCCTCATCCCACTAAAGGACAGGGTATTTATAGTTTTGTCACTTTAATGGAAGGAACATCGGCTAGTGAAGAATTGCATAAAGACCTTATTCGACACGTCAGAAAAGAAATTGGTTCCATAGCCACATTGGATAAAGTTCAGTTTGCCCCGCAACTTCCAAAAACACGGTCGGGAAAAATTATGAGACGTATTTTGCGAAAAATTGCTGAAAACAATTTTGATAATCTAGGAGATGTTTCAACCCTTGCCGAACCACAAGTCATTGACGATCTTATTGCCAACCGCAAAAATAGAGAAACAACTGATTAATTTGAAAAACACCAATGGTGACTTTATCATTACTGCCAGAGCTATCTCTGCATTCTTGCCAAAGTCGCCGATAAAAGTAAAAAAAAGCATCGCATAAAACTACTCAATCTCTCTGAAAAGAGATAATTTTTCTCAATAACAAATCAAAAAAGGTTGAAGCAAAACGTTCAAATTATGAAGTATGAATACTAAAAAAATCTGAAAAAAGTAAAATAACCTTTGCCAACCACCAAACATGAAAGACCATTGCTGAATCAAAAACGGACGTGTTAGATTTTTCGTTTCTGCTAGAAACACCTTGGAATTCTTGCTAAAATCATAGATAAAAATGAAATGAGGGGGAACACGATAATTGATAATATTCTTAAAAACAATATTTCTTAATAGTAAATTGGAAACGATGAAAGAAAATATTGAAAATAGTAAAGTATGAAAACAACCAAAATCCTCACGCAATGGGAGAAAAAATCCCTAGGATGATACACTATAAAAGCAGAAGTGGTAACGAAAAGTGATTCATTTTGAAAATGTTGGACTGCGCTACGGAATGGGCCCCGAAGTTCTTCGTGATATTAGCTTTCATATTCCTCCCGGATCATTTCAATTTCTGACCGGTGCCTCTGGCGCAGGGAAAACATCGTTAATGCGTCTTATGTTTTTGGCGCTTAAACCCACCCGTGGTCATATTGATCTATTCGGAACAGATACAGCATTACTCAAACGACAAGAGCTCCCCGCACTACGACAACGTATAGGTGTTGTCTTTCAAGATTTTCGTCTCCTCGATCACATGACCACCTATGAAAATGTCTCTTTACCTTTACGCATTAAAGGACAAGAAGAAGCAACTTATCGCAGTGAAGTTGAAGATCTTCTCTGTTGGGTAGGTCTTGGAGATCATATTCATGTTTTACCACCAGTTCTTTCCGGTGGTGAGAAACAAAGGGTAGCGATTGCACGTGCGCTCATTGATCAACCTGAAATCCTTCTGGCTGATGAACCAACAGGAAATGTTGATCCACCTTTAGCAAAACGTTTGCTCCGCTTGTTTATTGAATTAAATCGTTTTGGAACAGCGGTCGTCATCGCCACTCATGATATCGCACTGATGGAACAGGTCGCAGCACGGCGCATGCTTCTCCATAATGGACGGATGACAATTCATGAATAAATCTTTCTCAATTTTTACAAGCAATAAAAAAAATACAACTGCTATTATTCCCAGCGGCAACATTTCTGGACAAGCACTCATTGCAGTGATTGCTATTATGACATTTCTCTCCAGCCTAACATTGATCGGTGTTGATTTTGTGCAGCGTGCTGCTAAAAATTGGAGTAATCAGATTAGCTATGAAGCAACGATACAAATACGCCCCATTGAAAATATCAACATTGAAAAAGCTCTTCATGATGCGGTTAATTTGGTTAAAACATTTCATGGTGTAGAAAACGCCAAAATTGTTGATCAAAAAACCACTGAAAAATTACTAGAACCATGGCTTGGTGCAGGTTTAACCTTAAATGAATTACCTCTTCCTCGCCTTATCATCGTAACACTAAACGAAAAAGAAGAAATCGACTTTCGTGCCATTAATCACGCCATAAAAACCCAAATTCCAGGAGGCCAGTTTGATGATCACCGTGCTTGGATAAATCGTTTTACAACAATGACACACACAACTATTTTTATTGGTTTTTCAATTTTAATACTGGTTCTAAGCTCACTTATACTCACGGTTATTTTTTCCACACGCAATGCATTGGCAGAGAATGCGCATATTATCAATGTCCTCTACTTCCTCGGCACTGAAACTCTTTTCATTGCACGACAATTTGATTGGCATTTTTTCAAAACAGCACTCCGCGGTGCATTATACGGTGGTGCTGCAAGCGCATTGCTGTTTGCCGCTTTTGGCTTTTGGACAAATTATAACATAGGAACAATAGAAGCCAACCAAGTCACCGCTTTGTTTGGACATTTTTCCATAAGTTCCATTCCTTATGGAAAAATTATCGGCCTTATTTTTTTCGTTTCTTTTCTGACCATGTTTACAAACCGCATAACTATTTTGGCACAACTTAAAAAAATTGATCAATGTGAAGACGGCTTATTTTAATTTTATGACCCATAACTCATATAATTCTCAATCGCTGATACAATATAATCAAGAGCAACCTCTCTATGGGCGCACCAATCTACGGCATCCAGGCCACTTGTTTCGCTATCTGCCCCCAACAGCATTTTCCCTTTTAATAATCACCCTCTTTTTTTATATTGATTTCGTTATTTTTTCTGAAAAAACCGAACAACTTCAACCACCAAATCCTTTACCAAAAGCAGATGCAATCATTGTTTTTACAGGAGGAGAAAACCGAATAGAGACAGGGCTAAATCTCTTACAAAAGAGACTTGGTTCGCGCCTTTTGATTAGTGGAGTGAACACCACAATCAATCTCCAAAACCTACAACACAGCAGGCATATTACACCAAAGCTCTTCACCTGTTGCGTTGACATCGGTCATAAAGCAACGAATACAAAAGAAAATGCTGAAGAAAGCGCGGCTTGGATCAAAAAATATCACTACAAAACAGCTTATATCATCACCCATGATTACCACATGTGGCGCTCTTTGCGTGAGCTTAAATATCTCATGCCTGAAGTCAATTTTATTGCCTACCCTGTTAAAAAGAGTGGCGATGAAAGCGTAATACAACAAATCAATCAGATACGTATTCTTATATTTCAATATATCAAAACAATTCAAGTATACATAAGAACCGTATTCTAGTCTTTTCCCTCCTAATTTTCCACAAGCAACATCATTGCTCTTTGTCAAGCGAAATGTTACAACTGTAAGGACTTGAGATCGTTCACAAAAGGCGTCTTTACGCCTTTCTTTAGTACCCAAAAGCAACTCAACTTATGAGATGTAAGCGAGTAGTTTTGATTGCTTCTAAGAAGTATTGGGCTCCTATTCATCCTAAAAAATAAAGCTTCTTAATCTTCTCCGTTTTTTTAAACAATACAGCTTCTTGTCTAATAGGTTCCACTTTTTGACCATACACCGCTGTTCACCCCATAAGGATTGATAAGCAATCTTTGCCCTAAATATTCTACCACACTTGCTAAAAACACTTCGTGTAGAAAGTTTCCATAATCCTTATCACAAGCCTTCTATCGATGCTGTTTTATCACCACACCCCAAAAGATGCTGTTTTACGTCACAATGGATAAGTTAACATTTTCAATCTCCCTAACTTCTAATTTTGGAAGACTGCGAACAACTTTCATTGTTTCTAAACTTACAGTAATAATTCGTTGAAACAATTCTAAGGGATAGGCTGGATTACCAACTGTTTCAACAGCATAGCGATTAGCATCATTGACAAGACCGCTCGCTTTATCAGTTTTGATAACCTGTCGCTCCATAATCCATTCGAGAGCAGGCCTACCATTCACCACATAATCATAAGCTTCAAGCGGAATATTTTGCATAGTGATCTGCGCATTATAAATCACGGTGCTTTTATCAAGTTCACCGCGTTTGCCAGCAAATTTCATTGCTTCAACACGATAAAAACTCACCTCATCAGAAATATTCCAAGTGCTTGGATCACCTTGTTTATATGTAACAGGATATGGCTCAACATTTTCATAATTCATATGCAAATCACCAATTTTTCGACCAGCTGTAACAAAAGCCCAAAAGTCCTCTACCTTTTTAACAGTTGGAATACGCGGCAATTGTTTAGACAGATTATGCGCATAACGCACACGATAATCCTCAGAATGCAATACCCCATAAACATAATAAAAAAGATCTTCCTTCGTAATCATTGCATCAGGATAAGCTGCCTTAAAATATGCCAACCCTTCATCACTAATTGCATCACGCCGCTGTAAGCCAGCTCTCTTGGTTTGCTCTGCAAAATTTTCAAATAAATGAATTTGGCTCTCCTTTTTATCTTCTAAGGACTCAGCATTTTCATAAATATACCGTGGAAAACATTGGCTAGCATCCATTGTAGCAGAATTAGACAAATCCTTAATCATAAGAGCAGAAAAGCCACTTCTTGCTCCCTTGCTTGTAACTTGTATGACCCTATTTTCAACTGCTTCCTCTAAAGGAAATATACGTGGAATTTGATAAACCATTTCATTAAAAGTACGGTTATAATAGAGCCACTGCCTTGTAAAAGGACGATAAAGACTTTGAACTAAGCAATTATTTTCAAATTCGGAAAATTTTCCCCTTATTAATTCTTCTTTAAGACTACGACTCCAGCTAATCTTTCTAGCATTTGTATTGACAAAATCATTCACAGAATTTGCACGTGCCTTTCGGTCAAAGTGGAGATGTGCAGCATTAAAACGTTCTACTTCACTATTATAGAAGGCAACCATATTTCTCATATTCTTTGCTAAAGCTTCACGACTTGCGTTATATGCCCAAGTGTCACGACCAGTTGAAATACCACAAGAAAAAGTTTCAAAGAGTTTTTTGTCATTACCCTTTTTATCGCCTAAGGCTAAAAATTTTTCAAAATCACTGTTGCGCTGATCCAGCCAATCACCATACTCATCTGGTGTAATAGTCTGCCAACCATGTTCACGCTTGATGCCACCAACACTGCCAAGACGTTGAAGTGCAAAAAGTTTTTCCTTTGTTGTGAGATTGTTACCAATGTTATGATAATAGATTTTACCATGCTCAGCAGCATCTGGATTTTTGATAAACAATGTCACAGCAATCCCTGTCATACTTCCATTTCCAAAAACGTTTTGCCCCTCTTGAGCACACCCTTTGCTCAACATATTTTTGCGAATATCTCCCCGCAAATTAAGAATATAAATGCTCGAGAATTCTTCATTCAATTTTTTTCGCAAACCATCCATTGCTAATTTTTCAGCATAACCAGAACCGGTAACGAAACCAATAACACCACAATCTTTTATGCGATCACTTGCCCACCGAATGGCACGAATGTAACTATCATAAAGCCCATTAACATTGCTCGCTTTGGATTGAGCGGCATAAGTCTCACGAATACGACTATCCAATTTAGGATAACTGATATTCTTTGCATTGTCGTTTTCATTTTTTTGTCCAGTAGAGTAAGGGGGATTACCAACAATCACACGAATATCCAGTTCCTTCTGGCGCGAACAACGTGTACTATTATCCATCAGCAAATCACTAATCAGGTCTTTTTCTTGCTCATAAAGTTGGAAAGTATCGGTCAAACAGATTCCCCTAAACGGGACATAATCTCCCCCCATAAGACTATGATACGTCGTCTCAATATTAATGGCTGCAATATAATACGCTAAAAGCATGATTTCATTGGCATGAATCTCATGACAAAATTTGTGTTTCATTTCCTCTGGTTTTACAAATCCAGACTGTAAAAGCCTCGTGATAAACGTCCCCGTTCCCGTGAAGGGATCCATGATGTGAATACCCGATGAGCCAAGCGTTTGCCCAAATTCAGCCTGTAATACCTCATTCACTGAGTGGATAATAAAATCCACAATCTCAATGGGCGTATAAACAATTCCTAGTTTTTCCACAGTGCGTGGAAAAGCGTTACGGAAAAATTTATCATAAAGTTCCACAATCAACTTCTGTTTTGCTTTTAGATCCGTAATTCCACTTGCTCGTAATTTTACACTTGCGTAAAAATTTTCAAGATCTTTGGATTCCCTATCAAGATTCGCTTCATCAAGCACATCGAGCATACACTGCATAGCACGCGATACAGGATTCTTATGCGTAAACTGATATCCTTCAAACAACACCTGAAATACAGGGCGCGTAATGATGTGCTGTGCCAACATCTCAATCGCATCAGTCTCTGTAACAGCATCGTTTAAGTCATCACGCAGTTCTGCTACAAATTTGTCAAATGCTTGACGCACCTCAGTATCTGGATCAGATAAAATGCCCGTTAAGCGCGTAATATGATTCTTAGCAATCTCAGCAATGTTACTCGCCCAATCTTCCCAATAATCACGCGTACCGCATTTTTTGACGATCTTTGCCATTATCGCGCGAGAAAGCTCATCTACAGAGAAAGAAAACTCCCCTTGTACATTTTCTGTAATCGTAAAATCATACTCCGGTGTTCCAATTCCCGATTGTGCAGGTTGTAACCGAATAGGAAGATCTTCTACAACAGCAGTAACAGCCTTTAACTCAGTGCTTTGAGTGACACCAATAATCTCAATCACATTGCTCACATCTTGCCCTAAAGATGCCTTATTAATCGTAGCATCAAAACGATCATCATGCGCGCGCAAAGCATTCAAAATTTGCCAAACAACTCGATATTTCTCGTTATTGTTTAAAGCCTGTTCAACTGGAATACCAGAAGGAATACCAATTGGCAGAATGACATACCCCATCTTTTTGCCTTCAAAGCGACGCATCACACGCCCAACCGACTGAACAACATCAATCTGACTCTTCCGTGGATTTAAAAAAATGATCGCATCAAGAGCTGGAACATCCACTCCCTCAGACAAACAGTGGGCATTGGTCAAAATACGACAAACATCATCACCACCATCAGCTTTCAGCCAATCGAGCAATGCACCACGCTCCTTCGCATTAAAAGTGCCATCAACATGCTCAATTTCACACTTCAGAGAGTGCCCATTTTCAATATCCTCTTTGCTATAATCAAGATATTCTTTGACAACTGCAGAAAATTCATCACGAATTAATTTGGAACTTCGAATGTCTCTACAAAATGCCAAAGCACGATGCATGGGATATAGATCAGCACCAACATCAGATTTTATATCTTTTTTGGTGAGCGCCTTATAACACCCAATAATCTTGGTTGCATCATCAAGGACAAGTTCAGATTGGGCATCACTAAGACGCTTCTGCACAGCCGAACTCACAAGTTTCTCGTCCATTGCTAATACAATAACCTTGTAGTCGGTTAAAAGATTATTTTGTACTGCCCATGAAAAACCACGATAAAAAAGTGTTTTTCCAAAGAGCTTTTCATCATCCATCGAAGCAAGAACCGCATTCGCTTCATTCGCACGACTTTTTGCATTATCACCAAAAATGCGTGGTGTTGCTGTCATATAAAGGCGCTTCTTAGCACGAATAACGTCATTAGAATGCACCTTAACAAAATTGGATTCATCCTCTCCTACCAGCGTTGCACCTGTTGTACGATGAGCCTCATCACAAATGATAAGATCAAATATTGGAAAACCATGCTGTTTCTGAGCATCAGCAATCACCTGAATGGATTGATAAGTTGCAAACACAACGGTCATCTCATCTACGACACCGTCTTTCGCGCGTTCTGCGAGTTTAGCAGCATCAGTTGTTGCCGGAAAAACAAGATCAAACACATCAATTTCGGCAATATCATTACTACGTTTACGGCGCTTTCCAACCTGTACATCAGAACATACAGCAAAGGATCGTAATCCGATTTCTGCATCCGTTGTCCATTCACGTACCGTCTGTGACATCAAAGCCAAGGATGGCACAAGAAACAAGACAAACTTCCCTTTACCCGCTAAGTCCTCAGCAATCTTAAGACTGGTAAATGTCTTACCAGTACCACAAGCCATGATGAGCTTGCCACGATCTGTTTCAGTGAGTCCAGCCCGCACACAATGCAATGCCTCCAACTGGTGTGGACGGAGTTTCTTTTTATCCTCCAACACAACTTTGCTTTTGGCTGCAAAGATTTCCCAATGGATCGGACTTTCTTGCATATTGGAAAGATTAATCCGTATAACGGGAATATCCTGCCCTCGTATCATTGTTTCAGCGTTTTCACTCCAAGCATTTTCAGTGCTATCCATAATAATACGCCGCTTAAACGGAGCCTTACCTGATGCTGAAATAAAACTATCAATGTCTGCTTTTTTAATCCGATAGGCTGCATCATAAAATTTACATTGGATTGCCGCAAAACCATCTTCATTACGAATCTTTGCCACAAGATCGATACCGGTATCACGACCATCCCAACCATTTTCATGAGCCCAATCTTTAAAGGTTTGAACCTTTTCATACTGTTTAAACTGAAGGGGATCATGTGTCAGATAAGCAAAAGCAAAACGCTCAAAATATGTACCTTTGTCTCGTTCAGTACGTGCTTCATCACGATATATCTGTAAAAGCGATTGTAGCGTCATGCTCCCCCCAATTATCCCCGCGTTTAATATGCCTTCAACTACCGTGCCTAGGCAAATTCGTCAATGTCTGTTACTTCCCCAAAAAATCTTGGCTTACTCGATCTATTGGACATACACTAAAAAATAGTAGAATCTTCTTCCCACCATCCTTGATAAATATCACCCAATAACCCACTAAAGCGTGAAGATTTAGTTCATTATTTTTGTAAGTTTCTTTAATATTCAGGAAAAGCTAAATACAATAAAAGAAGTATATCGTAAAACCAATTAACAGCTACACCGATACACATAAAATGAATACAGCAATTAACATTCTCAGCAATATAAGCTCATAGATGTATTCATCTCATTTTCCCCACAAAACTGGAACTTCGCAGAAAACCTGTATCTCCAGCGTACAAAGTTCCAAACTATCCCAAACAAAGCGTTGCTAATACCAACGCTTCTCCTTTTTGCCATATAACTTGTGAGAAAAATCCTGTCCAAAAATAAAGAAAAGAGAAACTACAGAGACCAACCCGCCTCATATACCCGTTCGTTTTTGAATATAAGCTGCTTTTCGTTTAAATTTTCTTCTTTTTTAACAGATATACACTCCACTTCCTCGCCTATTTTTAGGTTAAAATCCTAAAATTATCGCGCCTTGTATTTTGTATAGCTATAAAAAGACAAAGGAAATTTATTCATGACATGCTGTGCCATAAAACTTCATTCCTTAACGTCACACAAAGTATGCTCTACCTAACGAATAAAGCATTTTCTGAAATAGTAGCAGCGAAGAATGATAAACTTTTCCCATCCATGTTTCGCATCATAAACACTTCATCCAAGTGGAACGCCTCACAACAAACACGCCCACTGCAAAGATTAGTTCTTAATCGCGTGAGAGAGCAACAACAGGATCAAGTCGTGAAGCTTGCCGCGCTGGCGAAAAGCCAAAACATATTCCAATAAGGGTTGAAAAAGTAAGAGACAGAATAATCGAATCATATGTATAAATCAAATAGATAGGTGCCTTAAACAGAAGAAACAAGCCACCGATAGAAAGCCCAAACAAGATTCCCAAACCACCACCAATCACACAAACCAAAACCGCTTCAATTAAAAATTGCTGCAAAATATCACTCTGACGCGCTCCAACTGCCATACGCACCCCAATTTCATTGATCCGCTCAGAAACAGTAACCAGCATAATATTCATCACCCCAATACCGCCAACAATCAGTGAAATAGCTGCAATTGAAGACACTAAAAGCGTTAAAATATTTGTACTCTCCATGACACGATCACGAAATAGCTGAGAATTTCTAATGAAAAAATCCTCCTTACCATGGCGCATAATAAGAAAACGCTTTACCATGGTCTCCGCCAAATGTGAATCAATATCATCAGCAATCTTAACTGTAATCTCACGAACCTGCGTAGTTCCAAGAAAACGCGTTTGCACGGTTGTATAGGGCAAATAAACTTGCAACGTATTTGACACACCTCCATTATGTTGTGGATCTACCACACCAACAATACGCGCAGGAATCTTCCCCACATGCACCACTTTCCCAAGGGGGCTCTCATGACTATGGGGAAAAAGAACAGAAATTGCGTCTTTTTCGATCACCAAATCAACCGTTCGGTTATGCACACTTTTTTGATCAAACAACCTCCCTTGAACAGCGCTGAGTCCGTGTGTCTGAAAGAACTGTTCTCCCACCCCCGCAATCACAGCATTAACCTCAATTGCACCAAAACGCACCTTCGAGCTTGCTGAAATCTGAGGTGTTACACCAGAAACATAATACAACCCAGACAAGGCTTCCGCATCAGCCTCAACAAGACTTGTTATTTTCTCTGCTTGTGGATCAGAAAAACTTTTGCCCGGAAAAATTGTCAATGTATTAGACCCTAAACTATTAAAATTCTCTATAATTTTTTCTCGTGTGCCATTTCCCAAAGCCACCATAGCAATAATCGCCCCAATACCGATAATCACTCCAAGCATTGTTAAAAAGGTTCGCATTCGATGTGCATGCATTGCCAAAAAAGCCATAACAAATGCCTCACGAAACCGCTCAACAAAAGACAAAAAAGAGCCAAGATGTTGTTTTTCATAAAAAGACTGACTATCCGTTTTTATTTTTTCCCCCGCTGCTCTTTTTTTCGCAACCTTTGTCATACTGTCAGCAATAATTTCTCCATCACTGATTTCAATAATACGCTCTGCTCTTTTTGCCACCTGCATATCGTGGGTTACAATGATAATAGTACGACCTTCTTGATGAAGCTCGTCCAAAATACGCAACACTTCCTGTCCACTCTGTTTATCCAGTGCACCGGTTGGCTCATCAGCAAGAATAACCTCTGCATTATTCATGAGAGCACGAGCAATAGACACGCGTTGTTGCTGACCACCGGAAAGTTGATTTGGACGATGATTCAACCGATCACCCATACCCAAGCGCGTTAAAAGATCTTGTGCACGCTTTTTCCTTGCTTTCACAGCACATCCTGCATAAACAGCTGGAATTTCAACATTCCCAAGAGCTGTTAATTCATTCAACAAATGATAACGCTGGAAAATAAAACCAAAATGATTTCGCCGCAAAGCCGACAATTCATCAGCTGAAAGAGAAGCTGTTTCTTTCCCTGCAATCCAATAATGACCAGAAGTTGCTCGATCAATACAGCCTAAGATATTCATCAATGTGGATTTTCCGGAACCAGAAGCTCCCACAATCGCTACCATTTCACCGCGCTTAATGGTGAGATTGATGCCCTTCAAAACAGTAACAAATGTTTCACCCGCCGGAAATTTGCGTACAACATTTTCCAACACGAAGACAGCATCTGCTCGGTTTGTGTTCATGATTTAAATCTCGTCTTCACTATGCACATCAGAAGACTCTGGCATCACTCCATCAAGCGAGCCGGTAATAACGACATCGCCCTCATTAAGTCCTGAAACAATCTCTGCCATCACCTTGTTATTCAATCCAACGCTTACCTGTTTGGCAACTACCTTGTTCCCCCCCTTCAAAACAAAAACCCATGCCTTATGCTCTTTTGTCTCATCGCGTAAGGCATCACTTGGAACCAACAAGACATTTTGAGCGCGTCCTAAGATAATATGAACTTGAGCAGTCATATAGGTTCGCAAAAAATTATCCGCATTATCAACATGTAAAATTCCGTTATAATAAATGGCTGATGAAATTAAAGCACTAGACCCACCCACCATGCTAGGGTTAATACTCACATCAGAACGAATTGCTTCGGGAGCAGGCTCTATCTTTTCCAAAACGCCCTCATAACGACGCTCTGAATTCCCTAAAACTGTAAAATAAAGTTGTTGTCCAGCCTGAACTTTAAGAACATCAGCTTCGGAGATTTGCGCCTTAATCGTCATCTTTGATAAATCACCCAAAATAAGAATTGTTGGCGCCGACTGAACCGCATTCACATTCTGCCCTTCTTCCACAATTGTTGCCAAAACCGTTCCTGCTGAAGGGGCAGTGATGCGTGTATACCCTAAATTGACCTCTGCACTGTCCACATCAATTTGTGCTTGCACAATCTGCTGTTTAAGTTGGGCAATTTGCGCCTCACGTATTTTTACTTGTGTCGCAGTGTCATCGAGATTGGCCCGTGAAATCGCACGTGACTCAATCATTTTTTTCTGCCGCGCTAAATTTTTCTGCGCAAGAGAAAGATAGGCTTCTTGTTCTACCAAACTTGCATAATAGTAGGATAATGCTGCTTTTTTTCTTTTTAAATCATTTTCTTGATCTGTAGGATCAATTTCTGCTAAGAGATCGCCTTCTTTTACAACACTCCCAGGGGAAACACGCATTGACACCACACGCCCTGTCGCGCGTGCACCAACAGCAACTAACCGATAAGGACGCACGACACCAGAAGCCAAAACACTTTCTTCGATATCGCCGCGCTTCACCATCGCTGTCATATAAGTTGGGCTAGATGTCCCAAAAACAACAGAACGCAACCATAAAAACAAGAGAAGAAGAAATATAGCGGTTAAAAAGAAGGAACATTTTTTGTATTTTGTAATGAAGTTTTTAAGTAAGCTTTTTTTCATTTTCCTACCTTTGCACGCGAACGAGGTGCACCATCAACAACTTCTGGACGTGATACATCAACAACGCCATCCCAGCCCCCCCCCAATGCTTTCATCAACGCAATATATTGCGTAACCAAAGAAACACGGCTATCTTTGAGTGCCATTTGTGCAGAGTAATAAGAGCGATCAGCATTTAACAATTCAAGAAAACTGGTGTTTCCATTCTCAAAAAGGCTCCGTGAAAGTTTTAAGGAATGCAGAAAAGCCTTATTCGCAACGATTAGCTTTTCTAAGCGCTGATGTTCTTTAGTTAATCTTACCAGCGCATTTTCTACATCTTCTAAAGCTCCCAACACAGCAGCCCGATAAGCAATAAAAGCTTGATCACGCTGTGCACGCGCAACCACAATAGAAGCCTCGACCTGACCTCCATTAAAAAAAGGAAAACGCAGACCCGGTCCAAAAGACCAGCCAATCGTTGAATTCTTCCATAACTGATCAATCGCCGTTGCTGCTGTCGAAATATTACCTGTTAAAGTAAGTGATGGATAGCGATCTGCTTCACGTTGACCAATTCGCGCTGTCGCTTGTGCATATTGACGCTCTGCCCGTCGCAAATCTGGACGTGTTAACAAAATATCAGCTGGAATTCCTGCTGGTATCGGCCAGCGCGGTTGTGGAATTTTTGCATGCTTAGCATTTTTTTGTAAAAGATCCTTCAATGCCGTAGGCACACAACCAGTTAAGACAGAAAGGCGATGAATGCTCATTGCTAAATTCGCTTCCATCTGTGATATATCTGCTTCTGTATTTGCCATTTGCGCTTGCGCATTTGAAACATCGAGCTCAGAAATATCACCAGCTGTTAATCTAGCACGCATCAATTCATAGGTTTTACGTTGTGATACAGCAATCTGGCGCACAATCAACAATTTCTGTTGCCAACCACGCATCTGTACGTAATTTGTTGCCACATCTCCTAACAGTGTCACCATGGTAGCCCGCATATCTTCCACAGCTGCATCAAGACCATAACGCGCGGCTTCAACTGCTCTTTTATGACCACCAAAAAAATCAAGCTCCCAGCTTGCATCAAAACCACTATGATATTGGTTTAACAATGCATCAGACTGTCCAGAACGACTACGGGTTCCTGAAATTGAATTAGACACATCTGGCAAAAGAGTTCCAACAGCCTGTCCTAAGCCCGCACGCGCCTCACGTACCCGAGCTTTGGCAACAGCAACATTATTATTTCCAGAAACCGCATAATCCATTAATGCATCTAGAACAGGATCATTCAAATGACGCCACCATCCAGCAAGCGCAACTGGCTGCCCTACAATCTGTGCAGATTTTTCTCCCCAAACTGCTGGAACACGAAAAGATGTTTTCTGGTAATTAGGACCAACCATACATCCCGATAATATAAAACAACACAGCAAAACACTATAGCGTAATCTATTATAAGCAACCCCTTCGAGATTTTTGATATACATCCAATCTCCTGCATTTTCCCAGAATCAGTAATGTCATTAATATTTTATTTACTTCTTATTTCAAACTTGACGTGAAAAATCAAATACAGTTTGCACTGGAACATGATCTGAAGGTTTTTCCCACCCGCGGGCGTTACGAAAGATCGAAAGATCTACCACAAAAGGTGCTAAATCTTGAGAGGACCAAATGTGATCGAGCCGCCGCCCACGATCAGAAAGTGACCAATCACGCGCACGGTAACTCCACCATGTGTAAAGCTTGATAGGAACAGGAATATGCAACCGCATTAGATCAACCCATCCCCCTTGACAGCATAAAGCTTTTAAACGCTCGGTTTCAACGGGAGTATGGCTCACAACCTTCAACAATTGCTGATGAGACCAAACGTCCTCTGCCAAAGGAGCAATATTTAAATCCCCCACCAAAAGAGAAGAAAGACCATCTCCTCGATCCGCACGAATGGAAGACATTTCTTCTAAAAAATCAAGTTTATGCCGAAATTTTTCATTCACATTAGCGTCAGGCACATCACCGCCAGCAGGAACGTAAAAATTATGAATCCGTATGTTTTTGCTATAAGTTTCAACAATAACTGAAATATAACGACAGTCTTCCTTTTGACAAAAAGAATGCTTTTCAATGCTCTTAAAAGGCAAACGTGAAACAATTGCCACACCGTTGTAAGATTTTTGTCCACTCAATGCGAGATACTTATAACCTGCAGCTTCAAAAGCTTCAACGGGGAATAAAGCATCTGGACATTTTGTCTCCTGTAGACACAAAACATCTATAGAAAAGAGTTCCAAATACTGGAAAACCTGTGCAAGACGCAAACGAATAGAGTTAATATTCCAAGTTGCAATACGAAAGAACATCCATTTCAATCCCAATGACAAAACACCGCACTATTTCTTCGAAGGGAGTGTGAACATCCCATCAGCAAACTTAACGCCCGTACGCACATTGATGATTTGAACCGTGGTTTCCAAATTCTGTTGATCAACAATTGTCCATTGACGTAAGATATTGCTTTTAGAGTCAAAAACCATTCTTATTTTCCCTGCTCCAATGCTTTTATCACGCAGAACAATTGTCGCCGCCCCAGGATCTTCACGAAATTCCAATAACCGCCCCGAAGATACATCAATTTTATCATCTAACAGAAACTTCATCGGCGTTTGAAAAAGCTGTGAAAAATTCCAGGTATTCAGCGCGCGATTATTAATACCCACAAATTGACCATCTGCAACGATCTGTAACGGTATTTTTTTGTAAATGAAGCGAATTTTCCCTGGTCGCTCTAAATAAAATGTCCCCTGAGACATTTTTCCCTTTGGGCTAAACTGAATAAAATCACCCGTCATTGTTTTAATTGCCGCAAAGCGATTAGCAATATCCTGCGCCCGTGCCACTTTATTGGATGTCTGTGCAAAAGCAGAAAAAGTTAGGCAACAAAAGACAATGACTCCGGTAAACTCAAAGATTCTTCTTTGTGATATAAAAAATATTTTCATAGAAAATGCTCCCAAAAAATACATATTTATCTTATTATTAAGTAACAAATGCTGAATAAATGCCCTTCTTTACAAAAGAAAAATATTATTTGAAAATAACTATCAAGAGATTTTTATTTCAAAATTATTCTTCTTCTGCAGATACCAAAATTTCTCGTTTTCCCGCATGATTTGCTGGGCTAATAATACCTTCCTCTTCCATACGCTCAATTAGTGAAGCGGCACGGTTATAACCAATACCTAAACGGCGTTGGATGTAAGAAGTCGAAGCCTTACGATCACGAAGCACAACAGCAACAGCTTGCCTATAAGGATCATCTACTGGAAGCGCTGCGAAGGAAACATCTTGCGTATTTTCCGCAATCTCTTGCGTAATAGTTTCCAAATAATTAGGGATCCCTTGTGCTTTGAGGTGCGCTACAACTTGCTCCACTTCATCATCAGCCACAAAAGGCCCATGAACGCGCTGGATACGCCCACCTCCCATCATGAAAAGCATATCTCCTTGTCCCAACAATTGTTCGGCACCCTGTTCACTAAGAATTGTTCGGCTATCAATTTTTGAACTCACAGAAAAAGAAATGCGTGTGGGGAAATTGGCTTTAATCGTTCCAGTAATCACATCCACTGAAGGACGCTGGGTTGCCATAATCACATGGATACCGGCAGCACGCGCCATTTGTGCTAAACGTTGAACCGCACCTTCAATGTCTTTACCAGCAACCATCATCAAATCGGCCATTTCATCAATAATGACAACAATATATGGCATAGGACTAAAATCGAGTTTTTCCGTTTCATAAAGAGGCTCACCAGTTTCATGATCAAATCCAACTTGAACTGTCCGCGCTATTGTTTCTCCCTGACTTTCTGCTTCCTTAAGACGCGCATTAAACCCATCAATATTACGCACACCCAGTTTTGACATTTTGCTGTAGCGTTCTTCCATTTCACGAACGGCCCATTTAAGCGCAACCACAGCTTTTTTAGGATCTGTTACCACAGGTGTTAACAAATGGGGAATGCCATCATAAACTGAAAGTTCAAGCATTTTCGGATCCACCATAATGAAACGGCATTGTTCAGATGTCATCCGGTAAAGAAGTGATAAAATCATTGTATTGATGGCAACAGATTTTCCTGACCCTGTTGTACCAGCCACCAAAAGATGCGGCATTTTTGCTAAATCGGCAATAACCGTTTCACCGCCTATTGTTTTACCTAAAGCAAGTCCTAGCTTTGCCTTGCTGTCAATAAATTCTTGTGCCTGCAACATTTCTCGCAAGTAAACCATCTCACGCTTTGTATTAGGCAATTCTATTCCAATCACATTACGTCCTGGAACTACCGCAACGCGCGCTGAAATTGCACGCATCGAGCGCGCAATATCATCTGCCAAACCAATGATACGGGAAGACTTAATGCCCGCAGCCGGTTCAAATTCATACAAGGTTACCACTGGACCAGGACGCGCATCAATAATTTGCCCTTTAACACCAAAATCTAACAAAACCCCCTCCAGTTCCTGAGAATTAGCTTTCAAGGTAGCAGGGGAAAGTTTTGCATCTCTGGCGGTTGGAGGTGGAACCGAAAGATAATCCAAAAGTGGGAGAAGAAAGCTCCCATTTGGAGAAGCTGTTAAGGACTTTAAAACACGGCTTTTCTTGGGAAAAACAGGCACCTTATCTCGATCTCGAGACACCTCACATTTTGTTTTTTCATCAAAGAAAGTTGGCTCAATTCGATCAAAGAGCTTTTCTTGTTTTTTAGATTGATTTTTGAAAGAGAAAAGGCAAAAAAAGCGCGCTTGTAAAAAATAAAAAAGATGTAAAACAGCTCCAAAAGCTGTTGTAAAAAAGCCGTGCTGTACTTCATCTGCAACAGATTCTGTCTCTTCTGATACATCCAAAATTTGATCCATGATTTCATTCTTCCGGACGTTTTTCACTTTTCTTTTATTTTTCTGGCGCCGCCATACAACATTACCCGCAAAAGCAGCTATTAGAAAACCTAAAACGATAAGAGCAATGCCCAACAGTACATTCTGAAAAGAAGAACGCGGGATAGGGAAAATTAAAGAAGCAGCACTTAAAACTTTATCTCCTAAAACCCCTCCCAACCCCATAGGTAATGGCCAATACGTAAAAGAGACAACAGGAGCCATAAGAGCAAAAGAAATTAAAAAACAAACCGTTGAGACCATCCACAAAAAAAAGCGAAAAATCAAATTGTGGATATCTTTTTGTGCTAGCAAAAGAAATGACCAAAACAGTGGCGGTAACAGAATACCAAGACTTGCCAAACCAAAAAACTGCATGACAAAATCTGCAAAAACTGCTCCTGGCCACCCCATAAAATTTGTAATCTTGTTTGTACTTGCATGGGTTAAAGATGGATCTGCAACATTCCAAGTTGCCAAAGCGAAAACGCAAAAAACAATGAAGCCTAAAAGCCCAAGCCCAATGAAAACACCAATTTGGCGCAAAAACATTTCAATGAGCCGCAAACTATAAGATTTTTGCACTTCTAATGAATTATAAGGGGAAGAGCTTTGGTGCATCCATTAATTCCAAATACAAAATATTCATGTTAAAAGGTTATAAAATTATGTCCGCAAAATATTAATACAGTTTTAACCATCATAACTATAACAATTCCCTACCCTATATGGTCATAAAACATTACCCTTCAAAATGGTGATACTAAGACGCTTTCATGCATCATTAAAATAGAATACTATCACTGTTTGATTTCAGTTTTCTTTTACATCAACTAAGTATAAAAGTGTAAGGTTAAACAGAATATTCAAAATAAGATTTGCTTAGTGAAACTGTGAAGTAAATTACATGAATGGTTATCAGAAAGAGTAAACTAAAAGTCTCCTTGTTTCACAGATCCGTGCAAGTCAAAGAATATAGTTCTGTAGAGCAAGAAGGAAGCCAGAATATTATGAAAAGATAATGTTAAAGAAAAATATTCTGTTTAAAAACAAACAAACTACAAACAATGGAATGAAATACTGTGTATTCTGATCTCAATAAGCGCAAAAAAACCAATAAAAATATAAAACAATGCGATATTCTCATTGCTGGAGGGGCAGCTGTCGGTTTAACTCTGGCAATAGCACTCAAGCAATCAGCTCCTGAACTGCAAATTAATATCGTTGATGCTGCGCCTCAAGAAGGACTCCCCACTTCCAATATACAAACCATTGCCCTTTCTGCTGCTTCTATTCGTATGTTAAAACAATTGCAATGTTGGGAACATATAAAACCCTATGCCCAACCTATTTATTCTATGATCATCACGGATTCACACACAAATGATCCAGTAAAACCGGTTCTTTTAACCTTTGAAGGAAATGTTGCACCTAATGAATTTTTTGCTGCTATGGTGGAACAAAGAGAGCTCATCCACGCTTTAAAAAAGCGTATAAAGGAGCTCGATATCACCATCATTGCAAACATGCGTGTCATTGATTTTCATCAAGAAGACCAGCATACAGCTGTCACTTTAAGCAATAAAGATATTTGGCAAACGAAATTGCTTATTGCAGCCGACGGAGAACGTTCAAAATTACGCGAAAAAGCAGGCCTAAAGCGCTTTTCTCATCCCTATAAACAAACAGCAATTGTCTGCACGATTGAACATGAAAAACCTCATCATGGACAAGCAACTCAACATTTCTTACCTTCTGGACCTTTCGCTCTTCTCCCTCTCAAAGGCAATCGATCTGCTATTGTATGGAATGAACACCATAAAATTGCGCAATATTACCTCAAAGCTGATGTCCTTATTTTTGAAACAGAACTCGAAAAACGCATTGGTCATCGATTTGGAAAAATCTCTTGGAATGGTAAACGTCAAGCTTTTCCCCTGAATCTTTCTTTAACACGTCACTGTGTCAAATCTCGTTTTGCCCTTGTTGGTGATGCTGCCCACACAATCCATCCCATTGCAGGACAAGGGCTCAATTTAGGACTACGTGATAGCGCTGCACTCGCTGAAGTTATTATCGAAACGGCACGTTTGGGTCTTGATATCGGATCCCTTATAGCTCTGGAACGCTACCAAAGCTGGAGACGTTTTGAAACTGTGCGTATGGCTTTAAGCAATGACTGGCTCAATAGACTTTTTTCTAATGACAACCTCTTCTTACGAATGCTTCGTGATACTGGTCTTGGAATTGTCAATCAGGCACCAAAATTAAAAAAATACTTCATTCAGGAAGCTTCCGGAATCACTCCTCATGCTCCACGTCTGCTACACGGACTGCCAATTTAATAAAATGAATTAAAATCGTATTTTTCCACTTTTTACAATTCATGGATAAGATTCTTATTTTATCAAAATGAGCCTTTTGCTTATTTTAAAATATCAAGATTTTAGGGAAAACTATTATGACATGCAATAAAACCGCCAACACCCTATATCATCATATCACGTAACAACCCATATACTGAAACCTACCATCTCCCACACAAAAAAAGAGAAAGAAGTTAGAAACTGCTCCACCTTTTTATTTTCAATACGCCCTTTAAATTTTATAGGCAATAAAACTGGATAACGGACACTTTAAATATACCAAAAATCATATTAATATTGATATTGACCATAAAAAATTTATTTTCTAAGACACTTCCTCATCAAAATCATACAAACTAATAAAAAGATAAAATTCGATGCCTAATGTAGGTAATTTTAAACGAAAAAACTGAACCTAAATTCATAAAAACCTCAGACCAATGATGAAGTAGTATTTCAAAAACATAAGGACATGGGTCTGAATATATTTATTTACAACAACAATTTATCAATTTTATAATATAGAGCTAGTCCCTCAAACACAGTAGAGTTCGTCTATTTCAATCATTTTATGATAATTCAATAAGAACAATTTGCTTGCACCTTAAGAGGAGGCAACATACAAACAAAATTATTCAAGATAAAGAGTAAAATTACTTCATACGTCATATTAATACAGGTGCATATACAATATTTTAGCAAGAAAATAGAATAACATTACCAGATATTATGGTGATATACTATTTATGCGTAAGTAGATTTGTGTTCTTTTTATGACTTTATTTAATCAATATTTGATCACTCAGCATTTTAATATAGCAGCCTTTAATACACAAAATGACTCGAAAGAATACGATTTTTAAGTTCATATCTTTTGCTATTTTTTTGACCTCACAAGGATTGCATATGTATTAAGTTACTTCCAACTCCTCAAGAGTATAACCATTCTTCAACCATTCTTTAATCCATTTGGGTCTACGCCCACGCCCATTCCACAATTCCCATTGGTTATTGGGATTTCTATAATGACGCTCTTTGCTCACAAGATCAGCTATATCAATTCCATGCGCACTTGCAATTTCAAGAATTTTCCGCCGTGCATTTTGCTTCTCTTTTGCTTGCCGCTTTTTTAGTTCTACATCGATTTGTGCACGCATCTCTTGTAATTCATCAAAATTCATATTTTTGAGATCATTCACCTTAATTACTCCCCTTGCAAAAAAAGAATCATGCTTTGCCATACTTTAAACACAATTATATACAAATTTTATCTATTTATTATCGAAATTAAAATTATGACGAATATATCACTTTGCTGGAGATGTGCTTTGAACCACGAAGAATTATTTATTTGTGTCTCAGTTATCACAGTCGTATCGTTTTTCAATTTGATCGTTGGAGTTGGTGATTGGAATGTAAAAAACACCCACTCCTCTGAATCTCATGAAACAGCGGTCAGCAATAAATGTAAATCGTCGCTTTATAAACTATGGCGATACGTGATAAAGAGCAAGTCTTCTCCATATAGTGACAGTGTGTTTCATTTTAACAGTAAGAAGTATTTTCTTATACAACGAATTTTTTCTTCATCTCTCTATTCTCCTAAAAGGTTTAGGCAATCAGAAAATTACCCAAGACAGTTGGACTCTGTTGCTGCTCCGCAACGGCTCTCAGTTGAGAGTAATTTCCCTTTTTGCAAACATAATGACTATAATATTGATTGTGGTTTAATTCCACATATTTATCCAATTAATCCATTGTTAGCATATGTTAAAAGTCGGATCTATGATTGCAAAAAATATTCTAAGCTAAGAGATTTCATTTTGCAAATCTACAAAGACATAACATGGAAAAAATCAGAAAAACCACGCGGTATTAACACCTACATCAACAGTATTTTTCATCATTGGATGTATTGCTTATGACTATTCAAAATTTCATGATGTTTGTTGCTCTATGTGCATGTATCGTACATCTTATGTCGTTTTTAACTGTTATAGTGCAAAGAACACAGAATAATAACTACGCAACAGATGTTCATGATAGTGGTGAATTATCATATCAAGCGTCTACGTTTAAAGAAGCAAGCATAATAATTGATCAGTTTAAGTCAAATAGACATAATTTTGTCTCAAACTTAAGACAAATTGATGTCGAAAATTTGGAACGGTTTGGTGTCTTTTTCTCTAATGTATTTGATCTTTGTAAAAATATTGAAGTTGTAAGAGCTGCTTTAATACGCTGTTACAATCAAATAGTGTCGAGATATAGATCTGAACGAGCTGATTTGCAAAATGCGTTAGGTTTTTATAACGCGAGAAATTTTAAAGGTGATTTTACGAATACTTATGTGCAGAAGATTGCTTCACATGCCCGAGTGGAAAGTCCTATGCTTTTAGATGAAAAATCTCAAGGACCTGTAAAACTTCATGCGGAAAGATCAAAACAAGAAATTGATACGGGGTCTCTTTCCGTCACTTCGGAAGAATTAGTGGATGTGTTTATGCATAAAGCAGGTGGTGTTCATGATGCTTTCGCAGCAGAAGACACTTCTTCATTGGGGAAAAAACAGGAATAGTGCTTACCGTATTTACGGATTAGAACTATGATTTTGATCGGATACAAGAATGAAAGGTAGATAAAGAAGTGTTAAAGCTCTAATTAGTATAAGGTTGAATGATTTTTTCTAATTAAGGGCGAAAACAATGAAAATGATAGAACAAAATAGTGTCGATATGGCATTTAACCAAAAGGCAGCACGCGAAATTACGATTGTGATGTGTTCAGAAAGAAAATGGTACTTTACGTTTGTTGCAGATGACCCAATAACAGGAATCCCCAGTAAATATGCGATTCTTACGCAAAGAGGAAAACTGAGAACTTGGGCTGATCCAAAATATCTATTTAAATTTCTTCATGAAAGAGGAGTTGTTTATGGCAGTTTTAAACTTAATCAGGACGAAAAGCATGAAACAATCAAATATTCTTCTAACAGCAGTTAATAATAAGATCGTTAAAACTGTTGTAGCTATAACTATGTTTTTTATGGCTCATCCTTTATGTGCTCAAGCACAGAATTTAAATAAGGTGAAAGATATTTTAACAACGTTCAAGACCGAGTTGGGTGCAATTATTCCTATTGCTGCTGCTGTAATCCTTTTGTGCTTAGCAATTGGTTACGCAGGGCGTTATATTGAAAAAGATACTTTTGTGCGGTGGGCAATCGGTGTTGTCATTGCGGGATCAGCAGCTGAAATTGCCAATATGTTATTTACGAAATGAGAATGAACCATAAAAAGAACCTGAGTTTTGGTGTTTTTACATATATCAATGAAGATTTTGTTTTCATCGAGAAAAGAAGGTTATTTATGTTAATTATAATCTGAATTGGGGTAGATAATATGAAACAATTAAATACTTTTAAAGCAATGATTAGTGGTAGATTCATAGGAACTGTCGCAATAGCAGCTGTGTTTTTTATGACTCATCCTTTGTGTGCTCAAGCAGAAAAATTAGACAAAGTAAAAGGTATTCTAAAAAAATTCAAGGATGAATTGGACGTTATCATTCCTATTGCTGCTGCTGTAATCCTTTTATGCTTAGCAATTGGTTACGCAGGGCGTTATATTGAAAAAGATACTTTTGTGCGGTGGGCAATCGGCGTTGTCATTGCAGGATCTGCAGTTGAAATTGCCAACACATTGTTCAAAACATGAGTATGAATCGTGAAATGTCCTTATTTTTTGAAGGGATCTTTAAATTTCAGCAATTGTATAGACACCCGTATATATCAATAAGGATTTTATTTATATCGAAAAAAGGAGAACAATTGGTATAAACTGTGATCTGGATTAAAGTAAGCAATATGAAAAAAGGAAATATTCTTCAAATAGTAGTTAATAATGCAATCATCCCAATTGCCGCAATGATGAATGTGTTTTTATCATCTCCTGTGTATGCACAAGCACAGGGTTTGAGAAATGCAAAAAATGTTTTAGAGACTTTTAAAGATCAATTAATGACAATTATTCCTATTGCTGCTGCTATAATCCTGTTGTGCTTAGCAATTGGTTACGCAGGGCGTTATATTGAAAAAGATACTTTTGTGCGGTGGGCAATCGGTGTTGTCATTGCAGGATCTGCAATCGAAATTGCTAATTTATTGTTTAAAGGTAACTGAGAATGAGGTGTAGAACTATTTAGCATAGAGTGTTTTTGAGCGAAAAGAGGCCTTTGTTTTATTAATTTAACTGATCAGCAGAGGTGTTTCTTTACTTCTACAGGAAAAACCGTTTGTGCTGGTTAAATCTAATGAGATTACGCAATGTGGAACGATTAAGTAATTTCCAATTACAGAATAACGATGGGGACAATATAATTGTTGCAGTTGTTGTTATGTTTTTTATGATTACTCCTCTATATGCTCCAAAAATCTCAGAAGACGCCAAAGAAATATTAGATGCTCTGCAAATAGAAATTTCTGTAATCATCTCTCTTGCTGCTGCTGTAATGTTTTTTGGCTTAGTAATTGGTTGCGCATGGCGCTTTATCAGATAGAAATATGATACGATGGGCAATTCCATGCTGTCATTGCAGAATCTGCAGTTTATTTCAATAGTATGTTGTTTAATTCTAATTGTTACTTATGGCAAAGAATAGATATACAAAATGATTTTAAATGTAATGTTTTTCATAGCGTCCTATTGTAGGCATGCCAATGGTAATTTTCGTTTATGCTGCAAATGAATGGGTATCATTTATGACAGCTTCAACCATGATGAGAATAAGAATATGAAATGCTCCAATACTCTTCAGACAAAAGTTAGCGGAAAAATCAGGATTGTTTTGGCAATTTTTATTATGTTTTTAATGATTCAACCTGCATATGCCCAAGAAAAAATGAATAAGATAGATATGCTTATAGGTTTGCAGTATGGGCTCAGTATGCTTATTCCTATTGCTGGTGCTGTTATTCTTTTATTTTTACTGCTCATTTATGCATTTAGCCTCATCACAAAAGCCACATTCTTACGATGGGCGTTTAGTGTTATCATAGCCAGTGCAGCATTTTATATCAGCAGGATATTGTTTTACATCACTTAATTGGAGTTCATAATGAAACCACAAAAACATAAAACGTTTCCCTTATTTAAAGGAGCGACTCGCGTTCCGACAATTTGGGGTGTTCCAATGATGCCACTCATAATTATGGTTGTAAGTGTGGCTGCCGTTGCTATGACGGTAAATATCTTTTTGTGGATAATTGCACCACCACTCTGGTTCATTATGGCGCAAATTACCAAGAATGATGATAAAGCATTTCGGATTTGGTGGTTGTGGGTCGATAGCAAATTCCGCAATCGTAACAAGAGCTTTTGGGGTGCATCAAGTTACAGCCCCTCTAACTACCGTAAAAGGAGATAAGTATGACGGCTGTTGAAAGCAATAAGCGTCTTATGTCAGAGACGCCAGTAGGCCTGTTTATACCCTATTCACACCATATTACAGATACAATTATTTCTACTAAAAACGCAGAATATTTGTCCGTTTGGAAAATTGATGGACGTTCACATCAAAGTGCTTCGGAAGAAGATATTTTTCAGTGGACTAAGGAGCTAAACAACACTCTACGTGGTATTGCATCAGCTAATTTATCATTGTGGACACATATTGTGCGCCGCCGTGTTTATGAATATCCTACCTCAACATTTGATAAAACGTTTTGCCACCAACTTGATGAGAAATACCGGCAAAGCTTTATTGGTTATAATCTGATGATTAATGATCTTTATTTGACCATCGTTTTTCAGCCGGTAGCCGATAAGATTATGTCATTTTTTTCTCAACATGAACGTGAAACGCTCGATCAAAAGAAAATGCGGCAGGAATCGTGCATTAAAGCCCTCAATGACATCAATCGTACTTTAGGTCAATCGTTAAAACACTACGGCGCAGAGCTTCTTGGTATCTATGAAAAAAATGGTTATATTTATTCTTCTGCACTTGAATTTCTTAGCACGCTTATCAATGGTGAATACCATCCTATGCCGATCTGCCACGATCGTTTTGCTGATTATATGTCTGTTAATCGGCCTTTTTTTTCAAAGTGGGGAGCATTTGGTGAACTTCGTACAACCAGCGGAATACGTCGATTCGGAATGATAGAAATTAAAGAATACGACGTAGTAACAAAGCCAGGTCAATTCAATGCTTTGCTAGAAAGTGATTTTGAGTTCATCTTGACACAAAGTTTTTCAGTGCTCTCGCGACATGCAGCTAAAGATTATTTGCAGCGGCATCAGCGTAATCTCATCGATGCCCGCGATGTAGCCACCAGTCAAATTGAGCAAATTGACGAAGCACTAAACCAGCTCGTAAGTGGACATTTTGTCATGGGAGAACATCATTGTACATTAACCATCTATGGTGATACAATTCAACAAGTTCGTGAACATATGGCAAAAGCAAGTGCAACACTTCTAGATGTTGCAGTATTACCTAAACCCGTAGATTTAGCTATAGAAGCTGGTTATTGGGCACAACTTCCCGGAAATTGGAAATGGCGGCCGCGCCCCGCACCGATCACATCATTGAATTTTTTATCATTTTCGTCCTTTCATAATTTTATGTCAGGTAAGCCGAGTGAGAATCCGTGGGGGCCAGCGGTTACAATTCTTAAAACAACGAGTAAAACGCCGCTTTATTTCAATTTTCATGCCTCTAAGCTTGAAGAAGATGCAACAGATAAGCGCTTACTTGGAAATACTGCACTCATCGGACAATCTGGTTCTGGTAAAACTGTACTGCTCAGTTTTTTGTTAGCACAAGCGCAAAAATTTAAACCAACAACTGTTGTTTTTGATAAAGACCGTGGCATGGAAGTTGCCATTCGGGCAATGGGTGGTCAATACCTGTCATTTAAAGCTGGCAAACCAAGTGGTTTCAACCCATTTCAACTTCCTCCCACACAAGATAACCTGATTTTTCTAAAGCAATTTGTTAAAAAATTGGCAGAAGCTGGTGGCAAAGTTACACACCACGACGAAGAGGAAATTAATAAAGCTGTCATGTCTGTCATGAGCAGCAATATTGACAAATCATTACGCCGCTTGTCTTTTTTGGTGCAATTTTTGCCAAATCCGCATTTAGGTAGTCATGATGCACACCCTTCTGTTCATGCTCGTTTGATAAAATGGTGCGAAGGAGGTGATTATGGATGGTTATTTGATAACCCCAATGATGAACTTGATCTCTCAACACATCAAATTTACGGCTTTGATATTACCGAATTCTTAGATAACCCAGAAGCTCGTACCCCTGTTATGATGTATTTACTTTACCGCACAGAAGGAATGATTAGCGGACAGCGGTTTATGTATATTTTTGATGAGTTCTGGAAACCTTTGCAAGATCCCTACTTTGAAGATTTAGCAAAGAATAAACAGAAAACTATCCGTAAACAAAATGGTATTTTCGTTTACGCTACACAAGAACCCAGCGACGCTTTAGAAAGCAATATAGCCAAAACTCTCATTCAGCAATGTGCGACTTATATTTTTCTAGCCAATCCTAAAGCGCACTACGAAGATTATATAGAAGGTTTCAAGCTGACAGATACTGAATTTGAATTAATTAAAGGACTTGGTGAGTTTAGCCATCAGTTTCTCATCAAGCAAGGTGATCAATCTGCACTCGCAGAGCTAAATCTCGGAAAATTCTATCTAACAATCAATGGAGAAACTGTAGAGCGCGACTTTAGTGATGAACTTTTGGTGTTGTCAGGCACACCTGACAACGCGGAATTAGCTGAAAGCATTATCGCCGAAGTAGGCGATGATCCGGCAGTGTGGTTACCAATTTTTCTACAACATGTAAAAACAAACAGGAGGGAAGTATGAAAAAAGTAACTATTGCAATGGCATTAGTAATAACTCTAGGGACAACGAACTTAGTAAAAGCTTGGATATGGGGAGCGGGAGCTGCAGATTTAAATGCAACAGTTCCAACAGATTGGCCTAAATTATCTTTTGGATCATCTAAAAAGCCTCCCAAAAAACCTTCTACACCACAGCATTATGTAGAGCTTATCAATTTAATAAAACAACAACTTGAAATGAATAAAAAGCAACTCGCGAAAGCGGAAGAAACCTATAAATCTATAACAGGAAATCGGAAATCTGATACTAGGAATGTGGATTATCATGATTTTTTTCTAAAAAATCCAAAATCGATCTATAATAAAGAAAAACATTCAGAAATATTGGCAGCACTCACAGACATGCAGAAAAAAGAAAATCTGATCGGATCTGCCAGTAATGTACGTAAATCTATTGAAGAACGTATTTTATATACAACAGCTGTGAACAAGAATATAAGTTCAAAGGCTTTTGACAATACAGAAGCTCGTTTGAATCATATTTTATCATTGTTAAGTAAAATCGATAAAACAAATGATTTAAAAAGCACTTCCGACCTGCATGTTCGTATAAAAAGCATATTAGCTATGATCCAAAATGAAGCAGTAAACCTGCAAATGATCGCGCATTTACGTAGCACTGAACAAGAACTTATCAAACAACAGAAAGACAGGCACAGTATTCGAATTTTGAATAGCAAAAATACGGACATGCCCTCTATAAGGTTTATCAGATGAGGCTTTTTTATAATAATATTTTAATATTATTTTTCTTTTCGGCTCGTAAAAACCAAAGGTTAATATGGAATGTTCAATGTTTTTGCATAGTGTGAGAGGGTAATAAAGTTTAACTCTAATTTAAAACAGTTTTAACAGAAAATGCCTAGCAAATTGTATAAAAATGGAAATTTATTGAAAGAAGAATATCATGAGTTTTGGAATGTTCACGCAGCTTTGCGATGTTATCGATAAAGCAACAAAAACATATGTTACGGATATTTCCTCAAAAACAATTGTTGCAATTACACCCTTTGTGTCAATTGGTCTCGCGATTGCTTTCATTACATATGGGTGGCTCATACTTCGTGGAGCAATAGATATGCCAGTTTCTGGATTTCTGAGTCGTTGCCTACGAATAAGCATTGTTACTTCAATAGCCCTGACATCAGGACTTTATCAAAATGAAATCGCAAATTTGATAACAGAAATGCCTTATGATTTTTCAAAAGCGCTGACAAATAATTCACTCAATAATGCTCAATTAATGAATTTACTTGACTCAGCAGCAACCTCAGGATTCCAGTATGCAAGCCGTCTTTTCGAAGAAAGTGTTTTCTTCGACGCTAATGGATATCTTTACAGTCTTTTAGGTGTCCTCATATTGCTTGCAACAAGTTTTGTGCTAGCAATCAGTGGCGGTTTTATTTTGCTGGCAAAAATCGCAATTACACTTCTTGTAGGATTGGGGCCAATCTTTATTATTGCTTTACTCTGGCAGCCAACTTATCGCTTTTTCGAACGGTGGGTAGCTCAAATTTTAAGCTATGTGATTTTCTTTGTGCTTCTAGCCACCGTATTCAATATGATTATAACCATCTTTGCAAACTATTTGAAAGATTTGAAAATCGATTACAGTCAGAATGTTGGTTACATGTTTGGGGGAGCTTTCATTCTTTCCATTATATCCATTATGTTGCTGCTTAAGATATCAGGCATTGCCAATTCCTTAGCAAAAGGCATTACATTTAGACATCTATGGAGATTAGATGCCGCAGGAAGCAATAGTTCCCGTAAAAGCCGTGTAACAAAATAACAAGATAATGAGATTAAAAAGCAAAAAATTATGAATTGTACACTTTACTTTGTATCAAAATTGAAATAATGATAAAAATGTTGTGGTGTTGTACTACTATTATAAAAAATTATCATTAAAATAATCGTTTTTATAATTTTGTCAGATTGTTGGTTAATTCCAAGACAAAAGTTATGAAATAAGAATTGTATATATTAACAAGGTAATTTTTGCTAAAATTCAGCGAGGTGTTACATGAAAAAACTGTTCATCGTAACGGGAATGGTTGTATTTTTTGGAGTGACAAATTTAGTTCTAGCAAATGATAATGGAAGATCGTCTCTAAATTCACCTATTCTTTTTACAAAAGAGGAATATGGAAAAATTATCGAGTTACTAAAAAAACAGGTTGAAGCAAGTGAAGAGCAAGTTAAAAAGGCGATAAGTATCTATCAATCTATAACAGGTAATAGAACAAGAGATTTGGCATTGCAAGAAAACGGTGTACGGTTTTTCTTTCAGAATCCACAGCTTGTCTATCCAGGTCCAAACTTTGATTATAGTGCGAATTATTTTTCTAATGTAATAGACGATCAGCTCCGTACGTTTGATTCGAAGGTTATATTCCTAGAGGACCGATATAATCGACAAATCAGGCGTAAAATACGCAAAACAATTAATGATCGTCTCAAATATGGTGGTGTTGTCAGTAAAGCTGTAAGTTTGCAAGCTTTCCAAGATGCAGAAAACCGTTTTACACAAATTAGAAAATTATTAAGTGAAATAGAAAAGACAAAAAATCTAAAAGAAGTTACCAAATTACAAGCACACATTAAGAACGTATTAGCTATGATTAAAAACGAATCTATAAAGATGCAAATGGTTGCACATTTACAGAATGCCGAAGATATACTTATCAATGTACAAAAGCGCAAGTTATATGAGAGATTTATTGATACGAGAAACCTCGGGATGCCTTATATAAAATTTTAACAAATTTTTTAATAACATTCGCCTCCTCTTTTTGTGCAAACAGATCCTATATGAAATATCGGTGTTTTCTAATAATCTAGAAGAGCACACAGAAATTTTATCACGGTCAAAATAATCTCGATAAAAATATGTGAATGAATTATGTAAATACAGAACATGTGTCTGTGTGCTCAGATAAAGAAAAATTGAGGATTCATTAAGCAGGAATGCCATGAACCTTAATATGTTCACATGATTCTTCTGCCAAATTGATCAAATAGTAAAAACATATGTTATAGATATTTCCTCAAAAGCAATTGCTGTGATTATACCCTTTTACAAGCCAGCTTGCCATCGCTTTCGTCATATGTGGATAGTTTGTCCTTTGTGAAGAAATAGGTAGCCGGTCTTTGGATTTCTAAGCCATTTGCCTGTAAATAAGCACTAGTGGCTCTGACAGTGAAGCTTTATCAGCTAAAAATCACAAATTTAATAAAGGAACTACAAAACGGTTTGATAAACCGACTTATAAAAGGTTTCTAAAATAATAACCAACCAGATAGCTTGCATAACACAACAGCCAGTGATGAATTTGATTATGCAATCTGTATTTTCAAAGAAAGTGATTGCTTAGAAAATTTATGGTCTGCTTTATGTGATCTTCATAATACTCATCTTACCTGTTGCAATAAGATTCCTTGTAGCAATAGGAGCGCATTTACTGCACTGGCAAAATCACACTTATTTTTCTAATAAAACTCGAATCACTCTCTATCATTGCTTCACTCTGGTTTACAGATTTATCACGTTTTCAAACAATGAATAGTCAAACCCCTGAGCCATATAATGCTCTTTATGCCCATGCCATATTAAATTTGATGATGACTATTTTTCAAACTATGCGGAAAATTTCTGAATCGAATATGGGATTGCATGTTTTGTAAAATCCTCATCTTTTCTATCATATCCATTATGCTGTTACTCAAATTATCAATTATTACCAAAACATTAAAAAAGGTATTATATTGGAACATCTATAAAAATTAGGGGCTATAAGAAGCAATATTTCCCATAAAAACCGTATCATTAAATAATCAAAATAACAAAATCGATCAGTAAAAATATCTATGCTAGGTACAACAATTTCTATAAATAAATAAGATAATGAAATTAAAAAATAAAAAATTGCAAACTATGTACTTTACTTTATATCAAAATTAAAATAATGATGAAAAATGCTATGGGGAATATATTACGGTTGTAAAAGATGAGTATTAAAATGAAAAAGACCATTTTTATAATTTTGATTGCCGGTCTTTTATCGGCTTGTGAGTTGGCGCCAAAACCAAAACAACCAAGTAACTGGAACCGCGTTCCCATTAATAAAACAGTCCCTGCCGAAATCCAGCGAGGAACAATATGAAAAAAAAACAGGCGAAACCAGTAAAAGCCGAGCGACTTGATAGTTATTACGAAGAAAGTCGAGGTTTAGAACGTGAACTCATAGATGAATTTATAAAGTCGCGTAGGACGGCATGGCGTGTAGCGAGCGTCTTTGGCATTTTTGGATTGTTCGGTATGATGTGCGGAGTTGTCGGTTTTTCTCAACCAGCTCCAACACCCTTAGTATTACGCGTTGATAACACAACTGGCGCAGTCGATGTTATCTCTACAATGCGCGAACATGAAACCAGCTATGGCGAAGTTGTAGATAAATACTGGCTCAATCAATATGTCCTTAACCGCGAAACTTACGATTACGACACCATTCAGCTGAACTACGACACTGCAGCACTTTTAAGCGCACCAACCGTTCAACAGGAATTTTATAAAATCTATGAAGGTGACAATGCACGTGACAAAGTGCTTTCCAACAAGGCACGCATAACAGTTAAAGTACGATCGATACAACCAAATGGACGTGGTCAAGCGACTGTGCGTTTTACGACACAACAACATAACAGCGATAATACAGTTGGAGCAAAACAACACCAGATCGCGACAATTGGATACACCTATGTTGGAGCACCAATGAAATCATCTGATCGATTGCTTAACCCCCTTGGTTTCCAAGTGACAAGTTACCGTGTTGACCCGGAAATGCTGTTGAATAATTAAGGAATTGATTATTATGAAAAAACTTGCGTTATTTGCCTTGTTATCCTTGTTTTCTTCTCTTTATACGGTGCCCGTGCAAGCGCTCAAAACCCCGTCTAATTCACAATATGATCACCGCATTCGCTACGTAACGTATAACATGGCTGATGTAGTTCAAATTGAAACCGTTCTCGGTGTAGCAACACATATCATCCTTGAAGAAGGCGAACAGTATGTCACCCACGCCTTTGGTGATTCGGATGCCTATGCCTTTGCGCATAAGGGACGGCATATCTTTATTAAACCCAAAGCAGAACTTGCCAATACGAATCTCATCGTTGTAACTGACAAGCGTAGCTACAAATTCCGGCTACAATTTCGAAATGACCGCGCAAGTTCCACTTATGAATTAGCATTCCATTATCCCGATTCAAATACGCAAACGCCTGAAGAAGATAATCAACATCTTGCTATTGAGCGTGGTTTTCTCAAGGGTGTGAAAGGTTATAACCTCAACTATACCATGAGTGGCAATCAGGATATTGCTCCGATAAATGTTTGGGACAATGGACGCGTTACCTATTTTAAGTTTTCCGCCAACATGGACATGCCATCAATCTACGTAGTGGATGCTGAAGGCAATGAAAGCCTAATACCACGCACTGTTGTAGGCAGTTCCAACGATATTATCGCTGTTCACAAGGTCAACCCTAAATGGCTCGTACGACTTGGCAAACGCGCTTTAGCTGTTTTCAATGAAGCCTATGATCCCAATGGCATACCAAATACAACTGGAACGATATCTTCGGTGGTTCATCGCATCAATAAAGGAGAGAAATAATGTTCAACGATAAGAAAGGAGATGACATCAATAAAAGTGCGGAACCAAATTATACAGAACAAGAACACATTGATGGTGCTTATGGCAGTTCCGAACTAGTTTTAGAACGCCGTCCAACAATTCCTGGCGCGCGCATATTGTTGATAATAGGATTTGTTATCATAATTATTGTACCAATTGCTCTAACCTGGAAAGCTTTAAAAATGCGTAATAGCATAGAAGTGGAGGAAGAAAAACCTCAACAAACGGTACAACAAATTATACCACAATATACTCCTCGTATTATAGAAGAACCAAAGATCGTAGAAGAGATGGAAAAACCAACACAAACAGAGGATTCGACACAAGAGATTCCAGCGGCTTGGGCCAAACTTCTTCAAACGACGCTTCCACCACATTTAGTTAAGGACTCTGAAGAATTAGCACGCAGTCGTATGTTCAATTCTAGCCTTAATAACGGTGGTGGTGAAGGTGGTGCGGAATATTCGAAAAATGATAAATCTGACGACGATAAGAGTAGTGGTGTATTACTCAATAACCTGCAGCCTGTACGTTTAGATCAATCACGCGCAGTTCAACTTCGTAATCGTGATCTCCTGATTACGCAGGGAACGCAAATAGACTGCACACTAGAAACAAAAATAATTACATCACAACCGGGGATGACAACTTGTCATCTAACGCGTGATGTTTATTCTACGAGTGGCCGTGTTGTTTTGCTGGACCGTGGTTCTAAAGTTGTTGGTTTTTACCAAAGCGGCTTACAACAAGGACAAGCGCGTGTCTTTGTGCAATGGTCGCGTATTGAAACGCCTTCTGGTATTGTCGTCAATCTTGACTCACCTGGTACTGGTCCTCTTGGAGAGGCTGGTATCGGCGGTTGGGTTGATACACATTTTTGGCAACGGTTTGGTGGTGCAATCATGGTGAGTATAATTGGTGATTTTGGAGAATGGGTAAAAAGTAAAATTGGCCAAAAAAATAAAGAACAAAAACAATCCCAGGGTATGCAGAATGCTGAATCGGTAGTGACAGATATCCTTCAAAACTCTATTAACATTGTTCCAACGCTTTATAAAAACCAAGGTGAGAGAGTGAATATTTTCGTTGCTCGTGATCTGGATTTTAGTAATGTCTACAGCCTCGTTGCACGCTAATTCAATACAAAAAGATCAAGCAGTTGCACAACTTTTGCAGCCACTTGATCATTTTTTGGAAGATCCGAAAATCACTGAATTATCAATCTGCCGCCCCTGTGAGGTCTGGGCGAAAAATCTCGTAGGTTGGCAACTACACAGCGTACCAGAATTAACAACTGCTTTTTTGCAGACACTTATCACAGCTATTATTGTTTATAACGGTATAGCTCCCAAAAGCATCAATTACGTGCGGTTGCCTAGAGGACAGCGCGGTACAATTATACAAACACCAGCTGTCATCGATGGTGAACTATCTTTTGTGATTCGTAAACATTCTCTCACAGTTAAAACGCTAGAAGAACTCAACGATGAAGGCGCATTTGATGATTTTGCCGATGTAAGCTTTAATAAACCTTCAGAAAAGGAAGCAGATAGCTTATTATTAAAACAAGATTTCACACGATTAGAGCCATTTGAAGTTCAACTCCTGCAACTCAAACGTGATGGAAAAATTCTTGATTTTTTGAAAGAATGTGTACTTCACAAACGCAATATCATCATCGCGGGAAAAACAGGATCGGGTAAAACAACATTTGCTCGTTCCTTAATTGAAAAAGTACCTGTAGAAGAGCGTATTATCACGATTGAGGATGTTCATGAGCTTTTTTTACCCAATCATCCCAACCACGTACATATGATTTATGGCAACGGCGCCGGTCGTGTTTCAGCTGATGAATGCCTAGATGCGTGTTTACGTCAATCGCCTGACCGCATTTTTCTCGCTGAGCTGCGTGGTAATGAGGCGTGGGAGTATCTCAACTCATTGAACACTGGTCATCCTGGGTCAATTACAACAACACATGCCAACAATGCTTTGCAAACGTTTGAACGGTGTGCCACATTGATTAAAAGATCAGAAGTTGGTCGTCAACTCGAATTGGAAATGATAAAGGTCGTACTTTACACTACAGTAGACGTGGTATTGTTCTTCAAAGATCGAAAACTTTCTGAAATCTTTTACGACCCAATCTTTTCTAAATCAAAGATAGTTTAAGGAAATTCTTTAGTATCATAAAGGCCACAACAGTCACAACAGTGTGCCGCAGCTTTTTACTAATTTTTGAAATAAACTCTCTCATCCACCTACTTTTCTGATGAATCTTTCATGCTCTTATAATAAAAAAAGTGAAAAGTTGATAATACAATTCCAAAGAAAAATCGCTACACAACAAATATTTCAAAAAAAGAGAGATCTCTCAATTTACGTATAAACGTAATTTCTGTGCAATACACATACTACAAAACCACAAGTGATTGTAGTGTAATAACTTATCATTCCAAAATTCCACATTCTACTCTGTAATCATCAGCACAAATGTTTTTTATCAAATAACTTCTTCATATAATATATCAATGTGTATAGCTTAATGCATTATAAATTCCGATTGAATAGTAACAAATTGCCTTTTCAGTTCGGCAATGAACAACATAAAATGTTGAACCTCATTACCGTTTTATTGCGAGCAATTGCTATTGAAATTTTTTTATATCATACTTTATTTTTCAGAAAATCAAACTTGTATCACAAAATATCTTGAAACCAATTTTATTAATTTTTGATGGTAACTCATCCCATTTTTAGCTTCTTCGTTAGCATAACTTTGCAGTATCGCACACCACTTCCTAACCATAGGAACGGTTGTGCACGTAAGCTTTTACTCCAAAACATACACCCCATCCATACATCTATATCCAAAGATTGTGAGAAAATGAAAACCTAAACCACAGCAAAAATTTCTATGTCTCTTTTCATGAAGAAATGCAAAAGAATGCAGAATTTGTCGCCCATGAAAATTTATCAAAATTAAGTATAATTTCTGTGAAAATCAAAACCGCTTAAGCAACACCAATCCGTCACAGCTACTTATTTCACATTCAAGACGTATTTTTCAATGAGGCATCGCCCCTATTCAAAAAGATAGATATCCATCTTTTAAAAACGATAAGTGCTTTTTTAAATCCGCATATAAAATCCAATAAGTTTTTATAGATTAAATTTCATGGTTCAAAAAAAGAAAAAATTCTACACACCCCCTCGCCTCTTTCATGACTCTCATTAATTGATTAATTTTTAAAAGCGACGTTCAACCATGAGCTTTTTAATCTCAGCAATTGCCTTAGCTGGATTTAAACCCTTTGGACAAGTTTGCGTACAGTTCATAATCGTATGGCACCGATAAAGCCGAAAAGGATCTTCTAAATTATCAAGACGCTCACCGCACATCTCATCACGTGAATCAGCAATCCAACGATAAGCCTGAAGCAAAATAGCTGGTCCCAAATATCGATCACCGTTCCACCAATAACTCGGACATGATGTCTGACAACATGCACACAAAATACACTCATAAAGACCATCAATTTTTTGACGGTCGGAGTAACTTTGCAACCACTCTTTCGCAGGCTCAGGCGAAACGGTCTGCAACCAAGGTTCAATCACTCGATGCTGCGCATAAAAACGCTTCAAATCAGGAACCAAATCTTTAACTACCGGCATAGAAGGCAAAGGATACACCTTAATCGGATGCTTCACATCATCCATACCTTTTGTACAAGCTAGCGTATTAGTCCCATCAATATTCATCGCACACGATCCACAGATACCTTCACGACACGATCTGCGAAGTGTCAAAGTTGGATCAATATGATTCTTTATGAATAAAAGTCCATCGAGAATCATCGGGCCACAAACCGAGCGATCTACATAATATGTATCAAGATGAGGATTTTCTTCATCGTCGGGTGACCAACGATAAACGTGAAATTCTATCATCTGCGTAGCACCCTCAGGCTTAGGCCAAACCTTTCCAGCTTTTACTTGAGAATTCTTGGGAAGCTTAATTTGTACCATAATTCATTCTCCCCTTAATAAACACGTTTTTTAGGCGCAATGCGCTTTAAGTCGATACCACCATCTTCTTCAGATGTTAACGGATCAACATGAACAGGTCGATAGGACAATGTCACCTTACCATCTTTTGATAAACGCGAAAGCGTATGCTTACGCCAATTTTTATCATCACGCTCTGGATAATCCTCACGCGCATGAGCTCCTCGACTTTCTAAGCGAGCCTCTGCAGAGTAAACGGTCATGATGGCATTTGCCATCAAATTCTCAAGTTCTAATGTTTCAACCAAATCAGAATTCCATATCAACGAACGATCTGTTACTTTTAGATCAGATAATTCACCCCAAATTTGACTCATCCGCTGACATCCTTGTTGCAAAGAATCTGCAGTACGAAATACAGCAGCATCTTCCTGCATAGTACGTTGCATTTTTTCACGCAACGCGGCTGTTGGCATCGCCCCTTTAGCAAAGCGTAAACGATCAAAACGAGCCATAATTTTGTCAACAGCGTCCTCATTAAGGGGAGGAATTTCCGCATCTCGATCAATCACTTCACCAGCACGGATTGCAGCTGCACGACCAAACACAACAAGATCAATTAATGAATTTGATCCCAAACGATTAGCACCATGAACAGAAGCGCATCCAGCTTCTCCCACCGCCATTAAACCTGGCTGAACACAATCAGGCGAATCAGAGGTTGGATTGAGCACTTCCCCGTAGTAATTTGTAGGAATACCGCCCATGTTATAATGAACTGTTGGAAGAATGGGGATAGGTTCTTTTGTCACATCAACCCCTGCAAAAATCCGTGCTGATTCAGAAATTCCAGGCAAACGCTCATGCAATATAGCGGGATCAATATGGCTAAGAACCAAATGGATATGATCTTTCCTTGAACCAACCCCACGACCTTCACGAATTTCAATCGTTATACAACGAGAAACCAAATCACGTGAAGCCAAATCTTTAAAGGAAGGTGCATACCGCTCCATAAAGCGTTCACCCTCAGAATTAACCAAATATCCTCCTTCACCACGGGCTCCTTCTGTGATTAAACAACCAGAACCATAAATCCCTGTGGGATGAAATTGAACAAATTCCATATCCTGAAGCGGCAATCCAGCACGTGCGATCATTCCACCACCATCACCCGTACATGTATGCGCCGATGTTGCCGAAAAATAGGCACGTCCATATCCACCAGTTGCGAGGACAACCATCTTAGCAGAAAAACGGTGTATTGTACCATCATCAAGATTCCACGCCACAATTCCCGTGCACACACCATCAGTCATAATTAAATCAAGCGCAAAATATTCGATAAAAAACTGCGCATTATGTTTTAAGCTCTGTCCATAAAGCGTATGTAAGATCGCATGTCCTGTACGATCAGCTGCTGCGCAAGTGCGTTGAACTGGTGGCCCTTCTCCAAACTCTGTCGTATGTCCACCAAAGGGGCGTTGATAAATTTTACCTTCTTTTGTACGCGAAAAAGGTACCCCATAATGTTCTAATTCATACACAGCAGCCGGTGCGTTACGCACCAAATATTCCATTGCATCTGTATCGCCCAACCAATCAGATCCCTTTACCGTATCGTACAAGTGCCACTGCCAATTATCAGGCCCCATATTGGAAAGTGATGCTGCAATACCACCCTGTGCTGCCACCGTATGCGACCTAGTTGGAAAAACCTTTGTGACACACGCTGTCTTTAATCCCTGTTCAGCCATACCAAGCGTTGCACGCAAACCAGCGCCACCTGCCCCGACAACAACAACATCAAATTTATGATCCACATAGTGATAAGGGGCGTTACTTACTCCAGCGCCAAGAGACGATCCAGTGCCTACCATATTGTCTAAACCCCTAATGCAATTTTTAAAAGAGAAAAAATGATTACACCACCAAGAACAAAACAAAATAAAACATTCAGCGCCAAGAATAATATCCGCATACTTTCATGCCGAATATAATCTTCAATAACAACCTGCATTTCAAGTTTCATATGATAAAGGGTTGAAAAAGTTAGCAGTCCCATTGAAATAGCAACAAGAGGATGTGAAAGCCGTGCACGCACAATACTATAATCATTCCCAATAAGCGAGAGAATAAGAACGATAAAAAAAACAAAAAACGGCAAATTAATAAAACTTGTCAAACGCTCTAGCCAAAAATGCTCTGTTCCTTCATGCGCACTCCCAAGTCCACGCACTTTTCCAAGTTCTGTTCGAAAATCTTTTTCCATACCTTTTTCCACCCCCAACTAAACAATGCTATATCCAATAATCCAAATCGTAAAAGTAATAATAAGAGAGATAAAAACTGTTGCCCAAGCCGTTGTTGTTGCCTTTTTTTTATCCAAAAGGCAAGGCTTCATATCCCAAACGATGTGGCGGATACCACCAACCATGTAATGAACTCCAGCAAGCGTATAAAGAAACAAAATACAAAGTCCAAGAAAAGAACTATAAATCTCATGAACTGTTTTAAACGCTTCAGCCCCACAAGCAATGGAAACGAGCCAAATAGCGAGAAAAACCATTCCAAAATAAAGAGCCATACCAGTGATACGATGCGCGATCGACATCGCCATAGTGATGGACCAGCGATAAATACTCACATGGGGAGAACGAGGGCGCTCTTTTATCCTAGTTGTCTCTGTCATAAAATATCCTGACCTAGTGTTCACTGCAACCGTACTATGATCGAAAAGACTCGCACAAAACGACCAAGTACATTATCGTTTCTACTTAATTTGGCACCTAAGGAGCCAATATTTACAGGTCGGTTATCTCAAATAACGGATTAAAGGTCACGCATAAAAAAACCGATTGTTTTACAGGTACAAGCTGTAAAACTTGCCTTATTTTGCTTTATTTAGTATAATTTAGCCTTCACGTCAAAGGTCTAACATCATTTCTGAAGTATAAACATGTATTTTTTTCAGATACGTTTGGCTCTACTTCAAAAGATCAGCGACGTATTCCCACGAGATCTTCAACTTCAACTATCATGAAAAAAACAAAAGCGTATATTTTTGATGATTTTAACGTTTTTGTTAACATTTAAAGATGCTTCTTTAACTGTAGATACGAATCACCACCGATATAAAGCAGCACCAAAGCGTTTTTTTCGCGAACTCTATAACCGTGATAGCATTTATTCAGTAGGTTGTTTTGCAGCATCCACTGTAGCAGCAGCTGTTTTTACCCCTTCAGCACCCTTTACGCCTTTTTTCCGATGATCTCTTTTTTCAGCGATACGTGCTGCTTTACCCCTCAAACCACGAAGATAATAGAGTTTTGCACGACGCACTTTACCCCGACGCACAAGATCAACACCTTCAATCAAGGGAGAATAAATTGGAAAGACACGTTCAACACCTTCACCGTAAGAGATTTTTCGCACTGTAAAGGTCTCATTTAACCCACCACCTGAACGTGCAATACAAACTCCTTCATAAGCCTGAATACGCGTTCGTGTTCCTTCAGTCACGCGCACCATGACACGAACTGTATCTCCTGGTTGAAAGGCAGGCAATTTGCGTTTTGCTTCAATTTTTGCACATTGTTCAGCTTCAAGCTGTGCGATAATATTCATTTCTTTTATCCTTCACGTTCTTTATCGAACAGCCAGAGCGCCCAACTTTTGCCGAAAAAGCCTTTTCATAAAAAGGAAAGCGGTTTTTCAAGCTATGCTTCATGCAGGAGCGAATACACCATTTCTTAATTTAATTTTGGAACTACAGAAAATCCTTCGCAGAAAAACTCTCTAAAAAGAGAGCCATGCAATACACTACCTTGCAACGTGAATCAAGTTTTCTGACGATTTTTATCATAACGGGCATAAAGATCAGGGCGACGTTGACATGTTAACCGTTCAGCTTGCTGTTGACGCCAATCAGCGATAACTTTGTGATGACCTGATGTTAACACTGGTGGAATACTCCGTCCTTCGAAAAGAGAAGGACGTGTATACTGAGGATATTCCAGCAAACCATTCTCAAAGCTTTCACATTTTCCAGAAGCCTCATTGCCCATAACCCCTGGTAAAAGACGTACAATAGCATCTAAAAGAACCAACGCAGCCGCTTCCCCACCTGAAAGGATATAATCACCGATGGATACTTCTTCCAATTTCCGCGCTTCTATTACCCGCTCATCGACCCCCTCAAAACGCCCACAAACCAAGGTTACTCCCGATTCATGTGCCAAAGAGCGCGCATCCGCTTGATTAAAAAGCCTCCCACGCGGACTCATCAACAACCTTGGCGAATCATGTGGACAACTATCAAGCGCTGCCGCCAATACATCCGCCCGCATCACCATACCAGCACCACCACCAGCTGGTGTATCATCAACGCTATGGTGTTTATCTAAAGCAAAATCCCTAATTTGCACTGTCTCCAATGACCATATCCCCCGCTCTAAAGCTTGCCCCGCCAACGAATAACCTAAAAATCCAGGAAACATTTCAGGATAAAGTGTCAAAATGCGCGCTTGAAACTTCATTTCTTCATTCCTTCATAACCACCTTTAGCCTAAACTGCACCAAATCTAAAGCACTACCAGCCGGTATATCATCAACGCTATGGTGTTTATCTAAAGCAAAATCCATAATTTGCACTGTCTCCAATGATCATATCCTCTGCTTTAAAGTTTTCCCTGCTAACGAATAACCTAAAAATCCAAGAAACATTTCGGCATAAAATGCTAACACATGTGTTCAGAAACGCATTTTTTCCTTCTTTCACTTTCCACTTTCATTTTATTGCCACAACTTTTATTTTAGTTCGAACCATCGTTCTCTTTAATCATCGCTTAAACCAGCGGCCAATGGATTAACAACAACAAAACCAGAGGCAATACAAATTTCTGGCACAGCTGCCTTACTAAAAGGAATAAGCACGGTTTTATGCGTATTCAACCGTATTTCAAGCAAATCACCAGCTCCAAAATTAAAAAAACCACTCACCTCTCCTAGGACTTGACCCACATAATCCTGAACACAAAGCCCGATGAGATCGACTTGATAAAATTCATCCTCGTCCAGATCATCTACTAATTGGTCGCGGGCGACATAAAGGCGAATCCCTTTTAGGTTCTCAGCAGCACTACGATCTTCAACCCATTTAAAATGCACAATCGCGTTATTTTTCTGTACACGAAGAGTTACAATTTCATAAGAACGCCCCATATCATCATAGAGAACACCGTAAGTCTTTAAACGCTGTGGTTCAGCGCTCAAGACCTTAACCAAAACGTCTCCTTTTATACCATGAGGCAAACCAATAATGGCAAGACAGACTTTATTTTTAAGCTTTTTTTTATTATACTCCATGTGAAAATATCATCTCTCAAAAGTGAATCCTTCAATCTCATAATTTTCTATTCGATCTTGTTGCCATGCCAAAAAATCTTCCCGAAAAACCTCTCTTGGTAACAAAAACAAATTAATTAAAGGAAAAATCTTATGGCAAATGTTATGCTGTTTTACAAAGATATCATCCCAATCAACAAAATTTTTCATAAAAATCTGAAATTTTCTCCTCCAAGTGATATGTCTTTCGCCAAGGATACCCACTGGGTTCCTTTAGCAAGTAGTGAATATTTTCAAGCAGCACTAGACTATCCCATTTTGTTTATGTGCGCAGAAGATGAACAAAAGAAGCGACACTATACATCCGCTGCTCTTGTAGGTCTTTCTAACGATGAAAATGATTATATCGCTTCTGATAAAAGTTGGAAAACAAATACTTATGTGCCGGCTTTTGTTCGTCGCTATCCTTTTGTTCTTGCGCAAATTCAAAATGAAAAAGAGCTTTCTGTTTGCTTTGATCAACAGTCAGGTATGTTTAATGAAGTCGCAGGCACAGAACTTTTTAATTCTGATGGCTCTATTTCTCCTTTTATGGAAGAGCGTATTCGTTTTCTTGAAGGCTTTAAAATTGCTATGGAAAAAACCTCTGAATTTATTGACGCCATTGTAGATATGGACCTTCTCAGTCAAAAATCCATCAACGTAAAAAATGACAAAGGCCTTTCAGCGCAATTAGAACATTTTTGGATTGTTGATGAGGAAAAACTGAATAAACTCTCAGCGAGTCAACTTGCTAAGCTCCATAAAAATGGCTTTTTGGGATTGATTTTTGCGCACCTTATGTCAACGCATAATCTTTTAAAAATACTTTCGCTAAAAGGCGAGAAGCAGTTTACCGATCGTGAAGAGAAACCGCAAAAAAAGAATGATCACTCTAACAACAAAAAATCTAAAAAGAAAGAAACTCTCAATTAAGAAATGTCCATAAAAGATGACCCGAAAAAAGGCAAAAATGTCTTCCTAATTCCAGCAAACCATGCCATTTTGACCGCAAGAAAAAACTGGTTAGATAATCTTGTACAAGCGCGTCGTATGGCAACACAAACAGCACACGCCTATGAGCGTGATACACGACAATTTTTGTTTTTTCTCTGTCAACATTTAGGGCGTGAACCAACTTTTGATGATCTTGCCAATTTGCGTGTTGTTGATTTGCGCGCTTATTTGGCTTATCGCCGTACATGTAACGTAAGCGCCCGCTCTTTAAGCCGAAGCATGGCGGGTTTGCGATCTTTTTTCAGATACTTATCTCGAGAAGGCATCATCAATGTCCCCGCGGCTAAGCTTGTCCGAACCCCAAAACAACCAAAATTACTCCCAAAACCTTTGGCTGTAAAATCCGCACTTCGTGTAGTAAAACAAGAAAATCAACAAGAAAATGAACCATGGATTGCTGCCCGTAACACCGCCGTTTTAATGCTTCTCTATGGCTGTGGCATGCGTATATCAGAAGCTCTAGCACTCACACCAAAACAGTTTTCTGTTCCTGAAAAAACAAGCTTATTTGTCACTGGAAAAGGTCAAAAAACACGCCTTGTGCCCCTCATAAAAATTGTTTACGAAACAGTACACGATTATCTCAAATGCTGCCCATATCCCTTAGTGGATAACCAACCAATGTTCCGCGGCGCTCGTGGTGGTCCCTTGCAGCCAGCCATTATCCAACGGGCTGTTCGAAATTTACGCGCAAATCTTGGTTTACCAGAAACCACCACGCCTCATACTCTGCGCCATTCTTTTGCGACTCATCTTTTGTCACGTGGAGGAGATTTGCGTACCATCCAAGAACTTCTTGGCCATTCCTGCCTCTCCACCACCCAAACCTATACCCACGTCGATACAGACCGCTTGTTGGAAATTTATCAAAAAGCGCATCCCCGTTCCTGAAAAATTTAATAAAAAGAGAAATTAAACAGATGCAATCTCAAGTGCCAAAGCATGAACACATGTTGCTAATTCTTTCTGTAAAACTTGATAAATTGCCCTATGTATCTCCACGCGCGTCATACCCGAAAAAGAAGAAGAGAGGATTTTTACCCGAAAATGCGTTTCCCCTTTACCATCAAAAGCATGCTCTTCATGGAGATGCCCTGCATGAAGGTGACTTTCGTTAATCACCTCAAGTTCCTGCGGATGAAATGCATCCTGGAGTTTCATTTGAATCGTTGTTTGAATTGCAATAGACATTCTTGTTCCTTCACGAAATGAACAGTGCAATGCACATTATTTCATCACTAAATAAGTGTGAAAATAAATTTTCCAAAAGTCAATTCTTGTCAAACCGATCAATTTTGCATAAGCCTAAGAACATGGTAATAACATCTAAATTATTTGACTCGATTCGAATCAGCTCCAATAAAAAGGAGCAAGCTGAATCACAAGAACAGCAATGTCAATGGGAAGGTTGTGAAAAAGCAGGCGCCCATAAAGCACCTGCAGGTCGGAATCACGAAGGCCAATATCTATATTTTTGTATTGATCATGTACGTGCTTATAACAAAAATTTTAATTACTTCTCTGGCCTTAGCGATAAAGATATTGCAAAGTTTCAAAAGGATGCCCTCACAGGGCATCGTCCAACATGGCCTACCGATTTTAGCAATGGCACATCAAAAAAAACAGCTGCTAATTATGCACAGATTCGCTCTGGAACTGCTGCCTACCAAAACCGTATGCGTGATCCATTCACATTGTTTACCCAACGTCATTCAACCAACAATTTCTCACGAAAATTAAAGCCCTTAGAAGCCAAAGCCTTAGAGACATTGGGGTTACCAGCAAACGCTTCTGCTGAAGATATCAAAACAAAATATAAAGAGCTGGTAAAAAAACACCATCCTGATTCCAATGGCGGCAACCGTTCTTCAGAAGAGCGCTTTCGTGATGTTTTACACGCTTATAATTTGCTCAAAAAATCTGGTTTGTGCTAGGGGAATGCATGCCCATGCAAAATAATTTTTGTACGAATCATCATTGTTTTCACAATATACTATAGAACATCTGGTAAAAGACTTCTCTAGTGTCCAATACTTTCACCATGAGGCATTGCATAAGTGCTCTAACTCTTGTATCGTTTTTTACGAATGAAAATAGAATACCATCCTTTTCTTTCCAGAAAAACAATGACAGAAGCAAAACCTACAGTCGAAAATGTGCCCGATATCACACTTTGCGCTCGTGATCTATTCAATGTCGATACGGATATGAAAGTTCCTGCTTTTAGCGCAAAAAGCCCTCACGTCCCCGATATAAACCCCGATTATCTTTTTGATCAGCAAACAACTTTAGCCATTTTAGCAGGTTTTGCATTTAATCGCCGTGTCATGATTTCTGGTTATCACGGTACTGGTAAATCAACACATATTGAACAAGTTGCTGCACGTCTTAACTGGCCCTGTATACGAATTAATCTCGACAGTCATGTCAGTCGTATTGATCTTGTAGGAAAAGATGCCATCGTTTTAAAAGATGGCTTGCAAATTACTGAATTTAAAGAGGGAATTTTGCCATGGGCTTATCAAAACAATATTGCTCTTGTTTTCGATGAATATGATGCAGGCCGTCCCGATGTTATGTTTGTCATCCAACGCATCCTTGAAGCTTCCGGAAGACTAAGCTTGCTTGACCAAAGCCGTGTCATCACTCCTCATTCAGCCTTTCGTCTTTTTGCAACCGCAAATACCATAGGTCTTGGTGATACAACAGGACTTTATCATGGCACACAACAAATCAATCAAGCCCAAATGGACCGCTGGTCTATTGTGACGATACTCAATTATTTGCCTCATGATAAAGAAGTTGATATTGTTTGTTCAAAGGTCAAATCTTTTCAGACAGAAAAGGGAAAAAAGATAATTTCACAAATGGTTCATGTTGCTTGTATGGTACGCCAATCTTTTATTAATGGGGATCTTTCAACAGTCATGAGCCCACGTACAGTCATCACTTGGGCAGAAAATACGACGATTTTTCAAAATGTTGGCTTTGCCTTTCGACTGACCTTTCTCAACAAATGTGATGAACTCGAACGTGCCACTGTCGCAGAATTTTACCAACGTGCCTTTGGAGAAGAACTTCCCGAATCACTCATTCATGGTGTTTTTCTTTAGAGGAACATGTAAATCATGGCTACCGATACTGGTGATAACAGGAAAAATTTAACAAATGATTCTCCCCACATAACTCTTGATACCATAGCCTTTAAAAAAGCACTTTCCACCTGTATTCGCGCCATTGCTGGCACACCAGAGCTTGAAGTTTCCTTTAGCCGTAACAGACCATCTTTAAGCGAAAATCATGCACGTTTACCGGAACTACCACAACATACAACAAATAAAGACATAACGATTATTCGCGGATTAGGCGATTCCATGGCTCTGCGCACGGCATGGCATGATAGCCGTATTCACACACAATTCGCTCCTCTAGAATCAGAAGCACGTGCTGTCTTTGATGCTCTCGAGCAAACGCGCATTGAAGCAATCGGCACTTTAGCCATGAAAGGAATTGCTCAAAATCTTGATGGAATGCTCGCTGATAAATACCAGAGAGCCCATTATAAAAAGATTAGCACTCAAAGTGAAGCTCCCTTTCAAGAAGCAATTGCGCTTTTATTGCGTGAAAAAATAACTAAACGCCCTCCGCCAAAAGAATCTGGAGCTGTCCTAGAGTTATGGCGTCAAGAAATCGAAAAAAAAGCTGCAACAGAATTAAACGAATTAACACACTATATTTACAACCAACATGCTTTTGCACAGATTGTCCGTCAAATGCTTGCTGCACTAAAAATGGCAGTTAAACTAGAAAAAACTTCTGACAGTAAAAAAAATAAGAAATTAAAAAAAGAGTGTGAACTGCAAAATCAAGCAGAAGAAAAAAACAACAACGAAAAAAAAACACAAAGTGAAGAACAAACAACAACAGAACAAGAAAGTGATGCACAAAACGAAGGAAAAACACAAGCAACACAATCAAATAACAGTGATAAAGCCAAGGAAGAACAAGACAGAAGTTCTTGGCAAGAAAAATCAAGCCAATCCAAATACCTTTTCAATGTTTCAGAACAAATGGAAAAACTTGGCAATTATAAAGTTTTCACCCGACAGTTTGATGAAGTTCTGGAAGCGACGGATTTTTGTCCTGAAAGCGAATTGAATTGCTTACGACATTGTCTTGATAAGCAAATCAATCATCTCCAAAACATTGTTGGGCGTTTAGCCAATCGCCTACAGCGCCGCCTTATGGCACAACAAAACCGCCATTGGTATTTTGACCTTGAGGAAGGATATCTTGATACAGCGCGACTTCCCCGCCTTATCATCGACCCAATGCAACCACTTTCTTTTAAAATAGAAAGCAATACGCAATTTCGTGATACCGTTGTTTCACTCCTCATTGATAACTCAGGATCAATGCGCGGACGACCAATTACTGTTGCAGCAAGTTGTGCGGATATTTTAGCACAAACTCTTGAGCGTTGTGGTGTCAAAGTTGAAATTTTAGGTTTTACTACAAAAACTTGGAAAGGGGGAAAATCGCGCGAACAGTGGCTTACCCAAAACAAACCTCATAATCCGGGGCGCCTCAATGATTTGTGCCACATCATCTATAAAAGTGCTGATACCCCATGGCGTCGAGCACGGCGCAATTTAGGTTTAATGATGCAAGAAGGATTATTAAAAGAAAATATCGACGGTGAAGCATTGATTTGGGCACATCAACGCCTTTTATCACAACGTGAACAACGCCGCATTCTTATGGTCATTTCTGATGGAGCTCCTGTAGATGATTCAACACTGTCGGTTAATTCCAGCAATTATCTGGAAAAACATTTACGCGCAGTAATTCAAGAGATCCAAACACATTCTCCTATAGAACTCATTGCTATTGGTATCGGACATGATGTCACGCGCTATTATCAACACGCTGTCACAATTATGAATGCCGAAGAACTTGCTGGTGCTATAACAAAACAATTAGAAACGCTTTTCAGCAATAAAAAAGCTTATACTCAGAAAAGATTTTAAACAACTTTTTAAATCAGCAGCACGATAACATTTTGTGACATTGAAATACGCATCTATACAAACCGACACCATCATTATGTTTGTCAGCCCTCAATATTGCCAAAAACCCCTGAGTTTAAATGATTCGTGAAAATTATTCTTAGTTTTTCTTAAACGATTTTGGCTCCCACATCCCTGACCATAACATACAAATGAATAATTTTTATTGATTTATTATGAGGTGATTTGGAATCAGATAATCTGATTGTATTCGAAATTATTATTATAAATCAATTTGTTATTATAAAATAATATCTACTCCCTCCCATCTTCAAGAATAAGAGGAGAATAAATAAATACTATTCGTCACCCACAAAAGATGAATTATCTTTTAAATGATTTTTATAAGGAGGGATTTTTACAGCTCTAAGAATTGTTCCATAGGGAATCAACATAAACAGATTCATAACAATTTTCACTAAAAAATCACCAATAGCAAGTAAGAGCCAAATTGGAATCTCAACCTTTCCCAAAAAAGTAGTCCCCGGAAATGAACCATCGATATAGCCTGTTATATGATCGATAAAGGCAAAAGAGCTAGAAAATGCAAGAGCAAAAAATAAAATTGTATCCAAAGCTGAACTAACCAACGCAGCTGCTAAAGGTGCTTTCCACCATGTTTTATACCGTAAAGGAGTAAAAACAATAATATCAAGAAGCTGCCCAAATAAAAATGCCAAACTAGAAGCAACTGCAAGCCGCGGAGTCGCCACAATCCCAGAAACAAAAACACCAGCAACAAAACCAACATAAACCACACGTCGCGCTGCAAATGGACCATAAAAACGATTAGTCAAATCATTAATCAAGAAAGCAAAAGGGTAGGTAAAAGCACCATAAGTTAGGAGTTCATTTAAACCAAACCAATAGACAGGATACTGAACCAAAATATTAGAAGCAGTCACAGCAAGACACATCGCAAAAATAGAGAAAGCAATATACCTTCTCTCCCGCTGTACGAATAAAACATCCTGTCCTGAAGACATTTTTTTAACCTGGGAATGAAACCAACAAAATGTAGCGATCAAACAGTAAAAAGTGAAAAAATGCCCCCTATAATTAAGAAAGGCACGATACAATTTTAAAACTAAAAATAACTACGCTGCTTTTTCAGCCTTATTTTCAGCTTTTTTCTTAATGATTTGGCGTTTTAACAAACGGACACGTTGCGACAATTCTTTATCATCAGCTTTAACCAAAAAGCTATCAAGCCCACCACGATGCTCAACAGAACGCAAAGCACTTGCCGAAATGCGCAAGCGATAGCTTTTCTGCAATACTTCCGAAATCAATGTCACATTGCAAAGATTTGGTAAAAAACGACGACGGGTTTTATTATTCGCATGGCTAACATTATTGCCATAAAGAACCATTTTTCCTGTCAATTCGCAGGCACGAGACATAAACTTCACCTTCAAACTCTAAAAAACTCTTAAATCCCAACACCCGAAAAACAGAATAAACGCAAAAAACGCAAAACATCCCTTAAGCGGGCTCATTGAGAAGTTATGTTTTTAATAGGGTGTCGATAACAAAAGGTCAAGTCTTTTGTAAATCCTTTTGCATCTCTTGTAGGCTAATTTTTGCATGCTTTCCCATAAAAGACGTACACAATATTTTTTTTAACGCTTAACCATGCTAAAATGATATACACCGTTGCTGCAAAGGAAGCATTAATCATGGGTAAAGCAGATCTTTTTATGACAGAGCTTCAACAAAAACATATCCGTTTTTCTTCTCTTTTGTTCGGTACTTTATGTGTGTGTTTTTTTCTTCTCTTCAGTGCACTAGGTGTTTGGCAAATACAACGATTAAACTGGAAAACCAATCTTATCGCCAGCGCTCAACAACGCATTCATTTGCCCCCAATAAAAGCCCCCCCAAAAAATCAATGGGAGCACGTTACTTTTGAGAAAGATGAGTATCGACCTGTCATCATCACAGGAAAATTTTTGGCAAATAAGAACATTTTAGTCACGGCTGTCACTCAAGAGACCACCGGTTACTGGATCCTAACCCCTTTACAAACAACCGACAATGCATTGACCTTTATAAATCGTGGTTTTATCCCCATGGACGCGCGCCATTACTTTCACAACGCAGAGCAATCATATGCGGATGCCTCAACACATCAATATTCTACGCAACACAAAGAGCAAACCACGATAATAGGTTTATTACGCATGAGCGAAAAAAATGGCTTCTTTCCACGCAAAAATAACCCTGATAACGATCTATGGTATACACGCGATCTTCCCGCTATGGCACAAAAACTTGGTCTATCAACTGTTGCTCCTTATTTCATTGACGCTGGAAAAAAAACCACCACACAAAAAGATCTACCCATCGCTGGTTTAACTGTCATACATTTTCAAAATAATCATCTTGTCTATGCAATCACGTGGTTTATTTTAGCCGCTGGTGTTCTAGGTGGTTCTCTTTTCCTATTGCAACAAAAGCGCTAAATAAAGACAAAAAACAAGACATTCCTCCATGAAATATGACTGTTAAACGACCTTTCTTTAAAAAGCGGCTGCCCTTCAACAAAACACATTCTCATACTGTTATGTTGAGAATTTCATACCCCCACTATTTGCTTTCTCAAAAAACAGCATACGACACCAACAACCGCACACGCGCAAACACCCTTCTTACACGTTCTCTCTTTAATATACAAAAAATGAAAAGAAAAACACCCAACTGCAATTCCCCTGCTCGCACAAAGTACTCTCTCAAATACTATCACAAACAAACTTTAAACAGACTTATACGAATAATGCCGAGCAATTGAATTAATATTGCCACGATAAATGCCAAGATCATTCAATTCATACGTTGAAAGATGGCTCAACGCATTAACTGTCCGCCGATAACGGCGCCAATTACTATAAGAACGTAAAATATTCATATTTTTCACCTCAAAACCTTATTTGACTCTCAATAAGAAACAAGATAGGGGAAATTATAAAAAAGAGTTGTGCTATAATTTCATAATAGATATGCGCCTATAACATGAAGAGCTTCTTTTATTCGAAAGAGAAATCCAGCCAAAACCACTAATGGCGAAAATGCCGCACGCCTGTAAAAATCATCGCCAAACCATGTGCATCCGCTGCAGCAATGACCTCTGCATCACGCATGGATCCGCCCGGCTGAATAACCGCTGTTGCACCTGCTTCAGCAACTGCCAATAGACCATCTGCAAAAGGAAAAAATGCGTCCGATGCTGCCACCGACCCTTTTGTGAGAGATTCTGTTAAACCCGCTCTCTGCGCAGCTTCTTCAGCCTTACGCGCGGCAATTTTAGCTGAATCAATACGGCTCATTTGGCCGGCACCAATTCCAACTGTTGCACTATTTTTTGCATAAACAATAGCATTTGATTTAACATGTTTAACGATCCGAAAAGCAAATTTAAGATCACGCATTTCATCTTCGTTTGGTGCCCGCTTTGTGACCACTTGTAGTTTGAGATCATCGACCACCATATTATCACGCGACTGGACTAAAATTCCGCCCGCAAGTGTTTTTGCAATAATCCCTCCACAACGTGGATCAGGTAAACCACCTGTTATCAACAAACGAAGATTTTTTTTTCTCGCAATAATTTCTTGTGCGCCCATTGTTGCACCAGGAGCAATAATCACTTCTGTGAAAATTTTAATAATTTCTTCCGCACATTCTTCATCAACGGGTTGATTTAAAGCAATAATTCCACCAAATGCCGACACATTATCACACAGAAGAGCCTTCAAATAAGCCTCTTTTAAACTCTTCCCTTCTGCGACACCACAAGGATTGGCATGTTTAATAAGGGCAACAGCAGCAGTTTTTTTTGGATCAAATTCTGCCACAAGTTCAAATGCTGCATCTGTATCATTCATATTGTTATAAGAAAGTTCCTTACCTTGCAAAAGTTTAGCCGTTGCAACACCAAAACGTTTCTCACTATTGCGGTAAAACGCCGCCTGTTGATGCGGATTTTCTCCATAGCGCATAACGCTTGCAAGATGACCCGAAAAACTCTGCCAAGATGGTGTTTCAATCTTCAAATCCTTTGCAAACCATGCCGCTATGGCCGCATCATAAGCAGCAGTATGTGCAAAAGCCCGCATTGCTAATTGGTGTCGCATGGATAAACTTAAACACCCATCATGCTGCTTTAATTCAGCGAGAATCAAATCATAGTCACTCACTGCTGTTACAACACCAGTATAAGCATAATTCTTTGCCGCCGCACGAATCATTGCCGGCCCACCAATATCAATATTTTCGAGAATGGTTTGTCCATCAGCACCAGATTGAGAAGTCTCTTTAAAAGGATAGAGATTCACCACCAGAAGATCGATTCCATGGACACAATGCTTTTCCATAGCATCCCTATGGCTAGGATCTTGTCTTACGCCTAAGAGAGCACCATGAATCAAAGGATGAAGTGTTTTGACACGCCCATCCATTATTTCCGGAAACCCAGTAACTTCAGCAACATCTTTTACCACTAAACCAGCAGCCATTAAGGATTTTGCTGTTCCCCCTGTTGAAATCAATTCAACACCGTAAGCGTGAAGCGCTTTTGCAAACGCAACAACACCTGTTTTATCAGACACGGAAAGAAGAACACGACGAACCTGATGAAGATCAGGCATGGGAAAATTTTTCGCAACAACACCCATAACAGGAATCCTAAAAATAAATCGAGAAAAATATGCTTATGTGCTTTATAGCACACGCCTTTATCAAAATATACCGAGAGGATAAAATGATTTTCTTTTAACACACAACGAATAACTTTCACTTTATCAGTATCATAAAAAAGTGCATCATTGCTCCAATTGACGGCGTACAAAGCGCCAACGAACCTTTTCTTGAAATACAGGACGAAAATACAAAACAATCTGTTGTGTTCGTTTCGGACCTGTTAATCCGGTAAAATCAATTGAATCTTCAAGAAAAATATCAGCATCAAGCGACATAAAATACCACTCTTGACCATCTCTAGCGGCTAAACGCACACCGTAGCCATCATAATTAACTTCAATTTGCGGATGAATATGAAACCGAACGGCAACATTATTCTGTCCATTTTGTCCTTCCCGATATCCTTTTGATTGACATTTGTTTGGAATAAAAAAACGATCAAAACCTTCAATCATTGCACCATTTGTCGCTAAAATAAGACCGCGTTCGTGAACAAGATTAAAAGGTCGCACATAACCATTATGGCTGGCAATAAAACCGGTCTTTTCTGAATCTTCTATACGCCGCACTTTAACATCCGTTGCTCCACCCAGTAAAAAGGAAGTACCACGGTTCTTTTTTTTACGAAAAACTCCTACCGAACAATCATTAACCGTCGCTGTCGAGTGTGCTGCAGTAACACGTCCGAAATGTCGGTACTCCGCACTCCCGTAAGGATTAACACCCGTATTAATAATAAAGCGGCTCCCGTGAGAAGACATTTCAAAAGATAAACACCCAGAACAAGCATGCTCCGCAGCAAAACGTGGCGGAAAAGAGCCTGTATCTGCAAGAACTGTTGTTCGATTAGCCTGTAAGCGCTGAAATCCTGAATAACGTGCATAACTAAAAGGATGTCCAACCGTTTCATCAAGATCTAAAACTGCTAATAAACGTTCAGAAACAAGAGGTCCAACCCCATTAAAATGAGCCAATGTTTGATCTTCATGAATAAAAAATCGCAAAGCAGGCAACATACGTTCAATAGAATCGGTAAGAATACGCGGCGCTGTTTCATGGCTATGCATAAAAAGATGACGCAACGATAACAAATCTGATAATAAATTTAACAAGATGAGAGGGCTACGCGAAATATGCCCACCATCGACCAAAATCTGACGCGAAAGCTCCTTTGTAAGAGTGGCTTGCGCCTTTTTCTTCATTGCTGCAGAAACAGGCAAAGCGAGAGATGCAAATGTCAAAGCCACCGCTGCGTGTAAATGCTGATCATTGTGTTCCATGCCGCAAATCACTGTGCGTAAATAGCGAAATTGAAAACCAAGCGCACGCAAAAAACGCTTTTCAAACCGCTCACTTGCCCCCTCCAACAACATTTTCGAATGACAAATCCACGAAATCAAACGCCGTGCCACAACCGATCCACTCCAAGGCAGCCCTTTTATTTTCTTACCACCATGATCAAGCCAATCTTCTAAGAGAGAACGCGCATGTGCTACAGCTAAATCACTTTTCGCTGCCGTCATATGTCGCAGCCAATGAAAATCATGCAAAGCTGCTTCCCATTCTGGCGTTGGTGCAGCTAACGAAAAAGGTGAAACAGCACCAGAATGAACAACATGGCCGGCAAAAGCAAAACGACCATGATAAAATTCATGCGCCATCACTGGATCAGCTAAGTACAAATCAATAGGGTGCGCTAAAATTTTATGAGGACGAAACCCCGAAAACCGCCAACGAAACAGGGGGCCAACTGATAAGCGCCGCATAAATTGGTGTGCTATATACACAAAGTCCGACGCCTTTACCTGAGAACCTTTTACCGCAATCGCCACAATCTCATCTCCGTACGTACCAAATCGTGTGTAATTTCAGCCATTTTAGTAAATGAACCGTTAATTAAGCCACTTTTCGGAAACGCGCTGCAAAAAAACCATCCATTCCTAACAACATTTTTTTCTCAGCATCAAAATTTTCATAACAAAAATCAGCAGGCGTTGTGCGCAAAATCCCCCTGGAAGAAAGCAAATGCGCCAGTTCCCCCATTTCTTCTTTACAAATAGGCTCTAAAACAATGTCACCACGCGCCGATAAAATTTTCTTAACAACATCTTCACCTTCTTCTTTTGCCAACGAACAATTAGAAAAAACAATGCGACCACCTTTCTTCACCAAAGCAATTGCCGCTAACAGCAAATCATATTGCAACGCAGCAAGTTTGACGACATCGTCCATCGATTTTGTCCATAAAATATCTGGATGACGACGTATTGTTCCTGTAGAAGAACAAGGAGCATCAAGAAGAACAGCATCAAAAAGCTGAACAGGATGAAAATTTCTCACATCCCCATGCCACGTATGGACTGAAAAATGAAGCCGCTTCATATTTTCCTTTAAACGTTTTAACCGATTAGCAGACATATCAACAGCTGTCACATCAGCTCCTTGCAAAGCAAGTTGCGCCGTTTTCCCTCCAGGGCTCGCGCAAAGATCAGCAACCCGTTTGCCCCGAACACTTCCAAGTAAACGAACAGGCAATGCTGCTGCAAAATCCTGAACCCACCAAGCTCCTTGCCTATATCCTGGTAAATCCTGAACAGCACACCCTAAATTGCTTAGCCGAACGGAATTATTGGGCAAAACAACACCTCCAAGCCGTTTAGCCCATCCAATACTATCAGATTTCACAGTTAAATCGAGAGGCGGCTCAACACTTTGGATTGCCAAAATCTGATCAGCCTTTTCTGCTCCATAGGTTGACACTAATAGCTGTCCAAACCACGTTGGAACCCCTTCAATGACAAGCGCTTGCTGACGTAACACATCCGCCTCACGCGCAACATTACGTAAAAGAGCATTCACCACCCCTGAAAAACGGCAAAGACGGGGATCAATTTTAGCCATACGCACGGCTAAATCAATCGTAGCATGATCAGGGATATCAAGATAAAGAATTTGTGCCACACTGATATGCAAAAGATGCTGAAGTGAAAATGCTTGTGAAGGCAACGGTCGTGATAAAAAGCGCGATAAAGCAGCTGAAATTTGCCCCCGATGACGCAACGCTGCCCCCAAAATAGCTCGGCACAACAAACAGTCCCGATGAGAAAGCCCTAAATACTGTGGATGCCCGTGCTCATTATCCATCAAACCAGACAAAGACGCCTGTCTATCAAGCACCGCCCCCAAAAGACGAACACACACCTGCCGTACAGCCAATCCAGGAACATGCTTTTCAGACATACACCCCGCTTTCATACGTTTCAATACAACACCCTGATACCTTTTCTTCCTAAAGATTCTTCCTAAAGAGCTTTATGATCAAGGTTTCTTTGAATTTTCATAACGAAGCCAAGAGGGACGCTTTGTGACTCGTTGAAAAGCATTTTTTTCCTGCAAACCACCTTCCTCACGCCATTTCATATTTTTGACCATTTCTTGCTTCATCTCTTCTGCTTGCCGATGAAGAGCAGCAATACGATTCTCTGTCGCTGGATGCGTAGAAAAAAGGCTATCAGCTCCCTCACCACTTAAGGGATTAATAATAAACATATGTGCTGTTGCGGGATTATGCTCTGCTTCTTCATTGTACTGCGCACGTCCACCACCCGCAATTTTACGCAAAGCTGAAGCCAAACTTAGAGGATTACCACATATTTCAGCCCCCCGCCGATCAGCAGCATACTCGCGCGTACGGCTAATAGCCATTTGTACCAGCATCGCTGCAAAAGGTGCTACAAACAAAGCAATGATACTCCCAATCGCCCCAGCACCATGAGAATGTTCTGAAGAATTACGCTGCCTCCCCATAAAAAAAGCAAAATTGCCAAGCATCGAAATCGCTCCAGCAATTGTTGCTGCCAGAGTCATTGTTAAAGTATCACGATGCTCAATATGCGCTATCTCATGTGCCATAACGCCTGCAATTTCCTCTGCACTCAACCGCTCTAACAATCCGGTACTTGCAGCAACAGCTGCATTTTGAGGATTACGTCCTGTAGCAAAAGCATTTGGCTGTGCACTCTCAATAACGTAAACTTTTGGTTGAGGAAGAGAAGCTTTTCGAGCTAAATCACTTACAATCTGATAATAAACGGGTGATGAATTATGATCAACTTCACGCGCACCATACATGCGTAAAACAATTTTATCCGAATTCCAATAAGAAAAAAAATTTAAACCACTTGCCATCAAAAGCGCAATGATCATACCATTGCCCCCTCCAATCAGAAACCCAACTCCCATAAAAAGAGCAGTCATAAAAGCCAAAAGCATAGCTGTACGCATTATGTTCATTACTAAAAAAACTCCATGATAAAAATCAATCAATGCTATATGATGGGGCTTTCTTTCTGTTTCTTCAATGGAATAAGTATAAAATGAATAAAAAAGACGCGAAAATAAACAAACAAAAAGCAATGGTTTATAAACCGCAATCCCTCTCTCCCGCAGCACAACGCGCCCTCCATGAAGCTGCAGAAAGGCGTAAAAATGAAAAAAACGAAGACAAACCTTTAGAAAATGGAGGACGCGGCGGCAAAGACCCTTCACGCTATGGAGATTGGGAAATTAGAGGCCGCGCCATTGACTTTTGAAAGTTTCACATTGATTCTTTAAAAATCAACGTCCCTTATCGAGAAAATTCGTTTTTATCGATAAAAATAAAAGGTGGCTGTGTTTTCTATAAAAAACTCAAAATACGCTTAACTTTGTTTTTAGAGTAATCATGCTTCTGCAGCTGCAGCTTCTTCAGCAGATTGTTTTGCAGCGGCTATGCGCTCTTGCGCTTTTTTGCCAGGTTCACCTTTTTTTGGATTATTTCGAACTGGGCGCTTTTTTAAGCCAGCAGCATCCAAAAACCGTAAAACACGATCTGTTGGCTGTGCTCCTTGACCAAGCCAATACTGAATACGCTCTTCATCAAGTTTTACACGCGGTTCATCTTTAGGCAACATTGGATCCCACGCACCCACACGTTCAAGAAACCGCCCATCGCGCGGACTACGAACATCTGCAACAACAATATGATAATAAGGACGCTTTTTTGAACCTCCCCGGGACAAACGAATTTTTAACGCCATATTTTATCTCCTATAATCAACTCTGGCTTTCGTTTTAAATTACTTGTTTTGTTTTTTGCTCTTCAGCAATAACTTCATGGTTATGTACAACTTCTTTAATGATAAATTTTAAAAATCTTTCTGCAAAATCGGGATCAAGATAGCTTTCTATAGCTAATTGCCGCAAACGTGCTACCTGATGTTTTTCACGCACAGGATCTACTGTAGGCAAATCATAACGTGCCTTTAATCGTCCAACAGCATTCGTACAGCGAAAACGCTCTGCCAAAACATGAATTAAGATTGCATCAAAATTATCAATGGACGTTCGTAAACGCGCTAATTCGTCCAATATCTTTTCCTGCATCATACTTCCTTTTTTCTTTGTATTTTATTTTTTCTTGGAGCTCTGAGGAAAACTTTCCCTATCGACAATGCCATTTGAAAAATCAGGAAATGTAGATCCACGGCTTGGGAGACCGGGTAAAACCTTCCCTCCATTACCATTATCAATTTGCTTTTTAAGTGTTGAGAGCTGCTTTGGATCAAATCCTGATAAATCGGGAAGTGTTGCAGAATTTCCACCAACTGCTCCCATACCACCAAACCCCATTTTTGCGCCAATTCCTCCTAACATTTTTCCCATCAAACCGCCTTTTCCCTTACCTCCCATGGCTTTCACCATATCAGCCATTTGTCGATGCATTTTCAAAAGCTTATTAATATCAGCAGCGCTTGTACCAGAACCTTTAGCAATTCGTTGCTTACGGCTATGTTTCAAAATTTCAGGATTAGCACGCTCACTAGGCGTCATCGACGAAATAATAGCCAATTGACGATTAAATAAACGGTCATCAAGCCCCGCAGCAGCAATTTGATCTTTTACCTTGCTAAAACCCGGTAGCATTCCCATCAAACCACCCATTCCGCCAAGTTGTTTCATTTTTTGCAATTGCTCTGCCAAATCATTGAGATCAAATTTTCCAGCCTGCATTTTTTTTGCAAAAGCAGCTGCTTTGTTATAGTCCATTGTTTCAGCAGCTTTTTCCACCAAAGAAACAATATCGCCCATCCCGAGAATACGATCAGCTATACGACTTGGATGAAACTCTTCTAAAGCATTTATTTTTTCACCGGTTCCGATTGCTTTAATCGGCTTTCCCGTAACAGCCCGCATTGAGAGAGCAGCACCACCGCGCCCATCACTATCCATCCGTGTTAAAATAATTCCTGTAATTCCCACACGCTCATCAAAAGAACGGGCAAGGTGAACAGCATCTTGACCTGTAAGACTATCAGCAACCAGCATAACTTCATGAGGAAATGAACAAGCTTTAATCTCAACCAACTCAAGCATTAAAGCTTCATCGATATGGTTACGTCCTGCCGTATCAAGAATCAGCACATCATAAGCACCTAGTTTTGCTGCCTGTACCGCACGTGTTGCGATATCAACGGGAGACTGACCGGCAATAACGGGTAGACTGGCAAGTTGTGCTTGTTCTCCTAATTGGCGTAGTTGTTCCTGTGCGGCAGGACGGCGTGTATCTAGTGACGCCATTAAAACTTTTTTATTATGTTTGTCAGTGAAACGTTTTGCAAGCTTTGCTGTTGTGGTTGTTTTTCCAGAACCCTGCAAACCAATCATCATCACAACAACAGGCGCTGGTGCGTTTAAATCACTCAAAGCACCTTCATCACCAAGAATACGAACCAGTTCGTCATGAACAATCTTAACAACCATTTGACCAGGTTTAATTGATTTAACAATTTCGGCTCCAACAGCTTTTTCACGAACCCTATCGGTAAAAGAACGCGCAACATCAAGTGCAACATCGGCCTCTAACAAAGCACGACGAATTTCGTGTAGCGCCTCTGCCACATCCTGATCTGATAAAGCACCACGCCCCGTCAAATGAGACAGTATGGAGCCAAGCCGCTCTTGTAAGGATTCAAACATCATCTACCTCATTGCTGCATAATAAACAAACCAAAATGGCACCCGAGAACGCATCGCGCCGTCGGATGTTGACCTCTGAGATTCCTTTATACCCTTAAGATGGGATCTCAGTCGGTGGCTCCAAGTTAATTTGGTCACTGAAAGCTTTCTCTTTCAAACAATAACCTTGCCCCTTTGTCAAGATTTATCATACAAAACCTTTCACATGAAGCAAAAATATAGCAGATTTTACACCTCAAAATTCTCAACCTCAACACGTATAAAATGACCTGTTTCCTGTTCGATAGTCCACAATTCACCACTTGAAATATCAAACCAAGCCCCGTGCAACGTCAAAATACCCTGATCTTTACGTATCTTTATCCAAGGAAATGTCTCTAAATTTTTCAGCGAATGACAAATAGAAAGTTGCTCTAATGTGGTCTGCTGCTCTCTAACAGTCAACGCTTTATTGCTAACTATTTTTTTTGCTGCTGGTACCAAAAGATTTATCCATTGACCAATAAAATCATCTGATGTTAAAGATCTGTATGTCTCCTTAAGAGCGGTATTCACTCCCCCACAATACGCATGACCCAAAACGATAATATGCTTAACCTCCAGCAATTGTACTGCGTATTCAAGACCTGCTGATGTAGCATGGTACTGTCTATCAGGAGAAAAAGGAGGAACCAAATTTGCCACATTGCGCAACACGAAAATTTCGCCTGGTTTAGCATTAAAAATTATTTCTGGCGCCGCCCGCGAATCACAACAAGCGATTATTAAAATTTCAGGTTTCTGCCCTTCGAGTGCTAATTTTTGATAATGTGCTGTTCTGTGTGAAAAGCAATGTTTTATAAAAGACCGGTAACCATTTAAAAGTCTTTCTGGCAAATGTGTCATTCTCTGTTTATTTTCCATCTGTATGCTTTTAAAAGCAAGCTATTAACACAAAAATATTCAAAATATCTTTTTATCGACATAAGGTATCTTCTTGAAATGGTAAATAATACTGTAAAACAGTTTCATCACAACCAAACAAAGAGGCTATTCTCGTTAGCAAGAAGATGTTACACTGCGAGAAATGATAGAGTGGTCTGCTACACTAAAAAGGGACCTCTAAGAGCAAAAAAGGGAAAGTTATTGTGTTAAAACAAAAAGCATCAGAAGTAAAAAGCAATCAAGACAAAATAAAACAAATCCTTTTTTCTCATACTGACAAAGAAGATATCGCCTGCTACGAGAATAAAGAACTCCAAAAAGCAGCAACCGCCGCTGTTAATGCTTTCAAACTCCATCAAGCAGGAAAAAGTACCATTTGTTTTGAACAAAATTTGACTCGCAACAACAAACCTATGACTGTTATCACGCTTGTCAACGATAACAAACCCTTCCTCCTTGATTCTATTTTAAATATCTTCAACCAGCACAAAAATCATATTTACTTGATTGCGCACCCCATCCTTGATTGCTCCTCCGGACAACGCATCAGCTTGATGCAAATTCACATCGAATCATTAAACGAACAACAAATACAAAAGCTCAAAGGTGAAATTGCCTTAGTCCTTGAACAGGTCAATGCTGCTGTACAAGACTGGAAACCTATGCTTAAAGAAATCGAAAAGCATATCCACGCTTATCAAACGAATCTTCCCGCGCACTACAAACAAGAAGGCGAAAAAGCCGTTGAATTTCTCAGCTGGTTGATGGATAATAATTTCATCTTCCTTGGCATGCGCACTTATGGCTTCACCAAAAACCAAGAGCCTACCAAAGCCTTTACAGCCAGTGATGTTGAATTAGGAATTCTCACCGATGCTTCCATTCGCATTATTGGCGATGCACGCGTTGAAGAACCTCCCCAAGAAATTTTATCCTTTATGGAAAGCGATAACCTACTGATTGTGACGAAAGCCAATAGCCGTTCAAAAATTCATCGTCCTGTTTGGCTCGATTATGTTGGTCTTAAAACCTTTGATAAAGAAGGAAAACTGTGTGGAGAACTACGCATTGTAGGATTATTTACTTCCTCAGCTTACACACGGTCTATCTCACAAATCCCATTCTTAAAAGAAAAAGCCAAAACCATTGTTCAACGTCTTGGATACGATCGTGCTGACTATTCTGGAAAAGCACTCGTCAGTGTTTTAGAAACGTACCCTAGAGATGAAATGTTTCGCTCTGATGTTGATACATTAACAGAAAATGCCAAACTTATCATGCAATTAGACGAACGTCCGCGTCTACGGGTACTCGCTCATATTGATTCTTTTGGACGCTTTGTTTCCATCCTTGTTTATGTACCCCGTGACCAATATAGCAGTAATATTCGCGAAAAAATTGGCGAGCACTTTGTTGAACTCTACAAAGGTGATTTTTTTGAGTCCTATCCGTTATTTTTAGAAAGCACACTCATCCGCGTCCATTATATCATCCACCGCAAAGGGAGTGAAAGCGCTCCTGTTGTTGAGCGCACCACGTTGGAACAAAATGTTCGTTCCATAGTACAAAGTTGGGAAGACAGTATCAAAACCATAGCTCTTAACCGCAAAGCAACAGACCAACAGATGCGTTTGGCCAGCCAATTTCCCAATAGCTATCGCGACTTATTCTCAGCGAAAGATGCAATTGAAGACGCAGGCCATATTCTAAGTCTTAACGACAAAAAACCTCTTTTCGTTACTTTTTATCACACACGCCACAAAGAAAAACGCAATATTTCTCTACGGCTCTTTCACCACCATGAAGCACTAGCCCTTTCCAAGCGCGTACCATTGCTTGAAAATATGGGATTTCGCGTCATTGCTGAGCAAACTCTTGAATTACCAGATGGTAATGGACACTCTGTGTATCTTCATGACATGCAACTAGAAAGCGCCTTCCAACTCTGTGTTGATTTCGACAAAAATGGTAAAAAGCATACTGAAACATTCGAAGCAATTTGGTCCCAAGATGCTGATAATGATGCCTTTAATGCTTTAACTCAAACAGCTGAACTTAATTGGCGTGAAATTGTTATTTTACGCCACTATGGACGCTATCTTCAACAAACTGGAATTCCATATTCACAAGAACGCGTTGCCCAAACTTTAAACACCTATCCTGATATTACCAAAGATCTTTATGCTTTGTTTCATTTAAAATTTCATCAAAGCCATACAGAAAAAGAACGGGGGAAAAACCAACAGATCATTCAAAGACGCATTGAAGAAAAATTGCAGAAAGTATCAGGCTTGGATGATGATCTCATCCTACGGCGTTATCGCAATCTTATCGATGCGAGTTTACGAACCAATGCCTTTACTCCTCTAACCGATGGTACCCCACGACGTATTTTAGCAACCAAGTTAGATCCACGCCAAATTGAAGGTTTACCTGAACCGCGCCCTTATCGAGAAATTTTTGTTTATGGACCAGAAGTTGAAGGGGTTCATTTGCGTTTTGGTTCTATTGCACGTGGTGGAATCCGTTGGTCTGACCGCGCATTGGATTATCGCACTGAAGTGCTCAGCTTAGTTAAAGCCCAGCAGGTTAAAAACGCGGTTATCGTCCCTGTCGGTGCAAAAGGTGGATTTTATCCCCATCGCCTTCCAAAAACCAATGACCGTGCCGTAATCATAGAAGCTGCACGACAAGCTTATATTGGCTTTATCGCAGCTTTACTTTCCATTGCTGATAATCTGATAAACGATAAAATAAGTGCTCCACATAACATCATCTGCCATGATGATCCTGACCCTTATTTTGTTGTTGCAGCAGACAAAGGAACAGCAACCTTTTCTGATACAGCAAACAGCATCAGCCAAGCAAATCACTTTTGGCTTGATGATGCTTTTGCCTCTGGAGGATCAGCAGGCTATGACCACAAAGCCATTGGAATTACCGCCAAAGGTGCATGGGAAGCAGTTAAAAGACACTTTCGAGAATCTTTCAATCATGATATTCAAACAACCCCTTTCACCTGCATTGGTGTTGGTGATATGTCTGGTGATGTCTTTGGTAATGGAATGCTTCTTTCCAAACAAACAAAACTTATTGCCGCCTTTGATCACCGTGATATCTTTATCGATCCAAATCCAAACATAGCTGAAAGCTATGCAGAACGTATGCGCCTTTTTCAACTCCCTCGTTCAAGTTGGCAGGATTACGACCAAACAAAATTATCAAAGGGTGGTGGTATCTTCTCACGCACAATGAAAAACATTACGCTTTCACCCGAAGCGGCACAAGCCATTGGTTTTGAAAAACAAACAGGAACACCCTTTGAGATTATCTCTGCACTTCTCAAAGCACCTGTTGATCTTTTATGGTTTGGCGGTATTGGAACCTATATCCGTGCCTCAAAAGAAACCGACGCTCAAGTAGGAGACCGTGCCAATGATGCAATCCGCATTACTGGTGAAAAAGTTCGTGCAAAAGTTATTGGTGAAGGAGCTAATCTTGGTGTTACGCAACGTGGTCGGATTGAATATGTCTTAAACGGTGGACGCTGCAATACGGACGCTATTGATAATTCCGCAGGAGTAAATTGTTCTGATGTTGAGGTCAATATCAAAATTGTTCTAGCATCAGCTCTTCGTGCAAAAACACTGACCCGTGAAGCACGCAATGAACTCTTGAAAGAAATGACCCCACAAGTTGAGCGTCTAGTTTTGCGCAACAATTATTTACAAACCCTTGCTCTTTCATTGGCTGAAAGCCAAAGTATTGCGGATTTGCCTTATCAAATCCGCTTTATGCATGATTTGGAACAGAAGAAACTTCTAGATCGCAGAGTTGAAATTCTTCCTGACGAACAAATTTTGCGGCAAAGAATAACACAAGGTCAAGGACTTATACGTCCAGAACTTGCTGTTATTTTGGCATATGCTAAATTAACCCTGAAAGAAGAAATCGCCCACAGCACTATTGTTGATGAGCGTTATTTTGATGAAATTTTGTTGCACTATTTTCCAACTCAAATTCAGACAAGTTTTAAGAAAAACATCATTAACCACCAATTGCGTCGTAATATCATTGCAACTCTCGTTGCCAATGATATTGTGAATCGTGGAGGTCCTACTTTTGTCAGTCAACTACAAGACGCGACCGAACAAAAAGTTGAAAATATCATTCGTGTTTTTATCGCATTATGTGATGGTTTTGAAATACCCCAATTGTCTGATCAAATTGATAAGCTTGATAATAAAATACCAGGTCTTGTCCAAAACAAATTTTACGCAACCATTATGTCGATGCTTTTTGAAACAACAAATTGGGGGTTGCGTAATATGGATCTCTCGATTCCATTAGAAAAACTTGTGAAAACAATAAAGCAAGCCCGTACTGTTATCGAAGAACTGCTGTCATATTCCAATGATAACGATATCAATCAAAAGATTAAAGAAAAAACAAGAGATTATAATGAAGAAGGCGCACCAAAAGTTTTAGCAAAACAATTGGCTCTCTTAGAGACTGCTCCTGTAATATGTGACATTTCTTTGATTGCCAAACAAAGCAATAGCGACCTTATTAAAACCGCAGAGATCTATTTCTCGCTCGCGCAAATCATTCGTATAAATCGCATTAATGAAGCAAGTCGAACAATTCCTGTACTTGATTATTATGATAGTATGGCCTTAAGCCAAGCCAAAGAAAATATTGCCGAAAATTTACGCAAAATTGTTCTAAAAATCCTAAGAAATTATGGAGCAAAAGAGGATCCCTTTGCAGCTTGGAGTAAAACGAAAGAAGATCAAATTCATAATGTAATAAACCGCATTGGTGCCCTCATTGAAAATGATCTCAATATTTCTCGTTTCACCTTCGCAGCAGGTATGATTGCACAACTTTAAAACAGTCAAAATAGCTAAGTTAAAAAATTCCGTTTTCCCTACCCATGAGTAATCATCAAGGGAAGAGTGGTGGAACCATCTGAATTTTTAGGCGCAGCGCTTAAAACAAAAAAATCCCACTACCTTTCCATTCCAGGAGAATTGATTACACAACTCCAAAGCACATCTCAGGCTTAAAGTGGTGCGAAACGGCCAAGTTTTAAAAAACCTAATTTTGCCCATCCATGGGTAATCCGCAATGGCAAAATAGGGTGGCCATCTGGATTTTTAGGCATAGCGTTTAAAACAAAAAATAAAGCTTGTAAATTATTAGCCTGCTCAGGAAACAAGCGCTTCATAGTGGTAAGAAGCTTCATATGCTGCACAAAAACAAGATCAAATTTTGCTGTCAAATACCCTTCATCATCAAAAGAAAAAGGTCCACTCACACGCAATACGCCACCTGTATGAAAAATCAATTCACCACGCTTTAAAACACCACTTTTCCCATACAAACACTGTTTCCAACTGCTTTTTCCATTTTCAAACAAACAAGACACATCATTGAAAATCCACTTTAAGTTGCCATCAATTTTTGGAATATCAATAAAGTAAGATGCAAAATCATCGAAAGTAAGATTCCCTGATAAGCGATTCTTTTCGTGTTTAAGATCAAGTCGCAAGAATTCTGCCGTTATTTTTTGAGGCACGTTCTCTTTATCTAACGAAGGTGCAATCATATCCGGAGCATCTTTCAAAAATGCTTGATTCCCAACATTTTCTTGTATTACTTTCTCGTTTTTCGTTTGTGATCCAAATTTTTCCAAAAATTTCTGATCTTCAATGGATGAAGCAACAGTGGAAATCTCAAGCCCTTCAGCCATCAATTTAAATGTCTTACCAGTTTTCCAATAAAATTCTGTTTCAACCACCAGATTGCGCCAGTGCGACACGATAGGTATTTTTTCAGAAAAAACAATTGATGCAGGAGAATGAATATTAAATTCTACAAAATGGGGTGCATAAATTGGTGCACCAATTGTTAAATGCCCTGTTGATAAAGAAAGTCCGTGCAATGGCCAAATAAATTGAAATTGATCACAAGCAACACCGATACGTAACGGATAACCATCCTTGCTGAGATGTTCGCATACAACTGTCATATCACGGGCAGACGCCTTTACGAATAAATCAGAAACACGATCTTCTACTCTACGTGAAAAAAAAACCATAATGAACTATAAACGAGTATCATAAAAAGACAAAATAACCCGCAAAGCAAATAGCGCACAGAAATACTTTTCCGCAGGGACGTCAATTGAACAAATCTAGACAAAATGAAAACTTTCCTTATTTCATGATGATGATTTAAATACTTAACTCTCACGCGTGTCTGACAGGCACGCAAAAAATCTTCCGTAATGCATTTTCAAACCACTGACTTAAAGCCTTGTCATAAATCAAACGACCTTTCAAATGTGCAGAAATAGGCTGGGCACCATTTTCGGTCAATTTGTGTGCTGAATGAACCAGCAAATGCTGCATCATAGAACGTGTGAATTCAGCGTGAAATTGCAAACCCCATGCATTGTCTCCATAACGAAAAGCCTGTGTAGGATATGTGTGACCTGTTGCCAAAATCGTGGCCTCCTTAGGTAAATCATAAATCCCTTCATCATGAAAATGATAAACCATTTCTGGCCAATTCATCAATTCCTTGCCTTGCGAAGTTGCTTCCAATGGGTACCAGCCAACTTCAACAATCCCATCGTTTCTTGTACCAACACACCCCCCTAGATTTCGCGCTAACATTTGTGCTCCAAGACAAATACCCAAAAAAGGCTTATTCTCTTCCAATGACAAAGAAATCCAATCAATTTCTTCACCGATATAGGCCTCATTGTCATTCACACTCATAGCTCCCCCTAAAATAACAACGCCAGCATAATGCTTTAATGTATGGGGCAATTTCTGACCTAAAACGGGACGATAAATATCAAGAACAAAACCATTTTGTTGCAAAAATTTTCCCAAACGACCAGTATATGTAGATTGGCGATGAACAACGACTGCTATTCTTGGTTTTCTGTTTTTTTGCTTTTTACCACAACAGCTTTGTATTAAAAACATTTGTAACCAATCATCCCTACAATCAAGTTAAACCTAATTTTTTAAAACAAGAATAATTTTGATAAACACTTTTCACTCTAGTTCTTCTTTTTAAAATAACCGAAATTTCTTTTTCGATAAAGACGCATCATCCTCTTCTGTTTTAATCCCTGGATCATCAACATTTAAGTGTGTTTGGCTTATTAGCTCAATATCTTTTTTCTTTATGTCTCGTTCCTCTGTCTGAACATGGTGCAAAACACCATCTCTTAAAGATGATACCTCTTCGAGCAACTTATCTTCAACAGAAGCAGTTTTTTCCACGATACCTTTTTTATCCTCTTTTTTCAGCACAATACTGTCAGCCTCTAATGTGAGAGGAGGCATGCTGGGAGGCGTTTTCCATTCGAAGCATCCCAAACGTCCACTTATTGGAGAAACCACTGACCAAGAAGAAAAGATAGATCCATCACACATCCATACGGGATCACGTTCAGCACGCAATGCCAAAGAAAGCCATTGCCGCACTGCCCCTTGATTATTTCCTTCTGCTTCTTCAATATCTGCTAGCAACAAATAAACACTTTCCCGCGGATGATACTGGAGTGCTTTTTGTGCCTGTTCTCTTGCTAACCCTCTTTCACCAGCATCTAGTGCAGCTTTAGCAATGAGGAACGCTGATTCAAACGTGTCTTTATTATAAGAAGCAAGTGTTTTAGCTTTTTTTAACCGTCCAACGGCTCCCTCTTCTCTTTCAAGATAAAGTGCTCCCAGATCAGGATGAGGATCTTTCTGCCAAGCAGCAATAATCATTTTATCAGCTTTACGTGTTTCATTTAGTTTATAACAAATATCAGCAGCAATAACCGTTATAGGCACGAAATCATGCGCTAATTTATGTGCTTTCAAAATAGCTGCACGCGCATCAAAAGGACGTGTGTTAAATAGACTCAGTGCCTGTCCACTTAACAGCAAAGCCTGTATGTGATTACGCTCAACAGTCGAACGACTAGAACGAGGCAAAGCTTTTTGTGCCCGCTCAAAAATATCAAGTGCTTTATCCCATTTACCTTCAGCACTCAATTGATCAAGCACTGCTTGATTAGCCCACAAAAGTGCTGGTGACAAAGCTAATGCTTCTTCTGCATATTGTTGCGCTGCTTCATAAGCATTTGTTTTCATAGCTTCACGAAACAAGCCATAAAGTCCAGCCAATTTCGTCGGCATTTCCTTTCTCATCTTCTCATAAAGATCAATAGCGCGAACAGAATCATTTTGCAAAGACAACGTTTGAGCTTGTAAAAGTCTAACCAATGGCTCTTGATGACTTGGAAGATATTTTACAACACGTGCCACCATTTTTTGTGCGGCAACACCATCACCAGCAAAAACAGCAAGAACACCTTGTGAAAGAGCTTCATAACCCCGCTTTTTGCAGCGTTTATAAAAATAATTGGAGAAAGCCTTAGGGATGGAAAAAAGGACAGACAAAAGCCACCACAGAAGCACTAAAATTCCAATAAATAAAATGAGCGCGCTTAAAAGTGTCAACAATGAAACGGAAAACCGAAACTGCAAAAACGTTATGACAAAAACATCATTGTGATTAGCAACCCATCCAAAAGCTAGACCAAGAACACATACAACAAAAGTATAAATCAAAACACGTATCATCTTGAGCCTATTTACATCTTTGTTGCTTTAACAGATCCTTGTTGCGCATACAGCAACAGCTTTTGGAGCAGTTGATGAACAGCAATGTACCTTTTAAGCTGATGAACAAAGTCTTCCGAAACATCTTTTGCACTTTTAGGCAATGTTTGCCATTCACTCAAAGCCTTATCGTAATCACCCATTTGAATAGCAACTTCCATCCGAGCCGCAATCGCTCCCAGCGTTGTCCCTTCAACATTTCCAATCGGCCGTGAGACAATGAGACCTTTTATCCACGCCAAAATCTTTTCGAAAAAGCTGGCATCTAACGCAACGCTATTTTGCGTACCAACAATAGCATCCGCCACACGCGCAAAATCAGCTGAAAGTTGAGCTGAACGTGGAAGACCCGTTTTAGCTGTTTTTTGCAACAGATCAAGTCCCTCAATTGAAGGCGATAATTGCTGTAATATTGTTAATTCATTGACATAAGAGCCGCCACGATCTATGGCATTTTTTAGCGAACTAATTGCAATAAACAATGCAATATTTATTTTTTCTTTCTCATTATTTTTAGCAACAATTTCTTCCTGCATGTTCTCTAACTGTTGCTTTAAAGTAGTAAGATTATTTGCATTACTCTCTCCAACAGACAAGGCTGTTTCCATATCTTTCGATACACTTACTAAATTTAACACATACTCTTCAAGACCGCTTACTCTTTCTTCTAAAGCTGCAACGGCTTTTCTGCTTTCTCCTTGCGAAATTTCTTCACCTTGAAAGATGCCAAATTTTTGTGATGAAGAAGAAAGCTCTGCTTTCAATGCGTCAATTTCTTGGAGTACACGCCCCAATTGCTGCACTGTTTCTTCACTTTGATTTTTTGCCGTTTCCGCAATCTGTAAAACTTTTTCTCCGCCAGCACGGTCATCCACCAAAAAAGAAGTAAAAAGGCCCGCCCACTGTAGCGCCATCGCGAAACCCAAAGCAATGAGACCACCAATAATTCCTGAGATTGGCAAAAAAAACCAAGATATACCAGACGAGCGCTTATTCTGCGTATTTGGCTCATTCTGTTTTTCTATCGTGTTCAATTTTACAGAGTTTTTTACTTTTTGCTCCGAATCATGGCTCACACCTTCATGTTCAATCACGGGTTTCTTACGACGAACACCAGTGTAATGCAATTTAGTTTTGGATTTTGAAGAATCTGCCATCTCAGCTACTTTTCTCGTACTTTTTTAGAAGATACAATAACAAAATGAAAAAATCTTTAAAAATTAAGCATTTCTCAAACAACATATCTCATTTTACACTCTTCCTATCAAGAGTATTTCTTCGTTAAAATTCTCTACAATTTATTCCTATTAATTCCTATAGAGACATTTACAGTGATCTACTTTAATAAACAATTTTTAAAAACACACCATTATTCTGTACTGAAAAATATACCTTGATTTTTAGTCAACAAAGCAATTAGAGCAAATAAAAAGCTAAAATTATTTTTCTCACCAAGAGAACAATTTTAAGATAAGATAAATCCTTTTCTTCTTCACCTGTCCGTGGTACCCACCCATAAAAGAAGCTTAAACATAAGGTTTTGTCTAAAATGCGCCTGTTAGGAATAGAAACAAGTTGCGATGAAACTGCTGCCGCTGTTATTGAGCACAACAATGAAGGAAACAGCCGAATTCTTTCCAATATTGTTTGGAGCCAAGTTGACCATCATGCACCTTACGGCGGTGTTGTTCCTGAAATTGCTGCCCGTGCCCATGTTGAAATTCTCGATGATTTAATTTTAAGAGCACTGACAAAAGCAAACACACAACTGAAAGACATTGATGCCATTGCGGCCACGAGTGGTCCTGGTTTGATAGGAGGGCTTTTGGTGGGCGTTATGACTGCAAAAGCACTTTCTCTCGCCACGGGAAAACCTTTTATTGCCGTAAATCATCTGGAAGGACATGCCCTAACAGCCGTTCTAACGCATAATATCCATTTTCCTTATTTATTACTTTTAGTATCAGGTGGTCATACACAAACAATCCTTGTTCATGGCGTAGGCAATTACCAACGTTTAGGAACCACTATTGATGATGCCTTGGGAGAAGCTTTTGATAAAACAGCAAAGCTCTTAGGCCTTCCTTATCCTGGCGGCCCAGCCCTTGAAAAAGCAGCTTTATTGGGTGATAAAAACCGTATCCTTCTTCCACGACCTTTAAAAGGTGAAAAACGGTTAGATTTTTCTTTTTCCGGTCTCAAAACTGCTGTTCGACAAGCTGCAACAGCCATGGCACCTCTCACAGAAAGAGATGTTTCTGATATTGCGGCAAGCTTTCAAGCAGCCGTTACCGACACAGTGTGTGATCGTGTCAACTTGGCTCTACAACACTTTATCCACCAGTATCCTCTCTCGCATTATCCAGGATGTCGCCCACCTGCTTTGGTTGTCGCAGGTGGAGTAGCTGCTAACCAAGCCATTCGATCTACGTTGCAAGAACTTGCTCATCAACACGATTTTGAATTTATAGCACCCCCTCTTTCTTTGTGCACAGACAATGCTGCAATGATTGCTTTTGCTGGAGCTGAGCGGCTTGCTCGAGGAGAAGTAAGTTCTCTTGACATTGCTCCTCGTTCACGCTGGCCATTAGATGAAAAAGCCGTTCCTGCAATAGGAACAGGACGTCGTGGAACAAAGGCATAGCAATAGATTGGATTTATATTATTCACGAAGTACAATACAAACCATCATCATTTAATATTTCACTTGTTGCCATTATCATTATAGTATCTTGGCTTTTTGGAGCCGATTTTCCCGTTTCATTTTTTAAATGCAACACAATAACTTCAACTCAGTGCAATCATGTTGACTGGTCATTCTAAATTAGAAAAATAACTAAACTTCTGTATGCTGAGCTCATTACCTTTAGGTCTATTTTTCGCTCCACATACATATTTTACCACTGAAAAAGAGTAAAAGCACAATATCTCTATACATCTATGTGAAAAAATACAGCTTATTTTTTTATCACCATTTGATTTTTTTAAAAGGAAACAAATCGATAATGCGTACTCTTTACTCCATTTTAAAAATCATACTTTATGGTGTCTATATAGATGCTTATAAAAAGGAGAGCGCATGGCTTATTGGCTTTTTAAATCTGAACCCCATAAATGGTCATGGCACATGCAAAAGCAAAAAGGTACTGATGGCGAACAATGGGATGGTGTACGCAATTATCAAGCTCGTAACAATATGCGCGCCATGAAATATGGTGATAAAGGTTTTTTTTATCATTCAAATACAGGATTAGAAATTGTAGGCATTGTAGAGGTCTGTGCTGAAGCGCATCCTGATTCTACCACCTCTGATTCACGTTGGGAATGTGTGGATATCCGTGCACTCTGTGATATGCCAACACCTATTTCATTAAAACAGATTAAAGCAAATCCAAAACTGAAAAATATGGTGCTGGTCAATGTTTCTCGCTTGTCAGTACAACCTGTGACAGAAGATGAATGGAAAGAAATCTGCTTGATGGGAAATCTTAAAACAATGAGCTAATTTACAATGATAATGTATAATTTTGCAACTTGCAATGATAACCTCACAATAGGATAAAGTCTCTTATTCCAAACCCATTTTATGATAAATCAATAACAATCTCTTGCTTTCCACTACAAGCAAAATTGATATGTAAATGACCATTTAGATCAAAGATCTCACTGTATCTTCATAGACTATCTCACTGCAAAAACAGTGTAGACAACGTTAAAAACAAGCAAAGAGAATGATGATTTCAGATTATACATTGCATAAGTAAAGCTTGTTATGCTCAATAATTTTCCATTATAATCCCCACGAACAGCGTCATGAGATGAAATTAGAGAAAATGAGAATTATTTTTTAAGAAAGAACTTCCTTCATCTTAAAACAATAATTTTTGTCCATCGGATAATGTTTGGCAAGAGACGCTCCATATCGCTGACAAGAAAGCGCGATACATCATTCTGTTAGACTATATTCTCGTGTTAAATACATAACAATGATATTCCCCCTTGCCATTTTTCGTTCTGTACTATTTTAATCCCACACCAGAACGACAGTATAAATACCATATTCACGGTGTATCTTTTTATAACCATGGAAGTAAGGAAGGCATACTAAACTATTACAATTGGCACCACCACACGTATCATACCAACCACTCTGCACTCGAATGCAATGAAAGGGCAAAATAAAATGAAGAAATAATAAAGATTACCATGAAATCCTCCCCAAAATTCATATATGCTAAAAGCATCGCACTTTAGCTTTCACGTTTAAAAGCAAAAATACTAAAATGCCTTGGATCATAAAAAACAATTCCACCCTGCGCATAAAAAAACCTGCGTACAAATACCTGCTTGTCGGCACACAACCATAAAAGAAACAAAAGTTTATTTTTTGTGGAGTTTATTTTTTCTAATTCTCCTTGCATGAAACTCCATTTTCATGAAACTACTTTCAGTCAGGACATCAACATACATTATAAGGAAAAAAAATGACCAGATACACGCTTTTAATCGTTGAAAACGATGATGACCTGCGTCCAATTTTGGTAGAACAATTGCAAATGCATAAAGAATTTAAAGTTTTCCAAGCAAAAACAGCTGAAGCAGGAATTGCAACAGCCAAAGAAAAAAACGTTGATATAGCCATTTTTAGTATTGAACTCCCTGATCTTGATGGCCTTCAAGCTGTTAAAAAATTACGCACCCAAGAATTTCGTGCTCCCATTATCATGATCACAAATCATGATACAAATTGTGATACCATTTTAGATCTTGAAACAGGTGCCAATGATTATGTCAAAAAACCCTTTCGTTTTGCTGTATTGTTAGCGCGAATCCGCACCCAATTGCGTCAATACGAACAAAATGAAGATGCATTTCTTTTAATTGGTCCCTATACTTTTCAACCTAAACAGAGACTTCTCATTGATCAACACGACAACAAAATGCACCTCACAGAAAAAGAGGCAGCAATTCTTAAGTACCTTTATTCCACAAATAATAAAACTGTAAGCCGTGAAACACTATTAGAACAAATTTGGGGTTACAGTGCAAATGTTGTCACTCATACCTTAGAAACTCATATCTATCGTTTGCGACAAAAAATCGAAAAGGATCCTTCCAACGCACAAATTCTTGTCACCGATCAAAATGGATATCGCCTTAATATTTAAATTCTATTCAAAATTACTACTTCAAAAACGATTTTTATGCTCTTAATTTTTTCTGAAATACAATAAGATGAATAGATATAATATATTGATTTATATATAATTTATCGTTTCACAACTTGAATGAGAGTCCAAAATAAAATTCCTCATCGTAAATCGGCCTTATAGTGCATAAACCAAAACCATTTTCTCGCACATCACAAATGGAATTAGCATATCGATAAAAATCATTTGAGACTAGGATCGATATACTTCTCATGAACTATCTCAATGTAAAAACAATCGCGACATTAAGCCAGCAAAAAGGATGAGAATACCCTCTTGCACCTCGCATAAGTTAAGATGATAACACAAAATGGTTTTTGCGTTGTATCATTCACAAGCACTGTCGTAAGATAGAATCGGAAACAAGGTGAGAAGAATCCTCATAGGCTTGAGGCGATAATGCAGGAATAAAAATACGCCGTGATTGACGGCGCTGTATACGCAAACCTTGATAAATACATTTCTGCGCATGACACATTAAAAGTCCACCAAAATAAGGCAAAAGATAGCGCCAAAATGGCTCATAAAAAAATGAGAATAACCGTGAAACATATCCTGAAGAAGGCATATAATGTACAATTTCTTGCACTGGTCCAGAAATAAAATTTGTTTTTTCAAACAAACGAGCAATTTGCTGCCGACTATAGGGTTCACCATAACCAAAGGGTGTGCAAGCATTTCGTGCCCAAAAACCAGGGCGATGAGGAACAATAACAATCAAGCTGCCATTGGGAGCCAGAACACGCCATATTTCATTCAGCGTTTCGAATGCATTTTCTGTATATTCAAGCGCATGTACCAATAAAATACAATCCATAGAAGCATCGGGAAGCGGTAAATCTTCTTCAAAAACAAGTGCTGTAGCAACCTTATCAGCACAAGGCCAAGGTGAAGCACCCTGAGCGGCCGGCATAAAAGCAAAACATTGTTGCGCACGCACACACAACGCAGAAAGGTAAGGAAGCGCATACCCTAAACCCATAACCCGTTTATCAGCAAGATCTGGCCACCATAAATCTAATTGCTCACACAACGTCCCCTGCACACGCAGTCCAAGTGCAGAATCGTAAAAATCTCTCAATGTTACTATATCCAACTCAACATACCGTGTAGAAAAAACTTCAAACCCAACAGGCTTCACATATCCAACTTATATGGACTTCTGCCTTTTCTTCGCAATAACGAAAACTTGAATATTTCATATTTTAGACCCAAATAATCTCAAAAGTAGCGCAGAACGTCTTTATGATTACTTCACAACAATCGTTTGAATCATGCCCTCTATTTTTGAACTTCACACTCCAAAAAATTTCTAATACGTTCTTTTTGCCATAAGTTAGAGGAAAGAATGATTAATTAAAACGAAGCAACCTTTCAAGATAGTTTTTTTCTGCTTCTGGAATATGCTCCCTACCAAGGCGTTTGCGAATTTCATCCAAAATCTGCCGCGCACGCATTTGATCATTTTTTTGCGGCAGAGCTGTATCTCCTTGCCCTTCTTGATCTGTTTTCGAAGAAAGTGAACGTCCTAATGGATCCTCAGGACCACGAACAGCATTTTTACTTTCACCATTTTCTTTAAGCGCTTTGCGCATTTTTTCCAAAACACTTTGTGCACCTAGCCGCAAAGATTCCAAAGCATCTGACTGATTTTGTATAGATGTTTGATGATTTCCCTGATCAAGAGCATCTTCTGCATTATTCATTTTTTCTTCTGCTTTTTTGAATACGTCACTCGATCCAAACCCTTGTGCTGATAATTCCTTTCCCAATGTTGACAACTCAGACTGCAAATCGGCCTGACGCTTTTTTAAAGATTTTCTTTGTTTTTCCGGTACAATTTCTCCAAGTTGTTGTTGCTTTTCTAATTGGTGTGTTTCATTGAGAATTTCTTGCTGACGACGTATCAAGTCCCCAAGATGATCCATTTTTTCTTTCATTTGTGCGGATTTGCTCTGATTCTGTTCCCCACCATTACTGCCTTTTTGAACTTGCAGATGGTCAAGAGTTTGCTCAACTTCAGCCAACAGCTGTTCCGCTGCTAAAGAGGAGCCCATCTTAGCCATTTCCTCAATTAAGTTCAGCTTTTGCTGTAGTGTATTTTCTGAAAGACTAGGATGGCTAAGATTACTCTTGTGTGGATAGCTCTTGTCTTGTGCATTTTCAGCTAAAGCATGAATATAGTCATCCATAGCTTGACGTAAATCTGCCATAAGACGCTCAATTTCTGCGGTTGGAGCGCCGTAACGAAGTGCATCACGCAAAGCGGCTTGTGCTTGTTTTAGATCTTTCTGGACGGACTCGAGCTGACTGCCTTCAATCCCTAAAGCAATCTGCCATAAATAATCAATAACTGCGCGCAAATCATCTTCCGTTTCTGCCATAGAAAGCCTTGTCCATGCACTCTGAAGAACAAGAAAATGTGTAAAACTCTTTAACCCTTCTTTTGGACGAACAAGCAAAGCAGAAAGCATATCAAGCACACGATCTCGTGCCAAAGGATTAAGAACCAATATACGACGCAACTCACCCACTGCACGCGCAACAGGATTCGAAAAAACGCGCTGTGGCAGTGTCATAACAAAAGTTTTACTCCTCCCTTTCTGCCCCGCAGCATCTTCTGCCACCAAAGTAATTTTGGCTTCTAAACCAGCCCACGGATGATTTGACACATCTTGTACCGTTCGCATTTTGCCCCTTCCACCCCGTGGTAGAAGAAGTGTTATTTCAGGCGCTTTATAAAGAGAAGAAGCAGATTTAGGCCGATTAAAAAAAGGTTCTATTTCAACAAAAGCCTTTGCTACTCCATAATCATCATCCAGCTCATACTGTAGTTCTAATGAACCAGTCAAAATCCGTCCTGGTTTTTCCAACCAACGAATTGTTGGGTGTTGATCTTTAATCACTTTCAAATGCCATTGATGTTTCTTATGACGCGATGACACCACTAAATCTATTGAATGTTCTAAGCGTGTTTCAAAATGAACGATTTGATCATTTAGAGCCGCATTTTCACTTTTCTTGGAAAACAAAATTTCTTTTGCATCCTCTTCAGATTTTGCTTTTACTGTAACGCCAGCGCTATTGACAACGCGTACAACCACATCACTTCCTTCAGGAACTTCAAACTGTGTTTTATCACCTTTTGTTAAATAAAGAGGTGCGACACCGGTATAAGAAGGAGGTGTTACCCAAGCATCAATCCGCATCGATGTTTCGTCGATCATAGGACGTAAATCAAACGCATCCGTCAAACGCCCCCCTAGCGAGCCAAAAGAAAAACCAAAAGCACACACAAAAAGGAGAACACATAAAGTCCTCAAAGCCAAAGGATCATAAGCTGCACTATTGGGATAGGCAAATCCAGTTTTTAAATGATATAATTGTTTTGCCATGCGGCGTTGATGTTCACGCCAAACAAATGCACTAAAATCTTCATCATTTTCGGAATACAAACGATCTGTTTGTACACTTAAAGGTTGATTTTTAAGACCGTTTACTCTTTCAAGACGCTGATCAACTTCCTTTGTCGTAGGAAACCGAAAGCGAATAAGAAAAAATAAACTCCCTGCAACAGAAAAAAGCATAAGCCCAAGTAAAAGCAAATGTGGCCAATAACCTAAAATTCCAAAAATACCAAACCAACTAAGCGAACAAAAGAGACTGAGAATCAAAAAAAGCGGCAACAACCTTGGCCATATCCGCTCAAATGAGAGGATAAACCACATGAAAATACGCACACACAAAAGCTTTATTTTTGCAAAACTTTTGATGTTTTCATTTCTTATAGACAAGCACTTGTCCCCTTTTACAACGGTGAATTGAGATCCTAATTTTCTCTTCACCCTAAAGGATTAAGATTCTCAACCACCACCAATCTGTAATCAGATTGGCTTTTCTTGAGATAAACTCCACTTGCTAATCACCTATGTGATTCACTTCACGTCCCTATGGGTAAATTTTATCCTGAATATCCCATTTGACTTTATACTTTTACACTTGGTTTATACAAAAGAAAACTGAAATCAAATAGAAATGACATTGTATTTTTAATATGCATAAATATACCTTACATTGGCATATTGAAAGAAAATATTCTATAGCACTATAAATAAATCCTACACAAAACAATTTCCAAAAAATAAATTGTTTCATCAAAATTTAGTAAAAATAAGACCAAAAATATTTAACAATATTCAATTCAATACAGGCTTAACCCAATCTGGAATATGATCGCAGTCTATCAACTGAGCATAATCAAGACGTGGGCGAATAATTGCAAAACGTGTATCCTTAACAAGAACCTCCGGCACCAAAAGCCGGCTATTATAGGTGCTTGCCATTACCGCACCATAAGCTCCTGCTCCTGTTACTGCTAAAAAATCACCTGCTTTCAACACTGGTAAAGAGCGTTCCAAACCTAAATAATCACCAGTCTCGCAAACAGGACCAACAATATCAGCACTCATCATAAGGGCATCTGCTGGTGTTTTTTTCACTGGTATCACATTTTGCCACGCATCATAAAGCGTCGGGCGCATGAAATCATTCATTGCTGCATCAACAACAACAAAATTCCGCCCTTCCCCCTTTTTTAAATACACAACCGATGTCAACAAAATACCGGCTTCCCCAACAATACTACGACCAGGTTCTAAGATAATATCGATTCCTAAAGGCGCAATATGCTTCTTTACCAGTGCTGCATAATCAAAGGGAGAGGGTACTGGATATTGCTCATGACCATAAGAAATACCAAGACCGCCCCCAATATCGACATGGGTTATCGCATAACCATTATTCCATAATTGACGCACAAAATCTGCAGCAATAATAAATGCATCTTCAAACGGCTTTAAATCACAAATTTGACTACCAATATGGAGATCAACACCACACACATGAAGACCAGGCAATTGAGTCGCTTTTTTATAAGCATCACCCGCCAACGATAGCGGAATACCGAATTTATTCTCAGATTTTCCTGTTGTAATTTTCTTGTGAGTCTTAGCATCAACATCAGGATTAATGCGCAAAGAAATACGAGCTGTTTTTGAAAGCGCAACAGCACGTGCCGATAATTGTTCAAGTTCTGGCTTTGATTCAACGTTAAAACAATAAATATCCTTTGCAAGAGCGAAATCTATTTCTCTCATTGTTTTACCAACACCAGAATAAATAACACGCTGAGCAGGAATACCAACAGCAAGCACACGCCGTAATTCCCCTTCTGAAACCACATCAGCTCCCGCGCCATTGTTCGCTAAAAGTTGTAACACTGCTTGGTTGGAATTCGCTTTAACCGCATAAGCAATCAAACTCGGCATATCGCGAAATGCATTCTGATAATCTTTAAAATGTGCAACGATTGCGCTAGCTGAGTAACAGTAAAAAGGTGTTTCAACTTCCCTCACAAGTTCCAAAAGCGAAATACCTTCAGCGTGGAGTACACCCTGATGATAAGAAAAAAAACGCATAAAAATCCCTATTGTATCAACCGATCAAGAATAAATGGTTCATCTGTTTTACCTTGAGGAACAAATGTCCCTTGCGAAGAATTCACCAACGCTGAAGGAGGCAATTCTAATGCCCCTCTATGCCCACATCCAACAATAATAACGCTCGCCAAAAGGGCAATTGTTAAATTCTTAAAAATGATCTTCATACGCCCTTTTCCTCCCTACCGGTATTTTTCTTTATTATCCGCGTTTGAAATCAAATCACTCAGGCGGTTACAAGGCGTTCTTTCCAATAGGCAATTTGACAAAGCACTTCTGAAGGCGCCGTTCCGCCAAAACTTTTACGGCTTTTAACAGATTTTTCAACCGTCAAAACATCAAAAAGTCCTGCATTAATATCTGGACATATTATTTGAAGTTCAATCAATGATAACTCATTCAAACTACATTGTTTTTTTTCTGCTAATGCCACAGCACGTCCAGTAATATGGTGTGCTTCACGAAAAGGAATCCCTAATTCACGCACAAGCCAATCGGCAAAATCAGTTGCAGTTGCATAACCGGAATCAGCAGCTTGTTTCATAGCTTCTTTATTGACTTGCAAATCACTAATAATTCCTGTCATTGCTGCCAGCGATAATTCTAGACTCAAAGCTCCATCAAACACATATTCTTTGTCTTCTTGCATATCCTTCGAATAGGCAAGGGGTAATCCTTTCATCACTGTTAACAGACCCATCAATGCACCATTCAGTCGTCCCACTTTGGCACGCACAAGTTCCGCAGCATCAGGATTTCTCTTTTGTGGCATAATGGATGAACCAGTTGAAAAAGCATCCGATAAACGAATAAAATGAAATTGCGCACTTGACCAAAGAACAATTTCTTCTGCTAAACGCGAAAGATGTGTTGCACAAAGAGCACCTGCACTTAAAAATTCCAACGCAAAATCACGATCCGAAACACTATCAATCGAATTGCGTGTCGGTTCACGAAAACCTAATGCTTTTGCCGTCATAAAACGATCAATCGGAAAGCTTGTACCAGCTAAAGCTGCAGCACCTAAAGGCGATTCATTCATGCGCTCAACCGCATCACGCATTCTGGATAAATCCCGACCAAACATTTCAACATAGGCCATCATATGATGGGCAAATGTTACGGGTTGTGCTGATTGTAAATGCGTAAAGCCTGGCATAAAGGTATCAACGTGTTGTTCTGCTCGAATAAGCAATTGCTCTATCAATCCTTTTAAAGCTTGCGCTGTTTTCTGCGTTGCTTCACGCACCCACAAACGAAAATCAACAGCAACCTGATCATTGCGTGAACGAGCCGTATGCAAACGTCCTGCTACAGAACCAATCAATTCCCTTAGTCGCGCTTCAATATTCATATGAATATCTTCAAGTTTTCGTGAAAAAACAAATGTGCCATCTTCAATTTCTTTGCGGATAAGCTTTAAACCATAAACAATTTTTTCATAATCTGATTGTGAAATGATCTTTTTTTGCGCTAACATCGCCACATGAGAAAGCGAGCCTTCAATATCTTGCCGATAAAGTTTCTGATCAAAATCAATTGAGGTGTTGATTTCTTCCATAATTGCCGCAGATCCCGCTACAAATCGGCCACCCCACATTTGGTTCTTTAATTTTTCATTGGTCATACCCTAAAAACACCCATTAAAAGGACAAAAATTATGTTTCTTCAAATCTTTATTAGCCGAAAAAATAACAATAAAAATAGGCTATTCTTCCTCGCATCGTTTATCATTGCCTTGAGTTTATACGCAACAACAAATCATAACAACAAGAGAGAGTCTTTCTTTTTCAATTTCATTTCAGCAGCAAATGCACAAGAAACAAATACTGACAAAACCCAAACGGAAAAAATGACGGCAATTCAAAAAGCAGCAAAAGGCTTTTTTACCCATATGCGATTCGCCGATATTCCCTATGACATGAAGCAACTTTCTTTTAAAGATATTCAAGAAAAAGACCATAACCTTGCTGAATTTACTGGAAAACCAATACTTATAAATCTGTGGGCCATGTGGTGCAAACCATGCCGTGCGGAAATGCCAGAACTAGCGCAATTAAAACGTGAAATGGGTGGAAAAAATTTCGATGTCATAGCCATCAATATTGATAAAACTGCTTCTCCTGAAAAAATTCAGAAATTTTTACACGATGCTCATGCTGATAACCTGTTTTACTACCGCGATGAAACAATGAATATTTTCAACAGCCTTAGAAAACAAGGACTCGCTTTAGGGCTGCCCAGCACATTTCTGATTGATAAAAATGGCCATCTCATTGCTTCATTCAACGGTGCAGCACCATGGGCCAATGACGATGCAAAAGATTTTATAAAAGCTATCATAAAGGAAGCACAATAAGCCAACAACCGCACCTTTTTAAACGTTGCATGGCTAAATCCAGTGCTGATAAAAAAGCAAAACAGCCTTCGCGGCAAAAATGACGAGAGTCACCTGTTGTTTTACCATGTCCTCGCAATTTTTCCATAAAATTGCGCATCGCCAAATCCTGACCGATTGAGCTTGCATCAAAGCTACGCCCCGTTGGCGAAAAAAAACCTCACCCGCACACAAATCCGTGCTGCTAAAGGGATATCACTTGTGATAACAATACCAACCCCGTGCACATGCTCTACAATCCAATCATCTGCACAATCAAAACTTTTAGCAACAATTACCCTTTCAAGAAGATCTTCATCTAAGAGAAACAAAAAACGATCTGCCACAACAAATGCTTTAAGTTTATAATGACTCATAACACGATAAGTTTCAAGATTTATAGAACACGCATCAGCATCAACCAACAAAGCAACAGCACGTTTTATTCGTGTATTCGTCTTTTAACCTTCACACGAGCAACAGGTTTTTTCATTCATCTAAGTGTTGCAAATGATTGCGATAAAACATTATCGCCGCGTTTATTTCACCTCCCAAAATAAAAATTGCGCTTAACAAGTAAAGAAAAATAATGGCAACCATAATAGATGCCAACCCCGCATAAGTAGAAATATAATCAAACATCGTTAAATACTGTGCAAAAGCAATAGAAGCTATAAACCACACCGACATTGTCACCACAATTCCTGGCAAAATATCTATAAATTTTCGTCGCTCTGCTGGTAACCATTTATGAACAACTACAAGACTTACAAACAAAACAGCCGCCGCGATTATGTAGCGCCATAAACGAATGATAGCAATATATTCGGTAATAAAAAAAGAATAATGTTGTGTAATTTTGATCAGCAAAGGTGTCAAAATCAACAAAAAACTGATTACGACAAGACCAATAGCTCCAATGACAACAAAAAACAAACTTTGAAAACGACAAAACAACAAACTACGTCGATCAACAACACGATAAGCGTTATTTAAGGCCGTACGTAAAGCTTCTATCCCATTAGAGGCAAAATAGGCTGCTCCAATAACAGAAACCGTTAACACTCCCCCTCGCTGAATGGTTAAAACATTAATAATTTCCTTAGATAAAGGTTCTGCAATGACATCTGGCAACAATTGCACAAGCGCTTTAATTTTTTGCGGCGTATATGTAAAAGCACCAACAAAACTAGCAAGAGATGTCCCAAAAATAAAAAAAGGGAAAAACGCTAAGAGCCCTGACAACGCGACATGACTTGCAAAAGCACTCCCATTATCGCGCCAATAGTGGCTTACTGCATCAACAAGAATACGATAGCTATACCAAAAGACATTTCCCAACAAATCTTAATACTTTCTGGTAACATTCTTCCTTAATTTATCGAAACTTTATAAAAATCATCAAAACTCTAAGAGAAAATATTTCTATATAAAGGACAATGATCAACACGATCAAGCCCAATTCTGTGCCAAGACTGAAAAGGATAAACAAACAAATTTTGCTCATCAAGAGCTAAATACGATAAAGATCAGTACCTATCAATCGTCGATATTGTTGATAAAACAAGATATGTACGCCTACATAAACTGACACAAAGCAATTTGCAATTTTTATTGCAGGCTTAGATATACACCAAATGATTTTTTTGATCTCAGATTATGTCAACCACAGCCGGCAAGCAATCTAAGCACAAATACACCACACAAGACTATCCAGAAACAACCCTTGTATAAAAACATAAAGCAATACATTATAAAAATATCTACAACTACTTATTTTTTGATATCTCCTATAGGAGATAGTAGTTTTTTTGCACGTCATATGCCACACAGAGCTACAAATGATAATCTTGTACCCATTAAAATTTTTAAACCATAGCTATCTACATCCGGACAACCGCCCACCTTATTCATAACAATCCACAACTTAAAATAAAAAGGAAGAAAATTTCTTATGGATTCCTAAAACAACCCGTGAAGTTTAACAAAAAATCTCATTTTTAGATACCTTCTTTAGAAACACTATGACGCCCAAAATCAGGGGCATCAATTTCTTGTCCCGCAGCAATAATACTGCGGCGCACAGCACGCATACGCGCAAAAAAGTTAAACAGTGTCTCACCATCCCCTACACGAATTGCTCGTTCTAAAGAAGCAAGCCCTTCACCAAAACGACTCAACATTTCTAAAATGGCATCCTTATTATGCAAACAAATATCTCGCCACATAACAGGATCAGAAGATGCCAAACGAGTAAAATCACGAAAACCTGAAGCGGAATAAGCAATAACTTCCGAATTTGTCACCTTTTCTAAATCACTGGCCGTCCCAACAGTATTATAAGCAATCAAATGGGGCAAATGCGAAACTATAGCCAAAACGAGATCATGATGCTTAGGATCCATCTTTTCGACGCGCGCGCCACAAGCTTCCCAAAATGCTGTCAATTGCGCTATAGCCACAGCATCACTTTCAGCAGAAGGTGTTAAAATACACCAGCGATTTATAAACAAATCAGCAAATCCAGCATCTGGCCCAGAATATTCCGTTCCAGCAATTGGATGTCCTGGGATAAAATGAACTGTTTTTGGCAATAAAGGTGCCATTTCTGCAATCACCAACGCTTTTGTAGATCCAACATCACTCACAATCGCCCCTGGTTTTAAATGGTCACGAATAGTTTTTGCTATCTCCGCACTTGCTCCAACAGGAACAGAAACAATAACCAAATCTGCTCCTTCAACAGCTTCTGCATTATTCGTTGTATAAAAATTCCCAAGTTCTAATTCGCGCGCCCTTTTCAATGTTTCTTTCCGACGCGTTGCAATAGAAATTTGAGCAGCAAGATTTTTCTTTTTAATCACTCTTGCTAAAGAAGAGCCAATGAGACCGATCCCAATGAGTGCTATTTTTTCAAACTGATGGAGCATCTTTCACCTTTAAAAACTCTTTGAAAACGACAACAAAGCACAAAATATGCCAGTCTATTTGTTCAAGAATTATGTATCAAACATTTAAAAAACCACAACAGACAAAAGAAAATGAAACATTAAATCATGCGCCATCCATTGATCATCTGTGCTAACCATTCGCAGATCATTTTTATTTGGAGTAATGCCTCTATTTGCAAAAAAACGTAAAGAAAAAATGTTGTAATTTTATAAAATCCCCCACTCATCTGATCTCATAAATCAAGCAAATATGATGCAAACTCGCTCTATCAAAAAAGAAAATTTGATAATAACAATGCCTTTAAAATCCTTTTTATTGGGCAAAGCAATCAATAAAAATGATGTTAGTCTTTTATCAAATGCGCAAAACATGAAAAACAAACAATCATAAGGAGAAAATTCATTTTGTAAAACTTTCGTGATTTTTAAATAAACATGCTCCCAATAGAGCTTAATATTTTAAGCCACCATTCGACGTCGTGCAAAAATTGCCAGCCCTAACAAAGCTTGACGAATGATAGCCTCACCCAAAAGCGGATTTTTACGGCTATCTAAAACAGCACGCTGGATTCGTTCCATTGCATAAAAAATTTGTTCTTCCCCCCAATAGCTCAAGGCACGTTCAACGGTTTTTTTCCGTTGAAAAAAAATTGGTGGCTGTGCTTGAGAAATCGCTGTACGAGCGCTTTTACTTTCAACATCCACTTTATAACGCAAAAGCTGTAATTGCTGAAAATGCCTTTGTGCAGCACTCAAAATAAAAAAAAGTGCACTTGGTATACTTTTATATCGGTTAAAGTGTGCTTCAAAATTTTGCACATCTCCCAGTAAAATAGCATCAATCACCTCATCTTGAGAAATCGCACTCACATCACTTACCACAGCTTTTACATCTTCAAGAACAATATGCGTTTTCCCCAAAGCATAAAGGCAGAGTTTTTCCAATTCACCACGCGAAACAAGATGATCCCCTCCCAAATGATGGAGCAACCACCTACGCGCATCCAAAGAAAGAGTCATTTTAAAATGACCCAAGACTTCATCAATTAATGTATCAAGAGCACAAATATCGTCCGCAAAACAAGGTAAAGCCATCGCTACTGATACCGGCTCAATAACATTACGCAACCCTGTCCCTTTTTTGAGATCCCCTGCCTCAATGAGAATAAAGCTTTTTTCTGGTGGTTCTTTAATTAAAAGCTTCAAAGCTGTAAGAAAGTTTTTTTGATTAGCACCATTAGACACCCATATCAAACGATCACCACCAAAAAGCGACAAAGTTCGCGCTTCATTCCCCAATCGTGCAGGATCTTTATCAATCTCAGCCGCATCAAGACGAACAGTGGAAAAAGGATCTTCTACATCTATCTTCGTGCACTTAATAAAACGCTGTACACGCTCGCAAACAAGACCACGATCAGGACCATAAATGAGAACAATAGGAAAAGCACGCGAAAAACGCGTTAGAAAGTGATCAACCTCGTGCGCTTTTTTCTGAGCCAAAATATTAATCCATCAAGAATTCATCATCAAGAACTTCACCACAAACCCTCTGGAACATGCCTATGAGATCAATCTAATCTTTTACGTTCTTCTTGACACGCATACAAAACCACTTCCCCCATGCACCATCAAAAAGCTTGACGCATAGGACACGTCACCATAATAGTTATTAATTTTTTCCCTTCAACAATTTTTTCTGTCAATTTCATAACAAAATCAACCGCTCTTGGATCTAATGCTGAGATATGCCCATCAAGCAATAAAACATCCGCATTTGCTAAAACAGCCATAACAAGATAAACCGCTTGACATTACCCTTCCGACAAACCGTCCATAGGATTATAAAACACGCCTAAAGACCAATGCTTAATTTGGCAATTTCCTCACGAAAAAATTTCCGCTCTTTATAATTTAAAGCAGAATTCAAACCACGTAGACTCTTACAAAGAGCTGCAAAAGCTAAGTTTTCTTCAATTGTTAAAGAACCACAACTTCCCACCGACAAATCTTGAAAAACACAAGCAACTTTCCCAGCGTGTTCACCTAACCAATTGCCTAGAAACATTTTTCCCATTGACAACTGCCCTTCCTGTCGTAAGAAGAATTACGTCCGCTAAAATACTAAGTAAAGTTGATTTCCCAACACAATTTGACCCAATAATGGTAACGAAACTACTCCGATTAATCTTGAGATTGATATCAATCAAAGCCTTTTTTCCAAAGGTGTTTTATAGTTTAAAAATAACTCCAACATGAGAGAATTCAACCATGTTTATGCCTCCCTCCCAATGGCGTGATACAGCAAGGATTAAAACCACTAAAAGCGCTGTGATCAGCTGAAGATCCGTTGATGTATCAATGCCAATTCCTTGTGCTTCAAATGCAAACTGCACTGCAACACGGTAAAGAACAAACCCAATAACACAGGCAACAATAATCAAAAAAATATTGCACATATGAAGTAATGTTTCACCAATAATAACAAGACAAAACTGAAAACAACCGCACCAACTCCACCGGAAATACCAATAGCAACCGCGGTTTGAATATGAAGAGAACCTCCAAGCACAACACACACATTTGAAAGCTTCATGCAAAAATAAATTAATGCCGATGTATGCCCTCCTGTGCTGTAGCCATACGCGGATTTTTTCCCATTGCGCATATAGCAAACCCCATCTCACTTTCTAAAAAGCGCCAAATCAAAAATGCTACAACCAGTAATACAAGACCAACAAAAAGAGTACGCACAAAAAATATCAAGAAAGCCAAATACATCATGAAAGGGGATTAAAGCAGTATCAGTAAGTGCTTAATTAATATTAGATCATCCCCATAATACGAAAGTTAACTGTATAAGGCGCTGATATTGTTAAAATTAAAGCCAAAATATTTAAAATACCAAAATGCAAATTCAGCAAATCTATTACTAAACCAATTACCATATCTGCGCAAAAAGTACACACCATAGCAGTCCATGCATTTAAACATAAAAGAACCAAAACACCACAAACACATGATCCAAGAAGAAACAAACCATCAACAGTTAAATTAGGAAAATCTAAAATGCGCAACGAAAGATAAACTTCAATTGCAACAAACGCATAAATAAGACCTAACTCTACAGCACAAGAAAATGCAAATATATTCACCCAAAGAACACTCTCATGAAAAATTAAGTGCTTTTACCATATCAGCATCATGTTTATGGAAGCTTATTGAATAATCTTTGTCGCGCATTCAACAACTGCCTGCGGAATAACAATACCAGCTTTTTAGCTGCTTTTATATCAATACGGATACCATTACTAGCCGCCTGTACAGAATCAATATCACTAGGTTTTTCACCTTTTAGAATATGCATAACCAATTTCCAATCTTAACCCCCCACGTCATAGAAATTTATACCCTGCATCATAAGAGAACCCCTTTCCACAGAATCAGAACCGACAGGACATAAAGGAATTTTACTTCCCGTGAACTTTTGCTGTCCCCTCTAAAACAGAAAGAACCGTATTATCAGCGATAAATAAAACGGCATCCACTTTACCAATTAAAGCCCGCATTGCCATCTAAATATCAGAAGGCTTAGGTGCCAATGAAGGAACGACTTCAATTCCAACTTCGTTTGCTACATCTTTTAACATTTTCAATGTTTAAGCAGAATTGGCTTCATAGCCATTATAAAAATAACCAGTTTTTTTCAAATTTAGTTTCACTTCCTTTAAAATTCTAAGACTTTGCGCAATACCTATACGACAAGAAGTTCCTGTCACATTGCCACCGATCTTGGTAATAGAAGAAATTATTTTTTCTCCTATAGGATTAGAAATTGCAGCAAAACAATAGGAATTGTTTTCATTGCTGCAAGCACCATCTGTGCTGGAGATGCGCTAATTGCAATAATCACATCAGGTTTATCACCAGCAAATTTACGTACAATCTGTGTTGCTATAGAAATATTGTCCCGCACCGATAAATAAAATGAGTTTTAAATTTTCAATCTCTAATTATAACCACTTTTCGCCAGCGCATCCTCTACACCTTTGTGTACTTTATCTGCAGCAAGATGCAATATGGTCTATGTAATCACCACTTTAACTTTCTCTGTTGTTTTTGCAAAGCTGTTCATCATAAAAATAGCTACAGCAGCAAAACACACACCCGCTACTTTAAACCCCATCACTCTAAACATTGTTGCTCTGCTTAAATTTGCAACAATAGCGCAAAAAAATCTATTGAAGAGCATTTTCAAAATTAATCTTTATTTCCATTTTTTTAATATTGAAAAATAATTCACACTGGAATGTTATTTTTTTGTTGCAATTCTCAAAATCCTACGCCATACAAACAGCATCTGAAGCAGAATACGTTTCAAATCGGTGAGCGGGTGTAGCTCAGGGGTAGAGCACAACCTTGCCAAGGTTGGGGTCGTGGGTTCGAATCCCATCGCCCGCTCCATGTGTGTAGCTTGCTGCCTCGTTTTGTACAGATTTATTTTTTCACAGGGTTTTCAAGGTGGCTTTAAAGGATCTTCACAGGCCTTTCAAAGAGTCTTTTTTCTATTAAAAATCGCAATTTGTGATGATCAGTTCTTTAGCAATAGCATTATTTGAGCTGCCACATAAATAAGATGTGGTGACCTCTTTTATATGAAATTGACTAAAGGTTTTCCGAATTTTTGGTACGTCATTTAAAGAAATACGCAAGAATCGTAGCCATCACCTGATAATCTTCTCGTTTAAACAAATCCTTTCCATAGTAATTCTCAGCACCCCAATAAGGCGGATCAAGGTAAAACAAAACGTTTTATTTATCATAGCGAAGAATAAAGTCTGACCAATCTGTATTTTCAATCGCAACCCTTGCCAAGCGCTGGCAAAGAAGCTCTAATGACGCTTCAACCTTAAAATAATTAAACCGTGCACCACAGCTCGTTTCAACGCCAAATGTGCGCTTTACCACCTTGCCGCTAAAACTTGACCGTTGCAAATACAAAAACCGAACAACACGCTCTAAATCGGTTAAATCCTTTTGCTCTTGCCGTGAGAGACGTTGAAATGCCTAACGGATGCTGATTTGGAACTTTAGCATATCCATAAAAGGCCGATAATGGCGTTGCAAAACTCTGAAAAAATTGATCACATCTCCCCTGAGCGATCAGGGATGATTTCCACAACTGGTATCAATGTTCTCCTAAAGAAAATTCCTCCCATTCCAATAAAAGTTCAGCATAAGCATTGTGCGGAATCTATTCAAAATTTTGACAAGGATTTTGGCCAATATTCCCTTGCCACAAACATAAACAGCTGCTGGTGTCACAGCAAAAACAGATTGTGATGTTTCTGAATAAATTGTGTCCATAATTTCTTAACTTCTTCCATCCATAAGTGCCTTCTTCTCATTGCTTTGAGTGATAAAAAATGGCTGCAATGTTATGTCTTTTGGCATCGGACAATTTTATCGATAAACTGTTCCCGTTGGCTGGATAACAAGACAAGCCTCTATTACTTACTATTTCCCCTTTCCTTTTCTGGTCCTTCTAGGATAATTTCTGTGGTATAGTTGCTGGCTTTTTCATGGCGATGGGGCACCGTAGAGGCTTTCCATTGTCCATTCATTTCCCCACGAAACCCACAGAGAAAAAAGGTTGATTGGCCATGATTTCTGGGTGAACCTCTAACAGAAACAAACAACTTCCAACAGCACGACAAAGCCTCTCTCCTTTTTTGTAAAAGCATCCTCAATATGCTTTCCGCCTTCCTGAATATGTGTACTCATAAAGTTAAAACCACGGGCAGCACTTTCTGGAACAATACCAGAAGAAATCATTGCCGTACCAAAAGCCGCGATTTCACGTGCCGTGAGCTTAAACATGGTTGCCGCGCCAATGGCACGATTGGTAAAATCGGAAACTTCACTGGCTTTTGCCACTTGATAAAACATGCATTTAATAGTAAAAATTGTACATAAAAACAATAAATTACCACATATTCCTAATTAATCCCACCTCTTCCCACTTAATACAAAAACAACTGTCACGCTACAATTAGCTAAACAAATTGCAAAATGAAAATTCTTTTTTGATAATAAGTTATTTCACACATTTTTCCATAACTCATAAAAATGGTGAAGTGGCCCTCGACCTTTCCCTACTTGCAAAGCACTTGAAGCAGATAAAGCTCCATTCAAATAATCTTTTGCTTGTTTAACTGCACAAACCAAAGGCTGCGTAGGCAATAAAGCTGCAATTGCAGCTGAAATAGTACAACCTGTACCGTGATCATGAGTAGTTGTGAAACGAGAAGCTTCAAGCATAACAAGTCCTTCATAATCACAATAAAGATCTGGACTAGAACAATCGTGATTCACTGTACTTTTTCTGGCAAGAGTGCTCAAATGTCCACCCTTCAATAAAACAGCATTACAACCTAAAGCCAAAAGCTGTGGACCATATTGATACATAGCATTTAACGACCACCGCACTTCACGTCCCAATAACATAGCTGCTTCAGGCAAATTCGGCGTAATCAAAGTTGACATCGGTACAAGAACGTCACGCATAATTTCAATCGTGTCAGGTTTTAAAAGGACATCTCCACTTTTTGCAACCATAACGGGATCAAAAACAATTACACGCGCTTTATAATAAGCAAGACGCTCTGCTATAATCTGCGCAATCTGAGCATTTGCTACCATACCAATTTTAACGGCATCAACATGAATATCTTCAAAAACAGAATCAATTTGATCAGCAATAAAAGAAGCGTCCAGCGCCTGAAAAGCACGTACACCTTGTGTATTTTGTGCAACAACAGCTGTAACTACACTCATGCCATAGGTTTTCATAGCTGAAAAAACTTTCAGATCTGCTTGCATTCCAGCGCCACCAGAAGGATCGGTTCCGGCAATAGATAAAATCCGTGGAATAAAAAGATTATCTTGGTCAACCTGTAATTTCATCAGCCTCTTTCCTTAGGTTTTTAAATATCGAAAAATAAATTCCCCAAAAAAATAGATGTTTGAAAAAGCATAAAGAGAGATGTTTTCTCATATAAAATACGTTATATATGCAATCTTCTTGTAGATATAAAATGGAAAATGTAGTGCTCATCCTCCGTTCTCTCCTTTTTACGTTCACTTTTTATACAGCCACTTTTATACAAATGATTCTATACGCTCCCATCTATTTTTTAATACCACGCAAAAAAGCGTGGATTATCCCCAAAACATGGGCGCGTGTCACACTCTTTTTACAAAAATATATTGCAGGCACAAATCATGAAATTGAAGGATTAGAAAATCTCCCCAAAGGAGCTTATATCATTGCTCCAAAACATCAGTCTGCATGGGAAACATTCGGTCTTATCCCCTATTTTGACGATCCTGCTCTCATTCTAAAACGTGAACTGACATGGATTCCATTTTTTGGCTGGTACATGGCAAAAACACAAATTATCCCAATTAATCGAACGACGCCCATTAAGGCCTTAAAAACCATAATAAAAAAATCTAAAGAAAAAGCGAGACAGGGACGTCAAATTCTGATCTTTCCCGAAGGGACACGCCGACAACCAGGTCAAAAACCAGATTATAAATCAGGGATTGTTGCTCTCTACAGTGAATTGGGACTTCAAGTTGTTCCTATTGCGCACAATGCTGGTTTATACTGGCCACGCAACAATTTTCGCCGCTATCCTGGAACAATTCGTGTTCGCATTCTTCCCCCTATAGAGGCTGGTTTGAGCAAACGTGATTTTCTAGACCAACTTATCCAAAAAACAGAACAAGCCTGTGATGAATTGCTTTTATTAGCGGCCCAAGATCCTGGCTCTCCACCTATGCCGCCCTGCGCTATTAAAAAGATTCAAGAACTTAAATCATTATGAATCAATACTGTGATTTATAATGATAGTTTATTACTTTTCATATTAAATTGAGAATATAAAACAGGAGATATTTGCTTTCCTCTTTTAGGAATGAAGCATAAAAACATTTGAAAAAGAAATGAATATACCTCTTATGTGCACTCTCAAATGCAAGAGAGGTTAGGATATTGGAAGTTAGAAAACAGAACGCGATACCAGCTTGTACCTTTATAAGCACAAAAACATAGTGTGCCCCATAGATTTTATGTTGCACTATTTACGAACGGAACTAGTACGAAAATAAAATATTTCTTTAAAGAAAATTCACAGATAAGCAACATAGTAGCATATTATTCTTTAAGAATAAGCATAATAAACAAAAGGAAAAGCATTGCACAATATCTATTGTGAAGAAGATGTTGCTGCAGAGATTTTTGCAAACTGCAAAATTGAACACAAGTGGGGGAAAAAATAAAGACAAGTACTAATTTTATCTCATAAAAAAAAACGAAAACACTATTAATAATATTAACCATCTTCTCTTTACATAATAGACTTAAAAGCTTTGTGTACTACATGAAAACAGTTCTAAATCACTAATAAGAAGGAATTGGATTTAAACTTAATGCAACGACTTTTCACTCATTTATTTTTTATTTTGAGTTTGACAAACTCTCTTGCTTTAGCACAACCTTTTATATCTGTTGATGTTACAACTGAACGTATTTTAGAGCATAATCAAGCTTTTGAGCGTTGGTATCCAGCCTCCTTAACAAAATTAATGACTGCTTATGTCATTTTCCGCGCCATAAGCCGAGGGGAAATTTCGACCAACAAGCACATCACCATCAGTGAATATGCAGCAAAAGCCCCTGCGCATCGATCAGGTTATAGAGCAGGTTCTGTTCTTACACTTGATGCAGCATTAAGTATTACTTTGGTAACTTCCACTAATGATTTAGCGATCGCTATGAGTGAAGCAGTTGCTGGTTCGCAAGAAGCTTTTGTAAAAAAGATGAATGCTGAAGCTCGACGCTTAAAAATGTTTGGAACCCATTTTGCTAATGCAAGTGGATTACCAGATCCATCAAATTACTCCACAGCGCGCGATATTGCTCTTTTGGCGATTCAGATTCGTCGTGAATTTCCTCAATATGCCCATTATTTTTCTATTCCTGCCATTGATTTTGGTAACAAACGAAAAATCCGGCCTAATTCAAATAACCTCATTGGCCGTTTTAATGGAATAGATGGCATGAAAACTGGCTTTATTTGCGCCTCTGGCTTCAATCTTGTTGCCTCAGCAACCCGCAATAGACGCACAATTATTGCTGTTATTTTAGGGTCTAACAATGTAAGTGAAAGAGAAGAAAAAGCCGCACAATTGCTTGAGACAGGATTTTTACATGAAGGTACGCCTCAATTAACACTTGCAACCCTAAAACCCTATGGTACTAAAGGAACAAAAGCAAGCGATATGAAACAACAAATGTGTACTCCTGAAGCCATAAAAATGCATGCGAACTCTTATGATGATCAAGGAAAAGTTATCCTCACCTCACCTTTTATCGCTGCTTCACCTTCTTCTGTAATTCCTTTACAAGTACAGCTCATTAGTGCACCGAAGGAACCTAAAATCATAATAAAACCGTCAAAAAAACTTTATATTCCGCGTGAAAAACCAGCAAATCGCCCTATAAAAAAGGCAATCAATCGCGGTTAATGATAAGCATGAAAATAAAACGCATTCCTCTCACGCTTATTACCGGATTTTTAGGCTCTGGCAAAACAACTTTGCTCAACCGCATACTACACAATCCTCTTTTGGCCGATAGCGCTGTTATTATCAATGAATTCGGCGAAGTAAGCATTGACCATCTTCTTGTTGAAAAAACGACAGAAGGGATTATCGAGCTCGCAAATGGCTGCTTGTGCTGCAATTTGCGCAGCAATCTCATCGATACATTAATAGATTTAATTAATCGCGTTCAGACAGGATACCTCAAACGACTCAATCACATTATCATCGAAACAACAGGGATGGCTGATCCAGCCCCTATTTTACAAGCTCTTCTAAGCCACCCACTCCTAAGTCAAACATTGTCTATCAGCACTGTCCTTGCGACATTTGATACATTAAACACGTTCTCCATACTTGAACACTATCCGGAAATACAAAAACAGTTAGCATTTGCTGATAAAATTATCCTCACGAAAACAGACATAGCTACCTCAAAAACACTTTCAAACACACTCTCTAATACGCTCAAAACAATTAATCCTACAGCGCAAATTATAGATGCCCACTCTGACTACTGCTGTGCAAATTCATTAATAAATAAAGTATTTTGGGATGAAAAAGAAGAAAATACACAGCTTCGATTTAAACAATGGAGTGCTTCTAGTCTCCATAATCATGCTCACAACTGGACTATACGCGCTTTTTCACTAGACTGTGAAGAACTTATGGATTACGCTACTCTTGATGATTTTTTAGATCTTTTAAAAAATCTTTACGGCGCAAAATTATTGCGTATTAAAGCAATTATCGCATTACGTGATAACCCGCATCGCCCACTTTTATTACACGGGATACAGACATTTTTTCATCCACCAATAAGACTTTCTGCATGGCCAAAAGGAATCACACAAACGCGCTTTATCATCATTTCCGATGGTGTTGAAAAAGAAGCAATACAAAAGCTCTTCAATGCTTTTTTAAACAATCCGGCAATAGATACTGCAGATAAAACCGCCATATTGGAAAATCCCCTGATTATTCCAGGAATCAAATTCTAATTTTCCTGTAATTTTCAAGAAAAAAATCTTTGATGAACAATACCTGCGCCTTTCAAGCAAACTTTACTGCATTGCGTCATAAACACTAGCCTATCATTTAATTCCCTCCTCACTATAAAAGACAAAAATTCTTATCCTTCATCGATCTTTAATCATGCTAGTTTTTACTTGAGTAGATTCTACCTTTTCATAACTTGTATGATTCATTTCACAGGTTAACTGAGAAAATATTTCCCTCTGAATATTTTATTCAGCTATACATTTTCATACTTTGTCGAGGCACAAAACAAACATCCAATAAAACGATATGCTATATTTTTAATACACGTAAACACACCGTATATCACCTTACTAAAAGGCACTATCCAAAGGTGTCACAGATAAAACGCAGAAAGCAAGTCTAAAGAAGCTCCATTCTACAATAAAATGGTATTCATGGCGTTAGAGCACCTGAAACCTGACCAACGCTATGATTAAAAACGTAACGTTTTTCATAAACATCAACCGTTGGAGGCTTATGATTTTCTTCAAAGAAATCATAACCTTCTTTAAGCATAACCCAAAATTGATAATGAGGGTCAGAGCGATGACGCGCCATATTTGTATCAGTCATGCGGAAAGGAAAAGCCTGTAACTGAAATTCTCTCTGTCCACCTCTAAAAGCATCTCGTGCGAAAGCATAAATCTGTGCCATATTTTTATCACCCATAGAATAACAACCAACGGAAAAGCAAGAGCCATGCACCATAAGATAGCTCCCTGTACGACCATGCACCCGATCATAAAGGTTTGGAAAACCTATATTAAAGGAAAGATAATATTTTGAGTAAGGATTCATTTGATTTTCAGTAATGGTATAAAAACCTTCTGGCGTTTGTAGATCTCCTTCTTTATATTTAGGTCCAAGCTTCCCTGACCATTTGCAAATTCCATAGCGAGCTACAAGCACAAAAGGCCCTGAACGAGATTGCTTCCAAATTTCAGCAACATTTTCCTCCTTGAAAAACCGCATCATTATTGGTGCATATGGATCAACATCATAGAGAACCATTTTATTTTGGATTTCTTGGGGTAGCGGCTGTTCAACTTTAGCGCGAATAGAAGCTGGCAATCTTCCCTTGCATGCGGTTAATATTCCAATTGCAAACAAAACACACACTATGAGAAATCTGTTGAATATCATCGAATAAAACTCCAATTTATCCCTTTATAAAGAATAACTTATGCTAGAGATCTACCAATTTGAAGATATTTTTCCCAACGATCTTGTTTAAGAATCTCGCCACCTTTTCCAGCCATAGACTCTAGAGCAGCAGCAATAACATCGCCCGTTACATCAATCACGGTTTCTTTACTGCGATGTGCTCCTCCTAAAGGTTCTGGAATAATACCATCAATAATCTTTAACCTATACAAATCTTGAGCGGTAATACGCATATTCATTGCAGCATCTTTCGCACGAGTTGGATCACGCCATAAAATAGAAGCTGCCCCTTCTGGAGAAATAACCGAGTAAATTGCATGCTCCAACATATAAACTTTGTTAGCAGCTGCAATTGCTATCGCCCCCCCTGAACCGCCTTCTCCAATAACAACGGACACTACAGGAATTTTTAAGCGCAAAGTTGCTGCTGTTGATTGAGCAATTGCTTCTGCTTGCCCGCGTTCTTCAGCGCTCACACCAGGATAAGCACCCGCCGTATCGACAAAAGTGAGGAGTGGCAAACCAAAACGATCAGCCATTTCCATAATACGTACGGCTTTTCGATATCCTTCTGGACGTGCAGAGCCAAAATTATAGCGCAAACGTGTTTGCGTATCGTAGCCTTTTTCCTGACCTATGTAGGCAATTGCCTCTCCTTTAAAGCGTGCAAATCCAGCTTGAATAGCCTCATCTTCAGCAAATTTGCGATCTCCTGCCAAAGGCGTAACATCATTGAGCAAACGTGCAGCATAGTCCATAAAGTGGGGACGATCTGGATGGCGAGCCACCTGTGTTTTTTGCCATGGCGATAACTTTTTATAAATATCGCGCAATGCTGTTTGAGAACGTTTTTCAAGACGCGCAATCTCATCGCTCATATCAAGACTGCCTTCTTCTTGAGAAATTTGTTTTAATTCAAGAATTTTTCCATCGAGATCAGCAACTGGTTTTTCAAAATCAAGATAATTATACATTGTACCTAACTTATTTTGTGTCATTTATGCACTTATGAACTGTTTTACAAAGTATTTCTCAAAAACATCTCCTTTTTCTTTACTAAGCCTTCTGCTTATCTGCAAGCGGATGGTGCTCATTAACTAAACGATAAAGACCTTCTTCCAATACATGCGTGTAAATTTGAGTAGTAGAAATATCAGAATGACCTAACAAATGCTGAACTGCACGTAAATCAGCACCATTTTGCAAAAGATGACTAGCAAAAGCGTGGCGTAACACATGGGGAGAAAAGTTACTGCTTTTTATTCCCGATCTATTTGCGAGATTTTTCAACTCTCGTGCAACGACTTGTCGAGCAATATACCCTGTCTCTGAATGCGCAGGAAAAAGATAAGGACTCGCTGCATATTTTCCTTTATCACGCAAATTTAACCACTGCGAAAGAACTTGGCATGCTTTTTTTGATAAAAGCACCATTCGTTCTTTTTTGCCCTTACCGCAAATCAAAATACTGTAACTCTTCCCCCGTACAGCCTTCACCGGAAGACTCACCAACTCACTGATACGCAACCCTGTTGCGTACAGCATTTCAATCACCAATTGAAGACGCAATGCACGAAAATGATTATTTGACCCATAATCTGCTTGTTTCACTTCAAACTCCGCCAAATCAAGCAATTTTGTTACCGCATCCTCACTTATAATCTTGGGCAAATGGCGTCCCTGACGAGGTGCATCAATATCATGAGAGGGGTCATCTTCTCTCAACCCCTCTGCGTAAAGAAATTGGTAAAATTGACGCAAAGTCGATAAACGACGCGCTTGTGAAGACGCTGTAAAACCGAGAGTATGCATAAGGGACAAAAGGCCAATTAAATCTTCTTTTTTTGCTGAAAAAAGCGAAATAGAGTGTGAAGACAATTCATCTTGTGCCCACTGCAAATCATGCTGATAAGCCGCAAGCGTGTGTGTAGAAGCTCCTCTCTCTGCACTCATCATCTCAAGAAAATGATCTATCACAGCGCCATCTTTCATTTATTGATTCGCTTTCGAAGAAAGATTTGGCAAATTTAAAGGAACATCGATATACATGTCTACAGCTACTGGTTCAACCCAAACCACGAGAGCGATCATGATGCTGAAAAAAACAGCAAAAAAAATAAAAATAATCATCAAAAATCTGGTCAATGTTGGCATAAGATAATAGACTATTCTCAAAGTACTTCACCTCTTATTATATCTCACAAAGATTAACAGGAATTGACTTTAAGGCAGATAAATGCCGAAATAAAGTTATGAAAATTAATCGATCTAAACAAATTCCGATCACACAAGTAAAGAAGCAACTCTTATCAACTCTTGATAAACGAGCTCTTGTCCTTGTAGGTCTTATGGGAGCAGGCAAATCAGTAATCGGAAAACGCGTCGCCACCATGCTCCGTTTACCATTTTATGATTCTGATCAAGAAATTGAAAAAGCTGCACAAATGACAATCATGGAACTTTTTAAAATTTATGGTGAATCAGAATTCCGCGCTCTTGAACAACGTGTTATTTTAAACCTCATGAAAAAAAGTCCTCTTGTTTTAGCAACAGGTGGTGGTGCTTACATAAACGAAAATGTTCGTAAAGCCATTCATCAAAATGGTATATCCGTATGGCTAAAAGTCGACCTTGATATCCTCATGAAACGTGTTTCGAATCGCCCAACACGCCCTCTGCTTCAAACAGCCAATCCTAAAGAAACCATGCAAAAACTCATGGAACAGCGTAATCCGATCTATGCAAAAGCAAACCTAACAGTTAACAGTCATAAAGAAAGCCTACACATTGTAGCACATAATGTCATACGATCTGTACAACATTACTTATACACAGAAATTAACAATAGGAACAACCAGCATGCAAGCCAAGACCGTTACTGTTAAACTAGATAAGCACTGTTATAATATCATCATTGGTTCAGATTTAATTGCACAAGCTGCCTCACACATTAAGTGTTCTCTTAATCAAAAAAGCTTTCAAACGCGTTTAGCTGTCGTTACAGATACAAATGTTGCATCTCTCCACTTGGCTACATTGCAAGAAGAATTAACAAAAAACGAAATCCATGCTTTTCCAATCGTCGTAGAAGCAGGAGAGCAATCAAAATCCTTTTCAACGCTGCAAAAAGTCATTGACCGAATTCTTTCTGCACGTCTAGAAAGAGGCGATTGCGTTGTTGCCTTTGGTGGTGGTGTTATTGGCGACCTAGGAGGGTTTGCCGCAAGCATCATACGCCGCGGTATGAACTTCATTCAGATACCGACAACACTTCTCGCACAAATTGACTCCTCCGTTGGCGGAAAAACCGGAATCAACAGTCAATATGGTAAAAATCTTATTGGTGCTTTTTATCAACCACAATGCGTTATCGCTGACACATGTCTTCTTGATACCTTACCACCGCGCGAATTTCGCGCTGGTTATGCAGAAATAGTTAAATATGGCCTTATTAACCAACCTGATTTTTTTGAATGGCTTGAAAAAAATGGGCAAAAAATTTTTTCTAATGGCTCAACACGAACAGAAGCCATTGTCCGCTCGTGCCAATTTAAAGCCAACATTGTAGCACGTGATGAATACGAAACTGGAGAACGCGCACTCTTAAATCTTGGCCATACATTTGGGCACATGCTTGAAACAGCAACCTCTTATGACTCAAACCGTTTAATTCATGGTGAAGCTATAGCAATTGGAATGATTCTAGCGCATCAATTTTCTGCTCAAATAAATCTAATAAGCCCCACACTTACACAACGTATTGAAGCACACCTTAAAGCGATAGGATTGCCTACACAGCTAAAAGATATCCCAGGGAAACTACCAAATGCCGAAATGCTAATGACTCTCATTGCTCAAGACAAAAAAGTCTCGCAAAACAATTTGACCTTCATCTTAACACGTGGACTTGGTCAATCATTTATTGCAAAAAATGTTTCACCAGACGCAGTTTTTGCTTTCCTTGAACAAAAACTAGCAGAAATTAGTTAATTCATATTGAATATAATTGATTCGTTTTTATACTTCTATTAAAGGAATAAGCACGATGATGTCTGCGTAGCTCAGTAGGATAGAGCACAGGATTCCTAGAAAAATTGGGCGCCTTGAGGAGAAATCCTCAAAGTGGATCTGCTCAAATTCGGGGAAAGCTTCATGGGAGACTATATGCCAATCCCGAGCCAAGTCTCTCCTAAAATGAGAGAAAGGTGTAGAGACTGAACGGGCAGCACCTAAAGAGCTAAAAGCTTCAAGGTGAAGAGACAGTCCAGACCACAAACAGCTGATAAGGCTGGCGGTGAAAATCGAAGTGGTATGAATCCTGGGGTCGCAGGTTCGAATCCTGCCGTAGACACCATCGTATCAATCAAATTATTCTTTGTGCGCAATATTAGGAATATAGGGAAGCATTATGAAAAAAACTTCGTATATTTTAGGGTTTTTCACCGCTTTAAGTTTGTCACTCTTCAGTTCCAACAATAGCTTGGCTGATTCTTTTATTATTGAGGTACCAGACAATCCAAAGCCAAAAACAGAAACCGTTACTTACCAATGCGATACTGGAGCAAGTAAACAGCATGTTGAAGCAACCTATCTCAGTGCTGATGGTGTTTCGTTAGTTGATTTCAAATGGAAAAGCGATCGTGTTATTGCTGCCAACATAATCGCCGCAACGGGAACAAAATACGCAGGAGCCCATTATATCTGGTGGAAGACTAACAATGAAGTCGCGCTTTATGATCTTATTCATGATCCAGAAGAAAAAAAACCCATACTCTGTAAGGATGAATCAACGTTATTGTTCTAATTAATTGAGGAAATATCATGAAAAAAACTCTACTCATTTTAGGATTTTTAGTCCCTTTAAATCTATCACTGTTCAACTCAATCAGCGTCTTTGCTGGCTCTTTAGTCATTGAAGTACCAGATGATCCGCAACCGAAAAAAGAAACCGTCATCTATAAATGTGATACTGGAACAAGTAAGGAACGTGTTGAAGCAACCTATCTCAATGCTGACAATATTTCATTAGTTGATTTCAAATGGAAAGATAGACGCGTCGTCGCTTCCAATGTAATCTCCGCTTCTGGAACAAAATATATGGGAGACATATATGTTTGGTGGACAAAAAGAGACGAAGCCACACTTTATGACCTTATTGATGATCCAAATGAAGATAAACCCATTCACTGTGTAGAAGAAAAAGGCACAGAGATAAAATAAGCTGCTGCACATAAAACCGTACTGGCTCTAATCGCATGATATCCCTTCTGATGCGGACATTTGTTTTTCTGCCTTATGCGACAAAAGAGCCAGCGGCTTTTCCAATTCGTTTTCTGACTTTTCTAATTCATTCTCCGAATGGTGTCTATAAGCCGCCGCCTGTGACACCAACATGGAAGCTACCGGTATTGTCACAAGTAAAAAAATCATCAATAATATTTCATGAAATACAAAATGGTGATCTACAAACGTTGAATAAAGAAACGAAGAAATGAGAATATTACCAGCACCCCAACTCGTACTCAACGAAAGCATATGCAAGCGTTTGTAAAAATTAGAAAGACGTACCAAGCCTATCGTCCCGATCAATGTAAGACCAGATCCCAATATTAAAAAAACTGTAACAGCAATAGCAACTACAAGTGATACATCATCCTTCATTCAATAATTTCTCCCCGCATTAAAAATTTTGCCAAAGCAATACTTGATACAGGACCTAAAAGCCCAATAATGAGAGCTGCTATAAAATAAATGGTTGTTCCTGAACGAATATCAAATGTAAGAAACAAAAGAATAGTAGTTATATAAAGAGCATCCAAACCCACAATCCGATCCTGCGCCCGTGGGCCGCGAATCAATCGAAACAGCGCGAAAATCATTGCCAAACTTAAAAAAAACTGCGAAAGAAAAATCCCCCAATAAAGGATCATCATACTCATGAGAAAATCTCCAAAATCAATTGCTCATACCGCTGTTTGATAACCTGTTGGTAATCATATTCATTTTTGAAATTTAAAACGTGAAGCAAAAGTTCACCATTTTTTCTATTATAGGCAATCCAGACAGTTCCTGGAGTTACCGCAAAGACGCATGCTAAAACAGCCAAAGCTGTAGGACTCTTAAGCAAAAGAGGCACAACAACAAAACCAGACTGCTGTTTTTGAAACTTTTTTGTTAAAATAAAGCAAGCCACTGAAACATTTGAAATTATAGAATCGATAAACACACGAAAAATCAGACGAAAAACTGCACGCCAATTTTTAACAGTGATCTTTTCCGGCTCAAGAATCCGCATCACCCAACCACTAAACAGAGCAATTATAATCCCTAAAAGCAATTGGCTTAAACTAAAACCATTTAAGATCAACCACATAAAAACAATTGTCACACTGAAAAAAGGGAAAGGACAAAAACGATTCATTGATTCATCCTCCTATTTTCAAGAGAAAATTCGTCTAAAACGCTCCTAATATAATTCTGAGGATCATGCAAAGTTTTAGCAGTTTCAGACATATAATGACCAACAGGATCGGCCACAATTGTTATAAGAAAACACAAAGCAAGGAGAACAACAATAGGTGCAAATTCAATCATCTGTACACGTGGAACCCTACCTTCAAGAGAAACCCAAAAAGTCCGAATACCCGTTCGTGTTAAAGCAATCAAAGCCGCAAAACCAGAGATGGTTACAAAAAACACAAAAAGCCAATCATAGTAAACCGGTATAGAAGCAGAAAAATCCTCTTTACTATGATTGAAAATTGCCAAGAACATCATAAACTTAGCAACAAAACCAGAAAAAGGCGGTAACCCAATAATTAAAATAGCACAGATACCGAAACAAGCCCCAAGAATTGCCAAGGTTACCGGTAAATAGGTGCCAATTTCATCTTCTTCCTCTTCTTCATCGTCACCATACACTTCCATTGTAACAGCTAAAACATTAGCAGCCACGTCTTGGCAGCGTTCCACCAATTCCACAAGAAGAAAAAAAGCGCCAAGCGCTAAAGTTGAAGAAACAATATAAAAGAGTGCACCCGCTGTTAGAGCTGCATTTCCCATTCCAATCGCTGTCAACAATGTGCCAGAAGATACAAGGACACTATAAGCTGCCAAACGTACCAAAACTTGGCTAGCCAATACCCCAATAAAACCAAAAATCATAGTGGCAAGCCCACCATAAAACAAAACCGTATGACCAAAATGGCTAAAATATCTACTTTCATGATCAAACCACAGCAGCGTCAAACGTAAAATAATATAAATACCCACCTTGCTCAAAAGTGCAAAAGAGGCTCCAACGGGCGCTGCCGCAGCACTGTAAGTCGGCATCAACCAAAAATTAAGTGGCCACATACCCGCTTTAAGTAAAAAGGCTATACCCAAAAGCGCAGCACCTATTTCAAACAAAACAATATCCTCAGCAGCTATACGTTTTATTTTAACAGCCAAATCAGCCATATTAAGAGTGCCAACAACTCCATAAATAAGTGCTGTACCAACTAAAAAAAGCAATGAAGCAACAAGATTAACCACAACATAATGCAGCCCTGCACGCACACGTAACTGACCAGAACCATGCAAAGCAAGCCCGTAAGAGGCTGTTAACATCACTTCAAAAAACACAAATAAATTGAACAAATCACCTGTCAAAAAAGCGCCGTTTACTCCGACCATGAAAAATTGCATCAGTGATTGAAAATGAGAACCAGCTTTGTACCAATAAGCCTGTGCAAAAACCAGCGCGGCAGTAATCACTAAGCTTGAAAGTAAAAGCATCATAGCACTTAATCGATCAAGAACCAAAATAATTCCGAAGGGAGAAGGCCAATTGCCAAGCCGATAAACTTCCGACGCCGGTGCTATTTCAAGAGTACGCAGAACTAATAAAATAGCAATAATAACCAATAATCCCGCAGAAAAAAGACTAATCAATGATTTAAATTTTGAACGGCGTTCATCATAAAAAAGAAGGAGTGCTCCAATGCTTAACGGCAAAATAATAGGCAAAATAAGAAGATGCTGCACGCAAGATTCCATCACTGCACCTCACGTCCGTCAACGTGATCTGAACCTGTTAATCCTCGTGAAACCAAAAGTATAACCAAAAATAAAGCTGTCGTTGCAAAACCAATCACTATTGCTGTTAAAACCAAAGCCTGTGGAAGAGGATCAACGTAATTCCCTGGATTTATCACCGTGGAAGGATCAACAATTGGTGCAGCATTGCTACGCGGTCTACTCATTGAAAACATAAAAAGATTGACACCATAGGAGATCAAAGACAAACCAAGAATGACTTGAAAAGTTCGTGGACGTAAAATAAGCCAAATGCCTGATCCAACAAAAACACCGATACCCAAAGAAAGAACAATTTCCATTAATTTTCCTTCTCTTTTATACTAGGTTTTTTACCGATTCGGTAGCTACGAATTGATTGGTGTGCCAGTGCAATTAAAATAAGAACAGTTGCTCCCAACACAAGAGAAAGCACGCCAAAATCAAACAAAAAAACAGACGCCACAGGAACATTCCCAATTAACGGAAGATGCGTATATTGAAAAAATGAGGTTAAAAAAGGATATCCAACGAACCAAGATCCAACTCCCGTTGCAACTGACAACAGTAAGCCAAATCCCATCCAACGTAAAGGTAAAACCCTCAAACGATTTTCCACCCAACGAATATCACATGCAAGATATTGCAAAATAAAGCCTATCGCTAAAGTTACACCACCGACAAATCCGCCTCCTGGAAGATCATGTCCCCGCATAAACAAATAAACGGAAAAAACGATAATAACCGGAAAAAGCCACCCCATAATAACAGCAGGAACAGCAAGATAGTTCAATATTGTATCCCCCAGATTCCGATCAGGCTGCGCCATATCAAAAGCTTCCTGAATACGTTGTTGAAAAGGCGCATCAATACTCTCAGGAGCAGGGCGAAACCGTCGTAAAAGGGCAAAAACAGTGAGTGAAACAACACCCAAAACCACAATTTCTCCCATAGTATCAAAACTACGAAAATCCACCAACAACACATTCACCACATTTCGACCACCAGCACCAGAATAAGCATTCGTCAGAAAAAAATCAGAAACTGTCGTATCTTGAGGGCGTGTCATCATTGCAAAGGAAAGCCATGCTACACCACCACCACCCACAAGTGCCATGATGAAATCACGTATACGGCGCAAACGCACAAAAAAACGAACAGGCGTTTGAGCAGGATGATGCAAACGCTTAGGCAACCAACGCAAACCAAGCAATAATAAAACGACTGTTACAACCTCAACAACCAATTGAGTTATTGCCAAATCAGGTGCAGAAAGCCACAAAAAGGTTGCGCAAGTCATCAAGCCAGCTCCCCCCAAGAGCATAAGTGATGCAAGGCGGTGAAACTTTGCTTGCCAAGCAACCAAAAGTGCGCACAATCCGCCGACTAACCAAAGAGCAAGAAAAGGAATATCAAGCGGAAAAAGTAGTAATGAACCCGCTGAAATAAGACCATCGCACCAAAGCAAAATACAAACAAATGCAAAACACAACAGAAAAATCCAATGTAACTGTGTTTGCAAACGGCGTGTTGACAAAACAGATTCTACTGCACGCGCCCATTTCCAAGAAATAATCACGAGAATGCGTTCAAAAATACGCGGTCCATTCAAGTGACGAAAAAAAGGAGGCCCATCATCACAGGATAAAAAATAACGATGCCCGACAGCATAGAGCAATCCGCCTCCTAATAAAGCGACAAAACTCATCATTAATGGAGTATTAAAGCCATGCCAAACAGCCAAATTATAAGGAATTGCCATCGACCCTAAAACAGAAACAACTGCATTATCTAAAATAGGCCCTATTGTTAAATTAGGAAAAATACCAACTGCCAAACAAATAAACACCAAAAACTCCATTGGTAAACGCATAAAATGCGGTGGTTCATGTGGAGTTTTTGGTAAATTTACAGGTTTTGATCCTAAAAAAACACCATGAATAAAACGTATAGAGTATGTTACACTAAACAGGCTAGCCAGCGTTGCTACATAAGGTGCAATCCAATCGAGCCATGATTCCATATGTGTTTCAACCGCTTCAGCAAAAAACATTTCTTTCGATAAAAAACCATTCAACAAGGGAACCCCAGCCATTGCCGCACTCGCTACTAAAGCTAGGGTTGCTGTGATAGGCATAGAGTGATAAAGACCTGTTAGCTTACGCATATCGCGTGTCCCCGTTTCATGATCAATAATACCGGCTGCCATAAATAAAGAAGATTTAAAAGTAGCATGATTAGCCATATGAAAAATCGCCGCGACACATGCTAGTGGACTACCAAGACTTAAAAGCGTGGTAATCAATCCAAGATGACTAATAGTTGAATAAGCAAGAAGCCCCTTCAAGTCTTGCTGAAACATGGAAAAATAAGCGCCAAGAAGCAATGTTGAGAGTCCTGAAAAGCCAACTAGCCAAAACCAAGATTCTGTCCCAGATAAAACTGGCCATAAACGAACAAGTAAAAATAATCCTGCTTTCACCATTGTCGCCGAATGCAAATAAGACGATACAGGCGTTGGAGCAGCCATCGCATTGGGTAACCAAAAATGAAACGGAAACTGCGCGCTTTTTGTTAATCCTCCCAATAAGATACAAACAAGGACAGGACTATAAAGAGGACTTGACCGGATCATATCTCCAGACTGCAGCACCTTATCCAAATCAAAACTGCCAACAATATACCCAATCAATAAAACCCCAATAAAAAGGGCAAAACCACCAAAACCTGTAATTGTTAAAGCCATACGTGCACCATCACGCGCACTGGCGTTATGATACCAATAGCCAATCAACAAAAAAGAAAAAATGCTGGTAAGTTCCCAGAAAATAACCAAAAAAATGAGATTTCCTGATAAAACTATTCCTGTCATTGATCCCATAAAAGCCAGAAAAAAGGAAAAAAAACGCGGTACATAATCCGCCGGATCCATGTAATAACGTGAATAAATGACAACAAGCAGCCCAATTCCTGTAATGAGCAGGCAAAAAAGCCACGACAAACCGTCCATACGGAGGATCAAATCAGTTCCCCATTCTGGAAGCCAAGAAATATCTAAACGCACTACGCGATTTCCACGAACTTCTGGATAGAGCATTATTGTAAAAAGAAGACTGAAAAGTGCAATGACACCAGCAAACCACGCTTCATTATTTTTTGCTGTTGAGCGAAAAAAGCCAATTATAGCACTTCCACCAAAGGGAAGCAAAACGAGCAATACCAACATTGCTTCCCGTGTTGTCATTCTTTAAACTCCATTTTACTTTAATATTTTGTTATCAACAAAATAAAAATTACACTGCTACCCCCATTATCTCGCACTTACGACAATAAGATTTAATAAAGCTTAAAAACATTTAAATTTTTCAAAAAACAACCGTTGCGTGAAAAAACTGCATACCATACAAATTATCTTTTTATTCCAAGAACGATAAGGCTGGATAGAGATTTTTCACATTTAAAAATTTTTACCCTTTAAAAAAGCGCGAAAAACACTGCTTACGAGATCCATGAAAAGGTTGGTAGCTGTTATCACTTTCATTATAAGAGCGGTAACGTGCACGGCAAGACTCGATATGCTGTTGGGGCCACTTTTTTGCATCCAATACAGCTTTCGAAATCGTATGTTTTGTGTTTAGATGTGGTAATGCAACGAAAGCTTCCTCAGGATACCACCAGTTATCTATATATTTACGATAGTCATGACGATAATTACGATAACCCTTAAAACCGTTAAGTTCTCTACGCCCTGTAAAAATCAAAGGTACTGCACTCTCTTGAACAAAAGCTTGAGGAACCACTTTAGCTTCAACATTACTCTTATTTTGCACCAAATTAACAACATTGGTTATTGCAACAAAAAAACCACCAAGGAATATAAGAACAAAAGTATAATATAATTTTTTTTTCATACACATAACGAAAATCTCAACATTACAAAATCAAAACGCAGTTACAGAAAGTTTTTTTACTGTCAAAGAGAAAAAAATTCTTTTTTTGAGGCATTCTTTTTCTCTTTGTATTAAACGTTAAACTTTGCAATAAGATCCTTCAAAAAAGAATGGATAAACAATGATTAAAACTCCTTATTATCTTATCGATAAATCTAAACTCATAAGGAATATGGAAACCATCACACACTTACGAAAAATATCCGGAGCAAAAATTTTGCTTGCTTTGAAATGTTTTGCAACATGGAGTCTATTTGGTTTAATGTCCGAGTTTATGGATGGAACTACATCATCATCCCTTTATGAATTGCGTTTAGGAAGAGAAAAATTTGGCAAAGAAACCCATGCTTATTCAGTTGCTTGGGCCGATCATGAAATTGATGAAGTCTGTGGCTATGCAGATAAAATCATCTTTAATTCCATCCAACAGCTTCAACGTTTTGCTAACGTTACCAAGGCCATTCAACGAGGCTTGAGATTAAATCCAGGAATCAGCGTATCCAACTTTGATCTTGCCAACCCATCCCGCCCTTTTAGCCGCTTAGGTGAAACCAATCAAAACGCCATAAAAGAAGTTCTGCCCCTCATAAATGGCCTGATGATCCACAATAATTGCGAAAATGCTGATTTTAATCTTTTTAATCAGATGCTGAACCACATGGAAGAAAAATTTGCAGAACTTTTCGCTGCAGTTGACTGGATAAGCCTCGGCGGCGGTATTCATTTTACCGCTGAAAACTATCCTCTAGAAACTTTTGCAAAACGCTTAAAAGATTTTTCCGAAACCTATGGTGTCACCATTTTTTTAGAACCAGGAGAAGCCGCTATAACAAAAAGCACCACACTAGAAGTAAGTGTTCTTGACACATTGTATAATGAAAAAAAACTCGCCATCGTTGATAGCTCCATTGAAGCACATATGCTTGATCTTTTAATTTATCGTGAAAATGCCAAATTAGAACCCAATAAAGGTTCCCATGAAATTATGGTCTGCGGAAAATCCTGTCTTGCTGGTGATATTTTTGGAACTTTTTATTTCCATGAACCTCTTAAAATAGGTGATAGGCTATCTTTTCAAGATACCGCTGGTTATACAATGGTTAAGAAAAATTGGTTCAATGGCGTTGCAATGCCTGCCATTGTTATCAAAGAATTGGATGGTACGCTAACAATTCAACGCCAATTTAGCTATAATGACTATCAGAAAAGCCTTTCATAAAAAATAACCATTAAAAAAACATCGTAGAACAACGCTATTAAAAGGAGATAAAATCCACAATGAAGAAAAACATTCTCATTATTGGAGCTGGAGGTGTTGCACAAGTTGTTGTGCACAAATGTGCTCAAAACAACGATATTCTCGGTGAGATTCATATTGCTTCACGGACACTCAAAAAATGTGAAGCTATCATTGCATCTATTAAAGAAAAAAATACAATGAAAAAACAAGGTATCATCAAGGGACATACACTCAATGCAATGAATGTAGAAGAAACTGTAAAGCTCATCCAAAAAACAAAATGCGAAATTGTCATCAATGTTGGTTCCGCTTTTCTTAATATGTCTGTTCTTTCAGCTTGTATTGAAACAAAATGTGCCTATATCGATACCGCAATTCATGAAGACCCTTTGAAAATTTGTGAAACGCCTCCTTGGTATGGCAATTATGAATGGCCTCGACGCCAAGAATGTGAAAAAGCTGGTATAACTGCTATTTTAGGAGCAGGATTTGACCCCGGTGTTGTGAATGCTTACGCAGCATTAGCACGCGATGATTATTTTGATACAATCACCGATATTGATATTATTGATATTAACGCCGGAAATCATGGGCGTTGGTTTGCTACAAATTTTGATCCAGAAATTAATTTTCGAGAATTTACAGGACGAGTATGGTCGTGGCAGAATAAACAATGGATCTCCAATCAAATGTTTGAAATCAGCCATGAATGGGATTTACCAGTTGTTGGAAAACAAAAAGCTTATATGACAGGACACGATGAAATTCATTCGTTATCCAAAAATCTTGATGTTCAAAATATCCGATTTTGGATGGGATTTAGTGAACGTTATATCACTGTTTTTACCGTCCTGAAAAATCTAGGACTCTTATCCGAACAACCTATTAAAACAGCAGAAGGCCAAGAAGTTGTTCCTTTGAAAGTCGTAAAAGCTGTCTTACCCGACCCAGCCTCTTTAGCACCAGATTATACAGGAAAAACCTGTATCGGAAATCTTATAAAAGGAAAAAAAGATGGAAATCCAAGGGAAATTTTTATCTATAATATAGCTGATCACAAGCAAGCTTTTAATGAAACCGGTGCACAAGGCATTTCTTATACAGCTGGTGTACCAGCAGCAGCAGCAGCTCTTCTTATTGCCACCGGCGAGTGGGATGTTAAAACCATGGTCAATGTAGAAGAATTACCACCACATCCCTTCCTAAAATATCTCAATCATATGGGTCTTTCCACCTGTATAAGAGAACAACAAGAAGAGAAAAAATTACAATTTTAAACTTTTGATATATCAATGACAGATAAAGAAAAACCGCCCCAAACAAGGCGGTTTTCCTTAAAACGTACAACCCACAGACAATAAAAACATTTTCTAAGCTTTTTAAAGAAACATCGCAGAATACTAAAAACGCGTCTAGATATGAAGCGGTTTAGCAAATGTCGCTAGAGCTGCTTCCCGCACTGCTTCTGATAGGGTAGGATGCGCATGGCAACAACGCCCTAGATCTTCTGATGAACCACCAAATTCTATCAAAACCGCAATTTCGTGAATCATCTCACCAGCTCCAAAACCAAGAATATGTCCACCTAAAACCCTATCCGTCTTTTTATCAGCAAGAATTTTAACAAATCCATCACTTTTTTGCATCGCACGTGCACGTCCATTAGCCATGAAAGGAAATTTGCCAATATTATAATCAATTCCAGCAGCTTTAAGTTCTTCTTCTGTCTTTCCTACACTGGCAATTTCCGGCTGTGTATAAACAACACTAGGAATAACATCAAAGTTAACATGGCCTTTTTGACCTGCCAAAATTTCAGCCACAGCAACGCCTTCTTCTTCTGCCTTATGCGCCAACATCGGCCCTTTAACAACATCACCAATCGCATAAATTCCTGGAATATTGGTTTGCCAATTCGCATCCGTTACAACAAAGCCACGCTCATCCAACTGAACACCAACTTCTACCAAACCCAGACCTTCCGTGTATGGAGATCGTCCAGCAGCAATGAGCACAACATCAGCCTCTAAAGTTTCAGATGCACCACCTTTTACCGCTTCAAAACTCACTTGAGCCGTCGAACCAGATTGCGTAATAGCTGTTACTTTTGCACTAGTCTTATATTCAATACCTTGTTTTTCCATTATTTTTTGAAACTGCCGTGAAATTTCACTATCCATTGATCCTAAAATTTTATTAAGATATTCTACGACAGTAACTTTAGCACCTAAGCGACTCCAAACCAAACCAAGCTCCGAACCAATAACACCAGCCCCAACAACAATCATGCGCGTTGGTACTTTTTCAAGTGCAAGTGCCCCTGTAGAAGATACAACAACCTTTTCATCAACTTCAACATCAACACCTGGAATACCCGAACTCTCTGACCCCGTAGCAATAATAATATTCTTTGTTTCAATCGTTTGTTGACGACCATCCCTAGCAACGACTTCAATTTGACCTGCGCACAAAATTTTTGCTGTACCAAAAAAAGTATCAACTTTATTCTTTTTCATTAAAAAAGAAACACCACTCGTATTGGCTGTTACAACAGCTTTTTTATGCGCCATCATCTGCTCAAGATTAAGCTTAGATTTCGAAATAGAAATACCAAGTGTTTCAAAACCATGCTGCGTTTCAGCAAAAACTTCCGAAGCATGTAATAATGCCTTTGAAGGAATGCAACCAACATTTAGACATGTGCCACCCAGTGTCATACGCTTTTCAATAATCGCCGTTTTAAGCCCCTGTTGCGCTGCTTTAATTGCTGCTACATAACCACCTGGACCTGCTCCGATCACAACCACATCATAAGACATCCATTTTTCCTTTCATCCTGAAAACTGTACTTTTACAAGTCAAGAACAAGACGTTCCGGATCTTCCAAACTTTCCTTAACACGCACAAGAAAAGTTACAGCCTCTTGCCCATCTACGATGCGATGATCATAAGAAAGCGCTAAGTACATCATAGGTCGGATCATAATTTGACCGTCAACAACCATCGCTCGTTCCTTAATTGCATGCATTCCCAATATACCAGACTGTGGTGCATTCAAAATCGGCGTCGACATTAACGACCCATACACACCTCCATTGGTAATAGTAAAAGTTCCACCTTGCATATCAGAAACTGCTAATTTTCCATCACGAGCGAGGCGACCTAAACGGCCAATCTCTTTTTCAATTTCTGCTAACGACATCTGATCTGCATCACGAACAACCGGAACAACAAGCCCTTTATCCGTTCCAACAGCGATGCCAGCATTGACATAGCCTTTGTAAACAATATCTGTTCCATCAATTTCTGCATTAACAGCAGGAAGTTCTTTTAGTGCATGACAAACAGCCTTGGTAAAAAATCCCATAAAGCCGAGCTTAACACCATGTTTCTTTTCAAAAAGATCCTTATAACGCTTGCGCAAATCCATCACCACAGACATATCAACCTCATTAAATGTGGTTAACATTGCTGCTGTATTCTGTGCATCTTTAAGACGACGAGCAATTGTTTGACGTAATTTCGTCATACGAACCCGTTCCTCGCGTATGTCCTGAACAGGAGCAACTGAAGAGCTGGATGTAGAAACAGGAGGAGTAGGTGCTTTTGTTCTTTGTACGACAACACCAAGAACATCTTCTTTGAGAATTTGCCCGCGTTTTCCAGAACCCGAAATATCGCTTTTTGCAATATCGTTTTCAGCCATCAATTTTGCAGCTGAAGGAGCAGGAGGCATTGTACTGCTTGAAGAAGGCTGCCCCAATTCAGATAGAGTCCCTGGAACAGGTGCAGAAGAATGTGAAAATGACTTGGAAACACCAGCTGATCCAGCTTCAACCGCTCCTAAGAGCGCATTCACTTCAACCGTATCCCCTTCTTTTGCAATAATCTCAAATAATTTCCCTGAAACAGGCGAAGGCACCTCAACCGTTACCTTATCAGTTTCTAATTCAACCAATGGCTCATCCATAGCAACAGCTTCACCAAGCTCTTTAAACCATTTGCCAACTGTTGCTTCGGTAACCGATTCGCCCAAAGTAGGAACACGGATTTCAATAGTCATAATATTTTTCCATACGTCAGAGTAGTAATAAATTAAGAACCTAATGCGTCTTCAAGAAACGCAGAAAGTTGTTCAAGATGTTTCACCATCAATCCCGTAGCTGGTGATGCACTTGCAGGACGTCCAGCATAACGTGCACGTGAATATTGCGCATTAATATGCGTCAAAACCCATTCTAAATAAGGTTCAATAAATGACCAAGCCCCCATATTCTTCGGTTCTTCTTGACACCAAACAACTTCTGCCTGCAAAAAGCGTGACAATACATCCACCAAAGCTTTTGCAGGAAAAGGATAAAGCTGCTCAACACGCAGCAAATAAACATTATCAATGCCTCTCTTTTCACGTTCTTCATAAAGATCGTAATAAACCTTACCCGTACAAAGAACAATTCGGCGAATTTTATTGTCTTTCTGTAATTTAACGGCAGAGTTTTCAAAACATTCCGCATCATCAAGCAACAAGCGGTGGAAACCCGTTTCTAATCCCATTTCACTGAGAAAAGAAACAGCCCGCTTATGACGTAAAAGTGACTTCGGCGTCATTAAAATCAAAGGCTTACGAAAATCACGTTTAATTTGCCGACGCAAAATGTGAAAATAATTTGCAGGGGTTGTACAATTAGCAACCTGCATATTATCCTCTGCACACAATTGAAGAAAACGTTCTAAACGTGCTGAAGAATGTTCTGGCCCTTGCCCTTCAAAACCATGAGGTAATAAACACACAAGACCGGACATACGAAGCCATTTACGCTCTGCAGATGAAATAAATTGATCAAAAATGACCTGTGCACCATTAGCAAAATCACCAAACTGCGCTTCCCAAAGCGTTAATCCTCGTGGTTCAGCAAGAGAATATCCATATTCAAAACCAAGAACGGCTTCCTCAGAAAGCATAGAATTAACAACTTCATAAAACCCCTGCCCCTTTTGCAAATGGTTCAAAGGAATATAACGGGATTCATTCTCTTGATCATAGAGAACTGAATGACGTTGTGAGAAAGTTCCACGTTCGACATCCTCACCAGAAAGGCGAACTGGTGACCCTTCTAAACATAGTGAACCAAAGGCTAAAGCTTCAGCTGTTGCCCAATCAATTCCTTCACCAGTTTCAAACATTTTAGCACGATTACTTAAAAAACGCTGAATAGTTTTATGAACATGAAAATCTGATGGAATTTCAACAAGCTTTCGTCCAATTTCCTTTAAAGTCTTCAGCTCAACACCCGTCTTTCCAGAATGTTGTTCATCAGCGTTGCTGAAAGCTTTAAGTCCCGTCCAACTCCCATCAAGCCAATCAGCTTTATTAGGCTTATAAGAAGCACTTGCTTCAAACTCAACTTCAAGCTTATCGCGCCATAGTTTTTTTTGCTGTTCAATTTCCTCTGAAGAAATCACCCCTTCCTTAACTAACTGATCGCTATAAAGCTGAAGAGTGGTTTTGTGATTACGGATCGCCTTATACATAAGCGGCTGTGTAAAAGAAGGCTCATCGCCTTCATTATGTCCATAACGACGATAACAAAACATATCAATAACCACCGGTTTATGGAAAATCTGACGAAACTCTGTCGCTACTTTTGCAACAAAGACAACAGCCTCAGGATCATCACCATTCACATGAAAAATTGGCGCATCAATCATTTTTGCCACATCCGATGGATAAGGCGAAGAGCGCGAAAAACGTGGATCCGTTGTAAACCCAATCTGATTATTTATAATAACGTGGATAGAGCCTGCAACACGGTAACCTTTAAGACCTGAAAGGCCAAAAGTTTCTTGGATGACACCTTGTCCTGCAAAAGCAGCATCACCATGAATAAGCAATGGCAAAACTTTCGAACGCTCACTTAATGGGAGTGCATCAGCATGCGTAGGCCCCACAAGTTGATCTTGCTTAGCACGAGCCTTGCCAACAACAACCGGATCAACAATCTCAAGATGAGATGGATTGGCCAAAAGCGATAAATGAACTTTTTTACCATCAAATTCAAGATCAGCTGAAGTTCCTAAATGATATTTTACATCACCTGATCCCTCTACATCATCGGGCTTATAAGATCCCCCTTTAAATTCATGAAAAATAGCCCGATGTGGTTTTGCAAGAACTTGTGAAAGAACGTTTAAACGACCACGATGAGCCATTCCTAAAATAATTTCCTGTACGCCCAAAGCACTGCTGCATTTAATAATTTGTTCAAGAGCAGGAATCAGCGCTTCACCACCGTCAAGTCCAAAACGCTTTGTTCCTTTATATTTTGTATCCAAAAACTGCTCGAACCCCTCCGCCTCAATAAGCTTATTAAGGATAGCTTTTCTGTTTTCCTTTGTGAAAGAAATTCGATTATTTGGTTTTTCAATACGTTCTTGAAGCCATGCTTTTTGAGCAGGATCAGAAATATGCATATATTCTACACCAATTGTTGAACAATAGGTACGATCGAGAATTTCAAGCATCTGTGGAATGGTTGCATATTCCAACCCTAAAACATTATCAATAAAAATAGAACGCTCATAATCAGCAGGAGTAAAACCGTAAGCTTCTGGAGAAAGTTCCTTATAGTCTTCAAGTTTTTCCGCCAACTGAAGAGGATCAAGCCGTGCACGAAGATGCCCACGTGCACGAAAAGAACGAATCATCATGAGAGCATGGACAGAATCACGCGTTGCGCGAATAATATCTTGTTCGTTAGAGATTTTTCCTTTTTGCGCAGCATTCGCTGCTGCTTTTTCTTTTAATTTATCACCAACATGTTTTTCAAGAACAGACCAATCGCCATCGAGAGCAGAAACCAATTCTCCATTTGCCTTTAACGGCCAATGATCACGTTGCCATGTTGCCCCTTCAGCATTTCTGAGAACATCTTCTTTTTTATCATGAAGGTTTTCAAAAAAAGTACGCCACTGTGAATCTACGCTGGCGGGATCTTTTTCATATTTGGCATAGAGTTGATCTATGTAATCCGCATTTCCACCATATAGAAATGACGTTTGTGCAAAAAGACTATTTATCTCGTCTTGCCTTGCCATACACCTCTCCGGAACATCTATTCCGTCTCCTTATATTTTTCTCAACCTTTAATGCTTATAAAGCAAAGGAGAATTAAAAAATTCAAAAAAGTTTTGCCTTTTTATATCCCATATTTCATCCGAATAAGGATAAATTCCTGTTCAAATGAAATCTCTTACCCTTTCAAAACTGACATTAAAGTTTTACCTATCTGTGATGGTGAAGGAGAAACCCGAATCCCCGCTGATTCCATCGCAGATATTTTATCTTCTGCCCCACCTTTACCACCAGAAATAACGGCACCTGCATGCCCCATTGTGCGCCCTGTAGGTGCTGTACGACCAGCAATAAAACCAACCACAGGCTTTTTACGACCTTTTTTTGCCTCATCTTGGAGAAACTGTGCTGCTTCTTCTTCAGCCGAACCACCAATCTCACCAATCATAACAATAGACTGGGTTTCATCGTCAGCTAAAAACATCTCCAACACGTCAATAAATTCAGTGCCCTTAACAGGATCACCACCAATACCAATAGCTGTTGTCTGTCCAAGACCTTCATGACTGGTTTGAAAGACTGCCTCGTAAGTTAAAGTTCCCGACCGCGATACAACCCCAACAGAGCCTTTCCTGAAAATAGAACCAGGCATAATACCGATCTTACATTCATTTGGTGTGAGAATACCAGGACAATTAGGACCAATAAGACGCGATTTTGATTTCTCTAATCTCGCCTTTACTTTAACCATATCCATAACAGGAATACCTTCCGTAATACAGATAATCAAACGGATTTCAGCATCAATAGCTTCTATAATAGCTGCTGCAGCCCCTGCAGGAGGAACATAAATAACCGAAGCATCCGCTCCTGTCTTTTCTTTTCCCTCCGCAACACTGGAAAAAATAGGAAGAGTTTTACCTTTTGAGCCCTCCCATATTTCACCACCCTTTTTAGGATTAACGCCACCAACCATTTGCGTACCGTGATAAATAAGCGCTTGTTCTGTATGAAACGTTCCTGTTTTTCCTGTAAGCCCTTGAACCAAAACTTTTGTATCTTTATTCACAAGAATCGACATAGCTTAAGCTCCCTTCACGGCTGCAACAATTTTTTGAGCAGCATCATCTAAATCATCAGCGGGAGTAACGTTCAAACCACTTTCACCAATAATCGCTTTACCCTGCTCGACATTCGTGCCTTCAAGACGGACAACCAAAGGAACTTTTAAACCAACTTCTCTAACAGCAGCCACCACACCTTCAGCAATAACATCACAACGCATAATACCACCAAAAATATTGACCAAAATGCCTTTAACATTCGGATCAGCAGTGATAATTTTAAAAGCAGCTGTCACCTTCTCTTTTGAAGCACCACCCCCAACGTCAAGAAAATTTGCAGGTTCAGCTCCATAAAGTTTTATAATATCCATTGTTGCCATAGCGAGACCCGCACCATTGACCATGCAACCAATAGTACCCTCAAGAGCAACATAAGCGAGATCATGCTTTGATGCTTCAATTTCTTTTGGATCTTCTTCTGAAAGATCGCGCAACTCCAAAATGTCTGGATGACGGAACAAAGCATTATTATCAAAAGAAACCTTTGCATCAAGAACGCGCAAATGACCATTTTTCATCACAATAAGCGGATTGATTTCCAGAAGACTCATATCTTTTTCACAAAACGCTCTATAGAGAATTGGAAAAAGCTTTTCACCGTCTTCCCGCGCACCATCGTGCAATTGCAATGCATCACAAAGCCTTGTACAATCGGCAGAGGTAACCCCTTGCACAGAGTCAATGGGAAGGGTTAATATTTTTTCTGGTGTCTCTTCAGCAACAGCTTCAATATCCATTCCCCCTTCTGTTGAAACAACGAATGCGACCCGACCAACACTACGATCAACCAAAAGTGAAAGATAAAGCTCTCGTTCGATATCAGCACCATCCTCAATATAAAGACGATTAACCCGCTTACCCTCTGAACCCGTTTGTTGGGTTACCAGAGTTTTACCAAGCATTTCTTGAACATTTGCAACAACTTCTTCAACTGATTTTGCGAGACGAACACCGCCCTTTGAATCAGGATTAAGTTCTTTAAATTTTCCTTTACCACGACCACCAGCATGAATCTGACTTTTAACCACATAGAGTGGTCCAGGCAATTTTTTTGCCCATTTTTCAGCTTGCTCCACAGAATAAACGGCAACACCATTTGCAATCGGTGCCCCGTATTCATAAAGCAAACGTTTGGCCTGATATTCATGGATATTCATGCATTTGTCCTTTTCTTTTACAAACCACTTTTATTAATCCTCAAATCCTAGCATTTTAAAACACTCTATTGTAATGAACAAAATCTTGCTCAACTCATTTGAGACTAGGCACAAGAGCAATACAAGCTTCACAAAGTCTTTGCACCGCATTTACTGATTTTTCAAAAGCAACTCTTTCTTCTTTATCAAGATTAATTTCAACAACCCGTTCAACGCCGCCCGCACCAAGCACAACGGGAACGCCGACATAGATATCCCCAACCCCATATTCCCCTGAAAGATGGGCAGCAACAGGAACAACACGCTTAGTGTCTTTTAAATAAGCTTCAGCCATAGAAACAGCAGAAGCTGCTGGTGCATAAAAAGCAGACCCTGTTTTTAACAAACCGACAATCTCTGCACCGCCATCCCGGGTACGCTGAATAATTTGATCAATTCTTTCCTGTGTTGTCCAGCCCATTTTTATAAGATCAGGCAAAGAAATACCACCAACCGTTGAATAACGTACGAGAGGAACCATTGAATCACCGTGACCCCCTAAAACAAACGCTGTTACATCTTTAATAGAGACCTTAAATTCCTCAGATAAGAAATGACGAAAACGCGCTGAATCAAGAACACCAGCCATACCAACCACTTTATGTGTAGGGAGACCTGAAAATTTCTGCAATGCCCACACCATCGCGTCAAGGGGATTGGTAATACAAATAACAAACGCTGAAGAAGCATATTTTTTGATCCCATCTCCAACTTGCTCCATTACCTTTAAATTAATATCCAAAAGTTCATCACGGCTCATACCGGGTTTTCGTGCAACGCCTGCTGTTACAATAACAACATCGGCACCTTCAATTGCTTCATAAGCATTAGCACCTTTTAGACTGATATCAAAACCGTCAACAGGTGAAGATTCGGCGATATCTAGAGCCTTACCTTGCGGCACACCTTCTGCAATATCAAATAAGACAACGTCACCGAGTTCTTTAAGTCCAATTATGTGTGCTAAAGTACCACCAATCATACCTGAACCAATAAGAGCTATTTTCTTTCGTGCCATTCTATTTCTTCCTAACGTTAGATAACTTGGCGCGCATTCACCAGCGCTAGTATACTGAATATTTTCTTTAACCTCAGCTCAATTTTTAATACCATTATCAAAAGGAGAAAGATATGAAACTCGCCAAACTTCTCTCCTCATAAAAGTAAAAACCCTCCAAGAAAACAGCTATGAGAAAATTACCACTCTGTATCGATAAAGTGAATTTTAAAAAAATACAACAGAATTATTACACTTCTTTTGAATTCAAATAGTTATTGTTTGTACTATTTACGTAAAGGTAAAGTTATGATCAATTTTCCCCTTTCAAAAGAAAACGTTTTGCCCAAATTTTTAAATAATCTTGGCTTTGCATTTCAAAAAGACGCGATTGTGTTCTCTGAAACTCAAATGTTTCTATCGTCTGCGCACGCCCTTTATATAACCCATCAACCCCTGCTGCTGCTGACATAAATAATCTTATGCGGCGTTCATAGAGGACATCAACAAGTAAAATAAATCGTTTAGTTTCATTGCGACATGCATCATCCATCACAGGCACATTATCAACAAAAATTGTATGATAACGCTCCCCCAAGGCTAAATACTCAGCCGCCGCCAAAGGCTTTGCACACAAATCTTGATAATCAAAGCGGGCGCAACTTGCTCCAGAGCGCGGAATATGAACAAGGCGACCTTTTATCAAAAGTTCATCAGATGTTTCCTTGTGTCCTTGCAACACCAGCGTCCACGCCTGATCCATATATTCATCTGCTTGGACCCCCAACGGCGACACATACAACTGTTGTAAATTTGATTTCTCAAAGCGATAATCTGTTTTTGCATCAAGATTAATAACGCGAACATGTGCTTTCAAAACTTGGATAAATGGCAAAAAGAGCTCTCTGTTTAAACCGTTATAATAAAGATTATCTGGAGCAACATTTGAAGTCGCAACAAAGAAAATCCCTTGATCAAACAAAGCAGAGATAAGGCGACCCAAGATCATAGCATCAGCAATATCTGTTACACTAAATTCATCAAAACAAAGTATCTGCGCTTCTCGTGCAAGATCTTCAACAACAGCTAAAATAGGATTATTGGGTTCAGCTTTTGAAGCTTTTGATGTTTGACGGTAAACATTAATGCGCTCATGCACATCAGTCATAAAATCGTTAAAATGGGCACGTTTTTTACATTTCTGCGGCAAACAAGAAAAGAACAAATCCATAAGCATGGTTTTGCCTCGTCCTACATCACCATAAATATACAATCCCCGAAAGGGATCATCACCTTGTCTTGAAACACGAGAAAAAGTTTGCTTTTTTTTCCTGAAAAAATGCCAAAATGACCAAGAACGAGAAACATCTTGTTCTATAATATCTTGTAATAAATGATCAAAATGCTCTGTCAAGGCCAATTGAGCAAGATCAAAACTAATTTCTCCTTTGGACACCAACTCCTTATAGCACGTCGACACTAAAATCATCCAAAAAACCTTTTCTCAATCCGTTTTCAATGAAAAATACAAGTTTCCTTCACAAAACTGCACACATATCCTTTATTTTTTCATAAACGGCTAAAAACATCCTAACGGCTTAAAACAACCGGATGACCATCAAGTGTACGCCCCTCAAAGCGATCAGCATTGGAAGAATAAAGGGCAATGATAACATGTCCTGAATTATTATAGAAATATAATCTCTTTCCTTTAACAGCCCACGAATTCACCTGAGAAACAATTCCTGGACACTGTAAAGGACCAGCACGAAACCCTTGACCAAATTTTGTTTGTGGTGTTGCAATTCGACAAACTTTACCGCCTACAGAAAGATTCCACACCCCAGCAATACCTGCGGGAAACAAATCAATAGCAGTGCCTGGTAATTCGAGACCAACCATTCTTCCATCACTCTGGGAATCCCCTTTATCATACATTGTAGAGTCTGCTTCTTCAGATGCCAATGAACGGGAAGACGACACATTAGACATTACTTCTGTTGATATTTGTTGAAATGGATAAAAAACTTCCGATTTATTGCCACTATCATTGCTGTCAGACCGCAATATCGAACATCCACTTAAAAGTGTTGCAGTTAACAGTGCAACAAAAAACGAAATTTTTGAAAACGACATATCAATACTCTTTTCCACGACAATAAATAAACTCACTCAAAGAAATGGATGAACGTTTGTTATATGGTATTTTATAAAGATAAATTAACAAATCAAAAAAAACAGTGTAATTTGTTTATTCTGAATGATAGAATGACTCCTCATTCAATTTTATTTTCATTAAACACTGGAAATTTTCAAGATTTTCAGTCATATATCTTTTGTGGCCAATCACTAAAAATAGAGAAGTTTTATGAAAACACCATTCAGTAAAATGAACGGTCTTGGAAATAAAATCATTGTTGCTGATATGCGTGACAGTACATGTGCGCTCACAACACGAGCAATTTTTGCCTTGGCAGCAGATCCCCAAACACATTTTGATCAAATTATGGCTATCCATCCATCTAGCAAAAATGAAGCTGATTTTCGCATCGAAATATGGAACGCCGACGGGTCAATAGCTAAAGCCTGTGGCAATGGAACCCGTTGTACCATTGCTTGGCTTACAGATCACAATCTTGGTGAAACCTTTCGATTGGAGACACCCACTGGAATTATTGAAGGTAAACGCCAAACAAACGAACTCATCTCTGTTGACATGGGATGCCCAAATTTCAATGCACAAGAGATGCCTGTTTCACGTGAAATAGTAGACACTAATCATGTAGAACTTACCGCTGGTCCTTTAAGGGATGCTTGCCTTGTATCCGTTGGTAATCTCCACGCTATTTTTTTTGTTGAAAATGATATTCAACATATTCCATTAGAAAAGTATGGACCAAAACTTGAATATGATTCCCTTTTTCCAGAACGATGCAATATTTCCATTGCTTACGTCACGTCAAAGAAAACCGTAAATTTACGCACATGGGAGCGAGGCGCTGGATTAACGCAAGCATGCGGCAGCGCTGCCTGTGCAAGTGCAGTAGCTGCCTACCGACGTGGACTCACACAACGCCATATTGATGTGAACTTACCAGGAGGAAAACTGAATATTTTTTATCGAGACGACGATCATATTATTATGACGGGTCCAGTTAAATATGAGTTTAGTGGTTTTTTAAACCCTTTAACGGGAGACTATAAAAAGGATCACTCTTGATGGCTATAAAAATTGTAACTTTTGGTTGTCGACTCAATAGTTATGAAACAGAAATCATACGCAAAGAAAGTGCTTCTTCAGGGCTAAATCAACTTAAAGATGATGCTATTATCTTTAATACATGCGCTGTTACTGCCGAAGCTGTACGACAAGCAAAACAAGCTATCCGCAAAGCAAGACGTGAAAATCCTAACGCCCGTATCATTGTCACAGGATGTGCCGCACAAACAGAAGGGAAAAATTTTTCCTCAATGACAGAGGTAGATCTTGTTTTGGGGAATGAAGAAAAACTTCATGCCCATTCTTACTGTCAACTTCCTGATTTTGGCATCAACCATTCTGAAAGATTGCGTATCAGCGACATCATGGAGGTGAAAAAAATTGCTCCACACATGGTAAATTCAATGGAAGAGCGTACCCGTGCCTTTGTACAGGTACAAAATGGATGTGATCATCGCTGTACATTTTGCATTATTCCTTATGGTCGCGGACCATCACGCTCAGTTCCCATGGGTGCTGTCGTTGAACAAATCAAACAACTGATAGGAGATGGTATTCAAGAAGTTGTTTTAACTGGTGTTGATCTCACAAGCTACGGTCACGATCTCCCTGGAAAAGCGAACTTAGGAAAATTGACTTCAACCATTTTGCATCATGTGCCTGATTTGCCTCGATTGCGTCTTTCATCGATCGATTCTATTGAAGCTGACGAAGAACTCACTAATCTTTTAGCCTATGAAAAAAGAATAATGCCACATTTGCATTTATCCTTGCAAGCAGGTGATAATATGATTCTAAAACGAATGAAACGGCGACACTTGCGTGAACATGCAATTCAATTTTGCCAAGATTTGCGCGCCAAACGTCCTACAATGGTTTATGGTGCCGATTTAATTGCTGGTTTTCCCACTGAAACAGAAGAGATGTTCCAAAATAGTCTCGCTCTCATCAATGACTGTAATTTAACACACCTCCATGTCTTTCCTTTTAGTCCAAGAGAAGGAACACCTGCTGCACGTATGCCACAAGTAAATCGTAGAATAGTTAAGATGCGCGCAGAAAGATTGCGTAAAGCAGGGGAGGAGGCTTATCAAAAACATCTTGCTCTCTTACAAAACAGTCAGCAAAAAATTCTTGTTGAAAAAGATGAAATCGGACGAACGGAAGATTACACTCTTGCAAAAATTAAAGGTGCCAAAGCTGGAACAATTGTTCAAGCTCTTATAGTTGATCACGATGGCGATAAATTGATTGCTACTCTCCGAAAATTGAACGCAGCCTGAGCAGGAAATCCTTATGACAAAATCTTTTATCAAAAAAATATTCTCTTTTAACAAATCTAATGAGCCACAATTTCAACAAATTCCACCTCATGATGAAACCGATAAAGTAGAAAAAAATAAATCAAAAAGTGAAATTATAAAAAACAATTGCTCCCTCATAGAGATTGAAAGAGAAGAACAAACAGAAAGCCAAAATACAACATCCGAAAACTACAGTGAAAAGACGCAACCTTTTGAATCACATTCTGGCAAAGTAATTGTCACTAATATAATCAGTAAAAAACAAACCGAAGAGCTTTCTTCTTTACCTTCTGCTGAACAAAAAAAGACGGCGTGGTTTGGGTGTCTAAAAAAAGGATTAGCTCTTTCTTCACAGCGCTTAAGTGAATCCATAAGCGACCTCTTTGTTAAAGGGAAGCTTAATAGGGATACGTTGCAAGAACTAGAAGATATTCTTATTCAGGCAGACCTTGGTGTGGAAACAGCTACACGCATCACCGACACCTTATCTTCCAATCGTTACGAAAAAAATTTATCTCCAGATGATATTCATATCATCGTAGCTAACGAAATCAAAAAAGTGCTAAAACCTGTTGCGCTTCCACTAGAACTTGATCTTAACCATAAACCCCATGTTATTTTGCTTGTAGGTGTAAATGGAACAGGAAAAACGACAACTATTGGAAAACTTGCAGCCAAGCTAACCACAGGAGGACTAAAAGTTATGCTGGCTGCTGGCGATACGTTTCGCGCTGCAGCCATTGAACAATTGCATATTTGGGGTAACCGCATAGGAGCGCCTGTTGTTTCAACAAAACTAGGTGCAGATGCTGCCAGCTTAGCATTTGATGCTTACGAAAAAGCCAAAAAAGCAAATAGTGATGTATTGATCATTGATACAGCTGGGCGCTTACAAAATAAAACCGAACTGATGGATGAATTGGCAAAAATTATTCGTGTTTTAGGGAAACACGATCCTAAAGCACCACATACAATTCTTCAAACGCTTGATGCAACAACCGGGCAAAATGCGCTCAATCAGGTGAACATTTTCCGCGATATTGCCAGCGTTAATGGTTTAATTATGACAAAACTCGACGGTACCGCACGAGGGGGAATTCTTGTTGCCATCGCAGCAAAATATAAATTACCTGTTCATTTTATCGGTATAGGAGAAAATGTTGAAGATCTTCAACCTTTTTCTGCTTCTGATTTTGCTACAACCATCACAGGAAAATACGCATGAAAAAATCTTCTTCTGAATCTAATTCTTACGACAACCAAAATTTTAAAAATATCAATGGTAATCAAAAATCTGATTTTTCACCAACAATAAAATTTCTCCTAGAAATGGGGCCATTAGTAGTCTTTTTTCTGGCCAATTATAAGGGCGAATGGTTATTAAATAATATCAGACTTTTTAAAAATTTTAGTAAGCCTATTTTTCCTGCAACAGCTATTTTCATGGTGGCTATCATAGTTGCTCTAAGCTTATCATGGATCATTGCACGAAAAATTCCCACAATGCCTCTTATTTCAGGAATATTTGTTATAGTCTTTGGATTTTTAACTCTTTGGCTTCATGATGATACTTTTATCAAAATGAAACCAACAATTATTAATAGCTTATTTGCACTCATCCTCTTTGGTGGTATGTGTTTTAAAAAACCACTTTTACGGTATGCGTTTGACTCTACTTTAAAACTTGATGATCTAGGATGGCAAAAACTTACCTATCGTTGGACATTCTTTTTTGTTTTTCTTGCTCTTGTGAATGAAGTCGTTTGGCGCAATTTTAGCGATAATTTTTGGACTAATTTTAAAGTATTTGGTGTTATGCCCCTAACAGTCCTCTTTATGCTTACCCAAATGCCCCTTATCCTTAAGCACTCACAAGGATTTTTTACAGAAAGGGACAAATCTGATCCTTAAAATATAATTCGTCTATAACTCTAGGTTTTTGTAGATTTATAGCTGCACACTGCTCATGAGGAAAAGATATGTTAATTGAACAGTTCATCTGTCGAAAAGATAACTTTGGTGTACTCATTCATGATGAAAAAAGCGGCTACACAGCTGCAATTGATGCGCCTGAAAGTGAAGCGATTCATAACGCCTTAAAACGCCGTAACTGGACACTCCAAGCTATTTTTGTAACTCATCATCATCATGACCATGTAGAAGCACTGGAAGAGTTAAAACGAGTCTATAAGGCTGTCGTTATTGGACCAGAAGCAGAGAAAGAAAAGATTAATCATCTTGATCAAACACTCCAACCTGATGAAAATCTTTTCTTTGGCACTCACCCGCTTTTAGCCCTTTCAACACCTGGTCACACTTTAGGCGCATTATCTTATTACTTTCCCGAGGGAAATGTACTCTTTGCTGGAGATACACTTTTTTCACTTGGTTGTGGACGTATTTTCGAAGGAACACATGAGCAGATGCTGAATTCTTTAAAAAGACTTCGTCAACTTCCTGATGAAACGCTGCTTTATTGCGGTCATGAATATACAAAGACCAATGCTCTTTTCGCATTAACTCTTGATCCACATAATCAGAAACTCCGTAAAAGAGTAGAAGAAGTTTTTTTGCTACGTTCAAAAAACGCTGTGACTTTACCAGTAACCTTAGGGCAAGAAAAAGTTACTAATCCCTTTCTTCGCTGGGATAACAGTACATTGCGAAGAAACCTTGCAATGGAAGAAGAAACAGATAAAGACGTCTTTACTGAAATTCGAAGAAGAAAGGATAATTTTTAACCATGTTTAGGTTTGTATTACGTTTGTTTTTCCTTTTTCTTTTTGTAATACATACTCAACTAATAGTAGCAAAAGAAAAAGAAACAGACAAACAATTTGAGTTCCCTCATATTATTGCAAATTACACCTTAACAGAAGATTTGCTTTTTAAAATGGAACAAATTACGAAAGAAGAGTGCGAAAACTTATCACATGAATCAGAAACATCTAATATCTCATTTAGCAGTAGCATTGAAGAATTCGTATCTTCTGTTTCTAATCAACCAAAATTAATGAGTATTTTAAAAGGCAATAACATCACGCCTAGAGATTTCGCTGTTGGTTACAATGCTCTTGAAGCAACATTATTAATAATACTTCACACAAATCCTGAAGAAGAAAATACTTTTTTTGACGAAAAAAACACTATAGCTTTAGATAATTTGAAATTTGGTAAAAAACATATGTATAGAATATGGACTGTTGTGGGCAAAATTTGTAACCGCTTTATTAAAAAAATTGATTAGCTTCGCAAACAAAGAAGTTTGTGCTGAAATTCGAAGAAGAAAAGATGATTTTTAACCATGTTTAAGTTTGTATTACGTTTGTTTTTCCTTTTTCTTTTTGTAATACATACTCAACTAATAGTAGCAAAAGAAAAAGAAACAGACAAACAATTTGAGTTCCCTCATATTATTGCAAATTACACCTTAACAGAAGATTTGCTTTTTAAAATGGAACAAATTACGAAAGAAGAGTGTGAAAACTCATCACATAAATCAAGAGCATCTGATATTGAAATTGAACACGACAACAGTATTGAAGGATTCATAGCTTCTATTTCTAATCAGCTAAAATTAATGGATATTTTAAAAAAAAATAATATCACGCCTAAAGATTTCGCTATAGGCACCTTCGCTCTTCAAGAAACATTAAAAATGCTTTTAGCTCCTCTTGAAGTTCTCAAAAAAGAGGGGACTTTTTTTGATGAAAAAAATACTGTAGTTTCAAATAATTTGGAATTTGGTAAAAAACATATGTATAGAATATTTGTTATTTTTAAAAGGCGTTGTAAATAGAATTCATGCTACTTTGAACAAATGATTAACTTTGTAAACGAAAAAGTCCTCGCTAACATCTGAAAAAAATATAAATTTTGACCCTTTTTAAATTTGCATTGTGTTTGTTTTTTCTTTTCCATTTTTAAACATATATTCAAATAATATTGGAAAAAGAATCAGATAATCAATCTCCCTAGCAGCAATCCAAATATCATTGTAAATACCCCTCAGCAGAATGTTTTTTATCAAAAATAGAATAATTAAAACAAAAAAACTGAGAAATTACTTTCATCCATCTCCATAGTTATTCAGTACCAAAAATGATAATAATAACATTGAAAGATTTTTTGCCTCTATTTCTGCTAAATCAAAACTAACAGATCTCTTTAAAAAACATAATCTCTTACCTAGAGATTATATTATTAGTCTTATAAATCTTCAAACAACTTTAGCTGTAATAATTGCCTTTGAAGATAAAGAAATTCTCTTCAATGATAAAAGATGTTATATCTTCAAATAATTTAAATTTCGGTTTAAAATATGTCGACAGAATTCGTGCTATTTAAGGCAATTAATTAGTTCTGCAAACGCCGACAAATATCATCCAATTGTTCTAGTGAAGAGTAACGTATTTTTAAATCACCACCTTTTTTGCCATGCCTAATAGTCACTTTCATTCCGATAACATCTGCAAGTAATTTTTCTAAAGATTTTGTTTCTGTATCTTTTTCAACAACGGTTCGTTTTTTAACCTTTGGATTTGCCTGTTCATACGCAAGTATTTCCGTTTGGCGCACAGAAAGCCCCTCATGAATAATTTTTTCGGCCAAGTCCTGTGGATTATCAACAGTGATAAGACAGCGTGCATGACCAGCAGAGAGGTGCCCATCAGTTAAGAATTGTTGTACTTTTGGTGGAAGTTTTAACAAACGAAGCGTATTAGCAACATGACTGCGACTTTTTCCAATAACTTGCGCTAAATCTGCTTGCGTATATCCATGTTCATTCAGTAAAATTTCATATCCCATTGCTTCTTCGATAGGATTAAGATCGGCACGTTGAACATTTTCAATAATTGTCAATTCCAAAGCCGTTTTATCATCTACATCGCGAACAATGACCGGTAATTTACTTAAATTGGCACGCTGTGCAGCACGCCAACGCCGTTCGCCAGCAATTAATTCGAACCGATGAGGATGATCACGTGACGGTCTTACAATAACAGGTTGAACAACACCATGCTGGCGAATTGATTGTGCTAAATTATCAAGTTCTGAATCGGTAAAATGGCGTCGCGGATTATGTGGATTGCACGAAATAGATTCAAGTGGAACAAATCGTTCAGAAACAGGAGAAACTGCATTGAATTCTGTAAATTTATCAGTATTTGATGAACGTATAAGATCATTGTTTAAACTGATATCCCCAATTAATGCCGCTAATCCACGACCAAGTCTTTTTTTTGATTGATCATCATTCATAATTTTGCTCTTTGAGTTTTCTTACAAAATTTTTTACATTTTTAAGCAGCAGCACGTGCTTGCTTTTCGCGCTGAATTACTTCCGATGCTAAACGTAAGTAAGCTTGACTACCAGCACATGTCAGATCATAAAGCAATACTGGTTTACCGAAAGAAGGAGCTTCTGATACCCGTACATTTCGAGGAATAACAGTGCGATAAACTTTATCTCCCATAAAAGAACGTACATCTTCGACAACTTGATTCGAAAGATTATTTCGTCCATCATACATAGTTAGAACAATACCCTGAATTTCTAAAGATGGATTAAGAACAGATCGTATTTGTTTTACTGTTTCAAGCAATTGGCTTAAACCTTCAAGTGCTAAAAATTCACACTGCATAGGTACTAAAACAGAATCTGCAGCACCCATGGCATTAAGTGTAAGAAGATTAAGAGATGGAGGACAATCAATGAGAATATAGTTGTATTTTTTTTCCATCTTTGGATCTTCACAGAGAGCCTTACGTAACCGTTGTATGCGGTCTTGTGAGGAAGAAATTTCCATTTCTACACCTAAAAGATCAAGTGTAGATGGTACAATGTGGAGATTTGGAACAGCCGTTTTCAAAGCTGCTTGTGCTACAGAAACCCCCGAAATAAGCACATCATAAGAGGATAAAGGACGACTGTTACGATCAATTCCCAATCCTGTACTTGCATTTCCTTGTGGATCAATATCCATAATGAGAACATTTTCACCAATCGCTGCTAAAGCTGTTGCAAGATTAATTGCAGTGGTTGTTTTGCCGACCCCACCCTTTTGGTTTGCAATAGCGATAATTCGTGTTTCGCTCATTTTGCTTTACCCTCTATATGATCGAACATGAGAAATTTCTAAAATAACAGAATTTTCATCAATTTTACTCTTATGTTTTAGCAGATCAAAACGCCAATTGGCAGAGGCATTTGTTATTTCTGTAGAGTAATCCCTACCTTTTTGCAAAAGAGCTATTGTCTTTTTTGTTAACAGTGGAAAAATAAGCTGTAAGAGATCATCTAGTGGAGCTAATCCTCTCGCTGTTATAACATCCGGTATTCTTATTTTTTCATAAACATCCTCAATTCTACAATGATAAACTGTTGCAGGAAGACTAAGTTGAGCGATGACTGTTCGTAAAAAAGCTACTTTTTTTCCATTACTTTCAACAAGATCAATATGCCCTACTTTTTTTTCTTTCATTAAAATAGCAATAATAATTGCAGGAAACCCTCCTCCTGATCCAAGATCACACCAATACAGCAGATCACTGTGTAAAGGATATAACTGAGCCGAATCAAAAATATGACGTTCCCATAAAACTGGTATTGTTGAATTAGATACTAAATTAATATGCGTGTTCCATTGTGTTATTAAATTTTCAAATTTTATTAAATCCTCTGTCGTTTCACGTGAAACAGAAGGAATAATATTTAAGAGTGTTTGATATTTTTCTTCTGTGGAAACATCCATTAAACTAATTGAGCCTTTTCACGTTTTTGACGTTGAATATAAGTGAGAATGAGCGATAATGCTGCTGGTGTCATTCCATCAATTTTTTGTGCATCAGCTATTGAACGCGGTGATATTTGTTGAATTTTTGTCTTTAGCTCATTTGAAAGACCTGATATTGATTGAATATCAAGAGAAGAAGGTATTTCTAAACGTTCATCTCGCTGAAGAACAGCAATATCTTGCGCTTGTTTTTTTAAATAAACTGCATATTGTGCTTCAATTTCCAAAGATTCAACAGTTTTAGAATCAATTGACTTTAATTGTGGCCATAAATGTGAAAGACGTTCTATAGTCATATGAGGATAAGCAAGAAGATCATAAGCCGAACGCCGAATCCCATCATGAGTTATCTGTAATCCACAAGCAGAAGCTTCATTTGGAGTTAAAAAAAGTTTTTGGCACATTGACCGCGCCTGATCAAGGCGGTGTTGTTTTTTCTGATAACAATCCCAACGTATTTTACTGACAATACCCCATTGCTGTGCTAAAGGCGTTAAACGAGTATCAGCATTATCAGACCTTAAAGATAAACGAAATTCAGCACGTGATGTAAACATTCTGTAAGGTTCACAAACCCCACGCGAAACTAAATCATCTATCATAACACCAATATAAGCTGTAGAACGACTCACAAATATTTCATCTAACCCTGCAACCTTACGAGCGGCATTCAATCCAGCTAAAAGTCCTTGAGCCGCAGCTTCCTCATATCCCGTTGTACCATTAATTTGTCCAGCTAAAAATAATCTTGGTAAAGAGCGCAATTCTAAAGTTCTTGTCAATTGTTGTGGATTAACAAAATCATATTCAATAGCATATCCAGGTTGTAAAACCTTAACATTTTCTAATCCTTCAATAGTTTTCAAGAAAGAAATTTGTACATCTTCAGGAAGAGAAGTAGAAATACCATTTGGATAAATGGTATCAGTATTCAATCCTTCAGGCTCTAAGAAGATCTGATGTCCATCACGTTCTCCAAATTTAACAATTTTATCTTCAACAGAAGGACAATATCGTGGGCCTAACCCTTCAATATTTCCAGAATATAAAGCAGATTTATGAATATTATCACGAATAATTTGATGTGTTAATGTATTCGTACGTGTTATTGCGCATTCAATTTGCGGCTGTTCAATTTTTTCTGTTAAAAAAGAAAAAGGTACAGGATATTCATCAGCTTGCTGTTTTTGAAGATACTCCCAACGAATAGTTTTTTTACTAAGACGAGCTGGAGTTCCTGTTTTTAATCTTCCAAAATTTATATTATAGTTTTTTAAGCGTTCAGCAAGTTTAATACTTGACTTTTCTCCCATCCGTCCGGCAGCATACCTCTTATTCCCAATATGAATAAGGCCATTTAAAAATGTCCCTGTTGTTAAAACGACAGCGCCAGAAAAAATTGTTCCTTGATTTTTTAAAACAACACCTGAGACACGATTATCTTTAACAATCAGATCAACAACTTCATCTTCAACAAGAATAAGGTTATCTTCTTCTTGCAATAATTTTTGAATTGCCTTTTTATAGAGTTGTCGATCAGCTTGTGTACGAGGTCCTCTTACCGCTGGTCCTTTACGTCGATTAAGAATCCTAAATTGAATTCCAGCAGCATCCGATGCTCGTCCCATAAGACCACCCAGAGCATCTATTTCACGAACCAAATGTCCCTTTCCAAGCCCACCAACAGCAGGATTACATGACATTGTTCCAAGTTCTGATATTTTATGTGTAACAAGAACTGTCTGCGCACCAACACGTGCTGAAGCTGAAGCTGCTTCGCAGCCAGCATGACCACCACCAACAACGATAACATCATATAACTGCATCTGAATTCATTCCATAGATAACATATTTCCAAGTTTCACGTGAAACAAAACATAAAATACATAATCTTTAGAGTGTGTCTATTTAAATAATCAATGTTTCACGTGAATCATTATTTACCAATGCAAAATTCTGAAAAAATAATATCAAGTAAATCTTCAACTTCTATATCTCCCGTAATTCTCCCAAGAAAATCACTCGCATATCGAAGATGTTCTGCACGTAAACTTAAATCAAGAGAAGTATAATTCATAGAAAACTCGATTTCTCTAACAGATTCTTTTAATAATTGAAGCTGTCTTTTACGTGCTGGAACAAGATTTCCAATTTCAGAAGAGCGACGTAAACAAAATGACTCAAGTTCTTTAATAAAACAGTCAAAATTTAAACCGGTTAACGCAGAAAATTTTATAAACCAATGTTTTTTATCATCTGCATAAAGATCAAGTTTGTTACCAACATGCCATATTTCAGCTGATGTTTCTGGTAAATCAATTTTCTTAGGGTTTCCTATATCATAAACTAAAATAACCAAATCAGCATCTTTAATATGCTGCTTTGCAACTTCTATTCCTAATTGTTCTATTTTATTTTTTGTTTCCCTAAAACCAGCAGTATCTGTAAAAAAAACTGGTAAACCACCAAAAATAAGTCTCATTTCTAAGGCATCGCGGGTTGTGCCTTCTTCTTCTGTTACAATAGAAATAGGTCTTCCGGCCAACCGATTGATAATGCTTGATTTTCCAGAATTTGGAGCCCCTACAATAACGACTTTTAATCCATCACGTAGGACACTGGCACGTTCTCCTTCATTAATATGTTCTCGAAGAGAAATACAAAGATATTCTAAATCTTTCCAAACTTTATCAGATAGCGAGTTTGGAATATCGGCTTCATCGGAAAAATCAAGTTCTGCTTCAATAAAAGCACGTGCTTTCATAAGCTTATGACGCCAATCACGGTAAAGCGTTGTCAAACGCCCGCTCGTACCCATAATAGCTAAGCGTCGCTGACTTTCAGTTTCTGCTTCTATTAAATCAGCAAGACCTTCTGCTTGAACAAGATCTAATTTTCCCTCCATAAATGCACGACGCGAAAATTCACCTGCCTCTGCAATACGACATCCAGAAAATGTAGACAATTCATCGAGAAAACGGTTAACAACAGCTTTTCCTCCATGCAAATGAAACTCTGCACAATCTTCTCCCGTAAAACTATGAGGAGCAGGAAAAAAAACAGTTAAAGCAGAATCCAAAAAACTACCATCACGAGCAATAAGATTTCCGTAATGCATAAATCGCGCTTTAGGTAAATGACCACAAAGCGTACTAACTACATCCACAACATGAGAGCCAGAAAGCCGAATGACTGCAACCCCTGAAGGCAACAATCCACTCGAAACAGCAAAGATTGTATCCACAGGATATATCCTAAGTGAAAAACTTAATGTTTCTATGTATTCATTGAATCAAAAAATTCACCATTGTTTTTTGTTTGTTTCAATTTATCAATTAAAAATTCAATTGCATCGGTTACATTCATAGGTGTCAAAATACGACGCAGTACAAAAATCTTATGCAAATCTTGCCGCGCAACTAAAAGCTCTTCCTTACGCGTCCCAGATTTCAAAATATCCATGGCTGGAAAGATACGCTTATCAGCAACTTTACGATCAAGAACAATTTCTGAATTACCTGTTCCTTTGAATTCTTCAAAAATAACTTCATCCATACGGCTACCCGTATCAATCAAAGCTGTTGCAATAATGGTTAAAGATCCACCTTCCTCAATGTTACGTGCAGCACCAAAAAAACGTTTAGGACGCTGTAAAGCATTAGCATCTACACCACCTGTCAAAACTTTACCTGAAGAAGGAACAACTGTATTATAAGCGCGTCCAAGACGTGTAATAGAATCGAGAAGAATAACAACATCACGTCCATATTCAACAAGACGCTTTGCTTTTTCAATAACCATCTCCGCTACTTGAACATGACGTATTGCTGGTTCATCAAAAGTAGAAGAAACCACTTCTCCTTTTACAGAACGTTGCATATCAGTAACTTCTTCTGGTCGTTCATCAATTAAAAGAACAATAAGATAACATTCAGGATGATTAGTCGTAATAGAATGAGCAATATTTTGAAGTAAAACTGTTTTTCCTGTTCGAGGAGGCGCTACAATTAATCCTCTCTGACCTTTTCCTAATGGAGATATTAAATCAATTACTCGTGATGACATATCCTTTTCTGTAGGATTTTGTATTTCCATCTGAAAACGTTCATTTGAGTAAAGAGGAGTGAGATTATCAAAATGAATTTTATAACGAATTTTTTCAGGATCTTCAAAGTTAATTGTATTAATTTTTAGAAGAGCAAAATAGCGTTCACCTTCTTTTGGGCTACGTATAGGACCTTCAACAGTATCACCTGTTTTTAAAGAGAAAGACTGAATTTGCGCAGGAGAAAGATAAATATCATCGGGACCCGGAAGATAATTAGCATCAGCAGATCGCAAAAATCCAAATCCATCTTGTAGAACTTCAACAACTCCCTCTCCAATAATTTCTACATCTTGTGAAGCAAGTTTTTTCAAAATAGCGAACATTAATTCTTGTTTACGCATCAAAGAAGCATTTTCAACTTCTAATGTTTCAGCAAAAGAAACAAGTTCAACGGGATTTTTACTTTTAAGTTCTTGTAGTTTCATTTCTTGCATGAAATATGCTCTTTAAGTGATGGAGAATAGTCATTGGATTAAGTGGAAAAATTCAAAGAATGAAATATTCTTATAAGAAAATCTTATTGTACACTCAATTTTTACAATCTGCAAGCATCATTTATACAAAATTATCATCGTATAAGATTATTTAATTTTATAAAAGAATTAATTATATAAAACGAAAAAATAAAAAATGGATTGTCTTCTATAAAATATCTTAGAGAAAATTGTATAAAAAATCAATTTTCATAAGAAAAATATAAAATTACTTCATAATAACTGATTTAAAATCAGGATTATTTTGTATTATATTTTTTAAAATATACAAATGTATTTTTAATTTTCCCATGTTTTTATGTATTAATAGATTCTAATAAAGGAATGTTTATTATTATTTATACCTGTGTTTAATGTGAATTGTTAATTATACTTTTTTATCCTCAGTTTTATCCACATAATACAAGATAAAAAAAAACAAATATAATATGACCTTAAAGGAATTATCCATGTTATTTTTAAATAAGGCCGATTTCAATTATCACAACTGTTTAATTTGTGCATAAAAATAAAAAATCTTTTTCAAATTTTAGTTTTATAAAAGATACCGATTGTATATACACATATTTTAACAAGGAGTTAAAATTTTTGTGACAATAGAAAAAAAATCCTTTCATTTACACATGCTTTCTGATGCAACGGGAGAGACATTGATTTCTGTTGGAAGGGCGGTTGCCTCACAATACACAATGAGCCAAACAACAGAGCACATCTATCCTATGATTCGTAATGAAAAACAGTTACAGAGAGTTCTTGATGAGATACAACAAGAGCCTGGTATTGTTCTTTACACAATTATTGATAAAAAAATTAGACTTCTTCTTAGAAGAGGATGTGAAAAAATAAACGTTCCTTGCATTGACATATTGCATCCTGTTCTTGATGCTTTTCAATCTTATCTTGGAACACCGACAAATTTACGTGCAAGTGCACAGCATGATCTTAATGCGGATTACTTTCGTCGTATTGATGCATTGGATTTTACAATAGAACATGATGATGGACAATATTCTAGCGATTTATCAAGTGCAGATGTCATTCTTGTAGGAATTTCAAGAACATCTAAAACACCTACGAGTATCTATTTAGCAAATCGTGGAATCAAAACGGCCAATATCCCTCTTATTCCAGGGATTGATTTACCAGAGGCTATTTTAGAAGCAAAAAATGCTTTAACTATAGGTTTAATCGCTTCAGCTGAAAGAATTTCACATATTCGTCAAAATAGAGATTTGGGAGAGTGTTGTGCCATTGAAAGTTATACTGATAGAATCAGCATAGCTGAAGAATTGACCTATGCAAAACGCATTTGTGAACGTTTTGGTTGGCCTATTATTGATGTCACAAGACGCTCCATTGAAGAAACAGCTGCTGCTATATTCGAACTTTTGTCGCGATTCCGTGAAGAAAAATGAGAAAAATATGGCAGAAACTACACTAATATTGGGATCCCTTAGTTCTTATCGTGAACAATTATTAAAAAAAGCAGGTTTAAAATTTTTCATTGAAGGAGCCTCTTTTGATGAAAGAGAAATAGAAAAAACAGGAGAAAAAAAAGCTCCGAAACAACTTAGTTGTTTTCTTGCAAATGCAAAGGCAAAAAATGTTTCTGATCGCTTTCCCAATGCATTGGTCATTGGTTGTGATCAAGTGCTTGATTTAGGGGGGAAGGTTTTTCATAAAGTTACAAATAAAAAGGAAGCACATCAACGTTTGTGCGATTTATCAGGAAAAACACATTCTCTTCATAGTGCAGTGGCTTTATTTCAAAATGGTCAAGAAATTTGGGTAGAAGCTTTTAGTGCACATATGACAGTACGTTCTCTTTCATCAGAGTTTATTGAACGTTATTTATCACGTGTGGGGACAGATGTTTTAAACAGCGTGGGAGTGTATCAAATTGAAGGAGAAGGAATCCATCTTTTTGAAAAAATTAATGGAGATTTTTTTACCATTATTGGTTTACCATTATTGCCTTTACTCGCAAAATTACGGCATTTAGGAGTTATTGATGGTTGATGTGAGAGTAAATTGTAAAAAAACAATTTTTCCACGTGCTTTTGTTGTTGGTACACCTATTAGCCATTCAAAATCACCAAAAATTCACAATTTTTGGCTTAAACAATATAATTTACAAGGTGAATATTTGGCACAGGAAATAGTTCCTGAGAAATTTACAGATTTTTTTGCATCTATACAAAAAAGAGGTTTTTGTGGGGGAAATGTTACTCTACCCTATAAACAAGAAGCTTTTCGTTTGGTAAATTATAAAGATAATGTAGCAACCATAATTGGTGCTGTTAATACACTGTGGTATGAAAGAAATAAACTTTGCGCCACAAATAGTGATGCTTATGGTTTTTGTGCTAATCTCGATGATTCAGTTTCTGATTGGAGTGGGGAAACAGCTCTTATTTTTGGTGCAGGTGGTGCTGCACGTGCTATCTTATATGCCTTAAAAAAACGGGGATTTGAACGTATTTTCTTGCTTAATCGTACAAAACAACGTGCTGATGATTTAGCTGAGTATTTCGGAAAACCTGTTGAAGTTCACGATTGGCATCGTGCTGATGAAGTACTTTACAAAGCTGATTTAATTGTTAATACGACTTCCGTAGGTATAACAAATTCACACGAAAAAAAAAGTGATTGCTTCTTTTGTGATTTTCATAAAACAAAGACAACAACAATAGTGACAGATATTGTTTATACACCATTGATAACGCCTTTTTTACAACAAGCAAAAACGCATGGTTTAAAGATAGTTGATGGGCTTGGTATGCTGTTACATCAAGCTGTTCCTGGTTTTGAACGATGGTTTGGGGTAAGACCACAAGTTACAAAGGCGCTACGAACAGAAATTTTAAAGGATATGGGTGAAGAGACAGGATGAAAATTATAGGGTTGACCGGATCAATCGCTATGGGAAAATCAACAGTTGCTGATTTTTTCAAACAAGCCGGTATTTCCGTTTTTAGTGCTGATGATGCAGCGTACCAACTTTATAAGAGTGAGAAAATTTTATCGCTCATAGGACGTATATTTCCTGGCGTTGTTGAAAATGGTAAAGTTAATCGGCTAAAGCTTTTTAATGTTTTGATTAACGATAATAAAAAATTACAAACATTAGAAAAAATAATTCATCCTTTGGTACACAAAAAAGAAAAAGAGTTTATTGATGCAGCACGCAAACAGGAAAAAAAATTAATAGTTCTTGATATTCCGCTTCTTTTTGAAACAAATGGTGAAAAACGTGTAGACAGTGTAGTGGTTGTTTCTGCACCATTATCAATACAAAAAGAGCGTGCCATGATTCGTCCAAATATGAATGAAGAAAAATTTGCTTTTATTAATGCTAAGCAGATGTCTGATGAAAAAAAACGAGAACGTGCTGATTTTATAATTGATACAGGAAAAGATTTAGAGAATACACGTCAACAAGTTTTTTACGTGATAAAAAGTCTACTAAAGAATTGAAAGAATGCGTGAAGTTATTTTTGATACAGAAACAACGGGTTTAGATAAAGAGAAAGATCGCATAATTGAAATAGGTTGTGTAGAGATGGTTGATCGCTATCTTACAGGACGTCAATTTCACGTTTATTTAAACCCACAAGGCGTTATTATTCCTGACGAAGTTGTAGCCATTCATGGATTGACTAATGAGCGTTTAAAGAATGAAAAAATCTTTAGTGATATTGTTGATGAATTTTTGGAATTTATCAATGGCGCAATGATGATTGCGCATAATGCTAGTTTTGATATCGGCTTTCTTAATGCAGAATTAGGACGAGTAAATAAACCGCTTATCAGTGTTGATAATACTCTTGATACATTAGCTATAGCACGACGTAAATTTCCTATGGGACCTAATTCTCTGGATGTTTTGTGCAAACGTTTTGGAATTGATAATAGTCATCGTATTCTTCATGGTGCTTTGCTTGATGCAGAGATTCTCGCTGATGTTTATATTGAACTTATTGGTGGAAAGCAGGGAGTATTGGATTTTGTAAACAATGGGGGTGCTGATAAGGATACCGAGAATGACAAAGATTCTCTCTATGCAGTTAAATTTCGTCCACAAGCTTTACCTTCAAGGCTAAGCGCGCAAGAAAGAAGCATGCATGCTGATTTTATTAATAAAATGGGTGAGAAAGCTTTGTGGAATGATTTCAAAATCCCTGAATAACTTTTCCACCTTCTTCTTAAGAAGATTATTTAAAAGTATAGAAAGAACAAAAATCTCTGAAAATAATGGCTCAAAAAAATACGGTCGTTGTGGGGAGGGGAACACCACAACGACCCTGTCGTTACGCAGCACCTCAGCTATCATAGGAGGAGCAAAATGAAAGCTATTATATCCTGTAACAGCAAAGAAAAGCTCTAGGTACTGAACAAGTGCAACGACTACATACTTTATGAAAATAAAAAATGTCTTTTTAGAGGCAATTCGATAAATTTTAAAAATAAGATAAAAAAAATATATAAAAGTGAATTATTTTTTGATTGAAATGGAGAAAATGAACTTGTCATGAAAGCAACAGATCATCTTTTTTTGGTTGATGGATCAGGCTATATTTTCCGTGCTTACTACGCTTTACCGTCTTTAAAGCGCAAAAAGGATGGACTTCCTGTAGGAGCTGTGGCTGGTTTTTGTAATATGTTGTGGAAATTGCTCTGTAATGCACGAAATACAACTACTGGTGTTGTTCCAACACATTTTGCTGTTATCTTCGACCATTCATCTGATACATTTCGGAAAAAAATTTATCCACAATATAAAGCGAATCGAGAGATACCTCCTGAAGATCTTATTCCTCAATTTTCTTTAATACGCCAAGCAACAAAGGCTTTTAATTTACCTTGTATTGAAAAGGAAGGATTTGAAGCCGATGATTTGATTGCTACCTATGCACAAATGGCAACAAAGGTTGGAGCAAAAACAACAATTATTTCTTCAGACAAAGATCTTATGCAATTAGTTAATGCGCACGTATCCTTATATGATGGAATGAAAGATAAGCATATTGGTATTTCTGAAGTTATAGAAAAATGGGGTGTCGTACCCGAAAAAATGGTTGATTTGCAAGCTTTGATTGGAGATCCGACAGACAATGTACCAGGTATTCCAGGCATTGGCCCCAAAATTGCATCCCAACTGTTGGATCAATTTGGCACTCTTGATCTTTTGTTACAGCGCGTGACAGAAGTCAAACAAACAAAACGACGTGAAAACATTCAAATTTATAGCGAACAAGCAAAAATTTCTCGTGAATTGGTTCGGCTTAAAACAGATGTGCCTATAGATAATGATTTGGATGATTTTGTTTTAGAACCACAAGATGGCCCGCGCTTAATCGCTTTTCTTAAATCTATGGAATTTACAACATTAACACGTCGCATAGCAGAGGCAACAGAATGTGATGCAGAAGTTATTAATGCGCTTGATATAAATGTTAATTGGGTTAATTTTGCACAAGGGTTAGAACATGATGTTAAGAAAGATGAGAAAGTATTGCTTCATGACTTTTCTGAAAATTCTCCACAATTGTTAGCACAAAAACGTAAAGATCAAGCTTTGTCTCAAAAAATTAAAAGGGATGCTTATACGACTATTCTTGATGAAGAAATTTTGAAAGATTGGTTATCGGAAGCACAAGAGCAAGGTTTTTTTGCTTTTGATACTGAAACGACTTCCCTTTATCCGCTGCAATCAAAGCTTGTTGGTTTTTCATTGGCATTACAGCCGGAAAAAGCAGCCTATGTACCCTTGGAACACGTTGAAGGGAAAGATGATCTTTTAGGTGCAGGGCGTATTGTTGGGCAGATTGAAACACAAAAGGCTTTGGCACTTTTAAAGCCTATATTAGAAAACCAAGCGGTATTAAAAATTGGTCAGAATATAAAATATGATTGGTTAGTGATGAAGCAATACGGCATCGTAATACGTTCACTTGATGACACTATGCTCTTGTCGTATGTTTTAGATGCTGGAACTCTAACACATAATATGGATGATTTATCTAAACGTTGGCTTGGACATAAACCGATTCCTTACAAGGAGTTAACGCGCAACGGAAAAAAGATTACTTCTTTTGCGCAAGTGGATTTAAAACAGGCAACCCTCTATGCTGCGGAGGATGCTGATGTGACACTTCGTTTATGGCGAGTTTTAAAACCGCAGCTTGTGGCTCAGGGCATGACAAAAATCTATGAGCGCCTTGATCGACCACTGATAGAAGTTGTTGCAAGAATGGAAGAATGTGGGGTTCTTGTTGATCGGCAGATTTTATTGCGTCTTTCAGAGGAATTAGCACAGGCTGCTTGTATTCTAGAAGAGGAAATTTATCAGCTTACTGGTGAAAAATTTAATCTTGCCTCGCCAAAGCAACTAGGTGATATCCTCTTTGGCAAAATGGGCTTGCTTGGAGGCGCTAAGACCAAGGGTGGACGGTGGTCAACTTCTGCCCAGACCTTAGAGGAGTTGGCTGCTGATGGTCATGTTTTGCCACGTAAAATTATTGATTGGCGTCAACTTGCAAAACTAAAGTCCACTTATGCAGATGCTTTGCCTTCTTATATTTTGCCAAAAACAGGACGTATTCATACGAATTATTCTTTAGCGATAACATCAACGGGACGCTTATCATCATCGGAACCTAATTTACAAAATATTCCAATAAGAACGGAAGAGGGTCGTAAAATACGAGCAGCTTTCATTGCTCCAAAAGGACATATGCTATTATCAGCTGATTATAGCCAGATTGAATTGCGCATTCTGGCACATATTGCCAATATTACGGCATTAAAAGAAGCTTTTGCGCAAGGTCAGGATATTCATGCTATAACAGCATCACAAATATTTGGGGTTGCGACAGAGGGGATGCATTCGGATATACGACGACGTGCAAAGGCCATTAATTTTGGTATTATTTACGGTATTTCAGCTTTTGGATTAGCTAATCAATTAGGTCTTTCGCGACAAGAAGCAAGCCGTTACATTCAACTTTATTTTGAAAGATTTCCAGGGATTAAGGACTATATGGAAACGACTAAAGCATTTGCTCGCCAAAATGGTTATGTAGAGACAATTTTTGGACGTCGTATCCATTATCCAGAAATAAAAGCAGCTAATTTACAGGTACGTACCTTTAATGAACGGGCTGCTATCAATGCTCCGATTCAAGGATCAGCTGCGGATATTATTCGCCGTGCCATGATTCAAATGGAAGATGCTTTAGAAACAGAAAAACTGTCAGCAAAAATGTTATTGCAAGTGCATGATGAATTAATTTTTGAGATACCGGAAAGTGAGAGTGAAAAAACAATGGCCGTTGTTAAAAAAGTTATGGAAAATGCTACAATGCCGGTCCTTTCTTTGTCTGTACCACTTGAAGTGAAAGTTATGGTTGCTAAAAACTGGGGCGAGGCGCATTAACATTTTTTATGTATTTTGTTTTAAGAATGGTTATTGCTTTGGCAAGGTCAAGATGGGCTTTGATAGGCAAATGATCTGAGGCGATGCGTGCAAGTGGTGAATTATGGTTTTCAATATTTGTCACCAATTGATGGGGAAAGGCAAAAATTCTATCAAGAGCTAGAAAAGGAAAGCGAGAAGGAAAACTTGGTACAGTTCCAAATGTGCTGTCAAAATAAGGAGATAAGTGGTTTAAAGAAGATCCTTTTCCTATCCGCCATTCATTGAAGTCTCCAATAAGGAGTGTAGGTATAAGGGGACGTTTTTGTAGAAGTGTAAGAAGCATTTTTGTTTGCTGATTGCGAGAGTGACGTAATAAGCCAAAATGAGCAGCAATAACACGAATAAGACCTGTGTCCATTTCCAACTCCACAATTACAGCGCCACGTGATTCGATACCAGGAAGAGTGATTTGTAAGATATCGCGTACACGTCCTTTTCGCACAAAAATAGCGTTACCATGCCAACCATGACCGTGAGGTGACATGGGATTCAGAGGCACTCGAATCAATCCCGTTTCAGTTTTTAACAGATGAAGATCAATCAAGCCAACGCGTTCACCAAAACGTTTATCTGCCTCTTGAAGGGCGAGAATATCAATTTGTAATTCAGCAATGACACGAACAATACGCGCAGGATTAAAAACCTTATCAACGCCTACACATTTATGAACATTATAGGAAGCAACGGTAAGATCGTAATGGTTATTCCGATTGATTATATCTGATCGATAATAAGAGCGATTGTGGATAGCATTTAAAAGAGAGCTACGGAGCTTTTTCTGGATAAATGCAGTAAACCAAGGAAAATTTTTCTTGTAAGGCATCTTTGTCATTTTGTGGGCAAAAGGGTTATTACCTAAGGGGTAAAGGATAAATGATGTTGCCAAAAACAAAAAACCTTGTTTCCTTTGAGAAACAAGGTTCTTTAATTAAGCTATAGCTTTTATAATCAGTCACGGTTCGAGCCAAGAAACTGAAGTAAAAAAACAAACATATTGATAAAATCAAGATAAAGGCTTAGCGCACCCATAATGACCTTACGACCTCGGGTATCAACACCATCCCCTTCATAGTACATTAACTTTATGTTTTGTGTGTCGTAAGCTGTCAAACCAGCAAAGATCAACACGCCAATCACAGAGATAGCAAATTGCAAGGCGCTTGATCCAAGAAAGATATTCAGAATCATAGAAAATAACAAACCGATCAAACCCATTAAAAGGAACGAGCCTATCGCTGTAAGATCACGCTTTGTCGTATAACCATAAAGCGAAAGAGCGCCAAAAGCTGCAGCTGTGATAACAAATGTTTGAACAACACTTTCTGTTGTATAACGTAAAGTTATGGAAGATAGTGAGAGTCCAACGAGAGCAGCATAACCAAAAAAGAGGCTACGAGCCGTGCTGGTGCTCAATGTATTAATTCTGAAACTGAGGAAAAAGATCGCCACAAGTGGTGCAAACATAACAATGTAGGAGAGTGGCGATGTGTAAAATGTCACTCCGAATGGAGTCAAGTAAACACTTTTACCAATCTGGGCAGCTGCTCGACCCATATCTGTCGTCGTTGCTAATGATGCAATTGCATAAGCAGCAGAGGCCGTAATAAGCAAACCAATGGCCATTGTATTATAGACACCCAGCATATAACTGCGCAATCCTTGATCAATTGATGCATCGGCATGAGAAACAGACGCCGAACGTAAATTTTTAAAATCAGCCATAATATAAAGTCCTTTAGCATATGTTCCACCAGATGTCGGGGTTTAAAATTTAACTACTAAAACAGCAGGTTTGCATAAACTCCGATTTGACTTATACAAACAACCCCAGGCGCCGCTGATGAAATTCCAGCACACCTCCCTCCTATTATGGGGATTTATTTTCAAATTACAAGAGATTTTCGTTGGAAAGATATCTTACAAATTGGTAAGAAAAATTCTTATTTTTGACAATAACCATCAAGTCTTTTCTTATAACCCTTTTGCAAGGGAAGAAAAGGTTAGAATATGCATCTTTCTTTGTTGCTCATAAAATTTTGAATCTATTAGGCAGGACTGTTTTTGCGTTTATGAAGCTACAAGCAGCACCAACCACTATATTTTAATTCTCAACATTGCATTTACAAACGTCATGAAGGGCATATCTTGTTACTTAAGAGAGCATTTTCAATACATATACGAATTCATCTATTGGTCTGTCATTGAATATTTATTCTGTATTTAAAACAGTTACTTGTACTTAGAATCACTGAGTTAAGCTTATAATTGGAAAATATGCAAAAAAATATAGAAATGAGCTCATAAAAGAATTCGTGCAAATATTTTGTTATAACAACTATAACCATTAATGAAACAACGCGGAAGACTAAGAAAATGCTGTTTTTTAACAAACAGGCAGTGCTTGATGCTCTAAAGGCGTAGCTGTAGAGATAACGGAACAGAATATTTTAAACAAAATTATAACGGAAAATCGTAAGAAATTGTTTCCAAAATACAGGGTAAAAATACAAGGGTATGAAGGTGTGCATATCTCATCAAGTTATATGAAATATGATTATTCATTTCCAAATGAACAAACTTTTATTCAGCTATTTTACGATTTGAAGAACGTTTTGTTCTTATCCAGATACGTAATTCTTCAATTAGGATAGCAATAACGCCAAGTGTGATAAAGCTATCTGCAAGATTGAAAATAGCAAAATAAAAAATATCATCGATATGAAAAAGGATATAATCGGTAACATAATGAAAACGAATACGGTCAATAAGGTTGCCAATTGCTCCACCAATGATAAGGGTAAGGCCAAAGCGCGTTAAAGATTTATTATATTCAACTTTTTTCCAGAACCATAAAAGAAAAATGATAACAACAAGCGCAATGACGATAAGTACCCAATGAGAAAAAGAAGAAAAAAACGAAAATGCGATACCAGAATTACGTGTATGGTATAGGGAAAGAAAAGGAAGAAGCGGTTTTGCTGTTCCTAGAATCATATTGTGCATAACCCAGTATTTTACCGCTTGGTCAATTCCTACTGTAAGCACTAAACCAAGGAGAAAAAAAGGTAGTGATTTACGCGTCATATTTTGGCCTCACATGTTACAGTGTTAAATAAGGACGGCGGATTTCATAAAGCATGAGAGCTGCCGCTATAGCTAGATTAAGAGAATCAGCGCGTCCACTTTGTGGAATACGTGCGAGTTTATCGCAACAACTCGCAAGAATGTCTTGTAAACCTTGTTTTTCATTTCCCATGAGAAGTATGATAGGGCCATTTTTGAAATTAATTTTACGATAATCATTAGATCCCTTGAGATGTGTGCCAACAATTGTGCCTTTCAAATTTTTAGACCAGCTTAAAAAAGTACTTTCATCACAGTGATAAAGTGGTGTGGAAAAAATTGATCCCATGGTCGCTCTTACTGCTTCAGGTGAAAAAGGATCTGCCGTTTCGCCGATCAAAATGACGCCCTTAGCTCCCGCAGCATCAACAGTGCGAATAATGGTACCAAGATTTCCAGGATCACGCACCCGATCAAGTGCAATATAAACATCTTCGACTTGCCCTTTTATCATTTCAAGTGATTGCCACTGTTGTTTAAAAATACCAATAACTGTTTGTGGATTATCGCGGCGGGTAATGGATTCCATCACCTTTTGTGAAGCTTTAATGACACAACCGCCATTTGCTACAGTTCGTGCAGCGGTGTTTTCTATAGCAGCATTTCCAATTTTGTTTTTAGAAAAAATAAGTGTTTGTATAATCCAACCGAGATCGAGAGCATCAATCACCAATTTAAGTCCCTCGGCCATGAAAAGATTTTCTCGATTACGGTTTTTCTTTTGGCTGAGTGCTCGAAGATCCTTGATAATTGGATTGCTAAGAGAGGTGATTTCTTTAACTTTACCGGTTTTTTGTATATACATATTCAGGCAATCCAACGGCTAAAAAGAGAAGTAGAAAGGGCGCGTCCAGCGGACTCTTCACGCAATATGAGCTCTCCTGATTCGACTGTACCGCCGAGATTTATCAATTCATCACGCATTAAAGCATGAAGTGTGTAGAAGGAAGCACGAATAGAATAAGCTGTAAGTATGATCGCAAGAGGTTTATCAGAGAGAAGTTTACGACAGTTTGTGATCATAGCTTGCAATTGATCAAACAATTGCCAAATTTCGCCATGAGGCCCGCGCCCATATGCGGGAGGATCAAGAAGAATCATATCATAAGTTTTTTTACGACGCAGTTCGCGTTCGACAAATTTTACAGCATCATCGCAAATCCAACGAATAGGGCGATCTGACAATCCTGATCTTTCTTGATTGGCTTTTGCCCAAGCTATGGCTTTTTTAGAAGCATCAACATGTGTGACATTTGCACCTGCGCGCGCACCAATCAAAGAAGCAATACCTGTATAGCCAAAAAGATTAAGCAATTTGACTGGACGTGTAGCTTTAATAATTTGTTTTTCTATGAAGCGCCAATGAGCATCTTGTTCAGGAAAGAGGCCAACGTGACGAAAAGAAGTAAATCGACCCAGAAAAGACAAACCATTCCAAGCAAGTGGCCAAGTTTCGCTAAGCGGTTTTTTTGGGAAATTCCAACGACCAATACCCTCTTCATCGAGGTTGCCGGTAAAAATAGCATCAGCATTAGCCCAATGCTTTTGTGATAAAGCAGGTTTCCATAATGCTTGACTTTCAGGACGAATAATGAGGTAAGCTCCATAACGCTCTAATTTTTGTCTATTACCGGAGTCAATGAGAGCGTAATCCGCACTCATATCTGTTTCTAAAATAAGGGGCAAATTTTCCTGCGGATATCTATCGTTGCAGTGAGACTGGGAGCATTTTGCAGACATATTCACTATCATGATACAGGTATTTTAAAAAATTGGTGATAAAAAGCTCTTAAATTATTCGTAAGAATATAAAATCTTAAAGCCAATTAAAACGTGTATAGGAAAAAAGAGAAAAAGCACCTTTAATTCTGTGTTGAACACAGTCGGGAAGAAATTCCTATAAAGTACTATTGCACCATATCTGTAATCGATTTTTTCAATTTCTCAATTTCCGTTTTGCATTTTTTGAGAGCTTTTTTGCATTTATGGTACGCAAACCAATTTATTAGGCTTCCCAACAAAACACCAAGACCAAAAAAAATAAAGAGCCACATAAAAAAAGGAGCGTGATAAGTAAAATTTTCAGAATTTGTCTGAAAAGGATCAAGGGTCAATGTAACCATCTGGCGGTTAGCTAAGATAAAAGCAAGCAAAATTGCTGTAGGAATCAGCAAAGCACCTGTTAAAAGGATACGTTTAATTATCATAAGTTTACTCACTGATTAAGTCGATCACGTAAATCTTTGCCAGTTTTGAAAAAAGGAATCCATTTTTCTTCAACGACGACGGCCTCACCAGTTCGTGGATTGCGTCCGTTACGGGCCGAACGGCTTTTAACAGAAAAAGCTCCAAAACCGCGAAGCTCAACACGATTACCATTCGAAAGTGCTGTTGAAATTTCCTCAAAAATGGCGTTTACAATATTTTCCACATCACGTTGAAAAAGATGCGGGTTCTGACGGGCAATAATTTGCACAAGCTCTGATTTAACCAAAATACCCTCGCTTTCACATAAAAAGATTCTCTGTAATTATAATTGCGCATTTTATGCACACACATTACAACATATAAACGGATGAAAGCAAAATAAAACTAAGAAAAAACAAATTGCAAGAAACAAAATTTGAAAATACCTCTTATAAGGAGTATACAAATTGAAAAAAGCGGAACATTTGAAAGATTAGGGTATTATGTCCGTAAACAGTCATTATGGAGTTTTTTCAACAAAATCCTCTTTTGAAGATGTTTTTAAAAAAGCATCTCGCCATTCTCGCCGCATTAACGTATTAAAATTTTTTTTACCTATTTTAGCATCGTTTATAGCACTTGTTTTTTGCTGGTTTATATTTTTCTTTGTTCCCGTTTCTTCTGGTGATCTTGTGACTGTGAGTAATGGAGAAGAGGAGATAATGAAATTGACGATGCTCAATCCAAAATTAGAGGGTTATACGCGCTCTCACGAACCTTATTGGCTGAAAGCGGAAAAGGCATTTCAAGACCGTACACATGTTGGAGTAATTGGGCTACAAAACATTACAGCTGAGGTGCTCATAGGAAAACAAAGACGGGTCTTTCTTGATGCACAGGGTGGAATGTATGATAATATGAATGGTTGCTTGCAATTGGATAAGCCATTCACTATCACCACGAGTGATGGAATGATTGCGCAATTTATGGCAGCAAATATTAATTTATCAGAGGGACAGTTAAAAACAGATAGAGGTATCAATATTCAGCGCGCGGGCTTTCATCTCACAGCAAACGCTTTGCAAATTCGAGAAAAAGGACAAAATATTTACTTTCATGGTGGTGTGCATTTAGTACTTGATAAACAATGAAAGAGTGTAAACACGATAAGCGACTGTTATGAAAGAAAAGTATGTGTGTATGCGAACAGAAGAATTGTGGATAATGAGATGAAGCTGAAGGAATCATACAAAAGATGTTTAGGTGTTTCTTTTGCTTTAAGCCTGGGATTGTTAGGGTTTGGAACAGTTTTCGGGTACGGTGAAGTGGCTCATTTTGGAATTGATTTATTAAATGATAAAGAACCAGTGAAACTCTATGCAAATTCTTTAGAAATACGTGATACAGAAGGGATAGCACTCTTTAAAGGTGATGTTTCAGTAGTTCAGGGTGAACGTGTTCTGCGAACAGCAAAATTGGTTGTTTATTACGACAAAGCGCATAAAGGAGATGATAAGAGCCAGACAGACATAAAGGTATCATCACCTGCTTGGTTTGGTTCGACAGGTATTAAGAAAATGGAAGCTTTAGGAGAGGTTTACATAAAAATTGCCACGCAAGTCGCTAAAGGTGATAAAGTCGTTTTTGATGGAAAGACAAAAACAATAAGCTTAACAGGGAATAATGTTGTATTAACGGATGGTGATAATGTGGCAACAGGGTGTAAATTAATAGCAGATATGAAAAGTGGTAATGCTTTTCTAGAAGGTTGTGAGACATCTAAAAAAAAGGGTCGTGTTTCTATCGTTTTTAAACAAAATCAAAAGAATGGCCATTAAGATTTCATGTTTGGAATCAAAAGAAAAAAACAGACGGATAAATGTGCTCTTGCAAGCGAAAATTTAAGAAAGCGCTTAAAAGGGACTTTAATTGCTAGTCATTTGATTAAGGTTTACCGTGGAAGACAGGTTATTAAGGATGTTTCTTTTGGTATCCGTACTGGAGAGGCTGTCGGTATTTTAGGTCCCAATGGTGCTGGAAAAACGACTTGTTTTTATATGGTTACGGGCCTTATTAAATCCGATGGTGGATCCATTAAAATCGATGGATTTGATATCACTCATCTTCCAATGTATCGACGTGCTCGTTTAGGAATTGGGTACCTTCCACAGGAAGATTCTATTTTTCGCGGTCTTTCAGTAGAAGATAACATTAAGGCTGTTTTGGAGATTGCTGAAAAAGATCGCCTTAAACGGCGTGAAGAGTTAGATAGCCTTTTACATGAATTTAAAATTGAACATTTGCGCAAAATGTCTGCTCTTTCCTTATCAGGGGGTGAGCGTCGGCGTTTAGAAATCGCACGTGCTTTAGCTTCTCGTCCCAATTTTATATTACTTGATGAACCATTTGCAGGTATTGATCCTATCGCTATTTTTGATATTCAGCAGCTTATTCGTTATTTAACTAGGCGTGGAATTGGTGTTTTGATAACGGATCATAATGTTCGTGAGACACTAGGGCTTGTTGATCGTGCGTATATCGTTCACGAAGGACAAGTATTAGTTCACGGTTCTCCTAGCGATATTATCAACAACGCTGATGTACGCAAAATTTATTTGGGAAATCAATTTTCCCTTTGATTTTATAGCTTCTACAAGTTCTGATTTAAGTTTAAATATGTCAATGTGATGAACAGAAACATCGTTCCACACGTAGAACTATTTAAACTCGTTTCATGAAGGTAGATGGGTTTTATTTTGATCTTTATGATCAAGAACAAGAGTTATACCGTTGCAAAAACTGTGATGACGTTGTTAAAAGCTTTAAAATAGATAAAGAGATACAGTTTAGTCTTTTGTATGTAAAAACAGAGAGAATGGGCATTTTTTAGAGAAGATAGCTGAAGATTTTGTTTATGGTACCACCGCTGAAAAGCCCCTTATTTATCTCTATATTTATGTCGAGGCTTTTTTGATTATCATAATATTAAACTAAATTTTTTATGAGTATTGAAAAAGGACTGCATAAAGGTGAAATGGTTTATAATTTTAGTCAGTTCGATTTGCTTTAATTGTACCATAGAAAAGATATTATTGGATTAACCTGATAATGAATGATAAACGGGACCATAAATAAATGCAGGTATTGTTGGAAGGTATATAGATATCAGATATTTTTCTTCGTTGAATCAAACGGTGTATCGGTGATACTGTTTTGGATATTGTTATGGTAAACTACGAGTTGTGCATTACAGTTGTTAAGTAGGATTCGTTGTATTTTGTTGGTTTGCATTACGCATTTTAAAGTGGGTAGAACAGCTGAGAATATTAAGGGTAAGTCTGTGAATTTCTTTAAAACCGCCATGGCATGATTTAAATCTTTTAGATTATTTTGGTCAGATAGTATTTAAGCCACACAGCAATTGTCAAAACAAAGTACCATTTTATCTCGATACGCTTCTCATTTTATAGAAGCCGGTTCTTAAAAGGAAGAATAAGATCTGATGAAGAATTGTACACTAACTTTCATAATGAAAAGGTCGATAAATTTATGAATGATTGTATTTTTTTGGTACCGTAGGGAAGTTAATTTTACGGACAAAATCCTTTCCTCTTTTCTTGTGCTATTAATTGGGAGCCGAATTACTATCTATTTTTGCACTAAGAATTATATTTAGTGAATTGAACCATCACCCGTTATGGATTAAAAAATAAAGTCACATGCGATGATGCAAGAAAGTGAAAGAACTTTAGATAACACCGTTTACAAGTTTGTAGGTGAGCGTTTGAGCGTGTAAAAGGAAAATTAAAGTATGAATTTGAGTGAGTTAATTGCACCGGAAGCGATTATTCCGGCTCTTAAGGCGAATTCGAAGAAACAAGTTCTGCAATTTTTAGCAGAAAGAGCGGCTGAGCTGACAGGTTTGAGTGAACGTGTTATTTTTGATGTTATTTTGCAACGTGAAAAACTGGGTTCAACGGGTTTGGGTGGTGGTATTGCGATTCCTCATGGAAAATTGCCGGATATTAACCGAATCGTTGGTATATTTGCGCGCCTTGAAAGCCCAGTTGATTTTGAGGCTCTCGACGATGAACCGATTGATCTTATTTTTCTCCTTTTAGCACCTGAGAATGCTGGTGCAGACCATTTAAAGGCTTTATCACAGATTGCACGTGTTTTACGTCATGCTGATGTTGTACAAAAGTTGCGCAACACCCACGATGCCAATGCGCTTTACGCTTTATTAATTCAAAATTCAGAATCAAATGCAGCTTAAAAGATGTTATTATGTACTGTTATTGATGGTGCACTACAAAACAAAATTATAAAATAATATAATCTGTGCTTGAGAAATCTAAACCACCGATTGCATCATGTGATTTTAAAGAAATTGCTTGCAGCAAAAAGTGTAGTTCATTTCTTAATGGGGCGATGGTATGTTTATGCCTTATTTTGAATTACAATTGCTTAAAGAACTAGATTTTTATAAGAAAGGCAAAATTTATCTAATAGAATCAAAATGTTGTTTTTTAGTCTGATTATTGAATAAAAAATTTATACTTTAATAACGATTAAAAGGTCACAATTAGAGGTAGGAAAATTGTTTTGATCAACATGAAAGTATTTTGCTTTTGAAAAGATTGGAGCAACCACATTAAGGCACTGACAAGTTTTTGCAGAGCTTTTCCAATGAAGAGAATCTTGTGAGAGATTAAAAAAATGAGCCAAATGAAGATGTTTGAAAAAACTGTTATTGCTGCATCTGTGATAATTCTTGTTATCTCCGGGTCAGCACGTGCACAAACGCCAAGCCGTTTGAACCAATTTGAAGCTTGGGGAGCTTATTCTTATAAATCGCCAGAAAATGCAATTTGCTATGTATTGTCAGTACCTTTAGAATCTCTTCCAACGACAGTTAATCATGGAGATAATTTCTTTTTGGTCACTAAGCGCTCAGATTCGCCTGTCTCGTTTGAACCACAGTTTATGGCTGGTTATACACTTAAAGAAGGCTCAAAGGTTACTGTGACCATCGGAAATAAAAGTTTTGATTTTTTCACGAAAGATTCATCCGCTTGGTTAGCTTCATCAGAGCTAGAAAAGCAGCTTGTTTCTGCTATGCGTGCTGGAAGAAATATGACGGTGAATGCCATCTCAAAGCGGGGAACTTATACCACCTATACTTATTCTTTAAAAGGGGTGACCGCTGCATTAGATGCAGCACAAAAATGCCATTAAGGTCTCTTTGTAACTCTAAAATAGCGATATAAATTGGAAAACAATGGCTGTTTCATATAACCTCAGATCAGTTGGTGTATGCCTAGCACGAGAATCAAAAAATACTATGGTGAAGGAGGGATCCAAGTCCTCTTTGATCGGCTTGTTTCAAGATGAAATGATTGAAGCTTTAAAGGCGATTGGTGTTCCGGAACATCAAACGCGTATGCGTGTACGTCAACTTTGGCATTGGCTTTATGTGCGTGGCGTTTCAAATTTTGATGAAATGCTCAATATTTCTAAGCAAATGCAAAAAATGCTTAAAAATCACTTTTCTATTGCGCGTCCGGAAATTGTTGCAGAACAGACATCAAAAGATGGTACACATAAATGGCTGTTACGGTTTCCTGCACGTGGAGCTGGAAGACCTGTTGAAGTTGAAACGGTCTATATTCCTGAAGAAGGGCGTGGTACTTTATGTCTTTCATCTCAGGTAGGGTGTACGTTAACTTGTTCTTTTTGTCATACAGGAACACAAGTGCTTGTTCGCAATCTAACAGCGGAAGAAATTTTGGCGCAATTATTGATTGCACGTGATTGTTTGGGTGATTTTCCTGATAGGAATATCCCTGATGGGTCAATTGTTCCAGTTGAAGGGCGCAAAATTACCAATATTGTTATGATGGGGATGGGGGAACCACTTTATAATTTTGAAGCAGTTAAAAAAGCTTTATTAATTGCTTCTGATGGAGATGGACTCTCTTTGTCAAAACGTCGAATTACCCTTTCAACCAGCGGAGTGGTTCCAGAAATCATACGAACAGGAAAGGAAATAGGGGTAATGTTGGCGATTTCACTCCATGCAGTGCGAGATACGCTGCGAGATATGCTTGTTCCAATCAACAAAAAATACCCGCTTGCACTGTTAATGGAGGCCTGCCGCAATTATCCAGGTCTTTCGAATGCTAAGAGAATTACATTTGAATATGTTATGCTGAAAGATGTAAATGATAGTTTGGATGATGCCAAACAGTTGGTTAAGTTACTTAAAGGTATTCCTGCTAAGATCAATTTGATTCCTTTTAACCCATGGCCAGGAACGAATTATCAATGTTCTGATTGGGAACAAATTGAGCGTTTTGCTGATGTGATCAATCAAGCAGGTTATGCCTCACCTATTCGGATGCCACGCGGGCGCGATATTTTGGCCGCATGCGGTCAGCTTAAATCTGCTTCAGAACGTTTACGTAAATCCGAACGTTTGCAATGAGTGATTTCAATCTCCATCAATAAGAATACGCAGAGCAAAATTGGTAAAAATGTCCGCGATAAGCTAATTAAGAAAACGGATATAAGAAGGATTTTTCTTAAGTCCGTAAGAAGATTTATGAGGCATAAAAATTATAGGAATATTAGTAGGTATAGAAATAGTAACATAAGAGAAATCCAAAATGAGCAATTTTTGCGTGATCATAGGATCATTTACATTGATAAATTGGGGCAAGAAAATCGTGTTAAAAATGATAATTTTTGGATTTAAAAGATTTAATTCCAACAGCAGTAAAATAATTGCGTCTAAGGTTTTTGCATACGGTAGATGTTTCTTTAAGAGAAAATGTGGAATTTTTACGCAATACCTGAAAAGCAAGCCATAAAAGGTAAAAGGCGCCTACAGCTTTAAAAAGAAAAAGCACGCGGTGGATGTAAAATAAGTGCTGATATGCCAAGTGTTACAGCAATAATTTGAACGGCAAAACCTATACACTCCCTAAAGCACATATAATTCCAGCCTCTTTTTACTTTATACAATAGTGCGTGATACAGACAGCACAATAGCAGGTTCTGAAATGAGCGCCAGAATCAACGTTGCTGAGAGAAATCGTATCATCACATATTATTCAGGGAAAAATGACATGTAAATCACTTTTATTTTTCTAAGGATCTGTTCACAGATTATCATCCCTAACAAAAACGTTCCTTTTTAAACTTTTTCGTTTTTTGCATCTATTTAATGTTGCTTAAAAGGAATTTGTTTTCATTGCTTGCATAGTTTTAATTTCTGAGTAGAAGAAGAGAAAGGAAACTATATAGAGCTTTAAAATGAAAAAATGGAAAAATGTTAAGAAAGTTGTTTTGGCGTATTCAGGGGGGCTAGATACGTCAATTATTCTTAAATGGTTACAAAGTGAACTAAATGTTGAAGTTGTAACCTTTACGGCTGATTTAGGGCAGAGGGAAGAGTTAGAACTTGCTCGTCGTAAAGCTGAAATGCTGGGTGTTAAAGAAATCTATATTGAAGATTTGCGTGAAGAGTTTGTGCGTGATTTTGTCTTTCCAATGTTTCGAGCCAACGCAGTTTATGAAGGATGTTATCTTTTAGGGACATCCATTGCTCGTCCGCTTATTTCAAAGCGCCTTATTGAAATTGCCAAAGAAACAGGTGCAGACGCTATCGCCCATGGCGCAACAGGAAAAGGCAATGATCAGGTACGCTTTGAGCTTTCTGCTTATGCACTTAATCCTGATATTAAAATTATTGCTCCGTGGCGTGATTGGTCTTTTAAAGGTCGCACAGAGTTGGTTGAATTTGCGCATGCACATCAAATTCCGGTAGAGAAGGATAATAAAGGTGATACACCTTTTTCCGTGGATGCAAATTTATTACATTCATCATCAGAGGGAAAGGTTTTGGAAGATCCAGCATTTCCTGCTCCTGAATATGTCCATATGCGCACTCTTTCTCCGGAAGAAGCTCCAGATCAAGCAACTATAATCACGATTGGCTTTAAAAAAGGTGATGCTATCTCGATCAATGGGAAAAGTTTATCCCCTGCGGATTTACTTTCTGAATTGAATAGTTATGGACGCGATAACGGCATTGGCCGATTAGATTTGGTAGAAAACCGTTTTATAGGTATGAAATCGCGTGGTATTTATGAAACACCGGGAGGAACTATTCTTTTAACGGCTCATCGCGCGGTGGAATCCTTAACATTAGATCGTGGTGCAGCACATTTAAAAGATGAATTAATGCCGCGTTATGCGGAGCTCATTTATTATGGCTTTTGGTTTTCACCTGAACGTAAGATGTTACAAGCAGCTATTGATTTATCTCAAGAAAATGTTGAAGGTGAAGTTACGCTAAAGCTTTATAAAGGTAATGTAATTGTTGAAGGCCGCGAAAGCAAAAAATCACTTTACTCTCGTGAATTAGTAACTTTTGAGGATGATCAGGGTGCTTATGACCAAAAAGATGCTGCCGGTTTTATTAAATTAAATGCATTACGCCTACGCACATTAGCAGCACGCTCATTAATACATACAGAAACATAACAGAAGTCTTTTTAACAGTGTTTAAGTGCATGATAGGTTTTATATTAAAAGTTTAGGAAGGTAATTTCTTGAATTGATTTTGGTTACAGATGGATTATTTATCAATTTTGAGTTCAATGCTAGAGGTTTTGCTTTCTTTTTGATAAGTGTAGTAAGAAAAACCTATAAGAAGAACGATTAAAGCAGCTATAATCAAAACGAGTAAATTGCGGTTCATATATTCACACTTTCGTTTACGTAAAATATAAACAAAATAATAGGGCTGGTGCTGATTATGGCAAGAGTATGATAAGAGTTTTATATCTTTTTGCTTGCTATTATTGACGAATAAATCAAGAACCATACACCATATTGTGAAAGAATTTAATTTTAGGATAAAGATGATGATGCGTGACCAGTGTGATACCTTTAGCTTTACACCAGAATTAAGAGATATTGCTGCTCAATCGAAAGCTTGGCCATTTGAGGAAGCGCGCAAAATTATCAAACGATATGAAAAAATAGGTTACCCAGAGATAGTTTTATTTGAAACAGGTTATGGGCCGTCTGGATTACCACATATTGGGACTTTTGGAGAAGTTGCACGTACAACAATGGTATGCCATGCATTTCGCGTTTTAACAGAGAATAAAGTTAAAACAAAACTTCTTTGTTTTTCTGACGATATGGATGGTTTACGTAAAGTTCCTGATAATGTCCCTGATCGCGAAAAGATGGAAAGCTATCTTGGTCAACCACTTAGTCGTGTCCCAGATCCTTTCGGGGATGTTTACCCTTCTTTTGGAGCAGCAAATAACGCCCGTTTGTGCGCTTTTCTTGATCGGTTTGGTTTTGATTATGAATTTGCGAGTGCGACAGATTATTATAGTTCCGGTCGCTTTGATGAAACACTTTTAAAAATACTTGCCTATTATGACAGGGTAATGGAAATCATTTTACCAACATTGGGTGAAGAGCGACAGGCTACTTATTCGCTTTTTTTGCCGATTTCCCCATTTTCTGGAAAAGTGCTGCAAGTTCCGATGATTGCCCGTAATATTGAAAAAGGCACTGTCACTTATATTGAACCTGAAACAAGAGAAACCGTTGAAATTGAGGTTACAGGGGGGAAAGTTAAGTGCCAGTGGAAGGTAGACTGGGCGATGCGCTGGAAAGCGCTTGGCATTGATTATGAAATGGCGGGAAAAGATCTTATCGATTCTACCAATCTTTCTTCTAAAATTTGCAAAGTGCTTGGTGGTAATCCACCAGAAGGGTTTAATTATGAGCTCTTTTTAGATGAAAAGGGACAGAAAATTTCAAAATCCAAAGGAAATGGCTTAACCATTGATGAGTGGTTAACGTACGCTCCAACAGAGAGTCTAGGGCTTTATATGTTTTCGAAGCCGAAAACAGCAAAGCGCCTTTATTTTGATGTTATTCCAAAAGCTGTTGACGAATATTATGCACATCTTTCAGCCTATGGTCGTCAAAAATGGCAAGAACGGCTTAATAATCCCGTATGGCATATCCATAATGGCTGCCCTCCGCAGATTGATTTGCCTGTATCTTTTGCTATGCTTTTAAATTTAGTAAGTGCTTCAAATGCAGAAAATAAAGAGGTTCTTTGGGGTTTTATTTCTCGCTATGCTAAAGGAGCAAATCCGCAAACTTATCCAGCACTTGATCAATTAGTGCAGTTTGCTATTAGATATTTTGATATTTTTGTTAAACCAAATAAAAAATTTCGAACACCAGATGACAGCGAACGGGCAACATTAGCGCAAATTGATGAAAAATTAGCTAATTTGCATGGAACTATTGATGGAAACATAATTCAAAATACGCTTCTTGATGTTGCACGTTTAATAGAACGCTATCAAGACCATAGCAAAAAAAATCCTGAAGGTGGTCCAGGTGTTTCAAATGTCTTTTTTCAAATGTTGTATGAAGTCCTTTTAGGGCAAGAACGAGGACCACGATGGGGGTCATTCATAGCTCTTTATGGGATTAATGAAATGCGCGGACTGATTGCTGAAGCGCTTGCACGGCCTATAGGTGAATAATGGAACAGAGAGCGCAAGAAGTAAAACGGCGACGAACATTTGCGATTATCGCGCATCCTGATGCAGGAAAGACAACACTAACAGAAAAGCTTTTATTATTTGGTGGAGCTATTCAGCTTGCCGGTGAAGTGAAAGCAAAAAAAGATCGTATTCAAACCCGTTCTGATTGGATGAATATTGAACGTGATCGCGGTATTTCAGTTGTGACATCGGTGATGACGTTTGAATATGAAAATCATATTTTTAATTTGTTAGATACTCCAGGACATGAAGATTTTGCTGACGATACGTATCGCACTCTCACAGCTGTTGATAGTGCTGTGATGGTGTTAGATGGTGCGCGCGGAATTGAGCCAAGAACACTGAAATTGTTCGAAGTTTGTCGGATGCGAGATATCCCTATTATTACTTTTGTCAACAAAATGGATCGTGAGGCGCGTGATCCTTTAGAAATTTTAGATGAGATTGAAGAAAAACTCGCACTTGATACCGCGCCGATAACTTGGCCTATTGGTATGGGTAAAGATTTTATTGGCACCTTTAATCTTCATCACAAGTGTTTTCGTCGGAAAGATGATGAGGTGACACCACAAGTGATCTCTGGGTCTGATGAGGTTGCACATTTACTTCCTGAAAATCAACGTGCACTCTTTATTGAAGAAGTGGAACTTGCTCAGGGTGTCTGTAAAAAATTCGATTTGCAAGCTTTCCGTGAAGGACATATGACACCAGTTTATTTTGGTTCGGCTTTACGAAACTTTGGTGTGCGTGATTTGATAAATGCGCTCATTGATTTTGGTCCAAGTCCTCGTGATCAGGGTGGAGATAAACGCAGTGTTATAGCCACGGAACCTAAAATGACAGGGTTTGTTTTTAAAATTCAGGCTAATATGGATCCTAATCATCGTGATCGTATTGCATTTTTGCGGGTATGTTCAGGGATTCTTGAACGTGGTATGAAGACAAAATTGATAAGAACTGGAAAGCCGATGACACTTTCAGCACCACAATTTTTCTTTGCGCGTTCGCGTCAAATTGCTGATCAAGCTTATGCTGGTGATATAGTTGGCATTCCCAATCATGGCACATTACGTATTGGTGATACCTTGACGGAAGGGGAAGATATTCTTTTTAAAGGTGTGCCCAATTTTGCACCGGAAATTTTACGTCGTGTTAGTTTGGGTGATCCGATGAAAGCAAAAAAGCTCAAAGAGGCTTTACAGCAAATGGCCGAAGAAGGTGTCGTACAATTATTTATCCCCGAAGATGGTTCTCCTTCTCTCATTGGTGTGATCGGTGCTTTGCAAATTGATGTTTTAACGGAACGACTTAAGGTGGAATATTCTCTGCCGGTAAATTTTGAATCAACGCGTTTTAGTGTATGTCGTTGGATTTCTTCAGAGGATAAAGATGAGTTGCGAAAATTTGTAACTAATCACTGCTTTGCCATCGCTTATGATCTGGATGGTAATCCAGTTTTTTTAGCAGAAAATCATTTTTCATTGAATTACGAAGCAGAGAAGGCACCGAAAATAAAATTTGCAGCTTTTAAGGATTACCAAATCCGCTCTGAATAAAGAGAAACTTTTGCTATTATAACAGCGGCTTTTTAATAAAATGAAAGCAAAAAAGAGAGAGGGTAAACCTCTCTTTTATGGTAAGAACTGTTATAAGCAGATTTAACGAAGTCCCTCTTTGATCCATTCAGAAATGCGCCCCCTAGAAGCGGCTCCAACCATATTTGATGAAACATTTCCATCCTTAAACATTAATAATGTAGGAATTGAACGTACTCCATATTGGGTAGCTAATTCCGGATTTTCATCAATATTTACTTTGGCAATTTTAACTTGATTTTGCATTTCTACTGAAATTTCATCTAAAATTGGAGCAATCATTTTACAGGGTCCACACCATTCTGCCCAAAAATCAACCACAACAGGGGTTGAAGAGGCCAGAACTTCGCTTTCGAAATTGTTTTTATCAACTTTTATACATGTCATGAGTATATCCTTTATATTTACCTCTATAGATTGGTATGGTGAAGATTCATATCAAGTTATTGCAAAGATAAATTATAAGAAGTTTTAAGGGAGAGAATTTTTAGCTTATAGGTAGGGCAATTTCATCAAGAATTTCATCAAGTTTTTTTGGAGAAAGTTTAAAAACTTTCGCTTCTTTACTGTAAACAAGAAGAGCTTGTATATCTTTGTTGGGATGGATATCTTGCAGCAATTTTCGATAAAGAGCCATTTGCAACAAATAGTGTGGCGCGATAGCAACTTCGTTTTTTGGTGAGATTCCCGTTTTAAAATCGATAAAGACAATGCTATTTTGTGTGATGTATAGACGGTCAATTTGACCGGAAACGGTTTGCTCTTTTCCGTGAATTTTCACAATGCCTATTAGGGAAACTTCAGCGTATGAATGCTCAGAGAAGAGCGGTTTAAGATACGAATGATCTAAAATTTTCCAAACATGATTGAGCGCATCTTTTCTTTGGATTTCATTCCAGTGAGAGGCTTTAGTATTGAGATAATGCCGAGCATAATCGCGACGTTTTTTAGGCTCGCAATTGGGCAAATATTGCAGCAATCGGTGAACAATATTACCATATTCAATAAAAAAAGCTCTGTTAGTATTTGTTTCTCCCAAAACAGGTGAGATGCCAAACTGTTTTGAATGAGAGAAAAGCTCATCATCATCTTTAATGGACAAACCAGCAACAGAGGGTCTTAATGGTTTCGGTAGAGTTGGTTCTTCTGAGACTTTATAGGAGAAAAAATCTGGTAAAGGTGGGAGTGTTTTGTTATGCGCACAAGGTACCTCTTGGTTTATTAGGGTAGAAGTGTGGGGTGTTATGCAATAGCGCCAAGCCGCAATATCCTCTGCTGGACCTTTTATAACAACGGCATGTGGTTTGAGAGCTTTCTTTATCAATTGTAGCCATGTATCAGAAAATGTGCGCTCACTTTTATAACCGCAAACAAATAACCGATCTTCAGCACGTGTCATTCCTACATAAAGAAGACGTTTGTATTCTTCTTCTGCACGCTCTTTTAAATGTGAAAGTGCTTTTTCAGAGGATTTTGTATTGAATTCTGCGTTGGGGCGCCAGATATAAGCTTGTTGGTTGTTCAGTTGTGTATTGTTTAAGGGAATTTTCAGAAGGTGAGGTGCATGCTTTGAATGCCAAATGGCACTCCCTGAATCAACCAGAAACACAACAGCAGCTTCCAACCCTTTGGCAGCATGAACAGTCATGATACGGACTTCTTCATGATTTTGATTGAATTCACGTTTAATTTCTGGTTCACTTTCACTTAGTGTTTCCAAAAAAGCTTGTAATCCTGGTAAACCCGTTTTTTGAATCGTGAGTGTGTAATCCATAAAAGCGTCAAGGACGTCATTTGCTTCTGATCCCAAGCGAGCAAGAATCTTTAGTCGTCCCTTATCATTGTTTAAAATATGGCTATAGAATTCAAAAACCGGCATTTTATCAACTAAATTGCGGTATTTACTGAGACTTTCAAAAGTGCTTTTAAAAGATTCATGCGATGATGCGTGCATACATAGGCTTTGCCAAAGAGAAGCTGTACGGTATGCTGCAATCTGAAAAAGTTCCTCTTCGCTAAGCGAAAAAAGAGGGCTCTTTAGAACACAAGCAAGAGACAAATCATCCTGTGGTTGCAAAACAAAACGTCCAAGCGCCATTAAATCCCGCACACTCATATGCTTTGTAAGTTGTAAACGATCAGCACCAGCGACAGGTACATTGCATTGTTTAAGGGCACGAGAAAGCGCTAATACAAATTCATCACGCTTACGAACTAAGATCATAATATCACTTGCACGCATTAAGCGTCCTTTTGCGGGAAGCATTTCTCCTTTCTGTAACCAGCCATCAATAGTTTCAGCAATTTTTTCTGCCAGACGTACTTCTGGTGTATCTAACTGATCCACAGTTAAATGCCAATCGTTAGGAAATTCATTAGTTTTTTTGGAAAGTGCATCCCACAAAATAACTTCACCAGGGCTGTGAATACGAATAGCTTCGTGCACTGTTTTTGTATTTTCTGCTGAAAGCCCTTTGTAATTCTCCGGTGTTTCAAAAACAAGATCGACGCTTTTAAGAACATCAGCTGTCGAGCGAAAAGAATAATTCAATTGTATTTTTTCAAATTTCTGCTTCGCTTGTTCTGCTTTTTTTTGAATCATTTTGCCATTTACAGCAAAATTTTCTGGAGCAGCGCCTTGAAAAGAATATATAGATTGTTTTTCATCTCCAACAGCAAAAAGAGTACGTATATTGTTACGTTGACTATGGCCTGTGAAAAATTCTTGCGCTAAAAGTTGAATAATTTTCCATTGCTCAGGGTTTGTATCCTGTGCTTCATCAAGCAAAATATGATCAAGACCACGATCAAGTTTATAGTGTACCCATTTGCTCGCACCTTCATGTTGCAACAAATGGAGTGTACGCTCAGTAAGATCATCAAAATTTAAAAAACCATTGGCTTTTTTTAAATTTGCATAAATTTTGAGATAAATGGCACAAAGCTGAAAAGCGGCCATATTGAGGTCGAGAATTTTTACGCATTGATATTTCTCTAAAAGAACAGAAAGCCTGCTTTGTTTATCTTCAATCGTTTGTTGAATAAAGGACCAAATTTCATCTGATTTTTTAGAAGATATAAGTGAAAAATTACTGGGGTCACCTTTTGCTTTAAAATAAACATTTGAAACGACGTTGATGATGGTTGTTTCATCACAAGCGGTTTCTAATTGGAAAAGTTTCTCAATCATAGCCTTGGTATTTTTATTACCATAGGTTTGACAATGTGTAAGAGCATAAAGAGGCAGGCGAGCCGTCTGTTGAATTTTTTCTAGTAGCTTCTGGTTTGTATCATAAGGCGCTAAATTAAACAGTCTACGCAATTGTTCCTCTCCATTTTCAGACAAAAGAGAGGATAAAAAGCCATACAGTTTGTGTTGCTTTTCATTTGCTTCATCTAGCAATCTGTTAAAAGTGTGTTCACTGATAACCTTAAGCAGCTTTTTCAAAGCGGGTTGTGCATCGCTATGCTTTAAAAGTTGGCAGCGCGCTTCTTGTTGTAATTTTTTGCGGTTTACATCATCTATGAGTTCGAAATGTCCAGCAATATTGGCTTCTAGCATAAATTGATGCAAGATAGATTCGCAAAATGCATGAATAGTTTGGATTTTTAAGCCTCCAGGTGTTTCTAGGGCACGAGCGAAGAGTTGGCGCGCATAGGTCATTTTTGCTGCACTGATAGGTTTGTTTTCAAGCTGTGATAATATTTCTTTAAGCTGCGCATCATCGAGCTCATTCCAGCTGGAAAGTGTGCGAAAAATTCGCGATTGCATGACAGCGGCGGCGGCCCTCGTATAAGTGAGACATAAAATACGTGCTGGAGGAGTACCGTTTAAAAGCAAGCGAATGACGCGTTCGGTTAAAACATGGGTTTTTCCAGAGCCCGCATTTGCAGAAACCCATACATTTTTTTGGGGGTGTGTTGCTGTTGCTTGTGCATCAAGGGCTGCTTTAGGAATAGAAAAAATGGTCATGATTGACTTCCTTTATGGAATCCATTTGACCATTCCCATAAGCGTGCTAAGTTGTCATAGTCACTTTCATATTCTTTTTTTAAAGGGACTGCATGTGAAAGGTAGCCTTGTTGTGGATTTTTATAATACTCCATCAATGCGATGAGATGTTCCCACGCCTTTTCACCGAGATTAATGACACTTTGGTACTCTTTTTCCCCTTTCTTTGAAAAAATTGATTTAGGATTTATTTCACCTTTTCCATTGAGGGGGATGTAAAGTAGATTTGAGGGGGTAAGATTTTGAAAATCTGTAAAGGCTCCTTTCATGAGCAAAGCTGCTTCTAGCGCCAATTGTGGAAATAATAAATCACGAACTTGTTTTGATGAGGGAGGCGTATTTGTTTTAAAATCAATTATTTCAACCGTTTTGTTTGCTAATACATCAATACGATCAGCGCGTCCTGAAAGAGTTACCCCTGTTGTACCTATAGGTATTTTTTCGGATACTACTTCGGTATGTCGTTCTCGAGGCTCTATACTTTGTTCCCACCGAAGAATGAAAGGAGCAAGATTTTCAAAATTTGTCCACCAGATTGTTTCAATATCGGAAGGTAAATTAAACTTATCAAATTCTTGTCGTCCAAGGGTTAGTAATACATCCAATGCATTTTCGGCATTTGGATTTTTTACTTGTGTTCCAAAAGCAGCAAGAATAGCGTGATAGAGTGTTCCACGTTTAGCAGCAAAAGAGTCATGGATGAGTGCTTTAAGTGGTTTGAGACGCAAGATTTTTTTGGCATAAATGGCATAAGGATCATACCGCAAGGTTTCTATTTCAGTGACAGAAAAATTGCGAGGACGCATATCAAGGGGCGGTATGGGGCAAGGACGTTTTGCACAGGCAATTACATTTGTCTTATCAAGCATTTTTGCCCAATGAAGGAATACTTCACCTCGTGTACGGATTTGTTTCCAAACCTGTTTTCCTATGACCGTTTCTAAGCGCTGTAACCAGCGTGAAGGAAGTGAAGGAACGTGATTAACCCTTAGCGCTCGGCTCATAACCACTTTATTCATTCCCATAGCCCAGTGAAAATCATGTGCAGAAAGACCAATACGCTGTTCTGGAGGTTCAAGAGCTAACATCATTTTCATCGGCCGCGATAAAAAAGCATCATTGTGGGTTGTCATAGGCCACGATCCTTCATTAAGACCGCCGATAACTACTGTATCAACCGTTTGCAAACGTGATTCCAAAGTGCCCCAGATAAATAAACGCGAATGCCCCCCTGGGGAAGGTGTAACGGAGCGTGTTGCTATTAAAGCTGAAAACATAGCAGGCCATTCGCAAAGACGAAATTTTAAGCCTGATTGATCACTCACCAATTCACACAAAAAAGTTGATAAGGCTTGTCCTGCTTCATATTGATAAAGATTTACAAGAGAATCGTTCTCATCGCGTCCAAAATTTTCAAAAACCTCGACCGTCGCTATTGCTGCTTCATTGATGGTACATTCCCTCTCATGTTTTAGGAGAGATGCTAAAGGTTTGACAGCTTTAATCAAAAGGTGACAAAGAGTGTATGCTTCTTCGCATTTTTGTTGGTCAATAGCTTTCGTTTTAAAAGTATTGTTGCAATGTGTTTTCATCCATTTTTCAATAAATTGGTCACATTCACAAAGATTGATATGGCTAGTACTGCCTCGAAGAACAAAGAGTTCAAAATTTTCTACTATTTCGCGCAAGAGATTACGGTTTTGCTGGAGTGTTGTGAGTGGATGTTTGAGAAGAGAAAGAAAAGCAATTGGGTCACCAGGATGAAACACATTTTCTAAAAGAAGCCTTAACAGAGTTGCAGGGAGTGTTTGTGCAAGTGGTATTTCCCCTGAATCATTTGCTTCAATTCCAAAACGCTGTAATTCAGCTGAAACACGGCGCGCTAAATTACGGTCATTTGTGACAAGAGCCGCGTTTTTTTTGGGTTCTTCAATTGCATTACGTAATGCAACGGCAATAGCTATAGCTTCTTCACGCTCATTTATAGCTTCAATGAACGACCAATCTGCACAAAGGGTTTCATAATCATCACGGACAATTTGTACCCATCGGTCTGTTGTAGAAGCCGGTCGGAATGCTTCTGATAACAAAGCTGCGCGTTTTGCTTTTATTGCACTTTGTTGTCCAATTTCACGAACATGAAGGCGGTGACATTTCATGAGAGAGAGAAGTTTTTTTAAATGATATTGAGGATGGCTAAAAGTGTTTACTGCATGATCGAAAAAATCAAAAGTTGTTCTTCCTTCATTATTCGCGCCCAATGCATTCCATTGATCTTCATCCATATGAAGATCAAGTCCAGGAAGAACAACAGCTCCTTTTGGCAAGCGAGAGATTACTTTTAAAAGATAAGAAACTGCAGGAACAGAACCTGCAATACCAGCTGCAAGAATAGGTTTGTTAGGTTGTGTATGGTGTAAAGTTTCTGTGTGCATTTTGAGTGCTTGATTGCGCCACTCAGCTGAATTACTCCGTTGTCTTTCTTGTAAAATTTGTGGCCATCTTTGTGTGACAATCGTGAGAAAGCTGAGCGTTATTTGCCACCATTCGGCTACCATATCGGGTACAATTTCTTTAAGTTTTGACCAATCAGCTGCTTCTGTTTCAATTTCATCCATCAAGTGTGCTAAATCTTGAGCAAGCCAAATTGCATCAGCAGTATGAGCAGGAATAAGTACATCTTCTGTACCAAACATGGCACGCAGATGAGCAGGCAAATTTTCACGCCAGGGACGAATGAGGCGCGCTAAAAGCAAAAGGCGTTCAGTATCTCCAATGGGAGGATTCAAAGTGTTGGTATTGTTTTCAATAAAAAGAAAACTCTCTTCGTACAGATCTCCTAGAGCGCGAATGGTTGGCAAGAAGGTTGATTGCATAGCGCTTCTTTCAACAAAGACAGCACGTAAAGCACGAGCAGCACGGCGTGTTGGAACATAAATAAGGGTATCAGCAAGGGTTGTCTGGACATCCCCATTTGGTGCGAAGTTCTCAATAAGAGCGCCTGAGAGCAATGCATCAACAAAATGCGGTAGAAAAGGAGTTCCTGGAGAAATAGAAAAGACACGTGGTTTAAGGGTCATATGATCTCATTAGGAGTGTGTGGAAAATATTCCATCTTGTTGATTATTTGCATTGTTTCTACTGTATACAATTTTTATGGTAGGAAAAACTGAAAAGATATATCTGTGTAATAGATTTTTATTTGAGTTAAATGACGGTTTAGAAGGTCATTTCTGCTAATTTTCATCAAAGGTTTGGAAAAAGAGAATAGCCACTAGATTATGCTTATTCTCACGTTTAGTGGTAAAAATGATTTGCTTTTTTGAAGAGTGTTTTGCAAAAGTTAAAGTTGTAAGGAATCTATCATACTTTTGAAAGAAGCCCCGCTTCTTGATAGAAGTTTTGTAAAGGTGCAAGAGTTGGATGTGAAAGATTGCGAGTAAGATAATCTTGCAGATAGGGAAGATACTTAAGATAGGGTGATTTTCCATCTTGTTGGTTGAGACGCACAAAAATTCCTAAAATTTTTGAAACCCGTTGAGCACCTGCAATTGCGTAAAGCTTGCGGAATTCATTTTCATCAAAAGAGCGTGGTGCCTTATGACGTGCATTACAATAGGCATCGAGAATTTTCGCTTCGAGTGTTGCTGAAATAAATAAACGTGCATCCTGTGCTAAAGAGACAAGGTCATAGGCTGTTGGACCTTTTAAACCATCTTGAAAATCAAGAAGACCAATGCGGGCAATGCCTTCTTCATGCGCGCGCCAAAGAATATTGGGGGAATGATAGTCACGCATAACAAAGGTACTCTCTCCTTTAGTAAGGATATCGAGATAAGGACTCCAACAAGTAAAAAAAGCCTCACATTGTTCTTGATCCAATGCTTTTTGTGTTTTGAAGGGCAAATACCAGTCTAGCAATAAGGAGAGTTCTGCTTGTAGTACTTGGCAATCATAGGAGGGAATTTGAAGCAAAAATTTTGCCAATTGCTTTTCGAAAGGCCACGATTTTTGGTGAAAAGCTGCTAGCAATTCACCACAGGCAATATAACGCTCTTCTAGAGGATTGCCACTTTGATCTAAAATCCCTTCCCGCCCGAAATCTTCTAAAATCAAAAGTCCTTTTTCACAATCTTCGACAAAGATATGGGGGGCAGAAAATCCATTGTCTAAAATGAGTTGATTGATCCCTACAAATTGAAGGATATTTTTTGCAAGTTGTGCTGTTGCTGCATAGGAGGGATCTGTTTCCATGGTTTGTGCATCCATTAGGACTTCTTGACAATGTCCATCATCTAGCAGTTCATAGGCACGCGCAGAAGTATCTTTAGCCAAAAAACGACGATGAACATGACCGCGTCCATGGGTTGTTAAAAATGTGCGAATTGCAAAAGACCGCTGTAGACGTTCACTGGAATCTTCTGCTGATGTAAGAGCCACACGACGTCCATAGTCTTCATATTGTAAGGTGAGGGCAAAGGTAACTGGTTCCAAAAGATCTGCACCTTTTTCTGGCCATTCAATAAGTAAAACGCCTTGCTCACGCGCTTCATGAAGCCCTAATTCATCAATTTCTTCTGCCATAGAAAGGCGATAAAGGTCAGCATGAACAATTTCAAATTGTGGCAGATGATAGCTTTGAGCAAGAGTAAAAGTAGGACTTGGAACATCCAGAGTATCGTCATTAGCAAGCGTACGGATGATTGTACGCGCTAAGGTTGATTTTCCTGTTCCAAGATCACCTTGAAGTGTTACAACATCACTAGGTTTTAAAGCGAGAGCTAAATCTTGTGCAAAAAGTTTGGTTGCTTCTTCATTTTCAAGAAAAAAATTAAAATGCATGAAGAATTCCGTGAAATGGATGAAAAAAACTTATGAAAAGACGAGATTAAAAAACATTTTCTCCTTTGGGAATAGGAAAAAAACATTTAACGGTTGTTCCTTGTCCAGCGCCGGTAAGAATTTCAACATGTCCACTGTGCAGTTCAACGAAATTTTTGACGAGAGAAAGACCAAGACCTGCACCAGCGCGCCCGCCATTATGTGCATGGGAAGAAAAACGCTTGAAAATACGATCAAGAATATCTTCTGGAATATCAGATCCTTCATTATGAACACTGAAGACTATGTTACCATTTTGTTCTTCAGCACAAAATTCAATAGTGCTTGCTTCAGTTGCAAAATTAATAGCATTGCTGAGAACATTAACGAAGATTTGATGCAAACGTTTTGCATCAACAGAAATAAAATTTAAGGAAGGAGAAATTTGTTGTAAAAGCGTAATATGGCGTCCGTTAAGACGCTCTTCTACCCGCGCTACTGCTTGTACCATGGCATCAGCAATATTAACTGGCTGTATGTCGAGCTCCATGATGCCTGCATCAAGAGTTGCAAGATCAAGAATATCATTAACAATATTCAAAAGAGTGCCTGATTCTGAGTGAATATGCCCAAGATATTCTTTTTGCCGTTCATTAATAGAGCCAAAAATTTGATCGCGTAAAATATCAGAAAATCCAATAATATTGGTGAGGGGTGTACGCAATTCATAGGAAACATGTTGAACAAATTCATTGCGCAAATGATCAGCTTTTTCTAAGGCTTCATTTCTCTCTTGAAGAGCGCGCGCAACATGAACAGTATCCGTAACATTAACAAAAGTAAGCATTGTCTGTCCATTGGGAAGCGGTGCTACTGTGTAATCAATGATCATTCCACTTTTGAGATCCATACGACCTGAATAGATATCGCGTTTTTCATCCAAACCTGTAATAAATTTGGCAAATTGATCCCACTCATTTCCTACCGTTAAGGGTGAACAATGGTTTTGTAATTGCGTAATGTGGGTGCCTTCTACCAGTAAATTATAAGGGAGAGACCATAATTTTAATAAAGCTGGATTCGATAAACGAAGACGTCCATCTGTGCCAAAAACCACTACCCCTTCTGAAAGTTTATCAAGTGTTTCTCCTTGTATTTTAATCAGTGTATTGTAGCGTCGTTCAAGATCAATTTTTTCTGTAAGGTTTTCATAAAGCCAGGTGACGCCTCCTTGTGGATGGGGGCTGGAAATAGCACGTACCGTGCGTCCATCTGGAAGGTTCCAAATCTGTTGATTTGATTCTGTTTGTTGATGGGCTTTTAGAAGTTCTTCTTTCCACGTGCGCCAATCAGGATGTTCACCAATAAGCCCTTTTTCACGCAACTGTTCAAGAAGCAACGCGTGACTTGGTTCACTTTCTAGAAAAGAATCCTCTAACGGCCATAAGATTTTAAAAGCATGATTGCAGAATTTTAATTTTTGGCTGGTATCGAAAACAGCCACAGCCGTTGAGATTTGGTCAAGAGTTTCACAATGGCTTTGAAGAACACGTTTTAGTTCATTAGTAAGATTTTCATATGCGCTGTCATCACGAGCAAAAGCTGCCATTCCTTCTTCTGTTGTAACACGTGTAAGATGGAAATGGTGCCGTTCTCCATCAATAACTGTATTAACATGCTCTTGAAAAATCGTTTCTACCTCATCTGTTTTGCGTTGTGTTGTTTCATTAAAAAGATCAACAATTTCATTACTACTTTCTCGAAAATTTGTCATTGCTTTGAAGGCGCGATTAACAAAACAAACATTTCCCTTATAATCTCGTATCCATACCGGTTCTTGAATAAGATCAAGAAGATTGCGTTGCATTCTTAGCTCGATGAGGATTTTGGCGATATCTTTTTGTAAACGCGCATTTTCGCTTTGCTGTGTTGAGATATCTTGAAAACGCGCGATGGCTACCGTTCCAGCTATCACTCCTGTAACTTGCAACAATATATTATTCTTAGTAGTGACGGAAAGTTCAAAAGGGTAAGATTTGTAAAGCAATTGCGTGAGTGCATAGTCAAGTTCTCGGTTTGAAGTTTCTTCAAGCCAGAGCTCAAAACACTGAAAATTTTGCTGTAGAATTTCTGCTTTTTGTAATGCATGAATGTTGCCAACCACATGTGGTGAAGCCGTTGGATTTTCCCAAATAAGAAGGCATTGTCCAGTTTCTGCTAGAAGCCATTCATAATATTGAAGTTTTTCAGAAAATTCCACTTGAATTGTCTTCAAAGACTCCAATGAAGCTTTTTTTGCACGCATAATAACTGCTATGCAAGTAAGAAGTGAAGCACAAGAAATTCCTCCACAAAGGGCTAAAATAAGCCATGGGCCATCTGGCAAAGTGAACGCAAATGGTAGATGCATTCCCAATGACTGAGCAAAAGCCCATGTTGGAGAAAAAAGGAAAAGAAGGCAAAAAATCTCTGTAAAGATGCGGATCATTTTTTGGGCTTTTTCTTTGGGCTTATAATCACCAAAGCTAGACACGATGCGTTTTCCCTTTTCTTTTAACCCAAGGAAACCATTTTAGTAACGATAATGATCTGGTTTATACGGTCCTTGAGGAGTAACTCCAATATAGGAAGCCTGTTCTTCTGATAAAACGCTTAACTTTATTCCTAACCGATCAAGGTGTAGACGTGCAACTTTTTCATCAAGATGTTTTGGCAAAACAGTTACTTCATTTTTGTAGTGTTCTGAACGGGTAAAAAGTTCAATTTGCGCTAAAACTTGGTTCGTAAATGAGGCTGACATAACAAAAGATGGGTGTCCTGTAGCATTACCGAGGTTCAGTAAGCGCCCCTCAGAGAGTAAAATGATGCGCTTTCCATCGGGAAAAGTGATCATATCGACTTGTGATTTAATATTCGTCCACGAAAATTTTCTAAGAGCTAATACTTGGATTTCATTATCAAAATGGCCTATATTTCCAAGAATACACATGTCCCTAACTTGTCGCATATGGTCTAAGCGGACAATATCTTTATTGCCAGTTGCTGTGATAATAATATCGGCACTGGAGGCAGCATCATCTAAATTAACAACTTCATAGCCATCCATAGCTGCTTGAAGTGCACAGATTGGGTCAATTTCTGTCACCTTAACACGTGCTCCAGCACCTGAAAGAGAAGCTGCTGAACCTTTACCCACATCTCCATAACCGCAGACAATGGCGGTTTTACCCGCTATCATAACATCTGTTGCTCGTCTGATACCATCTATGAGTGATTCTCTACACCCATATTTATTATCAAATTTTGATTTAGTAACACTATCATTGACATTAATAGCTGGAAAAGGCAAAAGCCCTTGCTTTTGTAATTGATAAAGGCGGTGCACGCCCGTTGTGGTTTCTTCGCTCACACCTTTGATTGCTGCGCGCTGATGTGTGAAAAAACCTGGTGTAGCATCCATACGCTTTCGGATTTGTTGGAAAAAAAATCCTTCTTCTTCTGTTTTAGGATGAGACAGAATATCTTTATTTGCTTCCGCATGACACCCCATAAGAATATAGTTTGTAGCATCAGCTCCATCATCTAAAATAAGATTGGAGGGATTGCCATCAGGCCATTGGAAAATCGCATCTATATAAGTCCAATATTCTTCAAGCGTTTCGCCCTTGACTGCAAAGACAGGAGTACCTGTGGCTGCAATAGCTGCTGCTGCGTGATCTTGCGTAGAAAAAACATTACTAGAACTCCACCGTACATCGGCGCCGAGTTCTTTTAGTGTTTCGATCAAAACAGCTGTTTGAACGGTCATATGCAATGAACCAGAAATACGTGCTCCGCGCAAAGGTTGAATAGAAGAAAATTCTTCACGGCAAGCCATTAAACCGGGCATTTCTGTTTCGGCAATATCAAGTTCTTTCCGACCATAGGCAGCAAGCCCGATATCTTTGACAACATAACCTTGAGCCGCCATTCTCTATTCCTTTAAAAGCAGTTTTTCCAAGACGGTAGGAGAAATTAAAAAAAAATGCAAGCCAATAGAAAGACCCATTTCTATGAAAATTTTTTTCAAATTTCCATAATTTTTTGCAACAGATATGCATTTGAGAGATGATATTATTTATAATATATGGAGAGATTCATATTGTAAGGAGGCGTGGGATGGCAAAAAGGACTGTTATGAGATTATATTTTCTGAGAAAAGAGCTAGATATAAAAATTTCTTTAATGCAGCTATCCTTTCTTTTATGAAGTAGAAATTTAATTCGATCACAAAGAGAATATGCGTTAGACTGATGGATCTTTGGAAAATTGACCTTGTGGACGGAACCGCCATAGATAACTTGGCAAGAGCGCAGCCATTGCTCTAGGGATAATTCCTACTCCTTCTAAGGTGTATCCATTTTCTATGGCTTCTTGAGAGACGATGTTATCCACTTGCAGAAAGCGTATTTGATCGGACGTTACCAGTTTCGGTAAGAGAGGCAGTTTACCAATAGCTCCAAAAAAACTTCCCATCAAAATCCCGACAAAAAGAGGCGTGTGTAGAATTATTTTTTTGCGGTGAATAATTTTTAGTATTTTTTCAAGAATATTCTGGAACGTGATAATCTGAGGGCCACCAAGATCATAACTTTTTCCAGAGATAACCTGTCCTTCTAAGGCACGCAAAACAAATTCGGCGATGTCACCAACGTACACGGGTTGCAATTTGCTTTGTCCACCTCCAAAAAGGGGCATAATTGGTAAAAAACAAGATAAATTCGCTAAGCTATTAAAGAAACAATCTTCTGGCCCAAAAATAACTGATGGGCGCATGATAATTGCTCTAGGATGCGTATTCTGAACGATTTGCTCACCCATAGCTTTGACGCGTGCATAAAGAAATGAAGCATTTTGATTAGCCACAAGCGCTGACATGTAAATAAATGGAATACCAGCTTTAGCTGTTAACTCAGAGACATTTTTTGCACCATCAATTTGCATTTTTTGAAAGTTTGATTGATTTGCTTGTGCTAAACTACCGGGTAGAAATACTGCACCATCTGCACCAAGCAAAGCACGTTCAACAGAGGCATGATGCCTGACATCAGTTTTGAGCATTTGAGTTTGTCCCACTTCGCCTATTTGAAGCATATAATAGGCTTTTTGTGGACAGCGAACAGCGATGCGAACGCGATAACCTCGCTTAGTTAAAGCCTCAACAATATGCCGCCCCACAAAGCCAGAGCCGCCAAAAACAGTAATGAGTTTAGGATGTTGATAAAGTGCACAATCAAGTTGCATGATTACAAGGTCTATCTTTTAAAACTCTATGAATAACTAATTCCTAACATGGCGGCGTTTTGTTGTCACGTAAAATATCGCCAGCAAGGTAGAGGGAACCGCTGATAAGGACGATAGCTTCTCTATGGTCTGAGTTAATTCTCTGTAAAGCATCTTGTAGATGAGCTTGCGGGCTGGCAAGGATCCCTACTTTTTTAGCCGATACAGTTAAAATTTCTGGACAAACACCTGCACTATTACCAATCAATGGGATTGTATAGACTTTATCTACGAGTTTTGCGAGATGCTGGAAATAACCAACAGCATCTTTAGTATTGAGCATACCAACGATCATAATAATAGAACGGTTTGATTTTTTTCTCCATTGAGCAAGTTCTGTTGCAATGACTTTTCCAGCAGCGGGATTATGGCCACCATCTAGCCATAAGTCAATACCGGGCGACAGTTGATCAACCAAATGTCCATGGGTAAGATGTTGCATTCGTGCTGGCCAGTAAATATTTTGCAAAGCATGACTTATTGCTTGTTCTGAAAGTTTAAAACCTGCTTGATAAATTGCCTCAAGAGAAGCTCCAGCATTGGCAATTTGGTGAGCTCCAATAAGGTTAGGAAGTGGAAGATCCATGAGACCTTGGCTATTTTGAAATACCATACGTCCATATTCTGTATAGCTTTGATAATCTTGACCAAACAGAGAATAAGGCGCCTTATTTTTATCAGCAAGGGCAGTTAAAATAGAAAGGGTTTCATCATGATCTTGTTTACCGATGACCACCGGAATTTCCGGTTTGATAATACCACCTTTTTGAAAAGCGATTTCCGCAATTGTGTTTCCAAGAAAGGTTTCATGGTCGTAGTCAATGGGCATTATAAGGGATACGGCTGATTTTTTTATGACATTTGTAGCATCAAACCGTCCTCCTAATCCAACTTCTAGAATCACGACATCAGCTGGATGTGTGCTAAATAACATAAAGGCAGCTGCTGTAAAAATTTCAAAAACAGTAATCGGCTCTTGACAATTTACTTTTATGACTTCACGAATTGTCTCAGTCAATTGGCTCTCTGTAACAAGTTTGCCACCTCTTTTTTGGCCTATCCGGCAGCGTTCATTCCAGTTCACCAAATGAGGTGAACTATAAACATGAACGCGATAGCCTGCGTTTTCCAAGAGCGCGCGACAAATGGCTGAAGCAGACCCTTTGCCATTTGTTCCGGCAATGTGAATAACAGGCGCAAGCTTTAAATGGGGATTATCAAGACGCTCCAAAAGGCGGAAAATACGCTCCAAAGAAAGATCAAATTTCTTCGGATAATTTTTTAATAAATCATCTATCATCCTTTGTATTTGGCTTTTTTCCATATTCTAAGCAGCTTTTGTTTTAGAAAGTGATGCTTGAGAACCTGTTGGAGATGGATTGGAAGGACTAACTGCTGCCGGATTTTTCATCATCAAACGTAAAAGTCGTGCAATGGTAGTTTTCATTTCTAAACGCGATACAACCATATCAATCATGCCATGTTCGAGTAGATATTCACTACTTTGAAAACCTTCTGGTAAAGTTTCGCGTATAGTCTGTTGAATCACGCGTGGCCCTGCAAAACCAATCATAGCACCAGGTTCTGCAATATGAACATCGCCAAGCATAGCGTAAGAAGCGGTAACACCACCGGTAGTAGGATTAGTTAGAACTACGATATAGGGAAGCTTTGCTTCTTTTAGCATTTCAATTGCTACAATTGTACGAGGCATTTGCATCAGTGAGAGTGTTCCTTCTTGCATACGTGCACCACCAGAAGCGGCAAAAAGAACCAAAGGGCATTTTTGAGCAATGGCAGTATCAAAAGCTTTGATGATAGCTTCTCCTGAAGCCATACCAAGTGATCCACCCATGAAGGCAAAGTCTTGAACGGTGGCTATAACTGGTAAGCCCTCAATAGTACCGTGTGCGCTTAAAATATTGTCATCAATACCAAGTTTAGAACGATAATCTTTTAACCGATCAATATAGCGTTTTTCATCGCGAAACTTTAAAGGATCTGTCACAACCTTTGGATTTTCAAGAGGCGTATAAGCGCCATCATCAAAAAAATGCATGAGACGATTTTTGGCACTGATGCGCATGTGATAACCAGAACTGGGAATTACATATTGATTCATTTCCAGATCTTTATGGAAAACCATCTCACCATTGGTGGGATCTTTTATCCATAGATTATCTGGAATTTCACGGCGTCCCAATATAGAGTTAATTTTAGGACGAACATAATTTGTAATCCAGTTCATCTGTATAGCCTCTCCTTAAATATTACACATTTTTGCATGATTTGAAGAAATATAAAATTTAAGCGGTCAAATTCGCCTTGCTGGTTAATAAACAGACTCAATTTAATACTTTTGTCTGTGTGCGTACAGCTTTTACCCCTATTATTATCTAAATTTTTACTCTTCTAATGTTACAATGGTAATCTAAATGCTCCTTGCAAAAAATCCATTAGTAATTTTAATACCCTCCATTGTTTGCTCTTTTGCTTTTATATTAAATCCCATTGCTTGTGCTGGTTGCCAAATTCCTTATTTGTTTCCGATAAAATGCATATTCAGAGAATCGTTAACACCAGTGGTAGGAACTTGAAACAAAAAACTTTATAGTTATAAACAGCAATAAGGCTAAATAGTCTATAAAAACAATGGATACGGCAACGCTATGTTAGCAAAACGCCAGACAGGAGCAAGATTTTTTCAAAGGTTTTCTGAATAAGAGAAATGAAAGCAGTCATTTATGGCACAAAACTCGTTTTAACTTCTTTTCTCTCATGAGTTCCGTTAGGTTTTAAGTAAGTGCCATTATTTTTGCGTGATACACACGGGATTCTCTTGGGAAAGCATCTTGTGTAAGTGTGTCATAAAAGCGGCTGCGAAAAGCGGTGTTGCTAAATTAAGAATGGGAATCGAAACAAAAAGCGCAATCAACAGCCCTGCGCCAAAAACTGTTGTATCATGAGTCCGTAAAAAAACATGCGCTTTTTGCTCAGATCGAAAACGGTAGGCGGCAAACACAAAATATTCACGGCCAAGCAAGTAGCCATTAATAACATAAAAGGCGATCAAATTAACACCTGGCACAAAAAACAAAATAAAAGCAAGCATATTACCGAAAAGGCTTAAAATAGCAAATTTAATAGAAAGAATGAGAGAACGTCTAAACGGCAGAGCCTGACCAATAGGCTCGTTCGGGTAATCTTCTTTTTCAATAATTTCAGCAGCAGAATCAATGAAAAAACCACCGATCATAGCAGTGATTGGGGCAATTAAAAAAGCCATGAGTAAAGCCAAACCAAGACTAAAAACTATGAGCATCAAAAATCCCAACCATCCTGCCCAACCAGGTAATCCAGGAATAAAACCAGCAATCCAAGGCCAAAAGTAGGATATAAAAAACTGACGTATACATAACCATAAAACGGCGAGCACAAAAAAGGTAATTCCCAATACTTTCAAGATCATAGCGCGATATTGCGAGGTTATAAGACGTTGTAAAGCACGGTAAGCAGCAGTAAAAATCATAACAACTCACTAAATAAGAAAAAAATGGCAAAGACAAGAGATAGATTGGAAAATGCTTTGAATATGCACGCAATTTCGTAAATCATACAATTGTGTTGATGAATAATAAACGGCCAAAGAATAGTATTTCCTACAATGCTACAAAAATTTTCTTCAGTGCGATGAAAGCGCACTCATGTATGTTTAAAATATAACGTCATCACTGTTTGATTTTAGTTTGTATCAATTAAGTATAAAAGTGTGGATTTGAGAAAAATATTTAATCTAGAACTTTCCCATAGAGTTTATGAAGTGAATTCCATCAATGATTAGCAGATAAAAGCTTCTCGAGAGGAATCAATAGAATGACAGATTGGTGCGGGTTAATAATCTGCACCTTTTAAGTCTGAGATGTGTAAAACCTTTATATAGATATGTGGGAGATCTTTATATATGACAGAAAATCACAAGAGGATTTTTCTGTAAAGCCAATGAAATGAACGGTATACGCTTGCAGCAATAAGATTCGCCAATACTAACCATCTTACAAATAAACTAAAATACAGAGGAAATTTCCTTTCTTTCGAGAGAGGGGATTGTTTTTTTGATAAAGGTAACTGTTTCTCAATAAGAATTATCATTCAAACAGTTTTGCACGATTTTGTAAATGGATCTTATTTTTTGTGTTGCATTTTTTAAAGTATTCAACTGTCTGCTGTCTAATAATTTCTATTCTCGTTTAAGATAGAGCATACTAATAAGCATGGGTGTGAAGATTGAAAAATGACACAATAACCTTTGCTAATTTTTGCGCTATTTGTTTTTTACTCATGTGCGGCCATTGTTCAACATTTTCTTTACTGATGAGAGAAACTTGATTTGTATCAGCGCCCATGACGTTTGCGCCATTAGAGTGAAGAGAAATATCATTAGCAAGAATAAAATCTGCTCCTTTTTCGACACATTTTTTTTGTGCATTTGCAATGATATCACACGTTTCAGCAGCGAACCCAATCACTAAGGAGGGACGGTTTGGAGCATGTCCAATTGTTGCCAAAATATCAGGATTTTCAACCATATGAAAGGATGGTGGTGTCTTATGAGTGCTCTTTTTTATCTTGTGTAAAGATTGTGTTTGGCTACGCCAGTCACAAACGGCTGCAACAAAAATAGCCCCATCGGCAGGCAATGCGGCTTGAACGGTTTGTAACATTTGATATGCTGTTTCAACATGAATAGTTTTTACTCCCGATGGGTCGGCAAGAGCAACCGGTCCACAAATAAGCGTCACGTTAGCACCCAAATGCGCGAGAGCTGTTGCAATGGCATGACCTTGTTTACCTGAAGAACGATTAGCAATATAACGTACCGGATCGATTGATTCATGAGTAGGACCAGAAGTAACAATGAAGTGGCGGCCAGAAAGTGGCTTTTCTTGCACTCCTAAGAGAGTTTCTGCTAAGGCTACAATGGTTAAGGGTTCACTCATGCGTCCACAGCCTTCTTCATCACGCTCAGCCATTTTGCCGATTTCTGGTTCTGCTATGTGAACGCCATCTGCGCGCAGTTGTGCGACATTGCGAGCAGTTGCTCGATGTGCCCACATGGCTGGATTCATGGCTGGTGCAATCAATACTGGACAGCGTGCTGCTAAAAGTACACAATTAGCCAGATCATCTCCTATGCCGTTGGCTATTTTTGCAATGCGACTAGCTGTAGCAGGGGCTAAAATAATGAGGTCAGCATTACGTGCTAATCGGATGTGTCCGATATCATGTTCTTCTTTGCATGAAAATAAATCATGATACACAGTACGTCCACTCAAAGCTTCAGCTGCTAAAGGGGTAATAAATTTTTGCGCTGCTTTTGTCATAATAATGTTTAAGCACGCTCCACGTTCTTGCAAACGCCGAATCAGATCAAGCGCTTTATAGGCTGCAATACTACCACCAATAATAATAAGAAGTGATTTTGATTTCAATGATTGCAATTGAACAGCGCTCGCTTGAGAGGGGAGTTTCGCTGAAGTGTTGGGATTGCTTAAAAGGCGACGGGCTTCCTCTTCCATAGAAACACCATTTTGCGCGGCACGTACACGCAAAGATTCTTTGACTTCAGGTGAAAGATTGCGAATGGTAATACTAGCCATAAAATATATCCAAGGAATAAAGTGATTACAATGATTTCATAATCGATATTTTTTAGCATACTGAGCAGATTAGAAAAAACAAAAAAGATAAAAAGTTAGACAAACACAACAAAGCGTAATGATAAATAGGCTATAACGGGCATAACGATTGGCACGACCTTGTTCGATAGCAAGTTTCTTAAGGGTTGCGGGAGAAAGACTAAATCCTGTTTCCCTCATTTGGTTGAGATCTTCCTCCATACGTTGGAAATTTTGTATCAATTGCGGTGCTTTTCGTGCCAGCGAAAAGAGAGCTTGCGCTCCTTCACTAAAGTCTTTTGCGATTCCCATGGGGCCTAAATTTTTGTTAATCCATTCTCTGACAACGGGTTCAGAAGCTTTCCACATATTAAAATGAGGATCCAATGTGCGGGCTACACCTTCAACAACAACCATAGTTTTTTGCAGTAGTAAAAGTTCAGGTCGCGTTTGCATATCAAATAATTCGGTGACTTCAAACAACAGCGTGAGTAACTTAGCCATGGAAATGCTTTGCGCTGATTGCCCATGAATCGGCTCACCAATGGCTCGATTAGCTTGAGCAAAGCTCTCAATATTATGGTATGGAGGCACATATCCTGCTTCAAAATGAGCGCGTGCCACCCGATGGTAATCACGAGTAATAAAGCCGTAAAGAATTTCGGCAAGGAAATGCTTTTCTTTTTTGCCAAGCCGTCCCGTAATTCCCAAATCAACAGCAACAATACATCCTTTGGAGTCTACAAATAAATTACCAGGATGCATATCGGCATGAAAAAAACCATCACGCAATGTATGACGAAGGAAAGATTGAATGAGTGTAATTGCGAGTGCTTGCAAATCAAATCCAGCTTCTTTGAGGGCAGAAATTTCAGATATTCTTATACCATCGATCCATTCCATTGTTAAAACATTGCGCCCTGTCCGCTCCCAATTAATTTGTGGAACCCGAAATCCTGCATCATGTTGAATATTTTCAGCCATTTCGGATATGGCAGCTGCTTCTAATCGTAAATCCATTTCAATGCGTGTGGTTTGTGCTAAAGTGTCAACAACACAAACAGGACGCAGTCTTCGAGAAGCGGGTATGTAACGCTCCTGTAAGTGAGCAATGAGATAGAAGCTTCTAAGATCTTTGGCAAAACGTATTCTAATATTTGGACGAATAACTTTAACAGCACATTTTTTTTTATGTCCTTCCTCATCATAGTACTCAGCTGGATGGACTTGAGCAATGGAAGCGCCAGCAATGGGTGGATAAAAGTTTACGAATAAATCATTAATAGAGCGGCCAAGTGAATTTTCAATCTGGGAAATAGCATTGGTGCAGGAAAATGTTTGCACACGATCTTGTAGTTGCATCAAATCTTGCGCAATATCACGTCCGACAATATCAGGTCTTGTGGCGAGAAATTGACCAAGTTTGATGTAAGAGGGGCCAAGTTTATTGATGGCATATGAAATATTTTCAGATCGTTTCTTCTTTTTCGTTTTGCGTCGTGCTAACATACCTGCTATGCGGTGACATAATGCTGGAAGTCCTTGAAGATCATCGCTAGGAAGAGTGCTTAAAACACCTTCACGCGCTAAAACCCATCCTGCCCGCATCAAGTGAAAATAAGTGGAAATTTGCACCATTTTAAATCTTCCAGCCTGAATGTAGCGCTGCGATCGCACCCGTGAGATTGCGGTACGATACTCGCGAAAAACCTGCATGATTAATCATATGGGCAAAATCATCTTGCTTAGGAAATTTGCGAATAGATTCAACCAAATAGCGATAAGAATCGCCATCATTTGCAATGAGTTGACCAAGTCTTGGAATAGCATAGAAAGACCAAAGATCATAAATTTTGTCAAGCAGAAATATCTCGACATTTGAAAATTCTAAACATAAGAACCGCCCACCTGGTTTTAAAACACGAAAAGCCTCACTCAGGGCTTTATCAATATGAGGCACGTTGCGAATTCCAAAGGCAATAGTGTAAGCATCAAAGCTTTGATCTTCAAAAGGCAGATGTTCTGCATTGGCTTCAACAAAATCGATGAGAGGGGCAAGACCATTTTTTTGTGCGCGCTTCTTGCCGACGCTAAGCATTGAGCCATTAATATCAAGCACCGTAGCGTGGGCTTTTTGGCGAGAAGCATTAAGAACGCGAAAAGCGATATCACCAGTACCGCCAGCCACATCAAGAACCTTCCAATCGGAACGTGCTGGGGGAGAAAGCCATGCAACCATAAAATTTTTCCATGCACGGTGCAATCCTAATGATAATATATCATTCATCTTATCATAGTTTTCGGCGACAGAATGAAACACATCATCAACCATAGATTGTTTTTGTGTTTCATCAATTCTTGTAAATCCAAAAGAGTACTCCATGCCACCTTTGGCTCCTACGCGTTCTGTTTCAGCTGTCATATGCATGACCTCCCTTATTTTTCTTTTACCGCAAATGAGGTATAAAGGGAATGTTCAAATACGAAAGACAACGTACAAAACCGCGACATTTAAACAGCCAGAAACAAAATGGTACCTTTAGATATCAAGATTGGCAACGCTTAAAGCATTATCTTGAATAAAAATTCTTCGAGGTTCAACTTCATCACCCATGAGACGAGAAAAGAGTGAATCTGCATCGGTTGCGTCATTGATTTTAACTTGTAAAAGAGAGCGCGCATTAGGATCAAGAGTTGTTTCCCAAAGCTGTTCAGCATTCATTTCTCCAAGACCTTTATAACGTTGGAGAGTAATACCTTTTTTGCCGTTTGTAAAAATACTTTCCAATAAACTCATAGGTCCAAAAATTCGCTCTGATTTATCTTTGCGGTGAAAAAGTGGGGGAGAGTTATATATTTCTATGAAATTTTTAGAAACGCGATCGATTTGGCGCGCATCAGCCGAATTGATAAGCCCTGCATCAAAAATAACAACATCTTTAACGCCGCGTAAAATACGTTCAAAACATAAACTTCCATCTGGTCTACATTGACCGCTCCAACCACGCTCCGTATCATCAGCGATTAAATCAAGGCGGTTTGCGACTTTATTTGCTGTTTTTTGAGCTTTTTCTGGTGTTGAAAGGGTTTCAGGATTAAAAATACCGGCAATTGCTGCTTGCTCAACAACTGTGCGATCATAGCGTGTATGAAGACCATTTAAAAGTTGGCGTAACATACGAGCATCTTCAGCAAGTTGGCGTAAATCAGCACCTGCGCGCACTTCACCGGTTGACAATTCCAGAGTTGCTTCTTCCAATCCAGTATCAATTAAAAATTCTTCGAAAGCTGCTTCATTTTTGATATATTGCGAAGATTTTCCCCGCGATATTTTATAGAGAGGTGGTTGAGCAATATAGAGATGTCCACGTTCAATCAATTCAGGCATTTGCCTAAAAAAGAAAGTGAGTAGGAGTGTTCGGATATGTGCACCATCAACATCCGCATCGGTCATGATGATGATTTTATGATAACGCAATTTATCGGGTGAAAATTCATCCTTACCAATAGAAGTTCCAAGGGCGGTGATCAATGTTCCAATCATCTCAGATGAGAGCATACGGTCGAAGCGTGCCCGTTCAACATTGAGGATTTTACCACGTAGGGGCAAAATCGCTTGATTTTGACGCGAACGTCCACTTTTTGCTGAACCACCAGCAGAATCCCCTTCAACGATAAAAATTTCCGATTTAGCTGGATCACGTTCTTGGCAATCGGCAAGCTTTCCGGGTAGAGAAGTGATATCGAGAGCTCCTTTTCGTCTTGTGAGTTCTCGTGCTTTGCGTGCTGCTTCACGTGCTGTTGCGGCTTCTACCACTTTACTGATAAGTAATTTTGCTTCATTAGGATGCTCTTCTAACCATACTGAAATCCCTTCATTCACCAAATTTTCAACAATAGGGCGCACCTCAGAAGATACCAATTTATCTTTTGTTTGCGAAGAGAATTTTGGATCTGGGACTTTGACTGAAAGAATAGCAGTTAGTCCTTCACGGCAATCATCACCAGTCAAGTTAACTTTTTCTTTTTTTGCAATACCTGAAGATTCAGCATAACCATTAATTTGACGTGTCAAAGCGCTGCGGAAACCTATTAAGTGGGTTCCACCATCACGCTGAGGAATATTATTTGTGAAGCACAACACTTTTTCATGATAGGAATCATTCCACCATAGGGCAACATCAACGCTCATTCCATCCTTTTCATTGGTGATATAAATAGGATTATCAAGGAGTGTTTTTTTCGTTTGGTCAATATATTTAACAAATTCAACTAATCCACCTTCATAATGCAATTCGACGGATTTAATGTCAGCATGGCGTTCGTCAACAAGAAGAATGTATACGCCAGAATTTAAAAAAGCGAGTTCACGCAAACGACGTTCTAGAGTTTCAAAATCAAATTCAACCATAGTAAAAGTTTCAGAATTTGGCAAAAACCTGATTTCTGTTCCACTTTCTGTATCGCAATCACCAATGATTTTTAGCGGGGCATCGGCGACGCCATGAGTAAACGATATCTCATGGATTTTACCATTGCGTTTGATTTGCAGTCTTAGCCAAACCGATAATGCATTAACAACAGAGATACCAACTCCGTGTAATCCACCTGAAACTTTATAAGAATTTTGATCAAATTTTCCCCCTGCATGAAGCTGCGTCATGATAACTTCAGCTGCTGAAATGCCCTCTGTTGGATGGATATCTGTTGGAATTCCGCGTCCATTATCGCGAACAGAGCAAGAACCATCAGCATGAAGTGTGACGTTTACAAGGGTAGCGTGACCGGCTAAAGCTTCATCAATCGCGTTGTCTACAACCTCATAGACCATATGGTGCAAGCCTGAACCATCATCCGTATCACCGATATACATACCAGGGCGTTTGCGTACAGCATCAAGTCCCTTGAGAACTTTGATAGAAGCGGCATCATAGTCACAATTCTGTGTAGGTGAGGTTATTTCATCACTCATAACTTAATCCATTTCTATATTCAATTTGCGATATTTCATCAACTTTTTTGAAGTTTAATGTTCTGTCCAGCTATTTTATGGAATAACCATATCAGGTATTTATCGCATATCAGATTTATATTCAACATTTGTTGGTCTATTAAGAAAGGGAATTGTTTCTGCATACGCAAACATTGTTGTACTGTGTGTTAGACCAAAAATATGCAAAATTAATCTCAAGAGGTTTATTTTCCATAAGATTTTAATCTTTTAAAGGGGAATATTGATTTGGATTTTGCAATTACAGAAAGAGTAAAATATCATTGCTTTTTTATGATAAAGAATAAAACACAATTTTTGTATTTTTTTTTAAGCACTCCGTATACGATACACAGTAAATTGTTTCATAAAATTAGACCATTTTTTGTTCACTTTGCGTGATATTTAAAAACTGATGAGATGCTTTTGCGGCATGATTTTTGGGAATGCGAAGAATTTTGATAAAATTGTTTAGCAAAACCAAAAGTATGTATAGTTTATATCACATAGAAGAAAAATGGGAATGCATTTGCATAAGGAGTTTTGCAACAAAATTCTGTTGTCGCTGATCTGTTTTGAAAATTTTACAGAAACTGTTATTTTTGGCAATCTTTAGAGTGTAGCAGGAATTTTAATCCATAAAATGACAGATATTTTGGTTAAGTGCATTAAATATTATAGCTGAAAATATTTGTATTTTAGCTTTGAAAATGGGGAAAAACTTTGAGAATAAAAAAACTTATAAATATATTCAATGTTCTTATTCGAGTTTTATTTGTAGCATGGGGATTTTTGTTTTCCTCTTTTGTGGAAGCTGAAACAGCTGCAGGACTCCCCTCTTTTTTTGATTCGCATAAACATTTTATAAAACCTGATACAACAGATATAACTCGTTTGCGTTTTGTAACAACTTTTGATTTTCCTCCTTTTAACTTTCTTGATCAAACAGGGCACCTTGCAGGCTATAATATCGATTTATTGCGCGCTATTTGCTCAAAATTAAACCTTGAGAAAATCTGTGAGGTAGAAGTTGTTCCTTGGGAAGAGCTTGTAGACCATGTAAAAGATGGTGGCGCAGAAGTGATTATTGCTGGTTTAAAAGAAACGATTAAAACGCATCAAGATTTTGTTTTTACAAGATCTTATTTGCGCTTTCCGGCTCGATTTGTTGCTTCTCGATTTGTAAATTTCGATGAACCAATAAGCGATAAACTTGCATATTTAAGCAGTGGATTTCTACTCAAAAGTGCTCACGAAAAGCTATTTCATAGCTATTTTCCTAAAGCCAAATGGCAGGGATTTAAAGACAGGGCAGAGCTTTATAAAGCATTACAGGATCATAAAATTGATCTTATTTTTGATGATGGATTTGCTTTATCTTTATGGCTAAATGATCCAAAATCCGACGCTTGCTGTCATTTTGTTGGAGGGGTGTATATGGCTCCACAATTATTGGGGCAAGGAATGCAGCTTGCTGTTGCAAGAAAGAACGAAAAATTGGTTGATATACTCAATTATGCTCTGAAATCTCTAGAAAATGATGGTAGGCTTACAGAGCTTTATCTGCGCTATTTTCCAATTAGTTTTTATTGATGAGTACTTTCCTTAGGTAAGAGCTGTTAGCTTTTCAGTACTCAGTCGATAGGAAATAGCTTCTGCGAGATGATGGCGTGAAAGATGGTCTTCCTCGTCGAGATCAGCAATGGTGCGTGCAACTTTGAGAATACGATGATAGGCGCGTGCAGAAAGGTGCATCTTTTCGCTTACATCTCTTAAGAGTGTGGCTGCTTTTTTATCAGGAATAGCGATTTGTTCGATAATTTTAGCAGGGCAATCACCGTTGGTGCGAATATGGTCAAAACCTAATTTCGTAAAACGTTTAATTTGGATAGCACGGCATCGTGCGACGCGTTTTGCAATATCACAGCTTTTTTCTGATTGCTCTGGTTGCATAAGATCTATAGCTGTTAAAGCAGGGACATCGATCCGTAAATCAATTCGGTCAAGCAGAGGACCAGAAATACGAGACTGATAGTCGATTTGACAGCGTATTCCTTTAGCGCAAACATGGTCTTTTTCGCCTGCCATACCGCATCGGCAAGGGTTCATTGCAGCAATGAGTAGGATGCGGGCAGGATAGCTGATATGGTGATTAGCACGGGCAATAATACATTCTCCGCTTTCTAAAGGTTGACGAAGAGAATCAAGAACCTGTGGAGAAAATTCAGGTAATTCGTCAAGAAATAAAACGCCATTATGTGCAAGTGAGACTTCTCCTGGTCGTGCCTTTATACCACCACCAATCATAGCTGCCATGGAAGCAGAATGATGCGGAGCACGAAAAGGGCAGTGGAGTGAAATGGTATTATGGACTGTTTCTCCTGTGATAGAAGCAATAAGAGAAACATCTAAGAGTTCACGGCTATCAAGAGGCGGTAAAATGGAAGGTAAGCGTTGAGCTAACATAGATTTTCCTGCACCAGGAGGGCCTACAAACAAAAGGTTATGTCGCCCAGCAGCACAAACCTCTAATGCACGTTTGGCGGTTTTTTGTCCTTTAATTTCGCAAAGATCTGGAAGTTCAGTTTGGGTTGTATAATGGCGTGGTTGTGGACGTTTTTGTATTTGTGTACCTTTAAAATGATTGACCATGGCAAGAAGAGTCTCGGGTGCGAGAATGTTCATATCTGCGTTTGCCCATGCTGCTTCAGGTCCGCATTGATAGGGACAAATAAGCCCTTTACCAAGTGATAAAGCTGTCATTGCAGCTGATAAAACACCATTGACGGCTGTAAGCGAGCCATCCAGCGATAATTCTCCTAAAATAATGTAATCTTGCGCTGCGTCAGAAGGAAGAATTCCCATAGCAAGCATTAAGCCTACGGCAATTGGTAAATCATAATGTGATCCCTCTTTAGGCAAATCAGCTGGTGCAAGATTAATAGTAACGCGTTTGTTAGGCACAGAAAGTCCACAAGCATGAATGGCTGCTTGCACGCGCTCACGGCTTTCTGCGATTGCCTTATCGGCTAATCCAACAATAGCCATTCCTATTTTACCAGGAGAAATCATAACCTGTACATCGACAGGCACTGCTTCCAGACCGCGAAAAGCAACAGTTGTGACACGCGCGATCATCTGTTTATTTTCCCCCCCTTAAACTTAGAAGAGACAAACATATCTGTATATAAAAATCAAGAAGTCTTTACATGGTTTTCTGAAATGAGAGATCTGTGTGCTTGCGCAAGCTTTTGGAGTATAATTTGCATAAATTTAACCGTGGTTATATGTGGTCAAATAAAACATTTATAATAAGCTAAATGAGTGTGTTAGGAAAAAAGAAGCGAAACTATTTGTGTTGCATAGCAGTACGGGATTTTGTGAATATTAAGGGGAGGAAATGTTATGCAGCGCGAAAAAAAAGAATTATTTGATGTTATCAAATGTAGCAAATCTCAAGAATAGGCATATTTATCTTTCTTGTTTGGTGTTATTTATAGTACAAAGTAACATAATGTGAAGTGTATTAAGGGTGTCTGATTTGATGGTATGCTGGAAAGGATTTTTTTCAGAGTCAGGAGCCATGCGCAGTGTACTCATAAGTCTATGTTTTGTCTGTGCTTTTCCTCAGCAAGTTACGGCATTTGATTTTTTCGGCATCCCTCTTTTTGGTCAGAAGAAAAAAGATGTCTTTTCACATAATGTTAGCGGTACAGAGAAATTTTATCAGGTTTATGTTGTTGCTCCATTGGGGGCGCCGTCAGAAGGTATTAAAATAGTTAAAGATGTTTCTTCTCTTGTTGCTGATAAAAATAAAGCATTTAGTTCTTCTGGTCTATTAGCTAAAGCCCGTTCAGATTATCGAACAATTCTTTCTGCTCTTCACGCCGATGGACGTTATGGCAGTGTTATTAGTATCAAGATTAATGGTTTAGAAGTTGCCGATTTAAGTCCAGTAACTCAGCTTCCAGCACAATCTAATGTTGTTATTACCATTGATGCTGGTCCACAATACGTTTTTAGTGTTGCAGGTATCAATAAAGTTTCTCCATTCATAAAATATAAAACCAATCAAATGCCCACAATTGAAGAATTGGGTTATAAGGTTGGGACTATTGCTAAATCTGAAACTATTCTGAAAGCAGAAAGGTGGGCGATTGAAGGGTGGCGTCAACAAGGTTATGCCAAGGCGCAGGTTGTGAAGAGTGAGGTAGTTGCTGATCATGCTGCACGTCTCATTGATGCACAGATTACCGTTGATCCAGGAAAAGAAGCTTATTATGGTTCTTTAAGCGTGCGTAATGTTAGTAAGAATCCACGTGTGGATTTAGCCTATATTGCATGGATGACAGGATTGAAGGTAGGCCAAAAATACGATTCTAATGCATTAGCTAAGGCGAATGAAAGACTTGCACGACTTAATGTTTTTCGTGCTATTAATACACATGAGGCTGATACAATTAATCCAGATGGTAGTTTGCCGCTTACGTTTGTTTTACAAGAACGTAAGCCGCGCCGTTTCGGTGCAGGTGGTAGCTATTCAACATTAGATGGTGCTGGTTTTGAGGCTTATTGGATGCATAACAATCTTTTCGGCCACGCGGAACACCTTAAAATTGAGGCGAAAATAAGCGGCATTGGTAGCCACAAGGAAAAGTCATATGATCCGAAGAATTTTGATTATCTTTTCGGTGGTACCTTTATAAGACCTGGTATACTTACTCCTGACACAGACTTTAGGACAGAATTGAAAATGCAGCAAGATGTCTTAGAAAATTATACGACAAAAGCCGTTAGAGGAAAATTCGGTGTAACGCATATCTTGAATGGTAGTCTATCGGGACAGGTTGCTTTAGAGGTTTCTAATGGTTATTCACGTGATGCTTATTTTGGAAGTCGCCATTTTACCACAATCGGATTACCCAGTAGTTTGATTTATGATAGCCGTAATAATAAATTTAATGCGGCAAAAGGTTTGTATGGTGAAGTGTTTGTTGAACCTTTTTATGAAATGCGTTCTAACAATTTTGTAGCAAAAATGACTGTAGAAGGCCGTTCTTACTGGACACTGGATAAAAAAGACTGTTTTGTTTTTGCAACACGAGCAAAGTTTGGTGCAATCCTTGGGAGTGATAAAGCACAAGTACCTTCGGATACGCTCTTTTTCGCTGGTGGTGGTGGATCTGTTCGTGGCTATGCTTATCGCAATATTGGTATCAAAACAGAAAATGATGCTGTTGTTGGTGGACGAGCACTTGTTGAGGGTACAGCAGAATTACGCTTTTCTTCAAATAGTAAGATAGGACTTGTCAGTTTTCTTGATGGAGGGGTTGTAGGGGAGAAGGCGGGTTTTGATTTTTCCCAAAAAATTAAATGGGGAGCTGGCATTGGAGGTCGCTATATGACAGGTCTTGGTCCTTTACGGATAGATTTAGCTTTTCCTCTTAAGCGGGAGAAAGGTGATCCCCGTGTTGGTTTTTATGTGGGTATAGGGCAATCGTTTTAATGAAAAAAACTGTGCATTCATTGGCTTTCTTATTTGGATTTTTGTTTCTTTTTGTGAGCACTCTTGTTTTTGCACAGGGAGGCGGTTTATTTTCTGGCAAAGCAAGAGCTGATGATGGTTCATGGGTTGTTTCTCTGATTGAACGCGGATTTTCAGCGCCTAATCGCCAAGTACGGTTATATAATGTGCAAGGGACACTATCTTCTCAAACGTCAGTTGATACTATTACTGTGAGTGATAAAAAAGGTGTATGGCTCAAAATTACCAATGCTAAAATGGATTGGAACCGCTTAGCGTTGCTGAGAGGGCGTATGGATATCAACAAGATTTCGTTTAAAAAGATCACATTTTTACGCAAACCACAAGGCAACTCTTTTCTTGAGGTTGAGAAGTTTTCTTTACCGAAATTGCCATTTGCCATTTCTATCGATACCCTTACGGTTGAGCATGTAGCGTTTGAACAGGATCTTTTTGGTTTTTTTGCTGATGTATCCTTAAAAGGGAATTTAACTTTAGCTAATGGTGTTTTTAATGCCGATTTAGTGGCTCATCGTTTAGATGCACAGGGATCTTTTTCTGTTTTAACGAAGATCTCCAATATCAACCGTACAGCTAAAATTGACATTTCTGCAAATGAACCGCAAAATGGTATTTTGGCCAATGTTTTGAAAATTGAAAAGCGCCCTGCATTAAATTTTTCTATTAAAGGTGATGGCACTTTTGATGATTTGGCCATGAAACTTTGTTTAAAAGTCGATCACCATCCTATTTTAGATGGTGATGTTACTCTTGCAAGTATTGAAGAAGGACACAGTCTTTCTGCTAAATTAGTAGGCACACTTGGCTCTTTAATGCCTCCACAGTATCGTAGCCTCTTTGAATCTGATATAACATTGCAGGCAAAGGCAAGAACGACAAAAAAGGGAGTAACGCACCTTGATAATATGGTCATTCAGGGAAAAGCAATGAATATTGTTGCCAATGCTGAAATGACAGCAGATGGATTTTTACGGCGTCTTTTTGTTGATGGTAAAATGGCTTTTGATAAGAAAAATGGAACTGCACATTTAGCAGCGTCGGAAGTGCCAATACGTATAGAAAATCTTGCTTTAAACATTGATTATGGCCGCGAAGGGAAACAATCCTGGAATGGACGGCTTGTCGTACATCAGTTGAGCAATAAAAATATTCGTATTCGTGATGCAATTTTTGATATGGGGGGAGTGAGTGAAAATCTTGATAATACAGCCTCTCGTCATGTTGGTATTCAGGTTAAAGGAATACTTCGGGGGATTGATAAAAATATAGACACTTTAGGACACAACATAGGTCAAACAATTCATGTTTATCTAGATACAGATATTTTTTCTAGAAAACCTGTTTTGATCCATGATTTTAGTGTTACGGGTCATGATTTTTCTGCTTGGTTAAAGGGGAAAATGGATAATTTAGTTTTTAAAGGCGATCTTGGTCTGAAAACGCAAACGCTCGCTTCTTTTAACCTGTTAAGCAAACAACCACTATCAGGTAGCGCAGATATTAAAGCCAAAGGAACAATTGGTTTAATAAGTCGCACTTTTGATCTTGAATTATCAGGGATGGCTGACGATATAAGGATAGGCATGGAGTCTTTCGATAATTTTTTCAAAGGAAATTTTACTCTTTCAGGCGGTGCTTCTTACAATACGGCAGGTTTGGTTTTGCGCCGTTTGGATCTGAAAAATCAATACACAGACATAAAAGCTGATGGATATTTTTCAAGTGAGAGAGCTAAAATGGATTTTTATGCTAAAATATCTGACCTTGCCAAATTGGATTCAAGAACAAAAGGTGCGCTTACAGTTCAAGGTACGGCTAGAGGGGACAATAACCTTATAAAGCTTGACACACGTGCCCATGTTGCTGAAGCATTTTTAATGGGAAAGAAGCTACAAAACACGACACTTACAATAAAAACACTGGTGGATAATACATCGCTGGTACCTTCTTTAACGGGCTCTGTAAAGGGTGAAGGAACTTTTGCTAAGAAGCCATTGTATTTATCGGCTTCTTTTAAGGATTCTCATCAGATTCTAAAGATTGAAGATATCGATATGAGAGGGGGAAATGCAAAAATAACAGGGGATCTTTCTCAAACGAAAGGTTTCGTTGAAGGTGCTTTGCATATTGAAGCTGACGATATTTCAATGATTTCTGCGTTATTTTTGCAGGAAGGCAGTGGAAAAATAAGAGGAGATTTTGTTTTTAATGAACAAAATGGCAAACAAAAAGTCAACCTAAAGGCGCATGTCGACCGTTTAAATTTTGCAAAGAATAAAGTTAAAAAGTTAGAAATCAAAGCGGATATATTTGATCCTTTTAGCATGACACAGTTTGAGGGTTTTATCAATGCAGAGCATGTCCAAACGCCTTTGATGATGATTAATCATTTGAGAGCTCAAGCTAACGTTAAAAATGGGCAAACAATTTTTACGGCTCAAGCGATGTTACCTAATAATACGAATGCACAACTTTCTGGCCGTATGATTGCGATGGAATTTCCAGAAGGTGTAAAACGAGAAGTACAGATTGAAACTATAGATGTTAAACAACGCAATTTTCATGCAACATTACCTAAAGCGGCTACGATTGTTTTTGATAAAAATGGAATGACAATAAATGAATTAGCAGTTGCGATGAACGGAGGAAGAATTATATTTGCAGGAAATGTGCGAGATACCCTTAATGTTCATCTTACAATGAATGCGTTTCCTGCTGCTTTAGTTAATCTATGGAAATTTAATCCTGGAGTATCTGGTACTGTAACAGGGCATGCTGTAATTCTTGGTAATTTTAAAAAGCCTGATGTAACTTATGATATAAAATGGGAGGGGCTGACAACCGCTGCTCTTCAAGATAAAGGAATAATGCCTTTCATGCTTACTGCTAAAGGCAAAACAGCAGATAAAAATCTCATTTTAAATGCAAATTTAACTGGAGAAGGGCTGCAGGCACGAGCACAAGGTCATATATCTTTAGATCAAAATAAGCTTGATCTCCATGTTAACTTGCAGGATTTTCCTGTACGTTTGGTTAATAATTTTATTGCAGGGCAAGCGCTTGGAGGAACGATTATAGGTAAGGTCGATATTGGTGGAACAATGAAGGATCCATCTGCTTATTTTGAGCTTTCTAGTCAAAGCTTAACCGCCATGACGCATAAAGGTCCTGTGTCAATCAATATGAATACACGTGGTTCTTACAAAAAATCAACTTTTTACATTGAAAATATGGTGGCAACAGGAGACAAAGGATTAGATCTCTCCATAAATGGACCTGTTTCCTTAAATGGTCTAGAAGCTAATTTAAGTGTTAAAGGAACGACACCTCTTTCTTTTGTTGATCTATTTTTAGCTAAACGCGGTGCGCATATAACGGGCACAGCAAAGATTAATACAACTTTAAAAGGTGCATTATTTCAGCCACAATTGATAGGGCATCTTTCTATAGTTGATGGTAGTTTTTTTGATTCAAAAACAAATTTAGGACTGAACAATATAACCATTGAAGGTAAACTGAATGGAGATAACATTCTTATAGAAAAAGCTTCAGCTTCTTCATCTGAGGGGGGATTCGTTTCTGCTTCAGGCCGTATCTCTAGTGATTTACAGCCAGATTTGGTATTTCATTTTGATCACGCCAATTATAATGATGGTTCTATGATTCTTGCAACGTTATCAGGAAAGATGACAATGACGGGTCATTTTTTAGACAATCTTGTTATTGGTGGTGATATTACAGTTGAAAAAGCTGAAGTTTTTGTTCCAGATCATTTTCAAAACGCACAATTTCTTGATATTAAAAATAAAAATTTAACCAAATCGATTCAAAAAACACTTGAGCGTGCTGATATTAAGAATACCAATACAAGTTCTAAAATCTCTCAAAAATCTTCCTCTGTTGTATTGTCAAATATGCGTATTACGGCACGCAATCAGTTTTTTGTACGTGGACGAGGTTTAGATACCGAGTTAGGAGGACGTATTAACATAGCAGGTCCATTGAATGATGTGCACCCAGTTGGTGAATTTCAGATGATTCGTGGACGTTTTGATATTCTTTCACAGCATCTTAATTTCGATCAAGGACAAGCGAGTTTTAGCGGCAATCTTAATCCTATCATTTATTTTGTGGCAAACAAGAATAGTGGTGATATTCGCGTTACTGTTACTGTAAGTGGAACGATTGATAATCTTGATGTTCATTTTTCTTCACAACCTAATTTGCCGCAGGATGAAGTTTTAGCGCGTTTGATTTTTAATCGCTCTCTTAGTGAGTTATCACCGTTTCAGATTGCGCAGCTCGCGGCAGCGACAGCTGATCTTGCAGGTGCTTCTAATACATCTTTATTGAACACTCTACGGGCCAAAATTGGTCTTGATGATCTTGATGTTACCGTTGATGAAAAAGGGAATACGGGCCTACGTATTGGACGCTATATACACAATAACATTTATTTAGGTTTTGAAGCAGGGTCAGATGGAACCACGAAAGGAACAATTAATTTGGACATTTCTCGTCATCTCAAAGCTAAAGGTGCCATAGGAAATGAAAAGAATTCTAGTGTTGGTATATTTTATGAAAGAGATTATTAAGGATTGAAGTCGTGAAATTCCAGTTGCTTAGTTTATGCATTTAATTCTCTAAGCTGTGGGGAGATTGAAGCGTAGACTTGGAATTATACGTAAAGAAGAGGCTCTTTACCAGATCGTGAGAAGATACGTCTAAAGTGTTTGTTTTTTGTTTATCATATTCTCTTATGAGATAAGCTTTTCATTTGTGTACTTATTTTAACATCTCTGTTTGTTCCAATTCTTTTACTATAGCGTTGCCGGTGAATGGTAGAATAGAATTTCATCGAGTACTACTATCTTTCGCGCCTATGTAGGATAAAACCGTCACCGTCATTTTTTGGCAGATCTTAATGTTGTAATTGTTTTTGCATTGAGATGGATACGAGACATATTTACTCTCTTTTACAATGATTTTGTTTACACGCCAATTTTATTTGTGATGTGCGAGTGAACAATTTTTTCTTGTTCATCATAAAAGAGTTTGCAATAAGAGAATCTTACGATATTTTGATTGCTTATAAATGGCAAAGCGATGAGTTGTTGTAAATCAATGTATTGTATTTTTTGGAGAAGACTTTGATAAGATAGTATTCTTCGCAACATGTGGGGTTTTATGGTATTTCTTCCTTCGCTTTTTTCTTATGCTATTCTTAATTTATAGCCTGTAGTACACGGATAAGTACATACAAATGTGATATTGATCATCACAGTTCCACTATCGTAACTCTTAGAAAGTTTTCTCAAAATTTTGTTTCATCTTCCCCTATATGTATGAGGGTCATAACATTTACAGATGTTACGCTGATGTTCTGAAAAATGGGAAAAACTCTCGCTATTAAGTTCCTGTTTTTAAATAAACACTTTCAAGAAAACAATGGGTAAGGTTTTTAGTTGCGAACTTAGATATTTATTTTCATTAAATCGTATATCTTTTGCTAATCGCCGCACGTAATGTAATAACACATCCACGATATTCTATGGTTGTATACAAAGAAACAAGATCACTTATCCACTTCTTATATCAGATATTACTTAAATATCTAAGAATTAGGATGTATGCTTTTTGAATTGGATATTGTGGAGTTTTTTGTAAAAACCATTTTCTTTTTCCAGCAATTCCTTTTGGTTGCCTTGCTCAATCAGTTGACCATCTTTTATGACAACAATTTTATGAGCCTGAGCAATTGTTGAAAGGCGATGAGCAATAATAATAGTCGTACGCCCTTTTGTGAGATGATCAAGAGCCTCGTTAATTTGTTCTTCTGTGTGTGAATCTAGTGCACTTGTTGCTTCATCAAGAATGAGAATTTCACTGTCATGAAGCATTGCTCTAGCAATAGCGAGTCGCTGTTTTTGTCCACCTGAAAGATTACAGCCATTATCACCGATTTGTGTATCATAGCCATTTGGTAGATTCATAATAAAGTCGTGCGCATTGGCCGATTTTGCTGCTCTGATAATTTCATCATCGCTGGCTCCTACTTTTCCAAGTCCTATATTATACTTGACCGTTCCTTGAAAAAGAAAAGTATCTTGTCCTACATAGGCTATCAGACTTCTAAGGGAGCGGAATGTAGCATAGCGTATATCTTGACTATTAATCAATATGCGTCCTTTTGCGGGATCATAAAGGCGCATAATTAGATTAACAAGGGTTGATTTTCCTGATCCTGAAGGTCCTACCAATGCGGTTATTTTTTCGGGTTCTATTTCTAGATTGATGTTTTTTAACACCGTTTTGTTATCCGTATATGCAAAAAAAACATGTTCAAAACGGATGCTCCCTTGTTTTTTATCCAGATCTTTGGCTTCTTCGTGTTCTATAATCGTAAGGGGATGATCGAGTATTTCGTACATTGTACGTATGTTAACCAAGCCAGATTCAATTTTAACACGCACATTTGCAAGTCTTTTTGCCGGTTCATAAGCAAGAAGTAAAGCGACAATAAATGACATGAATTCACCTTGAATACCTGCCCGTTGGGTGGCAAGATAACCGGAAAAACAGATAATACCCGCAATAGCAATACCAGCGAGTGTTTCCATAATCGGATTTGTAATGGCTTGAAGCATTGCAATAGTATTTGCTTGTTTTTCAACATTATAAATGGCTTTGTCCATACGTTTTTTCATCAGTTCTTCTAATGAAAAAGCCTTGATGACTCGAATACCAATAGAGCTTTCTTGCACAATTTTGATAATTTCACCGAGCGAAAGGAGCTCTTTCTCCACAAGACTACGAATATGTTTTAAAGCCATTCGAATCCCCAAAAAAGCCAGTGGTCCCACTATTAAAGTAATAGCGATTAACATGAAATTTTGAATCAACATGACAAGCAATAGACCACTAACGGAAAGCAAATCACGCACAAAAGTTGTGATAATTGTATCAATGACATTGCGTGCTGCTGTGGCGTTGTGGGTTACGCGGACAAGAAGATCAGATGAAGTATTATTGTGATAAAAAGAAACACCCTGTTCCATAAGGCGTGCGTAAATTTTGCGCTGTTGTTCAGCGATGATGCTGTTGCCTGCTTTACTTAAAAAGTAAATTTGAGCAAAAGTTGCAATCCCTTTAAGAATAAAAATGAACGCAATGATGCTAGAAATCAAAACGATCATACCAAAATTTTGTGCATCAACAATATAATTGACCACGTCACGCATAATCCATGCGCTAGCTGCAGTTGTGCAGGAAATAATGATCATTGAAAGAATAGCTGCACTATACCAATATGCATGTTTATAAAAATTTTCTCGCAAAAGACGAAAGATAAGATGTGTATCAAAAGCAGAAATTTGTTTTTTGACCATGAAGTGCTTCTATATTTTATCGTTGTTTTACGCAAGACTAAAGCACTCGCATTAAAAACGCTTAGTCTTTATAATAAACAAGAGAGTATTCTCTTAACAGAGAAGTTAGCACACCACAATAAACACTTAAAAGCACTACAACAGCCATATGCAGTGCTTTTAAACCATATCCACACACTCAAACTCTAGGTAAGTTGCATTCTGTCCATTATCTCAATGAAAAATTACTTAGCTGCTATCACCATCATCATTTGACGACCTTCAAGTTTTGGTTCAGATTCAATTTTAGCAATTTCACTCGTATCTTCTTTAACACGCTGAAGCAGCTTTAATCCGAGGTCTTGGTGCGCCATTTCACGACCACGAAAACGCAAAGTAACCTTTACTTTATCGCCATTACCAATAAAGCGGTGAATAGCCCTAAGTTTGACGCCATAATCATGGATATCAACATTTGGGCGCATCTTAATCTCTTTGATTTCGATGATCTTTTGTTTTTTACGTGTTTCAGCTGCTTTTTTTTGGGTTTGATACTTCAATTTTCCCAAATCGATGATTTTACACACGGGTGGTTCCGCGTTTGGTACAATTTCAACCAAATCAAGCCCTGCGTCCGCAGCCATAGCAAGTGCTTCTTGTATTGCAACGATACCTTGATGCTGTCCCTCATCATTGATAAGTTGGACGCGAGGAACACGGATATCCTGATTTGAACGTGGCCCATCTTTTTGGGTAGGTGTCATTTTAAACGGTCTGCGAATGGTTTATGCTCCTTAATTTTGATTTATCTATAGCTTAATTTAATATACAATTATACACAGAAAAACAACTAGAATTCGTGCTTTTTTCATTATTTGATTTATGATTTTTGGGTTTAATTTGGAGGTAGAAATTTTTCTTTTATCAGTAAAAGTGTTTTATAGAGGACAATGATTATGGATCAAAATATTCCTTGCCAATTTTTTTCGTTTGAAAGTACTGCGCTTGCAGTACGTTATCGTAAAGGCAGTTGCTCTCCCGGTTTAGTTTGGCTTCCTGGCTATCAATCTGATATGTTGGGAAGCAAAGCAATGTTGGTTGATAATTTTGCACAGAAGAGTGGTTTGTCCTGTTTACGTTTTGATTATTCTGGCCATGGAGAGTCTGAGGGTGATTTTTTTCAAGGGACGATTTCACGTTGGGTTAAAGAAAGTTTAGCAATTTTTGAAACCTATTGTGAAGGGTCACAAATTTTGATTGGTTCCTCTATGGGAGGATGGATTGCTTTAAGACTTGCTATGATGCTAGCGCGAAAAAACAAGAGGCTTGCTGGTATGGTGTTGATTGCGCCAGCTCCTGATTTTACACAAACATTGGTAGAACCAGAGTTGGGCTCAGAGGAATGGAAAATTTTGGAAGAAAAAGGATATGTTGAACGACCTGCAGTTGGTGATGCGGAGCCAATGCCCTTTACAAAAGCCTTAATTGAAGATGGACGAGACAATTGTATCATGAATGGATGTATTGATGTTGGCTGTCCAATCCATATTTTACAGGGGATGGAAGATAAGGAGATACCCTATCAACATACATTGACTTTACTCGATCATTTGCCTTTAAATGATGTAATATTGACACTCGTTCGTGATGCAGATCATCGCTTTTCGCGTCCGCAAGATTTGGATTGCCTAGAGACGGCATTGAGGTCATTGATTGACCAGATTAATGCGAAAGAAGGGTCAAATTCACTTACGATGAAGATATAATGTATGGCCATCTATAAACAGCATTTTATTTTCTCTGATCGCGTTGTGCCTTTACAGATACGTGAACACAAGCATGCACGTTGTCTCACATTACGTATTAATGCGAGTGACGGAAGAATTTGTGCAACAATACCACCGGGGATAAGCTTCTGTTCAGTTCAAGGTTTTATTGAAAAGCACCGATCTTGGATTGAAGCACGCCTTGCTCACCTACAATTTTCTCACAAAAATTCTTATCTCAAAGAGGGTGTAAAGATTCCTTTATTGGGTGTTGCACATACCATAAGACATAGAGCAGGGCGTGGTGTGACGGAAATAATTGCAGGGGATGTAGGACAAGAACCTCAAATTGTAGTTTATGGACAATTAGAATATTTGCCAAGACGTGTTGCTGATATTTTAAAAAAACAGGCTGCGCTTACTATAACACCATTAGTTACACATTATGCACATAAAGTAGAGCGTAAAGTGAAGTCGGTTTGTTATAAAGATACGAAAAGTCGTTGGGGATCTTGTTCGGTAGATAGGCGCCTCTCTTTTTCTTGGCGTCTTATTATGGCACCAAAAGAAATTGTTAAATATATTGTTGCGCACGAGGTCGCCCATCTTATTGAAATGAATCATGGACCTAAATTTTGGACTCTTTGTGAAAAACTTTGTCCAGAAAGTAAAACATATCGTGCTTGGTTAAAGAAAAATGGTCATACACTACAAGCCATCAATTTTCATTCATATCAGTTGGATGAGTCTGGAAATATGAAAAGATCCTGAATAGAACACCATTTAATGGAACTTTTTATTGAGCTTTCCATTATGTATATGCTTCATCATATGGTGAAGAATTCATTGAAGCCTCAGCATGATTGTCTTCCCCTGCTTAGTTTGCTGAGGTCTTCAGTGTTTTTTCTTTATCTTTTTTGTAATTCAGCTTACTAATCTTCGATAATTCTTAAACTCAAGATTGGAAAAGTGCTTATGCCTGTCCTTACAGACTCACTTCAGCTTTTACGGGCACTCATTCGTTGTCCTTCTGTTACACCTCATGAAGCGGGTGCTTTATCAACTTTAGAACAGTTTTTAACAAAGATAGGATTTCGTGTTGAGCGTCCTATTTTTTCAGATAAAAATACAGACAATGTTGAAAATCTTTATGCAAAAATGGGAAAAGGGGAACCGCATCTTATGTTTGCAGGTCACACTGATGTGGTGCCGCCAGGTGAGCTGGAAAGCTGGACATATCCTCCTTTTGAAGGTGTAATAGAGCAGGGCAAATTATACGGGCGGGGTGCCGTTGATATGAAAGGTGGGATCGCTTGTTTTATTGCAGCATTAGCTCGGGTTTTAGAGAAACAGTCTATTAAAGGAACAATAAGCCTTCTGATCACTGGTGATGAAGAAGGTTCTGCAATTAACGGTACGGTCAAACTTCTCAAATGGGCAGAGCAAAAAGGGGAAAAATGGACTGCGGCTCTTGTAGGAGAACCAACAAGCGTAAAAACTGTTGGTGATGTGATCAAGATCGGTCGCCGAGGATCAATTTCTGGTATCATTACGGTTAAAGGGCGTCAAGGTCATGTTGCTTTTCCTGAACGGGCAGCCAATCCATTGCCCTTAGTAAATAAGCTTATTCAAGCATTGACACAAACAGCCTTAGATCACGGCACAGAAAATTTTCAACCAAGCAATTTGGAATTAACAGCTATTGATACAGATAATTGCGCAGTAAATATTATCCCAGCGCAGTCGATAATTCGTTTTAATATACGCTACAATGATCTTTGGACAAAAGAAACGCTCATTGCAGAAATTGAAAAGCGTCTCTCTTCAGTGCAATCAAAAAACAACAGCAATCAATACCCCTATTATCAGTTTGAATGGATTCCAAGTTTGGGGGATGTTTTTTTGACCAAAAATGACAAACTCATTAGAATTTTATCGAATGCTATTGAAAGTGTAACGGGAAATATACCAGAATGTTCAACTTCAGGGGGAACTTCAGATGCGCGATTTATTAAAGATTATTGTCCAGTGGTTGAATTTGGTTTGCCAGGGCAAACGATGCATATGGTAGATGAATGTGTACCCCTTGATGCGTTGGAAACCCTCACCTCTATCTATGAACGTTTCATTGTTAATTTTTTTGCAGAGAGATGCAATTGTTTTTAAAGCAGCTTTTTTTAAATTGAAAACCATAAATATTATGAAGCAAGTGATATGATAACGGGCTGAAGTCACAGGAATTTTAGTGTGCCAACTGTCTGATAATGTGGTCAAGTAGAATGTGCCCTTTATTTGTTACTTTTAAGCGCTGGTTTTCTACCATTTCGACCATCCCTTGTTGTTGTAAATCGATAATCTTTTCCATCGGTAAGCCATTGGGGTTTAGGATTTCATAACGTGAAAGATCTAAACCTTCGCAAAGACGCAGTCCCATGAGAAGCATTTCATTTGCTTGCTGCAGTGCGGTCAATTGTTCTGTCTCAACACAGCCGTGTCCAGTGTTTTCTACTAATTCGAGCCAATGTTCAGGGTATTTTTCATTTATTGTGACATAACGTTTACAATTTTCAATTTGAGAGAGGGGGGTTTTTGAGTAGGTAGAAAAATTATCAGGTGAGCGCTCAACAAAGCGTCCATGGGCTCCTGGACCAAAACCTGCATATTCATGATAACGCCAATAAAGAAGATTGTGTGTTGATTCTGCACCGGGAATCGCATGATTTGAGATCTCATAGGCTGGAAGCCCGTGCAGTGAAGTTATTTCTTGGGTAAGATAATATAGATCTGCTGCGAGTTCTGAAGCGGGAAGAATAAGTTTTCCGGCGGCATGAAGTCGTTTAAAGGCAGTTCCTTCTTCGATAGTTAGTTGGTAAAGAGAAAGATGATCTGCTGCCAAATCTATGGCTTGAAAAAGTTCATCTTTCCATTGCTTGAGTGTTTGTTCAGGGCGGGCATAAATGAGATCAAAAGATAATCGTGGAAAGATTTTTCGTGCTAAGGCAATGGCGTGAAGAGCCTGTTTCACATCATGAAGACGGCCAAGTTTTCTTAGCGCTTTGTCGTTAAGTGCTTGCACCCCTAAAGATAGGCGATTAACTCCTGCTATGCGGTATCCGCGAAAGCGCTCTACTTCCACACTTGATGGGTTGGCTTCCAGTGTAATTTCAACGTTATCATCGACTGTCCATTTTTTTGCAACTGCCTGCAATAAGGTATCAACAGTTTGAGGTGTCATAAGAGAAGGTGTGCCCCCACCGATAAAAATGCTTGTAATACGACGTGGGCCTATTTTATGGTATTGCGTTTCTATTTCGCGTTCAAAGGCGGTTACAAAACGTGGCTGATCAACACCATGGGCACGTACATGTGAATTAAAATCACAATAGGGACATTTGGTTGCACAAAAAGGCCAATGAATGTAAATGCCAAAAGCTTCGTTCATGAGCGTACCAAAAGATTTTCTGCTAAAAGCTTGAAAGCACGCGCACGATGCGAGAGGGGTGTTTTACCGTTGAGTTTCCAGCCATGTTTTTGTTTTGTTGTCATTTCGCCAAAGGTATTTTCATATCCATCTGGTAAAAAGATTGGATCAAAGCCAAAGCCTTTATCGCCACGCGGAGGCCAAATGAATGTGCCTTCAACGCATCCGCGGAAATAATCTGCATGAGCATCGGGCCATGCAATGCAAATAACCGATATAAACCGAGCTTTTCGTTGTTTTTTTTCATAAGCTTTGATTCTTTGGAGTTCGTCTTCTATTTTTTGCATAGCTTTTAAATAATTACGTGTGCCATCGGGTTGAAGAGCGAAGTCTGCTGTATAAACACCTGGTGCACCATCCAATGCATCCACTTCTAAGCCTGAATCATCGGAAAGGGCAGGAAGTCCTGTATTTTTTGCGGCTGCAAAGGCTTTGATATAAGCATTTTCTTCAAACGTTGTTCCTGTTTCTTTTGGTTCAGGTAATTCAAGCTCTTTTGCTGATTTTATTTTTAGACCAAAAGAAGCAATCAATGTGCTAATTTCATGCAATTTGCTGGTGTTATGTGTAGCAATGATGAGTTTTTTAGTTGATATGCTTCTCATATATATCTCTCCAAATTGAAAGTGGATAGCTATTTTTTGTGCTAAAAACCAGCTTGAACGATCATATAACATAAATTCTGCCAGATTTTACGAGACATAATATTTTTGAATGTTTATTCATATTTTGTTCAAATGACATCTTACGTATTTGATGAGAACAATAATTGGAAAGACATACAAAAGTATCTTTCTTTTTTATGATAAATATGTGCTACGCTTTTGCATTGCTTTAAACTATTTGACCAAACATTGGCAAAACTTATATAAAGAGAGAGTATTTTAAAAGTAGTGACACAATTGTGATGAAGCGTAAACCTATTGATAATGAACTACAATATCTTGATAAGCGTTCACGTGATATCTTTCGCCATATCGTTGAGGCCTATCTCAATGATGGTGAGCCTGTAGGGTCACGCAATCTTTCACGGCTTTTGCAACAAACATTATCACCTGCGACAATTCGTAATGTGATGAGCGATCTTGAACATCTCGGTTTGATTTATGCACCTCATGTATCTGCAGGAAGAATGCCGACACAATCAGGTTTACGATTTTTTGTTGATGCATTTATGGAGGCGGGTGATTTACCAATTGAGGAGCGCGAGAGTATTGAAAATCAAGTAAAGGAGGCTGGTCATGCACAATCAGTTGAACATTTTCTCGTTCAAGCGAGTCAAGTTCTTTCAGATCTTTCACGCGGAGCAGGGCTCGTTTTAGCCACAAAACATGAAGGGACATTAAAGCATATTGAATTTGTGCGTCTTGATGGAGAGCATGCTCTTGCGGTTTTGGTGACTCAACAAGGTGAGGTTGAAAATCGTATTGTTCATTTACCAGAAGGGGTTACCCATGCACAACTGACGGAGGCAACGAATTTTCTCAATGCTCATATTCAGGGGCGAACATTAAGTGAAGCTAAAGAGGAAATTGCACGTTTATGCTCAGAAACGCGGGCTGCACTTGATCATTTATCTCATCATCTTGTTGAAACGGGGTTGGCTCTTTGGGGAGGAGAAGGTGCTGATCATAAAATACATCTTATTGTTCGTGGGCGAAGCAATTTGCTTGAAGATGTGAAAGCAGAAGAAGATTTAGAGCGGTTACGACATCTGTTTGATGACCTTGAAACGCGTGAAAGTATGGCACAGCTTCTCGATTTAACAGATGAAGGTTCGGGAGTTCGCATTTTTATTGGTTCGGAAAATAAGTTGTTCTCACTTTCTGGCTCTTCTTTAGTGGTGGCACCTTATCGCGATTCAAAGCAAAGAGTTATTGGTGCTCTAGGAGTTATTGGCCCCACACGGCTTAATTATGCTAGGATTGTGCCCATGGTTGACTATACAGCTCAACTTATATCACAACTGTTGCGTTAAAACGATCAAGTGAATATTTGTACTGCAAACGCTTATTGTATTAAGATACGTAAATACCTCTTGATTTTTGTCTACAAAATTTCGATATCGATAATAACAAATCTTATGAAGGAATGGAATTTTTATGTCTGATGAAAAAAACAAATTTACTGACGCTTCATTTGAAAATTGCGATTTGAAAAATCCAGCTGACCGCGATACACTTAAACAAGCAGCTGATGATTTTTTAAAAACACGTGAAGCAGAGGCTTGCGCAGATGTTGAAGAGGAAAAAAATGAATTTATCGATCCCTTGGTTGCTTTGCAGGACGAAAATAAAGAGTTAAAAGATCAGCTCTTACGTCTTGCTGCAGATATGGAAAACCTTCGACGTCGTACTGCACGTGATGTAGAAGATGCGAAGGCTTATTCAATCGCTAGTTTTGCACGTGATATGTTATCTGTTTCTGATAACCTCAATCGGGCTTTGGAAGCTATTCCAGAAGGGGCAAAGGAGAATGATGCTGGTTTGAAAACGTTGGCTGAGGGCGTGGAAATGACTGAGCGTGCAATGATAGCAGCGTTAGAGCGTCACGGGATAAAGAAGATTCACCCAGAGGGGCAAAAATTTGATCCTCATTTTCATCAAGCAATGTTTGAAATCCCTAACTCTGATGTTCCAGATAATACTGTTCAACAAGTTATTCAGGCAGGTTATATTATTGGTGAGCGTGTTCTGCGTCCTGCGGTAGTGGGCGTAGCCAAAGGGGGAATGAAAGAACCCTCTGTTGAATCTGATTCGGTCTAAGACATATCAATAATGACGTCACTGACACAGAGGTGTGGTTTTATACATAATCCCACATTCGCGGGGTATTTTACCAAAGAGAGCTCTAAGGGGTGTTTTAGCACCCTTTATCCTTGAAGTGTCCAGCTTTTTTTCACAATATATGAGGCCTCACTTGAGGGGGATTGTGATAACAATAAAACAAAATGATCAACCTCAAAGGCAGGAAATGAAAGATCATTTCGAGAAGACAGATAAGAAGGAAGGTCTTCTGGTTTAATATTAAGCAATCGTGCAACAGTAATATGGAGACAAATTGCTTTTCATCAGGCGTTAATTTTAGACTGCCTCGAATGGATTGCATTTTTTTGTGTAAAAGGCTGAGAGTTTCACAAGGCTCAATACGAACAACAAGAGAATGTGGGGCTTTTTCTGAGCAAAAAACTTCAAAACCCTTTGGTTGTAGTACAAAATGAGGAAGCTTTATTGTATCAAAGGTACGAATAAGTGCATTTGTTGTGGAGTTCTCAACTTCGCCAAAAAAAGATAGAGCGATATGAAAATTTTCGGGTTAATCCACTGCGCTTTCGATAAGCCATTTTGCAGTGATATGGGTGATTCCGTTATTTGTTGAGGAACTTGAAGAGCACCAAATAGACGTTGCATAGCATCTCCTTACAATAAAAAAACGCCATTGCAAGCACAACGGCAGATTGTGAGAATAAGATATATATCATTTTGGATAATGCTATGATGCAGAAAAAGGATATTTAAAGAATGCCCCTGCTATAATGGTGAATTGAATTCATAAAGCTTCTTAAGCTTACAAAAATGGTTATGATGACAATAAAAGCGTGTATTTGCATGTGTTTTATCACAAAGATGTGAAGCAGAAGGTTGTTTTGTGTTTTCATCCATAAATACTGCAGTACGACCTAAAATAAAGATAAATTTTTAATTTTGAGTACATTTGACTTTTTTACGATAGCTTAAAGGTCAGCACATCCAATAAAGGATGAATGTTTCTCTTTACTATAAATATTTCATTATACATGTTGAGCACAACAAAATTTCTACAACCTACGCTTACAATAATCATAGTGCCAATTCATAATGAAACAATGAATATGGAATATGAACGTTGGTCTTTTGAAGAGAAAAATAAAAAAGCCAATCAATATAATAATGGGAGAAAATTTTCTTATCTTATAAACAATTATCATTCTTCTTCTGGTAAAAAATTCTAATTTTCTTCTCCAAATTTATTGTTCATAAGCTCTCCAAGAGCATCGAGCGCATCAGTTGCTTCTGGTCCTGAAACGTGGATCGTGACGTTACAACCGGGTGAAGCCGCTAACATCAGAAGTTCCATAACTGATGAGCTACCAACGATTTTCCCGTCTTTTTCAACTTTAGCAATAGCGTTAAAATTATCGACAGTTTGTACAAATTTTGCAGAAGCACGCGCGTGCAATCTACGTTTATTACAGATATTGAAATGGCGGCTTAATATACGTGGGAGAGCGTCTCTAGAGAGCATTATTATTTAATTATCCGCTAAAATCATATTCGGCACATTAATATATTTACGCCCTGCTTCTTGTGCTATTTTTAAAGCTTCAGATAATGAAATATCAGGGCATTGGCGGATAGAAATGAGTTTAATGAGCATTGGTAAATTAACACCTGCAATCATTTCAATACGTCCTTTTTAATAGCAGAAATAGCTATATTTGATGGTGTTCCACTGAACACGTCTGTTAATATGATCACACCATTGTTTGTATCTGTAGAGGAAACTGCGGCTATAACATCATCTTGGTGCTGATCCATGTCATCATCGGGATATACGCATATTGTTGAAAATTTTTCTTGTGTTCCAACAACATGTTCCACAGCATGCAAAAATTCAACAGCTAGTTCAACATGCGTTACAAGCACGAGTCCAATCATTTTATACAAACTCCTGTCAACTAAAAGATCCAACCATATGGTGAAAAGGCTATTCTACAAGGCTTTATTGCGTTGCTAAGAAAAATTTTCAAAAAAAGAAAAGGTGATGATTTTTTTCCCCTTTAGAAAAAATTAGATAGATTTCGACTATATTTTTCTAAAAAGGAATGCTTCAATAGCATGATAAATGGCAGTACAATCATGCTTCATGAAGGCTGGTAAATTTTAAAAGAGGAATATGTAGATCCGCAAATTTAAAAGTTTGATTCGTTGAGAAGCGCTCATATTCAGGATCAAGAGGAATAGCGCAATCAATAGTTGTTTGTTTTTCAAACTCTATCGTATAGAGACCAACGCCACGAATCTCGATACCACCTTGCAAACCTTCTGGAATATATCCACAGAGTTTTCCATTTTCCACACAAGGCATTGTATAATCGTCACTGATAAGCTTCGCTTTGCGTTTTGATCACTCCCCAGCACGGTCGAGTAAAGAAAGAGTTATGGTTGATTTTCCTGAGGGCCTATAATAAACAGACTCTTCCTTCCAAGCTGGAGGTAATTTTCATGGAGTATTTCATTTTTTGTTGTCATGCTTTTTGCTTTGGATGAAGGGTTTATTTGGCGAATGGAAGCACAATAATAAAACGTGCACCAGTTTTACTATTTTCGAGTTTTGGGTCAACAATATTTTCAGCTGTAATTGTCCCATTATGGGCTTCGATAATTTGCCGACTGATAGAAAGGCCGAGTCCTGAGTTTTGCCCAAATGTATCTTCATTTGGTCGATCCGTATAGAAGCGTTCAAAAATGCGTTCAATATTTTCCGAACGAATACCAGGCCCATTGTCTTCAACGGTTAAGGTGAGAGTTGAAGCATTACTCTTCATAGTTATACAAATTTTTCCGTTATCATGGGGAATGAAAGAACGTGCATTTTCAATGAGATTTGAAATAACCTGCCCCAAACGGAGTTCATGTCCCAAAACAAGATAGGCTTTTCCATGAGGACGCGGGACAATATTAAGACTTATATCAATGGTTTGTGTATTACGGTATACTTCATGAACAGCATGAACAAGACTTTCCAGAAGCAATGTTACATCCACGATTTGCGCGGTTTCACGAGCAAGTTCTGCATCGAGCCGTGAAGCATCAGAAATATCAGTAATCAAACGGTCAAGACGACGTACATCATGTTGAATAATTTCAAGCAATTGTTCCTGTGCTTCTTCATTTTTAGCCAGCGGAAGTGTTTCAACAGCGCTACGCAAGGAGGTAAGTGGGTTCTTTAATTCGTGGCTTACATCAGCAGCAAAGCGTTCAATTGCTTCAATGCGTGTGTAAAGGGCATTTGTCATATCACGAATAGAGGTTGAAAGATGACCGATTTCATCTTCGCGCATTGAAAAATCAGGAATTTCTATGCGCTTACTGTTGCCATTTCGCACACGGTTAGCAGAGGCAGACAATTTACTCAATGGATGCGCGATCGTATGGGCTAAAAATAGTGAAAGTACTAAAAGTACACTTCCGACAACGACAAAGACTTTAAAAATAACCAGCCTTTCACCTTTTACAATGTTATCAATATCTGAACCTGTGGTTGAAAGAAGAAGCGCTCCCACCACCACACGATAGCGCTGAACAGGCACGGCAACAGAAACGATTAATTGGCCTTGTCTGTTACGTCGTTTTGCAGTAGCAAGAGATCCATTGAGGGCTCGGTAAACTTCTGGATAAGCAATACCTAGGATTTTTGCTTGTTCTCTATCAATGGAAATACCATTGCTATAAAATGCGCTTGAAAACCACGAAGTGAAGCGCTTCCATAGGTTTTGTTCCGTTTTAATTGGGGGTAAATCATAGCTAAAAACTTCTCCGCTAGAATAAAGAACGCGCGAATCAAGAAGTAAAGTAGCATCACGATCGTAGATACGTGCTCTTGTTGTTTGGGGTGTTATGAGACGCCGTAAAAGAGGAGCAATTTGTTCAGGATTAATGGGAAAATCCCAAGAGTCTGTTGATTGAGGTGCGGGCGTAACGCTTTCTCCGGCTTGTAATTCCAAAAGTTTTTGGGGGTCAATGAGAATAGAATTTGTATCTATTGTTGCAGAAGCTGCAATGGCTCCAGCGATAATCCTTCCTTGTGTGCATAAGCTTCTGATTTTTGCTTCAATTAAACCATCACGAAATTGATTAAGATATAAAATGCCCGTGACCAGAATAGCAAGGGCAGCAAGATTTAAAATGACGATGCGGCGTGTAAGACTAGAAAAGAACAATTGTCTGAGGAGACGTTGTGTCCGAAAATGGAAATGGGAAAACATAAGAAACGGTGTTGAGGGGATATCATTTGATGCTGTTTTTTGCAGAGTTTCCGGTTGATTATTTTTTGTCATCGATTTGATCGCCGTTCAAATTTTTGCGACAAAATAGCTTCATACCTCATGGAAACGATAACCCACACCGTAAAGTGTTTCAATCATTGCAAAATCATCATCCACTTGTTTAAACTTTTTACGCAAACGTTTAATGTGACTATCGATGGTACGGTCATCTACATAGACTTGGTCACTATAGGCAGCATCCATTAAAGCATCACGACTTTTCACAACTCCTGGTCTTTGCGCCAAGGTTTGTAGAATCAAAAATTCTGTAACAGTTAGGATAACAGGTTTATCTTTCCATGTACAGGTATGACGTTCCTGATCCATTACAAGATCTCCACGTTTGAGCGACGAGGTAGGAGATGCTCCTGTTGCAAGCGGTTGGTTACGAGCGCTGGAACGGCGCAAAATAGCTTTTACGCGTTCAATGAGAAGACGTTGAGAGAAAGGTTTGGTAATAAAATCGTCAGCTCCCATTTTGAGACCAAACAGTTCATCAATTTCATCATCTTTAGAGGTAAGAAAAATAACTGGAATATCAGATTTTTGACGCAATCGGCGCAAAAGTTCCATCCCATCCATTCGGGGCATTTTAATATCAAAAATAGCCAAATGCGGGGGATGCAGTGTTAGACCTTTGAGTGCAGATGCTCCATCTGTATAACTTTCAACCCGGTAACCTTCTGTCTCAAGCGCAAAAGATAAAGATGTCAAGATGTTACGGTCATCATCAACAAGTACAATCGTTTGCGTGATTGCTGGTGTATCTTTCATGGCTTCTTAGACCTTTCTATTGTCGTGGTAGCAAACTACTCACGCTATTTATATGGGAGTTCACATTTTTTTTGCAAAACAAATATGATACAAATTGTAGCAAAGTGAAAACTCTTCTATTTTTGCGGTAAAAGCTTGTTTTATCTTTGCAATTTTATAACGTTTTTGCGCGTGTTAAGATCCCTCCGCTTGAGAGAAAATTTTTATAAAGATGTTTTTTATCAAAGTTTATAGTTACATTATGTCCCATAATTGAACAGGTTTGCTTTTGATTGTTGAAGTTCAGAAAAAATGCCTATCTCTTTTTAAGAGCAAAGAAAAGAGTGTGGTGTTATATGCATAAAAAATTTATTTATACTACAGGCAAAGGAGGCTATAATGGGACTTTTTAATTTTATGAAAACAGTTGGTGAAAAGTTGGGTGTTGGCAATAATGAACCAGAAGAAAAGGACTTTAAAGCTGCATTTGATAATTTTCAACTTGGCACAGAAAAGGTAAATATTCAGATTGAAAACGGTAAAGCTGTTCTCAGTGGTGAGGTTCCAGATAGAGAAACACTTGAAAAAGCGCTTTTGGTTGTTGGTAATTCGCAGGGTATTTCTTCTGTTGATATTGACCAATTAAAGGTTGCAGATACTGCAGATAATGCGCCTATGAAATCCTCTCGTTTTTATGAAGTAAAATCTGGTGATAATCTTTGGAAAATTGCTGAAGAAGTTTACGGAAAAGGGCAAGGTGATAAAAACACATCCATTTTTGAAGCCAATAAGCCGATGCTGAAATCACCCGATAAAATTTATCCTGGACAAGTTTTGCGCATTCCTGAAATCGATCGCACCTAATTAGACCAAGGGTAAGTCCTTTGCTTTTTTACGGTATGTTCTACAATGCTAAATAAAATAAATAAGAAGCGTGTAAATTTTTTTTCCACGCTTCTTATGTTGAGATGTTAGGTTAATGGTGATAAAAAAATTAGTAAGCGAGAGCTTATTTTGGAGGTGATGTTGCTCTCATAGCGTTTACAGAGAATTCAATGTCAATTGTCCCCGCTTTTTCAAATGTCAATGTTGCGCTGATTTTGTCACCTGTTTTGAACGGTTGTGAAAGTCCCGTGAACATAATGTGATCACCTCCAGGCTTAAGTGTAACTTCGCCATTGCCCGGGATTTCAATGCCATTATGTGCTTTTTCCATTTTCATAATATCATTGACAACCGTCATGGAGTGAATTTCTGTTGTCTGCACCCCATTTGTTGAGATAGAAACTAAACGATCTGGTGTGTTGCCATGATTAATGATGTAGAGATAACCGCTTCCAACTTTTACACTTTTTTGTGTTGCGCGCGTCCAAGGACGAATAATTTCTATATCACCAAGTCGGTATTGTTGAGCAAGTGCAGATGGCAGAATTATAAAAACAAAGATAAGAGCGCATAAACCATTCACAATAATTTTTTTGAATAAATATTGTGCATAATAAGGATCTTTAGACATGAGATTCTTTATTCTCTTCGCAGCAAGTGTCATCATTGATTTACCCTCCTTCGTGAGATTCATCTCCTTCTGTTTTAGCAGGATTTTTATTCAAAATAAAAGAAAGAATTGCTCGAGTTATATTATGGGGATAAGGGTGCATGAGCTTGCAGGTTTTGGGGGGGAGGAGATTAAGGTTCAAAATGGCAATATATTTAAGTGCAACAAGTTTGTTCTTATTATACTTTCCAATTTAAGAAGTATGTAAAGAAGGAGAAAGTTATGTTTGGTACATTCAAAGTCAGTGTTCAAAAAACAGTAAGCAATTAGGAAGTTAGCAGCAGAATTACTAAGAGTGAATTGGCAGATAATATCCTCACAAACATTAGTATTTAGCAAAGTGGAGTTTAACGTTATTAAGCAGTCGATCTAAGGAACATCAAGCTCATTATTTACATGAGGATATAACGGGCAATAGAGGTTTGGCTAAGAGAGGTTGTGTGGTATTCGTTGCATAAATTTATCGCGTCTGCGCAGTAATTTTTTAAAAGCTTTTACGTGAGTATCTTTTGTGACTGTGCGAAATAGAGGAAAATGCTCCATCATTGTCTCTTTTTTCAATCTTTATGTGCGTGTATGTTTATGAGAGTCGCAAAAGATATGTCACGATGTCTGCGTCATTAATCAAAGAGAGTATTTTCGTGTAAGTATAATGCCCGTTTTTAAAGAAAAATTTTATTTTAAGAATGTTTCTCTCATTATTCTCTTGTAGCGATAAGAGCCTGTTCTTATATACGGAGCAGAAAAGCTTGTTACGATGACTCGCAGTTTATTTTTGTGTAACTCGAAGTGAAGTGCAGGCTTTAAGTGTTATAAGGAGCTGTCTTAGAAAGATGCTTGATGAAGGTTGAGATAGCTTGCTGAATGGAGATTATAATATGGCAAAAGTAATTGGTATTGATTTGGGGACGACTAACTCTTGTGTTGCTGTTATGGATGGCAAAAATGCAAAGGTTATCGAGAATTCAGAAGGAGCAAGGACGACGCCTTCTGTTGTTGCCTTTACTGATGGGGGCGAGCGGCTTGTTGGGCAACCTGCTAAACGGCAAGCAGTTACGAATCCTGAAGGAACAGTTTTTGCAGTTAAGCGTTTAATTGGGCGCCGTTTTGATGACCCTATGGTTGAAAAAGATAAAGCGCTTGTACCTTACAAAATTGTTAAGGGTGATAATGGTGATGCGTGGGTTGAAGAAGCGGGTAAGAAGTATTCTCCGTCACAAATTTCAGCTATGATTTTGCAAAAGATGAAAGAAACGGCTGAGTCTTATCTTGGTGAAAAAGTTGAACAAGCAGTTATTACTGTTCCTGCTTATTTCAATGATGCACAACGTCAAGCTACTAAAGATGCGGGCAAAATTGCTGGGCTAGAGGTTTTGCGGATTATCAATGAGCCAACAGCTGCTGCTTTAGCGTATGGTTTGGATAAAAAAGACGGAAAAACAATTGCTGTTTACGACCTTGGTGGCGGTACCTTCGATATTTCTGTGCTTGAAATCGGAGACGGTGTTTTTGAAGTTAAGTCAACCAACGGAGATACTTTTTTAGGCGGTGAAGATTTTGACATGCGCTTAGTTGGCTATTTTGCCGATGAATTCAAGAAAGAACAAGGGATTGATCTGAAAAATGATAAACTAGCATTGCAGCGTCTGAAAGAAGCAGCAGAAAAAGCAAAAATTGAACTTTCTTCTTCACAACAGACGGAAATAAATTTGCCATTTATCACGGCAGATCAATCTGGTCCCAAGCACTTAACAATGAAATTGACTCGGGCGAAATTTGAGTCTCTCGTTGATGATTTGGTTCAACGCACTATCGATCCTTGTAAAGCTGCATTGAAAGATGCAGGACTGAAAGCTGGTGAGATTGACGAAGTTGTTTTAGTGGGCGGTATGACGCGTATGCCCAAGATTCAAGAAGTTGTACAAAGCTTCTTCGGAAAGGATCCACACAGAGGCGTTAATCCGGATGAAGTTGTGGCGATGGGTGCTGCTATTCAAGGAGGGGTATTGCAAGGCGATGTAAAAGACGTATTGCTGCTGGATGTAACACCTCTATCTTTGGGTATTGAAACGTTAGGTGGAGTTTTTACACGTCTCATCGAACGAAATACCACTATTCCAACTAAAAAGTCACAAGTTTTTTCAACAGCTGATGACAATCAAAATGCTGTAACTATTCGTGTTTTCCAAGGTGAACGCGAAATGGCTAACGATAACAAGTTATTAGCCCAATTTGATCTTGTTGGTATTCCACCGGCACCGCGTGGTGTTCCTCAGATTGAGGTTACTTTTGATATTGATGCGAATGGTATTGTGAATGTTTCAGCCAAGGATAAAGGAACTGGCAAAGAACATCAGATTCGTATTCAAGCATCGGGTGGTTTAAGTGATGTTGACATAGAAAAAATGGTAAAGGATGCAGAAGAGCATGCGGCTGAAGACAAAAAGCGCCGTGAAGGTGTGGAGGCTAGAAATCAAGCAGAGGCTCTTATCCATTCAACTGAAAAGTCGCTTACAGAGTATGGCGATAAAGTATCAGCTGAAGAGAAGGGACAGATTGAGTCCGCGATATCTGATTTAAAATCTGCACTTGATGGTACTGATATTGGGGAAATAACAGCAAAAATGCAGAAATTAGCAGAAGTCAGTATGAAGCTCGGACAAGCCATGTATGAAGCTTCACAAGCAACAACAGCAGATACTGAAACAGATACGAAAAATGATGATGTTGTTGATGCTGATTTTGAAGAAATTAATGATAAGAAGAAATAGTGTAAGCAAATGGATTTATAGATGCTAATAAACCCGGCCTTTGAAATATAGGGCTGGGATTTGTTGTTTGAGATAAGTTGCAACTTTGTGACTAAAAATATAAATTGAAAGCAAATATTATTCATTAAAGATGGATGACAAAAAATTATCAGGAATACATGATGAAGGTTGATTATTATGAAATTCTTGGCGTGACTCGCGAATGTGATGATAAAAAGCTGAAGTCTGCTTTTCGTAAATTGGCGATGCGATACCATCCTGATCGCAATGCGGGGGATAAAGAGGCAGAGCGGAAATTCAAAGAAATTGGCGAGGCTTATGAAGTTCTCAAAGACCCCCAGAAGCGCGCTGCTTATGATCGATTTGGCCATGCAGCTTTTGAAAATAGCAATCAAGGAGGGAGAAATCCCTTTGGTGGTTTTTCTGGTGGTGGATTTGCCGACATTTTCGAAGATTTTTTTGGCGAAATTATGGGGGGAGTGCACCGTAAGCGTAGTGATGGCCGCGAGCGTGGTGCAGATCTGAGTTATAATATGGAAGTGACCTTGGAAGAGGCATTTTCAGGAAAAACTGCGCAAATTAATATTCCTAGTTCCGTTACTTGTGATTCTTGTGAAGGGTCGGGCGCGAAAAAGGGATCTAAGCCACAAGTTTGTGAAACTTGCCATGGAGCTGGCCGTGTGCGTGCTGCACAAGGTTTCTTTTCTATTGAGCGGACATGTCCTATATGTCATGGACGTGGTGAAACTATTAAGGATCCATGCCCAAAATGTCAGGGGACGAGACGGGTGGAAAAAAAACGCTCATTGAGCGTGAACATTCCGGCTGGTATTGAAGATGGTACGCGTATTCGTCTTTCTGGTGAGGGAGATGCAGGCATTCGTGGTGGTCCTAGTGGTGATCTTTATATTTTTCTTTCTATTAAATCGCATGAATTTTTTCAGCGAGAAGGAGCGGATCTTCACTGTCGCATTCCTATTTCAATGGTTACAGCTGCTTTGGGGGGAGAGTTTGAGGTTTCCGACCTTGACGGTGTCAAAGCACGTGTTAAGATTCCAGAAGGGACGCAAAATGGACGTCAATTCCGCCTTAAAGGCAAAGGAATGCCCATGTTACGTCATCAGCAAACAAGGGGCGATCTTTATATTCATATCACTATTGAAACGCCGCAGAAACTAACGCAAGAACAACGCGAGTTGTTGCAAAAATTTGAGAAGCTTTCAAATCATGAGAATTCACCACAATCGCATGGTTTTTTTTCACGTATGAAAGAATTTTTTGAAAATATCTCGAGACAAAATTAATGAATGTGCATCGCAATTTTTGGAAAGATGAATATTTTTTATTTCTTGAAGAGAGAATAGCTGGATGTTTTTAAGATGCTTTTTTGTTTCTATCCTTATATTGTTTCATCTACCAGGGATGTAACGAATAGAAGAGAAAATGGAGTGATTTTACAGCTCTCTTTAAGAGATTTTGTATGGTCTAAGAGTATAAAGCTATATTGTTCTATAGATTTTATGATACTGCTTATAATGCGTAAGCGAACGGTTTTTATTGATTCATCATAAAAAGGAGTTGAAAATGGAGAGAGTATTCCTATATGAGGCGCTCTCATTTGAGCCGAAAATGATAAATTTACTATTATAAACAATGTATTGTATTTTTCTATAACATGTCATGATTGATATTTCTTATTTTCAATTGTTGAGTAAAAGACGAATTTTAAGTTAAAATTTTAGTCTATTTAGGGGAGAGTGTATGCGTGACTAGGCTATTTCCCGTATTGGCAATGTGATGTTTTATCTTACAAAGCGAATGATTGTATATATCTGTATTCATTGTTAGAGATCCATAAGGTAAAGTCAGTAAGTTAAGTGTACGGCGTGGCTTAAAAATTATTCTGAATTCTGCTTCCAAATTTTATACATGAGGTCATAAAATAACGGCATTCTGTATGCTTATTTTGTTTTATTTTTAGATAACTAGTTCTTTTTAAGAAAGCTGTTTTTGTCTCATCTCGTTATTACTTTCATCGTAATTTTAAAGAGAAATGGAGATTTTCAGGGGGGATGAATAGAGTAAAATTTGTTTTCACTTTTTCTAAATTCCACTAAGAGATATTCAAAAGTGATGAGGAGGCTTTTTGATGAATGATGTTGAGAGCAATGCAGCGGATGTTTTTGAAAAACAAGCAGCATTTTTATCGTCTGCTTTACCCTATATGCAAAAATATGAAAATGAAACGGTCGTTGTAAAATATGGCGGTCATGCTATGGGTGATCCTGCTTTAGGGCGAGCGTTTGCACGTGATATTGCTCTATTAAAGCAATCAGGAATTAATCCTGTTGTTGTTCATGGCGGTGGACCTCAAATTGCTGAAATTTTGATGAAAATGGGCATTGAATCACGGTTTGAAAACGGTCTACGAGTAACTGATGAACGAATCGTTGAAGTAGTTGAAATGGTTTTGGCAGGTTCCATAAACAAGGAAATTGTTGCTCTCATCAATGCTGAGGGTGAATGGGCGATAGGATTGTGCGGCAAAGATGGCAATATGGTTTTTGCTGAAAAGACTTATAAAACTGTCATTGATCCTGATTCGCATATTGAACGTGTTTTAGATTTAGGATTTGTTGGTGAACCTGTTGAAATTGATCGCACATTGCTGGATCTTTTGGCATGTTCTGAAATGATCCCTGTTCTTGCTCCTGTGGCTCCAGGTCGTGATGGCAAAACCTATAATATTAATGCTGATATTTTTGCTGGAGCCATTGCCGGTGCATTAGAGGCTAAACGCCTTTTGTTTCTCACAGATGTTCCTGGTGTTTTGGATAAACAGGGTAAACTTTTAAAGAAATTGACAATTTCTGAAGCTGCATATCTCATCAAAAATGGCACAATTTCAGGGGGGATGATTCCAAAAGTAGAAACTTGCATAAAGGCGCTTCAAAATGGAGTAGAAGGTGTTGTTATTTTAAATGGTAAAACCCCCCATTCTGTCTTGCTAGAACTATTTACCGAACAAGGAGTTGGAACGCTTATTGTTTCATAAGGTGTACAGAAAATTGGAGGAAAAAACTTTTTATGGTTGGTATAAAACAGTTGAAATACCCGTTATTCAGTAAGCAAGAATTGGCATTATTTGCTGCGACAATATTGTGGGGTACTACCTTTTTAGTGATTCACATAGCGGTACGCTATAGCGGGCCTCTCTTCTTTGTCGGATTTCGTTTTATCGTTGCATCGTTTATGTGCGGGGCGATTTTTTGGCGTTCTATGAAAGGCATAACAGTTTATGAAATTTTTGCTGGTATGGCGATTGGTTTAGGAATATTTTTGGGTTATGCTTTGCAAGCCACGGGGCTTCAAACAATTATTAGTAGTCAGTCGGCTTTTATAACGGCGCTTTATGTTCCGATAGTACCAATATTGCAATGGATTGTTTTTAAAAAGCCACCTCGTTTAGCTTGTTGGATTGGTATTATTCTTGCTTTTATTGGACTTGTGCTTATTTCCGGACAAAAGCCAGGGAATGTTGATTTTTCAAAAGGTGAAATTTTGACTTTGTTAGGGGCTATAGCAATTGCTGGAGAAGTTATACTCATTGGAATTTTTGCTAATAAGGTTGATAGTCGCCGTGTAACGATTATACAGTTACTTTTTAGTGGTCTTTTTTCGTTTTTTTGCATGCCTTTAATGGACGAAAGTATTCCTGAATTTTCATGGATATGGCTGAGTATTGGTATAGGATTGGCATTAATGAGTGCTATTACTCAATTGGCGATGAATTGGGCACAAAAATCCGTTTCACCCACTCGAGCAACGCTCATTTACGTAAGCGAACCTATATGGGCTGGTATTGTTGGGCGTTTAGCTGGTGAGCGTATATCCCCTTTAGCTTTATTAGGAGGGGCATTCATCTTGATTGGAATTATAGTAGCTGAATTACAACCTTCACACTGGCGCAAAAAAGATAAAGTTATTAAAAAAATTGACTAATTTTACATCTCTCTTTTTAAGATCTTATCTTGTGATGTTTTGATTTGAAGAGATTTCATTTTTGTTATTTTTTCATAAAAATTAAGGAAATTCTCTTTTTTTAGGCAAGAAGAGAAAAGAAACCTTTTAAAATAATCGCTTTCAAAAGATATTGCACCAGGACGAGTATATTTCTAAAGTTTTGATGGTTGTGAGCAGATTAATTTACTCTCATACTTTTTTTATAAAAATGATAAAGAATTTGGTGATTGTGTGCAAATTGAAACAGAATTTTACCACAAGTCTGAGCTATATATGCATTCTTCATATTATACGGGCATATGAGTGATGAAGATAAACAGATATGAAAAAGTTAAGAACCTTTGGATAGTTTTAATCATTGGTATTGCGTTTAATGCACAAAATTCTCATTTTTAGACCATAAAGAATTGTGTTTTGAAAAGCTTTTTTCGTTTGTATTTTTGAAAGGTTCCCAAAGAAACACAATTGGTCTTTGCGTTTTGTGCTGTTCTTTGCTAAATCGCCTCGTATGGTAAGAGATCGTAATCATATCCGTAATTTTTCCATCGTGGCGCACATTGATCACGGAAAGTCTACTTTGGCTGATCGTTTGATTCAAATGACAGGAGGGCTTGAGACACGAGAGATGAAAGAGCAAGTTCTCGATTCCATGGATATTGAGCGCGAACGTGGAATTACTATAAAGGCACAAACGGTCCGTTTGCATTACAAAGCAAAGGATGGTGAGAGTTATATTTTAAATCTTATTGATACACCTGGCCATGTAGATTTCGCTTATGAAGTTTCTCGGTCATTAGCAGCTTGTGAAGGTTCGCTGTTGGTGGTGGATGCGAGCCAAGGCGTAGAAGCGCAAACATTGGCGAATGTTTACCAAGCTATTGATAATTCTCATGAATTGGTTGTTGTCCTCAATAAAGTGGATCTTCCAGCAGCAGAACCTGAGCGTGTTAAAGAACAAATTGAAGATGTGATTGGCATTGATACCTCTGAAGCCGTAGAAATATCAGCAAAAACAGGTTTAGGCATTTCTGATGTTTTAGAAGCAATCGTTACACAGTTACCCCCTCCACACACTGGTGAAGTGAACAAGCCTTTAAAAGCAATGTTGGTTGATAGCTGGTATGATGCATATCTTGGCGTTATCGTTTTGGTGCGAGTAATTGATGGTGTGTTGAAAAAAGGCCAGACCATTCGCATGATGGAGCCTGGGGCAAAATATCCAGTTGAACGGGTTGGAGTCTTTACACCAAAAATGGTTCAAGTGGATGAGTTAGGACCTGGAGAGATTGGCTTTATAACCGCTTCTATCAAAGAAGTTGCTGATACACGGGTTGGCGATACCATTACTGAAGAACGTCGTCCTTGTGAAGATGCGCTTCCCGGTTTTAAACCTGCTCAACCGGTTGTTTTTTGTGGACTTTTTCCAGTTGATGCTGCTGATTTTGAGAATTTACGGGCAGCCATGGGAAAATTGCGCTTGAATGATGCAAGTTTTTCCTTTGAAATGGAAACATCAGCGGCTTTGGGTTTCGGCTTTCGGTGTGGTTTTTTAGGGCTTCTTCATCTTGAAATTATTCAAGAGCGATTAGAACGCGAGTTCAATTTAGATTTAATCGCGACAGCACCTTCGGTTGTTTATCGCATGAATATGAATGATGGTACTATGAAAGAACTCCATAATCCGGCGGATATGCCTGATATTGTTAAGATTTCTTCTATTGAAGAGCCGTGGATTCGGGCTACAATAATGACTCCTGACAACTATCTTGGATCAGTTTTAGAACTTTGCCAAGAACGGCGAGGAATACAGGTTAGTTTATCCTATGTCGGGATGCGTGCCATGGTGACGTATGATTTGCCTTTAAATGAGGTGGTTTTTGATTTTTATGACCGTTTAAAATCAATTTCCAAGGGATATGCCTCTTTTGATTATCAGATGACCGACTATTCTGAGGGCGACTTGGTTAAAATGTCTATTTTGGTTAATGGAGAATCTATTGATGCATTGTCGATGCTTGTGCATCGCAGCATAGCGGAAAAGCGCGGGCGTTCTATGTGCGAAAAACTGAAAGATCTTATTCCTCAACATATGTTTCAGATTCCAGTGCAGGCAGCGATCGGTGGCAAAATCATTGCGCGCGAAACGATTCGTGCTTTACGCAAAGATGTAACGGCTAAATGTTACGGAGGTGATGTAACACGCAAGCGTAAACTTTTGGAAAAGCAAAAAGAAGGTAAAAAACGTATGCGCCAATTCGGAAAAGTAGAAATTCCACAGTCGGCGTTTATTCAAGCGCTCAAAATGAATAAATAACGAAAAAAGAGAGAATCCTCCCTTAGTTGATTATGCTTTTGTATTTTGTCGATAATTTAAGATTATTAAAGAGTGTTTTTTAATCGCGCAAAAGATCATTAATAGATGTTTTCTCCCGTGTTTTTTGATCAACACGTTTCACTATTACAGCGCAGTAAAGGTTTGGACCTTGTTCACCGTTTGGTAGTGATTTTCCAGGGAGAGAGCCTGAAATAACGACGGAGTAGGCTGGTACTTCACCTATAAAAATTTCGCCTGTTCTACGGTCAATAATCTTTGTGGATTTTCCAATAAATACTCCCATTCCTAAAACAGCGCCTTCACGAATAATGCAGCCTTCTACGACTTCAGAGCGTGCACCGATAAAACAGTGATCTTCAATAATCGTCGGGTTTGCCTGTAGTGGTTCTAAAACACCTCCGATACCAACACCGCCAGAAAGATGGACATGTTTACCAATCTGTGCACAAGAACCCACAGTGGTCCACGTGTCAACCATTGTTCCCTTATCGATAAAGGCACCGAGATTTACAAAGGATGGCATTAATATAACGTTGGGAGCAATGTAGGCAGAATGGCGTACAATCGCTCCGGGAACAGAACGAAAATCAGCTTTTTTAAAGTCATCTTCTTGCCAACCAGAAAACTTTGAAGGAACTTTATCCCACCAATATGTTCCATTTATTCCGCCAGAAATAATCTGCATAGGATTGATTCGAAAAGAGAGAAGAACGGCTTTTTTTAACCATTGATGAACATGCCATTGGCCATTTTCTTGACGCTCTGCAACGCGGATTTCACCTTTATCGAGAAGGTTTAATATGTGTTCAACACTTTCGCGGATTTCACCTTTTGTTGTAGTGTTGATAGAGTCGCGGTTATCAAACGCTTTTTCAATAATCATTTCAAGTTGTGTAAGATTGCTCATGGTTGGGATTCCGTTAAACAAGTTGAAAGTTTCAAGATTTATTTCTTATGACCTACGCGAAGAAATGTGTTCAGTCAATGAAACGGTTAGGGAGCAGGATAAGCACATGAGAAAGGTTATAGAAAAAAATGAAAGAAAAAAAAAAGAGTTGGTGTTCATTTCTCCATGCAAAGGAGGCAATACAACAAGAATATGAATCCCCTGATACACCACAAGTACTTTCACCTACCTACCGTTTAGCTTATATAGATCAAGATTTTATGATGCGTCCTGAATTACGTTCACAGCGTATTAGTCTTGAGTTTCTAAAGCCGGAAATAGCTCTTCAGGAGTGTGATATTCAATCAACTGTTGTTTTATTTGGTGGTGCACGTATTCCTGAATCTAAGCAAGCCGCCGTATGGGCAGCAAAAAATGAAACACAAAAGAAAAATTTGCATGCTATGTCCCATTATTACGATAAGGCAAGAGAATTTGCGCGTTTGTGTTCAAATTATTCTGCTACGACCGAATATCGTGAATTTGTAGTTATCACAGGGGGAGGGCCAGGGGTGATGGAAGCAGGAAATCGTGGTGCTGCTGATGTTGGAGCACCAACGGTTGGTTTGAATGTTGTTTTACCGCATGAGCAAGAGCCCAATCCTTATGTGACTCCGCATTTATGTTTTAATTTTCATTATTTTGGGATGCGTAAAATGCATTTTTTAATGCGAGCGAAGGCGTTGGCAATTTTCCCTGGAGGATTTGGTACTCTGGATGAGTTATTTGAGACGTTAACTTTAATACAAACAGGGCGTATGAAACGGATACCGATTTTCTTATTTGGCAAAGAGTTTTGGAACAATGTTATAAATTTTGATTATTTATCTGCGCAAGGTACGATTTCTCCTTCGGATGTGGATCTTGTTACATTCGTCGATACAGCAGCGGAAGCTTTTGAACAAATTCGTTCCTTTTATAAGCTTCGTTAATTGCTTTTTGTTTTGAAAAAATGACTTTTAAAGGGTCGTTAATAGTCGACTTGTATTAAATAAAGTCCTGAAGGAGGTGCGACCATACCACAATGCGTACGATCTTTAGCTTGGAGAGCTGCTTCAAGATCTTGTACCGTCCAACGTCCAATGCCAACTTCCATAAGGCTTCCTGCAAATGAACGAATTTGATGATGAAGAAAAGAGCGAGCCTGTGCATAAAGGAAAATTTCTTCTCCTTGTCTTTGAACGTCTAAACAGTCAAGGGTGCGAATAGGGTTTTTGGCTTGGCAATTGGCTGAGCGGAAAGTGGTAAAATCATGTTGTCCTACAAGTTTTTGCGCAGCTTCATGCATGGCTTCAGCATTGAGGGTTTTTGGTATCCACCATACCCGTTTAGCGTTTAGAGCTGGTGGTGAGCGGCGATTGAGAATTTTAAAAAGATAATGGCGTTTAATTGCGGAAAACCGTGCATCAAAGCTATCTGGGACATTTTCTACATTCAAAATCGAAATATCTTCATCCTGTTTTTTCAAATGCGCATTGAGTGCATCGCGTACAGTATGCGTGCGCCAATCTTTTATGAAATCAACATGCGCAACCTGTCCTGTAGCGTGGACACCTGCATCAGTTCTACCTGCTGTCGTTATGGTTAATTTTTGTCCACTAAAATGAAAAATAGCCTGTTCAAGTGCACCTTGTATGGTGCGAAGTCCTACTTGACGCTGCCAGCCAGCATAATTTGAGCCGTCATATTCAAGGGTGAGTTTAAAACGTGGCATATCAAAAAACGGCAGAAATGCGGGCTCCTCGCAAAAATGTTACACCATCAAGAATTTTACCACCCGATCTTTGGAGGGAGGTTATTTCGAGGCGTCCTTGCCCACAATGGATAATCAAAGAATCTGATTCTATACGACCAATTTCAAGAGAAGGTCCTGTTGTTAAATGACTTGCAAGAATTTTTACACGTTCTTCTCGACCGCTGATATTCATGTTACACCAGCAACCAGGAGAGGGAGAGAGCGCGCGAATATGCCTATGAATAAATTCTGCAGGTTTTGTCCAATCAATGCGTGTTTCTTCTTTTTTGATTTTGGAGGCATAGGTTACGTTTTTCTCTGATTGTGGGGTAAGTTTAAGTTGGCCTTTTTCAAGAGCTGATAGGGTTTCTATCATAAGTTCTGCGCCTATATATGAAAGCCTATTTGAAAGTTCATTAGCGGTGGTATTATCCGTGATGGGGACAGAACGGGATAAAGCAATAGGCCCCGTATCAAGTCCTTCATCCATTTTCATAATCATGATTCCCGTTTCCTTATCACCAGCCATAATTGCACGCTGGATAGGTGCAGCACCACGCCAGCGTGGTAAGAGTGAAGCGTGGACATTGAAACAACCAAAACGGGGTATTTCAAGAATAGTTTTTGGTAAGAGTAGTCCATAGGCAACAACAATAGCAGCATCAACACAAAGTGCTGCAAATTGAGCTTGTTGTTCAGCCATTTTAAGTGTTTTAGGTGTGAATACAGGAATAGATTTTTCTTCTGCTGCATTTTGAACAGGTGAGGGGATCAGTTTAAGACCACGACGTCCTGCCGGGCGGGGGGGTTGGCTGTAAACAGCTACAATATCATGGCCAGCACTTAACAAAGCATGTAAAATAGGGACAGAAAAATTAGGTGTCCCCATAAAACTTAACCGTAATGCCATTATAAAATTGCTTCCTGTGCGTTTTTCTTTTTTGCGCGTTTTTTAAATTTTCGTATTACCATATCACGTTTAGTTTTCGAAATGTGATCAATAAAAAGACAGCCATTTAAATGGTCGATTTCGTGTTGTAAGCAAGTTGCCAGTAGGTGATCTGCCTCAATTTCTATTTGTTTTCCTTCGCGATTTTGATAGCGAACACAGAGGCGTTTGGGACGTTCGACTTCTGCGTAATACTCAGGAATAGACAGGCAACCCTCTTTATGAATATTGCGCTCATTTGAAAGCCATAAGATTTCTGGGTTGATAATAACAAGCGGATTTTTCAGGGTATCTTTTTCAGAGATATCTATGACTAACATACGCAGCGGTATTCCAATTTGAACAGCTGCAAGGCCGATTCCTTTAGCATAATACATCGTGTTCAACATATCATCAGCCAGTTTCTGGATAGCTGAATCTATATTCTCAACTGGTTGAGACATTTTCCGTAAAATCGGATCTGGTAAAGTAACTAAAGGTTTAATTAACATCGTCACAGATTAACCAATGGTTTATTATGGGTCAACATTGAATAACGGATTCTTGCGCTTTTTTACAATAAGAGCGTTATATTACTTCTCATGTTTGATTCGTTTTTTTCTTTCATGCTCATTGATGAGTCTTTTGCTAGACTGATGATTGTGCTTTTGCTTACATTTATCTGCTTGGCATTTTTTATGTTGATACGATTTCATAAAAAAAAGACATTTTTGGAAAGTGAAATTGCCGAACGCGCCCGTGAGGCACAAATGCAAATGGCAACACTGCTAAAAACGCAAGCTGAAATGCAAGGTCGAATGCAGACTATGGCAGAAATTTTTGGTCAAAGACAAGCTGAATTAAATAAATCTATAAGTGAGAAACTCAATGGGATGACAACCAATTTGGGTCAAACGCTTCATGTGCAGACCAAGTCTACTTATGAAAATTTGAATCGTTTACAAGAGCGTTTAGCGGTAATTGACGCGGCACAAAATAATATTCAGTCGCTTACGGGACAGGTTGTTCAGTTGCAGGCTATTTTAAATAATAAGCAAACGCGCGGTACTTTTGGTCAGGGACGGATGGAAGCAATTATTGCAGATGCTTTGCCACCTAATGCCTATGCTTTCCAATCGACTCTTTCAAATGGAAAGCGACCAGATTGTCTCATTCATATGCCAAATAAAGCTCCTTCTCTTGTTATTGATGCTAAATTTCCTTTAGAAGCTTGGAATGCGATGCATAAGGCAGCATCACCTCAAGAACGTCAAGAGGCAGAACGTCAGTTTCGTACGGATATGGATGTTCATATTCGCGATGTCGCACAAAAATATTTAATTCCTGGAGAAACACACGATACCGCTTTTCTTTTTGTGCCATCGGAATCGATTTTTGCAACAATCTATGAAGATTTTGAATCGTTGGTACAAAAAGCCAATCGGGCGCATGTGATTATTGTATCGCCGTCTTTGTTGATGTTATCTATTCAGGTTGTACAAACTATTATGAAAGATGCGCGGATGCGTGAACAAGCACATTTGATCCAGTCAGAAGTAGCAAAATTAATGGAAGATTTTGAACGAATGGATATACGTGTTCGCGCTCTACAGAAGCATTTTTATAAAGTGGGTGAAGATATTGAAGGGATTTTAACATCATCTTCTAAAATTATGAAAAGAGCTAATCGTATTGAATCTTTTGAATTAAAAGAAAAAGACTCTGTGCCAACACAAATGACAGCTTCTTCTGTTCAGTCTCAAACACTGCGCTTGGTTGATGAGGAGTGAAATAAGGTACTTAACACAACAAGTGTTCTTTATTGATTAGCGATAATTTTTTTAGTATCCATATCTCATTGCTTTCTTAATGAGAGGAATAGAGAATATGCGACACCTTTTGTTTTTTTTGGCATTGGTGTTTCTGCTAGAGGGATGCGCAACAAGTCACCCCCTGTATACAAACGATGCTTGCGCCATTTTAGCTCAAAAAGATAGGTTTTGTAATAATTGGAAAAAAGCTTCTGAGAATGCAGAAATGCGTTATGGAATTCCTATGCCTATTATTCTTGCAACCATTAAGATGGAGTCAAATTTTCGTCATAATGCACGTCCTTTGCGTACAAAACTGCTTGGTGTTATTCCGTGGAAGCGTCGGTCAACAGCGTATGGTTATTCTCAAGCGCTTGACAGCACATGGGCAATGTATTTGCGCTCCACAGGAAGGTCTTTTGCGCGGCGTACTAATTTTGCAGATGCCGTTGATTTCATTGGCTGGTACCATCGCCAAAGTGTTCGACGCAATGGTGTTAGGTTTGACGATGCATACAGCCTTTATTTAAATTATCATATGGGTCATGGTGCTTATGCGCGCAGTAGAGGGCATGTAACTGCTGCGCTTGCACAAGCAGCACAACGTATGGCGAGAATATCTAGGCAATATGAACAGCAGTTAAGGACATGCAGGTGGCGTTAGAAAGAGGTATTCTATTCTAAATCAAAGATTAGATTGGTTTTAAAATTAATACGAATGCACGATTGCGATGACTCGAATGGGCATATATGATTTTTCTGGTGATAATATTTAAGACATCGAGGCAACAAGAGCCTTTGTAATGCGTTCGAGAACATCAATATAGGATTTCATAAAGATCTTTGTTGCAAGAAACAAGAAATAAGCAATATCAAGAAGTAAAAAGTTCAATACAAAATATTTCAAATAGCACCGCTCAGTAAAGATTTTTTTCTAGCAAAATCATATTTTATATGAAGAAAAAACAGATAGTGTTTCCTTAAAGAATTGATAGTATGTAAGTAGGAATAGCGTGAAGTTGGGTACGATGGTATTTTTTTGAAAAAACTGATATTCTTATAACGTTTTCATAAAAAACCTATCTTCACACCTCATCAGGTAGGACTGATAGGGTCTATAAGGATGCTTTAGCTGTTTTCTGTAAAACAGGTTAGTGTAGAGTTACAATTTGTAGTTCATGTTCGTTAGCACCTGCAAGAGCGATAGAGCGCTCGTCGGATAAAATGATCGGATAGCCTGTTTCACCAAAGAGCGCCCATATTATAATGCCTGGGGTCATTGGTGGAAGATCTGGAAAATTTTTAGCCAGATCATCTGTACAAACCTTTTTTAAGTAAGCAATTCCCCCCGCATCAAAAGAGGCGGTATCTTGCAACGACCAGTTTTGTTTGTGTTCTCCCATTCTATTACTCCTTTACACCTTATTTTTACTATTCACTGCCAATAACTTTGATTGGAATCTGCTTTATTTGTTTTTTTAATTTTGGTTGGTGTAGGTTAATTGATAAGAGACCATTTTTCAACTCAGCATTTGTTACTTGCATTCCATCCGCGAGAAGAAAGGTACGCTGGAATTGGCGCGCCGCTATACCACAATATAAATATTGGTGATTTTGATTGATTGATTGTTTACCATGGATTATCAGTTGATTATCATCTAATAAGATACTGAGATTATTGACTTTAAATCCAGCAACAGCCAAAGTGATGCGTATATGGCTTGCGTTATCGTTTTTGTGTAAACGTTCAATATTATAGGCTGGATAGCTTTCATCAGTCTTACTAATACGTTGCAATATTTTCTCCATTGCTTCAAATCCTAGGAGAAGGGGATTGGAGAAAGATGTCACGTGTGTCATTGTATGTCCTCTTCAAAGCGGCTAATTGACCAAACTCTAAAAAAAGCGCTTATTGTATTCCTCTCATATGGCAAGCGTAAGAGGTAACTTCAAGAGAGAAGATTAAGAGAGTTCAATGAGTCAAAGAACAACTAAACTGTCAAAGACGCAAAAATCTTTTGAAATATTGTATAGTGAAGACGAAGTTGAAGAAATTTTTCGCCGTTTTTCTGTTCAACGTCCTATCCCTAGGAGTGACCTTATCTACACCAATGCTTTTACTCTTTTGGTTGCAGTTGTTCTTTCGGCTCAAGCGACAGATGCGAGTGTTAATAAAGCGACAAAAGAATTATTTCGTCTTGCTGATAAACCGGAAAAAATGATTGTATTGGGAGAAGAAGAAATTGCACGTCACATCCGTGCAATTGGTCTTTGGCGTGCAAAAGCGCGCAATGTTTATGCACTTTGCAATTTTTTAATTAATCAATATGGCGGTCAAGTACCTGATAATCGCGAAGCCCTCATGGCACTTCCTGGTGTGGGGCGTAAAACGGCGAATGTTGTTTTAAATATTGCTTTTGGTCAGCCTACGATGGCGGTGGACACACATATTTTTCGTCTTGGAAATCGTCTTAGTTTGGCACCCGGCAAAACACCAGAGGTTGTTGAAGAGAAGTTGCTAAATATTATACCAGTTGGTTATCTTCGTCATGCGCATCATTGGCTCATTTTACATGGGCGTTATATTTGCCAAGCACGTAAAGTACAATGTAAGCAATGTATTATTGCTGATCTGTGTAAAGCAGCCATCAAAACAAATTCAATTCCAGCACCTTTGATTGAAATTCAAGGCAACGGAGCTCCAATTTTTTTTTGATACGGACTTGCTATTTTGTGTATAGTGGCTTATGGAAACACTATATGGAACCGCCCGGCAGGGCATGCCGTGGCTGTTTGGGTGCTTTTTCGAGCGTTGGTCCGCTTGAGTGAATAGATCCACTTTAATGAATAAAATGTATGGAGTAGCAAAATGCCCAAGATGAAGACCAAATCATCCGCTAAGAAGCGGTTTAAAATCACTGCGTCAGGCAAAGTAAAAGTAGCAGCTGCAGGTAAACGCCACGGCATGATTAAACGTTCTAATAAATTTATTCGTGACGCGCGTGGGACGATGGTTTTGTGTGAGCAAGATGCTCAAAAAGTTGTTCAGTATTATTTGCCAAATGGTTTATAAGCCTTATGCTTTTGATTTTTAGGAGAATATTATATGGCACGCGTAAAGAGAGGTGTGGCGGCACACGCTAAACACAAGAAGATTCTTAAACAGGCTGAAGGTTTTTACGGTCGTCGTAAAAGTACCATTCGTACGGCTAAAGCAGCCGTTGATCGTTCAAAACAGTACGCGTATCGTGATCGCAAAAATAGAAAGCGCACATTTCGTGCTTTGTGGATTCAAAGAATTAATGCGGCTGTCCGTGCAGAAGGTTTAACTTATGGGCGCTTTATTGATGGTTTATCAAAAGCTGGTATTGAGATTGATCGTAAAGTTCTTTCAGATATAGCAGTTCATGAGTCTGCGGCATTTTCTGCTTTAGTGGTTTCTGCAAAAAAGGCTTTGGAATACTTGAAAGACACAACGCCTAATGCTTTTGAAGGCGCTGTCAAGTAAGCCAGTCAAGTCCTCTTAAAGCATTTATTTATTCAGGATCCCGTACTGGTCTCTAGCTAGTGCGGGCTTTTTTATTAAAAAAATGGGCAAAAATATGAGCGATATTGAGCGTCTGGAACAAGAAATTTGTTTAGCTTTGGAAGCAGCGAGTGATGAACAGGCACTTGAAACAGTGCGTGTTGCGGCATTGGGAAAAAAAGGCAGCGTCTCTGAAAAATTAAAAGAATTAGGAAAGATGAATGCTGAAGAACGCCAAAAAATTGGACCAGCTCTCAATGGATTAAAAAATCGCATCTTGGAGTTATGGACGAAAAGGCGTGATTTTCTTAAGCGTCAAGCAATGGATGTACGCCTCTCTCACGAAACGGTTGATGTAACTTTACCTGTTCGTTCTTCCCCCATTGAGAGAGGGCGTATTCATCCTATTTCACAGGTGATTGAGGAAATTATAGCCATTTATAAGAATATGGGTTTTTCTATTGCAGAGGGTCCAGATATTGAAACAGATTATTACAATTTTACTGCATTGAATTTCCCTGAGGGACATCCAGCTCGCGAAATGCATGATACTTTCTTTTTTAATGCTGATAAAATGCAAGAGCGGAAGCTGTTGCGCACCCACACATCACCTGTACAAATTCGTACAATGGAAAAACAGAAACCACCGATACGTATCATTACTCCTGGAAAAACTTATCGTATGGATTCAGATGCGACTCATTCGCCAATGTTTCATCAGGTAGAAGGTCTTGTGATTGATAAAACCTCTACTATTGCGCATATGATGTGGCTTCATGAGACTTTTTGTAAAGATTTTTTTGAAGTTCCTTCTGTGAAGATGCGTTTTCGTCCTTCTTTTTTTCCTTTTACTGAGCCATCTATGGAAGTGGATATTCAATGTGATCGTTCTGGTTCAGAAATAAAGTTTGGAGAAGGGCAGGATTGGCTAGAAATCTTGGGGTGCGGAATGGTACATCCTCATGTGTTAAAGAATGTTGGTTTAGATCCTGATGAATACCAAGGTTTTGCGTGGGGAATGGGTATTGATCGTGTTGCTATGTTGAAATACGGTATGCCTGATTTGCGGGCGTTTTTTGATGCTGACTTACGTTGGTTAGACCATTATGGCTTTCATTGTTTTGACATGTCTGCCTTTTTTTCTGATTTAAGAAATGTGTGATCTTTTCATAGCTTTCACGTGAGGTTTTAAAATGAAATTTACATTGTCTTGGTTGAAAGATCACTTAGAGACAGATGCGTCTTTGGATGAAATTTGCGATAAACTAATGGCTATAGGTCTTGAGGTTGATCACGTTGATGATCGTTCTTCTTTAAAAGGTTTTGTGATTGCAAAAGTTTTAACAGTAGTTAAGCATCCAAACGCAGATAAATTACAGATTTTGTCGGTAGATATGGGGTCTGGTACGCCTATACAAGTTGTCTGCGGGGCACCAAATGTACGCGTTGGGCTTATTGGTGTTCTTGCATTGCCTGGCACTTATGTGCCTGGACTTGATGTGACATTATCTGTAGGCAAAATTCGTGGTGTTGAAAGTTTTGGGATGATGTGTTCACGAGCGGAGCTTGAACTATCGAATGAACATGATGGGATTATTGAACTTTCAGAGAATGTCCCTATTGGAGGTTCGTTTTTAGCTTATGCAGGTTTAGATGATCCAGTAATTGATATTGGTTTGACACCCAATCGTTCTGATTGCACAGGCATTCATGGTATTGCGCGTGATCTTGCAGCCACTGGGATTGGACGATTAAAAGAATTATCAGCGCCAAAATTTAAAGCTTCCTTTGAAACGTCGATAAATGTTTCTTTAGATATTTCACAAGATCCATCATTGTGTTTAGGTTTTGCTTGGCGTGAAATTTGCAATGTTCGAAATGATGTGTCGCCACAATGGATACAGCAGCGTTTGAATGCTATTGGTTTAAGACCAATTAATGCGCTGGTTGATATGACGAATTATATAAGTTTTGATCTTGGCCGTCCCCTTAATGTTTTTGATGTGGATAAGATAAAAGGGAATTTGATTGTGCGTCGTGCTTATGCAGATGAACAATTTCAGGCACTTAACGGAAAAACCTATAATTTGAGCGTTAAAGATTGTGTCATTGCAGATGATGAGGGGATTGTGTCTATTGCTGGCATTATGGGCGGTGAAAGAACAGGCTGTGATGAAGCAACACGTCGTGTTATCATTGAGTCAGCACTTTGGAATGCACACAGCATTGCACAGACAGGACGTACATTAGGGCTTATAAGTGATGCACGTTATCGGTTTGAACGGGGTGTTGATCCAGCTTTTATGGAAACAGGGCTTGATATTGCAACAGAATTAGCCTTACATCTTTGTGGTGGTGAAATATCAAAGACGAAGATCGTTGGTTATCAGCAACCAGAAATTAAACATATCATCTTTCCGTTTTCTGAAGTTAAACGTTTGACACATCTGGAAATAGAGCGTGAACAAGCCATTGCTATTTTAACACAGCTTGGATTTCATATTGAAGGGGAAGGAGATGTGGTTACAGTCAAAGTTCCAACATGGCGCCCTGATATTGTTGGTAAAGCTGATTTAGTAGAAGAGATAATGAGGATTTATGGGCTGGATAAAATTAAGCCCATTCCATTGGAAGATTTTGCAGAAGGCAAAGATCAAGCTTTAACATGTTCGCAGATGCGTTCACGTATTGCACGTTTGGCTTTGGCGCATCGCGGTATGAAGGAAGCTGTGACATGGTCTTTTATTTCTGAAAGTCAGGCACTTGCCTTTGGAGGTGGTCAAGCACAGCTTAAATTAGTAAATCCTATTGCTGTTGATATGTCGGTAATGCGCCCTTCTCTTTTACCTGGTTTGCTTGTAGCGGCACAGCGAAATGCTGATCGTGGTTTTCCAGATCTTGCTTTGTTTGAGGTGTCCAGCATTTATGAAGATGATACACCTGATAAACAGCAACATGTTGCCAGTGGTATCCGCCGTGGAACAGAACGATTTGGAGGGGCAGGAAGATTTTGGAATGGTAATGCGGCAGCAGTTGATGTTTTTGATGCTAAAGCAGATGCATTGGCTGTTTTAGAAGCATGCGGTATAGATATCAGTAAGGTTCAAACTGAGATTGGAGCACCAGATTGGTATCATCCTGGTCGTTCAGGAGTTATAAAACTTGGCCCGAAGGTGATCCTTGGTTTTTTTGGTGTTTTTCATCCTGCTACATTAGAAAAATTAGATGTCAGTGGCTCTTTATGTGGTTTTGAGATTTTTCTTGATCAGATTCCAGTGCCTAAAAAAAAGGCAGTGAAAAGCCGCTCTCCTTTGAAGTTGTCGCCTTTTCAAATGGTGCATCGTGATTTTGCATTTGTGGTTGATAAAACAGTTGCTTCTTCCCTTATTGTTCGTGCTGCAAGTGGAGCTGATAAGAAACTTATTCACTCAGTGCAGGTTTTTGATCTTTTTGAAGATTCAATATTTGGTGAAGATAAAAAATCTGTTGCAATTGAAGTTTCTATTCAACCTATTGAACGAACTTTGACTGATAAGGATCTAGAAGAACTTGCTTTGAAAGTGGTAGAAAATGTCACTAAAGCTACGGGTGCATGTTTACGCTGTTGATGGGCATTACTCTCTCATATCGGATTATTGCATGCAGTGGGAGAACCAAAAAGTGCTCCTTTATTTTTTATGTATTCAAGATTTATAAAGTTGTACGAAATGGTTTTCGTATCAAGCATATTATCCCTAAATATCAAGCCTTTTAAGGGTGAGAAAGAGTATTTTTAGATAACTCAAAAAGTAATTCTTTTGTCAAAATCTTGCATTGCAAAGACGAAGGATAGCTGTTATTGCTAAATAGTAATGCAAATCATTGGCAATAAAGAGAAGAATCCATGAATGTTAAAACGTTTTTTTTCATAATTTTTGGGAGTGTTATTTTGTTTGCACCCAATTTTGCTTTGGGTGCGGGTAAGTTTAAAGCTGTTACAACTTTCACTGTCATTGCTGATATGGCGCGGAATGTAGCAGGTGATGCAGCTGATGTTGAATCAATCACTAAACCAGGTGCTGAAATTCATGAATATCAACCAACACCTCGAGATCTTATGCGTGCACAAGGAGCAAACCTTATATTATGGAATGGGTTAGAGTTGGAGCTTTGGTTTGAAAAATTTTTTCAAAATATCAAAGATGTCCCAAGTGTCGTTGTTTCAGAAGGCATTGTGCCAATTAAAATTGGTGAGGGGCCTTTCAGTGGAAAACCAAATCCTCATGCATGGATGTCACCAACTTCTGCTTTAATTTATGTTGATAATATTCGTGATGCTTTTGTAAAATATGATCCTGAGAACGCTGTTACCTATAAAGAAAATGCTGAAATTTATAAGCAGAAGATTCGTGCAATGATTGATCCAATTAAAGTTGAATTAGAAGCATTGCCAAAAGATAAACGATGGCTTGTGACGAGTGAAGGTGCGTTCAGTTATCTGGCTCGTGATTTTGATTTGAAAGAACTTTATCTGTGGCCAATTAATGCTGATCAGCAGGGAACACCACAGCAAGTGAAGTATGTTATTGATATGGTTCGCAAATACAATATCCATACTATTTTTTCTGAGAGTACTATTTCTCCAGCACCTGCTAAGCAGGTCGCAAAAGAAACAGGAGCTAAATATGGCGGTGTTCTTTATGTTGATTCATTAAGTGAGAAAAATGGTGAGGTACCAACTTATATTGATTTGTTACGTGTAACAAGCACACGGATTACCGATGCTTTATTAGATGGAGTGAAGGGGCAATGACTGAAACTGGAATATTTGCTCAAGGGGTAACGGTAACTTATCGTAATGGACATACGGCTTTGCGCGAAGTGAATTTTAAAAGCCCAACAGGTTCCATTACGGCTTTGGTTGGCGTTAATGGTTCAGGAAAGTCAACGTTATTCAAAGCTATTATGGGATTTGTGCAACCTTCAAAAGGAAAAATTCGCATTTTTGATTTGTCAGTTAATGTGGCTTTGAAGAAAAACCTTATTGCTTATGTTCCTCAGAGTGAGGATGTTGATTGGAACTTTCCTGTTCTTGTTGAAGATGTTGTTTTAATGGGGCGATATGGTCACATGAATTTTTTTCGCTATGCACGAGCATGCGATTATGAAGCTGTCCGAGTTGCATTAGAACGCGTTGATATGTTGGCATTTGCCAAACGTCAAATCGGTGAACTTTCTGGTGGGCAAAAAAAGCGTGTTTTTCTAGCACGTGCTCTTGCACAGCAAGCAAAAGCTATTTTGTTAGATGAGCCATTCACAGGAGTTGATGTTACAACAGAAGATAAAATTATTTCTTTATTACAAGATTTGCGTGAAGAGGGTGCTATAATATTAGTTTCTACCCATAATTTAGGCTCTGTTCGTGAATTTTGTGATCACACGGTTTTAATAAAGGGAACTGTTTTAGCTTCTGGCTTAACAGAGGTGGTCTTTACGCAACAAAATCTTGAAAAAACTTTTGGTGGTGCTTTGCATCATCATATTTTTGATCTTCAAGACGCAAAAAAAAATGATGTTTTCATAAATGGAGAACAGCCTCTCGTTTCTGAGAGTATTCAAAGAATGGAGCATGTTGCATGATTTCTTGGTTGCTTGAACCGCTGAGCTACCAATATATGGTTAATGCGATGTGGGTTTCGGGATTAGTAGGGTGTGTTTGTGCCTTTCTTTCTGCTTTTTTGATGTTGAAGGGTTGGTCGTTGATTGGTGATGCCCTTTCTCATTCAATTGTGCCGGGGGTAGCAGGGGCTTACCTTTTAGGGTTACCTTTTTCACTTGGAGCTTTTTTTTCTGGTGGGCTTGCTGCGGCGACAATGCTTTTTTTTAACAACAGAACAAAACTTAAAGAAGATACCATTATTGGTTTGATTTTTTCTTCTTTTTTTGCTTTTGGCTTGTTTCTTAAATCTTTAAAACCGATGGCTGTTAATATCGATACGATTGTTTTGGGAAATATTTTGGCAGTCAGTTCATCAGATATTTTACAATTAGCTTTTATTAGCTTTTTTTCTCTGCTTATATTGCTTTTGAAATGGAAAGATTTACTCGTTTCTTTATTTGATGAGACACACGCGCGTGCTATTGGATTAAACGTAAAGTTCTTAAAAATTCTTTTCTTTACACTGCTGGCTGCTTGTACTGTTGCTGCTATGCAAACAGTTGGGGCTTTTTTGGTTATTTGTCTTGTCGTAACACCAGGAGCAACAGCTTATCTTTTAAGTGACCGTTTTGTGAATATTTTGGTTATTGCAGTTATAATCGGGACAGTCACAAGTATATTTGGTGTTTATGCGAGTTATTTTTTGAATGCACAAACTGGTGGTGTTGTTGTACTTCTTCAAGCATTTTTGTTCATGATAGCTTTTATTTTTGCTCCTAAACACGGGTTTATCGCTGTGCGCTTACGTATAAAAGCGGCAAAAAAAGGCGCGGTGATATCATGATCGACCATCTACTGCTTCCTTTTCAGTTTTCCTTTATGCTTAAGGGTATGATTATTGTCACGGTCCTTTCTGTTCCAATGGCAATGCTTTCTTGTTATCTTATTTTGAAAGGATGGGCGCTTTTAGGCGATGCAATTTCCCATGCAGTTTTTCCTGGAGTGGTTGTTGGTTATATGGCAACGCCATGGATGATGGCATTTTTGACTTCTTTACCATTTGCTTGGTTTCAGCATGTTCGCCTGGCTAATGTTACGATGGCTTTGATTGCTTGTGGCGCTTTTGTTGCAGGTATGATTTGTGCTATCGCAACAGGTTTTTTAGGAAGCAATAGCCGCATTAAACAAGATACAGTAATGGGTGTTGTTTTTTCTTCTATGTTTGGTTTGGGGCTTGTTTTGGCAACGGCTATTTATAGCAGCTTAGATTTGAATCATATTTTATTTGGTAATCTCTTGGGTGTTAACTGGCTTGATATTACACAGACAGCGATAATTTCTGTTATCGTCACCTTTATTTTAGGAGTAAAATGGCGAGATTTTATGCTGTATATTTTTGATTCAGTTCAAGGTCGTGCGGTAGGATTACGAATACCAGTGCTCCATTATACACTTTTAACGATGATTTCTCTCACCATTGTCGCGGCTTTAAAAGCTGTTGGTATTGTTTTAGTTATTTCTTTACTGATAGCACCAGGAGCGATTGCTTACCTTGTTACTAAGCGGTTTTCTTTGATGTTAGTGATTGCGGTGTTTGTTGCAGCTTTTTCTGGTTTTTTAGGAATTTATTTAAGTTTATTTATTGGTTCTGATTCCGCTTCCACGATTGTGCTGATTTTAACATTGATTTTTATCACCATTTTTATATCAATTTTTTTCCGTCGAAACACAATCCAAGAGATTTAGATATGAAAAGTTGATACATATTAGAGATGTATTTTTATGTATTGTTTTTCATGCTTAATTTAACTAAGAGAGGAAAATGCTAGGTTATTTCCTCTTAACGTCTATCAGATGAGTGTAGTATCTTCTTTCCCTGAAGAGTGCATTCGTGATTAAAGGGCTGCATTGGTTTATTTTGCAGCCTTTTTATTTTTGGCTTTTTAAAGAATTTTCTTTAATTGCTTGAAAACTTTGAAATGACTATCATATTTTGTAAGTTATTCTGTGCTTTAGAAGAAGTCATCACCGAAAATGCGCTGACTAAGAAGGCGATATCGGCGGGTAAGCTGCACTAAAGGCATGTAAAAGTAGCATGAGATGTGGGCAGCCTTTCGTAAAGGAAAATAGCGCTAAAGAATGAAAAAGGATTTTAAGATATCTCACTTTTTACGTATTTGCTATGCTATAGTGGGCTGGATAATGGTCATATTGGGTATTATAGGCATGGTTTTACCTATTATACCAACTATACCCTTTTTATTAGTTGCTTCATGGTGTTTTTCTCATTCATCACCACGTTTTCATAATTGGCTGAATAATCACCGCATTTTCGGTCCGCCAATTAAGCAATGGGAGGAAAAGCGAGTCATTCCGCTATTTTTAAAAATTTTTGCAGTGATGAGTATGGCGGGCGGTTTTTTATCTTTTTTAGTGATGACACATCCTACGTTGTGGTTTGCTTTATTAGTTGTTGCTGTTTTGCTGTTGATTGCCATTTATATTGTGACACGTCCATCTTCGTAATGACAGGATAAAAGATTTTATGGACTCAATGCTCTTTTTATTTGTTTGGGTTTTTGAGAGTTATTGGACAGAGAAGTTATTGTTTACAAATTTTAGGATAACATCCTCATATTAGGATTTATATTAGTTGACAAGCTTTTTTAAAATGTTGGTTAATTAGGATTGTTCATTGGCTGAGCATGATATGCTTGTGGAATGATTTTGACAGAAGAGAGAACTATAAATGAAAACTTTAATTAAGTGTTTGTAAAATCACTTTGATTAATGATGATGATCACATTCATAATACAATAGAGGCATTATTTGTGCGCGTTAAGAGTAGATAGACTTTATCTGCTTCTTAGTATTGATCAGTCACTGATTTTATACAACCAACGAATGATTCAAGTTTTCATGGGCTTTAGATCCGTTTTTCATTATCGAAAAAATTAAGATAACGTTGTATTTCTTGCGGATTGCCGGTGGTCTTTTCAGGATTATCGGAGAGTTTTACGGCTGGTCGTCCATTGGCATGAGTGACTTTACAAACAAGGGAAAGGGCGTCAAAGGTTGCCATTTCTTGGGGTGCGCATCCTGCAAAATCATTAGTAAGATCTGTTCCCCACCCAAAACTCATGCGCACTCTCCCATGGAAGTTGTGATAAGTTTTTTCAATTGTATTGACATCGAGAGCGTCAGAAAAAATCAATAATTTTTCGCGTGGGTCTTTTCCTTTTTCTTTCCACCATGTGATAATGCGTTCGCCGCCCTCAATAGGTGGAGCACTATCGGGTCTGAAACCCGTCCAATCAGCAACCCAATCTGGTGCATTGCGTAAAAATGCTTCTGTACCAAAAGTATCAGGCAAGACAATGAGAAGATTTCCGCCATAATAACGGTTCCAATCTTGCAGAACTTTATAAGGTGCTTTACACAATTCGCTATCATTATTGGTAAGGGCAGCAATGACCATGGGCAGTTCATGTGCGTTTGTACCAAGGGCTTCTAAATCTGTATCCATAGCAAGAAGGACATTGGAAGTTCCAGTAAAAGCATCGCCAATACCTTCTTTTAATGCTTCGACACACCAGCGTTGCCATAAAAAAGAATGGCGACGCCTTGTGCCAAAGTCAGATATTTTAATATCAGGAAATTTCTTGAGATGCTCAACTTTACTCCATATTTTTGCTTTAGCCCGGGCATAAAGAACATCAAGTGCAAAACGTCCTAATTTTTTCATAGAAGCTCTTGAATGTAATTCACTGACAATGGCTAGAGCGGGGATCTCCCACATAGAACTATGGGGCCACGAACCATGAAAATGAAGGATATATTGGCCATCTTTACGGGTTAGTTCATATTCTGGCAGTTGAAAATTCTCAAGCCAATGGAGAAAATCTGGTGTGAAAATTTGCTTGCGTCCATAAAATGTATTGCCAGCGAGCCAGATCATCTCTTTTTTTGTAAAGCGCAAACTAAGAGCGTGATCAAGCTGAGCACGCAATTCACCTTCATCAATATCATCAGCAAGACGGATTTTTTGATTTCGGTTTATAAGGGAAAAAGTAACATTTACATTGGGATAAAGTCCCCAAATCATCTGTACCATAAGAAGTTTATAAAAATCTGTATCGAGAAGTGAACGAATAATAGGATCGAGTTTCCAAGTATGATTGTAAACACGCCTCGCAATATCTGGATGATTCATAACCCATTTTCTTTCAGTCTCATAAAATCTAAAATTGCTGTGCACCAATATGGTCAACACAATGAGTGCCGAAAATATAACAATTCTGTAGCTTTGAGCAAGAATAAAAAAGTCTGTTATTTTTTCTATTTTTAAGATTTTATAATACGTATGATTTCATGTTGACCTGTTTTTTTTAACTTTATTCCTGCGTTAAGTCTTGCATATTTCTTACCATCAACACTAAGTATATTTTCAGATCCCCATTTTACTTTGATAATATAGATGGCATCATAAAATTTCATTTTTGTTTCATATTCAGGCCAAGAAGAGGGTAAATGTGGTTTTAAAAACAACAAATTGCCTTGACGTTGAATCCCAAGAATGGCTTTTATCGCAACGTAATAGAACCATCCTGCTGAACCTGTATACCATGTCCAACCGCCTTGTCCACGATGTGGTTTAATGGCGTAGATGTCTGCAGCCATAACATATGGTTCAACACGATAAACTTCAGGATTTTTACCATGGGTGATTGGATTGATCATAGAAAATAGAGAATAAGCTTTGTCTACTTCACCCATTTCAGCAAGTGCTAGAATGCTCCAAATAGCACCATGCGTATATTGTCCGCCATTTTCTCGAATGCCTGGAGGATAACCTTTTACATAACCAGGTTCGAGAATACTTTTATCAAAAGGGGGCCAAAAAAGACGTATAATGCCAGCTTTTTTGTCCCATAGATGTTCAAGCATCGAAGCCATTGCTTGTTTTTGGCGCTTAAGTGATGCCATTTGAGAAATGACAGCCCAAGATTGCGCAATGGTATCAATTTGGCATTCATCATTTATTTTAGAACCAAGAGGAGTTCCATCATCAAAATAACCACGTCGATACCAAGCGCCATCCCAACCGTTTTCTTCTAAGGATTTTTTCAAACGCTTAAGGTATGCACTCCATGTGTCGGCATGGCTATGGTCTCCACGTTTTTTGGCAAGAGGAATGAATGCTTGTAGTGTAGTACCAAGAAACCAACCCAACCAAGTACTTTCCCCTTTTCCTTTAATTCCCACTAAATTCATACCATCATTCCAATCTCCATCCAAGATGAGAGGGAGACCATGTTGACCACAACGTTTTATGGCAAGATTTAAAGCCAAAGCACAATGTTCATAAAGTGTTGCTGTTTCTCGAGATTGTGTGGGTTGAAAATAAGCATCTTGTTGTTCCGTTTTTAGAGGAGGGGCTTCAATGAATGCAATGGGAATATCAAGAAAGTCGTACTCTCCAGTGGTATTAACATAAAGGGCGGTACCATAGGCTAGCCAAACAATGTCATCAGAGATGCGTGTGCGAACGCCTGCATTGGTGTCAGGCAACCACCAGTGCTGTACATCACCTTCGGGAAATTGATGGGCTGCAGCGTGTAATAATTGTTGGCGTGCCAGTTTTGGTTCAAGGGGGAGTAAAGATAAGCTGTCTTGCAATTGGTCGCGGAATCCGAATGCTCCGCTGGCTTGATAAAAAGCTGCGCGTGCTAGCATGCGGCATGCGTAGGTCTGATAAGGGAGCCAATGATTGACCATAATATCAAAAGAGGGATCCGGTGTTTTGACTTGGAGCGGAGAAACAAAATCATTCCATTGTTGTTTTTGTTTTGTGAGCAGAATTTTAAAATCACTTGCACGTGCTTGGTCTAGCAATTTTTCAGCCTCCTGCCTGTTTTTTGCACTGCCAAGATAGAAGATGATTTCTTTTGTTTGGTTAGGTGCTAGATCAATATCATAGGCAAATGCTGAGCAAGGATCGCAGCCTGCTTCAACTGTGTTTGAAAGTGCTTCTGCTTTACGGAGCGCGCATGGATGCTTGACTGTTCCTGTAGAGCCAATAAATTCGAAACGATCGGTTGTCGTGCTTGTTGGCATTTTTGATGCTGATAAAAATGCTATTTGTTGCGATTTTTCTACGTGATAAGGATTTTGAATAAAGTGTGCGCCACGTTTGGGATCATAAGAAGGAAGGATAAAGGGAGCATGTTTTGTACGAGCATTTCCTAAAACCCATTCAATGTAATTATAAAGACGTAAGCTTCGTGGCTTTTTTCCTTCATTTTTGATGATAAGTCGTGAAAAACGAATTGGTTTTTTTAAATCAATTGTATGAGTAAGTTCTAATGCAATTTCTGAGTGCGTAGATTTAAAGGTTGAAAATCCAAAACCATGGCAAGCTTCATAAACAACGTTTTCATCACATTCTACAGAAGAAACCGGTGAGAAGCGCTTTAAAGATACGCGATCAACAAGATAAAGTGCTTCTCCTGGACGGTTTGAAACAGGGTCGTTCGCCCATGGCGTTAATTGGTAATCACGGCTATTGTTGGCCCATGTGAAAAGTGCTCCTTCAGCTGATACATGGAAGCCAAAGTTATTATTAGCAATGACGTTAATCCACGGATGCGGTGTGGTTGTATGCCCTTTAAGACGCACGACATAATGATTATAATGGTTAAACCCGCCATAACCATTCCAATATTTTAGATCTTGACCATGAGCAGGACTAAGTGAGATTTTTTGGGGGGTGATGAGACCAATCGAAGTAAAGGGGTTTGGTTCGGTTGGTGTTTTTATTTGCCTTCTTTTGTCATATTTACTGTGACTTAGTTTATTATTAAATTCTTGATTACTGTTGCGGGCAGCCAGATCAGAATCAATATTTTCCATACGTTTGAGCTGTTCAGACAAAGACCCATTCTGAGCATAAAGAACGATACGAGCAGATGCAAGTAGTGTATTGAAACTTTGTTCATTCATCTGATCTCGCCGAAGGGTAAAAATACGTTGGCGTTTATCAGTTTCAGTGGTGTGGTAACGATAAGATTCGCATGCCCATTCAATAGCGCGTTGCATATTTTGGGCATAAGAAAATGCTCGCTCATTTAAAATAACAAGATCAACCATTAATCCACGCGTCCACCAATATTCATGTGCTTTAAGGAGGTCACGAAGCACAGTTATATCCATTTCATTATCTAACCTTAAAAGGCAGATAGGAACGTCTCCTGAAATAGACATTGGCCAAAGATCAGATTGCTTGCCAAGAGTTTTTACTAATATTTCAGGAGGAAGACGCCATGTGCGATCTGGATAAATGAGTGGAGTTGCATATTTTTGATAGGTAATGGCTTCCTTAAGGCTGATACCGCTCTGATATAATGCAACTTGTGAACGTGTCCATGCCATTGAAAACTCTCGCTGAAACATGTTGGGTTGTCGATAATATTTCACATGATTTTGCAGCGTTTCTTTTGAGTTAGCAGCAAAAGTCCAAAAAATGAGTTCAGCCTTTTCATATGCGGGAATTTTTACACGACAGCGGAGTGAGATGACAGGATCTAGAACGCAGCCGTGGCTCCCACTAAAACGAGCATTTTTATCAAATGCAGCTGGTCTGTGAATAGATCGGCCACGGCCTATAAACAGGGAACGGTCTGTTTCAGATTCCGTTTCTGGGATAGTTCCTGCTGTATCTGTGACAAAGTGGGTGATGTGAATTTCGGGATCGTTAGGCGCGCGTTTGCGTCTTTTGGCAAAAATTGTTCCTCCCGAATCAGCAATTTCTGTTTCAATAAACATATACGAAAAAATGGGATGGATGCAGTCACTATTCATTGTTGCGAGTGCTAATTCACCATAAGAGGTAACTTCAATGAAGCGATCTTTGTTAGTTGTATTCATAAGCTTGATACGTCGGCATTCACCATTATTTTCGGATGTAACGAGACACTCAAGTGTTGATTTAATACCATCAACCATTTTCATATATTCAGCTTTTTCATCTGTAAAAATACAGACAGTTTCTTCTTCGGTAACGCGTGTTGGTTCACCAGTCACAGACCACCAATGTCCACTATGTATATCGCGCAAGAAGAATAAAATACCTTGCTGATCTTCTGCGATATCAGGAATAAAGCGCGTGAGCATGTAATCATGCCAACGGCTATATCCGGAACCATTTGCTGTCAGCATTGTAGAATAAAAACCGTTGGATAGAAGTAAAGTTGTACGGGGTTTGAGAAGCGGGTTAGTTATAATGCGTAAAGGTGCGTTATCAAACTCTTGAGATTTATTGTGTTCAGGATCAGTATCTTTGGTGCGAATGATAGGAATTTGACGTGGAGCTCTTTCTTGTAATAACAACTGTGTTGCTTCAATGGCTGGATCACGATGAAAGCGATTACGCATTTGCCCTTTAAAAATAACATTGTTGATAGCAAGAATTGACATGCCGTGATGGTGCGCATAATAATTGCGTACAACGGCGTATTTTTCTCCCTTTTGCACACGTGAAGGGGTAAAATCGAGGGAGTCATAATAACCATATGTCCCTAAAGCTCCGAGATCTCGCAGTTTTTTTAAATTTTTTACGGCGTGTGTTGGTATGTATTGTGCTGCTAGAAGGCTTGCGTAAGGGGCAATAACTGCATTGCGTGAAAGACCGCGCTGCAATCCAAGGTTTGGATCTCCAAAGCTGGCATATTGGTAATTCATTAAATGATCACGAGCGTTAAATGCAGCTTCTGAAATACCCCATGGCAATCCTCGTTTATGCGCGTATTGTATTTGATGACGAATAATTAATCGATTGGTTTGATCTAGTATAGATCCTAAAGGTTCGTGCATAATGAGAGATGGCATAAGATACTCGAACATGGATCCAGACCATGATAAGAGAGCACCTTTCCAGCCAATAGGGATGAGTAATCGGCCGAGATGAAACCAATGTTTGAATTTGATATCACCTTTCGCAATAGCAAAAAAGCTTGCGAGGCGCGCTTCTGAAGCTAGAAGATCATAACAGCCTTCATCAAGCTTATTTTCTTGAACACGATAGCCAATAGATAAGAGTTGTCGTTCAGGATGTTCTAAAAATTTAAATTCCATATCAAAGGCTATTTGTCGTGCATTTGTGGCTAAAGTGTTTAATTTTTGACACATTTTTTCGGTATCATAATCACCGGTAGCATCATGATGATGAGCTTCGCAGGTTTCTACAAGGCATTTGGCCCAAGAGAGCATGTGAGATGATTCTGTTGTTTGAATTTTTTGGTCCAGTGCGGCTACTAAGTGGACAATATCATGGGCTGAAAGTGAAATATTAATGGTGTGAAAAGGAATAGTGGTTGGATTTTCTACGAGAGATTTAACGGCGCAATGAAAATTGGCTATGCGTTCTTCGATTCGTTTGCGTAAGGGACGTAAAATATCTCGGTCATCTGGAATTTCTTTAAGGGTTTCTTCAAGAATATCTGTGACATCAAATAAACCCGCTAAATCACTTTGCAAAAAAATACGAGGTGTTTGGGCCCATTCATTTAAAGCAGAAGAAAGTGTTACCAAATGGCCGGCAAGGTTTCCTGAATCAACGGTTGAAATATAGGTTGGTAAGAGAGGTTTGAGTGTATCAGTTGCATACCAATTATAGAGATGACCATGGAATTTTTCTATTTTTGCAAGCGTGCTTAAAGTATATTCGATGCGTGTAATGGTTTCTTCGAAACTAATCCATCCGAAATCACGCGCAGCAATAGTGGAAAGTAGGTAAACTCCAATGTTTGTAGGTGAAGTGCGCTGAGCAACGACAGGTTTGGGGTCTTCTTGGAAATTATCGGGTGGTAAATGATTATTTTCTGCATTAACAAAGGTTGCATAATAAAGCCAAGTTCTTCGTGCAATACGCCGGAGTATTTTTTTATCATTTGAAGATATATCGAGTGTGTCTTGGGATGTTGATGGTTGGCTAACAATCCATGCAATGAGGGGTGAGAAAAACCAAGCTAGTCCGAAAGGCAAAGCGATAATGCTTGCTGAGGAATGTGAAAGTACAGGTAGTGTTACAGAAATAATCCCAATAAGTGATGCCGGCCACATTGTGAGGATATAGAAGTCTAAGCTATTAGGAATTGATTTTGTTGCAGCGGAGGTTTTCCATTCAAGCAGATGTTGTTTTGAAATCATCATGCGGTAAAGCGTGCGAATGATTGCATCAGTCATAAAATAAGCTGAGTGGGCAATAAACGCAGTTTTTAGAAATATATCTGCTCCCGTAAAAGCAATTTTGCTCAAAATTGATTGAAGGTGTCCACACAAAAAATGATTAAAGCTAGAGGGAATGATAGTTTGGAACACGCCCAAAATTGGAGAGATGAAGAGACTAAGCAGCAAGAATATTTGCCAGATAAGTGCTGTTTTTAACGGTAAAAGAGACCACCCTGTGATTGCTGCGATGAGCCACAAAAGCGGTGTGAGAGAACGGCGCAGATTATCCTGCATTTTCCAACGAGTAATAAGGCTGATTTGACGCCAACGTAAGAGGTATGGCAATAACTGCCAGTCGCCACGAATCCAACGATGATGACGGGTAACATCAACATTATAGGCTGTTGGGTAATCCTCAATTATTTCTACGTTGGTCACCAGTGCGGAACGTGCATAACCTCCTTCTAAAAGATCATGGCTGAGAACAGTATTTTCTTTAATTTTTCCATGAAGTGCTTTCTCAAATGCATCAATGTTATAAAGACCTTTACCAGTGAAAGTTCCTTCTCCTAAAAGATCTTGATAGGTATCAGACACAGCAAAGACGTAAGGATCCATGCCACGATTGGTAGAAAAAATCCTTTGCAGAATTGATGTTTCTTTTCCTGAGGTGAGAGAAGGTGTGATACGGGGTTGTAAAATGCCGTAACCTTTTACAATCTTTCCACTTTTGGGATCAAAAATGGGAAAGTTGAGCGGATGGTTAAGTTTTCCAACGAGTTTTGCAATGCTTTCGGGGGTGAGACGTGTGTCTGAATCCAAAGTCATAATGAAACGGCAATCTACAGGAAGATGTGGATCTGGAGCGTAGAAGCTCGTATTTTTATCTCCTCTTAATAAGAGATTAAGCTCGTGAAGTTTACCACGTTTACGTTCCCATCCCATCCAACATTTTTCGCTATCATTATAAAGACGCCGACGGTGTAGAAGAAAAAAGAGGGGAATACTATCACGACGATAACGATAATTAAGTTTAGCGATACTATTTTGCGCATAGTGTAGCAGATCAAGATCATCTTGCGTTTGCTCAAAAGGAGAGTCATCCCAATCCGTAATAAGAGCGAAATGAATGGCGCCTTTTGGATTAGAAAGATAGTGCACTTCAAGATTACGTACTTGCTCATCAATGTAATCACGTGATGTGATTAAAGTAGGAACAACAACCATTGTGCGCGCGTGTTTGGGAATACCTTCTTTATATTCGTAACCAATAAGCTGTTTTGGTGGAGTAAACCATGAAACAAGAGTATTAAAGAGAGAAAAAGAAGCATCCATAGCAGGAAAAACTGCTAAGAATGTAAAAAGAATCGTTCTCACCGGTGTTAAGCCTGAGGCCTGTAATAAAACATAGATTGTAAATAAAAGAGCGAGCGTTAAAAGAGAAACAGGAAGTGCAATGGTTCCTATTTTTAAGCGACGGTAGGCGTGCATCCATTTTATAAAAAGGGGTGGAGAGTATCCACAAGCTTTTTCAAAAGTGTAACGCCCATCATCGACCAAATACCATCCAATAGAGGAACTGTTATGATAAGAATTATATTCAGAGGCAGAATTTGTTAATTCTAAAGCTTTACGCGCGATCTCAACTTCGCTGAGAGAGGAACGGCGTGCAATTGTTTCTATCACTTGTCGATAGACATTGCGTGAATGAGAATCAATTTCAGAAAAATCGCTATTTTCACGCAAGATCAAGTCAACAGAACTAACAGTTTCAAACCATATTGTCCAATCAACATCATCAATGGTTTTGAGGGCACGAATAATATTGCTCATGGTTACACCGTCTGCCGCTTGACGGGTATGTTCATCAGCGGTTGCAGCTTCTGGACTACTGCCTTGGCGATGTAATTGTTTTTCAAGCCAATTTAGTGCCACTGTTGAATCAACAGATGCGCCTCGTAAACGGTAGAATAAATGAGCTGAAAATGTCGAATCTGCGGTTAATTTTTCATAAAGATTGAAAAGACTGTATAATTTGGTTTCATTTTCTGCGAGAGTAATATTATCAGCTACTTGATTAGCAAGATGACGCATATGCTGTGTTTTCTCAATACGCAATGCAATACGACGAATATTTTCGATTAACAGCATACGGATAACAGAAGGGAGAGCCCATAATTCACCAATTGTAAGATTACAAATTTCTTGAAATCCGTTGACTATAGCGGTGAGTGTTTCTTGTGAAAATCTGCTATCCGTATGCGCGATATAAAGCCAAGATAAAGCAAAAATACGGGGAATTTCAGCTTTTTTTTTATAAAGGGGAAGTTGCTTGATGAAGGATTGGGGGAAGTTGTAGAGTAGCTGCTGTATGGTTTTGTCAATGGTATAATGATTATCAATAAGCCATTGAGCAGAGGGTGTAATAGCTTCATCATTCTGAGCGGCAATATCGCTGGTACGAAAGGCATAAAGAATAAGTTTGGCATTTTCGATCAAGCGTTTACGAAAATCATTTTCTCCCTCATATTCAGGAAGTAAAATTTCTTTGCTAGAGGCTATATCTGCCCCTAATTTATAGAACTCTTCTTCTGATTTATAAGCTGAACGAATAGGAAAGTTTGTTTCAGTAGGATAGAAGACTTTCGTTTTTTGAGAAAAAAAACACTTCATAAAAGATATTTTGGGTGCCATAATGTTATATTGCCATTCAATGATACGGTTTCTTTTTTATTCAACAAACTGTTGGCATTCTAGCTTAATAATAAACTTTTTATTTTTATTTGGAAGTATTCGCGGTTTTTTGTCAGATGATTGAAAAATTAAGGAGGATGTTTCATTGAAGAATAAAAAAGGTCGCCAGTTTTTCTAGCGACCTTAGTTTTAACTATTAATCTATTAATCTTGTTCTTGCTTTTTTAAAGCTGCTCCAAGAATCTCACCAAGAGAGGCGCCTGAATCTGTTGAACCATATTGGGCAACGGCCTCTTTCTCTTCTGCAATTTCTAAAGCTTTAATGGATACTGAAAGCTTGCGTGTTTTTTTATCAAATGCAGTAATGCGAGCATCAACTTTTTGACCAATAGAAAAGCGTTCAGGACGTTGTTCGTCACGATCACGTGCTAAATCAGCTCGGCGAATGGTTGTTTCAAGATTGTGATCAACCAATTTTACACTAATGTCATTCTCATTAACTGCAATAACTTCGCACGTTACAACAGCACCTTTGCGAAGTTCGCCAGCAGCAGCTGCTTCTCCAACTTTATCGTTGGAAAGTTGCTTAATTCCAAGAGAGATACGCTCTTTCTCAACGTCAACATCAAGGACAACGGCTTTAACAACATCACCTTTATTGTAAGTATCAATGATCTGTTCACCAGGACGATTCCAATCAAGATCGGAGAGGTGAACCATACCGTCAACATCTCCTTCAAGCCCAATGAAGAGACCAAACTCTGTCTTGTTTTTGACCTCTCCTTCAATTTGTGAATTGACAGGAAATTTATTAGCAAAGGCGACCCATGGATTTTCAAACGTTTGCTTTAAACCAAGAGAAATACGCCGTTTAGAAGGATCAATTTCAAGAACAACAACTTCCACTTCTTGTGATGTGGAAAGAAGTTTCCCAGGGTGAATATTTTTCTTTGTCCAACTCATTTCGGAAACATGGATCAGCCCTTCGATTCCTGGTTCTATTTCAACAAAACCACCATAATCAGTAATGTTGGTAACAGCACCAGTAATTTTTGTACCAACAGGATATCTAGCACTGATGCTTTCCCAAGGATCACTTTCAAGCTGTTTCATGCCAAGAGAGATACGGTGTGTATCTTGATTGATGCGAATAATTTGGACTTTAATAGTTTGACCAATTGTGAGGACTTCAGATGGATGATTGACACGCCGCCACGCCATATCTGTGACATGTAAGAGACCATCAATTCCACCAAGATCAACAAAAGCCCCATAATCAGTGATATTCTTAACTACACCTTCAACGATTTGGTTTTCTTCAAGATTTTGTACAATTTCTGAACGTTGTTCAGCTCGGCTTTCCTCTAAGACGGTACGACGTGAGACAACAATATTGCCACGACGACGATCCATTTTCAAAATTTCAAAGGACTGTGAATTATGCATGAGAGGTGAAACATCGCGAATAGGGCGAATATCAACTTGGCTACGAGGCAAGAAAGCAACAGCGCCATCGAGGTCGACTGTAAAGCCTCCTTTCACTTGACTAAAGATAACACCATCAACGCGTGTGCCAGCATTGAATTTTTCTTCTAAGCGAAGCCAGCTTTCCTCGCGCCGTGCTTTTTCACGGGATAGAACTGCTTCACCCATCGCATTTTCAATGCGTTCAATATAAACTTCGACTTCATCTCCAACTTGTAGAGAACCGTCTTTTCCTTTAGCTCCAAATTCTTTGAGTGGAATACGTCCTTCGACTTTAAGTCCAGCATCAATAATCGCCATGTCTTTTTCGATTGCAATGACACAGCCTTTAACAACGGATCCTTCATTAAGATCATTGGTTTGGAAAGATTTCATTAAAAGGGCTTCAAAATCCGCTGTTGTGGGGTTGTATTGTGACATAAGAACTCCTGATACATACCTTAATTACAAAAGGTATAAGCGCTAAGTTAGTGTTGATACGGGGTAACTTCATGCCTTTTTCCTTATATATAAGAAGAAAAATTAGCGCTTGGCCGGAAATTACCTTGACGACTTCATTCAATTATATGTGCTTTTATGATTGGATCAACAAAAGCGCATGCAATTGTAAATGTCGTTTCTATACTCAATTCTGACGTATCAAGCAAGTGGGCGTTATTTGCTGGTTTTAATGGGTTTTGTTTGCGGGTTATATCACGACGATCACGTCGTTCAAGTTGAGCTAGGATTTCATGATAATTTGCTTGAATTCCTTGTTCTAAAGTTTCTTGATAGCGACGTTTTGCCCTTGTTTGAATGTTGGCTAAAACATAAAGCTTAACATCAGCATTTGGGCAGACAACGGTACCAATATCGCGGCCATCAAGAACGCTGCCAGGCAAAATTTTAGTAAAGTTACGTTGTTTAGCAACAAGAATTTCACGTACAGCTGGGATAATTGCTATTTTTGAGGCGGCTTCGCCAAGTTCATGAGAAGAAAGAACGTCCGGATTTAAAGTATTAAAATCAAGTTCTTTAGCACAAGCAATCGCACTTTTTTCATCATCAAAAGCAAATTTTTGTTGCAACAGTGCATAAGCAACACCGCGATAAGTGAGACCGGTATCGAGGTGGTGAAGACAATAATGCGTAGCAATTTTTCGTGCTAATGTCCCTTTCCCTGATGCTGCTGGTCCATCAATGGCTATAATAAAAGGTTTCAAGAAATTTTTCCCCCCAATTGTTTTATGAAAGGAACAAACTCTGGGAAGCTGGTAGAGATCATTCGTTTGTCGTCAATAGTAACAGGTTTTTCTGAGATTAACCCAAAAACCAGAAAGCACATAGCAATTCGATGATCAAGATGCGTGGTGACGTTTCCACCACCCAATCCTTTTGCGGAGCCTTTTCCATGAACAATAAGAAAATTTTCACCTTCTTCACAATTCACATTATTAATCTTTAGTCCTTGAGCAATTGCAGAGAGTCGATCCGATTCTTTAACGCGCAATTCTTCAATTCCGTGCATAACGGTTTTACCTTCAGCAAAGGCTGCTGCTACCGCCAAAACGGGATATTCATCAATCATTGATGGGGCGCGTTCTTTGGGCACAGTGATACCTTTTAGTGTTGATGATTGAACGTGCAAATCGGCAACATCCTCTCCACCTGTTTGACGTTTGTTTAAAAGTTCAATTTGAGCACCCATTTCCCATAATGTTTCGATAAATCCCATTCGAGAAGGATTTATGAGAACATTTTCAAGAGTAATATCAGAATCTTCTACAAGAAGGGCTGCGATAAGTGGAAAAGCGGCAGAAGAGGGATCACCTGGGATATCAATTTCTTGTCCAGTAAGGTGTGGTTGACCACTGAGATGGATGAAACGTGTTCCGTCTGCATCTGTTTCTATCTCAAGTTCAGCACCAAATGCTTTTAACATTTTTTCTGTATGGTCTCGTGTGAGAATCGGTTCAATAACAGTTGTGGTACCAGCGGTATTGAGTCCAGCAAGCAGGATTGCTGATTTAACTTGGGCAGAAGCCATTGGAATACGGTAGCGAATCGGGTTAGCCATTTTCGGGCCATAGAGCGTTAAAGGGAGACGATCGCCATATGTTGCTTCAATTTCAACACCCATTAATCGTAATGGGTCTAAGATACGTCCCATTGGACGTTTGGAGAGAGAGTCGTCACCGATAAAGGTTGTTTTCATATGATAAGAACCAACCATCCCCATGACCAAGCGGGCACCTGTGCCAGCATTGCCGAAATTTAAAGGTTCTTGTGCAGCCAAGAGGCAACCATTTCCGGTTCCTCGAATAATCCAGAGATCATCTTTTCTATGAATGCATGCACCCATAGCTTGCATAGCAGTAGCGGTATTGAGAACGTCGTCGCTTTCAAGTAATCCGTAGATACATGTTTCACCACTTGCTAATCCTCCCAATATAAGAGATCGATGTGAAATTGATTTATCTCCTGGTATTCTAATTTTTCCGGAAAGACTGGTAGATTGGTAGGAAGTTATGGGTATTGCTTTTTTCATAGAAATTATATTTAATTTTATCCAAATTTTATTGAGTTAAGCATCCTTTAGCATATGCTTTGAGAAGCGTCATGAGAAAATCCGTGTGAAACGACGTATTTATCTTTGACAAAGGCATTATCTTTCGATTAAGGAGCATAAAATTTGTGTTTAATGAATGATAGCTAACCAAAGAGGCACGATCCATGGCAAAACAGGAACTTGGAACCAAACGTGTTGACCCGGAAACGGGAAAAAAGTTTTATGATCTTAATCGCGATCCCATTGTGTCACCTTATACGGGGATTTCTTATCCGCGTTCTTATTTTGAGGTTGTGGCAGCTGAAGCAAGCAGTGAGGAAGAGGTTGATACTGAAGAACTTGATACAGCGCTTGAAAAATCTGCCTTTATGCTTCTTGAAGAAGATGGGGATGATTCTAAAGATGATGATATTCCTGATTTGGAAGATAGTGATGTGGACCTGGGTGATGATGATGACACGTTTTTGTCTCATGATGAAGATGACGATGATGATGATGTTACCGGTATTATCGGAGGTGGTGTTGCTAATGATGATGATCTTTAAAAGAAGTCGGAGGGTGTTCTTTTTATTGAATATAAATTCTTCTTGACTTTCAATTTTTTTCGTCCTTTTGAGAGATAATCTGTCTTTGTGGGGGGCTATAGCTCAGCTGGGAGAGCGCTTGCATGGCATGCAAGAGGTCAGCGGTTCGATCCCGCTTAGCTCCACCAATCAAGACTCTATTTGTTTAATAAAGCATCAGCATTTACTTTACTGAAGAGGTGCTACTTGTAGCTATAGTAATTTCCAGATAATGATTTCTCTACGAATATCAAGACGGTTTTTATGGGTAGCGGAGTGTATTTTCCAATGATTTCGTGACGCCTCTGTATGCACTTATTCATTATACATTTTTATAGTTTATAAGATTTAAACAATTTTATTGTCATAAAAGTGAACGAATAAGTTGATGATATTTTTGTGATACGCACCAAAAGAAAAGCGAGCAGTTTATTATTTGTGACATAATGCATAATGCTTATAAAAGCATTTGGAGAGAGGTGTCATCAATGAAGGTTGTTTTATGCGATAAAAATCAACCCTTGTTGTTCTAACGTAAGTAAATGTTTATTTTAATATTATCGCTTAAATACAAAGGTTTTTACGCAGCCAAAAGGCAGTTATTATAGGATTCTACTTTCTCAAAAAATTTACTGGATGATGCGCTATTGAAAAAGGTTTATGCATGTTTTCCAATGTTGTAATTTAAATGTCTCAATAGAGATATTATCCTTTATTGATGCGCGAGAGCTCTTGTTTTTAAGGTTATCTTGCAGCACAACAGAGAAAATGGAATTATTTGAGGGGAAAAAATAATGCCTTCTTACCGTTCAAGAATATCAACTCATGGGCGCAATATGGCAGGAGCTCGTAGTCTTTGGCGTGCAACAGGGATGAAAGAGACAGATTTTGGCAAACCAATTATCGCGATTGCTAATTCTTTCACGCAATTTGTACCGGGGCACGTCCATTTAAAAGATCTTGGGCAATTGGTGGCACAAAAAATAGTTGCTTCTGGTGGTGTTGCGAAAGAATTTAACACAATTGCGATAGATGATGGAATTGCTATGGGGCACGATGGAATGCTTTATTCTTTGCCTTCACGTGAAATCATTGCTGATTCTGTTGAATATATGGTCAATGCTCATTGTGCTGATGCACTTGTCTGTATTTCCAATTGTGACAAGATTACGCCCGGTATGTTAATGGCTTCTTTACGGTTGAATATTCCAACAATCTTTGTTTCAGGTGGTCCTATGGAAGCAGGTAAGATTAAATGGAAAGATCAAAATCTGAGCGTTGATTTAGTTGATGCTATGATTGCTGCAGCTTCAGAAAATAACTCAGAAGAAGAAGTTGCTGAAATAGAGCTTGCTGCCTGTCCTACATGCGGTTCTTGTTCAGGAATGTTTACTGCGAATTCTATGAATTGTTTAACTGAAGCATTGGGGCTTTCTCTCCCTGGAAATGGTTCAATATTAGCAACGCATGTAGACCGTCGAATGCTTTTTGAAGAAGCCGGACGGCAAATTATTGCGTTGGTTAAGCGTTATTACGAAGAAGACGATGGAACAGTTTTACCGCGTTCTATTGCTTCGCGCAAAGCTTTTGAAAATGCAATGACTGTTGATATTGCCATGGGGGGATCAACTAACACAGTTTTACATCTTTTAGCAGCGGCACAAGAAGGTGAGGTGGATTTTACCATGAAGGATATTGATCGCCTTTCACGTCGTATTCCTGTTTTATGCAAGGTTGCACCTGCTGTTTCCAATGTGCATATGGAGGATGTTCATCGTGCTGGTGGTATTATGGGGCTTTTGGGTGAATTAGATGCAGCTGGACTCATTGATACATCTGTTTACACGGTGCATGCGAAAACAATGAAAGAAGCTCTCTGTCGATGGAATGTAAAACAGACAAATGAAACAAGGACTCATGAATTTTATCGCGCTGCCCCAGGTGGTATCTCGACGCAAACAGCTTTTAGCCAATTTTGTCGTTATGATACCCTTGATCTTGATCGTAAAAAAGGTGTAATCCGTGATATTGAACATGCTTATTCGCAAGATGGAGGATTGGCTGTTCTTTATGGAAATCTTGCAGAAGATGGTTGCATTGTAAAAACAGCAGGTGTTGATCCGTCGATTTTAAATTTTAAAGGTCCAGCAAAGATTTTTGAGAGCCAAGATTCAGCTGTTTCGGCAATTTTAACTGATAAAATTAATTCAGGCGATATCGTTTTAATCCGTTATGAAGGTCCACGCGGTGGGCCTGGAATGCAAGAAATGCTCTATCCCACGAGCTATCTCAAATCTAAAGGATTGGGAAAAGTTTGTGCACTTGTAACCGATGGTCGATTTTCTGGAGGATCTTCAGGGCTTTCTATCGGACATATTTCACCAGAAGCAGCTGAAGGAGGCGCAATTGCTCTGGTAGAAGAGGGAGATATAATAGAAATAGACATCCCTAACCGCACTATTCATATGTTGGTAGATGATATTGAGATTATGCGCCGTCGTGTCAAAATGAAAGAAAAAGGAAACGCCGCTTGGCAACCGGTTGAGGAGCGTAAGCGTAAAGTTTCAAAGGCGCTTAAAGCTTATGCAGCTATGACAACTTCTGCTGCCAAGGGTGCGGTTCGGAGTATATGATTTAAGTGAGGAATCCAGTTTGTAAAAGATGCGTGGGGAGGGAGAGATTTTGATAGGCATTATTTCATAATATTCCAAGTTGATTATTTTACATGCTCAGGAAGAATATTTTAAATTAGAATTGGTAAGATTTTAGCAAAAAGATAAAAGTGGAGTAATACGATTATTGAGCGTTATGAACTTCTTTTTTGTATAAAAAATTGGTTTCAGAAGGTATAGCGCCATTGTTTTCTCAGTATTGACTTTAGTACTGCTTAAGAGATATCGTGTAAAAGCGATGATAATACGGTGAAAAATCAATACGAGTTAAGCTATCAAGAGAAAACACCATTTTTGATTTTCTACAAAAGATTTAGTGTTTTTCTAGTTGTTTGAGGCGGTAAAGCGCTTCTAAAGCTTGCTTAGGAGAGAGTTCATCAGGATGGATATTTTCTAATGCTTTATGAAGTGCACAATGTGTTTGTGTCTCTTGATTGATAGGAGATATTGCCTTAAGAGAGAAGAGTGGCAGGTCATCAATTAATTTATGCCTTTTTCCAGCCATTTCGCTTTGCTCTAATTGATGTAGAACGTTTGTAGCACGTGTAATAACCGCTTCAGGAAGTCCAGCAAGTTTTGCAACTTGTACTCCGTAAGACCGGTCAGCAGCTCCCGGTGTCACCTCATGAAGGAAAACAACCTCGCCATTCCAATTTTTGACTTTCATTGTTACATTATGGAGGCGGTTAAGCTTCTCGGTAAGTGCGGTCATTTCATGAAAATGTGTTGCGAGAATAGCACGACACTGATTAACTTCGTGAAGATATTCAACAGCTGCCCAAGCAATTGAAAGTCCATCAAAAGTTGATGTCCCCCGTCCGATTTCATCAAGGATAACAAGAGAATTGCGGCTTGCATGATTAAGAATCGTTGCTGTTTCGACCATTTCCATCATAAAGGTTGAGCGTCCCCGTGCGAGATCGTCAGAAGCACCAACACGACTAAATAAACGATCAACAACGCCAATATGCGCTGAGGTTGCTGGAACAAAAGAACCCATTTGCGCCATAATGGCGATGAGGGCATTTTGCCGCAAGAAAGTTGATTTCCCTCCCATGTTTGGCCCTGTCAACAGCCAGATTGCTGCATATTGATGATTTTCTTGCACAGAGAGGTTACAATTATTGGCAACAAAGGGTTCTGTCGCTTGTTTTTGAAGTGCCTGCTCTACAACAGGATGACGTCCTGCAGTGATATGAAAGGTAAGTGATTGATCAATTTTAGGACGACAATATCCTTGTTCTTCAGCAAGATGCGCTAAAGCAATAGAGACATCCAAAATAGCAAGCGCTTCGGCAGCGCTACGAATAAAGTCAGCTTTTTCGGTAATTTCATAAACAAGAGTATCAAAAATTTCCAGCTCAAGGGTCAGCGCATGGTTAGCTGCGTGGGCAATACGGCTTTCCAGTTCGGCAAGCTCAGTTGTGGTAAAACGCATAGCATTTGCCATTGTTTGTCTGTGAATAAAATGTGCTTTTGCTTGTGCGGTATCTGTGAGAGCTGATGCTTGTAAATTGGTTACTTCAATGAAATAGCCTAGGATATTGTTATGCTTTATTTTGAGTGTTTTAATATCTGTTTCTTGGGCATATTTTGCTTGAAGTTCAGCAATAACACGGCGTGATTCATCGCGCAGAGCGCGCATTTCATCGAGTTCTTTGTGATAATTGGAACGAATAAAACCACCATCTCGTTTAAGCAAAGGAAGATCATCAGCTAATGCTTGCTCTAAATGTAAATGCAAGGCAGCAGGTAAATGTAAGAATATTTCTTGTATATCACTTATTTCTTCTGGGAGCAATTCATTGTTAAGAAGCTGATTAAGTTGACAAATAATTTCAAAACCACGCTGAATCGCGGCCATATCACGTGGTCCTCCTCGTCCAAGAGCCAAACGTGAAACTGCGCGGGGCATATCTGGCCCCCCTTTCAAAATAAATTTTATAGCTTCTGCAAGAGATGTACTACGCAGAAAAAAGGCAACCGAATCTAGGCGCTTATCAATAGCTGAAGGTATCGTTAGGGGAGCAATAAGTCTGTCAACAAGAAGGCGTGATCCCCCTCCTGTTACAGTACGATCAATAGCTTTTAATAAACTTCCATCACGTTGACCAGATGTCGTTCGAACAAGCTCAAGATTCATCCTCGTTGCAGCATCAATAAAAAGAGTAGCACTCTCATTTTGGCGTTCAGGGCGCATAAGCGGAGGACGGTGAGTAATTTGTGTTTTTTCGATATAACGAATAGCAGCAGCGATTGCAGAAAGTTCTGGACGTGAATAATCGTCTACACCTTCAAGGGTTGAGAGTTTAAAATAATTGCAAATATCCCGTTCAGCGGTTATTGTATCAAAAAGATTAGCGGGTTGCGGTGAAATGATACGATCAAGAACATTAAAAAGCGATTTATGAGACTTATCATGAAAAAAGGAATCAGCGACAATAATTTCTTGTGGGTCCACGCGCATAATGTCTGCTAAAAGTTTTTCATGGCAACTTTCTGTTACACGAAATATACCTGTTGAGATGTCAATCCAGGAAAGGGCGAACTCATCTCCGTCGCTGGTTTTTATGCGGGCAAGTGTCATTAGATAATTTGCGCGTGTTGGATCAAGAAGTTTTTCTTCTGTTATAGTTCCAGGTGTGACAAGGCGCACAACATCTCGCCGAACAACAGATTTTGAACCACGCTTTTTTGCTTCTGTAGGATCTTCTGTCTGTTCACAAACAGCAACACGATAACCGTGAGCAATGAGTTTTTGCAAATAATCATCAGCAGCATGAACAGGAACACCACACATAGGAATATCTTCACCTAGATGTTTTCCACGTGTTGTAAGTGTAATTCCTAAGGCTTGAGCTGCTTCGACTGCATCATTAAAAAACAATTCATAAAAATCACCCATACGGTAAAAGAGCAGAGAATCATTATTAACTGCTTTGATTTCTATATATTGCTCCATCATTGGTGTAAGGCGCTTTTGATGAAGAGCAGATGAGGACAGCGGTTGTAGGATTGAATTGCTTTTATGATCGTTTTTTTTATCCATTTTTACGTGCTTGTTTCTCTCAAGTGAAGCTTGAATGCCCTTTTTTGTTTACTTCAATGTCTATCTTCATTATTTCTATTGTTTTTGAATTGAAAGGCATGAACACAAACAGGTCTACCAGAGTAAGCATAGCGATTTCTAGCATATGAATCAAATTTAAAAATTGGATAATGGCAGACATTATCGGACATAGTTTGCACTATTTTTGGAGAAAATGAAGTGAGATGAAAAAAATTGAATCGGATCAGAAAACGCATCAAATGGTTTATAGTGCTATTGAGCGAGAAGCACTTGATTTTCATAGCCGTGGTCGACCAGGTAAGCTTGAAATTGTTGCAACGAAGTCCATGGCAACGCAGCATGATTTAGCACTTGCTTATTCACCAGGAGTTGCTGTTCCAGTAAGAGCAATTGCTCAAAATCCAGTGCTGGCTTATAATTATACAACAAAAGGCAATCTTGTCGCTGTTATATCAAATGGGACTGCTATTTTAGGTTTAGGAAATTTAGGCGCATTAGCATCTAAGCCGGTGATGGAAGGCAAAGCCGTACTTTTTAAGCGCTTTGCGGATATTGATGCAATTGACCTGGAAGTTGATACGAATGACACGGAAAGTTTTATTAATTTAGTGCGCCATTTAGGACCTTCTTTTGGTGGTATTAATCTTGAAGACATTAAAGCACCTGAGTGTTTTATTATTGAGAGTCGCTTACGCGAGATCATGAATATTCCTGTTTTTCACGACGATCAACATGGTACAGCAATCATTGTGGCTGCTGGTGTGCTTAATGCTTTGTATTTAACTGGACGCGATATGCAAAATACGCGGTTAGTCTGTAATGGTGCTGGTTCTGCAGGGATCGCTTGTATTGAACTCATTAAAGCAATAGGATTTCGACCTGAAAACATTATATTATGTGACACTAAGGGTGTTGTCTATGAAGGTCGGGAAGAGGGGATGAATCAATGGAAGGCTGCTCATGCTGTTCGAACCGATAAACGCACTCTCGCCGAAGCGATGGAAGATGCTGACATGTTTTTTGGGGTTTCTGCTAAAGGAGCAATTACTTCTGATATGGTAAAATCGATGGCACCTCAACCGATTATTTTTGCCATGGCTAATCCTGATCCAGAAATTACGCCGGAAGAAGTTATGCTGGTGCGTCGTGATGCCATTGTAGCGACAGGCCGTTCCGATTATCCAAATCAGATTAACAATGTTCTTTGCTTTCCTTATATTTTTCGTGGTGCGCTTGATGTGCGTGCAACAACCATAAATGAGGACATGAAGATCGCTGCTGCAAGAGCTTTGGCGGACTTAGCTCATGAGGAAGTTCCTGACAGCGTTGCGGAAGCTTATCGTGGAAAGCGATTAAAATTTGGTCCGAATTATATCATCCCTGTTCCTTTTGATCCGCGTTTATTTACTGTTGTTTCAATGGCGGTGGCAAAAGCAGCGATGGAAAGCGGTGTTGCGCAAAGGCACATTGATGATTTAGAGGCCTATGAACGTGATTTGAATGCAAGACGTGACCCTATTTCATCGATGATGCGTGGTGTTTATAATCATGTTCGTCAAGCACCAAAACAAATTGTTTTTGTAGAAGGTGAAGAAGAACAGGTAATGCGGGCCGCTGTGTCTTATGTTCATCAAAAACTGGGGCAGGCGATTTTAATTGGTCGTGAAGAGCAAGTTAAGGAAACTGCTGCTGTTGCTGGTATTGATCTTCAGTGTGAAGGCATTTCTATCATGAATGCCAAGCTTTCTTGTCGCACGGATGCTTATGCTGATTATCTTTATAAGAAAATGCAGCGCCAAGGTTGGCTGTTACGTGATTGTCATCGCCGTATCAATAATGATCGCAATTATTTTTCTGCTTGTATGGTAGCATTAGGGGATGCTGATGCAATGGTGACAGGGGTCACACGCAATTATGAAACAGTATTGATTGATATTCGTCGAGCAATTTCTGAGAAACCAAAAGAAAGGTTGATTGGTATTTCGATGGCAATTTGCCGTGGGCGAACTGTATTTATTGCAGATACAGCTATTTATGAAAAGCCGAATGCTGAAGAACTTGCTGATATAGCGGAACAGACAGCTTCTTTTGTTCGTGGATTTGGATATCAACCACGGGTAGCATTTGTAGCATTTTCCACTTTTACCTATATGGAAGGATCGGTTACACAACATATTCAAGATGCTGTTAATATTTTACATAAACGCAATGTTGATTTTGAGTTTGATGGAGAAATGAGTGCTGATGTGGCGCTTAATTCAAAATTGATGCAACAGTATCCTTTTATGAGATTAACGGAACCTGCCAATATTTTGGTGATGCCTGGATATCATGCATCTTCTATTGCTAGTAAAATGTTGCAAGAGCTTGGTGAAGCAACTATCATCGGCCCTATTTTGATTGGGTTGGAGAGATCTGTCCAAATCGTTCCGTTTAGTGGAAGTGATACAGATGTTGTTAATATTGCAATGCTTGCCGCTTATCATGCGAAGAAGCTATAAAAGATGAAAGGTCTCTAATACTTTAGGACCTTTTTGTTTAAAAGTGAACATTTATGATGGTTGTGTTTGGCTATTTTTTTGTTCTTCAGCAACGCGTTTTTGAAAAAGTGTTGCAAAATCAATTGGGTCAATCCACAAAGGTGGAAATCCACCATTTTGGGTAGCATCAGATATGATTTGCCGAGCAAATGGGAACAAGAGACGGGGACATTCAATAAAAACAAGTGGCATCACATGCTCTTGAGGAATATTTTCAAGATGGAAAACACCACCGTAAATAAGTTCTACATGAAACAGTACTTCAGTATCATCATTGGCTTTGACCAAGAGGGACAAAACGACATCATAATTGTCATCACCAATTGGATTAGCGTTGACATTAATGTTGATATCGATTTGTGGTGCCTTTTCCCGTGGATGCAGTGAACGAGGAGCGTTTGGATTTTCAAATGAAAAATCTTTTAAATATTGAGTCAATACAGCAAAAACGGGTTCTCCACCATTGTTGTTAATTTCACCTTTGGCCATACTAAAAACCTCTCATCATAATGTATGTATTTCTATCTTATATCTAAAGATTAAGGCTGGTTATCATGCCTTGCAAAAGGTTGCAAGGAACGCTTTCCTTGTCGTGATGATTTTTTTAGTTCGTTACAATTTTTTGGTATTTCAAGGATTATCATCATTTTTACGCCATGAAGATTCTGTTACATCATGAATTTTGTAGTCTTCTGCTTTAAGATCGATTATTTTTTCAGGCTCACTTTTGGCGTTGGTGTTATTTTTAGTGTGAGTATTCATTTTATTGTTGAGTGATGAAAACAAATACCAGACAACAGGACGGATTGGTTTAATAAGAAATAATATTCCCAAAATATCACTTACAAAGCCAGGAAGAATAAGCAAAATTGCGCCAATAATGATGAAGGCATCATTGATAACATCATTTTCTAATGTATGTTCTTGAATAAGTTCATGTTGTATACTTTTTAAGAGGTTAAGACCTTGAATTCGCAGTAAAATGCTTCCAACCATTGTTGTAAAAATGATCAAACTCAAAGTTGCCAAAATTCCAATTTCTTTTCCGACAAAGATAAAACCTGCGATTTCAATTAAGAGAACGCCAAGGGCAATAATGATAAAAAAACGAGGATTTATAAGATAAGACTTGATCACATAAAAATTCCCTTTGTAAGGTTTGGAGTAGAAAATTATAGGAGCTATCCTTTTTAAATTTAAAAATTAGGGCTATAAAAGTATTTGAATAGTAGATTACCCGTTTTACATGTTTATTTATAAATGATATTGACAGCAAGGTTTATTACAGATCATTTTAGGTTTGGAGATTGACAGCGCCCATGGAATTTGACGTCGTACTTTTCGTAGCTCTTGTTATTATGGTTATTGTTTTTGTGCAACTCCGTAATGTATTGGGAAAACGGATTGGTTTTGAAAAGCCTCCCTTTGACCCTTATTCGGATCGTTCTAAAAAACAGGTCGAGGCAGAAACGATTGACAATACTGTTTCGTTCCCTCATCAAGTTAATTCGCAAAAAGGTGATTTTAGCGAAATTGACGCGATTTCACCAGAGGGAAGTGAACTGAATAGAGGTTTGCGTGCGCTGCGCCAGAGTGATCCTCACTTTTCTCCCCAATTTTTTATAAAAGGTGCTCAAGTTGCCTATGAAATGATTGTAACAGCTTTTGCCAAAGGTGATCGCAATCAACTTAAGAGCTTGCTTTCGCAGAATGTTTTTGAAAGTTTTTGTGCGGCCATTGAGCAACGCGAAAAAAATAATGAAAGGGTTCAATTTACTTTTGTTGGAATTAATAAAATCGAGTTTGTTGCAGCAAAAATGCAAGAAAAAGAACAATTTTTAACTGTGCGGATTGTTAGTGAAATTATTTCTGTTACCTATAATGAACAGGAAGAACTGATAGACGGTGATCCTGGTGCTATTGTTGAAATTAGGGATGTTTGGACTTTTGTTCGCAATAGTCTATCGTCAGATCCCAACTGGAAGCTTTTTGCAACAGAAGATGAAAATTAAAGTGTTTTTCATCCTAAGATCATATCAATAAAGTTTATGAGAGACTGAAAATTCCAATGTCTACGGGTAAATGGAGACAAAAAAGAGATCCATTGGTTGCGCAGGATCGTCTACTGTGGGAGATGGTTTGTCGCACAATAATACCGCTTCATGATAAGTCTCATTCTTCTATTCCAAGAGATGCTGCAAATATCGACAATAAAAAACAGCACGGAACACAAATCCCTCTGTTGATTCAGGTAAATAAACAGAGATCAATAGGGGCTAAAAGAGAAAAGAGGACGGTTGCACAAACACATGGGATCTCTTTCTTCAATCGCGTTGTACATCGTAAAATTGCCAAGGGTCATTATCCGCTTGAAGCTCGTCTTGATCTTCATGGGTGTGGGCAAGAAGAAGCCTATTTTTTCTTGAAACAATTTCTACAATCTTCTCAGCAAAAAGGATTGCGTTATGTACTCGTGATCACAGGAAAAGGTCGGTCGTACGGGAGCAATGGCGTTTTGTACCAATTTGTCCCCCATTGGTTATCAACGCCGATTTTTCAAGATTACGTTCGTGCGTTTGAGCAAGCTGCCCGTCAGCATGGTGGTGGTGGTGCGCTTTATGTTCAGTTGCGCCGCTTTATGCCTGAGAAAAGAGTATGATGTTATTTAGGCTATATTGGCTTAAGATCAGTTTTAGATATGGCGTTTGCGTAGGTAATGGTTCTCTTTGTAACACAGTCAACCATACAGCTTAATAAACTATAATTGGAGGGGTTTTGTGGATGATTCTGGGCAGATATTTTGGATATTTGTATGTTTTTTATTATTTTCTGTATAACTGCAAAACGAAAAAACTGAAAAGCATAAATGAGAAATAATCGGACTATTAGAACGAAAGAGTATTTAGAAAAAATTGCATTGATTGTGACCTTTATGCCCATTTCTTGTTCCCAGTGACATGTGTGTTTTCTTCATTTGTGCACATATTTTAAGCTATGGCATTAAACTAGATTGAGCTGCAACACGTTAAGATGAATTATACCGTTTTCAATTTTTAGTTTTCTGGATGTAATAGTTTTTTAAGAGATAACACAGATTGGCTCTGTCTTGATTATATTGTCATTGACGGTTTACTAGCTTGTGATCGATTTTTTGGCAGAATTGCCTATAGCTACGGATTTCATGTTAATTCTAATATAATTTAGCTCACATATAATAGGAAGCTTATGAAATTGTGAAATTTATTGATAAGGCGTATGTATATTTAAAAAAACCAAATCTTTCTTATTATTCATCATAAAATTGCAAATATGATGACAGAGGATAATGTGGACGACGGTTTGTATCATTTACCGGAATGCCTGTACTTGCTGCGAGTGTTATGTAAAGTCTGATTTTTTAGAAATTGAAGGAATAGGGAAAAGAAGTTCACTAAACCAATAAGGAAGTGATAACAGTAGAAAAGATTGAATATGCTACAATGAGGGCTAAGGAGTTTACGCAATAAATAAGAAAATTAAGATCGGCACAAAGTTAATGAGCATGGGAAATATAACAAAGACAGGCTGTACGCACTGATCCTTTGAAAATACAAAAAGAAAAATATAAAGCAAATATCTGCTTTCTGCAGATGTGTTGTTGAATTTTTGTAGTTCCTTTCACATGGGTGAATGAATTATCTTTTACCGCGATACTACTATAGAGTGTTCCTGTATTCCAGTCTTGAACATGAACAGCATTAGAATTCATTTTAGGTTCATGCCAGTAAACCATGAATACATTTTTACTGACTTCAATAGCGGCATATTCCACTGGATTTTCGGTGTCTTTAAAAGCACTAAATGTTCCTTTAAATGATATTTTTCGGTTATCATGGAAATTAAGTTCAAAAACAGCTCCATCAAAGTTCACTGCTGCTGCTTTGCCAATGGGGGGATAAGTATTATTTATATGCCAAGGGGTTTCGCCGGTAAAAATTTTGGCCACAAACTCAAGAAATTGTTGACTAACAAGATCAGGATATTTTTTCTTCATATCAGAAATAATGCTGGTAGAGTTCTTATGTGAGATGGCGGCATTTTTGTAGTTAGTAAGATGTTTTTTTACAAAATCAAGCAATGCTGAATTTTAATACAGTGTCCAGTGATGCCCTTTTCTGGTTTCAGTGATTGGCATATCTTCAGTGTTCTTTACCCACAAATCAATACCCTGAATGTTTGATGTATCATCCATCCAAAGATGTTTGCCGGTTAACACTGAGATACCACCAAGTACAGTTTTAAGGGAAGGGATCCATAGATAACTGTGTGCTGCATCATTTCTATTCTATCGAATATCAATATCTTGACCATCAATAATCAATTTATGAGAGGTTACAGCATCAGAAATATATAATTCTTCTGGAGCATCAGTTCCCATTGTTTCTTTCCATACGTTTCTTTTCGCACCTTTGGTAGTAGAGATTAGATATGCCGTTTGTGCAGTTGGTATTATTTGTGCTTGAGGGAACACTTTTAAAACCATATCAATAAGGCGTTGAGCGTACTTTTTTTGAAATTGTACGTCGAGAGTATGGCATCATGGTCGCCATAAATTAGTGTGGATGTAACAGGAAAAACTTCTTCAGCTCCAGGATTAAAAGTTTTCAGGTTCAGTGTGGAGGTTGAAGCTATTGTAAACAGAGCTATTGAAGTGAAAAATAGTGCGTTGGCTAGTTTTTTATTTGAATCCCTCTTTATTTAAGGTTGCTTACTCTCTGCTTATAGAAATTATAAAACTAGGGCCTAAAGTGAATTATTGTTATTCTCTTTGGCATTTTGCTTGCTTTAGGGGATAGAGATTCCTATTAATCTCTAATCTAAAGGTAGTTTGTTTCTTTTAGTAAGCTGTTATTGCTGGTCATTCGCGTGTATTATTTTATAGGATTGAATTTATGTTTTAAAACGGTAAGCTGTCGAACAAAATTCACATGTGACTGAAATATAATTATTTTCAATCATTTTGTTACGCTCATCAATAGGAAAGCTTTCCAGTATTTCTTTAATTTTTTCGCGCGAACAAGAACATTGATCGATAAGAGGAATGGGATTAAAAACTCTGACGCCTTGTTCATGGAAAAGACGGAACAACAGCTGTTTACTGCCACTTTTGGGATCGGTCAATTCTGCATGTTCAATAGTTCCTGTCAGTGCTTTGGCTTCTTGCCATTGGTTTTCAAGTTGAGAACGGGTTTTAGTTTCTTCTGGTTTTTTATTGGGTTGATATATTTTATGATGAGACGATGCTTGAGGTAAGAGTTGAGTCAAAAGTCCTCCTGCTCGCCAGTTTTTCTGCGGTTTACCTTTTTGGTTGCGGTTAACCAATATAGAGACTGCTAAGCGGATATCGGTGGGAATTTGTTCTGATTGGTCAAAATAGGCACGGGAGGCTTCTTGTAAATTTGATTCATCTAATGCAACTACCCCCTGATAGTATTGCGTGTGGGCATCTTGGTGGATGGTGAAGGCTAAAGTGCCTTTTCCAAGAAGTGTTTCTGAAGATACTTGATCATTGGCTATTGCTTGTTTTAGCTCTTCTTCATCAAAACGAGCGTACCCACGCAGATTCGATGGAGGAGAGAAGTCGCACACCAACATATTAACCGGTCCATTGGAATGGGTTTGTAAAATAAATTTTCCTTTAAGTTTTAAGGATGTCCCAAGCAGGACGGTTAAGACTAAAGCTTCTGCAAGAAGGTAAGAAACCGGTTCAGGATATTGATGTCTTGTGAGAATGGAATCTAAAATTTTCCCAAGTTGTACAGCACGCCCACGGATATCAAGTTCTTCAACTTGAAAAGGAATAACAGCGTCATCTTCACTCCAATAAACGTTGTTGAGAGAAGCTTCATCTTTGGCTTGTTCGCGTTCTTCACTCATATCTAACCTGTTATATGATTTTTCTTGGTATGCTATTGTGGAGAGAAAAACGCATCTTGTAAACACCAAGAAAGAATTGCTTTTTGAGCATGAAGACGATTTTCAGCTTCTTCGAAAACAACAGAATGCGGTCCATCGATTACGGAATCTACAACTTCTTCGCCACGATGAGCAGGCAGACAATGCATGAATAAAACATCGGGTTTAGCTAATTTCATTAAATCTTCATTAACTTGATAAGGCTGGAAAATAGAATGACTACGGGCGCGAAATTCTTGTCCCATGGAAATCCATGTGTCGGTCATAATACAATCGGCATCTTTAGCAGCTTCTTGAGGGTTGTTTGTGAGCATAATATTAGCTCCGCACTTACTTGCCCAGTTAACGTACTTTTCTTGTGGTTCATTACCTTTTGGTGTAGCAATGCGTAAATGAAAATTAAAGAGAGCCGTTGCTTCGATCAAGGAATGGAGAACATTATTCCCATCTCCCATCCAGGCAAATATTTTGCCGGCGATTGGTCCACGGTGTTCTTCGTAGGTTAGGATATCTGCTAGAATTTGGCAAGGATGGCTGTCATCTGTGAGGGCATTAATAACAGGAACTTGGGCATACTGTGCCAATTCGAGCATCCGGTGATGTGCTGTTGTGCGCATTATGATAATATCTACAAAACGTGATAATACACGCGCTGTATCAGCGATAGTTTCGCTATAACCGAGCTGCATTTCTGAGCCTGTTAACATGATCGTATTCCCACCGAGCTGACGCATACCGATATCAAATGAAACACGCGTTCGTGTCGACGGTTTTTCAAAAATCATCGCTAGTGTTTTACCAACAAAAGGCTTTGAATCCTTTCCTACTTTGAGGTTTTTTTTGATGATTTTCGCGTAGTCGATAAGAGTGCGTGCTATATGCGGGGTTAAAATAGATAAGTCAGTGAAGTGGTGAGGAGCATTTGTCATGGTATGATTACTTGCCTTTATTAGGTTCATTTACGAAAGATGAGCAACTGCTTTTTCAATACGTTGTAAGCCTTCATATATTTCTTCCTCGGTTATGATAAGGGGAGGTAATAAACGCACAATATTATTACCAGCATTAACGCATAAAAGACGTTCATTTTCTAAGGCATCAACGACAACATGAGAAGGAACAACACACTGAATTCCCACCATAAGGCCTACGCCTTGAATTGCACAGATAATTTCAGGATAAGTGTTTAAAATGGTTGAAAGTCCCTTTTTTAGCTTATAACCCATACACTGAACATGGTCGAGAAAACCCGGTTCTAGTATGATATCAAGAACACTGTTGCCTACAGCCATCCCAAGAAGATTTCCTCCAAAGGTTGATCCGTGGGTTCCTGGTGTCATACTTTTTGCAGCTTTATCTGTTGCAAGACAAGCTCCCAACGGAAATCCACCACCCAGTCCCTTTGCGAGAGTAAGAATATCAGGTGCGATATTACTCCATTCGTAAGCAAAAAGCTTTCCTGTTCGTCCAATACCTGTTTGGACTTCATCCAAAATCAATAATAGATCATTATCATCACATATCTTGCGCAAAAGCTTTAAATCTTCATACGAAACCGTTCGTATTCCTCCTTCTCCCTGAATGGGTTCAATAAGGATGGCAGCGGTATTTTTATTGATAGCCTTACGCAAGGCGTTTTCATCAAAGAAAGGAATTTGAATAAATCCACCAGCTTTGGGACCAAAACCCTTAAGATATTTTTCTTCTCCGGTGGCAGCAAGCGTTGCCAGTGTGCGCCCATGAAATGCACCTTCAAAAGTAATAATTTCAACGCGTGTTGGATGGCCAGATGCATAATGAGCGTGACGAGCAGTTTTGAATGCGCATTCTAGTGCTTCAGCACCTGAATTGCAAAAAAAGACCTTATCAGCAAAGCTGTTTGCGCAAAGACGTGCGGCAAGAGCCTCTTGTTCGGGGGATTGAAAAAGATTGGAAACATGCCAAAGTTTTTCAGCCTGTATTTTGAGGGTATCAACCAGTTTTGGATGTTCGTACCCTAATGCATTGACAGCAATGCCGGACGTGAAATCAAGATAACGCTCTTCTTTATCGGAAACAAGCCATACACCATTGCCCCGTTTGAAATGCAAATTACGTCGAGCACAGCATTGGTAAAGTGGCTGTATCGTTCTAACGTCCATCATTATTTCCTCTATGTTTTCAATTCGCAATACAACAAATAAAACAATGCTGCAAACAAAACACATTGCATTTTTTATTTTTTAGCACAGTACAATTAGTGCTTCATTACGATCAATTACTGGCATTATAGATCATTTCATCGATTGGCAAAAGCTAATGGAGGTTTTGCAAAGAACATCTGTATAAAAAATCCTTAGGCAAAAACGATAGTTTGGCCTATGGTTGATTCGCAAGTTGGGGAAAACGTTCTAAATAGACTCTTAAAGAGGGAAAGACACTTGTCATAGAGTTAGTCCATATTGTAGTTTAGCTTAGCAGACAAGATTGTATTTCAATAAGTTGAGTGAAGTTTTGTGTGCTCGGATAGAGATAAAAATTTTTCATTTGGCTCATTGAAAATATGATTGAAACATTTGAAGGGGTAAAGGAGTACCTCTCAGTGAGGTGATCAGAATGGAGTGCCGATATGAGTTGGACATGTGAACGCGTTGAACTTCTTAAGAAGCTTTGGAGTGAGGGATTAAGTGCAAGTCAGATTGCTGCTCAATTAGGTGGGGTCAGTAGGAATGCAGTAATTGGTAAAGTGCACCGATTAAAATTACCGGGACGTGGTAAGATAGCACAAGGAGCATCGCGTGCACAAAAGGTGCTTACTGGTCCGTCGTCTCCATCTCCACGTGTGCGATGTACACCATCTACAGTTTTGCCAACAAATGCTGCATCTTGCGATGTTGGAGTGACAGCTTTAAAGACGGAGTTTGTAGCAGAAGATGTAACAGAAATGGATGTACCCATGAAATCAAATGTAGTTGTGCCTATATCGCGCCAACTTAATCTTTTACAATTGAGTGAAAATACGTGTAGATGGCCTGTAGGAGATCCTTTAACGTCAGATTTTCATTTTTGTGGTGCTGATTCTGGTGAAAATAGTCCTTACTGTGCTTTTCATGCTAAGATAGCATTTCAACCAATATCTGAAAGACGACGGGTAAGAATATAAAATTTGCAGTGTAATCTCATATTTCCTCCTCTATATTAGTCATTAATATATAATTCTGCTATAGGAGAAAAATTTGCGAAGGTGAGGTTTCTGTTGAATATAAGGATCCTTTCCATCAAAGAGTTTATTTGCGTATTATTTTTTTATACTATTGTGTGGTAACGTGCTGCAAAGATGCAAGCAGCTGTCTGTTGTCATCATCTCTTTTGTTTCAGTCTTACAATTTCCTAAAGCTTTTAAAGCGATATTTAAAAAAACGGTGGAGATTAGATAAATTTCCCATCTTTTTGCCTTTTATGCTCTGTAGTGGAATTGCGCCTCGCACGAAGAACAACGCTGCTTGTTAATTGGCATACTTATTTGAAAGAAATCTCTTTTCTTGCTCCAAATTTCATCACGTATGAAAATGGTACAATTCAAGAGTGATAAATGATAGATTGTTATTTTTGTAAAAGTAAAAACCAGTACTACTTTTCTCATTTTCCAATGTTGTATCTTCTTTTATATTCCTCTTTCCCTCAAACAATTTTTATCTATACATCGCTTCTTTTTGTGACATTCAAATAAATATTTTTTAGGATTCATTTAAGGTGTGGTGGAATAAAAAAAATCTAACGATGTCCTTATTCAATAAAGAGAAATTGAATTAACTGCATGAATCAATACCTTGAATTTTTTGTCATGATAGCGTTTTCAATTTTTGGCAGGATTTTTTTCTGATAAATTTGCCACGTTAAGGGTCCAACATGTTTAGCAATAATAATGCTCTCTTTATTTAAAAGAAAGGTTTCTGGTGGTCCATATACCCCCCAGTTAATAGCTATATGACCTGAAACATCAAAACCGATAACTTTAAAAGGATTACCAAAATTGTTCAGAAAGCGTTGAGCGTTTTCTTTACTATCCTTGTAATTAATGCCAATAAGATCAAAACGTTGATCTTGTGCAATTTTCATAAGAAGGAGATGTTCTTCGCGACAGGGCAAGCACCAAGACCCCCAAAAATTAACCAATGTTACGCGTCCTTTAAATTGTTCTGAATCAAGAAAACGGTTTTCGCTACCAAAGAGAGGAAGATGTGTTTTAGGAACTTGTTTTTCAGCGAATGCGTTTGAAAAAAGAGAAGCATCATTGGGATGTTTGTTGCTCGTAAAGTAGAAAAAAAATATCATAAGAAGAAAAACACATACAAACGGACCAAAAAGGAGAGGTAATAGCATGTTCTTTTTAGATTTTTGAGGGATGATTTTCATTATATTTTTCTTTTCGAAATGGCTCTTTTTTGTTTAGCTTTTGGAGAATTTTTTTTTGGTATACAGCTTTGCAAAAGATATGCCCAATGAGACATAAGAGAGAGACTGCGGAAAGCATGTAGCTCAAAAGAACAATCTGCTCGCGGTGAAGGGTACCAAGGAACCAATCAATTTGTTGAGAGAGATTTCCTAAAAATCCGCTGTGAATGCTATTTAGGTCGAACATGGTGAAGAGTCCTGATGCTATGGACAATGGGCTTTTTTTATCTGAAGTATTTGAATATGGCGACGATTGATTTCGTTTCGCATAGCCATCAAATAGAGCAAAATAAACATAAAGCTGAAACAAAATACCATTGTTATGAGGGGCCATAACATAGAATGTTCGATTGTTGGGCCTCCTGAACGCAAAAGCGATGCTGATTGATGCAGTGTATTCCACCAATTAACAGAAAATTTGATAATGGGGATATTCACAAATCCCACGAGTGTGAGAATTGCTGTAGCGTGTGCCGCTTTTTCTTGGTTATCAAAAGCGCGAGCAAGCATAACAATGGCAAGATAAATAAAAAGTAGGATTAAAACTGATGTGAGCCGTGCGTCCCATACCCACCATGCCCCCCATATCGGGCGTCCCCAAAGCGCACCTGTCATCAGAGCCAAAGCTGTAAAGATTGCTCCAATGGGTGCACCACATTTAAGTGCTACATTAGCGAGATGATGTCTCCAAATTAAACTTCCTAACGCAGCAGTACTTATGATGATATAACAAAATATAGAGAGCCACGCGAAGGGTACATGAATATACATAATCTTTACGGTAATACCTTGCTGATAGTCGTCAGGAGAATGCTTAATCAGAATTAATCCTAAGACAAGAAGACATAGTGTCATACCAGTTAGCCAAGGCAAAATAACACTGCTTATTTCCATAAAACGGGTTAAACTTGTTGGGAGTGGCTTCATTTTATGTATGCGAGATATTTTATTCATGAAATTTATAATAGATAGAGTTTTGCTTTACGGCAATCATCTTTTACTATTCTGATAAAAGCTTGAGCGTTATAGCAGCAACAAAAGAGCCAAAGAGGCTCAAAAGAAGTGAAAAAGCGATAAGAAGAGTCAAGGCAGCGAGAAAAGAAACATGCGGATTTATTGGAGCTGTAGCAGCTGAAACACCGAAAATCATGATTGGAATAATCCATGGCAAGATGATGATAAAAATGAGAAGAGTGCTGTGCAACAATGACGTTGTAAGAGCTTCTCCTATAGCACCGATGAAAGTAATGGCTGGTGTTCCACATAAGAGAGTAAGTATTGTTGTGAAAGTTATTGTGGCATTTAAATGAAGCATAAGCGCTAAAATAGGAGTGACAAAAATAAGGGGCAGCATCGTTCCTACCCAATGGGCAAGGCATTTGGTAAATACAATCAGTATGAAGCTTCGTCTTTGTCCAGCGAGGATGAATTGGTCGAGATTTCCATCATCACGATCGGTTTGAAAAAGTTTATTTAAGTTTAGAAGTCCTGCGAGAAGGGCTCCGATCCATAATATACCTGGGCCTATTTGTGCGAGAACTTTAGGATTTGGCCCAATGGCGAAAGGGGTTATCATGATAACAGCGATGAAAAACAAAAGCCCTGTTAACGAAGAAGCTTGTGGTGCTAAAATTAATCTAAGATCACGCCAGAAAAGTGCTTTCATTTTTTTCACTCCTGGGAAGGTAAAAATTTTTCCAAAGCAATTTTATGATTTTCTGGAATGCCTAGGGGATTGTGAGTTGCAGCAATAATCATACCACCTTGATTTAGATGGCGCTGAAAAATATTGGTAAGGAGAGTTTGAGCATAGCTATCAATTCCTAATATTGGTTCATCTAAAATCCAAATAGGACGATAGGAGAGCAAAAGGCGAGCAATGGCTACACGTCTTTTTTGTCCAGTTGATAGAACATTGAAGGATAAGTGTTCAAGATCAGAAAGACCAATATCAGTGAGGGCTTCATGCGGATAATGCAGATATTGTCCGTAAAATGTTGACCAAAATTGCAGATTATCAATGACGGATAAAAAAGGTTTCATAGCGTTTTGAGGGCCAAGATAATGACACGCAGTTGCTACCGGATACGTTTGTTTCTGGTCTTTAAGTATTATACTTCCTTCTGCAGCTTCAAGAAAACCAACAATGATTCGCAATAATGTAGATTTTCCGATTCCATTTGGACCTGTAATAGTCATAAGTTGCTGTGGAAATAAACAGAAGGAAAGACCTTGAAACAGGATTTCTTCGTTCCTGTGAGCTGCTAAATTTTTGCCCGATAACATCATGTGCTTACCTATTTTGCTTTTTTCTATAATCTTTATTGCATTATAAGACAAAAAAACACGTTTTTTATGCAATTATACCTAGAATAGTTCTAGAAATAGTTCTATAAGGAACGTGTTGCATCAAAATTTGGTGTAGAATGGTCTTTAGTGCCGATTTCCGAATTTGCTGATAAAAAAGGCAGAGGAAGAAATGGAAGGCAGGTGTGGTTACGTCTGCACTCAAGCTGCGACCTTGACTCGTAGTTTGTGTTTTTTGTTCCGAGAAATTATATAGTTTGTAGTATGAGGGTAGACAGTTGTGACTCAAATTGATAGCTTTAATTGTTGCAGAACTTTAAATGTTGGTGGCAGGCAATATAACTATTATAGTTTGATTGAGGCAGAAAAGAATGGACTTCCAGATGTTTCTCGCCTGCCGTTTTCAATGAAGGTGATTCTTGAAAATTTACTGCGTTTTGAAGACGGACGTTCGGTCAAAAAAGAAGACATTTTAAACGTTGCTAAGTGGTTAAATGACAAAGGCGCTGCTGGTGCAGAAATTGCCTATCGCCCTGCGCGCGTTCTTATGCAAGATTTTACGGGTGTTCCTGCTGTTGTCGATCTTTCTGCGATGCGTGATGCCATGGTAAAACTTGGGGGAAACGCTGAAAAGATCAATCCTCTCATCCCTGTTGATCTCGTCATTGATCACTCCATTATCGTTGATTATTTTGGTAATCCTATGGCTTTTAACGACAATGTTGGGTGCGAATATGAACGCAACAGTGAGCGTTATCGTTTCCTTAAGTGGGGACAGCAAGCGTTTCAAAATTTTCGCGTTGTTCCTCCAGGAACGGGAATTTGCCATCAGGTGAATCTAGAATATTTAGCACAATGTGTGTGGATAAAGGATGAGAGAGGGTCTCAGACAGTCTATCCTGACACTTGTGTAGGAACTGATTCGCATACAACTATGGTGAATGGTTTAGGCGTTTTAGGTTGGGGTGTTGGTGGTATTGAAGCAGAGGCGGCAATGTTAGGCCAGCCCGTTTCTATGTTGTTGCCTGAAGTGATTGGTTTCCGTCTAACAGGTAGGCTTAAAGAGGGCGTAACTGCTACTGATTTAGTATTAACGGTTACGCAAATTTTACGCAAGAAGGGTGTTGTCGGTAAATTTGTTGAATTTTTTGGTTCAGGTTTGGAGCATATGACACTCGCTGATCGAGCAACGATTGCGAATATGGCACCAGAATATGGGGCAACCTGTGGTTTTTTTCCAATTGACAAAGAAACAGTGCGTTATCTCAATATGACAGGGCGTGATGAAAGTCGTATTGCTCTAGTAGAAGCTTATTCAAAAGCACAAGGGATGTGGCATGATAAGATGATTGTTGATCCCATTTTTAGCGATACAATTGAATTAGATATGGAAAGTGTTGTGCCTTCTATGGCCGGTCCTAAACGTCCTGAAGGGCGTATTGCGTTAGAAAATATTGGGCAGGGTTTTAAAGCAGCATTGTCTAGTGATTATAAGAAGACTGTTGGGCAAGATAACCGTTATAGGATTGAGGGTAAGGGATATACACTTGGTCATGGTGATGTGGTGATTGCTGCAATTACTTCTTGTACGAATACATCAAATCCAAGCGTTCTTATTGCTGCAGGTCTTTTGGCACGTAATGCTGTAGCGAAAGGTCTCAAGAGTAAACCGTGGGTTAAGACTTCTCTTGCGCCTGGTTCGCAGGTCGTTGAGGCTTATCTTACCAATTCCGGTTTGCAAAAAGATTTAAATACACTGGGGTTTAACTTAGTTGGCTTTGGGTGCACGACATGTATAGGAAATTCTGGTCCTTTGTATCCGGCCATTTCAAAAACGATAAATGATAATGGCTTAATCACTGCTGCGGTTCTTTCAGGAAACCGTAATTTTGAAGGGCGTGTATCGCCTGATGTGCAAGCCAATTATTTAGCATCGCCACCGCTCGTTGTTGCACACGCTTTGGCTGGAACAGTGCGTAAAGATTTAACCAAAGAGCCTCTTGGTGAAGGTTCAGATGGACAACCTGTTTATTTGAGAGATATTTGGCCAACTTCTCAAGAGATACAGGAATTTATCGAGAAAAATATTACACGTAAGATTTTTGTCGATAAATACATGGATGTTTTTAAGGGAGATGAAAACTGGCAAAAAGTTCAAGCTCCAACGGGTGTTACTTACTCTTGGGATGAGCAATCAACGTATGTGCGTAATCCACCATATTTTTATAATATGCAGAAAATCCCTGAAGTGCTGTCGGATATCAAAGAAGCACGAATCCTAGGTTTGTTTGGTGATAAAATCACGACAGACCATATTTCTCCTGCTGGTGCCATTAAAGTTGATTCTCCTGCTGGAAAATATTTAACTGATCATGGGGTTAAAGTGACTGATTTTAACCAGTACGGAACGCGTCGTGGAAATCATGAAGTTATGATGCGGGGAACCTTTGCCAATATTCGCATTCGTAATTTCATGCTAGGGGAAAATGGTCGTGAAGGAGGTTATACAGTTCATTATCCATCAGGAACAGAACAAACGATTTATGATGCAGCAATGGCGTATAAGCGGGAGGGTGTTCCGCTTGTTGTTTTTTCTGGTATTGAATACGGCAACGGTTCATCTCGTGATTGGGCGGCTAAGGGTACCAATCTTCTTGGTGTAAAAGCGGTAATTGCCCAGTCTTTTGAGCGGATTCATCGCTCTAATCTCGTTGGCATGGGGATTGTACCATTTGTTTTTGAAGCGGGTGTAAGTTGGCAATCACTTGGTTTGAGAGGAGATGAAAAGGTAACGATTGAAGGAATTCATGATTTAAAACCCCGTCAGAAAACTGTGGCTACAATCACTTTTGCTGAGGGAACGGTAAAAGCTGTTCCACTGTTGTGCCGTGTCGATACTGAAGACGAGCTGGATTATCTGCATCATGGTGGAATTTTGCAATATGTTTTGCGTAATCTGGCAGTTTAGATGCGTTATTTATTGATGAATGATTTTAAATTATGAATGTAGGTTTCAAGAGATTTGGATTTGTTTTTTACACTTTTCCTTGAAAATTCGATTGACGTTGACTTGAGGATTGCATTATAAGCTGTGCAGTTATCAACAACCCTGTAGTGTTGTGTGGATTGGATTTATTTGTGTTGGTAGAGGTATCGTTTAGACTGGCCCTGTCCAATGTATTGAAAGAGAGATATATTTATGGCGAATACACCTTCAGCTCAAAAAGCGGTTCGCAAGGCTGCGGCGCGCACCCAGGTTAATAGAGCTCGCCGTTCACGCGTTCGTACCTTCATGCGTAAGTTTGATGATGCTTTGGCTGGTGGTGATAAGGCGTGCGCGGAGATAGCATTTAAGAATTTTGAACCTGAAATTATGCGTGCTGTTTCCAAAGGGGTTTTTCATAAAAATGCTGCGGCACGAAAAGTATCGCGTTTAGCAAAGCGTTTGAAGGCTCTTAACGTTTAAGTTTTTGCGATTTTGTTAAAAATCAAATTTGTTAGGAATCAAACCAGCATCCCTGTGGATGCTGGTTTTTTTGTTTTCAGAAAATTCCACACTTTGCTTTTTAAGAAGGGAAATTTGCAGCGATTCTTTCCATGAAAAGGGAGAGAAAATTTGTAGAATTTTTATGGTTATCCACAACCTTTGTGAATTTTTGCAGAGTCTTTTTTGTCAAGCATTTTTATTTTTTTTTTTTCATCTGAAAAGATTCTTTAATTATTGGTAAATTTAGAGAAAAAAAATGAATTGAATCAATTATTTTTCTCATTTTTTGTTTATGTGAGTAGGTTTATGGCGGTTTTTTAGAGGCTTTTGATTTTATTTTGACCCCTTGCATTTTACCTCTGCTGTTTTGTATGTTTCTTATGGAAATTAAAAATGTACAGGGGTCACAGTGTTTCATAATCCTATATTACATTGGGTGTAAGGTTTTTTAGTTTAGGCTATTATGAACTCTTGTTTTGGGTAGGTATTCCGGCGTTTTTTAGTTTTCTTGATCGGTATGTTTGCCATTTTAGAAGAATGGATCGTATCATGAGGGCAAGTAAATCTTATTGGTCATCTTTATTTGTGGGGTTGTAATGAAACTATCCTAGGGGGGGATAAGTAATCTTATTTGGGGTAGGGCGTTTTGCTTTTGCTAGGTTTGTTTTTAGCTGTTTGGCAGGACAAAATTTTATTTTTATCAGGATGAAAG